>UCLB01000012.1 GCA_900473205.1 Hyphomicrobiales bacterium
GTGAGCGGACTTATAGAGGAACACCTCCGAGATAGTCAACAGCACACTTTGAAGAAATTACAGAAAATCGTTAAGCGATTGAAATATTGTGGTTATTTCGTATTTCGGGGAAAAATTGCGTTTTGACGCTCTTTAAAGCGACCATTTTCTAAGCCATCTGACCGCACCAGCTTCACCAGACAATGCGACATTGCTAAGGTCACTCCCGATCATCAAACCGGGAGTTTGTCATGCTAATTCTCAACCAAGAAGAAACGCGTCGCGCCCTTCAATGGCCCGCCCTTATCGATGCCATAGAAAGCATGTTTAAGAGTGGCTGCGTGATGCCGGTGCGGCACCATCATGATGTAGAAGTGCCGGGAGAGAGTGCTGCGACGCTGTTGATGATGCCTGCCTGGGTGCCTGGCTCTTATATGGGGGTGAAGATCCTGTCGGTCTTCCCTGATAACAGTTTGCGGTCGCTGCCTGCCATTTTTGGCACCTATCTTCTGTCTTCCGGCAAGACTGGCGAGATGCTGGCGGCAATCGAAGGTGGGGAGCTGACGGCGCGGCGCACAGCGGCGACTTCGGCGCTGGCTGCGAAATACCTCGCCCGCAAGGATGCGTCTTCCATGTTGATGGTGGGAACTGGGCGTCTATCGCTGAACCTGATGCAGGCTCATGCCACGATACGACCGCTAACCTCCTTCCATATATGGGGCCGTAATTCCGGCGCGGCTGAGAAAGCTGCGAAAGAGGCACGCCAGCTCGGCTTCGATGCCAAGGCCTGCACAGATCTGGAGCAGGCCGCGCGCGCCGCAGATATCATCTCCTGCGCGACGCTTTCCCAACAGCCCTTGATCAAGGGGGAATGGCTGAGGCCTGGCGCGCATCTCGATCTGGTCGGTGCCTTCAAACCGTCCATGCGGGAAAGCGACGACGTGGCGGTCAAGCGTGCCACGCTCTATGTCGATACATTCGATGGCGCGCTGAAAGAGGGCGGCGATATCGTTCAGCCGCTTGAAGCGGGTATCATTACACGCAGCGATCTTCGCGCGGAGCTTTCCGATCTCGTGTCAGGACGCTATCAGGGGCGCAGCGGTGACGACGAAATCACGCTGTTCAAATCCGTGGGTGCTGCGCTGGAAGATCTGGCGGGTGCAATTCTCGCTTATGAAAGCGTCAAGGCAAAGAACTGAATTCGTGAGTGGCATGACACAGACTGAAGCGCGAGCGCTGCCAACCCTGCCCGTGAGCGACGTGCTTACCGAGATCGGTGAGGCGTTGAAAGAGCGCGGTCAGGCCGTGCTTTCCGCGCCGCCGGGTGCAGGCAAAACGACGCTGGTGCCGCTTTATCTGCTGGATCAGCGCTGGCGCGAGGATGGCAAGATCATTCTGCTCGAACCCCGCAGACTTGCGGCACGCGCGGCCGCCAGCCGCATGGCATCCTTGCTGGGGGAAACGGTCGGCGAGACTGTGGGCTATCGTATGCGGCTGGATAACCGCATCTCGGCGAAAACCCGGATCGAGGTGGTGACGGAGGGTGTCTTTGCCCGGATGGTTCTGGATGACCCTGAACTGCAAGGTGTGTCTGCCGTCATTTTCGATGAGTTTCACGAACGGTCCCTCGATGGTGATTTCGGTCTTGCACTGGCTCTGGATGTTCAGGCAGGCCTTCGCGAAGACCTGCGCATTCTCGTGATGTCGGCCACGCTGGATGTCGAGAGGATCAGCGCATTGCTGACGAACGCGCCTGTCATCAAAAGTCTGGGCCGCAGTTTTCCCATCGATGTCAGATATGACGAGCGCGCGGGACAGGAGAGGATAGAAGCCAGGGTTGCAAGGGCCATTATAGAGGCTCACGGCTCTGAAAGCGGATCGATCCTTGCCTTCCTGCCCGGTCAGGGTGAGATTGCACGCACAGCAGAGCGGCTGGACGGTCGGTTTGGACCGGAGACGAGTGTCATCCCGCTTTACGGCAATCTTTCCCAGAAGGAACAGGATGCGGCAATCAAGCCGACGGAGACGGGCAAGCGCAAGATCGTACTGGCCACCTCGATCGCCGAGACCTCCATCACTATTGATGGCGTGCGGGTGGTGATCGACAGCGGTTTGCAGCGGCTTCCGGTGTTCGAGCCATCCACCGGCATGACGCGGCTGGAGACGGTCAAGGTGTCGCGCGCCTCGGCGGATCAGCGTGCCGGGCGTGCCGGGCGAACCGAACCGGGTATCGCAATCCGCCTTTGGCATGCGGGGCAGACGGCGGCGCTACCCGCGTTTACGCCGCCACAGATTTTGGCGAGCGACCTTTCCGGCCTCGCGCTCGATCTCGCCCATTGGGGTGTGACCGATCCCGCTTCGCTTGCCTTTCTGGACCAACCGCCGGAAACCGCGCTTCGCGAAGCCCGCAGTCTGCTGGTGAGCCTTGGCGCCTTGGATCAAACCGGCGCGATCACACCACGCGGCAGGAAAATGCGAGAACTGGCGATGCCCCCTCGCCTGTCGGCCATGGTCATTGCTGCGCAAGAGGCCGGGCATGGTCATGAGGCGGCGATGCTAACGGTGCTTTTGACCGAACAGGGACTTGGCGGCAGCGATATCGATCTGGAAGAGAGACTTCGCCGCTTCAGACAGGAAAAAGGCGAACGCGCCACCGCGGCCAAGGGTCTGGCGAAACGGATCGCCTCATCCGGCGGAGCGGCGCAAAGTGCGTCCAGTGATCCCGTAACTGCGGGAGAGCTTCTGCTGCATGCCTATCCTGACCGCATTGCCTTTCAGCGTGGTGGACGCGGGCGCTATGTCATGGCGAATGGGCGCGGTGCGGAACTTGCCGAGACGGAGCGTCTTGCGACCGAGAAGATGCTCGTCGTCGCCGACGTGACCGGACGGGCAGCGCAGCCGCGCATTCTGGCGGCGGCCTCGATACGGCGAGAGGATGTGGAAGAGCATTTGCCGGATGCCATTCGAAAAGAAGATCAGCTGTTTTTCGATAAGGCGAGCGGTCAGGTTCGCGCCCGCCGCGTTACTCGCATTGGTGCGATTGTGCTGGAGGAAACGCCACTTGGGAAACCGGGCGGCGAGAAAGCAGCACTCGCTCTTGCCAATGGCATTCGCGAATACGGGCTGAACATTCTTGCCTTCTCGAAAGAGGCACAGCAATTGCGCCAGCGTCTGGGTTTTCTGCACCGGACCATTGGTGATCCCTGGCCAGATACGAGCAACGAGGCACTCGTTGCGCGGCTCGATAAATGGTTCGTGCCGTTCCAGCATGATGCCAAGAGCATTCAGGATATCCGACCCGGCGGGGTGATGGACGGGCTTCTGTCGCTGGTTCCTCACTCGGCCCAGCGGGAACTGTCCAAACTGCTGCCCACGCATTTCGAAGCGCCGACCGGGCAGAAGCATCCGATCAGCTATGACGGTGAAGAACCGACGCTGACTATCCGCGTGCAAGAGCTTTTCGGCCTGAAACAGCACCCGGCGGTGGCGGGCGGCAAATTGCCACTGCTGCTGGAATTGACCTCGCCCGCGCACAGGCCGATACAGACAACACGGGATTTGCCGGGTTTCTGGGCAGGCTCGTGGAAAGATGTGCGTGTGGATATGCGCGGACGCTATCCGCGCCACCCCTGGCCGGAGGATCCCGCTTCGGCGCAACCGACCAACCGCGTCAAACCACGCGGAACCTAATTGTTGTTTTCGCATGTCCTTGTCGCAGAACGCTGCGTGGTTTTGTGAGACATGTTTGATAGGAGACAGACGGATGGCAGCCCAGCCAGAAGAGAACACGCGGCTTGGCCGTGCCAGCCGTCACATTCGCCTGCAAACCATTGTCTGGCTGCGCTGGCTGGCGGTGGTGGGGCAGAGTGCCACGATCCTGATCGTTGCCTTCGGGTTGAACTTCCCCCTACCGCTTCTGACCTGCGCGGTGCTGATCGGCGCGCTTGCGGTTGCCAATCTGTTTCTGTCGGCACGTTTTCCGGCTACCTATCGTTTGGAACCCTGGGAAGCCACACTTCTTCTCGCCTTTGATCTGCTGCAACTGACGGCCCTGATCTATATCACAGGCGGGCTTTCCAACCCCTTTGCGCCGCTGATCTGCGTGCAGGTCATCATTGCTTTTGCTTCGCAGCCGATGAAACATTCCCTGATGCTGCTACTCTTCGCGCTGGTCTGCGTCACTGCCATTGCGTTTTCGCCCTTCCCGGTTCCTTGGTATCCCGGCGAGACATTGCCGATCCAGCTCATCATCCATGTCGGTATCTGGTGCTCTATAGTCGCCATGATGCTGTTTGCCGCCTTTTATGCCTATCGCGTCTCGCATGAGGCAAACCAGCTGGCAGATGCGCTGGCGGCAACCGAACTGGTGCTGGAGCGGGAGAAGCATCTGTCGCAGCTAGACGGACTTGCGGCGGCAGCCGCTCACGAACTTGGCACACCCTTGGCCACCATCAGCGTTGTGGCGAAGGAGATGGAGCGAGAACTGGGCAAGGACGAGCGTTTCGGCGAAGACGTGGCGCTGTTGCGCAGCCAGAGCGAACGTTGCCGCGATATTCTTCGCCGGCTGACATCGCTTTCGGCGGAAGGCGAAGAGCATTTGCGCAGGCTTCCGCTATCGTCCCTCATCGAAGAGGTCATGGCCCCGCACCGCGAATTTGGTATCAAGCTCCGTCTGGTCGAAAAAAGCAGTCGCAGCGGAGAGCCTGTGGGGGCGCGAAATGCCGGGATCATCTACGGCCTTGGCAATCTTCTCGAAAACGCTGTCGATTATGCCCGGGAATCGGTCACCGTAACCTCCGCCTATGACACCCAGCAGGTGAAGGTCGTGATCGAAGACGATGGTCAGGGCTATGCACCGGATATTCTGGCGCGGATCGGTGAGCCCTATGTCACGAAACGCCAGAATGAAACCCGCGCGGGCGGACTGGGTCTGGGGCTTTTTATCGCCAAGACGCTGCTGGAACGCTCCGGCGCATCGCTGACCTTCGAGAACCGTGGACCAGATGCCGCAGGGGCAAGAGTGACGGTTGTCTGGCCACGCGCGATTATGGACGATAAGATGGGCCAGTGACTTTGTGACGCTGGCAGGCGTAATAAGGTCTACATCCAATGAAGACTGCCGGAGACCGCTGGGATGAGTGACGACAAACAGGAAGACAGAGCCGAGGCTGTGGCACCAGAGGGTGTCGACCCAATCGGACCGGACACGTCGCTTCTCATTGTCGATGATGATGGCCCGTTTCTGCGCCGCCTTGCGCGCGCCATGGAAACCCGTGGCTTTACCGTCGAAACGGCTGAATCAGTGAGCGAAGGCATTGCGAAATCGAAGCTGGCGCCGCCGAAATATGCCGTGGTGGATTTGCGGCTGGGCGACGGCAACGGCCTAGAAGTCATCGAAGCCATCCGTCAGCATCGCGACGATACGCAGATCGTAGTGCTGACCGGTTACGGCAATATCGCAACGGCCGTGACGGCAGTGAAGCTGGGTGCGCTGGATTATTTGGCCAAGCCTGCCGACGCGGATGACGTGTTCAATGCCCTCACCCAGCGCGAAGGCGACAAGATGGACCTGCCGGAAAACCCGATGTCGGCAGACCGGGTGCGGTGGGAGCATATTCAGCGCGTGTATGAAATGTGCGAGCGCAATGTTTCCGAGACGGCCCGTCGCCTCAACATGCACCGGCGTACCTTGCAGCGCATCTTGGCAAAGCGCGCGCCGAAGTAATCGTCAGTCGGAATAATCCTTGCCCGTAGACCATTCGGCCATCAACAGACGCCGGGCGGCGGTGCGGGAGAAATCGAGCATCAGCGATTTGCGGGTCGCTGGTGGCAATTTATGCTCCGGTGCTTCGCGCAGCATATGCGCGCCATAGCCATCGGACACGAACAAACCACAGTCCTCCGGAAAGATATCGAGTGGCACGCCATTATGGGTGGCGAAGAACAGGCGGTCGCAATGCTGGCGATAATCCGGCCATTTGCGGTCCACGCGAAAGTCCTCGATGGAGGATTTGATCTCAATGATCCATATCTCGCCCTTGACCGACAGGCTGATCAGGTCCGCCCGCCTGCCGCTGGAAAGCGGTAGTTCCGGCAGCACCGAATGACGCATTTCATTCAGCAATATCTGCACGCCGCGGCGTACCAGCATCGCGTTTTCAGATTGGCGTCCGTCGATTAACGGATTGTTGTTGACGATCGAAAGAATAGTCATGGATAAATCCGGGGAAACGGTCCCTTCTCATGTTGCAAAAAGGCCATCAAGCCGCAATTTCGCGCGTCATATTCTCTTGCTGCGGTGCAACGGCTTGCCAATTCAAGATTAATCGAAAATAACCCATCTATTCAATAGAGCATCATGCATCGCCTGAAATGGCGATATTTCCCGCGAGAACACTATGCGCCTTCGCACTTTTTTGACTGCCTTCGGTCTGTCGTCGGTACTTGCTTTGGGCGGTTGCGCCTCGACATCGACCACGACTACGCCTGCTACCGCCGCTGCCCCTGCCTATGTTGAAACGACTCAGATCTTCGGCGACGAAGTCTATGGCGCAACGACCGATGCGGGTTACGCCCTGCCAGCGATCCCGATCAACCGCGTGGACAAGCGTTTCCACCGCCAGATCGTGAGCTACGAGACGCCGGAAAAGCCAGGCACCGTCATCGTCAACACGCGCGAGCGCTTCCTTTATTACATCCTGCCAGGCGGCAAGGCTGTGCGTTATGGCATCGGCGTCGGCAAGCAGGGTTTTGCATGGGCTGGTGAAGCCTATGTGGCCTGGAAGCAGGAATGGCCCATGTGGCACCCGCCAAAAGAAATGGCTGAGCGCAAGCCTGATGTCGCCCGTTACGTCGAGAACGGCATGGGTCCAGGCCTCACCAACCCGCTTGGTGCGCGCGCCATGTATCTCTTCAACGAAAAGGGTCAGGATACTCTCTTCCGTATCCACGGTTCGCCGGAATGGGCCTCCATCGGCACCGCCGCTTCCTCTGGCTGCATTCGCATGATCAACCAGGACGTTATCGACCTCTACAGCCGCATCCGCCCAGGCCGCAGCTCCAAGGTCATCGTGATCCAGTAAGATCACTTATCCATTAAATGAAAAAGCCGCCGTGGACTGTCCCGGCGGCTTTTTTGTTTGCAGATGTCTCGGAACCGTCATCCCGCACGTGATGCAGGATGACGGAGGGTTGATTGCTTACGACGCCTGCTTTGCCTTCAACTCCAGACGGCGGCGATGCAAGACCGGTTCGGTGTAACCGTTGGGCTGCGCCCTGCCCTCGAGCACCAGTTCGATGGCGGCTTGGAAGGCGATGGAGTTTTCGAAGTTTCCGGCCATGGGCGTGTAGGCTGCATCGCCTGCGTTCTGACCATCCACGACAGCCGCCATGCGCTTCATGGTCTCGATAATCTGGTCTTGAGAAACCACGCCGTGGCGCAGCCAGTTCGCCATATGTTGGGCGGAGATGCGCAACGTTGCCCGGTCTTCCATCAGGCCGATATTATTGATGTCCGGCACCTTCGAGCAGCCGACGCCCTGATCGACCCAGCGTACGACGTAGCCCAGAATGCCCTGTGCATTGTTGTCCAACTCGCGCTGGATGTCCTCGGCACTCCAGTTGGGGCGAACGGCGACTGGTACGGAGAGGATATCCGAGAGTTTGGCGCGTTCGCGTGTCTTCAGCCCGCTTTGAACCGACGCGACATCGACGCTGTGATAATGCGTGGCGTGAAGCGTCGCCGCCGTTGGTGACGGAACCCAGGCGGTGTTGGCACCGGCTTTCGGGTGGGCGATCTTCTGCTCCAGCATCGCCGCCATCAGGTCCGGAATGGCCCACATGCCCTTGCCGATCTGGGCATGGCCGGAGAGGCCGCATTCTAGACCGATATCGACATTCCAGTTTTCATAAGCCGCGATCCATGCAGCCTGCTTCATGTCGCCCTTGCGAATCATCGGGCCTGCTTCCATCGATGTGTGGATTTCATCGCCGGTGCGATCCAGGAAGCCGGTATTGATGAAGACCACACGATCCTTGGCGGCGCGAATGCATTCCTTGAGGTTGATGGTCGTGCGGCGTTCCTCGTCCATGATGCCCATTTTGATCGTGTTGGGTGCCATGCCGATCAGCTTTTCGACGCGGCCAAAAATCTCAGACGCAAAGGCCACTTCTTCAGGCCCATGCATCTTCGGCTTCACCACATACATGGAACCGGCGCGCGAATTCTGGCGGCGACCATTGGGGCCGACGTCGTAAAGTGCGATCAGGCCCGTCACGACCGCATCCATGATGCCTTCAGGGATTTCCCGTCCATCGCGGTCGAGGATCGCGGGATTGGTCATGAGGTGACCGACATTGCGGACCAGCATCAGCGAGCGTCCCGGCAGCGTGAGCGCCGAACCATCTGGCGCCGTATAATTGCGGTCGGCATTCAGACTGCGGGTGAAGGTTTTGCCGCCCTTGGCGACGTCTTCCGTCAGATCGCCGCGCATCAGGCCGAGCCAGTTGCGGTAAGCAACGACCTTATCGTCAGCGTCGACAGCCGCGACGGAATCCTCGCAATCCATGATTGTCGTCAGTGCCGATTCGAGGATGACATCGGAAATGCCTGCCGCATCGCCTGCGCCGATATCGGTCGATCTATCGATGACGATTTCGACGTGGAGACCGTTCTTGGTCAGCAGGATAGAAGACGGAGCGGATGCCTCGCCTTCGTAGCCGACGAACTGGGCGGGATCGGCCAGGCGGCCCGAACCGACTTCCAGCACGCCATCAAGGATCTTGAAACCGGAGACATCAGCCCAGCTTCCATTCGCCAGCGGTGCGGAGCGATTGAGAAACTCACGCGCCCATGCGATAACCTTTGCGCCACGCTTGGGATTGTAGCCCTTGCCCTTCTCGGCACCATCCTCTTCGGAAATCGCATCAGTGCCGTAGAGCGCGTCATAGAGCGAACCCCAGCGGGCATTGGCGGCGTTCAGCGCATAACGCGCATTCATGACCGGCACGACAAGCTGCGGGCCTGCAAGGCGGGCAATCTCCGGATCGACGTTTTGCGTGTTGACCTTGAAGGCATCGCATTCCGGCAGCAGATAGCCGATGTCACGCAGGAAAGCCTCATAGACGGCAAGGTCAACCGGTGCGCCATTGTCGCGATACCACGCGTCCAGCTTTTCCTGAAAACCATCGCGTTTTTGCAGCAGGTCACGGTTTTTCGGGGAAAGGTCGTGAACGATCTGAGAAAAGCCCGCAAAGAACGCCTCGGCCTCAACCCCGGTTTCCGGCAGAACCTCATCTCTCAGAAAATGATAAACCGTTTCATCAATCGAAAGACCGTGCTGTTCAATGCGGCTCACCTTGGTAACTCCCTTGTCGATTATCGTAACCGCAAGAGTGGACGTTCAAAGCCCGTCTCGTCAATCACAAGCGACTGCCAAAGATTTTTTCTTTTTTGGAAACAATCAAAAAGACCTGTTCCAAAGATCAGAGGAGCTTCTGAAGCTCCGGTAGCTTCTCGTTGACCAGCCAGCCATAATAATTCTCTTCTGGCCAGACAGTCGATCCGCTCTGACGGTTCTTCTGGGCGAGAACAGCGGCACGCTGCTGCGATCCACCGAGATTATAGAGCGTCGAGGTCAGGCCAGGATTTTTGGAAATATCCATGTCGGCAATCGATTTGTAATCATCGATGGATTTGCGAATGGCGGCTGCCATATAGGCAAGCGAACGATCCGGGTCCATGATGGCCGTATAAACCGCTGCTGCATCATTCTCGTCCAGCTTTTCGTAACCGGACACGCGGGCAACCATGTCCGACAGCATCAGTGCTGTCAGCGGGTTGATCTGGCCAAGGCCAAAGGTCTGGCCCGCATAAAAGGGCTGGAAGAACACGGCACTAAAGCGATTGTCGGGATAGCTGACGCCATCGACCTTTTTGCCGCGGAAACTGTCGTCCCAGACATCTTCCCGGCAGGTCCAGAGGCTAGCGGAATCGCGCTTGGCCTCGCATTTGGCAAATTGGGAATGGGTCAGAAACTGCGCGATGCTTTCGTCCTTGTAGCCGAAACGGAAGCTGTTTCCTGCATAGGACGCGGCTTTGACGTAGTAGGATTGCAGCCGGTCATAGGCATCCACATTATAGGTGTGCTCGCCGACGATGGCGCCAACCATGTGGATGGGATCGATGCCATAACGGCTGGCCGTCGATCTAATCTTGGCAATCAGCTGCTTGTCACTGGACAGCAGATCGAACACTTTCTGGTATTTCCGGTCGAAGGTGGAGTTGGACCCTTTGGTGCGCCGCGCCGAAGATCCTGGAACGCCTGGCTGTTCTGCATTGCGGTTGCCGGGCGGCACCACCGTTGCAGCGTCCGCAAAGGATTGCGAGACCGCGCCAAAGACCATGATAGCGGCCAATGCCAGAAGAGTTTTACGCACGAGCGGATGCCTTTTTCTCGGCCGGTGCGGTCACCGGACCATTTCTTTCAAGAGCCGTTAACGCTTTCATTAGCGAAAAGCGTGGCCAGATGTCGAGAGAAGGCAAGTAAAATAAGAGTGCGGCAAGATTTGCCGCACTCCAGAATATTTTAGAGAATGTAACGCGACAGGTCCGTATCGGCAGCGATATCGCCGACATGTTGCTTGACGTAGTCCTGATCGATCTTCACCGCCGTGCCGCTGCGATCCGGTGCGTTGAAGGAGATTTCGTCCAGCACCCGCTCCATCACCGTCTGCAAACGACGCGCGCCGATATTTTCGACGGATGAGTTGAGATGCACCGCGACATCGGCCAGAGCGTCGATGGCGTCATCGGTGAATTCGAGGTTCAACTCTTCCGTTGCCATCAGCGCGATATACTGGCGGATGAGGCTCGCTTCGGTTTCCGTCAGAATGCGGCGGAAATCTTCTTTGGTCAGTGGCTTCAATTCCACGCGGATGGGCAGACGGCCCTGAAGTTCCGGCAAGAGATCGGATGGTTTCGAGACATGGAATGCGCCGGACGCGATGAAGAGAATATGGTCGGTTTTGACCGGCCCATATTTGGTCGAAACCGTCGTGCCTTCCACCAGCGGCAGCAAATCGCGCTGCACGCCTTCGCGCGACACACCGGCACCCATACCGCCATCACGCGCAGCGATCTTGTCGATTTCGTCCAGAAAGACGATGCCGTCATTTTCAACCGACTTCACCGCTTCGCGCTGGATGAGTTCATTGTCCAGCAGCTTGTCGGATTCGTCGCGAATCAGATCGGCATAGGATTTCTCGACGGATGTGCGGACCTTCTTGGTGCGCCCGCCCATGGCCTTGCCGAACATGTCGGAAAGATTGAGAACGCCGATATTGGCCCCAGGCATGCCGGGAATTTCAAAGCCGGGCATGCCTGAGCCCGTATCGGCAACCTCGATATCGATTTCCTTCTTGTCCAGCTCACCATCCCGCAGCTTCTTGCGGAAGCTGTCGCGGGTCGCTGGGGAAGATGTAGGGCCGACAAGCGCATCAAGCACGCGCTCTTCCGCGCTGGCATGCGCCTTTGCCTGCACTTCCACGCGCTTCTTTTCGCGGATGAGGCCGATGCCGATTTCCACGAGGTCACGGATGATCTGTTCGACATCGCGACCGACATAGCCGACTTCGGTAAACTTGGTGGCTTCGACCTTAATGAAAGGCGCACCGGCAAGCTTGGCCAGACGGCGGGAAATTTCGGTCTTGCCGACACCGGTCGGCCCGATCATCAGAATATTTTTCGGCATGACCTCGTCACGCAGGCTGTCATCCAGCTGCTGGCGACGCCAGCGGTTGCGCAGCGCGATTGCCACGGCACGCTTGGCATCATGCTGGCCGATGATGTGACGGTCCAGTTCCGAGACAATCTCGCGGGGAGAAAAAGTCGTCATTTCATTCCTTTCGGCGTTTCCGTTGCGGCCAGCCGCCTTGGCCCGGCCCACGGAACCCATCAGTTTCAAAGGCGCAGCTTACTCTGCGTCGAGCGTTTCAATCACGAGATTATGGTTGGTATAGACGCAGATATCGGCAGCGATATCGAGCGCCTGACGCGCGACCTCTTCCGCAGACTTTTCCGAATCCATCAGCGCGCGGGCGGCGGCGAACGCATAGTTGCCGCCAGAGCCGATGGCGATGGCGCCATGCTCGGGCTCCAGAACATCACCATTGCCGGTAATGGCCAGCGTAATCGACTTGTCGGCCACCAGCATCATGGCTTCGAGATTGCGCAGATATTTGTCCGTGCGCCAATCCTTGGCGAGTTCGACGGCGGCGCGCATCAGCTGGCCGGGATATTGCTCCAGCTTCTTCTCAAGACGGTCGAGCAGCGTGAAAGCGTCAGCGGTGGCACCGGCAAAACCGGCGATCACTTCGCCCTTACCGATGCGGCGCACCTTGCGGGCATTGCCCTTCATCACCGTTTGGCCGAGGCTGACCTGACCGTCACCGGCCATGACGACCTTGCCGCCCTTTCTCACAGTAATAATCGTTGTCATCAAACACCTGTTTGCCCTTGGGAGGGCGTTACGCGGACCGCCCCTGCGATCCTGTTCGAAGTCTATGTAAGTCCCGTTTTTGCGATTGCAAATCCGCGAGCGCCTCTGCACTGGGGTGCGATGCGGCAAGGCAATGTAATGGCTGGATATTTGGCGGCTGTGCTGATAAGGAACGCCAATATTGATACGGAGCAGCCAGATGGCAGAGCGTAGAGCTGAGATTTCCCGCAAAACGAATGAAACAGACGTTTCCGTGCGCGTGAACATCGACGGGACAGGCAAGTCGAAGATTTCCACCGGTGTGGGCTTCTTCGATCATATGCTGGACCAGCTCAGCCGCCATTCCCTCATCGACATGGAGATCGATGTAAAGGGTGACCTGCATATCGATGACCACCACACCGTCGAAGATACCGGCATCGCCATCGGTCAGGCCATCTCCAAGGCGCTGGGCGACCGTCGTGGCATCACCCGTTACGCCTCGCTCGACCTTGCCATGGACGAAACCATGACCAAGGCCGCTGTCGATATCTCCGGTCGTCCGTTTCTGGTCTGGAATGTTGCGTTCTCTGCACCCAAGATCGGCACTTTCGATACGGAACTCGTGCGCGAATTCTTTCAGGCCCTGTCTCAGAATGCCGGCATTACCCTGCATATTCTGAACCATTATGGTGCCAACAACCACCATATTGCCGAAACCTGCTTCAAGGCGGTTGCCCGCGTTCTGCGCACGGCAACCGAGATCGATCCACGTCAGGCAGATCGCGTACCCTCGACAAAGGGCATGCTGGCCTGAGCTAGATGAAATCGTCATGGTGGTGCCGAGGCGATTGCCCTCTTATCCATCGCCGTGACCATTGTCAGGAAAGCCGATGACATCTTATCTGGTTCTGGAAGCACCCGGCGGCCCGGATCGCGATCATCGCTCGACGCGGTTCATCGCTGATCGCTTTTCCTGGCTTGCGCTTCTGTTTCCCTGGGCATGGTTTGCCGTTCAGCGCCTGTGGTGGATCGCCATCGGCATCGTGATCTTCCAGGTGGCGGCCAGTCAGGTTTCGGGGCTGGATGGCTTTGCGGTAACCGGCGCGCTGTTTGCGCTTGCTGCTGGTCTGATAGCCGGATTCGAAGGGCGCAACATCGTTGTTCGACATCTTGTCGCAAAAGGATGGGCGCTGAAGGATGTCGTCACAGCACCTGATCTGGCGACCGCCGAAGACATGTATTTTTCCAACCTGCCGGATGATGACATCGCGCAGGCCAACACAATTCCGCAGCCGGACTGGAAACAGGACCGGAAGAACAGCGGTTATCACCTGAACGACCCGGCGGGTTCGTTTCAGTTCGATTTGAATGGAAGGCGCTGATATGCGTGTGGCAATTATCGATTACGGCTCGGGCAATCTTCGCTCCGCAACCAAGGCATTCGAGCGCGCTGCGCGTGAAGCCGGTATCGATGCGACCATCGAGCTGACCGACAAGCCGGAGAATGTCGCCTCCGCAGACCGTATCGTTCTGCCAGGCGTGGGTGCCTATGCGGATTGCCGGGCGGGCCTTGATGCCGTTTCGGGCATGCACGAGGCGTTGATCGAAGCCGTCGAAAACAACGCCCGCCCTTTCATCGGCATCTGTGTCGGCATGCAGCTCATGTCCTCGCGCGGTCTGGAAAAGACAACGAGCGAAGGGTTAGGCTGGATCGAGGGCGATGTCGTGGAGATGACACCATCCGATCCCAGCCTGAAGATCCCTCAGATCGGCTGGAATACGCTGGAGCTCAACCGCCCTCACCCGCTTTTTGATGGCATCAAGACCGGCACGGACGGGCTGCACGCCTATTTCGTCCATTCCTATCATCTTGCGGCAAAGCACGCCGAAGACGTCATCGCCACCACCAGTTACGGTGGCGCGATGACGGCTTTCGTCGGTCGCGACAACAAGGTCGGCGCGCAGTTCCATCCCGAAAAAAGCCAGACACTCGGCCTTGCCCTTATTTCGAATTTCCTGCGCTGGAAGCCCTGACATGATCCTATTTCCCGCAATCGACCTTAAAGACCGCCAGTGCGTTCGCCTCAAACTTGGCGATATGGAGCAGGCCACCGTCTACAACGAAGACCCCGGCGCTCAGGCCAAAGCCTTTGAAGATCAGGGCTTTGAATGGCTGCATGTGGTGGACCTTAACGGTGCCTTTGCAGGCCAGACCGTGAATGGCGATGCCGTCGATGCTATTCTGAAGTCCACCAAGAACCCGGTTCAGCTGGGCGGCGGCATCCGCACGCTCGATCATATCGAAGCATGGCTAAGCCGTGGCCTTGCCCGCGTCATTCTCGGCACCGTTGCCGTACGCGATCCGGTTCTCGTCATTGAAGCCTGCAAGCGCTTTCCCGGACAGGTCGCCGTCGGCATCGATGCCAAGGGTGGCAAGGTGGCGGTCGAGGGCTGGGCGGAAGCGTCCGAACTCGGCGTGATCGAGCTTGCCAAACGTTTCGAGGGTGCCGGCGTTGCCGCCATCATCTACACCGATATCGACCGCGACGGCATTTTAGCCGGAATCAACTGGGCATCGACGCTGGAACTGGCCGACGCCGTCTCCATCCCCGTCATCGCCTCAGGTGGCCTTGCCTCTATGGATGACATCAAGCGCATGCTGGAGCCGGATTCGGCCAAGCTCGAAGGCGCGATTTCCGGTCGCGCGCTGTATGATGGCCGCATCGATCCGGTCGAGGCACTGGCGCTGATCAAAGCCGCTCAAAACGGGGAGGCACGCGCATGACACTGAAAGCCCGCATTATCCCCTGTCTCGATGTCAAAGACGGTCGTGTCGTCAAGGGCGTCAACTTCGTCGATCTGATCGATGCCGGTGATCCGGTGGAAGCCGCCAAGGCGTATGATGCTGCCGGTGCCGATGAGCTTTGCTTCCTCGATATTACCGCCTCTTCTGACAACCGCGATACGATTTTCGATATGGTGTCCCGCACTGCTGATCATTGTTTCATGCCGGTGACAGTGGGTGGCGGCGTTCGCTCTGTTGGCGATATCCGCAAGCTGCTTCTGTGTGGTGCAGACAAGGTGTCGATCAACTCCGCTGCCGTGAAAGACCCGGATTTCGTGGCGCAGGCTGCGGATAAGTTCGGCAACCAGTGCATCGTCGTTTCCATCGATGCCAAGAAGGTGTCCGCCGCAGGTGAGACGGATCGCTGGGAAATCTTTACCCATGGCGGTCGCCAGCCGACGGGCATTGATGCCGTTGAATTTGCCATCAAGATGGTGGAGCGCGGTGCGGGCGAGTTGCTCATCACCTCCATGGATCGTGACGGCACCAAGAGCGGTTATGACACCGCACTGACCCGCACGATTGCAGATCAGGTTCGCGTGCCCGTTATCGCCTCCGGCGGTGTCGGTACATTGGATGATCTGGTTGCGGGCGTGAAGGATGGCCATGCGACGGCTGTGCTTGCCGCATCCATTTTCCATTTCGGCACCTATTCCATTGGTGAAGCCAAGGCCTATATGGCCGATCACGGCATTGCCATGCGCCTCGATTGATCTCGCTTAAGGTATTGAGAGATGAGTGATTTTTCCCTTTCCGATCTGGAGCGCATCGTGGCGGAACGCGCAAGCGCATCGCCGGACCAATCCTGGACGGCGAAGCTTGTCGCCGCAGGCCAGCCTCGCGCCGCCAAGAAGCTTGGCGAAGAAGCGGTGGAAACCGTGATTGCCGCGATTTCCAACGATCGCAGGAACCTCACCGATGAGGCAGCCGATCTGCTTTACCACTTGCTAGTGGTGCTGAAGATCGCCGATATTCCTTTGGCGGATGTCTACGCGGAACTTGAGCGCCGCACCGGTCAATCCGGCCTGCAGGAAAAGGAATCGAGGCCTAATACATGACGACCGTGGCACGCATGGGAGGACAAGGCATGCCAAACACGCTCGATCATTTCCGCCCCGATGAATATTCGCCCTATCACTTCTTCAGCTCGGAAGAGTGGTCCAAGTTTCGCGCCGATACGCCGATGACGCTGGCTGGCGATGAGGTCAAGCGCCTGCGCTCGCTCGATGACCCCATCGATCTGGATGAGGTCCGGCGCATTTATCTGTCGCTGTCGCGCCTTCTCTCCACCCATGTCGAGGCGTCGCAGTTGCTGTTTCAGCAGCGCAACCAGTTCCTCAACATGGCGGATGTCAACAAGACGCCTTTCGTGATCGGTATTGCGGGATCGGTTGCAGTCGGCAAATCGACCACTGCCCGTATTCTGAAAGAGCTTCTGGCCCGCTGGCCATCCAGCCCCAAGGTCGATCTCATCACGACCGATGGTTTTCTCTATCCAAACGAGGTTTTGCGTCGGGAAAATATGATGGACCGCAAGGGCTTTCCGGAAAGCTACGATATCGGCTCGCTGCTGCGCTTTCTCTCGGCCATCAAGGCGGCCCAGCCGGATGTGAAGGCACCGCGCTATTCGCATCTCACCTATGACGTGGTGCCCAATGAGTTCACCACCATCGACCGCCCGGACATTCTGATTTTTGAAGGCATCAACGTGCTGCAATCGCGCGATTTGCCAGCGGGTGGTCGGATCGTGCCGATGGTGTCTGATTTCTTCGACTTTTCGATCTATATCGATGCCGATGAAAGCCTGATCCACAACTGGTACGTCAATCGCTTCATGAATTTGCGGCAGACGGCGTTTCGCGATCCGTCTTCCTATTTCAATCGCTACGCCACGATTTCGGAAGAAGCAGCGCTGGCGATTGCCGAAGGCCTCTGGCAAAACATCAATCTCAAGAACCTGCAGCAGAACATTCTGCCATCGCGCCCGCGCGCGGACCTGATTTTGCGCAAGGGGCAGAACCATTTGATCGATACGGTGGCGCTGAGAAAGCTTTAAGCGCTCGATCAGCAGCACAGCCCTCTGCTGAAACCCTCAGTCTTTCTCGGGTTTTCCGCGCATTTTCTTGATATCCGAGCGCCCGGATTTCTCCTTCAGGCGCCGCTCAACTGAGCCCTTGGTGGGCTTGGTGGCCCTGCGGACTGGCGGTGGCGGTTCTGCGGCTTTGAGGACAAGTTCCTTAAGCCGTTCCCGCGCATCTTCGCGGTTACGCTCTTGCGTACGAAACCGGTTGGCCTCGATCATCAACACGCCGTCTTTTGAGACCCGCCTTCCGCCTAGGCGAATGAGGTTGGTTTTGACGCGTTCCGAAAGTGACGGGGAATTTGCAGCATCGAAGAACAGCTGAACGGCGGTCGAGACTTTGTTGACATTCTGCCCGCCCGGACCACCAGCCAGCACGAATTGCTCCGTCAGTTCCCATCCGGCAATCGTTATTCTGTTGCTGATATAAAGTGCTGCACTGGCCATGATCTTTCTCCGGCAGCGGTGATGCCACAGATCATGGCGAATGGAAACCGTAAGGACCAAACGAAAAACCCGGCACGAGGCCGGGTTTCACGTGAATCCAAAATCTGGATCTCTTATTCGGCGGCAATCAGCAAGCCGGGGGCTGCATCGCGGACCTTGCTGTCCACATGGTCTTCGAACTTGGTAAAGTTCGTGACGAACATGGAAACAAGCTTCTTGGCCTGTGCGTCATAAGCGGCACCGTCTGCCCAGGTTGAGCGCGGATCGAGAATGCCGCTGTCGATGGCGTCGAGCGATGTCGGTACGGCAAAGCCAAAATTGGCATCGGTGCGGAACTGGGCATTCTTCAGCTCGCCGGTCAGGGCTGCACTCAGGAGAGCGCGGGTTGCCTTGATGGGCATGCGCTTACCGGTACCGTAGGCACCGCCGGTCCAGCCGGTGTTGACCAGCCAGCAATCAACGCCATGCTTGCCGATCAGATCACGCAGCAGGTTGCCGTATTCTGCCGGATGGCGCGGCATGAAAGGTGCGCCGAAGCAGGTGGAGAAGGTTGCTTCCGGCTCCGTCACACCCTTTTCCGTGCCGGCCACCTTGGCGGTGTAACCAGACAGGAAGTGGTACATGGCCTGTTCCGGCGTCAACCGGGCAATGGGAGGCAGAACGCCGAAGGCATCCGCCGTCAGCATGATGATCGTCTTGGGGTGACCGGCAAGGCCGGTGTCCGATGCATTCGGAATGAAGTGCAGCGGATAGGCGCTACGGGTGTTTTCCGTAAGCGATGTATCGTTGAAATCCGGAACGCGGTTTTCATCGAGAACGACGTTTTCAAGAACCGTGCCGAAGCGGCGGGTCGCGGCATAGATTTCAGGCTCGGCTTCTGCCGAGAGCTTGATGGCCTTGGCGTAGCAGCCGCCTTCGAAATTGAAGATGCCGTCTTCGCCCCAGCCATGTTCGTCATCGCCGATCAGTGTGCGCGAAGGATCGGCAGACAGCGTGGTCTTGCCGGTGCCCGACAGGCCAAAGAACACGGCAGCGTCACCATCCGCGCCAACATTGGCGGAGCAGTGCATGGGCATCACGCCCTTTGCCGGCAGAAGATAGTTGAGAACGGTGAAGACCGACTTCTTGTTTTCACCGGCGTAAGACGTGCCGCCGATCAGAACCAGGCCCTTGGTCAGGTCGCAGGCGATGACGGTTTCAGTGCGAACGCCGTGGCGGGCCGGATCGGCCTTGAAGCTTGGCAGATTGATGATGGTCAGCTTCTGCTTGAAGGTGCTAAGCTTTTCGCGGGCCGGACGGATCAAGAGGTTGCGAATGAACAGGCCGTGCCATGCAAGCTCGGTCACGACGCGGGTTGGAAGCGCATTGTCTTCATCGGCACCACCGATCAGATCCTGCACATAGAGCGTCTTGCCTGCGGCGTGCGCGAGCATGTCCTTATGGAGGATGTCGAAATGCTCTGGCGACAGCGGCTTGTTGTTGTCCCACCAGATATTGTCTTCGGTCGAGGCGTCGCGGACGACGAATTTGTCCTTGGGCGAACGGCCCGTATGCTGACCCGTGACGGCACGCAAAGCGCCATCTGCGGTAACGTCGGCTTCGCCATTGCGGATCGCATGTTCGTACAGTTCGCTCTCTATGAGATTGTAATGAACCGCAGAAACGCCAGCCAGACCAAGTGCCGACACTCCATTTTCAGGATTATGTACTCCAGCTTCCTTCATGGGCGCATTCCTTTTTCTTAAGACAAAGCCATTGAAATTTTCATGGAAATTAATCCGTGCTTTCCAAAAAGACAAGTGAGTTATTTTAAATAATTCAATAATTTCAATATATTAATCGATTTAAAAGATTTTATTTCATTTTAAATCGGTTTAGTCGGCGATTGAAACCGATAATATCCGCTTGCGCAAAATTTCGTGCCACGGACTGCCCGCAACCATGCGTATTTCCCTTTGCCACAATTTGTTCCACCTTTATACTCATGAGAAAGGCTCACGGCGCGCAACCTTGGCTGGGGTGGATGTCGGGAGTATTGATGAATGACGATGGAGACCAATATTATGCAGACGATTGCGCTTGTGGATGATGACCGAAATATTTTGACTTCGGTCTCGATCGCGCTGGAAGCAGAAGGTTATAAGGTCGAAACGTATACGGATGGGGCATCTGCTCTGGATGGGCTCGTTGCACGCCCGCCACAGCTGGCTATCTTCGATATAAAGATGCCGCGCATGGACGGCATGGAGCTTCTGCGCCGGCTGCGCCAGAAATCGGATTTGCCGGTTATTTTCCTCACATCGAAGGACGAGGAAATCGATGAGCTGTTCGGCCTGAAAATGGGTGCCGACGACTTCATCACCAAGCCCTTCTCGCAGCGCCTGCTTGTCGAGCGCGTCAAGGCCATCCTGCGCCGCGCCAGCAGCCGCGATGCCGCCGTGCCGGGTGCGAGCCCGCTAAAGCCGACGGCAGATCAGCAGGCCCGCACACTGGAGCGCGGCCAGCTTGCCATGGATCAGGAGCGTCACACCTGCACCTGGAAGGGTGAGCCGGTAACGTTGACGGTCACGGAATTCCTCATTCTTCATTCGCTGGCACAGCGTCCGGGCGTCGTCAAAAGCCGTGATGCGCTGATGGATGCGGCCTATGACGAGCAGGTCTATGTCGATGACCGCACCATCGACAGCCACATCAAGCGTCTTCGCAAGAAGTTCAAACTGGTCGATAATGACTTCGATATGATTGAAACGCTTTACGGTGTAGGATATCGCTTCCGCGAAGCAGCCTGAGACGAGGCGAAGACACGATGACGCCGCAGCAATAGCGGCGCTGAGGAACGACGTTGCTGAATAAAGCGCAGGAAAGCGTATCGGATCATACCGATGCCGACGACCGTGAAAGCGGTCGGCGGTATCGCATTCATCCGTTGACGATTATCCGGCGCATTTTCGGCAATGCCGTCTTCTCCAGCCTGACCCGGCGTATTCTGTTCTTCAACGTCGCGGCCACCGTGGTTCTCGTCGGCGGCATTCTCTACCTCAACCAGTTTCGTGAAGGGCTGATCGATGCCCGCGTCGAAAGCCTGCTGACACAGGGCGAGATCATTGCCGGCGCCGTCTCCGCCTCGGCCTCGGTCGATACCAATTCCATCACCATCAATCCGGAAAAGCTGCTGGAATTGCAGGCGGGCCAGAGCATTACGCCGGTCCCCAATGACGAAGATCTGAGCTTCCCGATCAACCCGGAACGCGTGGCCCCGGTTCTGCGGCGGCTGATTTCACCCACCCGCACGCGCGCCCGACTGTTCGATGCGGATGCCAATCTGCTGCTCGATTCGCGCCACCTTTATTCGCGCGGCCAGGTGCTTCGTTACGACCTGCCGCCGGTGACGCCGGAAACCCAGACATGGGGCGACTGGTTTGCCAGTGTCTTCAACCGCATGCTGCAGCCCAGCAGCCTGCCGCTCTACAAAGAAACGCCCGGCGGCGACGGCTCCATCTACCCGGAAGTGATGAATGCCCTGACCGGCGTTCGCGGTGCCGTGGTGCGCGTGACGGAAAAGGGTGAGCTGATCGTATCCGTTGCCGTGCCGGTGCAGCGTTTCCGCGCCGTTCTCGGCGTCCTGCTCCTGTCCACGCAGGCAGGTGATATCGACAAGATCGTGCATGCAGAACGTCTCGCCATCATGCGCGTCTTCGGCATCGCCACGCTCGTCAATATCGTGCTGTCGCTTCTCCTGTCTTCCACCATCGCCACGCCGCTCAGACGCCTTTCGGCTGCCGCTATCCGCGTCCGGCGCGGGGCCAAGGCACGCGAGGAAATTCCCGACTTTTCCGCCCGTCAGGACGAAATCGGCAACTTGTCCATCGCCTTGCGTGAAATGACCAATGCGCTTTATGACCGGATCGATGCCATTGAAAGCTTTGCGGCCGATGTCAGCCATGAGCTTAAAAACCCGCTGACCTCGCTGCGCAGCGCCGTGGAAACCCTGCCGCGCGCCAAAACCGAGGAATCGAAGCAGCGTCTGACGGAAATCATCTTCCACGATGTCCGCCGTCTCGACCGCCTCATCAGCGACATCTCGGATGCCTCGCGGCTGGATGCGGAACTGGCGCGTGTGGATGCCTCACCGGTCGATCTCGAAGTGCTGCTCAGCAACCTGGTCGAAATTTCCCGACAGATCAGCGCCAAGAAGAAGAGCGTCACGATCGATTATGCCGTCGATCACAAGCCCGGCACCAAGGTCAGCTATATCGTCAATGGCCATGATCTGCGGATCGGCCAGATCGTCACGAACCTCATCGAAAATGCACGTTCTTTCGTCTCGCAGGATGGCGGGCGGATTTTCGTGCATCTGCTGCGCCAGAAAGACCGCTGTATCGTACGTGTCGAGGACAATGGTCCCGGCATTCAGGCCGAAGACATCGACCGCATCTTCGAACGGTTCTATACGGACCGCCCGGCCAGCGAAGGCTTCGGCCAGAACTCCGGTCTTGGCCTGTCCATCAGCCGCCAGATTGCCGAAGCCCATGGCGGCAGCCTGAGAGCAGAAAACATCATCGACAAATATGGCGTTATCTCCGGTGCACGCTTCAGCCTGTCGCTTCCTGCCGCTGCAACCAGCCATGAGCGCTGAACCCACAAATTTCCACGGCACCGCCATCGTGATCGGCCAGACTGGCCTGCTCTTCGTTGGACCATCCGGCAGCGGCAAAAGCGAAATCGCCTTCAGTTTCTTGACGGAAGCAGAGCGTTGTGGCTTGGAAAGCGCACTCGTCGCTGACGATCAGGTGTTTTTGACCTGCCGCGATGGCGTGGTGATCGCGCAGCGACCGCAGTCGATTGCTGGTCTGCTGGAGCTGCGCGGCAGCGGTATCATCTCGATGAAAAGCGTCGCATCGGCACCGATGCACTACGCCATCACCACCGTTCTTTCGGCGGAAACGCCCCGCCTGCCGCCTGAAAACGAGATGCTGGAACTACCGGGCGGCGGAGGCTTGCCGTTGCTGCGTATTCCCCGTGACAGCATCATGCCCTATGGAAAATTTGCTGCACTTGCTCAGAATCTTTTCATAACCAAGGGAATGTGAACGGATATGCAGCAATTTGGGGCTTGCGCTTCGTATTTTCCTCATCAAGATGTGCCCCCACCGATGGACATGATTGCGGCATTGCGATAGTCGGCAATCAGGTGCGTGTGCAAGGGAGCATTTCATGATCGGACTAGTGCTTGTCACCCATGGCAAGCTGGCCGAGGAGTTTCGTCACGCTGTAGAGCATGTGGTCGGCCCTCAGAAATTGATCGAGACAGTCTGTATTGGTCCCGAAGACGACATGGATCAACGTCGGCAGGATATTCTCGATGCCGTGACCCGCGCCAATGACGGCAATGGCGTCATCATCCTGACCGACATGTTCGGGGGAACGCCGTCCAATCTGGCCATCTCCGTCATGAACAGCGGCAGCGTCGAAGTCATTGCAGGCGTCAATCTGCCCATGCTGATCAAGCTTGCGGGCATTCGCATGGAAGATAACATGGAGAAGGCCTTGCAGGAGGCCTCGGATGCTGGCAGAAAATATATCAACGTCGCCAGCCGCGTTCTCAGCGGCAAATAAAAAGAAGACCAACGGATGTCGCCTTTGTCGCGGGAATTGCTGATCGTCAACAAGCGCGGCCTTCACGCCCGGGCGTCTGCGAAGTTCGTGCAGATGGTCGATGGTTTCGACGCGGCGATTACCGTTTCCAAAGATGGCATGACGGTGGGTGGCACGTCCATCATGGGTTTGATGATGCTGGCGGCCAGCCCCGGCTGCACCGTTCTCGTCGAAGCATCCGGCAATCAGGCCGCAGAAGCGCTTGCTGCGCTGGAAGCGCTGGTTGCAGATCGCTTCGGTGAAGAAGTCTGATAACCAAATCATATAAAGACATAAAGACTTCTTTATATCCTTATTGCCAGAATGTCTCTGGCCTGCTAAACCGCAGCCTATTCTTTCAGGCAGCGGCTGGCCCCTGCCATCTTTGAGCAGGAGACATTATGAGCGCTGAAAAAGACTACATCGTCGCCGACATCACCCTTGCAGACTACGGTCGCAAGGAACTGGATATCGCTGAAACCGAAATGCCGGGCCTGATGTCCTGCCGTGCCGAATTCGGCCAGAGCAAGCCTTTGAAGGGCGCCCGTATCTCCGGTTCGCTCCACATGACCATTCAGACGGCTGTTCTCATCGAGACGCTGAAGGAACTGGGCGCCGACATTCGCTGGGCATCCTGCAACATTTTCTCCACGCAGGACCACGCCGCTGCTGCCATCGCTGCGACCGGCATTCCGGTTTTCGCTGTCAAGGGTGAAAGCCTCACCGAATATTGGGAATACACCGACAAGATCTTCCAGTGGGCCGATGGCGGCGTTTCCAACATGATCCTCGACGATGGCGGCGATGCCACCATGTACATCCTGCTCGGCGCACGCGCTGAAGCTGGTGAGGACGTTCTGTCCAAGCCCGACTCCGAAGAAGAAGAAATTCTCATTGCCCAGATCAAGAAGCGCCTGGCCGCTTCCCCAGGCTGGTTCACCAAGCAGCGCGATGCGATCAAGGGTGTTACCGAAGAAACCACCACGGGCGTTCACCGCCTCTACGATCTGTCCAAGAAGGGCCTGCTGCCTTTCCCTGCGATCAACGTCAACGACAGCGTCACCAAGTCGAAGTTCGACAACAAATATGGCTGCAAGGAATCGCTGGTTGACGGCATTCGCCGCGCAACTGACGTCATGATGGCCGGCAAGGTTGCCGTCGTCTGCGGTTACGGCGATGTCGGCAAGGGTTCTGCTGCCTCGCTGCAGGGCGCTGGCGCTCGCGTGAAGGTCACCGAAATCGACCCGATCTGCGCGCTTCAGGCTGCCATGGACGGTTTCGAAGTCGTTCGTCTGGAAGACGTCGTTGCTTCTGCCGACATCTTCATCACCACGACCGGCAACAAGGACGTCATCCGCATCGAGCATATGCGCGAGATGAAGGACATGGCGATCGTTGGTAACATCGGCCACTTCGACAATGAAATTCAGGTTGCTGCTCTCAAGAACCTGAAGTGGACCAACATCAAGCCACAGGTCGACATGATCGAGTTCGCCAAGGGCAACCGCATGATCCTTCTGTCGGAAGGTCGTCTGCTCAACCTCGGCAACGCCACGGGCCACCCATCCTTCGTGATGTCGGCTTCCTTCACCAATCAGGTTCTCGGCCAGATCGAGCTCTACACCAAGCAGGGCGAGTACAAGAACGACGTTTACGTTCTGCCAAAGCACCTGGATGAGAAGGTTGCACGCCTGCATCTGGAGAAGCTGGGCGTGAAGCTGACAGAACTTTCTGACGTTCAGGCAGATTATATCGGCGTCTCGAAGACCGGTCCGTTCAAGGCTGAACACTACAGATATTGATTTTATAGTTAATATCCACACCTAAAGTACTAGATATGGAAATCACGGGCTTGACAAAGTCCGTGATTTCTTTTTGAGCCCCTCCCTTTCCGGGGGTTTCCGAAGGCGGTATTGTCTCAAGACTTGATTCGTGCGCGGGCATGGCGTGCGGAAATGGGATGTCTTGTCGAAGATGCGGCACATAGGACGGAGACAGACCGGGGATGACGGTAGAAAATTCAAGCTCGCAAAAGCGGGTTCATAACGACATTGAGCCGGGCAGCTGTGATGCGCCCGCGCCAAGGCGCTTGCAGGTCTCGTTGGCAGGCGCTGTCAGCTTCGTAAGAAAGAAGACTGCGGCCTTTTCCGCCCTGATGGCAGGAACGGTCTTAAGCGGTTTTGCTTCTGTGGCGCAGGCACAGCAGACCACTGTTCTGGAAACTGGAGAACGCCTGTTCTCGTCTTCAGAAACCATCACTTATTCGCTGTTTATCGGCATCGTTTCGGCAACGCTGTTTTCCATTGTCTGGCTTGTGCGCCAGCGCGGCAATATCGAGGCTGAAACCAACGAATATCGCACGGCTCTGTCCGAAGCCAATGCCAAGATTTCCAAATATGAAGCGCTGATTTCCGACAAGTCGCGCCGAATCGTGATCTGGGAAAGCGCTGGCGAGCGCCCCGAGTTCATCGGCCAGCTGCCGCATGAAACCGGCGTTCCCCATGCGGATCAGGATTTTTTGGCTTTCGGCCGCTGGCTTCGCCCGACATCGGCTGGCCCGCTGGAAAAGGCCATTGAGAAACTGCGCAGCCACGCACAGAGCTTCGATCTGACCATCGAAACCCAGCGTGGCGAAGTCATTGAAGTTCAAGGCCGGGTTTCCGGTGGAAAAGCCTTTACCCGCTTCGTGGCCCTCAACAATCTGCGCGCCGAGTTGGCCGAGTTGAAGGTGGAGCGCGAGCGTCTGGTCTCTTCGATCTCGACATTCCAGGACCTGCTCGATTCCATCGAGCAGCCCGTCTGGCGCCGCAATTCCGATGGCGCGCTGACATGGGTCAACCATGCCTATGCTCAGGGTGTCGATGCCCGCAATCCGGAACAGGCGGTCAGCGAACAGCGCGAATTGCTCAACACCGTGACACGGCAGAAAATCCGGGCAAGCGCGACGCCTGAATCGCCCTATCACGACCGTATCTCCACCGTGGTTTCCGGCAACCGCACCTTCTTTGATGTCGTTGATATCAAGACGCCGGGCGGCTCCGCAGGTATCGCCATCGATGCGACGGAAGCCGAAACGGTGCGTGAAGAGTTGAAGCGCACGCTGAAAAGCCACGCAGAGACTTTGGATCATCTGGCGACGCCGGTTGCGATCTTCGACGGTCGGCAGCGGCTACAGTTCTACAATCAGGCTTTCGTCAGCCTCTGGGGCCTTGATCTGGTTCTGCTGGAATCCAAGCCCGATAATTCAGAGCTGCTAGACCGCCTGCGTTCCCTGGGCAAACTGCCGGAACAATTGAGCTGGAAAAGCTGGAAAGAAACCGCCCTTTCCGTCTACCGCTCGCTCGATACGAAGACCGACCTCTGGCACCTGCCCAATGGACAGACTCTGCGTGTCATCGCCACTGCACATCCGCAGGGTGGCGCAACATGGGTGTTCGAGAACCTGACCGAGCAGGTCGATCTGCAAATGCGTTACAACACGCTGGTCAAGGTTCAGGGCGAAACCATCGACCACCTTGCCGAAGGTGTCGCTGTGTTTGGCGCCGATGGACGCATCCGTCTGTCAAACCCTGCTTTCCGCGCGCTATGGGCTATCACTGCTGAGGAAGCGGAAGCTGGCAAGCACATCCGCTCCATCGAGCAGGCCTGTGCTCAATCCTACGAGAAGCCGGATGGATGGCGGGCCTTCAGCCAGTTCATCACCAGCTTCGATGACGAGCGGCTGTCCAAGCAGGGCACGCTCGAGCTACTTTCCGGCCTCGTGCTGGATTATGCGATTATTCCTTTGCCGGATTCCCAGACCATGCTGACCTTCGTCAATATGACGGACAGCGTACGGGCCGAGCGGGCATTGAAGGAAAAGAACGAAGCGCTGCGCAAGGCCGATGAGTTGAAGAACGATTTCGTCCAGCACGTTTCCTACGAACTTCGCTCACCGCTGACCAACATCATCGGCTTTACTGATCTCTTGAAGACACCGGGCATGGGCGATCTTAGCGACCGCCAAGCGGAATATCTCGATCATATCTCCACCTCGTCTTCGGTGCTGCTCACCATCGTCAACGACATTCTCGATCTGGCGACTGTCGATGCGGGCATCATGCATCTCAACTACACGGAAAATGATCTGAACGAGCTGCTGGACGATGTGTCCATTCAGATCACAGATCGCTTGCAGGAGAGCGGCGTGTCGCTGGAAATCGTCGCGCCCGCGCATCTGGGTGCCATCGTTGCCGACCACCAGCGCCTGAAGCAAATCCTCATCAAGCTGTTGACCAACGCGGCCAATTTCGCGCCGGAAGGATCGGCCATTACGCTTACCTGCCAGCGCAGCGAAGGCGATTTCGTCTTCTCGGTGGCGGATAGGGGCCCCGGCATTCCGGAAGACATGCTGAAAACCGTCTTCGACCGCTTCTCCACGCATGGCAATGGCGGACGCCGTACCGGCGCTGGCCTTGGCCTTTCCATCGTCGAAAGCTTCGTCAGCCTGCACAGTGGCAATGTCACCATCGACAGCCGCCCCGGTGAAGGCACTGTGGTCAGCTGCCGCATTCCATCCGGTTCGCATCCGCATTCCATCGCCGCCGAATGAACCAGAACCACCTGCCTCTTTCCATCTTTCTCGCCGATGAAGCAGAGACCATCCGGCTTGGCGAGGAGCTGGCGCTGACTGTCAAACCGGGTGATTGCATCGCGCTGATCGGCGATCTCGGGGCCGGAAAATCGACGCTGGCCCGCGCGCTGATCCGCGCCATTGCTGATGAGGACGAACTCGAAGTCCCAAGCCCGACCTTCACCATCGTCCAGTCCTATGCCCTGCGCTTTCCCGTCGCCCATCTCGATCTCTACCGGCTGTCGGATGTGTCCGAGCTGGACGAGCTTGGAATTGACGAGATGCTGTCCGACGGTGTGTGCCTGATCGAGTGGCCGGAGATGGCAGCTGGCGAATTGCCCAAGGACAGCACCATTACGCTGCGTATCACCCATCAGGGCGAAGGCCGCGTCGCAACCATCGACGCGCCGCCAAAGCAGCGAGCGCGGCTGGAACGCGTACTCGCCATCCGCGACTTCCTTGATGAAAACGGCAAGAAGAATGCCTCGCGGCGATACTTCAGCGGTGATGCCGCTTATCGCACCTATGAGCTGGTGCACGACGCCGACGGCCAGTCGCTGCTGATGGACTGGCAGCCGCCACCCAGAGGCCCCGTCATCAAGGACGGCAAGACCTACGCCGAAATCGTGCACCTCGCCCGCGAAGTCAAACCCTTCGTCGCGATAAAAAATTTTCTGGCGGAGAACGGTTTTACAGTTCCCCAAATTCTGGCGCAGGATTTGGAACGCGGTATTCTGCTTCTGAACGACATCGGTCGCGATGGCGTTTTGGATGAGGAGGGCGCACCGATCGAGGAGCGCTATCTGGAAAGCGTCGCCTGCCTTGCAGCCCTGCACGAGATCCCTGCCCCCGGCGACATCACACTGGCTGACGGCGCGACCTATGAGATATCGCCCTTCGATGCGGATGCGATGAAGATCGAGACCTCGTTGCTGCTGGACTGGTATCTGCCGCATATCCGTGGCGAAGAGATCGGTGAGAGCGAAAAGCAGGGCTTCTTTGCCGTCTGGGATCAGCTGATCGAAAAGCTGGATGATGCCGAGAAAGGCCTTTTGCTGCGCGATTTCCATTCGCCCAACATCATCTGGCAGGCGGATAAATCCGGTATTCAGAGAGTTGGCATCATCGACTTTCAGGATGCCATGATCGGGCCGACGGCATACGATCTCGCCTCCATCATTCAGGATGCACGCGTCACCATTTCACCAGAGCTGCAAGCGAGATTGATGGCACATTATCTCGATATCAGGCGCAAAAACCCTGATTTCGATGAAAAAACCTTCCTGAAAGCCTTTGCCATCATGGCAGCCCAGCGCAATTGCAAGCTTGTCGGCATCTGGGTGCGGCTGATGAAGCGCGATGGCAAGCCGCATTACATGAAGCATATGCCGCGCACATTCTCTTATCTGCGCTCCGCACTCGAGCATCCCGATCTTGGGCCCCTGCGCGACTGGTTTCAAAGCGCGGGCGTCGATCTCCACCAACAGTGAAGTGTTTCCCATGACGATAACACAAGCCATGGTGCTGGCAGCGGGTCTCGGCACGAGAATGCGGCCGATTACCGATACGATCCCCAAGCCTCTGGTGAAGATCGCCGGACGCCCGATGATCGATTACGTTCTGGATGTGCTGGTCGCGGCGGGTGTGGAAACCATTGCCATCAATGTGCATCACCACGCCGACCAGATGGTCGCGCATCTTGCTAACCGCAAGGATGCCGAAATTCTGATCTCGGACGAGCGGGAGCAGCTGATGAATTCCGGTGGCGGTCTGGCCAAGGGGTTGAAGCTGTTGCAGCCTGGCCCGGTCCTTGTGATGAATGCGGACCTGTTCTGGATCGGCGAAACGCCCGGTGAGACGACCAATCTGGAAAAGCTCGCGCGTTTCTTCGATGCTGAAACCATGGATATGGCGCTGCTTTGCGTCGATATGGACCGGACGACCGGCCACAATGGCAAGAAGGATTTCGATCTTGCCGATGATAGTACGCTGACGCGCTACCAGGAAGGCGAGCCGCGCCCGGTGGTCTACGCCGGTGCCATTGCCATGGATAGCCGGCTTCTGGCTGATGCGCCTGCGGATGCCTTCAATCTCAACATCTATTTCGACCGTGCCATTGCCCGAAACAGGCTTTTTGGCCTGTCACTTTCAGGTCAATGGATTACCGTGGGCACGCCGGATGCTATAGAAGATGCGGAACGAACCATCGCAACGCTCTAAAGCAACCGACAAGTGAGATGACCCATTGGCGCATGCCAAGCGTATTCTAACCATTGCTCCCGGCACGCCGTTTCTCAAAACGCTTGCGGAAAGTCTGTGCGATGGCAGGCTGACACCTAGCTTCTGCTATGATGCCGCCGACCCGCTGTCGCTGGCGAAGGTCACGATCTATGTTCCGACCCGCCGTTCGGCGCGCGTGCTGCGGTCCGAATTCGTGGATTTTCTGGGCGGACAATCGGCCATCCTGCCTGTCATCCGTCCCCTGGGCGAAACCGATGACGATAGCGGCTTTTTCGATATCGAAACGCCCGCGACCATTGATCTCGCCCCCCCCATTTCCAGTACTGCAAGATTGGTCGAGCTTGCGCGTCTGATCCTTGCCTGGCGCAACAGCCTGCCGGATGCGATCCGCGCCGTGCATTCGGATTCGCCGCTGGTCGCCCCTGCAAGCCCGGCCGATGCCATCTGGCTGGCGCGGTCGCTCGGCGAAGTCATCGATGCCATGGATACGGAAGATCGGGATTGGGATGCGCTCTCCAAGCTCGACACCGCTGACCATGCGCAATGGTGGCAGCTGACCGCAGACTTCCTGAAGATTGCCAGCGTCTTCTGGCCCGCGCGGCTGGAGGAACTCAACAAATCTTCTGCCGGACGGCACCGCAATGCGATTTTGCGGGCAGAAGCCGAGCGCCTGACAAAGATCGGATCGGATGATCCGATCATCGTCGCAGGCTCGACCGGCTCTATTCCCGCCGCCGCGGACCTGATTGCGTCGGTCGCCTCCCTGCCGCAGGGCACCGTCGTTCTGCCCGGCCTTGATGTCGAGATGGCCGAAGATCAGTGGCAGTCGATCAATGAGAGCCCGAACGATCCCTCCAGCCGCACCCATTCGCAATATGGCCTCTTCGTTCTGCTGCAAAAGCTTGGCGTCTTGCGCAATGATGTCGAGCAGATCGGGACACTGGACGCCGACCTGAAAAACCGCGCCGCGATCTTTTCCACCGCGCTTGCCCCGGCCAAAGCCACCAGCGAATGGAACGAGTGGCGGACTGAAAAAGCCGACTCGTTTTTTGATGAAGCCTTTGCATCGGCTTCCATGATAGAAGCTGCCAATGAACGTGAAGAGGCAACGGCCATTGCCATCGCCCTTCGTCTGGCGCTTGAAAAGCCCGGCACAGGTGCACAGTCTCAAGCGGCGCTCATCACCCCGGACCGAGGTCTAGCGCGCCGCGTTGCGACGGAACTTGCCCGTTTCGGCATAGAGGCCGATGATTCCGCCGGTACGCCCCTGTCTGCGACCCCGCAAGCGGGTCTGTTGATGCTTGCGCTGGAAGCGATCCTGCGGCCCGGTGATCCCGTTGCGGTCATGTCCCTGCTCAAACATCCGCTGTCGCGCTTCGGTCTTGGCGAAACACATGTCGGCCAGGCCGTCGCCGGTCTGGAGTTGCTGGCGCTGCGCGGCGGCAGAACCGAAACGACGCTTGATACGCTGGAAGCCCTGCTTCAGCAGCAGCTTACCCTCCACACGGATGACCGGCATCCGCCGCAATGGCGCAAATCACTTCCCGAAGGCAGTGACGCGGCAGCGGCGGATCTCGCAGCCCGCATAAAGTCGGCGATTGAACCGCTGGATGCGGCTTTCATTCGCAAAGACCCCATCAACGGTCGCCTGACGGCGCGTCTCACCCTTGCCGACTGGGCAGAGCGTACGGGCCGTGTCATCGAGGCCATCTGCCTTGATGAGCGTGGTGATCTTACCAGCCTCTGGTCCGGTGAAGCGGGCGAGAAACTGTCCGGGCTTCTGGCCGAACTGATGGATTGCGGCAGCGTGCTGGAAGCCGATGGTCCGCAATGGATCGATATCATGGCGGCCTTGGTGGCTGGCGAATCGATCAAACCCCGAGCCATGCGCCATCCGCGCGTCTTTATTTTCGGTGCATTGGAAGCGCGTTTGCAAAGCGTCGATACCGTCATTATCGGCGGATTGAACGAAGGCATATGGCCGGGCCAGACGGCCAACAATCCATTTCTGTCGCGCAACATGAAAACCGCCATCGGGCTAGAGCCGCCGGAACGGCGCATCGGCCAGCTGGCGCATGATTTCGAGATGGCGAATGGCACCCGGCACATTTTCTATACCCGCGCCCTTCGCCAGGGCTCAACACCGGCAGTCGCCTCGCGCTGGCTGCAACGGCTCTTGGCACTGGGTGGGGAAGCTTTTGCCGAGACACTGAAGGAACGTGGCACCGCTTACCGGCATTGGGCCACCATGCTGGATGAGGGCGAAAGCCAGCAATCCGCCAAGCGCCCTGCCCCGACACCGCCAGCCGAGCTACAGCCAAAATCCTATTCCTTCAGCGAAGTGGGCAGGCTGCGGCGCGATCCCTATTCCATCTATGCACGGCGCATTCTGAAACTCGATCCGTTGGATGAATTCAATCGCGATCCCCGCGCTGCCGACCGTGGCACGCTCTACCACCGCATCATGGAAACCTATTCCCGCGAGGGTCATGTGCCCGGCACACCCGCTGCCGAAGAGGCCATGTTTCGCGTACTGCATGCCTGTTTCGATGCAGAAAACCTGCCACCGCATATCGATGTCGTCTGGCGGCCTCGTTTCGAGGCGGTGGCCCGTGAATTCCTTCTGTGGGAAAAAGACCGTCGTGCATTGGTCAAGCGCAGCCACATCGAAGCACGGGCCGGACAGGAAATTCCCGAAGCAGGCATTCGCCTGACCGGCGTTGCCGACCGGATCGACATCAAGACATCCGGCAAAGCCGATATCATCGACTACAAAACCGGGCTTTCTCCGTCCGTCAAACAGGCGCGTTCTCTGCTCGATCCACAACTGGCTCTAGAAGCTGCAGCCCTGATGCGCGGCGCGTTTCGTGATACCGGCTTTCCGGTGCCGGAGGATCTGATCTATGTGCGTTTGCGGCCCGGCGAGCGCTTCGGCACGGATACAATCAACAACGAACATGCCAAGGCCACAGCCAAAACTGCGCCGAAATCGGCGGTGGAGCTGGCTAATGATTCCATCGACCAGCTTGCCAAATTCGTGATTTCGCTGCGCGAAGGCAAGAACGGCTTCGTTTCACGGCTGATCCCAGAGGAACAGCAAGCTTATGGCGGCGAATACGACCACCTTGCCCGCGTGTCCGAATGGTCGACGGCAGAACCGGGAGATGGCGATGCTGACTGAGGTCATAGACCACGGCCCTGAAAAGGACGACCCGAAAAGCTGGATCGACTGGACGAGTGCGCAGCAGACCCGCGCCTCGGACCCCACCAGCTCCGCTTGGGTGTCGGCCAATGCCGGTTCCGGCAAGACCCACGTTTTGACGCAGCGCGTGATACGCCTGCTTCTGGCCGGTTGCCGTCCGTCTGCCATCCTGTGTCTGACCTATACGAAGGCAGCAGCCTCGGAAATGTCGAGCCGTGTGTTCGACAGGCTGGCAGACTGGGCCACGCTGTCCAACGCAGACTTGAGCGATCGCATCACTGCTATCGAGGGCCGCGTTCCCGATCTCATCAAGCTCAAGGAAGCAAGGCGGCTGTTTGCCAAAGCACTGGAAACGCCGGGTGGCCTGAAAATTCAGACCATTCACGCCTTTTGCGAGGCGCTGCTGCATCAATTTCCGCTGGAAGCCAATGTCGCCGGGCATTTCTCGGTGCTGGATGACCGTGCGGCCAGTACACTTCTGGCAGAAGCACGCCGCACGCTGTTGACCGCCGTCTCAATGGAGAACGACAAGCCACTGGCGCAGGCGCTCGCCTACGTCCTCGATATCGCCGACGAGACCGGGCTCGAAGCCCTGCTCAGCGCCATCGTCGCCAACCGCAATGCCATCAGGGGCTTTCTCGAACAGGCAAGCCAGAGCGGCGGTATCGATGTTGCCCTTCGCGCCAAAGCGGGCATTGGCCCGCAGGAAACGGAAGAGACGGCAGCGGCGGCCTACTGGCCGCTGCCCGGTCTTTCCGGCCTGTCGATGGACACCTATCTTACCCTAGCGGATGAAATCGGCGGCTCGCGCGTTATCGATGTCGCCTATGCGCTGCGCGAAGCCGCGCGCGCCACGGATGTCTTCAAGCGGGTCGAGTTCATCGAGGCAGCACTTCTGACATCGCAAGGTGCACCGAAGTCCGATGCTTACGTTATTAACAAGGCTATGCAGACATCCGCCCCTGCCCTGCTGGATGACCTGACAGCCGCCCGCGCTCATGTCGTGGCCTGCCGGGATCGCTACCGCACCATCCGTATGCTGGAAGCGACCAGACATGCGCTAACGCTTGCGGAGCGGTTGATTGGCGATTTCGAGGATTTGAAGAAGCTGCGCAGCCAGCTGGATTTCGAGGATCTGATCGAGCGTGCCGCAACCCTCCTCAACCGCGACACCGCAGGCGCCTGGGTTCATTACAAGCTCGATCAGGGCATCGACCACATTCTGGTGGATGAGGCGCAGGATACGAGCCCGGTGCAATGGTCCATCATCCAGTCACTGGCCGCCGATTTCTTCCATGGTGAAACGGCCCGCGAGGGTCGGCGCACGGTGTTTGCCGTGGGCGATGAGAAGCAGTCGATCTATTCGTTTCAGGGCGCGCGACCGGAACGCTTTTCGCAGGAAAGCCGGGAGACCCAGCAGCGCGTCAAAGCCGTGGACCAAACATTCCATTCCGTGCGCCTGCCTCTTTCGTTCCGGTCCACGGCAGATGTTCTGGCCGCCGTCGATCAGGTCTTTTCCCTGCCAGAGCATGCGGAAGGCCTGAGCGCCGAAAGAGAACCCGTCGAACACCGTTCTAACCGCCACGGGCAGGCAGGCACGGTGGAACTCTGGGACATGATTGCCGCCGAGCCGGTGGACAATGACGAGGATTGGACGGCCCCTTTCGATGCGCTGCGCGAAAGTGCCCCGCCCGCCATCGTTGCACGCCGCATCGCCGCACGTATTGCGCAGATGATCGGCACGGAAACGGTGGTGGAAAAGGGCGTAGAGCGCACCATCGAGGCGGGCGATATTCTCGTTCTGGTTCGAAAACGTCACGCCTTCGTCAATGCGCTGACCCGCGAGCTGAAGCAGCGCAAGAACATTCCCGTCGCCGGTGCCGACCGTCTGCGTCTGACCGACCACATTGCCATTCAGGATTTGCTGGCGCTTGGCCGTTTCGTGCTATTGCCGGAAGATGACCTATCACTCTCGGCACTGCTGAAAAGCCCACTCTTCAACCACTCGGAAGAAGACATTTTCAAGGTTGCCGCAAAGCGCCCGCCCGATACCAGCGTCTGGCATCATGTGCAGACGATCTCCGCGCAGCCAGAGGGCTGCCATTTTGCCGCTTCTGTCGCGCAGTTGCTGCACTTTATCGCGCTGTCGAAAACCCAAACGATCCATGATTTCTTCGCCGCCGTTCTGACCCTGCATGCGGGTCGCGCCAAATTTTTGGGTCGGCTGGGCAATGAGGCCAGCGACGTTCTGGACGAATTCCTGTCCTTCGCGCTGGATCACGAAAAAACCGGCCTGCCCGGCCTACAATCCTTCATTTCTGTCATGGAAACGGATGCGCCAGAAATCAAGCGCGAGCAGGACAAGGAACGCGGCGAAGTCCGCATCATGACCGTACATGCCTCCAAGGGTCTGGAAGCGCCGGTCGTCTTTCTCGTGGATGGTGGCTCCAAGGCCTTCATTTACAGCCACCTGCCCAAACTGCGTTTCATCGAAAGCCATGAAACCTCGCTGCCGATCTGGCTGCCGGGAAAGGGTTTCGACAACACGCTGGTATCCAGAGACGAAGACCGCCTGAAGCTGTCCGCCGAGCAGGAATATCGCCGCCTTCTCTACGTCGCAATGACGCGTGCTGCCGATCATCTGATCGTCTGCGGTTATCGCGGCCCCCGGGAGAACCCGGATTGCTGGCACGCCATGATTGCCCGCTCGCTCGCCGCAGATGAGAGCCGCAGCAGACGCCAGACATTTTCCGCCGGTGGCGAGGAATGGGACGGGTTGTTGTGGCACTCCACCCAGCGCGACGCCAAAGCCGTCATCAAGACCGAACCGCCACCGCCTGTAAGGCGGGACATCTTGCCACCATCGCTGATGCAGCCTTTGCCGCCGCCACCGGCTCTGCCGCGTCCGCTCAGCCCATCCGGAGCCGGTACCATCATCGATGATGGCTCCGAGGATTTGCTGGTCACCTCGCCGCTGTTTGCCAAACAGGAGGTATCATCGGGCCTTGCCCTGCAACGCGGTCGGCTTGTCCACCGCATGCTGCAGACCCTGCCGGACTATCCGCCGGATCAGCGCGAAGATGCCGCCCGCCGCTATGCGGAGCGTGCTGCTCGCTTCTGGCCAGACAAGGAGCGCGAAAAGCTAATTCGCTCAACACTTGCCGTGCTGTCGGAACCCGCGCTGCAACCCGCCTTTTCCGCCAATAGCCGTGCGGAAATCTCCATCATGGGCACTCTGCGGCTGGGTAATAGGGATTACGCCGTATCAGGCCGCATCGACCGGCTTGCGGTGGAAGGTGACCGCGTCATTCTGGTGGATTACAAGACCAACCGCGTGCCGCCCGCAAGCGACGCCGATATCCCCCATGCGCATAAGGCGCAGTTAGCAATCTACAAAAGCATTCTGGCACCCCTCTATCCCGGCAAGAGCTTTACCTGCGCGCTGGTCTATACGGAAAACGCATCCTTCGTGACGCTCAGCGACGATGCTTTATCGGCTGCCCTTGCTGCAATCGAGACAAAGTGAGATACCGGACATTGAAATTGCCGGGCATCGGCATCACATTCTAATCAACCAAGAGACACCGAAAGGAGAGCCATCCATGGCTACCGTGAAAGTCGATACGTCCAACTTCCAGTCCGAAGTTCTTGATTCCGCAGAGCCCGTCGTTGTTGATTTCTGGGCTGAATGGTGCGGCCCGTGCAAGATGATTGCCCCGAGCCTCGAAGAAATTTCCACCGAACTGGCCGGCAAGGTCAAGGTCGTCAAGCTCAACATCGATGAAAACCCAGAACTGGCAGCTCAGTTCGGCGTTCGCTCGATCCCGACGCTTGCTATGTTCAAGGGCGGCGAAGTGGCAGACATCAAGGTCGGCGCAGCACCTAAGACCGCGCTTTCGGCCTGGATTTCCAGCGCCGCTTGATTAAGCGCCAAAGATAAAGTGAGAAAAGCCCGGTCATTGCCGGGCTTTTTCTTTTGGCCCGTCATTTCAACTGCGACGTCATCCTCCGGCTTGTCCGAGGATCTACCCACGTTGAAGGCAGGGATTCGTCAGACCCTCGGCACGAGGCCGAGGGTGACGGTGGAGCGTTTAGAGCACGGTGGCGAATTCCAGGCGTGATAACGGCCTACTTCGGAACTGTCCCGTTCAAAGCCAGTGCATTGCCCGCCAGATAGAGCGACCCCCCAATCAAAATCCGTGGTGCGGGTTTTCCGGGCGCAAGGCGTTTTGTCAGTTCTTCGAGCGCTTCCTCGATGGAGGATGTCGGCGCGGCGACCAGTCCGGCATCGAACACGGCGTGGGCGAGCACCACCGGGTCAATCGCCGCATCCGTGCCGTGGATTGGCACCGTGAAAACATATTGGGCGATATCCGCAAAGGCCTTGAAATAACCGACCTGATCCTTGGTGTTGATCATACCGGCGATGAGGAACAGCGGACGCGCCTGCTTTTCTTCGAAACCGGCCATGGCTTCGGCAATGACCTCACCGGCACCGGGATTATGACCGCCATCGATCCAGATTTCCGCACCGGGCGGTGCAAGTTCGACAATCTTGCCCGTCGTGATGCGTTGCAGACGGCCCGGCCACTCGACCGAGGCCATCGCCTTTTCGATCATCCGGTCCGTAACCTCGAAGCCTGCGGCCTTGACGGCGCGGATGGCGGCAGCGGCGTTGGCGAGCTGGTGGCGACCGGGAAGGCGCGGCAGCGGTGCATCCACCAGGCTGAACTCATCCTGATAGACCATACGGCCGAATTCTTCATGGGCGGAGTAGTCCTGCCCATAAACCGCGGTCGGGCATTTTTTGCGCTCGGCGGTGTTGACCAGCACATCGAGGGCGGCATCATATTCCTGATGGCCGATGACGACGGGTGATCCTGTTTTCATGATCCCGGCTTTTTCCGCAGCGATCAGTTCGACGCTATCGCCGAGATAGGCCTGATGGTCGAGCGAAATCGGCATGATGACCGAGACTGCCGGGTTGCTGATGACATTGGTCGCATCGAAGCGCCCGCCAAGCCCAACCTCGATAATGGCGACATCGGCTGGATGTTCTGCAAACAGAACGAAGGTGACGGCTGTGAGGATTTCGAAGACGGTAATCATCTGCCCGTCATTGGCGGCGGCCACGCGCTCCAGCGCATCGGCCAGAACCGCATCTTCGACGTAGCGGCCCTTTTCGCCACGAATGCCGAGGCGGTAACGCTCGTACCAATTGACCAGATGCGGAGAAGTATGGACGTGAACGCCGAGGCCCGCCGCTTCCAGAATCGCGCGACTGAAGGCCGTAACCGATCCCTTGCCATTTGTGCCAGCCACATGGATGACGGGCGGCAATCTTTTGTGAGGATTGCCGAGTTTTTCCAGAAGGCGAGTGATCCGGTCCAGCGAAAGATCAAAGCCCTTGGGGTGTAGCCCCAAGAGCCGTTCGATGATCCGTTCTGCCTCGCTGTGGGCAGGCGTCGTCATATCCGTCATCAGCCCCTCCGGAGCCAGTCGTGACAGGCGTCAGGCGGAAGCAGCCAGAGGCAAAACGTCCGTCGCTGTGTTGGCAGGTGCCTTGGTCAGAATTTTGAACAGGCTGGCCAGCGTATCGGGAATTGCGCGCCGATCCACGACCATATCGACCATGCCGTGATCCAACAGATATTCCGATGTCTGGAAACCTTCAGGCAGCTTTTCGCGGATCGTCTGTTCGATCACGCGTTTGCCCGCAAAGCAGATTTCGGCACCGGGCTCGGCAATATGCACATCGCCCAGCATCGCGTAAGAGGCCGTCACACCACCCGTTGTCGGGTTGGTCAGCACGACGATGTAAGGCATGCCCGCTTCTTTCAGCATGTTGACCGCAACCGTGGTACGGGGCAGCTGCATGAGCGAAAGGATGCCTTCCTGCATGCGCGCACCGCCAGATGCCGGGAACATGACGACCGGGCAACGTTCGGAAATGGCGCGCTCGAATGCCTTGACGATGGCCTCACCCGCGGCAATGCCGAGCGAGCCGCCCATGAACTGGAACTCGTGCACGATAGCGACGATCTTCAGGCCCTTGAGCTTGCCGACGCCAGCAAGGATCGTGTCTTCCTGCTCGGTCTTGGTGCGACTGTCACGCAGACGGTCGGTGTATTTCTTGGAATCGCGGAACTTCAGCGGGTCCTGAGCCACCTTCGGCTGCGGCAGGGCTTCGTATTCGCCACCGTCGAAAAGGTCTTCAAGGCGCGCCTTGGCAGGCATCTTCATATGGAAACCGGAAGCAGGAATAACCCACTTGTTTTCTTCCAGATCCTTGTGAAAAACCATCTCGCCCGTTTCCGGGCACTTGATCCAGAGGTTTTCCGGGGTATCCCGGCGGCCAAGCATGGAGTTGATCCGAGGCCGTACGTAGTTGGTGATCCAGTTCACGTCTAATACTCCTGACTATCTGCGCTGAACCAATTACTCGGCAGCGGCAAGGCGCGATGCACGCACGCCCGTTGAAAGTCCCTTTACCAGTGTTGTCACGGAGGGAACAGTGTCATTGGTGGCCTTACCATCCTTGGTCAGGCTTCCGGCGATCTGGTTGACGATGGCAGAACCCACCACCACGCCATCGGCAACAGCACCGATTGCGCGGGCATGATCCGCCGTCTTGACGCCGAAGCCCACACAGACGGGAAGGCCGGTATGCGATTTGATACGCCCGACAGCGCCGGAGATCAACGATGGATCGGGCAAAGCCGAACCGGTGATGCCGTTCATCGAGACGTAATAAACGAAACCTGAGGTATTTTTAAGGACAGCAGGCAAGCGTTTATCATCCGTCGTCGGCGTTGCCAGACGAATGAAATTGATGTTGCGCTCAAGCGCCGGAACGCAAAGCTCGTCATCCATCTCAGGCGGAAGATCGACCACGATCAGGCCATCGATGCCAGCGGCCAATGCTTCATCCAGAAACTTTTCGACGCCGTAAATATAGATCGGATTGTAGTATCCCATCAAAACGATCGGCGTTGCGTCATCACCCTTGCGGAACTGACGCGCCAGATCGATCGTCGTTTTCAGCGTCTGTCCGGCTTTCAGCGCGCGCTGACCGGCCATCTGAATGGCGGGGCCATCGGCCATCGGGTCGGAAAATGGCATACCGAGTTCGATCACATCGGCACCGGCTTCCGGCAATGCCTTCATGATGCCCAGCGACGTTTCGAAATCCGGATCGCCACCCATGAAGTAAGTGATCAGAGCCGGGCGGTTTTCAGCGCGCAGATCGGCAAAGCGCTTGTCCATACGTGCAGTCATGATTACGCCCCCATTTCCAGAAGCTTTGCGACGGTGAAGATATCCTTGTCGCCGCGGCCTGACAGGTTCATCAGGATGATTTCATCCTTACCCATGGTTGGGGCCCGCTTGATAACTTCGGCCAGAGCATGGCTCGGCTCGAGTGCCGGGATGATGCCTTCGAGGCGTGTCAGCATCTGGAAGGCGTCCAAAGCTTCGTGGTCCATGATCGGCACATATTCCACGCGGCCGATATCGGAGAGCCAAGAATGTTCAGGGCCGATGCCGGGATAGTCGAGACCGGCAGAGACGGAGTGACCTTCCTTGATCTGGCCATCCTGATCCTGAAGCAGATAAGTGCGGTTACCGTGCAGAACACCGGGCGAACCGGCGGTGATCGACGCGCAATGTTCTTCGCCGGACAGGCCCTTGCCGCCCGCTTCGACGCCGACGATCTTGACGCTTTCATCATCCAGGAAGGGATGGAAAATGCCGATGGCATTCGAGCCGCCGCCCACGGCTGCAATAACGAGATCCGGCAGGCGGCCTTCGGCCTCCATCATCTGCACCTTGGCTTCATCACCGATGACGGACTGGAAATCACGAACCATTTCTGGATATGGATGCGGACCAGCAGCGGTGCCGATCAGATAATAGGTATCATCGACATTGGTGACCCAGTCGCGCAGCGCCTCGTTCATGGCGTCCTTCAGCGTACCGTGGCCAGCCGTGACGGGCACGACTTCCGCGCCCAGAAGCTTCATGCGGAACACGTTGGGAGCCTGACGCTCCACATCGGTCGCGCCCATGTAGACCACGCAAGGCAGACCGAAGCGGGCAGCAACCGTAGCCGAGGCAACGCCGTGCTGGCCGGCACCGGTTTCCGCGATGATGCGGGTCTTGCCCATGCGCTTGGCCAGCAGGATCTGGCCAAGGCAGTTGTTGATCTTGTGCGAGCCGGTGTGGTTGAGCTCTTCGCGCTTGAAGTAGATTTTCGCGCCACCCAGTTCCGCAGTCAGCCGTTCGGCGAAATACAGCGGGCTGGGGCGACCGGTATAATGTGCGCCCAAGTGCTTCAGCTCGGCCTGGAATTCGGGATCGGTCTTCGCGTTGTCCCATTCCGCCTGCAGCTCGAGAATAAGCGGCATCAGCGTCTCGGCAACGAAGCGGCCTCCGTAAATACCGAAGCGTCCGTCCTCATCGGGACCGGCGCGGAACGAGTTGGGTTTCAGCGTTTCGTTCACTCTCAAACTCCCTGCGGCCTTGCCGATCGAACCGCATCGAAAAATGCGTCGATCATGGCCAGATCCTTGACACCCGGCGCGCTTTCGACGCCGGAAGATGCATCTATTCCCCTCGCCCCGGTTTCTTCCAGAGCTTCAGCGATATTGTCTTTGTTCAGTCCCCCGGAAAGCATGTAATCCACGCCTTCGTCAAGAGAGCGCAACAAGGTCCAGTCGAAGGATACGCCGTTGCCGCCGGGCAGATCGGAACCCGCTGGCGGTTTGGCATCGAACAGAAACTTGTCGGCTATCCCTATATAGGGATCGATTTTGGCAAGATCATCGGCGTCGCGTATGGAAAACGCCTTCATGACCGGCAAACCATAGACGGCCTTGACGTTCAGCACCCGCTCAGGCGTTTCGCTGCCGTGCAGCTGCAAAATGTCCGGCTTCAGGAGATCGATGATTTCATCCAGCTCGTCATTGTCGGCATCGACGGTCACGGCAACGATCTTGACGCTGCCACGCACGGCATCGGCCAGCTTGCCTGCAATGTCAGGCTCGATATTGCGCGGGCTCTTTTCGAAGAAGATAAAGCCGATATGGCTCGCGCCACGCCTTACGGCTCGCTCGATAGCGTCCGCAGATTTCAATCCACAAATCTTGATATCCGGTGTCATGGCCTTCCTCATGAATTGCGAGGTGCCATGAAACAGGCGTCGAGTCGAGCCAAATCGAAACAGGCATGCGGACGGAGCGAATGTTTCACGTGAATCCAAACCATTTTGAAAGGAGTTAATCGAAATCGATTGCGTGGAGTTGTGATCCGTTGCGCTTCAACCAGGCTTTAGAGGCTTCGGTATGGGGGCAGAGTTTTTCGCACAGTGTCCAGAATTTCGGCCCGTGATTCATCTCCCGCAAATGGGCGACCTCGTGGGCGGCGAGATAATCGATGACGCTTTCCGGGGCCATGACGATGCGCCAGGAAAAACTCAGATTTCCCTCGTAGGAACAGGAGCCCCAGCGGCTGCGTGTGTCCTTCATGGAAATGGAACGAACCGGCTTGCCGACTGCCTTGGCATGAAAAGCCACCAGCCTTTCCAGATCGGCACGTGCTTCTTTCTTGAGAAAAGTCGCGATGCGGCGGCCCATATGTTCCGGCGCTCCGCTGACCCGAAGAACCGCCTCCCCTTCGGTATTCTTCGCCAACTGCGTCACGCCGCGCAATGTGCCGGTATGTTCGATGCGATGCGCCACGCCCCGGATGGAGATGATACCGCCATCTTTGATGCTGCCTTTTTCTGAGAACTTGGAGAGCCTGGCTTTCAGCCAGCCATTGTGCCGCTCCAGAAAATCATCCACTTCGCGGTGGTGAAGCCCATAGGGAATGGTCATCTTCAGCGCCTTGCCACCCGGCTCAATGCGAAGCGTGATGCGGGTGGCGCGCTGATTTTCCTTGATGGTGATGGGCAGGCTGCGCCCACCGACGTCCACCATACGCTGGGAAGGCGTGGCTTTGCCGGGTGCTGGAGATTTCAGGGACTTTCGGAGAAGCGAAAACATAGCCTTTCATAGCGATTCGCGCCGGAAAAAGCTATCTGCTCTGCTGCTAGGCGGTCCGCTCGTGCTTATGAAAGAACTCAAGCATACGCGGCACGATCTCGCGGCGGAACCGCGAACCGTTGAACACACCGTAATGCCCGACATCCGGCTGCATGTAATGCTCCCGTTTGTCAGCGGGGATATTCACGCAGATATCATGGGCGGCCTTGGTCTGGCCGACACCGGAAATATCGTCATTCTCCCCTTCCACTGTAAACAGCGCGACCCGTTTGATGGCAGCGGGATCGACCGCCCTGCCTCGATGCAGCATTTCGCCTTTGGGAAGGGCGTGCTCGATGAACACCGTCTCTACGGTCTGGAGATAAAATTCGGCGGTCAAATCCATCACGGCCAGATATTCGTCATAGAACTCGCGGTGTTTCTCTGCGGAATCGCCGTCATTCTTGACGAGGTTCAGGTAAAAATCCTTATGCGCGGTCATATGCCGGTCGAGGTTCATCGACATGAAGCCGGAAAGCTGAAGGAAGCCGGGATAGACCGTGCGACCAAAACCCGGCTGCGGCCATGGCACCTGCATCACCACATTGTCGCGAAACCAGTCGATGGATTTTCCCTTGGCCAGTTCGTTGACGGCGGTGGGCTTGATGCGCGTATCGATCGGACCACCCATCAGCGTCATGGATGCCGGTGCGAAGGCATCTCCATCTGCCTCCATGACAGACACTGCAGCCAGAGCCGGAACGGATGGCTGACAGACGGCAACGACATGCACGCCCTCGCCCATGTGATGCAGCATATCGATGACGTAGGAGATGTAATCATCAAGATCGAAGCCGCCTTCTGTCATCGGCACGGTGCGCGCATCCAGCCAGTCGGTGATGTAGATTTCGGCAGACGGCAGCAGTGCTTCTACAGTTCCACGCAGCAAGGTCGCGTAATGGCCGGACATGGGGGCGACCAGCAGGATTTTTGGGTCCGCCTTGCGGCCCAAAGGCAAGTCTCGCTTGAAATGGACGAGATTGCAAAAGGGTTTCGCCCAGACGGTCTCTTCCTGAACGGCCACCAGCTGGTCATCGATCATGGTGGAAGACAGCCCGAAGGCGGGCTTTCCGTAGCGCCGGGTCAGGCGCTCAAACACTTCGAAACTCGCATCCAGACTGCGACCGAAAGCCGTGTTGGACAGCGGGTTCATGGGATTGTTGCAGGCCTGACGCATCAGATCGGCACTGGCACGCAGCGGCGCCATGGCCGCATGGTTCATTTCATAAAGCTGATAAAACACGAATAAACGCCTCCCGTCGTTGATCGCAGTCTTTTTTGCAGGATAGCATCTTTTCGCAGTTGCACAAAATACAGAAAGCGCCAGCGGTTTCCCGATGGCGCTTTGATATCGAAAGGAGAGGTCAAAAACCTCTCACCGACCCATTCACTTAGACATCAGCAACAAACGTCTGCTTCTGGCTGCCCAGACCCTCGATCCCCAGTTCCACGACGTCACCCGCCTTCAGGAAGCGTGGTGGCTTCATGCCAAGGCCGACGCCGGGCGGGGTGCCGGTGGAAATGACATCGCCCGGATGCAGGGACATGAACTGGCTGAGATAGGACACCACATTGGCAACGCCGTAGACCATGGTCTTGCTGGAACCGTTCTGCATGGTTTCGCCATTGACCTTCAGCCACATGCCCAGATTTTGCGGGTCGGTGACTTCATCCTTGGTCACGAGCCATGGGCCGATCGGGCCGAAGGTGTCGCAGGATTTGCCCTTGGTCCACTGGCCTTGCCTCTCCGACTGGAAGGCGCGTTCCGAAACGTCATGGGAAACACAATAGCCGGCAACGTAATCGAGAGCGTCCGCCTCGGAGACGTATTTCGCGGTCTTGCCGATCACCACGCCGAGTTCGACTTCCCAGTCGGTCTTTTCCGAACCGCGTGGAATGACGACATTGTCGTTAGGACCGACGATGGCGGATGTCGCCTTCATGAAAATGACCGGCTCAGGCGGCACTTTCGCGCCGGTTTCTGCCGCATGGTCCGAATAGTTGAGGCCAATGCAGATGAACTTGCCGGTGCCAGCAACGCAGGCGCCGATGCGGTCATCCGAAAGAACCGGCAGCGTGGAGAGATCGATGGCCGCGATCTTCTTCAAGCCTTCAGGCGAAATCGCGTCGCCGCCAATATCCGTCACATGCGCTGAAAGATCACGGACCTTGCCATCTGCATCCAGAATGGCTGGCTTTTCCTGGCCCGGCTGGCCGACGCGCATCAATTTCATGGAACTCTCTCCCGGTTATCATACAAGATTATGCATATATGAACGAACTATTTATCCTTGTCACCCCTTCTAGCTTTTACAGGTGGAAGGTTTCTTTGTGTCGTTCGAGCCCGCGACATCTATTTGGCGCGTTGTTGATGCAAAACTGTGGCACAGTCCGCTTTGAGCCGATCCCTATGGAACTGAAAATTGTCGAGGAGATGAAATGACCCACAGCAACAACCGCCAGTCCGAATATCCAGTCGAACCTCTGTTTCTGGATCGTTGGTCGCCCCGCGCATTCGATGGCAAGTCGATGCCGAAAGAGCATTTGCTGACGATCCTCGATGCAGCGCACTGGGCACCTTCTGCGTCCAACCTGCAGCCATGGCGCTTTGTTTACGCCCATAAGGGCAGCGCGGACTGGGAGAAGTTCGTTGGCTTACTGATGGAGGGCAATCAGGTCTGGGCGAAAAACGCGTCCGTTCTGCTTTTCATCATTTCGCGAAGCTATAGCGTTTCCCGCGAGGGCGAGAAGAAGCCAGCACCAACCCATTCCTTCGATGCTGGTGCAGCGTGGTTCTCGCTTGCAGTGCAGGCTCATATGCTCGGCTATCACGCCCACGGCATGGCCGGTATTTTCAAAGACAAGATCGTGGAGACTTTGAACGTACCAGAAGGCTATGTGGTTGAGGCAGCGGTTGCGATTGGCACGATGACGGACAAAAGCACCTTGCCGGACAATCTTGCTGAGCGTGAAGTGCCGAGCAACCGGCTTCCGCTGGCCGATGTTGCCTTCGAGGGCAGTTTTACAGGCAAGGCCGACTGAAAATCACTCGCCTAGTCCAGGACAGACAAAAGGCCCGATGGAGTATCCATCGGGCCTTTTGTTAAAATTCTGTTTCACGTGAATCGTCTTTTGCGACGATCCACAGGCAAACATTAGATATCGAGGTTGGCGACGCTCAATGCGTTTTCCTGAATGAAGTCACGGCGCGGCTCCACTTCATCGCCCATCAGGCGTGCAAACAGGCTGTCGGCATCAGTCGCATCTGGAATCTTCACCTGAAGCAACGAGCGCACATTGGCGTCGAGCGTGGTTTCCCACAGCTGCTCGGCATTCATCTCACCAAGACCCTTATAGCGCTGCATCGACAGGCCCTTGCGGCCTGCTGCAAAGATCGCGTCGAGAAGCGAGCGCGGGCCCGAAATCGTCAGCGTTCCATCCTTGCGCTGCAGCACCGGCGGCGTCTTGTAAACGTCACCCATGCGGGTCGCCAGCTGGTCGATATGGCGTGCGTCTGCGGAGCCCATGAGGCCCATATCCAGCGTCGAGACTTCCTTGACGCCGCGCACCATGCGCCAGAAACGCAGGCCGCCATCGTTTAGGACTTCACCCGCCCAGCCGCGCTCGGTTTCCTCGGCAATCATGTCGAGACGACGCGCCACTTCGGCAACGGTCGATTCAGCCTTGCTTGGATCGGCGGAAAGTTCAGGGTTCAGCGCGCCAGCAATGGCCGCCTGCTCGACGATGGAACGGCTGTAGCGGGAATGAAGGCTGTCGATCAGCGTGCGCATGCGCACCGCATCGAGAATGACTTCACGCAGATCTTCGCCGACACGGACTTCGCCGGAACCGAGGGTCAGCGATGCTTCCTCGATGCCCATGGAAATCAGATATTCTTCCAGCGCCTTTTCGTCCTTCAGATACTGCACGGACTTGCCGCGCGTGACCTTATAGAGTGGTGGCTGGGCGATATAGAGGTGACCGCGCTCGATCAACTCAGGCATCTGGCGGAAGAAGAAGGTCAGCAGCAGCGTGCGAATATGCGCTCCGTCAACGTCAGCATCGGTCATGATGATGATCTTGTGATAGCGCAGCTTGTCGGCGTTGAATTCGTCCTTGCCGATGGATGTGCCGAGTGCGGTAATCAGCGTGCCGATTTCCTGGCTGGACAGCATCTTGTCGAAACGGGCGCGTTCCACGTTGAGGATTTTGCCACGCAGCGGCAGAATGGCCTGCGTTTCACGCGAACGTCCCTGCTTGGCAGAACCACCGGCGGAGTCACCCTCGACGAGGAAGACTTCGGACTTGGCCGGATCACGCTCGGAGCAGTCAGCCAGCTTGCCCGGCAGAGAGGCAATATCGAGTGCGCCCTTACGGCGGGTCAGTTCACGCGCTTTTCTGGCGGCTTCGCGGGCAATCGCCGCTTCCACGACCTTACCGACGAGAATCTTGGCTTCGCTTGGATGCTCTTCGAACCAGGTGCTGAGCGCTTCGTTGACCAGATTTTCAACGGCAGGCCGCACTTCCGAAGAAACGAGCTTGTCCTTGGTCTGCGAGGAGAACTTCGGGTCTGGCACCTTGACCGACAAAACAGCGGTCAGGCCTTCACGGCAATCTTCGCCCTGAAGGGAAACCTTTTCCTTCTTGGTGATGCCGGAACTATCCGCATAGGAGGTGACCTGACGCGTCAGCGCGCCTCGGAAGCCGGCCATATGCGTTCCGCCATCGCGCTGCGGAATGTTGTTGGTGAAGCAGAGCACATTCTCGTGGTAGCTGTCGTTCCACCACATGGCGACTTCGACGGTGATGCCGTCCTTCTCGCCCCTGATGGCAACCGGCTTGTCGACCAGCGGCTTCTTGGCGCGGTCCAGATAACGCACGAAGGCTTCCAGACCACCGTCATAGGTCATTTCTTCCTGCTTGATATCCGAATGGCGCTTGTCTGTGAGAAGGATGCGCACGCCGGAGTTCAGGAAGGCGAGTTCGCGAAGGCGGTGTTCCAGCGTCGCGTAATTATATTCTGTCATGGTGAAAGTGTCGGAGCTGGCCAGGAAGGTCACTTCCGTGCCGGAGCGTCCTTCATAATCGCCGACGATCTTCAACGGGCCATCGGCCACGCCATGGGTGAAGGTGATTTCGTGAACCTTGCCGTTGCGGCGAATGCGCAGCTTCAGCCAGACCGACAGCGCGTTGACCACCGATACGCCCACGCCGTGCAGACCGCCGGACACCTTGTAGGAATTCTGGTCGAACTTACCGCCCGCATGCAGCTGCGTCATGATGACTTCGGCAGCTGAAACGCCTTCACCCGTGTGGATATCCGTCGGGATACCACGGCCGTTATCGGTCACCGTGACGGAACCATCGGCATTGAGCGTGACCGTTACCAGATCGGCGTGACCGGCCAGCGCTTCATCGATGGCGTTGTCCACGACTTCGTAGACCATGTGGTGCAGACCGGAACCATCGTCGGTATCGCCGATATACATACCGGGGCGCTTGCGCACAGCATCGAGGCCTTTCAAGACCTTGATGGAATCGGCTCCATAGGCTGCACTGGCGGCGTTTTCGCTCGACGATGTTTCAGTCATAAGCACTCTTTCCAAATGTGTCTGTCGCAGCGCGTCCAAATGAGACGGCGCGGCAGCGAATCACTTTTAATCTGACGTGTGACTATAGAAATTCCGCTTCGATATCCAAAGTCCGCAAGCGCCAAAACCCTGCATAAAGCAGGGGATAGCGAGGGTTTCAATCGCAAGAACGGCTTTTTTGCAGCACGGCTGCCAATTCATCTATCACACTTGGCGCCAGCTTGCGAATATCCCGCGCCAATCCGTTTGCCAGAGCCGTATATTCCTTCGGCAAACCCGCCGTATCGATCACCACGCGCGGGTCGGATGCACCCGCCAGAGAGAACAATTCATCCGCCTCGTCCCAGATGATGTTGAAATATCCGGCAATGCGCTGAAGAAGATTAAAGCTCGGCTTGCCGCGTTTGCCGTGTTCCAGCGCCGAGAGATAGGCAGGCGATACGCCGATGGCCAGCGCCATTTGTTTTTGCGATACTCCCTTTTTTTCGCGAAGACCACGAACGGCTTCCGCAAAGGGCGTCATGACGTATCTCCCCGTCGCCGCGCCAGGCGCACATAGAGCGCGCCATCTCCACCATGGTTCATCGATGCGTCTTCATAGGAAGAAATGAGATATCGATATTCCGGCTTGGAGAACCACATTGGCACCGCTCTTTTTAGAGCACCGTCACTGCCCATGGACCGCCCCTTGCCTGTGATGACGAGAACATGGCGCAGACCCCGTTCATGGGCGCGAATGAGAAAATCGAGCAAAACCGCATGGGCCTCACTCTGGAACATTCCGTGCAGATCGATCCGCGCTTCGAGCGGTAATCGCCCACGGGTCAATTTGCGTTTAACCGGCTTTTCCATCGGGCTGTGAATGCGCTTCTTTTCCGCATCAGTGGCCAGAGGCTGGGAGACCGTCTCAACGATCATCTGCGGGAAAGCCGGAATGATCTTGGCTGCTTTCGGTGCGGGCTCCGGCTCGACTTCCGCTTCCAATGCTTCGAAGGCAAGCAAATCTTCGACACGACCGGAAATCAGCCGGGTCGTTCTGGCGACCTTGCCCCATAAGATACGCTCATCCTTGCCGAGTTTGCGGCCGCCCTTCATTACCGATACCTTTCCGCCGCCCCACGCGGAATCAGTATATAAAAATCTGCGTCGTTGCGCACGGTGCCCGCAAGCTCTCCTGCGTCGTCACCCGATCCGGTAAAGATATCGCCGCGCGCAGGCCCGACTATGGCCGATCCCGTATCGAGTGCCAGCATCAGCCGCCCGAAGGGTTGACCGTTATCCAGATGGGTCAGGCTTTGCGAAGCGATATAAAATGGAAAACCAAATGTGTGGATCAGCCGATCCACCGCAAGCGACCTGCCCGCAATCAACGGTACCTTGGCAGCCGCAATCGGCCCGAGTTCAAGCCCTTCCACATCGGCCTCGCGGAAGAAAATGTAGGACCGGTTGTGCCAGAGGACCTCATCCACCTGTTCGGGATGGTCTCTCAGCCACTGGCGGATGGTTTGCATGGAGATCGTGGCCGGGTCGAGTTCACCCCGATCCAGCAAGAGGCGTCCGACGGGCGAAAACATATGGCCTGCTTTTGCCGCATAAGTAATCCGCTTGATCGTGCCGTCGGCGTAGCGAAGGCGTGCAGCACCCTGCACATGAACGAAAAACAGATCGACCTTCGATTTGGCCCAGGCGATCTCAAGTCCTTGCCCATCGAGATAACCGCGGTCGATCTCGCCTCTATCGGGGTAATGCGAAATCTTCCCGTCCCGCAGCAAACCGAAGGCATAATAGGGATCGATCTCTTCCGGCCGATTGGCGTCATCGAGATCGATCAAATCATCCGGGCGGCGATAGATCGGATATTTCCAGACGGCATCCGGCGAAGCGGATACCTTCAGCTCGGGCTCGTAAAACGCGGTGACAAAGCCGGTTTTCCCGGATGAAGGAGATATTTTGAAAGGCAGACAATGCTCTTCGAAGAAGTGGCGGGCTGTTGCCGCATCGGAGAAATTTGCCTGTTCAGCCTTTTCGAAAAAGGCGACGAGCTCTTCCGCGGTCAGACCCAGCGAGCCGGTGCGGTAAGGCTTGCCTTTGCGCATATGCGCCAGAATGGAATGCATGGCCGGAAACAATGCGGAAGGGTCGTCCGTCTGCCAACCCGGCAGCTCAGCAAACGACACGTCCTTGAGTTCGAAATTCCGGCCAGCGCTGGTCATTGCTCGGATTCGGTCGCAATCAGCTTCCAGTTCGGATCGCGCGAACGGATGTCACGCGAGAAGGTCCAGATGTCATCGACCTCGGAGACATTTTCGGCATCGCCGTCGATCAGCTTGCCTTCCTTGTCGTAGGTCGCGGAAATCAGCTGGCTGATGATGCGAAGCGTGATCTGCTCTTCGGAATCGCGAATGCTGGCATGGGTGATATCGATTTTTTCCGTGCCGACGAATGTGGATTTAACCACCTCGCCACGGCTTTCACGCTCCGTGATCGCCGCATTGAAGCCGTCATAGACTTCCTTGGACAAAAGATTTTTGAGCGTCTTGCGGTCGCCATCGGCAAAAGCCATGACAATCATCTCATAAGCCATCCGCGCGCCGTTCAAAAACTCCTTCGGGCGGAACGAAGGATCGGTTTTGGTCAGTTCACGCAGCGAATCATTCAGCGCGGAGCCGACAGGGGAAATGCCATCGATTTCCGCAAAACGGTTTTCTTCTTCGCCCTCACCACGAAGCGGTAAGGTAACAACCTTGTTATCGTCACCTGCGCCGGATTTGGCGGCATCGCGGGGGCTGTAGGGGTCGATTGGGGGCTTTTCATTGCCGGTACGACGGCCAAGGACACTGCGCAACTGAAGAAAAATCAGCACTGCAGCCACAAGAAAAAACAATGTTATAAAGTCGCTTGAGCCCATCTTTTACCGAAACCGCCATTTAAATCCAATTTTCTACACATCATATAGTCTGCATCTGCTCATCATTCAAACAGGCAGATTCAATCGCCGGTCTCCAAACATGGGCAGTTTGGCGATATGATGGGTATTCAGGCACCGGATGACACGGAAAACGCTTCTGCATTTTCGCTTCGGTGAACAGATTTTCGACAGCTTGGAACGGCACCCTCAGCATCTCGCCAGCATCTGGACGAATGAAGCGGGCTTCAACAACACAAGGCAGGATTTATGCGTTTCTCACTCTTACCCGTCATCGTCCTTTTGATGCCGATCCTGGAAATTGCCGGCTTCATCGTCGTTGGCAAAGCTCTGGGCGTGTGGCTGACGTTGGCGCTGATCCTGCTCACATCCTTTCTCGGCCTCGTCATTCTGAGATCCGGCGGTCTTGGTATGGTGCGCAATCTTCAAAATGCCAGCCGGACGGGTGCAGAGCCTGCGGAAGCTATGATCAATGGCGGCATGCGGGTTATCGCCGGTATTCTTCTGTTCATTCCCGGCTTCATTACCGATGCGATTGGCCTTCTGTTGCTGATCCCGGGTTTCAGAAAGCTCATCTGGAAAGCCATTGGCCCACGGATCGTGGTTGCAAGCTCCTTTAGGGGACAGGGTTTTCGTCCAGGCCCGCAGCGCGATGCGTCCTCCAAGGTTGTCGATCTGGATGAGGATGACTTTCATCGGGAAGGGTCAGGACATTCGCCCTGGTCGCAGAACCGGGATGACCGCGACCTGCCAAAACCCTGACCTGCCCCTCTATATCAAAGGGTTGTAAGCCCATTGTCGAGATGATAGACGGGCTTCCAAGAATTCAATCCGCGAGGACATATTATGACCACTGAAAACGGTGCGCAGGAAGGTGCAAACCCCTCCCTCAATATTCTGACCCAGTACACCAAGGATTTGTCGTTTGAAAATCCGGGCGCTCCACGGTCGCTGCAGGCACGCGATGGCGCACCTGCCATCAACATCAATGTCAACGTTAATGCGAACCCGATTTCCGGTTCCGACTTCGACGTCGTTCTGACGCTGAATGCAGAAGCCAAGGATGGCGACAAGGTTCTGTTCGTTGCCGAACTGGTTTATGGCGGCGTTTTCCGCATCACTGGTTTCCCGCAGGAACATATGCTGCCGGTTCTCTTCATCGAGTGCCCGCGCCTTCTGTTCCCCTTCGCACGCCAGATCATCGCAGACGTCACCCGCAACGGCGGCTTCCCGCCATTGATGATCGACCCGATCGATTTCTCGCAGATGTTTGCGCAGCGCGTTGCCGAAGAACAGGCCCGCGCCAAGGTTCAGGCCGTTCCGAACTGATCTGCCGAAATTTTCTGATGAAGAACCCGGGTCAAAAGCCCGGGTTTTTTTATGGGCGAAATTTTGGTGAGCATTTTATCTCAGCAATGCCAACCGCACTATTCGAAGAAAATCCGCGCGGCCTAATTCCGTTATTTCACCCTAATGCTGATATTTATTCCAGATCGCCTTATCGCCCATCGCCAGAACCAGTTTGCCATGGGCTGCTGCGGTTTCCGCGTCCAGCCGTGGTGGCAATGGTCGGGATCTCACCAAAGCTTCCAGGGGGACATCATCGACGGTCTCATTGACCTGCGACTTCACGGCAGAGCCGAACCCGAGCGCAGTCTGGCGACCGCCGATCATCTCGATATAAACTTCCGCCAGAAGTTCGGAGTCGAGCAACGCGCCGTGCTTTGTACGGTGTGAGTTGTCGATGCCATATCTGCGGCAGAGCGCATCGAGCGAATTTGGGCCCATCGGATGTTTGCGACGGGCCATGGACAGCGTATCGGTCACCATTTCCGGCGAGACCGGTTCGATGCCAAGACGCCCAAATTCCGCATTGATGAAACCCATATCGAAGGTCGCATTATGCGCAACCCAGCGAGCACCCTCGAAAAAGTCGCGGATTTCCTGAACGACCTCCTCGAATTTCGGCTTGTCCAGCAGGAATTCATCCGTGATGCCATGCACGGCCAGCGCATCCGGGTGAACCTTGCGGTCGGCGGGATTAATGTAAATATGGATGGTCCGGCCAGTCGGGAAATGATTGAAGAGTTCGATGCCGCCAATTTCGATGATACGGTCGAACTTCGATTCCAGGCCGGTGGTTTCCGTATCGAATATGATTTCGCGCATCGTCAAACCTTCTCTTTTCGCTCGAATCTCAAAGCAGCGAGAACGGCTTTCACCTGGACCCGCGCCTCTTCAATTCCCCGGCCGGTATCGATGATGAAATCGGCCCTGCGTCTCTTTTCCTCGTCTGGCATCTGCCGCGCAAGGATCATCTGAAATTTTTCTTCCGTCATCCCGGGCCGAGACAAAACCCTTTGCCTCTGGATGTCCGCATCACAGCTGACAACCACGATCTTATCGACGCGGCTTTCTGCGCCGGTCTCGAACAGAAGCGGGATATCCAGCAAGGCAAATTCTGCGCTGGCATGCCGCTCATGATCTAAAAACACTTGCTGTTTCCTCCGCACCAGGGGATGAACGATCTGCTCTAGCTTTCCGAAGTTAGCCGGATTCTGACGTAAGGCCTCACCCAGCTTTTGACGGTTGACCTGGCCGTTTTCGGTCGTACCGGTAAAAGCCTCCTCAATCAGGGCCACCGCCTCGCCCGCATAAAGCTGATGAACGACGGCATCGGAATCACAGACGGCAACGCCCTCTTCTTCAAACAGCTTCGCCGTCGTAGATTTTCCCATGCCTATCGATCCGGTGAGCCCGATGGTAATCATCCGTGCTTTTCCATATCGGCGATAATGAGGTTTCTCAACTCTTCATCCACTTCAGGCGATTTACCGAACCATTTTTCAAAACCGGGTTTGGCCTGATGCAAGAGCATGCCTAGACCATCGACAACGGGAAAGCCCTGTTGCTCTGCCATTTTGAGAATGGGTGTCTTGAGCGGAACGTAAACGATATCCGTTACCACTGCATCTCGGCTCAGCTTTGAGAAATCGATATGCGGCGTTTCGCTGCCATCCATGCCGAGAGACGTCGTGTTGACGAAAAGTCCTGCATCTGTCGAAACCTCATCCAGCGCTCCCATGGAATGGGCAAAGACATGATCTCCAAAGCGGTCACGCAGCTCATTTGCCCGCGCGACGGTTCTGTTGACGACGTGAATTTCAGACATGCCGCGATTGCGCAGCGCCTGAATGACGGCCCGGCTCGCGCCGCCAGCGCCCAAAACCACTGCCTTGTCTGTCTTGTCCCAACCAGGATGCCGCGCATCGAGATTGGACACGAACCCGTAGCCATCGGTATTGGTCGCGCAAATCTGGCCATCTTCCAGCCACAGAGTGTTGGCTGCGCCCAGTTCCTGCACGATTTCGTCAGGCCTGTCTGCCAATCGGTAGGCGGATTCCTTATGTGGGATCGTAACGTTGCCGCCGACGAAACCGCTTTCGCCGGATTTCAATGTCGCAACGAAATGCGCGAAATTGTCAGGCGATACCGCGACGGCGTGATAGGAGCCTTCAATGCCGAAGATTTTCAGCCAATGACCATGGATCAATGGAGAACGAGAATGCTTGATGGGGTAGCCGGTGACGAAGGCTTTGATGGTTAATGTTTCACGTGAATCAACCATCGATCAGGCCCAATTCGCGAAGTTTCGTTAACAGTGACAGCAGCGGCAGACCCAGAATGGTGAAATAATCCCCTTCAATATCGGTGAAAAGCTGAATGCCCTCCCCTTCCAGCTGATAGGCGCCGACGCTGGACAGCACTTTCGGTCCAACCCGCTCCAGATGTCTGTCGAGAAATTCCGCGTCCAAGTCCCGCACGGTGAGATCAGCGAGAGTGACGACGTCCCAGATGATCTTGCCGTTTCTGGCCAACGCGGCACCGCAATTCAAACGGTGGGTCTTACCGGAAAGTGACATGAGGTTGGCGTGGGCCTCCACCATATCTTTTGGTTTGTGATAAATCCTGTCGCCGAGCGACATGGTCTGGTCGCAGCCCAGAACGACAGCATCTGGATAAATGGCACTGACGGCCAGCGCTTTTGCCTTGGCAAGTTCGACCGCGATCCTGTCCGGCGACGCACCATCTCTCTCGAGCTTCGCATCGATAGCACGCTCATCGATTTCGGCGGGTGTAGCGGTAAAGCTCAGTCCGGCATTGCGCATCAGTATTTGCCGAGATGCGCTGGAAGAAGCAAGGATCAGGTCTGGTCTCATCAACCATGGTCTCCGAACAGGGGGGTGCGAAGGGATTAGCGCGTCCGCTGGCGAAGGGCAAGAATGGCCGCGGCGGTCTCTTCGATGGAACGCCGCGTCACATCAATGAGTGGCCAACTGTTGCGGGCGCAGAGTGCGCGCGCATATTTCAGCTCTTCCATGATCGTGGCGCGGTCAATGTATTGACCCCGGTCAAAACCACCCGTCGCGCCCAGCTCGCGGTTTTCACGAACCTGCGAAATGCGGTCAGACGTTGCGACGAGCCCGACGATCAGCGGCTTTGTCGCCTTATAAAGGCTCTCGGGCAATGGAACATCCGGCACCACAGGAATATTGGCGGTCTTGATGCCGCGATTGGCCAGATAGATGCTGGTGGGTGTTTTCGATGTGCGGCTGATGCCGATAATGACGACATCTGCATCATCATAATTTTCCGGCATCTGGCCATCATCATGATCCATGGCGAAGTTCAAGGCTTCGATACGGGCAAAATAGTCCGCATTTAACGCATGCTGCGCCCCTACCCGCCGGCGCGACGTTGTGCCGAGATAGGTCTGGAAAATACCAATGACGGGTTCCAGCACATTTACGCAGGGCACGCCGATGGCGTGACATTGCAGATCGAGGAACTCGGCCAGCTGCTTATCCACAATCGTGTAGAGCACAATTCCCGGCTCCTGATCGATGCTGTCTATCACCTTTTGCAGCTGTTTTTGGTTCCGAATCATCGGATACACATGTTCCAGCGGCATGGCCGCGTGAAACTGCGCTGACACCGCTCTGCCCGCCGACATCAGAGTCTCGCCCGTGGAGTCAGAAATCAGATGAAGATGGAAGAAGCTTTTTTGGTTCTCCACGCTGTTTTCGTCCCCCTGTTGATAATGTCGGATAACATCCGTCATCTGGCCCGGCACCCGGTCGCGCGGCGCAAAACCTGTGTTTTGTCCACAATCGGCAAACCGGTGTAGCAAGCAAAAGCCTGCCTGTGAATTGTGAGGAGAAAAGCGGACGTTAAAAAACAGTCCAAGGGTTATCCACAAGCGTCATAGTATTCGATTTTTCATTAAGTAACGGAAATATTTTGCTTATTTCGAAATATCCCGCCTGTTTTCCCAAACCTGTCCAAACAAGCGCGTGTGACATATGAATCATCGCTCATGCGGCATTTCCGCCGAACAGATTTTAATCCTTGCTACTCACAGACTCTAAGAAATAGAAAATCTTTTAAATCTCTTAGATTTTATTTTTTAGAAAAGATGAGCATCATGTCCGAACGCCGTGTTATGAAGGTTCTGAATGGAGAGACACTCACCCCTCCTCCGATCTGGCTTATGAGACAGGCCGGTCGTTACCTTCCGGAGTATCGAGAAACGCGGAAGACGGCAGGAAGTTTCCTTGATCTTTGCTATAATCCGCAGCTTGCAACGGAAGTGACGCTACAGCCCATTCGACGTTTCGATCTGGATGCCGCCATCCTCTTCTCGGATATTCTGGTCATTCCTGACGCCCTAAATCGAAACGTCTCCTTCACCGAAGGCAAGGGCCCTGCAATGGATCCAATCGATGTGGCCGGGATTGCTGCTTTGAAGCAGGACAATGTTTTGCCCCACCTTAAACCCGTCTTCGAAGCGGTGTCGAAGCTGAGACAGGAACTGCCGGCGAAAACCACCCTGCTCGGCTTTTGCGGTGCGCCATGGACGGTTGCCACTTACATGATTGCTGGCCACGGCACGCCCGATCAGGCGCCTGCCCGCCTCTTCGGCTATCAGGAACCGCAGGCGATGGAACAGCTACTGGCCTTCCTCGCAGAAGCCTCTGCTGACTATCTCGTTGAACAACTGGATGCAGGCGCGGACGCCGTTCAGATATTCGATTCCTGGGCGGGCGTTCTGGGTGAGAAGGAATTTGAGGAATACGCGGTCAAGCCGGTCGCTCGCATCATCGAGTCAGTCCGCACGCGTCGCCCTGATGCCAAGATCATCGCCTTTGCGAAAGGTGCCGGCATTCTGCTGAAGGATTACCGTCAGAAAACCAAGGCTGATGCGATTGGTCTCGATTGGAGCGTGCCGCTGTCTTTCGCCCGCGATCTCCAGAAAGATGGACCGGTTCAGGGCAATCTCGATCCGATGCGCATGGTTGCTGGCGGAAAATCGCTGGATGACGGCATCGATGCCATTCTCGACTGTCTTGGCAACGGGCCGCTGATCTTCAATCTTGGCCACGGCATCACACCGCAGGCCGACCCGGAGAACGTCACCAGACTGGTGTCGCGCGTTCGCTCCCACGGTGCGCGCCTATGAGCGAGGAAAAGCAGACATCGGCAAAGGCTGGGCGCAAAGCCCGTCTGCGGGCGGCGGTTGCGCTGAGCGCATTCGTGGCCCTGATCGCGGTCGTGCTGCATGTCGATGCGGCCGATGCCTATCTCTGGATCAAGGCGCTGCACATCATTGCCGTCATATCCTGGATGGCCGGGCTGTTTTATCTGCCGCGGCTGTTCATCTACCACACGGATGCAGTCCCCGGTTCAGACAAGTCCGAGACCTTCAAAATCATGGAACAGCGTCTGCTCAAGGTCATCATGAACCCGGCCATGATGATCTCCTGGGTTCTGGGTCTTTACCTCGCCTGGTCGGTTTATGGTTTTTCCGGCGGCTGGCTGCATGCGAAAATCGCTCTGGTCATTCTCATGACGGCGACGCATGTCTATTTCAGCAGAAGCGTCAGGCGTTTTGCACGGGATGAAAACACCCGTTCTGCCCGTCACTGGCGGTTGATGAACGAGGTTCCGACCGTCTTGATGATCCTGATAGTCTTACTTGTGGTTGTGAAACCATATGCTTGACGGGCGATCACGATAAATTTCTCGGAATTGGTGCTTTCCTCTTGCGGCTTTCCGGTTGAATCGCTATTTTCCGGTTACTCATCTCAATGGCATGTGAATTATTCAGACGTCTGCGGGGCCTTCCCCAGTACCTGATTCGCGATCACGCCTTTCCCCACACATATTTTAAAGACGGTCTTTCTCTTCATGGCTGAAATGAAGCTTCAGGAACTTAAGAGCAAATCCCCTACCGATTTGCTGACTTTTGCCGAATCCCTGGAAGTCGAAAATGCGAGCACGATGCGTAAGCAGGAGCTCATGTTTGCAATCCTCAAGGTTCTGGCAAGTCAGGACATCGAGATCATCGGCGAAGGTGTCGTCGAAGTTCTTCAGGATGGATTTGGCTTCCTGCGCTCTGCCAACGCAAACTATCTGCCCGGCCCGGATGATATTTACATCTCGCCATCGCAGATCCGCCGTTTCTCTCTGAAAACCGGCGATACGGTTGAGGGCCCGATCCGTGGACCTAAGGAAGGCGAGCGTTATTTCGCGCTGCTCAAGGTCAACACGATCAATTTCGATGATCCGGAAAAGATTCGTCACAAGGTCCATTTCGACAATCTGACGCCGCTTTATCCGAATGATCGCTTCAAGATGGAACTGGATGTTCCGACATCCAAAGATCTTTCTGCCCGCGTCATCGATCTCGTGGCACCCCTCGGAAAAGGCCAGCGCGGCCTCATCGTCGCTCCGCCGCGTACCGGTAAGACCGTTCTTCTCCAGAACATCGCGCATTCGATCACCGCCAATCATCCAGAATGCTATCTTATCGTTCTTTTGATCGATGAGCGTCCTGAAGAAGTGACGGACATGCAGCGCTCGGTGAAGGGCGAAGTCGTTTCGTCCACCTTCGACGAGCCAGCCGTGCGCCACGTTCAGGTCGCCGAAATGGTCATCGAAAAGGCAAAGCGCCTTGTCGAACATGGTCGTGACGTCGTCATCCTGCTCGATTCGATCACCCGTCTTGGCCGCGCTTACAACACCGTCGTTCCTTCTTCTGGTAAGGTTTTGACCGGTGGTGTGGACGCCAACGCCCTGCAGCGTCCGAAGCGTTTCTTCGGTGCAGCCCGTAACATTGAAGAAGGCGGTTCGCTGACCATCATCGCCACGGCCTTGATCGATACCGGCAGCCGTATGGACGAAGTCATCTTCGAAGAATTCAAGGGCACGGGTAACTCGGAAATCGTGCTGGACCGCAAGGTCGCCGATAAGCGGATCTTCCCATCCATGGATATTCTCAAGTCCGGTACGCGTAAGGAAGACCTGCTCGTTCCGCGTCAGGATCTGCAGAAGATTTTCGTTCTGCGCCGTATCCTTGCACCAATGGGCACCACCGACGCTATCGAATTCCTGATCGACAAGCTGAAGCAGACCAAGAACAACGGCGACTTCTTCGATTCGATGAATACGTAATTAGCCGGATTCATTTTTGAAAGTTTTAGGCCGCGTCTTAACAGGACGCGGCCAATTGTTTGAAAGCACATGCGTTCACATGCGATAGAGATGTCGTTGCCGATATTTCATAAGACGGTTATCGCTGAGCGCTCCAGGAGTTGTCGCCATGTCTCCTTCCAAAGATACGATCTACGCTCTCTCAAGCGGCTCCCTGCCCGCTGGCATAGCGGTCTTGAGGCTGAGTGGATCGCAAGCTGTTTCTGCCCTATCGAAACTCGTCGGAGAGAATATCCCAGCACCTCGCATGGCCGGTCTTAGAACGATTCGAAACCGAAACAATGACGCGATTGACCAAGGGCTCGTCTTTCAGTTTCCAGCACCCCATTCCTTCACCGGCGAAGACTGCGTAGAAATTCAGGTTCACGGCAGTCGCGCTGTCGTTGACGCCATTTTTGCGGAACTTGATACCATCTCTGGCGTCCGCCCTGCTGAGGCTGGTGAATTTTCCAAACGCGCCTATGACAATGGCAAAATGGATTTGCTGGAAGTCGAAGGTCTAGCGGACCTGCTGAAGGCAGAAACCGAGATGCAGCGTCGGCTGGCCGTTGAGCAGACTAGTGGCCGCCTTTCTGGATTATATGACGATTGGGCGCATCGCTTGACCCGCTGCCGCGCATTGATTGAAGCGGAACTCGATTTTTCGGATGAAGACGACGTTCCGGATTCCGTTGCCGATCAGGTTTGGCGAGATGTCTTAGTCCTCGAGACGGAAATTGGGCAGCACCTTTATGCTGGCGCGTCCTCTGAGATCATTCGAGATGGCTTTAAAGTCGCATTGGTTGGTGCGCCAAATGTTGGCAAATCGAGTTTGTTGAATGCGCTGAGCGGTCGAGATATTGCCATCGTCACCGATATCGCAGGCACAACACGAGACGTAATCAGCGTTGATCTTAACATCGATGGTTATCTGGTAACGGTCTTCGACACCGCGGGCTTGCGAGAAACCGCTGATATAGTTGAACAAGAAGGCGTACGCCGCGCGCGTCAAACCGCGGAATCTGCTGATCTTGTATTGTTGTTAACTGATTTCGATTCGGACCCGCAACAAATCTATGATTTAAGTGTCACCGCTATTGGCGTCGTAACAAAATCCGATTTGTCCAGCAAACCATCCCATCTGCATGACCTTGCTATCTCCGCGAAGACCGGCGCAGGGCTTCAACAACTGCGGGAACGCATCAAAATGGAAATAGAAAAGCGGGTTGGATCGTCTCTGACATTGGCTCCTGTTCGGGCTCGTCACAAGAAACGGCTTGAAGAGACGCTAAACTATGTTAGTGATGCGCTGAAATCCGAAGGAATGGATATTGCGATCCGCTCGGAATACCTCCGGTTGGCTGCTACGTCTTTGGGACGGATCACTGGCCGCGTCGATGTCGAGGATTTGCTCGGTGTCATATTTTCCGAATTCTGTATCGGCAAATGATTCACGTGAAACATTCGCGTTTTCCCGTTGGAGCGCGACAGGGATAAAGAGATTTATAATGACATATGATGTCGTTGTAATTGGCGGTGGTCATGCTGGCTGTGAAGCTGCAGCTGCGGCCGCACGACATGGCGCCAACACTGTTTTGCTGACGCACAAACGCGACACCATCGGCGTCATGTCCTGCAATCCCGCTATCGGCGGTCTCGGCAAAGGTCATCTCGTTCGCGAGATTGATGCGCTGGATGGACTCATGGGCCGTGTAGCCGATGCTGGTGGCATTCAGTTTCGTATGCTGAATCGGAAGAAAGGCCCAGCTGTTCGTGGGCCTCGCACCCAGGCAGATCGGCGTCTCTATCGAGAAGCGATGCAATCGGAAATCGCTTCAATCCAGAATTTGACCGTGGTTGAGGGCGACGCTTACGACATCGAAATTGAAAATGACGTCATCAAGGCGGTTGTTCTTGCAGATGGTAAGAAGCTATCCTGCCGTGCTGTTATTCTCACAAGCGGTACCTTCCTCCGTGGCCTTATTCATATCGGTTCCGAAAAGATCCCAGCGGGACGCGTTGGAGAAAAGCCGTCCGTTGGACTTTCCGATACCTTGGCTCGGGCTGGACTGCAGATGGGCCGCCTTAAAACCGGGACACCTGCTCGTCTAGACGGAAAGACGATTGATTGGGCGGGTGTTGAACGCCAGGGTGCCGATGAGACCCCGGTTCCCTTCTCCTTCATGACGGATAAAATCGTCAATCCGCAGATTTATTGCGGCGTTACGCGCACGACGCCTGCTGGTCACAAAATTATTGAAGACAATATCCATCTCTCAGCCATGTATTCCGGCCAGATCGAAGGTGTCGGTCCACGTTATTGCCCGTCGATCGAAGACAAGATCGTCCGTTTCGGAGAACGTGATGGCCACCAGATTTTCCTGGAGCCGGAAGGTCTCGACGACGACACGATCTATCCCAATGGGATTTCGACCTCCCTGCCCGCTTCCGTACAGGAAATGTTCATTCACACGATCCCCGGTCTCGAGAAGGTTAAAATCCTTCAGCCTGGTTATGCAATAGAGTATGATTATGTCGATCCCCGCGAGCTCCGGCCCTCGCTGGAATGCAAGAAGGTCCCTGGTCTCTTTCTAGCCGGTCAGATTAACGGCACGACGGGCTACGAAGAAGCAGCGGCGCAAGGGTTGGTCGCGGGGCTAAACGCGTCTCTATTTGCGAGCGGAGGCGAACCAGTCCATTTTAGCCGAACAGAATCCTATATTGGCGTGATGATCGATGACCTGACGTCGAAGGGCGTCACAGAGCCATACCGCATGTTTACGTCGAGGGCCGAATACAGATTGTCGCTGCGTGTCGATAACGCTGATCTGCGCCTGACCCCTCTTGGGCTCGAAGTTGGTATCGTAGGTTCTGAGCGCGCCAATCGCTTTTCTGATTTTATCAATGACTTGAACTGCGGACGCGAGCTTCTGAGAGAACTATCGATAAGCCCGTCTCAAGCCGCGAAGCAGGGCTTGAAGCTCAATCATGATGGACAAAGACGGACTGCTTACGAACTGTTGGCGTATCCGGATATTGAGTTTGAGACGCTGAAAAACCATTGGCCCGAGGTCAATAATATTCCGGCCAAAGTGGCAGAGGTTCTTGAGATCGAAGCGAGCTATGCCGTTTATATGCAGCGCCAGAGCGCCGATATCGTTGATATCAAAAGAGACGAAGATCGCAAAATCCCGGAGGATTTTGATTTTACATCACTGTCTGGCCTCTCGAACGAATTGAAGCAAAAGCTTGAGAAAGCGCGGCCTGCAAATATCGCTCAGGCATCACGTGTGGACGGGATGACGCCAGCGGCAGTGTCGCTTATTCTTGCTTTGGTCAAGAAAGGCACTTATACGCAAACTCAGAAGTTGCGTGCACAGCCTTAACGAGTCTCAATATGAAGATAAACGGCCAGAGTGTTTCACGTGAAACACAAGATCGGCTTGAGCATTTTGTCGAGCTTTTCAAGAAGTGGAATGCTACGACCAATCTCGTAGCACCCTCGACCCTCGGCGAATTGTGGTCTCGCCATGTGGCAGATAGCGCGCAGATATTTCAACTGTCTCCCGTGAATCAGACGTGGGTGGACCTCGGGAGTGGCGGTGGCTTCCCCGGCGTCATCACGGCCATTTTTTTGGCCGAGCTGCAGGATGGTTGGGTCAATCTAGTCGAAAGCAACAATAAAAAGGCCGGGTTTCTACGAGTCGCGTTGAAAGAGACGGGCGCCAGAGGGTCTGTGCATCCAATTCGTATAGAGACGGCGCCGCAGATTATCAAATCGGCGAATGCGGTGTCTGCGCGCGCACTGGCCGAGCTCGATTTATTGCTGAGCTATATTCAGCCATGGGCACATGAGAACCAAAATCTGCGCGCTTACCTTAACAAAGGCCGGGATTACGAGGCTGAGGTTCAAAAAGCGCGTGGTCGTTGGGATTTCGATCTGGTAAAACACCAAAGCAGTGTAGAAGAGAACTCTGTTGTTCTCGAAATCAGTAATTTGCGTCGAAAAGCTGATTGACTAAGTCAGGTGCGGCACCATGTTTGAAAAAAACCGGATCATTACGATTGCCAACCAAAAGGGCGGTGTCGGTAAAACGACGACGGCGATTAACCTCGCCACGGCTCTGGCCGCGATCGGTGAGCGCGTTCTCGTCGTCGATCTCGATCCGCAGGGCAATGCCAGCACCGGTCTCGGTATTGACCGCCGCGAACGCAAGTTGTCGTCCTATGACCTTCTAGTCGGTGCCAATACCGTTGCCGAAGTCGCAGTGCCGACGGCTGTGCCAAATCTCGATATCGTGGCCTCGACTATGGATTTGTTGGGCTTCGAAATGGAAGTTGCAAACGCCGCAAACCGCGTATTCCTGCTCAAGAGCGCGCTACAAGCGCCAGATGCCCTCGCCTATTCCTATATTCTCGTCGATTGCCCGCCATCTTTCAATCTTCTAACGATGAACGCCATGGCTGCCGCTCACTCGGTATTGGTGCCGTTGCAATGCGAGTTCTTCGCGTTGGAGGGTCTCAGCCAGTTGTTGGACACGGTCAATCAAATACGCGGAACGGTCAATCCGGCGCTGGATATCCAGGGTATCGTTCTGACCATGTTCGATTCGCGCAATAATCTCGCGCAGCAGGTGGTCAGTGATGTACGGACGCATCTCGGTGAGAAAGTGTACCACACGCTCATCCCGCGCAATGTGCGCGTCTCCGAAGCGCCGTCCTATGGTAAGCCGGCCATTTTGTACGATTTGAAATGCGCAGGAAGTCAGGCCTATCTGCAACTCGCTTCTGAGGTCATTCAACGCGAGCGTTTGCGCAAAGCTGCATGATGCGCGCCAGCCGCCAAGACGCGATAAAATAATCCAAGCGCAAAACTACGATGAGCGGCGCTTTCGATCTGTGGAGTAAATAATGAGCGATGATCTTTCGAAGCGCCGTCTCGGACGTGGCCTGGCAGCATTGATTGGTGAGATGGACCAGCCTTTGCCGGTTGGTGAACCCCAACGCGCCGTCAGCCCTGATCGCACAATCCCTATCGAATTCATTGCCCGCAGCCCGCGCAACCCGCGTCGCCATTTTGATGAAAGCGAATTGCAGGATCTGGCGTCGTCCATTCGCCAGCACGGCATTGTTCAGCCTGTCGTCGTGCGCACCGTCGAGCCGAACCGTTACGAGATTATCGCCGGTGAACGCCGCTGGCGCGCGGCGCAGCTGGCGGGATTTACCGAAGTTCCGGTCATCGTTCGCGATGTGGATGATCGCACCGCTCTCGAACTCGCCATTGTTGAAAACGTGCAGCGGTCCGATCTCAACCCGCTGGAAGAGGCTCTCGGCTACGACCAGCTGATTGCCGAACATGGTTACACCCAGAATGATCTTGGCGAAATTATCGGCAAGAGCCGAAGCCATGTGGCTAATAGCCTGCGCCTTCTAAAGCTGCCAGACCCTGTTCGCGACATGCTGGCTGAAGGCACGCTCTCCGCTGGCCATGCTCGCGCTCTGGTTCCAACGTCTGACCCGGCCTATCTGGCGCGGACAATTGTCTCTAAGGGACTTTCCGTTCGTGATGCAGAGCGTTTGGCGCAGGCAGATATCCGTGCGCAATTGGACCCGACAAATTCCCGCAAGGCTGAGAACGAAAAAGACTCCGATACGATTGCACTGGAGCGGACGCTTGCGGATGCGCTAGGGCTCGATGTGAAGATCAATCACAAGGGCAATAGCGGGCATATCCGTATCAACTACCGCACGCTGGAACAGCTTGAAGCGGTCTGCCGTCTGTTAGAACAAAAATAGAATTAACTATTTGAATGATAACGGGAAATAGAACTTCTGTTTCCCGTTTTTTATTTATGTGAGATTGCCTCAGAAGTCGATTGCACGGCCTTTTATCTCATAGTCCCCGAAACGTACCGGTTCAGCACCGACGCGTCCACCCGTCTCCGGTGGCAATTCCAGCGGCTCTGCGGCCTTGCGGCGCTCTTCGGCTTCCTTCAATGCGCGCTCTGCTGCAGGGGAAATCTTCTTCTGGTTTTCACCAGCATTGTCGTTGTCTGCGTTCTGCATGGTTCTCAAGGCCTTATGACAAGATATTGAAAAGCGTTTCTTCGTAACCAGATTATAGAAGTCGGAAAGGCTTGATAAGCCATTTCACCCTGGAACGGAGATTTTTGGATGAACCTGATGCGTACGGCCATGTTGTTGGCATTCATGACGGCCTTGTTCATGGGCATTGGTTTCATGATCGGCGGAACGGGCGGCATGATGATTGCCTTCCTTTTTGCCGCAGGCATGAACTTCTTCTCCTACTGGAATTCCGACAAGATGGTCCTTCGCGCTTACCACGCGCAGGAGGTGGATGAGCGCAATGCGCCCGATTTCTTCGCGATGATCCGCGACCTTTCCCAGAATGCCGGTCTGCCCATGCCGAAGGTCTATGTCTATGACAGCCCGCAGCCGAATGCTTTTGCCACCGGTAGCAACCCTGAAAATGCGGCGGTTGCCGCTTCGACTGCACTAATGGAACGGTTGACGCCGCAGGAAGTGGCTGGCGTCATGGCGCATGAGCTGGCTCATATCCAAAATCGCGACACCCTGACCATGACTATTACCGCCACGCTCGCCGGTGCGATTTCCATGCTGGGCAACTTCGCCTTCTTCTTTGGCGGGAACCGTGAAAACAACAATCCGCTTGGCTTTATTGGCGTGCTGGTGGCGATGATCGTTGCGCCACTTGCGGCCATGCTGGTTCAGATGGCAATCAGCCGTACACGCGAATATTCTGCCGACCGTCGTGGAGCAGAGATTTGCGGCGACCCCTTGTGGCTTGCTTCGGCCTTGCAGAAGATCGCCGGTGCTGCTCAGCAAATCCACAATGATGATGCCGAAAGAAACCCGGCGACTGCGCATATGTTCATCATCAACCCGTTGTCTGGCGAGCGGATGGACAATCTGTTTTCCACCCACCCGAATACCGATAATCGCATTGCCGCCCTGCAGGCCATGTCATCGGAATTTGCGCAGCCATCGACCTACGCGGCGACAAGTGATAAGCCGGTGCGCAAATCACGCTCCGTCCCGAACACGGGTTTTGGACGAGGCGATAATAATGAGCGTAAAGGTCCCTGGTCTTGACATCGAACTCCTCCGCCAAACCGGCAAAACACTTTAAACGCAAGCCGTCTGGTGGAAATAATGACGCCTCTTTCGCAGGCGAAGAATGGAAGCCGGGCCTTGCGGCCCGCGTCGCAGCCGTAAAGATCATCTCTGCCGTCATCGATAAGAAGACGTCACTGGATGGCATGTTGGATGCGGAAAACGGGAATCCGGCCTATCGTGCGCTGAGCCTTGCGGACCGCGCATTGGTGCGCGCCATCGTCAACACGGCGCTGCGGCATCTGCCACGCATCGAAGCCGCACTCTCCATGTTGCTGGATGGACCGCTTCCACAGGGCGCGCGTTCGTTGCACCATGTCATGGTCGTGGGTGCCACGCAGATGCTGTATCTCGATGTACCTGACCATTCCGCGGTTGATCTTGCAGTGGAGCAGGCGCATCGAGATCCCCGCAACAAGCGTTTCGTGAAACTCGTCAATGCCGTTCTCCGCCGCTTGGGTCGTGAGAAAAACGATGTGTTGCAGGCAATCAGCACCGTTCCCGTGCTGCCCGAGTGGTTTTTCTCACGTTTGGCTGAGGTTTATGGCGCTGAAGTTGTGAGCCGTATGGCCGAGGCTCAACTTATTCCGTCGGTTATCGATGTCACAGTCAAATCCGATCCCGATCTCTGGGCGCAGAAGCTGAACGGTACTGTCATGCCCAATGGCAGCGTCAGGCTTCAGTCTTTCGAAGGCTCTGTCGCTGCGCTGGAGGGTTTTGACGAGGGTGAGTGGTGGGTGCAGGATTTTTCCGCCAGCATGCCTGTGCGTTTGATGGGCGATCTCTCTGGCAAACGTGTTGCGGACCTTTGTGCTGCACCGGGTGGCAAGACGGCGCAGCTTATTCTTGCGGGCGCCGAGGTCACGGCACTCGATCAATCCGGCAACCGCCTGAAGCGTTTGCGTGAAAATCTCGATCGTCTGAAACTGAAAGCCGACACGGTTGAGAGCAATATGCTCAAGTTCCAGACCGACGACTTGTTCGACGCGGTGCTACTGGATGCGCCCTGCTCTTCCACGGGCACGCTGCGCAAGCACCCGGATGTGTGCTGGACGAAGGACACGCAGGACATTGCAAAGCTCGCGGCTTTGCAGGAGCAGATGCTGCGTCACGCCATTACGCTGGTTAAGCCGGGCGGTATGGTCGTGTTTTCCAATTGCTCGCTGGACCCGTCAGAGGGTGAAGACATGGTCGCGAAGGTGCTGAAAAGCGAGCCTGGCCTTGGGCGCGTTCCTGTGTCGCCGGAGGATTTTCCAGGCCTTGAAGCAGCGATCAATGCTGACGGTGACCTGCGCACAACGCCGGATATGTTCGGTGGCGTAGATGGTTTTTATGCAGCGGTGCTACGTAAACACTAACCGAATGCTCTTCTGCTTTCCTTCCACATCCCGCGTTGCCGTTGCTTCGTGGGTGGTTTCCTCGTCAATGGCTGACCGCGCTTGATGCCGCACGACGTGCGGCGTCGGTTACCCCGGCGCGTCAGCATCGTTTACAAAATATGAAGTTTTTCGTGAAAGATTGAATGACTTGTCAATTGCTAGCCAGCATCCATACATCTCTGAAACATAATAAGTCTTTGCGCGGGCGGGAAACACAAGTTTGGTAGGATCCCTGAACAGCAGCTTCAGTGTTGCGGGGCTATTTTTACGCACCCTCCGGAACCGTGCCATGATTGGCATCGCGCCGCTGCGTATTCAATTCTTGAAACTTGCAGATCGTACACCCAGCGGGCTCGTGGCAGCGCCAACGGATTTGCGCGCGGTTGATCCCTACATTGCCGAAGAGCTGGTCTATGGCCGTATCGCGCTCGCAGGGCGAATACTCGAGACCGGCGGTGTTTCACCCTTTTCTCTGGACATGCCGTCCGAGGCCTTCGAGGAAAAGCTGCACAGCTTCAGCTGGCTGCGCCATGTCCGGGCCAGCAAGTCGGAGGAGGCCTGCACCCGATCTCGTCTTCTGGTTTCAGACTGGATTGCGGTCCACGGACGCAGGATCATGGGCATTGCCTGGGCGCCGGAGACGGCGGCGCAGAGGCTGATTGCGTGGTTATCGCATTCACCTGTCATTTTGCAGAGTGCGGATGCGGGTTTCTATCGGCGTTTCCTGAAAAGCCTCGGTTATCATGTGCGCTATCTGAGCCTGATTGCCAAATATGCGCCTGATGGTGAAGTGCGGTTGAAAGTCCGCATCGCGCTGGCCGTTGCATCGATTTCCCTGCCCAATCGCGCCTCGAAGATTGCCCGTTACGGCATGAAACTGGATCGGGAATTGGAACGTCAGATTCTTCCGGATGGGGGACATGTATCGCGCAATCCCAGAATCATGCTGGATTTGCTGATCGATCTTTTGCCGTTACGACAGAGCTATATCAATCTGGGCCATGATGTGCCGCCAGGGCTTGTGCCGGCGATTGACCGCATGTTCCCGGCCATTCGTTTCTTCCGGCATCAGGATGGTGATCTGGCGCTGTTCAACGGATCCACGGCAACGCTCGCCAACGAACTGGCCTCTGTGCTGCGGTATGACGAGACATCTGGGCGGCCATCGCGCGCGCTTCCTGATATCGGTTATCAGCGACTGGCGGCGGATGACACGGTCATCATTGTCGATACGGGTATTCCCCAACGGCTGTCGCTTTCCAGAGGTGCTCATTGCGGCTGCCTGTCCTTCGAGCTGTCTTCGGTCAGAAATCGCTTCATCGTCAATTCCGGCTTTCCACCCTTTGCGGCACCCGCCTTCAAACGGGCAAGCCGCTCGACAGCCGCGCATTCCACCGTCACCATCAATGACACGTCGTCGTCGCGACTTTCACGCTCGCGGCTGCTGGGAGCCATCATGGTGCCGGGTATTACCGAGGTGAATGTGGAGCGAGAGACCGACCAGAAAGGTGCCGATGTGCTGGTGGCATCGCATGACGGTTATCTCAAAGAATTCGGTTTTATTCACCAGCGAGAGCTGGAACTGAATGCCGCTGGCAGCAAGATCAAAGGACGTGATCTCATCCAAGCCGCCGAAAGTGAAAAGAAATCGCCGTCCTCGTCCGTGGATGTCGTTTCACGGTTTCACATTCATCCCTCCATCGAGCTTGTGTCTCTGGATGAGGAATCCATTATGATGCGCGCGGTGGATGGCACAAGCTGGGTGTTTTCAGCGCCGGGTCAGACGGTAAGTATAGCGGAAGACGTGTTCATGGCGGATGCGTCCGGTATTCGCCCGTCGCAGCAGATCGAAATCCCCTTCCAGGCTTCCGGAACAACGGAAGTCCGCTGGCTTATCGAGCGAAAGCTGTAAACGGGCGCATCCATCTTAAAATCCTGCTTGATTCCATGGCGGATGCGCTCGCTCTGTTTATTAATGGGCAAAGCTGTGCTAACGCGGCGGCAACCGCCGGATGGGTCGCTCTCCGGCCTGTCCCTTCCGCATTACGGAGTCCTCCCGATGGCTGTTGTTTCCAAGAAAATTCCCGCTCCAGACAAGGTCAAGATTCGCACCGCTCTTCTGTCCGTCTCCGATAAGACTGACATCATTGAACTGGCGGGTGCGCTGGTCAAACTCGGCGTGAAACTGTTGTCGACGGGTGGCACCTCCAAGGCGATTGCCGATGCGGGTCTTCCGGTCACGGATGTGTCCGATATCACCAAGTTCCCGGAAATCATGGATGGCCGCGTCAAGACTTTGCACCCCAATGTGCATGGCGGCCTGCTGGCAATTCGTGACGATGCAGAGCATGTGGAAGCCATGCGGGCGCACGGGATCGAAGGCATCGATCTCTCCGTCATCAACCTCTACCCCTTCGAGGAAGTGCGCGCCAAGGGCGGCGACTATCCAACGACCGTTGAGAATATCGACATCGGCGGCCCGGCCATGATCCGCGCATCGGCCAAGAACCACGCTTATGTCACTGTGGTGACGGACCCCAGCGATTATCCGGAATTACTGGAAGCCTTGCAGGCGGATGATGGCCAGACGACCTATGCGCTGCGCCAAAGATTTGCGGCAAAGGCCTATGCACGTACCGCCGCCTATGACGCAGTGATTTCCAACTGGTTTGCCGAAGCACTGTCCATCGAGACGCCGCATTACCGCGCCATTGGCGGCGTGCTGAAGGAAAAGATGCGTTATGGTGAAAACCCGCATCAGAGCGCTGGTTTCTACCTGACAGGCGACAAGCGCCCGGGCGTTGCCACGGCAACGCTTTTGCAGGGCAAGCAGCTTTCCTACAACAATATCAATGATACGGATGCGGCTTACGAGCTCGTTGCCGAGTTCCTGCCAGAAAATGCACCTGCTGTCGCCATCATTAAGCACGCCAATCCCTGCGGCGTGGCGACCGGCACGACCTTGCTGGATGCCTACAAGCGCGCGCTGGCCTGCGATCCGGTCTCGGCCTTCGGTGGCGTCATTGCGCTGAACCAGACACTGGATGCGGAAACGGCAGAAGAGATCATTCAGCTCTTCACCGAAGTCATCATTGCGCCCGATGTGACCGAGGAAGCCAGGCTAATCGTGGCCCGCAAGCCGAACCTGCGCCTGCTTTCCGCAGGTGGTCTGCCGGATGCACGCGCTCCCGGCATAACCGCAAAGACGGTTTCGGGTGGCTTGCTGGTTCAGAGCCGTGACAACGGCATGGTCGAAGACCTCGATCTGAAGGTCGTCACAAACCGTGCGCCGACACCGCAGGAACTTGAAGATATGAAGTTCGCCTTCAAGATCGCCAAGCATGTGAAGTCGAATGCGGTGATCTACGCCAAGGATGGCCAGACGGCAGGTATCGGCGCTGGTCAGATGAGCCGTATCGATTCCGCCCGCATCGCTGCGCAAAAGGCTGAAGATGCTGCAAAGGCCATGGGCCTTGCCGAGCCGCTGACCAAGGGCTCCGCCGTTGCCTCAGAAGCCTTCTATCCGTTTGCCGATGGCCTGCTGGCTGCGATTGCGGCAGGCGCGACGGCTGTGATCCAGCCGGGCGGTTCAATGCGCGATCAGGACGTGATCGATGCTGCCAATGCACACAATGTTGCAATGGTGTTCACAGGCATGCGCCACTTCCGCCATTGATATTGGAAATGAGCCGCTTAACATGTGTTAGCGGCTCGAGCACTTCCTTACGCTCAACGTCATCCTCGGGCTTGTCCCGAGGATCTATCGAACCACGACGTCAACGGCTAGTGATCGTCGGGGGCGTGCTTAAGCGCATGCGCTGTTTCACATGAAACACGCCATCAAGTCATCGCACCCACCTGCCACGGTACAAATTCATTATCACCATAGTCATAAATCTCGCTGACGGTTTTATCACCCGAGGCGACGGCGATGATGTGTTCGAAGATTCGTGTGCCGGATCCCTCTATCGTTTCATTTCCGGTGACGATTTCTCCGCAATTGATGTCCATGTCCTCTTTCATGTGTTCGTACATTTCAGAGTTGGTGGCGATTTTGATACAGGGGGCAGGTTTGAAACCGGAAACGGAACCACGGCCTGTGGTAAAACAGATGACATTACAGCCACCTGCCACCTGTCCTGTCACAGCGACTGGATCGTAACCGGGTGTGTCCATGAAGACGAAGCCTGGTTCGGTTACGGTTTCTGCGAATTCGTACACGGCCTTGAGCGGCATCGAGCCACCTTTGGCGACTGCGCCCAAGGATTTCTCGAGAATGGTGGTCAGCCCGCCCAGTTTGTTGCCGTGGGATGGGTTGTTGTTCAGCTCATCACCATTGCGGGCAGTGTAATCACGCCACCAGTCGATGCGTTGCAGAAGCTTTTCGGCCACGGCTGGTGTCACGGCACGGCGCGTCAGGAGATGTTCGGCACCATAGATTTCCGGGGTTTCCGCAAGCACCGTCGTGCCACCATTGCGCACGATGAGATCAGATGCGTAACCAAGCGCCGGGTTGGCGGAAATACCAGAATAGCCATCCGATCCGCCGCATTCCAATGCGATTTTCAAAGCAGAGAGTGGCTGTTCTGTTCGTTTCGCGGAATTCACGCCCGGCAGCATTTCCTTGATATTGGCGATGGCTGCTTCGATGGTCTTGCGGGTGCCGCCATGCTGCTGAATGGTCATGGTCCGGAGGCGATCCCCCTCTTCCATCTTGTAATGTTCGAGAATCGGCGCGATTTGGTTGGTCTCGCAACCAAGCCCGATGAGTAGAATACCGCCAAAATTTGGATGGCGGGCATAGCCCTGTATAGTGCGGATCAGCAGGCGGTAGCCTTCCGACTTCGTGTTGATCGCACAGCCGCTGCCATGGGTCAGCGCCACGACGCCATCGATATTATCGAAACCGTCCAGCCCGCCATCGCGGTTAAAATAGTCGGCTATGTAGCGGGAGACGGTGGCGGAACAGTTTACCGAGGCGATGACACCGATATAATTGCGCGTGCCGACACCACCGGTTCCCCGGTCAAAGCCCATAAAGGTGCGGCGTTCCGCTAGCGGCAGCATGCCCTTTTCTTCGATATCAACGCTGAACTGGTGGGAATGTTCAGATGGCACCATGGCAAGGTTATGCAAATGCACGAGACGGCCGGGCTCAATGTCCTGCGTCGCCATGCCGATGACTTGTCCGTATTTCAGAACCTCCTCACCGGTCTTGATGGTTTTCAGCGCCACCTTGTGGCCGCGTCCGATCAGCTCCAACGCCTGAAGGCCGCTGCGGCCCGTCTCTCCTCCCGGTTGGATCGAGCGCCGCGCCACGGCAACATTGTCGCGCGTGTTGAGCAAAATGGTTGCTTCTGAATTCTCTGTCACGCGGTCTCCTCCTCGCGAATTCTTTTTTTCAGGTATCAGTTCTCGACCCATCGTCGCCGGGAACTGTCCAAATGGCTGTGCATGGCTGCCTGCGCCAGCAGCGGGTCTTTGGCCTCAAGAGCGGACAGAATGGCCTCATGCTCCTGCAAGGCGAAAATCCATGTGTCCTTGTCTTCGAATTTGACACGGAATTGCGCCGAAATCGGGCTGTGCCGCTCATCGAACAAATCACCTACAAGCCGCGCCAGTACGCTGTTGCCGGATTGCTCGGCAATGATGACGTGAAACTGTCTATCCTGATCGAGCGGTTTGCGCCCCACTTCGATCTCGCTGCGCATGGCATCCAATGTGGCGCGCAGCGTTTCCAGGGCAGCTGCATCGATACGGCTTGCGGCCAACACGATGGTCGTGCCTTCCAGTGCTGCGCGTGCCTGCATAAGTTCCGACGGGCTTTCGCCCAGCGATTTCGTTCTGGCGGGCGATTGCGCCGGTTCAGACGAGACATAGACGCCGGAGCCCATGCGGATTTCGACACTGCCATCGATTTCCAGCGCGATAAGGGCTTCTCGCAATGAGGGTCGCGATACGCCAAGCCTTTGCGCCAGCTCCCGCTCCGCTGGCAGGCGTGCGCCCGCCAAAAACTCGCCACTGTCGATCAGCTCACGAATTTGATCTGCGATCTGCTGATAGAGCCTGCGTGGCTCCAGAATTTTGGCCTGACCATTCATGGGATTTCGTGAGAACTTTCCGCCAGTATCGATTTGGCCTTACCGTATCTGCATCGCGAAGAAGACGCAAGATAATGTTTATTCCATTGAATTAGCTCGTTTATTTCTATTTTCGATTATCGCTTATTAGGTCATTTTCATCAATATACCAAAATTGGCTTGACCAAAATAAAAATGCGGCCTAACCATTCCGCCTATTCGAAACGCTTTGGGTGGAGTTAAGGCGTTACCGGGAGGATGTGAGGATGTCGCAGGGCGCATCGGTTATTCAGGACGATTCCGCGACCGGAGCCACGCTGCGTGAGCATGGTCGCGTCCTGCTTCGCCTCGACAATATCAGCAAGGAATTTCCCGGCGTCAAAGCGCTGAGCGACGTGCAGTTCGATCTGCTGTCGGGCGAGGTTCATGCCGTCTGCGGTGAAAATGGCGCTGGCAAATCGACACTGATGAAAATCGTCAGCGGCGTCTATCAGCCCACCAGCGGTACGATCTTGCACAAGGGTCGACAAGTTCAATACGCTTCGCCGCTAGAGTCGGAAGCGGCAGGTATTGCCATCATCCATCAGGAACTGAACCTCGTTCCGCATCTGACCATTGCCGAAAACATCTATCTGGCACGCGAACCCAGAAAAGGTTTTCTCGTCGATCGCAAGAAGCTGCGCGCGGATGCCAAACGCTGTCTCGACCGGCTCGGCATCGATCTCAATCCCGATCAAATGGTGCGTGGTCTCTCGGTTGCACAGTCTCAGATGGTGGAAATCGCCAAGGCACTGTCGCTGGATGCTGAAGTTCTCATCATGGATGAGCCGACATCCTCGCTGACAGAGCAAGAAACGCGGCTTCTGTTCAAGGTCATCCGCGATCTTAAAGCCTCCGGCGTCGGCATCGTCTATATTTCGCACCGTCTGGATGAAATGGCCGAGATCGTTGACCGCGTTACGGTGCTGCGCGACGGACGCTATATTTCGACGGATAATTTTGCTGATATCACCGTGGACGACATCGTGACCCGGATGGTCGGCCGTTCTCTGGAAGAAAAATTTCCCGAGAGAACATCGAAACCAACGGATGAGGTGATTTTCTCCGTCAAGGGGCTGACACGCAAAGGTGTGTTTCACGATGTCAGCTTCGATCTGCGCCGTGGTGAGATTCTCGGCTTTGCCGGGTTGATGGGCGCCGGTCGTACCGAAGTCGCGCGGGCGATTTTCGGGGCCGATGCGTTCGATGCCGGAACGATCACCTTCGAAGGCCGCGAACTTTCCATTACCTCTCCTCAGGATGCGATCGCGGAAGGCATTGCCTATCTGTCTGAAGATCGGAAGAGCGATGGCCTCGCTATCAAGATGTCGGTGGCAGCCAATATGTCTCTGGCCAATATGGAGGAGGTGTCCAACCGCTTCGGCCTCATCGATTTCAAAAAGCACGACGATGCCGCTCGCCGCTATGTTGATCTTCTGAACATCCGCACGCCCTCGATCAAGCAGACGGTGCGGCTTCTCTCTGGCGGCAACCAGCAGAAAATTATCATCGGCAAATGGCTGTTTCGCCAATCGCGCATTCTGTTTTTCGATGAGCCGACGCGCGGCATCGATGTCGGGGCGAAATTCGCGATCTACAAGATCATGGACGAGCTTGCGGCCAAGGGCATCGGCGTCATTCTCATTAGTTCGGAACTGCCGGAAGTGCTGGGCCTGACCGACCGCATCGCCGTGTTCCACGAAGGTACGATCACCGGCGTCGTGGAAACGGCCAAGACCACTCAGGAAGAAATCATGCGCTATGCCTCCGGCTATAGCAGCGGGGATAGACATGTCAGATAGTGCAGACGCGCCCAAGAGCTTTTCCTTCAGCGACCGGCAGAAGGACATCATTCAGAAATTTGCGGCCCTCGGCAGTCTGGTCGTGCTGACCATGGTGTTTTCCGCCACCAGCAGCGCCTTCTTCACCGTCAACAACGCCATGACGATTGCGCTTCAGGTGACGTCGATTGCGCTTCTGGGCATCGGTGCGACCTGCGTCATCATCACCGGCGGTATCGATCTTTCGGTGGGCTCGGTGCTGGCGCTTGCCGGTGTGGTGGCTGCCTTGGCAGTGAAGGAGTTGGGAATGCCGGTGCCTGTCGGCATGTTCTTCGGCATTCTGACCGGATCTCTGTGCGGTCTTATCAACGGTCTACTCGTCACCCGCTTCAAGCTGCCGCCCTTTATTGCCACGCTCGGTATGATGTTGATCGCGCGCGGCGTCGCCTTGCAGATCACTGGCGCGCGTGCCGTTTCCGGTCTTGGCGAATCCTTCGGTGAACTGGGCAACGGTGCTCTGTTTCGCATCGTCACCATTGGCGATGACGGGTTTCCGAATGTGGTTTTTCCCGGCATTCCCTATCCGGTCATCCTGATGATCGTGATTGCGATTGCCGTGTCCTTCATGCTCAACCGCTCGGTGCTTGGGCGTCATATCTACGCTGTTGGTTCGAACGCGGAAGCCGCGCGCCTGTCCGGTGTCAATGTCGCCCGCGTCACCAATTTTACCTATGTGCTGTCGGGCACGCTGGCGGGCTTGACCGGCTGTGTGCTGATGTCGCGTCTCGTTACGGCCCAACCGAATGAGGGGGTGATGTATGAGCTGGACGCGATTGCCAGCGCCGTGATCGGTGGCACGTCGCTGATTGGTGGTGTTGGCACCATTTCCGGCACGGCAATTGGTGCTTTCGTCATCGGCATTTTGCGCAATGGCCTCAACATGAACGGCGTTTCGGCCTTCACGCAACAGATCATCATCGGCCTCGTCATTCTGGGCACGGTGTGGATAGACCAGCTGCGCAACCGCCGCTAATGGAGTTTCGAATGGCGCATGATCTTCCCGGTGCGGAAGACATACGGGAGGGTGCGGACCCAATCCGCGGGATAACCCGGTGGAGACGAGGAGATATCGCTTTGCCGGGACAATGGAGGAAAACATGAAGAAACTGACCACTGTACTTTTGACCTCGGCCATTGCGCTGTGGAGCGTATCGACCGTTCAGGCGGGCGAAATCGCCGTCATCGTCAAGACCGTGAACTCGACCTTCTGGCAGAACGTTCAGAAAGGTGCCGATGCCGCGATGAAGAGTTCGTCCGGCAACACCATGACCTTCCAGGGCCCGGCTTCGGAATCGGCCATCGCCGATCAGGTCAATATGGTGGAAAACGCCGTCAACCGTAAGGTATCAGGTATCGTTCTGGCACCGTCCGATCCGGACGCGCTGGTTCCTGCCGTCAAGAAAGCCTGGGAAGCGCGCATTCCCGTGGTGATCGTCGACTCACAGCTGGCCAAGGGTGCCGAGCAATATTACCAGTCTTTCCTCGCCACAGACAACAAGAAGGCTGGCGAACTGGCCGCACAGGCTCTCATCGACAAGGTTGGCAAGGAAGGCAAGATCGCCGTCATGTCCTATGTGGCCGGTGCCGGTTCTGAAATCGGTCGCGTTGGCGGTTTCACCGACTACATCAAGGCCAATTCCAAGCTTCAGATCGTCGGCCCCTATTATTCGCAGTCGCAGATGGCGACGGCGCTGAACCAGACCACAGACGTTCTGGCCGCCAATTCGGACCTCAAGGGCATTTTCGGCGCCAATGAACCGACGGCGATTGGTGTTGGCCGCGCGCTGGCGCAATCCGGCAAGGCTGGCAAGGTCGTCGCCATCGGCTTCGACGGCAATCAGGACCTTCAGGGTTTCGTCAAGGATGGCACGCTGGCCGGCATCGTGGTGCAGGGCTCCTACCAGATGGGCGAAAAGGGCGTGGAAACCGTCACCAAGCTCATCAACAAGGAGAAGGTTGAGAAGTTCGTCGATACCGGTGTCGTGGTCGTGACCAAGGACAATATCGACAAGCCGGAAGCGAAGAACGTTCTTTACTAAGGTCCGTTTGACGTCATGCTCGGGCTTGTCCCGAGCATCTGCCAACCTTTCGGTTTTTGCGACGTGAATGCATCCTCGGGACGAGCCCGAGGATGACGTCCCAAAATACCAACTACCAAGAATTAGCTTTCGAAAGTGCCGTGATGAAAGTCTCCGAAAAACGTAAAATCCCCCGCCGTGATGTGGATGTGACCGTGATGGGCCTTGGCTGCGCCCAAATGGGTAATCTTTACCGGGTCACGCCCTATGCGGAATCGAAAGGTGCTTTCGACACGGCATGGGAGCATGGCATACGTTATTTCGATACCGCACCCTTTTACGGCTACACCCGTTCTGAGCGCCGCCTGGGAACCATGGTGACGGAACACGAGCGGGCGGATTATACGCTCAGCACCAAGGTCGGTCGCGTCATGGTGCCGGACGCGACGGTGGGTCCGGAAGAGGATGCCTATATCGCGCCCCTGCCCTTCCGCCCGGTCTATGATTACTCCCATGACGGCATTTTGCGGTCTTTCGAGGCCAGCCAGCAGCGGCTTGGCATTCTGAAACCTGATATTCTCTACATTCACGACATCGGCCCCATGACCCATGGCGATAAGCACCAGCATTACTGGGAGCAACTGACCACCGGTGGTGGCTTCAAGGCGCTAGCAAAGCTGCGGGATGAGGGATCGACGGGTGCCGTTGGTCTTGGCGTCAACGAATGGGAAGTCGTGCGCGACACGATGGAGATTTTCGACATCGATGTCGCCATGCTTGCGGGGCGCTATACGCTGCTGGAGCAGGAAAGCCTGGATTTCATGAACAATTGCGCAAAGCGCGGCGTCGCTGTCGTCGCTGCTGGTGCGTTTAATTCCGGTATTCTCGCCGGTAATCGCAAATTCAACTATGCGGATGCCCCGCCGGACATTCTGGCCAGGGTGGATGCGCTGCATAGTGTCTGCGAGGAGCTGGGTGTTTCCTTGCAGGCCGCCGCCTTGCAGTTTCCCCTTGCCCACCCCGCCTGCGTGACGGTGGTTTCCGGCGCGCGCAATGCTGAACAGCTTTCTTCCAACATCGCTTGGTTCGAGCAGGATATTCCGGCCGAGTTCTGGTCTGAGCTGGAAGTGCGCGGCTTGCTTGCCGAGGGCGCCCCGGTGCCGCGGGCCAAGGTGTAACCATGATCATCGACGCCCACCAGCATTTCTGGCTTTTGAAGGACCGCGCCGGTCAGTGGCCGCCGCCTTCCCTTGGTGCGATCTATCGGGATTTCTTGCCGGATGATCTCTTGCCTTTGCTGGAAAAAGCCGGTGTGAGCGGAACGGTGCTGGTGCAGACGATGGAGACGGCTGCCGATACCGATTTCATGTTGGACCTTGCGGATCGGCATGGTTTCATCAAAGGCGTTGTTGGCTGGGTGGATATGAAAGCAGCGGATGCGCCTGCGCAAATTAATCGCCGCGCTGCCCACCCCGGCTTCAAGGCCGTGCGACCCATGTTGCAGGGCATTACGGATATCGGCTGGATCGATGATCCCGCGCTCGATCCTGCCGTAATAACCTTGATCGATAACGGTCTGGTTTTCGATGCGCTGGTTCTACCGCCGCATCTGCCGTATCTCCTCACATTTGCGACGCGCTATCCGACCCTTCCCATCGTCATCGACCATGGCGCGAAGCCATTGATTGCCACGGGCCATTACAGCGCCTGGCGTAGGGACATGGCAGCCTTGGCAGAACTGCCGAATGTTCATTGCAAGCTTTCCGGCCTGTTGACGGAGCGCGGCGAGCAGAAGCCGGAGTCGGTTCGACCCTACGCCGAAACCATTCTTGAACTTTTTGGGCCGGACCGTGTGATCTTCGGCAGTGACTGGCCGGTTTTGCGTTTGGCGGGCGATTATCAGCAGTGGCTCGATTTCTGCCGCGAGATCATCCCCGCTCCCCATCACGAAGCCATTTTTGGCGGCAATGCCGTGCGTTTCTATTCTCTTTCCGACAGGTGATCCATGCTGGCGATTTTTTGCGATAAACCGGGGCTTCTTTCCGCAAAGGAATTGCCAAAGCCGCATCGCGCCGAGGGCGAGGTTCTGGTGCGAATTCGCCGCATTGGTGTCTGCGGCACGGATTTGCACATTTTCACCGGCAATCAGCCCTACCTTTCCTATCCGCGCATCATGGGCCACGAACTGTCTGGCACGGTCGAAGAGGCACCTCAAGGCAGCGGTTTGACTGAGGGTGATGTCGTCACCATTATTCCCTATATCTCCTGCGGCAAGTGCAATGCCTGCTTGAAGGGCAAGAGCAATTGCTGCCGCAACATCGGCGTCCTCGGCGTCCATCGCGATGGCGGCATGGTGGAGTATCTCAGCGTTCCCCAGCAATTCGTGCTGAAGGCGGATGGTCTCACTCTCGATCAGGCGGCGATGACGGAGTTTCTTGCCATCGGCGCTCATGCGGTGCGGCGCGCGGCGGTGGAAAAAGGTCAGCAGGTGCTGATCGTCGGTGCTGGTCCCATCGGCATGGCGGTTGCCGTCTTTGCAGTTCTAAATGGCGGCTCGGTGACGATGATCGACAGCCGCGAAGACCGGCTCGATTTCTGCAAGGACCAGCTTGGCGTCTCTAACATCGTGCAACTCGGTGAGGGTGACAAGGACAGGCTTTCGGAGATCACCGGCGGTGATTTCTTCGATGTGGTGTTCGATGCCACAGGCAATCCAAAAGCGATGGAACGCGGCTTTTCCTTCGTCGGCCATGGCGGCTCTTACGTTCTCGTCTCCATCGTTGCCAGCGACATCAGCTTCAACGACCCGGAGTTCCACAAGCGCGAAACCACGCTGCTGGGCAGCCGCAATGCGACGATCGAGGATTTCCAGACCGTGCTGGAAGCGCAGCGTGCTGGCAAAGTGCCGGAAGCACTGATTACCCACCGCATGGTGCTTGCGGATGTTCCATCCCGCTTTGCCGATCTCACCAATCCCAAGGCTGGTGTCATCAAAGGCATGGTTGAAGTGGCGTGAGCCTTTCGATCAAGCCTGACGAAACCAATTTATGACCTCTGACCGCGAGTGAACGGCCATGACCAAAATCACAGACCTGCGCGTTTCCGACCTGCGTTTTCCCACGTCCCAGAGCCTCGATGGATCGGATGCGATGAACCCGGACCCGGATTATTCGGCGGCTTACGTTATCCTCGATACCGATGACATGGCATTGAAAGGCCATGGCCTGACCTTCACCATTGGGCGCGGCAACGACATCTGCTGCATGGCCATTGAAGCGATGCGGCATCTGGTTGTTGGTACAGAGCTTTCCACGGTGCTGGAAAATCCGGGCAAATACTGGCGTCATCTGACGAGCGACAGCCAGCTTCGCTGGATCGGTCCTGACAAGGGTGCGATGCATCTCGCCACCGGTGCCGTCGTCAATGCCGTGTGGGATTTGCTGGCGAAACAGGCGGGCAAACCCGTGTGGCAACTGGTGGCCGAGATGAGCCCGGAGCAGATCGCCGATATCGTCGATTACCGTTATCTCACCGATGTTCTGACGCGCGATGAGGCTCTGGCCATTCTCAAAAAGGCCGAGAGCGGCAAAGCAGAGCGCACCGAAATCCTCAAAAACGAGGGTTACGCCTGCTATACGACCTCTGCTGGCTGGCTGGGGTACGGCGATGAGAAGCTGCGCCGTCTGTGCCAGGAAGCCATAGATGCCGGTTTCAACCATGTGAAGATGAAGGTGGGGCGCGATATCGAAGACGATATTCGCCGCCTGACCATCGCTCGCGAGGTCATCGGCCCCGACCGGTATCTGATGATCGATGCCAATCAGGTCTGGGAAGTCGATCAGGCCATTGACTGGGTCAATAAGCTCGCCTTCGCCAAGCCCTTCTTCATCGAAGAGCCGACCAGCCCTGATGATATTGCCGGCCACCGAAAAATCCGACAGGCCATCGGCTCGGTAAAGGTCGCGACCGGTGAAATGTGCCAGAACCGCATCATGTTCAAGCAGTTCATCGCCGAAGGTGCGATTGACGTGGTGCAGATCGACAGCTGCCGCATGGGCGGTCTTAACGAAGTGCTAGCGGTGCTGCTAATCGCCGCGAAATACGGTCTGCCCGTCTGGCCGCATGCCGGTGGCGTCGGGCTCTGCGAATATGTTCAGCATCTGTCGATGATCGATTATCTGGTCGTATCCGGCACCAAGGAAGGCCGTGTCATCGAATATGTCGACCATCTGCACGAGCATTTTATCGAGCCCTGCGACATCCGCGATGCCGCCTATATGCCACCGAAAATGGCGGGTTTTTCGATTGAGATGAAGCCGGAATCGATTGAGGCTTATACGTTCAAGGGGTGAAAAATGCGGAAACCCTCTAGACTCAAACGTCATCCTCGGGCTTGTCCCGAGGATCTAACCACGTTTGACGTCGGGATTCGTTAGTTCCTCGGATCAAGCCCGGGATGACGGGAGGTCCCAGTGGCTGAGTGGAATTCCACCAAAGCCCCTTCCAGTCTAACCCATTCAGCTTCCACCCCCGGAAGTCCGAAGCGCATATCGTCTTGCCTCTCATCGAAAGTTCGCGTCAGAATACCGTTTCGCATCAGGTGGATGGAAAGGTCCTGCACACGGGCATCACGAACAAGTGTGAACAGCGAGGTGGCACCAGCAATCGTAAGACTGACTTTTTCCAATAGACCGTTTAGCCGCTGGGAATCCTCTTTTAGCCGGAGTCGCATTTCATCTCGCCAAACCTGATCCACTAGAGCTTCACTCGCAATATGCAATGCCGGACCGGAGACGGCCCATGGTCCCAGCCGCGATTCGAGACTTTCTGCGATATCGGGACAGGCGATGGCGAAGCCGAGGCGGATGCCTGCCATGCCGTAGAACTTGCCGAAGGAGCGCAGGACGACGAGGCCATCCGAGGTCGCCGCGTCTGCAACGCTTTCGGCATAGCCCGTTTCGATGAAGGCCTCATCCACCACAAGCAGCCCGCTTTTTTGGTGCATGGTGTTAGCCAGGGCCAGCACTTCTGACCGCTCCCACACACGACCATCGGGATTGTTGGGGTTGATGATGACGGCATAATCGAATGCGGCCAAGGTCTCGATATCAGATACCTCGGTAACGGAAAGCCCCGCCATGCGGGCGGTGCGGGCGTGCTCGGAATAGGCGGGGGAAAGAACGCCGCAGCTTTTGGCACCGCGCCCGACAGCCATCTGCGCAAGCAGCGGCATCAGCATCTGTGTTCCCGGTGCCGCCACGATGTGCGCCGCCGAAGGTGCGCCTAAAGCCGTTGCTGCTATCTCTTTCAGCGTTTCCACGGCACTTGGGTCGGGCAGGCGGGCAAAGGCGCTGGCGGGAATGGGCGAATGCGGGTAGGAGTGCGGGTTGATCCCGGTGGAAAGATCGATCCACGGTTCGGGCGCTTTCGGAAAAAGCAGACGCGCCCGACCCAGATTGCCACCATGGCGGATCGCTGGCTGCGCTTTTTCTGGTACCCTTTCGCCCATGTTCTTCGCTCTCGCTTTCCTGTCCCTGCTGATCGAACGCCTTGTCGGCTACCCCGACTGGCTGTTCAAGCGCATCGGCCACCCCGTGACCTGGATCGGTTCGCTTATCGCCCTCTTGGACAAAAAATGGAACCGGGAGAGCGATTCATTTTCACGCCGGAAGATGATGGGTGTCGCGGCTCTGGCCGTCTTCCTCGGTTTGACGGTGTTGATGGCCGGACTGTTGCAGGCCGCGCTCCTCCTGCTTCCCCTCGGTTTGCTGATCGTGGCGGTTCTCGGTGCATCGCTTCCGGCGCAGAAAAGTCTGGAACAGCATGTCGAGGCAGTGGCCATTGCGCTGGAGCGCGATGGCATCGAGGGTGGGCGAAAGGCGGTGTCGATGATCGTCGGGCGTGACCCGGAGAGACTGGATGAGGCAGCGGTGTGCCGTGCGGCAATTGAGAGCCTGGCGGAGAATTTTTCCGATGGCATCGTCGCGCCGTCGCTGTGGCTAGGGCTTCTCGGTCTTGCCGGAGGCGCAGGCTACAAGGTCATCAACACGGCTGATAGCATGATCGGCCATCGCTCCCCCCGCCATGAGGCGTTTGGATGGGCATCCGCGCGGCTGGATGATCTGGTCAACCTACCCGCTTCCCGTCTCACCGGATTTCTTTTCATTCTGGCGGCTTGTTTTGTGAAAGGGGCCTCGCCCCGCAACGGAATGCGCGCCGTGTTTCGCGATGCGCGCCACCACCGCTCGCCCAATGCCGGATGGCCGGAAGCGGCAATGGCGGGTGCTTTGGGTTTTGCGCTGGCCGGACCACGTTCCTATGGCGGGCAGATGATCGAGGCGCGCTTCATGGGCGAAGGCGGACGGCGGGATTTGACCGCTGTTGATATTCGCCGGGCGCTGAAGCTCGCCCGTTTTGCCGACGCATTGCTGATCGGCTTTTTTGGAGCCCTAGCACTCGTTATCGCGCTATAGCCAGCAGCACATCGAGATCGAGGTGCCGTTCCATGTGATCGGCCAGGCCGTCCAGCACGGCATCGACCTGCTCTTCGTAATTCAATACGGTGCGCTCGGCTCCTAAACGCTGAAGCCATGCGCTGCGCTGGTCATCGTCTGCGAAAAGACCATGGACATAGGTGCCAAAGACGCGGCCGTCTGGGGAAATGGCTCCGTCTGTATGATTGCCTATGGTCGAAAACGGTCTGATATCGTCTGGCCCTCTGGTCACGCCGACATGCATTTCATAGCCGGAGAAGGATATGCCGTCGAAACTGCGGCCAGTCACCGACACAAGCTTCTTGTCGCCGGTCAGCACGGTATCGACGTCAAGCACACCCAGCCCCTGCACAGTGAGCGACGCGCCTTCGATCCCATCAGGGTCGGCAACACTATTGCCCAGCATCTGGTAACCACCGCAGAGGCCCAGAACGGAACCGCCGCGCCGCAGATGCGCCTTGATATCCACATCCAGACCTGCATTTTTCAAAGTGGTGAGATCGGCAATCGTGGATTTGGAACCGCAGAGCAGCACCAGCGTGCAATCTGCCGGAATGACATCTCCTTGGCGCACCCGTATCAGCTCGACATCCGGTTCTGCCTCCAGCGGGTCAAGATCATCGAAATTGGAGATATGCGGCAGGATGGGGACCGCAATGCGGATTTTCGCACCCGCTTTCCTCTGTCCTGGTGCTGAAAGCCCCAACGCATCTTCGGCAGGCAAGCGACTGGCATCTGCAAAATGCGGCAGCAGGCCGATCTCGTTCCAGCCGGTCTTGTCTGCGATGATGCGCATTCCCTCATCGAACAGGCTGGGATCACCCCTGAAGCGGTTGACGATGAAACCTTCGATCATGGCCGCATCATCCGCATCCAGAACCGTCTTCGTGCCCACAAGGCTGGCAATGACGCCGCCCCGGTCGATATCGCCGATGAGGATGACAGGCGCATTGGCTGCACGGGCAAAGCCCATATTGGCAATGTCATTGGCGCGGAGATTGACTTCGGATGCGCTGCCCGCGCCTTCCACCAGCACCAGATCGGCCTTGGTTTTGAGATGCTCGAAACTTTCCAGCACGCGCGGCATCAGCTCCGCTTTCATGTGCTGGTAATCCGCAGCTTTGGCATTGCCGATGACCTTGCCCTGCACCACCACCTGTGCGCCGGTCTCGCTCTGGGGTTTGAGCAGCACCGGGTTCATATGCACGGAAAGGGGAACGCCTGCGGCACGCGCCTGCAAGGCCTGCGCCCTGCCAATCTCTCCGCCATCGGCGGTCACGGCGGCATTGTTGGACATGTTTTGCGGTTTGAAGGGCATGACGGACAGCCCGCGCCGGGTAAAGGCACGTGCCAGCCCCGCCACCATCAGCGATTTGCCGACATCGGAGCCTGTCCCCTGAAACATCAAAACACGCGCTGTCATGAATTAGAACTCTATGCCTGACTGCGCTTTGACGCCTGCCTTGAAGTGGTGTTTCACCAACGTCATCTCCGTCACCATATCGGCGGCATCGATCAGCGGCTGCTTGGCGTTGCGGCCGGTGACGATGACGTGCAGGCCGGGGCGACGGTTCTGCAGGGTCTCTACCACCTCTTCCAGCGGCAGATAGTCATAGCGCAGCGCGATGTTGAGTTCATCCAGTACCACAAGGCCGATGGTGTCATCGGCCATCAGCGTCTTCGCCTCTTCCCATGCTTTGGTGGCGGCAGAGACGTCGCGTTTGAGGTCCTGCGTGTCCCACGTGAAACCTTCACCCATGGTGCGCCATTCCACCCGGTCGCCGAACAGCGCCAGAGCGCCCTGCTCGCCAGTGGACCATGCGCCCTTGATGAACTGCACGATGCCGATGCGACGACCGGTGCCCAGCATGCGCAGGGCAAGACCAAAAGCGGCGGTGGATTTGCCCTTGCCGGGGCCTGTGTTGATCATCAGCAGACCTTTTTCGATGGTCTTTTCCGAGACTTCGGCGTCCTGCACGGCCTTGCGGTTGACCATTTTGGCGCGGTGACGTTCGGCTTCGCTGTCGCTGATGTCGCGGGTCATGGCGGCTGGTCCTTCCGGGTCTCATGCTTTTTCAAAGCGGCGACTATAACCAAAACGCGTGCCGCGGCAATGATGCGCGGCATTGACACAAAAGCATCGCAGGGCATAAGGGTTAAGGACTGACGGTCTTTTTCCGGCAACGGGAAAAGCTAAGAGGGAACACGGTGCATTTCGCTTGAGCGGACAAATCCGTGGCTGCCCCCGCAACTGTAAGCGGTGAGCCCGCGCTGAACGCCACTGGATGACAATCCGGGAAGGCAGCGCAAGGGTGTTGAAGCCGCAAGCCAGGAGACCTGCCGTTTCAGGAAAAACGTCTGCCGGGCGGGGTGCTCCGGTCAGCCGGTTGTTCGAACGATGGTTGTGCGTGTTCCGCATTCCGTTTTCGATATCCGCACCCCTGAAGCATTTTGAAGGCGCGGAAAGCAGACCCTTGGATATTACAGCGACATCGCCCAGCCAGACTGAACAGACGGACCGTGGCACCGCACCCGGCGTCGTGATCTTCGTCTGCCGCAGCTGCCGGTCCGAAGCCGAACCGAATGCAGACCCCCGCCCCGGCGCGCTTCTGACGGAGGCTGCTCTGGCCCTCGGAGTGCATGAGGGCGTGACCGTGCGTAGCGTCAATTGCCTTGCCAATTGCAAGCGTGGCCTCAGTGCCGCCATGCGCAGCACAGACGGCTGGTCCTACATGTTTGGCGGCCTGACGGAAAATGATGCCGCAGACCTGATGACGGGGGCGCGCTTGCTGGCTGCGGCACCGGATGGTCTGATGCCCTGGCGCGGACGCCCCGATAGTTTGAAGCGTGGCCTTGTGTCGCGCATTCCCCCTTTGCATTTTACCGAGGAGACATCATGACCACGCTCGATCGCGTTCCCTGCACCATCATCACCGGCTTTCTGGGCGCGGGCAAAACCACACTTCTGCGCTGCCTTCTGGAAAAGCTCGAGGGCAAACGGCTGGCGATTATCGTCAACGAGTTCGGCGATGTCGGTATCGATGGCGAAATTCTGAAAGGCTGCGGCATCGAAAGCTGCCCGGAAGAAAACATTGTGGAACTGGCCAATGGCTGCATCTGCTGCACCGTGGCCGATGATTTCCAGCCCGCCATCGAACAGATTCTGAGCCGTCAGCCGCGCGTCGAGCATATTCTGATCGAGACATCGGGCCTTGCTCTGCCAAAGCCACTCGTGCAGGCCTTCCAGTGGCCCGCCATCAAAAGCCGGGTGACGGTGGATGCTGTGGTGGCCGTGGCCGATGGTGCAGCCCTTGCCGAAGGGATGGTCTCGCATGATCTGGAGGCACTGGCAGCCCAGCGCCAGAATGACGAAGCGCTCGATCACGACGATCCGGTCGAAGAAGTCTTCGAGGACCAGATTGCCTGCGCCGACCTCATCGTTCTGACCAAGGGTGATCTGCTGGATGCCGAAGGTCTGGAGCGCGCCAAGGCTCATATCAATGCGCATCTGCCGAAAGCTGCGAAGATCGTCGTGGCGTCCAATGGTGCGGTCGATCCTGCCGTGCTGATCGGGCTCGGTCTTGCGGTAGAAGAGGACATCGAAAACCGCCACACCCATCACGATGAGGAAGAAGATCACGATCACGACGAGTTCGACAGCTTCGTCGTGGAACTGGATGCTGTGACGGATGCCGATGCGCTGGCTGCTCGCATTTCCGAAACGGCGGCCTCCGAAAACGTGCTGCGCATCAAGGGTTTTGTCGAGGTCTCGTCCAAGCCGATGCGGTTGCAGGTGCAGGCGGTCGGTTCACGCGTCAACCATTACTTCGACCGCCCCTGGGCGACAGGTGAAGTTCGCCGCAGCCGTCTGGTGGTGATCGGTGAAAAGGGTCTCGACCGCGCGAAAATCGAGCGGATGTTGGCAGCCTGATCCATGCACATCCTCGCCACCACATCCTCGTCTCTGGACGACCTGATCGAGCCGGTTGATCTCAACCAGGGTCAGGCGGATGTGGTGGTGCTGTCCTTTTCGGCCAGCGATCTGGGCGGGCTGGAGCGCGGATGGCAGCGCAGTACGGATGGGTCCGTTTCGCTCCTCTCCGCAAACCTTTCCGAATTGCGCCATCCCATGTCGGTCGATCTGTGGATCGAAAAGACGGCGGAACATGCAAAGCTGATCCTTATCCGGATTCTCGGCGGCGCCGACCGCTGGCGTTATGGCGTTGACGAATTGTCGAGAATGGCGCGGCGGCGTGGCATCAAGCTGGTGCTTTTGCCCGGCGAATGCAGCGAGCGCGATGAGAAGCTGGAAGCGGCGTCCACAGTCGATCTGACCACGATTTCCACCCTTCTGACCTTCTTCCGTGAAGGTGGGCCTGAAAATATGGACCGGCTTGCCAAGGGGCTGGGGGCGTTGGCTCAGGATAAGGACCTTCCGGATGTGGCAGCGGTTCCCTTGCCCAAGGTCGGTTTCTACCGGCCTGGCGAAGGTGTCGTTGACCTCGATGCGGCCTTGGACGGCTTGGCAGACGGCGCACCTTTGCTGCCGATCCTGTTCTACCGCTCCATGCTGATGGCCGCCGATGTCGCGCCCATCGACGCGCTTTACGCAGCGCTTCGAAAGCGCGGCTTTGCTCTTTTGCCGATCTTCGTTAGCGGCTTGAAGGACACTGAAGCGATCCGGTTTCTGGAACAGACACTTGGTCGTTTGAAGCCGGCGGCGATGGTGACGGCAACGGCCTTTGCCAGCCAGTCGGATGAGGACGGCAGGAGCCTGTTCGACCGGCTGGGCGTGGCAACCTTTCAGGTCATCATGGCCACCACCCGCCGCGATGGCTGGGCTGACAATATGCGCGGCCTCAACCCCTCTGATCTTGCCATGCATGTGGTGCTGCCGGAGCTGGATGGCCGTCTTCTTGCCGGGGCGATTTCCTTCAAGGCGCCTGAGCCGGAGGGCGGGCGCGGTCTCGTTCATCAGGCCGAGCCGGATCGTGTCGAGCAGGTTGCGAACCGCATCGCCGCCTTTCTTCGTTTGAAGAATGCCCCTCCGTCTGAGCGGAAGGTCGTCATTCTCATGCCGGATTATCCGGGCGCGGCGCCGGGACGGACCGGCTATGCGGTGGGTCTGGACGTGCCGCAAAGCGTGCTGGAAATGCTGCACGACCTGCGCGATGCCGGTTATGCTGTGCATGATATTCCAGAGACGGCGCGGGCGCTGCTAAACCGCGTTGAAAACGAAACTACCAGTTTCCGCCTTGCCGATTATTCAGCGTTTCGCAGTAACCTGCCGCGGACTGCCGATCTGGCCTTGGATGAGACATGGGGCGATGCAGATAAGGACGATGCCGTCATAGATGGCATGTTCCACTTCCGCGCCGCTCGATTCGGTTCCGTAACGGTGGCACTTGCGCCGGATCGTGGCCGCAATGAAGATCGGCGGGTGGATTATCACGACCCGGCTCTCCCGCCTCGGCACGCGCTCGTCGCCTTCGGGGCGTGGATGCGGAAATGCCTCGACGCACATGCCATTATCCATGTTGGTGCCCATGGCACGCTGGAATGGCTGCCCGGCAAGACGGTGGCGCTGTCACAAGCCTGCTTCCCGGAAATCGTGACCGGCCCGCTGCCGGTGATCTATCCCTTCATCTTGTCTAATCCCGGCGAAGCCGCGGTTGCCAAACGGCGCATCGCTGCCGTCACCATCGGGCATATTCCACCTGTCTTGGTCGATGCCGGGCTGTCGCCGGAGCAAATGGCTCTAGAACAGCTGGTCGATGAATATGCGCAGGCAGACGGCCTGGACCGCCGCCGTCGTGACCGGCTGGCGAAACTGATTGTCGAAAAAGCCCAGGAAACCGGGCTAGCCGCAGATGCCGGTGTCGGCACGCAGGACGATGCCGATACCGCGCTCTCGCGGATAGATGCTTTCCTCTGCGACCTTAAGGATTTTGCCATCAAGGACGGCCAGCACGTGTTTGGCCGCTGCGCGGATGATGAGCCGGATTCTCTGCGAATGCAAAGTGCAGTAGCGGAGAAGACCGCGCTGCTCGCGGCGCTTGACGGGCGGCACATCACATCGGGGCCAGCGGGCGCTCCGGCGCGTGGCCGACAGGATGTGTTGCCGACGGGCCGCAATCTCTACGCCGCCGACCCGCGCACCATGCCGACGCCAACCGCATTCGAGCTTGGCCGCATGGCGGGCGAAGAAGTCCTGAGGCATTATTTGCAGAGCCATGGTGATTGGCCGAAACATCTGGTTTTCGATCTCTGGGGGTCTGCCTCGTTGCGCAATGGCGGCGAGGATGTGGGGCAAGCATTGCATCTGATGGGTGCTAGGCCGATTTACGATCAGGCCACAGGTCGCGTCACCGGCATTGAAGTGCTGCCACCCGCCGCACTGGGACGCCCCCGCGTGGATGTGACATTCCGTATTTCCGGCCTGTTCCGCGATATGTTCCCGGCACTGATTGCCCTGCTCGATGCTGCTGCGAAAGCCATTGCGCGGCGGGAGGAATCTCCGGGTGATAACCCATTGGGCGAAGAAGCAGCGCACCTAGGCTACATACCGGCGCGTATCTTCGGCTCCGCACCCGGTACCTATGGCGCTGGTATCGAAGAAAAGCTAGCAAACGGGCGCTGGGATGAGCGCGAAGAGCTGGGCCAGATCTATTTGGATGCCGCCAGCCATGCTTTCGGCGGCGCTGACGGACTTGGCGTTTTCGCCGATGCGGGCTTTGCGAGCCAGGTGGAAAAGGCCGACCTCCTGGTGCACACCGGCGACGATCCGGGTCGCGACCTTCTCGATGGCTCCTCCGATGTCGCCTTCATCGGCGGTTTTGCGGCGGCCAAGGCGGCGCTCGGGCAATCGGCTGATGTGGTGGCGCTGGATACGACCGATCCGGCCCGCCCCCGTGCGCGCTCCATTGCGCAGGCCATAACCCGTGTCGTGCGCGCCCGCGCCATCAATCCGCGCTTCATTGCCGGGCAGATGCGGCATGGGCCACGCGGTGCGGCGGAATTTGCCGAGACGGTGGACCGGCTGATCGGCTTTGCCGAAACGACGCATGCGGTGTCTTCGTCTCTGATAGAGGCGCTCTACGATGCCTATTTCGGCAATGAAGAGGTGCGCGATTTCATTCTGCGGGAAAATCCGCAAGCCGCAGAAGTGATGGCACAACGCTTTCTCTCCGCCCGCCGCCGCGGCCTCTGGCATAGCCGCCGCAATGCTGTCGATGCCGAACTGGAAATGCTGATTGCGCCAAAACCGATGAGGGCGAGCGCATGAACGCCAGCAGCCGTGTCGATATCAAGCCTTTCACCCGTCGCGGCATCTGCCCGGCCCTGTCTGCCCCTATGCAGACGGGCGACGGACTTTTGTCCCGCATTGCCTTCACGGACGCTATTTCTCCGGGCGATCTTGCGGCGCTATGTGCCCTCGCCATCCAGCACGGAAACGGGCTGATCGACATCACTGCGCGCGGTGGCCTGCAATTTCGTGGTCTGACGGCTGAAAGTGCCGTGGCGCTTGAACACGATGTTCTGGCTCTTGGTCTGCCGCTGCGGCAGGGTTTGGCGGTAGAAACCTCGCCTCTGGCAGGCATGGATGACACGGCCATTGCCGATCCGCGCGATATCGTCAGGCGGATAGAGGAGCGTAGCGATGCGCTTCACCTGTCCGAAAGGCTGGCCGCGAAAATGTCTGTCATCATCGATGGCGGCGGGCATGTGAGCATGGGTGATCTGCTGGCGGATATCAGGCTAAAGGCCGTTCGCGCCCATGATGGCGTGCTGTGGCAGCTTATGCTGGGTGGCGCGGAAGCAAAGGCATTGCACGCCGGTCTGCTGCGCACCGAACATGCTGCCGACGTGGTCATCGATCTGCTGACGTATCTCGCCGATCGGGGTTTGGACGCGCGTGGTCGTGACTTAGATATTGAAACGGTGCGGGCGATTTGTGCAGACAGATTGCTCGAAAATAATTTGGGGCAAGCCCTAGCCGCCCCTAGAGGAGCGCACCAATATGGTCTGATGCGCCTCTCGCAAGACCTCTCCGCCGCCGCCGTTGCGCCAGCCTACGGACAAATCCCGGCAGAGGCGCTGTGTTCCCTCTGCACCGTTGCTTCTACGCTTGGCGTCAACACTGTAAGACCCGGCCCAGCCCACGCCCTCTATTGTCTAGGAAGCGAAGAGGCTTGCCAAACGCTTCTCGTCCAGGCGCACGAAGCAGGCTTCGTGACGGATTCGCATGATCCGCGTTCTGCCATTGCCGTGTGCGCCGGTGAACCGGCTTGCGCCTCCGCCTTCATCGCCACAAGAGAGCTGGCCGAACACGCGGCGGCGGACTGTACGGTCCTGCTGGATGGCTCGATCACGCTGCATTTTTCCGGCTGCGGCAAGGGGTGTGCTCATCCCACGGCGGCACCGCTTGCCTTCTCCGGCTCTTCCGAGGGGCTGGCATTTCGCTATTCGGGCCGTGTTTCGGATGCGCCAGACGTGATTTTGCCCGTCACGGAACAGAAGGCCGCACTTTCGCGACTTGCCCGTTTGTATGAAAAAGAACATAAGCCCGGAGAAAATGCCCGCGCGCTGCTTGCCCGTCTCGGCAGGCAAAAGATTGTCGCGGCGCTCCGACAGGATGATCGATGATTGAATACGACTATATTCGCGATGGAAACGCGATTTATGAGCGCTCCTTTGCGATGGTGCGGGAAGAGGCTGATCTGTCTGCCTTCACGCCTGATCAGGCTGAAATCGCTATCCGCATGATCCACGCCTGCGGGCAGGTGGATGCGGCACAGCATTTTCGCTTTTCTCCCGATTTCGTGGCAGCCGCGCGCGGTGCGCTGGAAGCGGGCAAGCCCATTCTCTGCGACGCAGAAATGGTGGCGCATGGTGTGACGCGTGCACGCCTTCCCGCCCGCAATGAGGTAATTTGCACCTTGCGCAGCCCCCAAACACCGGAACTGGCAAAGGCCATCGGCAATACGCGTTCCGCCGCCGCCCTCGATCTTTGGGGCGAAAAGCTGGATGGCGCGGTGGTGGCCATCGGCAATGCGCCGACCGCGCTGTTTTATCTTCTGGAAATGCTGGAGCGCGGCGCACCCCGCCCCGCCGCCATCATCGGCATGCCGGTTGGTTTCGTTGGCGCGATGGAATCAAAGGATGCGCTGGAGGAAAGTCCGTTGCGCATTCCCTACGCCATCGTCAAGGGCCGCCTCGGCGGTTCGGCTATGACGGCAGCGGCGGTCAACGCCGTCGCGAGGCCCGGCCTATGAGCGCGGCATTGTTCGATCCCGCGCCGCAGACGGCGCTGAAGGGCAAGCTGATCGGTGTCGGCACCGGGCCGGGTGATCCCGAGCTTTTGACGCTGAAGGCAGTGCGCGCCATCGAAAATGCCGATGTCGTCGCCTTCTTCTGCAAAAAGGGAAGCAAGGGCAACGGGCGCGGCATCGTTGAAAGCTTCATCCGTCCCGGCACGCTGGAAATGCCGCTGGTCTATCCGGTAACGGTTGAAAGCGACAAGAACGGCGACGATTATCGCGGAGCCATCGCCGGCTTTTTCGATCAGTCCGCAACGGATATCGCGGTTCATCTCGATGCCGGGCGCAACGTCGCTGTTCTCTCGGAAGGCGACCCGCTGTTCTACGGCTCCTATATGCATTTGCATTTGCGGCTTGCGCCATCTTATCCGGCGGAAGTCGTAGCAGGCATCACCGCAATGTCCGGTTGCTGGTCCATGGCGGGGCTGCCGCTGGTGCAGGGTGACGACATCCTGAGCGTTTTGCCGGGCACTCTGGGCGAAGAGATATTGACGGAACGGCTTTCCGGGACTGACGGTGCTGTCATCATGAAGGTCGGTCGCAATCTGCCGAAGATCTGCCGGGCGCTGGAAAAAGCGGGCAAGCTGCAAAGCGCGCTCTATGTCGAGCGTGGCACGATGGAAAACGGCCATGCCATGTGTCTGGTGGAGCATGATGGCTCGCCCGCCCCTTACTTCTCGCTGGTGCTGGTTCCGGGCTGGAAAGATCGGCCTGCGGGTGGAGAGCCGGCATGAGCGGTCGTCTCACCGTTGTCGGGCTTGGCCCGGGCAATGAGGGCCAGATCACGCCGGAAGCGCTGGAGGCTGTGCGCGAGGCGGAAGACTTCTTCGGCTATATTCCCTATCTCGAACGGCTTTCGCTGGCACCGCACCAACGCCGTCATGCCTCCGATAATCGTGAGGAACTGTCCCGCGCAGAGGCTGCGCTGACGATAGCAGCGGCTGGCGGCAAGGTCTGCGTCGTCTCCGGCGGCGATCCCGGTGTCTTCGCCATGGCGGCGGCGGTATGCGAGGCTATCGAAAACGGCCCTGCGGAATGGCGGGAGATCGATTTTTCGGTCGTTCCGGGCGTGACGGCCATGCTGGCGGTTGCCGCAAAAGCAGGCGCGCCTTTGGGGCATGATTTCTGCGCAATTTCTCTTTCGGATAATCTGAAACCCTGGTCGCTGATCGAAAAACGGCTGATTACGGCGGCTGAGGCCGGGTTCGTGATGGCGTTCTACAATCCCGTCAGCAAGGCGCGTCCGCACCAGCTCACAACGGCTTTCGATGTGCTTCGCGCCCATCTGCCGGGCACCGTCCCCGTCATTTTCGGGCGTGCTGCCGGGCGGGCGGATGAGCGTATGCGGGTGGTGCCGTTGTCTGACGCGGCAAGTGATATGGCGGATATGGCCACCTGTATCATTGTCGGCTCTGTGGAAACGCGGCTGATCGAGCGTGATGGCCAGCCTCCCATCGTCTATTCGCCCCGTTCATCCAAAAGGGAAAGCTGATGGCGGATGGCGGCCAGAGCGGCATAGATGGTCGGTACGGTCGCAGCGCGGGAAAGCGCCGGGCGCTTGATCATCAGTACCGTGATGCCCAGCTTTCGCGCCGCCTCGATCTTCGCATAGGCCGCCGTGCCGCCGGAGTTTTTGGAGATGATGAAGGCGATACGGTTGTCGCGCAACAAGGTGATTTCGTCTTCCAGCGCAAAGGGACCGCGCGCAGTGATGTAGTGCGCATGCGGAACGTCAAGCGGTGGCTCGACCGGATCGACGCTGCGAATGAGATAATGGTGCTGCGGTGCGGCCTCGAAGGGCAGAAGTTCCTGACGACCGAGTGCGAGGAAGGCGTTTGTGCTTTCTGCATTAAGAGCAGCCACAGCACTCTCGACATCGGCCACGCTGTGCCAGTGATCACCGGGCTGACTTTCCCACGCGGGGCGCTCCAACGTCACAAGCGGAATATTGGCCAGCCGTGCGGCATGGATTGCGTTGGCAGAGATGCGCGCCGCATAAGGGTGCGTTGCATCGACCAGCAGATCGAACTGGTTTTCGGTGATGAACGCCGCCAAACCGCTCGCGCCGCCAAAACCACCGCTTCGCATCGGCACGGGTTGGGCAACCGGATATCGGGTGCGGCCAGCCATGGACAGAAGCAACCGGTAGCTGGAGTCTTCAGCCAGTTTTCCGGCCAGAATGCGGGCATCCGCCGTACCGCCAAGAATGAGAATGGAGCGTGTCATGGCCTCTGAATATGCCGGAATCGATGGCGCATCCAGCAAAAAGCCGGTTGGACACTGGCTTTCCATCGTCGGCATTGGCGAACATGGCCTCGCCGGTCTGGGCGAGGACGCGCGCCGCGCTGTCGAAAGCGCCGAATTCGTCTTCGGCGGCAAGCGGCATCTGGCACTGGCAGCGGCTGCCATCAAAGGTGAAGCGCGGCCATGGCCGGTGCCGTTCGATGTTGATATGGCCGATGTGATAGCGCGGCGTGGACGCAAAGTCTGTGTGCTGGCCTCAGGTGATCCCTTCTTTTACGGTGTCGGCGTGACACTGCTTCGGCATGTGGCTTTGGGCGAAACCATCTCCTACCCTTCCCCATCGGCCTTCTCGCTGGCGGCATCGCGGCTGGGCTGGGCCTTGCAGGATGTGGAGTGCGTGTCCTTGCATGGCCGCTCCATCGACCTCATCCGTCCGCATCTGCATCCGGGTGCAAAACTCATCGTCCTGACATCGGATGAAAAAGCCCCCGCCCTTTTGGCGGCACTTTTGTTTGAGAATGGATTCGGGCGTTCGGAATTTCTTCTGCTGGAGGCCTTAGGCGGTCCGCGGGAGAAGATAAGGCATGGCAAGGCCGCTGAGTTTTCTCATGACGACATCGATCCACTGAATGTTGTGGCGATTGATGTCGTTGCGGATGAAAAGGCGCGCATTCTCCCCTACACGCAAGGTCTGGACGATGCCCTGTTCGAGCATGATGGCCAGATGACCAAGCGCGAAATACGTGCTGTCACACTCTCCTCACTGGCCCCTCGTCACGGCGAATTGCTGTGGGATATCGGTGCGGGGTCTGGCTCCATCGGTATCGAATGGATGCTGGCGCATCCCTCCTTGCGCGCTATCGGCATCGAGCAGAATGCGGAGCGGGCAGAACGCGCCATGCGCAATGCCGAAACCTTCGGTGTGCCGGGACTGAATGTGGTGATTGGGGTCGCACCGGGTGCTTTTGAGGGCTTGGCCACGCCTGATGCGATCTTCATCGGCGGCGGCGGCAGTGAAGCGGGAGTACTGGATGGCGCTATCGAAGCGTTGAAGCCCGGCGGGCGGCTGGTAGCCAATGCGGTGACGCTGGAGATGGAGACGATGCTGTTGACCGCACAGACGCGGTTGGGCGGTTCTTTGATCCGGCTCGAGGTCGCGCGCGCCTCGCCGGTCGGCTCCATGCAGGGCTGGCGTCCGGCCATGCCGGTCACGCAATGGGCATGGGTCAAGCCGTGATTGTCGCCGGGATCGGATGCCGCAAGGGAACCAGTGCAGAGACGATCATCGCTGCACTCGAGGCGGGATCGAAAGAACACGGCGTGGCGATCGATTTCATCGCAACGGCGCCCATCAAGGCGGATGAGCCGGGTTTGCTGGAGGCGGCCACGCGGCTTAACATGGCTTTCGTCGTGGTGGCACAGCCAGACTTCGAACTGGCTAGCGCTCGCATCATTACGCAATCGGCTGTGAGCCTGAAGCATTCCGGTTCGCCAAGCCTCAGCGAGGCTGCGGCGCTTGCAGCTCTGGGACCGAAATCAAGGCTGATCGCCCCGCGAATGGTGATCGGCGATATGACGGTGGCGCTTGCCACTTTAGGAGACGACGAATGACGGTTCATTTTATCGGCGCCGGTCCGGGTGCGGCAGACCTCATCACCGTACGCGGGCGCGATCTCATCGCTGCCTGTCCGGTCTGCCTTTATGCGGGCTCGCTGGTGCCGAAGGCGCTGCTGGACTATTGCCCTCCCGGTACCCGCATCGTCGATACGGCAGCCCTTTCGCTCGATGATATCGAGGCTGAATATGCTGCCGCCGCCCGTGAGGGCAAGGATGTGGCGCGGCTGCATTCCGGCGATCTCTCCGTCTGGAGCGCCATGGGCGAGCAAATCCGCCGTCTGGAACGTCTGGGGCTGCATTATACCGTTACCCCCGGCGTTCCCTCCTTTGCCGCTGCCGCCGCCACATTGAAACGTGAATTGACGGTGCCGGAAGTGGCGCAGAGCCTCGTGCTGACCCGCGTGTCGGGCCGTGCCTCCAAAATGCCGGAGACGGAAACGCTGAAGGCATTCGGCGCGACGGGTGCAACGCTTGCCATCCACCTTGCCATCCATGCCATTGCGAAGGTGGTTGAGGATTTGACGCCGCTTTATGGTTCGGACTGCCCAGTGGCCATCGTCGTGCGAGCCTCATGGCCGGAGGAGCGGATCATCAGAGGCACGCTGGGCGATATCGAAGCCAAGCTCGCGGAAGAGCCGGTGGAGCGCACGGCTCTGATTTTCGTCGGCAAGGGCTTGGCGTCGGAAGATTTCCGTGAAAGCGCGCTATACAGCACGGATTATGTGCGGCGGTTTCGTTCGCCGGATGGAAAAGCCGAGACGTGATGGGATGGCGCAAAGCCATAGCGCCCCTTTAACGTTCCATCGCGGTCAAAGACCAGAATTTCCAGCGCAGTCTCGGGCGTGTTGAGCGCATCCGCAGCCGTTTTCCAGGCCTTCTCGGCCACGACGCTGCCCAAGTCTATGCCTGCGCTGCCCGCCATGGTGAAGGCATGTGACACGGTATTGGCGTGCCGGATGGCGTCGGCTAAAGCCTCGTCTCCGCCCGCTTCCGTCGCGAGTTTCGCCAGCGCATCCAGATCCGCCAAGCCACGCTTGGAGTGCACGTCGAGCATGCCTTGGGCGAGCTTGGTCATTTTGGCGACACCACCGGCGATGGTGAGTTTCTCGACCGGGTGGGTGCGCAGATATTTCAGCATACCGCCAATAAAATCGCCCATGTCGATCAGTGCCGTTTCCGGCAGGCCATGCAGGGCCTTTCCGGCTTTTTCCGAGGCGTTGCCGGTGGCACCGAGAATATGGGTCAACCCCTCGGCGCGTGCCACATCGATGCCCCGCCAGATGGAGTGAATCCAGGCCGAGCAGGAAAAGGGAATAACGATGCCTGTCGTACCGAGAATGGAGATGCCGCCGATGATGCCGAGCCTGCCATTCAGCGTTTTCTCCGCGATCTTCTCGCCATTTTCGACTGAAATTTCCACTTCGAAATCGGCATTTTCACCCGCGACCTCATGAATGGCCTTTTCGATCATCTTGCGGGGTACGGGGTTGATGGCAGGCTCCCCCACGGCCAATGGCAGGCCGGGACGGGTGACGGTGCCGACGCCTGTGCCTGCCTTGAATGTGATGCCGCTGCCGGGTTTTCCGGGCCGAACCGTGCTTTCCACCAGCGCGCCGTGGGTCACGTCAGGGTCGTCGCCCGCATCCTTGATGACGCCAGCCTTGGCAAAACCATCGCCCCGATGGCTGGTGGCCAGCGAAAAGCCGACGCGCTTGCCGCTTGGAAGTTCGATCTCGACAGGGTATGGAAACTCACCGGTCAGCAACGCGGTGCAGGCAGCCTTCGTTGCCGCCGTCGCGCAAGCACCGGTCGTCCAGCCGCGACGCAGATTTTTTCCATCCGTTTCCATCGTGTTTCTATAGCGGTTACGGGTTTGGCCGTCATCGGGAAACAGCAGGCAGTGTGAATGTCGAGACCACTTATATTGAAGCAGGGCAGGCCATGACGGCGCGAGCGATCATCATAGGCGCACCGCGCTCCGGTTCCGGCAAGACCAGCGTCACCATCGGGCTTCTGCGCGCCTTTGCGCGGCGCGGCGTGAAAGTTCGCGGTATCAAGACCGGGCCTGATTATATAGATCCGGGTTTCCACGCTTTTGCCGCGGGCACGCCGGGGCTCAATCTCGATAGCTGGGCCATGCAGCCGGATTTGCTGCGACATCTGTTTGCGCAGCAGGCCGAAGACGCGGAACTGCTGCTGATCGAAAGTGCCATGGGTCTTTTCGATGGGATCGTTGTGCCGGATAACAGAACCGGTTCTGCGGCCGATCTGGCGCGGCTGTTCGGTATTCCTGTGCTGCTGGTGTTGGATGTCTCCGGCCAATCGCAAACCGCCGCTGCCGTCGCCCACGGCTTTGCCCATTACGATCCGGCGGTCAAAATGTCAGCTGTGGTGCTGAACCGTGCGGGCAGCGATAGGCATCGCACGCTGTGTTCGGACGCCATCGAAAAAGTCGGTCTGCCAGTAGCAGGCTGCGTCATGCGCGATCCCTCGCTGGTGCTGCCGGAGCGGCATCTGGGGCTCGTGCAGGCTAGCGAACATCCCGAAATCGATGCCCATATCGAACGCCTTGCGGATACGATGGAAAGTTCCATCGATCTTGACGCTCTCCTGGAACTCGCAAGTCCAGTCGACCTGTCGCAGGGCTCTGTGGAGGCGGCGATTGCCCCGCCCGGTCAACGCATTGCCCTGGCGCAGGATGCGGCCTTTACCTTTCTCTATCCTCACCTCCAGCGCCATTGGCGTGAGGCGGGGGCCGAGATCGTCCCCTTTTCGCCATTGGCGGATGAAGCGCCGGATGCGTCCTGCGACATTTGCTGGCTCCCGGGCGGATATCCAGAGCTTTACGCAGGGCAGCTTGCGGCGGCGGATCGTTTCAAGTCGGGTCTTGCCCACTTTTCGCAGACCAAACCGGTCCATGGCGAGTGCGGCGGCTACATGGTGCTGGGTGAAGCTTTGGAAGATGCGGATGGCGTCACGCATGCGATGACCGGCCTTCTGTCGCACGCCACCAGCTTTGCTAAGCGCAAGATGAACTTGGGCTATCGGCAGGCAACCATTGCCAATGATAGTCCGCTGGGACGGCGTGGGGATGTGTTGCGCGGCCATGAGTTTCATTATGCTCGGGTGATCGATCAAGGTCATGACGAGCCCTTCGCGCAGATTGCGGATGGGCAGGGAAAGCCGATTGGTGCATCCGGTGGCAGGCGCGGGCATGTTACGGGCACGTTTTTTCACGCCATCGCCAAAGGTTGAATTTTTCTCATCCATGATGCGGTGGAGGAAATCTCGGGTGATGCCTATATTGCTTTCGAGTGCTGAACGCTGGCGCTTGATCCGTTGAATAAGGACAGATTTTCATGACCGAGAAATCCCCCGAGAATAATTTTCCCGCCGGTTACGAACCAGCCGACGTCTGGGAATGGGAAAAGGGCAATGGTGGTCAGTTCGCCAACATCAATCGCCCGATTGCAGGCGCGACCCATGACAAGGAACTGCCGGTCGGCAAGCATCCGTTGCAGCTTTATTCGCTGGCAACGCCAAACGGCCAGAAGGTCGGCATCATGCTGGAAGAGCTTTTGGCGGCAGGCCACACAGGTGCCGAATATGACGCGTGGCTGATCAAGATCGGCGATGGCGACCAGTTTGGCTCGGATTTCGTCAAGGCCAATCCGAATTCGAAAATTCCGGCATTGGTGGACCATTCCACCCAGGAACCGACCCGCGTTTTCGAAAGCGGCTCTATCCTGTTTTATCTGGCGGAAAAGTTTGGCGCGTTTCTTCCCAGCGAGCACAAGGCACGCACGGAAGCCATGAACTGGCTGTTCTGGCAAATGGCGTCAGCGCCTTATCTCGGTGGTGGTTTCGGTCATTTTTATGCCTATGCGCCCATTCACATCAAATATGCGGTCGACCGTTTTGCCATGGAGGCCAAGCGTCAGCTTGACGTGCTGGACCGTCATCTGGCAGAGAACCAGTATCTGGCCGGTTCGGAATATTCGATTGCGGATATTGCCGTCTGGCCATGGTATGGCAATCTGGCGCGAGGCCAGTCCTATGCGAAGGCCGATGTCTTTCTGGATGTGAAGGGCTATAAGTACCTTCAGCGCTGGGCAAACGAGATTGCAGAGCGCCCCGCGGTCAAACGCGGTCGCATGGTCAACAAGGTCAATGGCGACCCGTCGGAACAGTTACACGAACGCCACGATGCGTCCGACTTCGATACGAAGACACAGGACAAAATCGGCAAAGCATAAGGAATAGACGATGGCAAAGCTGCCTGAAATGACGAAACACCGCGGCTTTCCATCCGGCATGCCGAGCACGGGCATTCAATTCACCATACGCCGCGCCAATCCGCGCGGCGTCACGCCCGTGAAATTCATTCCGCGCCGCGCGCGCGACAATTCGGCGACGCACAAGATCGATGCCGCCTTCATGCACGCGCTCTGGCACCAGTTCGGAGCCGAGCCTTTCGAGCGCGGCAATCTCGACGCTGCGCGTCTCAGCCTTTTGTTCGGTCGCGAAGTCTTGCCGGCGGACAAGGACTTCGATCCGCTGTCCTACCAGTCCATGCTCGTCATCGACGAACGTCTGGCACGGCAGAATTTCCCGGAATCCTTCGAAAACTACTTTGAAATCTGATCTGCGGCAAAGTGGAGCGGGCGCAGAAAGTTTCTGTGCTTCGCCATTTTGAAATGTTATAGAGCACGCCAGTTTCATCTATTCCGGCGTCTGCCATGCCCAGGCATTTTCTCTGCGTTATCGCTGCATGTGCGCTTTCCTTCCTGCCCGCCGGGATAGGCACGGGTAAGGCTGCCCATGGCGGCGAGGATTATGCGACGCTGGAAAAGCTCGGCGCCGCTCTGTTTGTCGATCCCAATCTTTCCATGAACCGCACCATGTCCTGTTCCACCTGCCATATGCAGGGGGCAGGCTTTACCGATGCGCGTGACAGCGGCGCTGTGGGGCACGATGTCTCGCTGGGCGACGATGGCACGTCGCTTGGAGACCGCAACGCGCCGAGCGCCGCCTATGCCAGCTTTTCTCCACCCTTCGGCAAAAACGCTGGGGGTGAGTATGTCGGCGGGCAGTTCTGGGATGGCCGTGCGTCTCTGCTGGAAGATCAGGCCGCCGGGCCGCCCCTCAGCCCCATCGAGATGGGAATGCCCGACAAGGCGACCGTTGTGAAGCGCCTGAAGGAAAACCCTGATTATGCGGCCGCCTTCGGCACGCAGTTCGGCGGCGACGTCTTTAAAAGCGATGACGCTGCCTTTGCCGCCATGACCAAGGCGCTCGCCGCCTTCGAGCGTTCGGATGAGTTTTCCAGCTTCGATTCGAAATATGATCGCTTCCTGCGCGGTGAGGAAAAGCTGACCGATCAGGAAGAGCTTGGCCGCGTTCTCATGTCATCGACGCAGTTCACCAACTGCAACACCTGCCATGAACTCAAAGGTCCAAATGGCTTGTCCAACGGACTTTTCACCAACCACAAATATTTCAATATCGGCGTTCCCGCCAATAAGACTGTACGGGCGGCGAATGGGTCGAAGGCTGATGCGGTCGATCTTGGCTTGGCACAGAACCCCGCCGTTGCCGGCGATCCGGCCCAGCGCGGCAAGTTCAAGGTGCCGACCTTGCGCAATGTCGCCGTTACCGGTCCTTATATGCACAACGGTGTTTTCAAGGATTTGCGCACCGTCGTTCTGTTCTATGTGAAGTACAAGAGCAAGAAGCCAAGCCGTCAGATCAACCCGGAAACGGGGCAGGCCTGGGATGCGCCGGAGGTGCCGGACAATATTGCGATGACAGAGCTGACCTCAGCCCCCGCGCTCGATGACAAGCGGGTGGATGCCATCGTCGCCTTTTTGAAAACGCTGACGGACAAAAGATACGAGCATCTTTTGACCAAAGACGGTGCCGGGCAAGAGGCGGTGCCGCCTGCCCAGTCGGTGTCCCTTACGCCGAAAGCGCCTTGAACTCTTCCAGAATTGCATCGCCCATTTCAGACGTGCTGACCTGACGGCTGCCGTCCGCCATGATGTCGCTCGTGCGAATGCCCTTGTCGAGAACGTTGGCGATGGCCGTTTCCAGCGTCGTCGCTTCGTCCACCATGTTGAACGAATAGCGCAGGCACATGGCAAAGGACGCGATCATCGCAATCGGGTTGGCAATGCCCTTGCCGGCAATGTCAGGGGCCGAGCCGTGTACGGGCTCATACATGGCCTTGCGCTTGCCGGTCTTGGCATCCGGTGCGCCAAGCGAAGCGGAAGGCAGCATGCCGAGAGAACCCGTCAGCATGGCGGCCACGTCGGACAGCATGTCGCCGAACAGGTTGTCGGTCACGATGACGTCGAACTGCTTGGGCTTGCGCACAAGCTGCATGCCACCGGCATCGGCCAGCATATGCTCCAGCTGTACATCCTTGTATTTCGCCGCATGGGTTTCAGTGACAACCTGGTTCCACAAGACGCCCGACTTCATGACGTTTCGCTTTTCCATGGAGCAAACGCGGTTGCCACGGGTGCGGGCCAGTTCGAAAGCAACGCTCGCAATGCGCTCGATTTCGAATGTGTCGTAGATCTGGGTATCGATACCGCGCTTTTGGCCGTTGCCGAGATCGATAATCTGCTTCGGCTCGCCGAAATAAACGCCGCCGGTCAGTTCGCGAACGATGAGAATATCGAGGCCTTCCACCAGTTCCTGCTTCAGCGAGGATGCGGCAGCCAGCGCCGGATAGCAGATGGCCGGGCGAAGATTGGCGAAAAGCTCCAGATCCTTGCGCAGGCGCAAAAGACCGGCCTCCGGGCGCATTTCGTACGGTACGGCATCCCACTTGGGACCACCGACCGCGCCGAACAGAATAGCGTCTGCTGCCAGCGCCTTTTCCATGTCCGCATCGGAAATCGCCACGCCGTGGGCGTCATAGGCGCAACCGCCAACGAGACCTTCTTCGGTGGTAAAGCCAGCAGCCTTTTCGCTGTTGAGATAATCGATCAGCTTGCGGACTTCCGCCATGGCCTCAGGGCCGATGCCGTCACCGGGCAGCAGGAAAAGCGTGCGCACTGTCATGAAAACCCTCCTTGGCCACACCGCAAAACCATCGATGGTTTCGAAACGGCGGGCGCGTCAAAAATCCTTGGCCCCGCAGCGCAATCGCCGCAGGGTGCGGGCTTCTTAACCTTGGCAATAGCCTATTTCAAGGAAGGCAAAAGCCGATTTGGTACGGGAAGCACCAAACCGGCCTTGAATGCGTGTGAAAAGTATCAGGCCCAGGGGCGGGCAGAGGCGTTGGACTTTTCAAAGCCCTCGATGGCGCCTGCATGTTCCAGCGTCAGACCGATATCGTCGAGGCCGTTCAGCATGCAGTGACGCTTGAACTCATCGAGTTCGAAGCTGATCGTGCCGCCATCCGGACCGCTGATTTCCAGATTTTCAAGATCGACCGTAACGACGGCGTTGGAGCCACGCGATGCATCGTCCATCAGCTTTTCCAGATTTTCCGGGCTGACGACAATTGGCAGAATGCCGTTCTTGAAACAGTTGTTGTAGAAGATATCGGCAAAGCTGGTGGAGATCACGCAGCGAATACCGAAGTCCAGCAATGCCCAAGGCGCATGCTCACGCGATGAACCGCAGCCGAAATTGTCGCCAGCGACAAGGATCTGGGCGTTGCGATAAGCGGGCTTGTTCAGCACGAAATCGGGGTTATCTGAACCATCTTCCAGATAACGTGACTCGGCAAAGAGACCCTTGCCAAGGCCCGTGCGCTTGATGGTCTTGAGGTAATCCTTCGGAATGATCATGTCCGTATCGACATTGACGACAGGCATGGGGGCGGCGACACCCGTCAGCTTGGTGAACTTATCCATCTCTCACTCCGAAATGTTACGAATGCAGCGCCATATCGCGCGCGCTTTCTGTCGCAATAGCGCAAAATAGGGAATATTTGAAGGCCAAACAGCGTGGACTCGGTACACCCCGTCAAAAGACGTGACGACAGAATGCACGTTTTTCAATGAAAGAGAGATTCAGTGCCAGACGAAGCCGAGCTTGCGCAATTGCGTACCGGCAAAGTCTTCCATGCCTTCCGCCACGTCTTCGCCGCCGTGAGAGCGGAAGAAGCTGTTGGCGACATCACTGTCTTCGAGGCACCAGACCACCACGCCTCTGCAGCCCAGCGACTTCAGCAGGCGGCGTGCTTCGGTAAACAGGACGGAGCCAAGTCCCATGCCCTGATATTCCGGACGAAGATAAATCTCGTAGATTTCGCCATCATAGGGTAGGCCACGGGCCCGGTTGAGCCCGAGTGTCGTATAACCGGCGACAACGCCCGCCACCTCCACCACCAGCATGGTGGCCGATCCGCGTGTTGCCTTGCGCCACCATTTTTCGTCGCGACGATCCAGCATTTGCCGCAGGGGTTTATGGGGAATGAGACCCGCATAGGCCTGCTGCCACGACGATCTGTGCGCATCTGAGATAGCGTGCGCATCGTCCGGCTCTGCTCGGCGAATGTCTATGGATAACGTTTTCATAACGCGATTCTGACCCCGGCGGAGAAAACTTACCAGCCATAAAGGTTAACGGCTCGAAGCTTACCCACAGCCTATTCATGTGGATGAAGGGTAAAAATTAACGCTATATTTACCATTGAGGCAAGTCGCATGCGACTCATCCCCCAAATAAAACGAGCAGAGGGTTAACGCAGCCGAGACACAAAAAACCCGGCACGATGGCCGGGTTTTCCAAATTCACAGATGATGCCAAAAATCAGACGGCAAGCTTTGCCTTTTCGAAGCGCTTGCGGTCGTTGGCGTCGAGATACATCTTGCGCAGACGGATCGACTTTGGCGTCACTTCCATCAGCTCATCGTCCTGAATCCAGGACAGCGCGCGGTCGAGCGTCATACGGATCGGCGGGGTCAGCTTCACGGCTTCATCCTTGCCAGCGGCGCGGATGTTGGTCAGCTGCTTGCCCTTCAACACGTTGACTTCGAGGTCGTTGTCGCGTGTGTGAATGCCGATGATCATGCCCGCGTAAACCTTTTCGCCGGGCTCGATCATCATCGGGCCGCGATCTTCCAGGTTGAACATGGCGTAGGCAACGGCTTCACCGGAACCGTTCGACAGCAAAACGCCCTGGACGCGACCAGCGATAGCACCCTTGAACGGCTGGTAGGAGTGGAACAGACGGTTCATGATCGCCGTGCCGCGTGTGTCGGTCAGCAGTTCGGACTGGTAGCCGATGAGGCCACGCGTTGGAGCCAGAAACTTCAGACGAACGCGGTTGCCGCCGGATGGGCGAAGCTCGGTCATTTCTGCCTTACGCTCGGACATCTTCTGAACGACGATACCGGAATGCTCTTCATCGACGTCGATGACGACTTCTTCGATCGGCTCGATGGTCTGGCCGCTCTCGTCCTTCTGCATGACAACGCGTGGACGCGACACGGCAAGCTCGAAGCCTTCGCGACGCATGGTCTCGATCAGAACGGCAAGCTGCAATTCGCCACGGCCGGACACGAAGAACGAATCCTTGCCTTCGGCTTCTTCGATCTTCAGCGCAACGTTGCCTTCGGCTTCCTTGTATAGGCGGTCGCGGATAACGCGCGACGTAACCTTGTCGCCTTCGGTGCCGGCCAGCGGAGAGTCGTTAACGATGAAGGACATCGTAACCGTTGGTGGGTCGATTGGCTGCGCCGTCATCGCTTCGTTGACAGAAGGATCACAGAACGTGTCGGCAACCGTGCCCTTGGACAGGCCAGCGATAGCGACGATGTCGCCCGCATGGGCTTCTTCGATGGCTGTACGCTCGATACCGCGGAATGCGAGGATCTTGGAAATACGACCGGTTTCGATGGTCTTGCCATCCTGGGCCAGAACCTTGACGGCCTGGTTCGGCTTGATCGAACCGGACGCGATACGGCCGGTGATGATGCGGCCGAGGAAGGGGTTGGCTTCAAGGATCGTGCCGATCAGACGGAACGGGCCTTCTTCAACCGTTGGCTCTGGAACGTGCTTGAGAACCAGATCGAGCAGTGGAGCCAGACCTTCGTCCTTCGGACCCTCAGGATTGACGTTCATCCAGCCATCGCGACCGGAACCGTACAGGATCGGGAAGTCGAGCTGCTCGTCGGTCGCATCAAGGTTCGCGAAAAGGTCGAACACTTCGTTGATGACTTCCTCATGGCGGCCATCGGGACGGTCGATCTTGTTGATCGCAACGATTGGCTTGAGGCCAACTTTGAGCGCCTTGGAAACAACGAACTTGGTCTGCGGCATTGGGCCTTCAGAGGAGTCGACCAGAACGATCGCGCCATCCACCATCGACAGAATACGCTCGACTTCACCACCGAAGTCGGCGTGGCCGGGGGTGTCGACGATGTTGATGCGAACACCCTTCCACTCGACCGAAGTCGCCTTGGCGAGAATGGTGATGCCGCGTTCTTTTTCGAGGTCGTTCGAGTCCATGACGCGTTCAGCAACGCGCTGGTTTTCGCGGAACGAGCCGGACTGTTTCAGAAGCTCGTCAACGAGCGTCGTTTTGCCATGGTCAACGTGCGCGATAATCGCGATGTTGCGAAGTGCCATTGTTCAAGATCTCTGAGGTTGGGCGCTATCAATCGGGTGTGCGCCAATTTAGTTTGGCGGGCTCATAACCTTTTTTTTGCAAATGCGAAAGGGGGGCCCATAACATAAGCCCCTTGCGAAAACGCCGTAACAGAGTTGTGTGACAGTTTTCAGTTGCCGGAAATGAAACAAAACCGGCAGCCGATCCCCGTTTGCTTACACCAGTCCGCGCTTTTCCAACATCGCATCCGGGCTCGGCATCTTGCCGCGAAATGCCTTGTAGGTCTCTTCCGGATCGATCGAGCCGCCGACGGAATAGATGTTGTCTTTCAGCTTGCGCGCCATATCCGCATTGAAGGGGTTGCCGGTTTCCTCGAAGGCTGCGAAGGCATCGGCGTCCAGGACCTCGGACCACATGTATGAATAGTAGCCCGCCGAATAGCCATCGCCAGAAAAGACGTGCTGAAAATGCGGTGTGGCGTGGCGCATGACGATGGATTTCGGCATGTCGAGCGATGCCAGAACCTCGGCCTGCACCGCCATTGGGTCGGTAACGGCATCGCAGGTGTGGAAGGCCATGTCTACAAGGGCTGAGGAGGTGAATTCGATTGTGTTGAAACCGGCATTGAAGGTCTGTGCGGCCAGAACCTTGTCCAGCAGCGCCTTTGGCATCGGGGCGCCGGTTTCGTAGTGCAGGGCGTATTTTTCGAGGATTTCCGGCACGGTCAGCCAGTGCTCGTAAAGCTGCGACGGCAGTTCCACGAAGTCGCGCGAAACGCCTGTGCCCGATACGGATGGATAGGTCACGTTGGACAGCATGCCGTGCAGCGCGTGGCCGAATTCGTGGAAGAGCGTGCGCGCATCGTCCAGAGACAGGAGAGCGGGCTTGCCCTCGGAGGGTTTGGCGAAATTGCAGACGTTGTAGATGATCGGCAATTCGCCTGTCGTGCCGTTCTTCATGGGGAGCTTGTGCTGCGACTGGAACGAACTCATCCATGCGCCAGACCGCTTCGACGGGCGGGCGAAGAAATCGGCGAGGAACATAGCGACGAGATCGCCCTTCTCATCGCGAATTTCGAAGGTCCGTACATCGGGGTGATAGGCGGTCACGTCTTTCAGTTCGATGGCTTTGATGCCGAACAGTCTGTGGGCCACATCGAAGCAGGCCTCGATGATTTTTTCCAGTTGCAGATAGGGCTTCAGCTCGGCTTCGGAGAAGCTGAATTTCTTTGCGCGAAGTTTTTCGGCGTAGTGACGCCAGTCCCACGGCATGACGTCGTGGTTCTTGCCCTCGTCGGCAATCACCTCGGCCAGTTCAGCTTCTTCTTCGCCTGCGCGGGCAACGGCCTTGTTCCAGACCTGGGTCAAAAGCCCGTTCACGGCCTCTGGCGTCTTCGCCATGGTATTGTCCAGCTTGTAGGCGGCGAAATTGGCGTAGCCCAGAAGTTTCGCCTTTTCATCGCGCAGTTCCAGCGTGCGTTTCACCGTGTCGCGATTGTCCGTTTCGCCGCCGTTCTCACCGCGCGCAACCCATGCCTTGAAGGCCTGTTCGCGCAGATCGCGGCGTTCGGAAAATGTCAGGAAGGGCTCGATGATCGAGCGCGACAGGGTCACGGCGAACTTGCCGTCTTCCCCATGCTCGCGTGCCGCACCCTGCATCGCATCGCGCAAAAAGCCGGGAATGCCCGCAAGCTCTTCATCGGAAGACAAAAGCAGTTTCCAGCTTTTTTCGTCGGCCAGAACATTCTGGCCGAATTTTGCACCGAGACCGGCAAGCTCTTCATTGATGGCGGCAAGCCGTTCCTGATGATCCTTTGCCAGCTTCGCACCGGAGCGAACGAAACCCTTCCAGTGCCGTTCCAGAACGCGCAGTTCTTCGCCGGTCAGGCCAAGCGTGTCGCGCTTTTCCCAAAGAGTGTCGACGCGCTTGAACAGCGCTTCATTCATGCTGATCTTGGAATAATGCCGCGACATTTTCGGCGCGATGTCGCGTTCCAGTGCCTGAATGGCTGGGTTTGTGTGTGCGCCTGCCTTGTTCCAGAACAGCGCGGATACTCGCGACAGGGCATCGCCCGCGATTTCAAGGGCAATGATGGTGTTGGCGAAGCTCGGCTCTTCGGCGCTCTCAGCAATCTCGTTGATTTCGGCATCATGCGCCTTCAGCGCCGCATCGAAAGCGCCGGCAAAATCCTCATCGCGGACCTGTTCAAACCGGGGCAGACCGTTTTTTCCATTCCATTCTGTCAAGGATGGGTAGAGCGTGGCGGTGGATGTCATGGTCAAGTCCTCATGCAGATGCGATTTGCAACCATATGGGCATGGCTGCGGCTGTGTTTCAATATGGGCGGATCAACAAGATGTGCGGGTCGTACGACCGCTGCATTCGCAAAACTATTTCCAGGTAGGCCCTTTGGCCACTAGCGGCAAGCCTTGCCAGAGAGATCGGAATTTTTAATAAGAGAACCTTACGAAACAGGCGCGCCATGAACACCTCACTCGAAAAAGAATCACTGGCATTCTTGCTCAACAGCAGCGCGCGGTTTCTCAACAGCGTCTTTGAACGACGGATCGGTGAGGCAGGGCTTGGGCTGACGCCCGGTGAGGCGCGGGCACTTTTGACGGTCGCCGCCATCAATGGCAGCAAGCAGGCGGATATTGCCAGCCGCATCGGGCTCGAACCGATGACGGTCTGCACCTATCTCGACAAGCTGGAATCGCTTGATCTGGTAGAGCGTCGACCGAACCCTGATGATCGCCGTTCCAAGTGTATTTATCTCACGCATGCGTCGTCGGAACTGCTTGTTGCCATTCGCCGTGAGGTCGATAGCCTCATCGGTCAGGCCGCCGATGGTTTCGATGAGAACGATCTTTCCAAATTTCATGATCTCCTGACGATCCTGCAGAAAAACCTGCAGATCGCGGCGAGCGACAAAAGCAAGCAGACCTCGCAATGACGCACACCCATCCTCCGATGACGGTGCGGCGCACCGCCATTCTCGGCGCCATGCTGACCTCGCTCGGGCCGGTTTCGATGGCGATCTACACGCCCGCCATGCCGGAACTCGTCAGAGCCTTTGCGACGACCGAATCCGCCATCAAGATGAGCCTGACGCTGTATTTCGGTGGTTTCGCCGTTGCCCAGCTTATTTCCGGCGCGATGTCGGATGCTTTCGGTCGCCGTAAGGCCACCATTCTGTTTTTGCTGATCTATCTGGCAGGCGGCGCTCTTGCGGCCTTTGCGCCCAGTGTCGAGGTTCTGCTGGCGGCCCGTCTCATTCAGGGCATTGGCGCATCCGTTGGGGTCACCGTTGCCCGGGCTGTCGTGCGCGATCAGTTCAGCGGTCCGCAAGCCACGGCAATCTTGAACCTCATCGGCATCATGCTGGCGGTTGGTCCGGCGGCGGGGCCGACGATTGGTGGCCTGTCTCTTTTGGCCTTCGGCTGGCAGTCTGTCTTCGTGCTGATGCTCGCCTTCGGGCTGATATCGGTCACAGCCGTAATCTTGTGTCTACGCGAGACGACGGTGCCGGACCCCAGCCGTCTGCGGCCATCCCGCCTGCTCAGTGCCTATGGAGAGCTTCTGGCGTCGCCGCGCTTCCTCTTGTCGGCGCTGGTGCTGGGCGGATCTGTCGGGGCGCTTTACGCGCAATCCACCATGCTGCCCTTCGTCCTCATCAACGAGGTCGGATTATCGCCGACAGCCTTCGGTGTGGGAATGCTGATGCAGTCGGGCGCCTATTTTCTGGGGTCCATCGCCCTGCGTTTCATCGCACGCAGGATTGGCGATCGTCGCTCGGCTGTGATGGGCCTTTGCATGTCGGCAACGGGTGGGGTGCTGATCTTTCTCTCGGTCCACCTCATAGCGCCCTCGTTCCTGTCGATCATGGGGCCGGTTGCGGTAGCAACCTTCGGGCTTGCGCTGCTGACGCCCTATATCATCACGGCGGGCATGGGCCCGTTTCCGCATATTGCCGGATCGGCATCGGCGATGATGGGCTTTATCCAGATGAGTGCGGGTTTTCTGGCGGGTGTCGCCGCGTCGCTGCTCGGCTCGCCGCTCACAAGTTTCGGCACGATCATTCCCCTGATGGAACTGAGTGCTGTGGCGAGTTACATCGGCTTCGTCATTCTGTCGCGCAGGCAGACATGAAAAAGCCCCGAAGGTCCGGGGCTTTCAGGATGGGTTTCGGCAAGGCTTACTTGCTCAGATTGCGCTTGGCCAGCGTGCGAAGGCGCAGCGCATTGAGCTTGATGAAGCCTGCTGCATCCTTCTGGTCGTAAGCGCCCTGGTCGTCTTCGAACGTGACCAGCTTGTCGGAATAGAGCGACTTGGCCGATTCGCGACCAGTGACCATGACGTTGCCCTTGTAGAGCTTCAGCGTCACTTCGCCTTCCACATGCTCCTGGCTCTTGTCGATCAGCGCCTGCAGCATTTCGCGCTCTGGCGAGAACCAGAAGCCGTAGTAGATGAGTTCCGCATAGCGCGGCATGATCTCGTCCTTGAGGTGGGCTGCACCGCGGTCGAGCGTAATGCTCTCGATGGCGCGGTGAGCGGCCAGGAGAATGGTGCCACCCGGCGTTTCGTAAACGCCACGGCTCTTCATGCCGACATAGCGGTTCTCGACCAGATCGAGACGGCCGATGCCGTTGTCACGGCCGTAATCGTTGAGCGCTGCCAGCAATGTCGCAGGCGACATTTCAACGCCGTTGATGGAGCAGGCGTCACCATTGCGGAAACCGACCTTGATGATGGTTGCCTTGTCAGGTGCGGCTTCCGGCGAAATGGTGCGCATATGCACGTATTCGGGGGCCTCGACTGCAGGGTCTTCCAGAACCTTGCCTTCGGAGGACGAATGCAGAAGGTTGGCGTCGACGGAGAACGGCGCTTCGCCCTTCTTGTCCTTGGCAACCGGGATCTGGTGCTGTTCGGCGAAGTTCAAAAGATCGGTACGGCTCTTGAAGGTCCAGTCGCGCCATGGCGCGATGATCTTGATGTCGGGGTTCAGTGCGTAAGCCGAAAGCTCGAAACGAACCTGGTCGTTGCCCTTGCCAGTCGCGCCGTGCGCAATGGCATCTGCGCCGGTCTTCTTGGCGATGTCGATCAGGTGCTTGGAAATCAGCGGGCGGGCAATCGAGGTGCCTAGCAGATAGACGCCTTCATAGACGGCATTGGCGCGGAACATCGGGAAGACGAAATCGCGCACGAATTCCTCGCGTACATCCTCGACGAAGATTTCCTTGATGCCCAGCATCTCGGCCTTCTTGCGTGCGGGTTCCAGCTCTTCGCCCTGTCCGAGGTCGGCGGTGAAGGTCACCACCTCCGCATTCAGTTCGGTCTGAAGCCATTTGAGGATAATGGAAGTATCGAGCCCGCCGGAATAGGCGAGAACGACTTTCTTTACGTCTTTCGGGAGTGCCATCAGTGAAATCCATTTGCGTGCCGGCGACATTTGGATATCGCCATTCCTTGGGATTTCGGCACTTTTAGCGAGTTTATCGGCGGGTGCAACAAAAATGCAAAGCAAGGCGCGGATGGAACGCATTCATCGTCATGTGACTTTGAGGGATAAAAATACTAAACTTCCACCGCGTCAGTAGAGCGCATGGTTCCATGGGACGTCACTGCCGGAGATTTGAAGCGGTAGCGAAAAGGAGAAACCAATGACGATACTTCACAACGCATTCACGAAGGACAATGTTGTCGTCATCACCGGCGCGGCATCCGGCATCGGCCTTGCCGCCGCGCGTAAATTCGCCAGCTTCGGCATGAGCGTCGTGCTGGTCGATCTCGATGGTGAGAAACTGGCTGCGGCTCAAAGCGAGATTGCTGCACTTGCCGAAAACGGCAATGAGCAGATCGTTTCCATTCCAACAGATGTTTCGAAACTCGATGAGCTGGAGGCGCTGGAACGCGCCGTCATCCAGCGTTTCGGGCGGGTCCATGTGTTGATGAACAATGCCGGTGTGCAGCCCGGCAGCGCCATTTTCGGACCGCAGGCAAACTGGGAGAAGGTTTTTGGCGTCAATCTGATGGGCGTTGTCAATGGCAGCCGCGTTTTCGGGTCTGGCATGCTGGCCCATGGCGAACCGGGCCTTATCATCAACACCGGCTCCAAGCAGGGCATCACTACGCCGCCGGGCGATCCGGCCTATAATGTGTCCAAGGCAGGCGTCAAAGCCTTTACCGAAGCTTTGGAATATGAGTTGAGAAATGCCTCTACCGGCAATGTCTCTGCCCATCTTCTCATACCCGGCTTTGTGTTTACTGGCCTCACCGCCAATGGCCGGACGGAAAAGCCATCGGGTGCATGGACGCCCGAGCAGACGGTGGATTTCATGGTCGAGAGCATCGGCAAGGGCGATTTCTACATTCTGTGCCCGGATGGCGAAGTGGACCGCAAGACGGATGAAAAACGCATCCTCTGGGCGGCAAATGACATCGTTGAAAACCGCCCGCCATTGTCGCGCTGGCATGAGGATTACAGCAACGACTTCAAATCCTTCCTGAACAGCTGATATGCCTGCCGCGCCCTCGGGCGCGGCATTCTTTCGTCTGGCTTGGCAGGCCTTGGAAACCGCGTTATGAACAGACATCAAACCCTTGCGAGTGTGGTGCCGCCGTGGATTTTCTACCCAGTCTGCCGACCCTGATTGCCTTTACCATTGCCATTCTGCTGCTGTCGGTCACACCCGGCCCGGATATGACGCTGTGGATCAGCCGTTCTGTTAGGGAAGGGCGCGCGTCCGGTTTCATGACGCTGGTCGGCACCAATCTCGGTATCACCGTACACACGATGCTCGTCGCCTTCGGCGTGGCAGCCCTGATCGTTGCTTCTCCGACGGCCTTTCTCGTTTTGAAAACCGGTGGTGCGGCCTATCTCGTGTGGCTGGCCATTCAGGCCATCCGCAAGGGCTCGGATTTTGTCATGGAGCGGCCAACGGAGCAGAAGGCGAAGTCGTCCAAAAAGTCGGCATTGCTCAACGGCCTCTGGGTCAATCTGCTGAACCCGAAGGTCATTATCTTTTTCATGACATTCCTTCCGCAATTCGTCAGCGCGTCCGACCCGCATGTCACGGGCAAACTGATTTTCCTCGGGCTCTGGTCGATCATCGTGGCGGTGCCAATCGGTATCGGCATCGTGGTGGCTGCAGATGGGCTGTCTGGCTGGCTGCAGCGCAATCGCAAGGTTCTGCGCGGTCTGGATTATACCATCGCCGGCGTCTTCTCGCTGTTTGCCGTGAAGATTTTTCTGACCACTGCCAAATAGTTGGCTCGCAGAGCTGGCTGTCCGTCATGGGAGTTGATGTGACACGCGGCGCTTGTCTTTTCGCCAAGACCCTGCCAGCTTGCAGACTATTCGGGAACTGGCCTTCGGGCGGGATGGAGCGATGCGGCAAGACGATCTGAGCACGCTGATTGGCCTCGTTGCCCTGTCAGACCGAAATGCGTTCGCCTCGCTCTATACATCCACGAGCCCGAAACTTTTTTCCATCTGTCTCCGTATACTCAAAGACCGTACAGACGCTGACGAAGCCTTGCAGGAAGTCTATGTCAAAATCTGGCAGCGGGCACGGCTGTTTTCCGCCGCCTCCGGCACTGCCGACGTGTGGTTGGCCGCCATTGCCCGCAACCAGTCGATAGACATCATCCGCGCCCGCAAGCCGATTGCCAGCGAGTTGAGCGATGTTCCCGATCTGGTCGATACCGCACCGGACCCGGAGCAAGCGACGCTACAGAAGGATACAGGCCGCAGCATAGAGCGCTGTCTGGACGAGCTGGAGGAGAGCAGGGCGAAAGCCGTGCGGCAGGCCTATGTGGAGGGCATGAGCTATCAGGAACTGGCGCAAGTTTACGCGGTTCCGTTGAATACGATGCGAACATGGTTGAGGCGCAGCCTCATCAAGCTGAAAGAGTGCATGGAGCGATGAAAGAACCGGCTGACAGCAATATTCCAAAGGACGACGTGATCGCCGCCGAATATGTGCTTGGCGTGTTGTCTGCGGACGACCGGCGTCTGGTGGAAAAGCGTATCCGCACCGAAGAGGTTTTTGCGCAGCGCGTGCACCAATGGGAAGCGCATTTTTCCGGTCTCAACGAAGAATATGAGCCTGTAGCGCCCGCTAGCGCAACCTATAAGGCAGTAGAAGCGCGTCTGTTTCATGCAGACGCGAAGGCCAAGCCTGGCTTCCTGCCCTCGCTATGGGGCTCGCTGGCCTTCTGGCGTGGCCTCAGCGCCTTGACCACCGCATGTGCAGTTATCGCGGCAATCTCTTTCGTGTTGCTGCCCTCATCCCCGCAACAGCCACTTCAAATCTCCTATACGGCGCAGCTGTCGTCACCCAATGCGCCAATGGCCTTGATGGTATCCTATGATGCAGGCTCCGGGCGCATGGCACTTACGCCGGTGGCGGCGGGTGACAAATCGCAAAATTCGCTGCAGCTCTGGCTCGTCAAGGCAGATGGCACGCCTTACTCGCTCGGTCTCGTTGATCCGAACAAAAACGCGGAAATGACCATTCCACCTGACATGCGGGACCAGCTGCGCGATGGCATTACGCTCGCCGTCAGCGTGGAGCCTTATGGCGGTTCGCCCACCGGCAAGCCCACCGGCCCGGTCATTGCCAGCGGCACGACACGGCAGCTTTAAAAAAAGATTCGCCTGGCTGAAACTTCCTCTGATCCCGCTCCGTAGCTTCTCATGTACCGGATACGTCACCTGCACCAACGCAGGGACGATTGGCGGAACCAGAGGAGAAAACGCCATGATGAAATCCAGCCTGCGCATGATCGCGCTTGCCGCAGCCGTTTCCACCGTCTCATTTGCAGCCCAAGCCAAGAACCCGATGGTTGGCGGCGCTGCGATGTACGAGAACAAGAACATCGTTGAGAATGCGATGAATTCGAAGGATCACACCACGCTCGTTGCCGCCGTCAAGGCTGCCGGTCTGGTTGAGACATTACAGGGCAAGGGCCCGTTCACGGTTTTCGCGCCGACCAATGAAGCCTTTGCCGCTCTGCCAAAGGGCACGGTCGAGACGCTGCTAAAGCCTGAAAACAAGGCCAAGCTCACCAAGATTCTCACCTGCCACGTCGTTGCTGCAGATGCGATGTCCAGCACTATCGAAAAAATGATCAAAGACGATAACGGCACTCATGATGTGAAAACCGTTGGCGGTTGCATCCTGAAGGCCAAATACGACATGAAAAAAATCACGCTGACCGACGAAAACGGCAATGTCGCCCATGTGACCATTGCCGACGTCAAGCAGTCGAATGGCGTCATTCACGTCATCGACAAGGTCTTGCTGCCGAAGATGTAATTTCGGCGCGAAGAAACGCCGTGCGCTCCCCCAGGCGCACGGCGTTTTTCTTTTCGTATGTTACCCGATCAGCAATTCATCATCATCGATGGATTGGCCGCGTATCTTGCGGAACATCTCGATCAGGTCTTCCACCTGCAAACCCTTGCGGCTTTCGCCGGAGACATCGAGAACGATCTCACCCGCATGCAACATGACGGTGCGGTCGCCATAATCCAGCGCCTGTCGCATGGAATGCGTGACCATCAGCGTCGTCAGCTTGCGCTCGGCCACCACTTTCTGGGTCAACTGCATCACGAATTCTGCCATGCCCGGGTCGAGTGCCGCCGTATGCTCATCCAGCAGTAGAACGTCGGAACCAGCCAGCGTTGCCATGACCAGCGATACGGCCTGACGCTGACCGCCCGAAAGCAGGTCCATACGGTCCTTCAGACGATTTTCGAGCCCCAGATTGAGGGACGCGATCCGCTCCTGAAAGAACGCCCGTCGTCCGCCGCCGAGTGCTGGCAGCAATCCGCGTGTCTTGCCGCGTGCTGCCGCAAGCGCGAGGTTTTCTTCGATGGTCAGCGTGCCGCAGCTTCCGGCCAGCGGGTCCTGAAACACGCGTGCCACTTGGCCTGCACGGTTTGCCGTCGGCTTGCGGGTCACGTCCACGCCACCGATTGTCACCTTACCGGCGGTTGGCAGAACATCGCCTGCCAGCACGCCCAGCAGCGTGGATTTTCCGGCGCCGTTGGAGCCGATAACCGTGACGAAGGAGCCGTCTTCGATGGTGAGATCGATTTTGGCCAGTGCCTGCTTTTGCAGCGGCGTGCCGCGTCCGAAGACGACTTGGATGTCGGAAAGCGAAATCATGATGTTGCTCCCCCACGGCGCAGGCGCGGTAATATCAGCGCAACGGCAACCAGCAGGGCGGTCACGAAATTGAGGTCGGAGGCCTTGAGGCCAAGCGCGTCGCTGGAAAGCGCCAGCTGGATCGCCAAACGATAGGCGATGGAGCCAAGAACGCAGCCGATCAGCGCAATCAGAATGCCGCGCGATCCGAACAGCGTTTCACCGATGATGACGGCGGCCAGACCAACGACGATGGTGCCCACACCTGACGTCACATCGGCAAAGCCGTTGGTCTGTGCGAAGAGGGCTCCGCCCAATGCGACCAGCGCGTTGGACAGCGCCATGCCGAGATAGATCTGATTACCGGTCTTCACCCCTTGAGCCCGCGCCATCCGCGCATTGGCACCGGTGGCACGCATGGCGAGGCCCGCATCGCTTTCCAGAAAGCGCCAGACGAGGATGACGGCGATGACCACCAGCACACCAACGAAAAGCGGGCGCAGCAGATATTCCGCAATACCGAGACCGTAGAAGGGCTCGATCACCGTTTCCTGATTGAGCAGCGCGACATTCGGCTTTCCCATTACCCGCAGGTTCACGGAAAACAGCGCGATCATGGTCAGGATCGAGGCCAGAAGATTGAGGATTTTGAAGCGGACATTCAAGACCGCCGTCACCATGCCGGCTGCCGCACCGGCAACCATGGCGATGGCCGTTGCCAGCCAAGGGTTAAACCCCGCAACAATCAGCACCGCCGCCACGGCAGCGCCCAGCGGAAACGACCCATCGACGGTAAGATCGGGAAAGTCGAGCACGCGAAATGCGAGATAAACGCCGATAGCGACAAAGGCAAAAACCAGCCCCAGTTCAACGGCGCCCCAGAAGGCGATTTGGCTCACGGTAGAATTCCTTGGTTTGCGACCAAACACTCTTTCGTCATGCTCGGGCCCCGGATCAAGTCCGAGATGTCCCGCGCATCTGCTGCCGTCCAGTTTCCGTTGAACGGGGGTAAATCCTCGGGACGAGCCCGAGGATGACGAGAGGGTACGTGGCCTTTTAGTCGATAATCTTCGTCGCGCGCTTCGTCACGCTCTCGGGAAACGTGATGCCAGCCTTTTCAGCAGCCTTCTTGTTCAAGACGAGATCGGTGCCGACAGCGACCGTTGCTGGAATGTCACCGGGCTTCTCACCCTTCAGGATGCGAACGACGACCGCACCCGTCTGCTTGCCCACGTCGAAATAGTTGAAGCCGAGAGCAGCGACTGCACCACGGGCAACGGAATCCGTATCGGCGGCAAACAGCGGAATCTTGGCTTCGGAGGCGACGCCAGCGGCGGCTTCGAAGGCGGAAACGATGGTGTTGTCGGTCGGGACGTAGATCACGTCAGCCTTGCCCACCAGCGCGCGCGTCGCGCCCTGTACTTCGGCAGACTTCGTCGCGACCGATTCCACGACCTTCAAACCGGCCTTTTCGGCTTCGGTCTTTAGAAGCTCCAGCGTCGAAACCGAGTTGGCTTCGGCGGAATTGTAGATGTAGCCCACGGTCTTGGCGTTGGGAGCGACTTCCATGATCAGCGCCAGATGCTCGTTGACAGGCAGCGCATCGGAAAGACCGGTGACGTTGCGGCCCGGCTTTTCCATGGATTTGATCAGCTGTGCGCCGACCGGATCGGATACGGCGGTGAAGACGACCGGGATGTCGCGGGTGGCACCGACGACGGCCTGTGCGGATGGGGTCGAAATCGGAACGATCACGTTTGGTGCATCGCCCACGAACTGGCGGGCGATCTGCGCTGCCGTGCCGGGATTACCCTGCGCCGACTGGTAGACGAATTTCAGATTTTCGCCTTCCTTGTAGCCAGCTTCGGCAAGGGCTGCCTTGACGCCATCACGCGCGGCATCCAGTGCGGGATGTTCGACGATTGCGGTAACGGCAACGGTCACGTCTTCTGCTTTGGCAGGCAGGGCAAAGGCCGTCGCAGCGGCGAGCGCCAGAACGAGTGCGCGCATAGGATATTCCTCCGGTTGTTTCGCTTGTCGTTGCCCTCTTTAAGAAAGGGTTAAAACGAAATCAATCGCGCAAGCCTGAACTCACCTATCAATTCTTGTTCTTATTCGTCATCCGCGCCGTGATTGGCGATCATCATGGCTTCGAATGCCATGCGTTCGGTCTTGCGCATGCGCTCGGATTCCGACTTCAACTGACCGCAGGCAGCCAGAATATCGCGCCCGCGTGGTGTGCGGATCGGCGAAGCGTAACCGGCCTGATTAATGAAATCGGCGAATTTCTCGATCTGCGCCCAGTCCGAGCACTGGTAGTTCGTGCCGGGCCATGGGTTGAACGGGATAAGATTGATCTTGGCCGGAACGCCCTTCAGAAGCTGCGTCAGCATCTTGGCGTCTTCCAGGCTGTCATTGACGTCCTTGAGCATCACATATTCAAAGGTGATGCGGCGGGCATTCGACAGGCCGGGATAATTGCGGCAGGCGTCGATCAGCTCTTTCAGCGGATATTTCTTGTTGATCGGCACCAGCATGTCGCGCAGATCGTCGCGCACCGCATGCAAGGAGATGGCCAGCATCACGCCGATTTCATCGCCGGTGCGGAAGATTTCCGGCACTACGCCAGAGGTCGACAGCGTCACACGGCGCTTGGAAAGCGAAAGGCCATCGCCATCGGTCGCAATCAGCAGCGCGGTTTTGACATGCTCGAAATTGTAAAGCGGCTCACCCATGCCCATCATCACGATGTTGGAGACCTTGCGTCCCTCGGCGGGCATGATCGTGCCCTGCGGTGCTTCGCGGTCGGGGAAATCGCCCAGACGATCACGCGCCAGAAGAAGCTGCGCCAGAATTTCTTCCGCCGTCAGGTTGCGCACGAGGCGCTGGGTGCCGGTGTGACAGAAGGAGCAGGTGAGCGAACAGCCGACTTGGCTGGAAATGCACAGCGTGCCGCGACCTTCTTCGGGAATATAGACGGTTTCGATTTCGACCGGACGGCCAGCACCGCGCGGCGGAAAACGCATCAGCCACTTGCGGGTACCGTCATTGGAGACCTGCTCTTCAACGATTTCAGGGCGCGCAATGGTGAACTTTGCCTTCAGCGTTTCGCGCAGATCCTTGGCGACATTGGTCATATGATCGAAATCGGAGACGCCGCGCACATAGAGCCAGTTCCACAACTGGCTGACGCGCATCTTGACCTGCTTTTGCGGCACGCCTGCATCCAGCAACGCATCCGCCATGTCCTCGCGCGTCAGGCCGATCAGCGACGGCTTGCCGGACATGAGATCGCTATTGGCGATCAGCGGGCTTTTTATTGCAAGACCTGCGGTGGCTTCCAGTACGGACATCGTCCCTATCCCATCATCCCATACAGCGTTGCGCTACCTTCTAGAGAAAGGCTGAAACCGTCTGCATGTCGAGAAAAATCAAGAGTGACGCGCTTGTCGCGCAGGCACTCGTCAGTGTTGGCGGGCGTTTATCACCAAAATAGCCAAAACGCAAATGGCCGGTCACAGACCGGCCATTCCAAAACGATATCCCGTGGCGCTTATTTGCAGGTTTCGATCTGCTTGAAGGCAGCCGAAATACCCGAAAGCGAATAGGAATAGGACGTCGCGGTGCCGCGGGCAGATGTTGCCTTGACCGTCATGGACTTGCCGCCCTTCATGGCTGCAACCAGTGCCGGCTCTTCAGCGGCATTTTCCACCCAGGCGGCCTTGTCCTTGGTGAACATCACGAAGTTCTTGTTGTCGATGGTCACATTGACCTTCGAACCCTCTTTAAGCGCGTAACCCACCATTGCCTGTGGCTCGTAGGAAATATTCTGGCCAGGGCGCTGCGAAACGATGAAGAAGATATCACCGTGATCGACGCTGGCCGGTTCCTTTGCCGTGGGAATGGAAAGAACATAGCAAACGGTGCTTTTACCCGATTTGTACGAATAGGCACCCCATGCGTTGAACTGCTGGATGCGCGTGGGCGACTGTGCAGAGGCTACATTGATGCTGGCCAGCAAAATGGCGACTGCGGTTGCTACACTTCTTACAAACATTGAATTTCCTGCCGGGTTTATTGTCTTCCAGTTGGCCGAACGGCTGCGCCGGGCCGATGCTAGGTGAAGTCCGTCATCCTGATATTGGCTAAAGATCGGTTACCAAACCGTCAACGCCAATGCTAAAAGTCGAGATTTGCATTGGCCTGTAACAGATCGGTGACTCCTAGCGCCAGCGAAGCAAACACCAGTTGCGTCTGCGTCATCAGCAATGACACAAGAATTCAGGCAAGAATTTGTCAGCATTTGGCGCGGTTTCACACACGCCATCACAGAGCCGTTACTCTTTCTTCAAAGCATCTATCGCCGCATCAGCCGCTTCGTAGTGTTCCATTTTGATATGGGCGCGGATCATGGCAAGCGCTGCCGTCAAAACGGCAATGTCATCGGTAAAACCAACCACGGCGAAGATGTCGGGTACTGCATCGAAGGGAAGAATGAAATATCCGAGTGCCGCCAGAAGAATACCCTTGGCGCGGAACGGCGTGTCGCGGTCCATGGCGCAGTAGTAAGCGGCAGCCGCATCGCGCGCGAAAGGCACCTTGCTGATTACCCGCTTCATCTTCGGCCAGAATTTGGCACGCACCTGCTGTTCGCGCTCTTCCTGATGGTCGGGCTCTCCCGGCAGCAGGATTTCACCAATCTTCACGTCATCCATGGTTGTGTGTCCTTTGGTCATGGACATTTATATAGGGCAGGACGCAGCCCGTTCAATCATGTCTGCCCGCCGCTGCCTTCTGCATGGCAGTCGCCAGAAGAAAGTCCCGTTCGGTGACGCCTTGAGAATCATGCGTCGTCAGGCACACCTTGACCCGGGAATAGACATTCGACCATTCGGGATGGTGGTTCAGCTTTTCCGCCACCAGCGCGCATTGCGCCATAAAGCCGAAGGCTTCGGCGAAGTTTGCGAATTTGAATGCCTTGACGATGGCAAGCCCATCTTCGCGCAAAGACCATCCTTCCAGCTTGGCAAGCTCAGCATCGATGGCGTCTCTGTCGAGTTTGGGGTAATTCATGGGCGTCACCTCTTTCTGGCTATGGTTTTATGAAACGCACAGCAGTCCTATTTGTTTGCATGGGAAATATCTGCCGCTCACCTCTGGCAGAGGGCATCTTCGCACATCTGGTCGAAAAACAGCAGGGCGATCATCATTTCGTGATCGATTCCTCTGGCACCGGTGGCTGGCATGCAGGCAATGCGCCCGATCCACGCGCCGTTGCCATTGCAAAGCTGCACGGCATCGATATTTCAGGCCAGAAGGCCCGTCAGGTCAGACCCGCCGATTTCGAAGTCTTCGATATCATTCTGGCCATGGATGAAGACAATCTGGAAAAACTCAAGGCATCCTGCCCGAAGCAGCATGCGCATAAGCTTCACCTTTTCGGCCAATATGCGTCAGGCCGCCGCGAAAGCGTGCCTGACCCTTATTATGGTGGCGAAGACGGCTTTCAGACCGTCTACAACATGCTCTTTGCCGGTTGCAAATCCGCGCTGGAAAAGCTGGAGACAGGCCAAGCCTCACTCAGCGGGAATGCCTCTTCAACGATATAGGGGCCGCCGCCGACCGATTCCTTCGAGGACATCAGCACAAAGCGTCCGACCGTGAAGGGAGAGGTGCGAAAATCGCCGCGCCCGGAGAGGTAATGGACCACATCGTCCAGCCGCGAGTTGCGGAGCCGGGCCAGTGTCACATGGGGCGTGAACTTGCGCGGATCTGGCGGCAGGCCGAGGCGCTGGCAAATGCGCTCGATCTCGCCTTGCAGGGCGGTCATCTCTGCGGAGGGAGACACTCCGGCCCAGATGGAGTGCGGCTTCTTGGAGCCGAACGAGCCGATGCCGGTGAGATTGACCTGAAATTCCGGTCTGTCGATCCGGTCAAGCCTGTTGACCACCTCGTCGGCGGTACGGTTATCGATATCGCCGATAAAGCGCAGGGTGATGTGATAATTCTCCACATCGATCCACCGGGCACCCGGCAGACCACCGCGCAACAATGATAGGCTCATCGCCGCATTGCGCGGAATTTCGAGGGCGGTAAACAGTCTCGGCATGGCGAGCTCCCCGAATCTTTTGGCAGAACAATTGTAGCGAATCATGCAACGCTGCTTGGCGCAAGCGCTTATTTTTTTTGCGCACCGATAGTCTTAATGAAGGCTTCTACCGTTGGCATGGATTTTTCGACCATCACGGCTATACCTTTGGTATTGGGATGCATTCTGTCCTCCAGTTGCAGGGATTCATCCAGGACGACGCCGTCCAGAAAGAACGGGTAAAGCGGAAGCCCATGTTTTTCTGCAAGGCGCTGGTAGATCGGGTTGAAGCGCTTGGCATAATCGTCACCCATATTCGGTGGCGCCATGATGCCGATCAGCAGGACCGGAATGTTGCGCTTCTGAAAACCTGAAATCATCGCCTCGAGGTTCTTTTCCGTCTCCTCCGGTGAAATGCCGCGCAAGGCGTCATTGGCTCCCAACTCCAAAATCACGCCATCCGTTCCATCCGGCACTGACCATTCGGCCCGTGCCAGTCCGCCGGAACTCGTGTCGCCGGAAACACCGGCATTGGCGATGGTCACGTCAATGCCCTTGGCCTTCAATGCGGCCTCCAGCTGGGCGGTGTAACTGTCGGTCGGCGGCAGCTGGTATCCGGCCATCAGACTGTCGCCGAAGCCCACCAGTTGCACCGGTTTATCCTGAGCCTGCGCAAAGCTGGCGGTCAGCACCGCAGTGCAGATGACGATGAATTGAGCGGCGACGGCTTTAAAACGCATGACGGCCTTCCTAATTTGTCTGGCAATGTCAGGATATTTTTGAATTCCCGATTGCCCTTCTCCTTCATATAGGAACGCGAATTGTGACGAAAAGCATCATCGAGCTGAATAAGGCGGATCTGACCCTGGGCAACGCCGCCGCTTCCGTCCACGTTCTCAAAAGCATCGACCTCAGTATTGCAGAAGGTGAGGCAGTTGGCATCGTCGGGCCTTCCGGCTCGGGAAAATCCACGCTTTTGATGGTTCTGGCCGGGCTTGAGCGGCTCGATAGCGGTGAGATCACAATTGCGGGAACGGAGCTTCACAATCTCGGAGAAGATGCTCTTGCGGAGTTTCGCGGGCGCAATGTCGGGATCGTATTCCAGTCGTTCCACCTGATTGCCAATATGACCGCTTTAGAGAACGTTGCCGTTCCTTTGGAACTGGCCAATGTCGCCAACCCGTTCGAAATCGCCAAAAAGGAGCTCGTGGCCGTCGGGCTTGGCGAAAGGCTCAATCACTACCCGGGCCAGCTTTCCGGCGGTGAGCAGCAGCGCGTTGCCATTGCCCGTGCTCTTGCGCCTTCACCCGCCGTGCTGATCGCGGATGAGCCGACCGGCAATCTGGATACGGATACCGGCAAGCAGATTGCCGATCTTTTGTTTTCCAAACAGGCCGAACGTGGCATGACAATGATCCTCGTCACCCACGATGTTTCGCTTGCCGCCCGATGCTCGCGCCAGATCAAGGTGCGCTCGGGTCAGATCGAAGGCGATAGCGCGATATCGACGCCTGCACAGGCGGTTTTGGCATGAGTCGCTTCGTGCCGTCGCTGTTCAACATCCGCAACGCGCTGCGCCTTGCCCGGCGTGAAATTCGCGGCGGTTTTCGCGGCTTTTACATCTTTCTGGCCTGCATCGCTCTGGGAACCGGGGCCATTGCCGCCGTCAATTCCGTTTCCCGCGCCGTCACCAGCTCCATCGCCACCGAAGGCCAATCCATTCTGGCGGGCGATGTGCGCTTTGAACTGCGCAACCGCGAAGTAACCACGGATGAGCGCGCCTATCTGGATGGTCTTGGCCAAGTTGCCGTCTCCACCGGTCTGCGTTCCATGGCACGGTTGGCGGATGGGTCGCAACAGACGCTCGCAGAGGTCAAGGCCGTCGATGGCGCTTATCCGCTTTATGGCACCTTCGAAGCAGAACCTGCTGCGCCTCTCTCGCAATTGCTGGCAAAGCAGGGTGATGCTTATGGCGCTGTCGCCGCCCCGCTGCTGCTCGAACGGCTTGGTATCAAGGTCGGTGACGAATTGCTGCTCGGCAATGTTCGACTCAAACTGTCAGGCACCGTCGTCAACGAGCCGGATGCTCTGTCTGATGGCTTTGGCTTTGCGCCGCGGCTGCTTATCAGCCGTGATGCGCTCTTCGCATCGGGCCTTGTGCAGACCGGCAGCCTTGTCGAACATGGCTACAAAATCCGTCTGAACGACCCGTCCAAACGCGCCACGATCACCGAAGATACCAACCGGGAGTTCCCCAATGCGGGCTGGTCTATCCGTACCAGCGATCGCGCCGCGCCTTCGCTTACCGAAAACGTCAACCGTTTCTCGCAGTTTCTGACGCTTGTGGGGCTGACGGCTCTCATCGTTGGTGGCGTTGGCGTTGCCAATGCCGTGCGTGCTTTTCTCGATTCCAAACGCACGACCATCGCCTCGCTGAAATGCCTCGGCGCACCGGCGAGCGTCGTCACCATGACCTATCTGTTCCAGATCGCCTTCATTGCCTGTATCGGCATCGTCATCGGGCTGATGCTCGGTGCGGTCACGCCGCTGATTGCCATGCGGTTTCTGGAAGGTGTGCTTCCCGTTCCCAATGAGCTGGCGATCTATCCCGGTCCGCTTTTTCTGGCAGGCATCTTCGGTCTGCTGACGACGCTTGCCTTCGCCGTTATGCCGTTGGGGCAGGCGAGAGAAGTGCCAGCAACGGCGCTGTTTCGGGAGCAGGGTTTCGAGGAAAACCGCCTGCCGTCCTGGCCCTATCTTCTTGCCACCGCTGTTCTTCTGGCTGCACTCGCTGGTCTTGCCATTTTCTCTGCGGAAGAGCGCTATATCGCCTCGGTGTTTCTGGCGGCGGTCGCTTTTGCCTTCGTGGTGCTGCGTCTGGTTGCCTGGGGCATCAAGGCCATTGCCAGGAGAAGCCCGCGTGTTCATTCCGCTGCCCTGCGGCTCGCCATCGGCAACATCCACCGCCCCGGCGCACTGACACCCTCCGTCGTTTTGTCTCTCGGTCTCGGCCTCACGCTCCTTGTCACGCTGACGCTGATCGATGGAAATCTGCGCCGTGAACTGACGGGCAGTCTGCCGGACAGGGCACCCAATTTCTTCTTCGTAGATATTCAGGGCGCAGATCGCGATGGCTTTCGTGATCTCGTTCAGAAACAGGCGCCGGAGGGCGTGCTGACCGAAGTACCGATGCTGCGCGGCCGTATTCTGGCGCTCAACGGTCAGGATGTCACCAAGATCGACGTACCACCCGCAGGCCGCTGGGTTCTGCGTGGTGATCGGGGCATTACCTATGCGCAGGACATGCCCGAAAATGCCAAGCTGTCGCAGGGCAGCTGGTGGGACAAGGATTATAGCGGCGAGCCGCTCGTGTCCTTTGCATCGGAAGAGGCGGGTGAGCTTGGACTGAAGATCGGCGATAGCGTCACCGTCAATGTTTTAGGTCGCAATATCACCGCCAAGATTGCCAATCTGCGCGATGTGCAGTGGGAATCGCTGTCGCTCAACTTCGTCATGGTCTTTTCGCCCAATACGTTCCGCGGTGCGCCGCATGCATGGCTCGCGACGTTGTCCGACCCATCCGCCACGGCTGCCAAGGAAGGCGAAATCCTGCGCGCCGTTACCAATGCCTATCCGACCATCACCAGTGTGCGGGTGAAGGATGCGCTGGATGTGGTCAACCGCCTTGTCGATCAGCTTGCCACCGCCATTCGCGCCGCCGCCGCCGTTGCCCTCATCGCCTCGGTGCTGGTGCTGGCTGGCGCTCTGGCTGCCGGAAATCGCGCCCGCACGCATGACGCGGTCATTCTCAAGACCTTGGGCGGCACACGCGCAATGCTGATCCGCGCCTTCTCCTACGAATATATGATGCTGGGTCTGGCGACGGCCATTTTTGCGCTGTTTGCCGGTGGCGTTTCCGCATGGTTCGTCATTGCCCGCATCATGAAACTGCCCTCCAGCTTCTTGCCGGATGTCGCCATCGGCACCATCGTTGTGGCTCTCGTTATGACTGTCGGCATCGGCCTCATCGGCACATGGCGGATACTGGGGCAAAAGGCAGCGCCGGTTCTGCGGCAGGCAGGAGAGTAAGATCAACGAGAGCCCGGAACCGAAGAGCATTCTGAAAAGTTGTACGCCACTTAACTTTAACGATTAAATCTCTGTAATGATCGCCAAAACGTTATCGATTTTCGCGCATACGGTGTTTTTTCGGTTCTGAAAGCTCTTGTATCTATGAAACGATATCATCATATTCTTCGGTAGGCTTGCTGTAGCTCCGCAGCGGCGCCTGGGATATAGTTGTGAAACGACGATATGCCCGACACCGTAGCAATTTCGGAGCTCAAAAGAGGTAACAATGTCTGACTTCAACAATTACCAGAACCGTATGGCCCAGGGTCATGCACAGTCTGGTGCCATGATCGACCAGGGTCTGCGCACCTATATGCTGAAGGTTTATAACCTGATGGCACTTGCGCTGGTAATTACCGGCGTAGCGTCCTTCTTCACCTATACAATGGCGGTCTCCAACCCCGCTTTCGCGCAGCTGCTCTATGGCTCCCCGCTGAAATGGGTGGTGATGTTTGCGCCGCTGGGTCTGGTGCTATTCCTTAGCTTCCGCATTCAGAACATGAGTGTCCCTGCCGCGCAGGCAACCTTCTGGGGTTACGCCGCGCTGATGGGTATCTCGCTGTCGTCGATCTTCCTGGTCTATACCGGCCAGAGCATCGTACAGACGTTCTTCATCACGGCTGCTTCCTTTGGTGCGCTGTCGCTTTACGGCTACACCACCAAGAAAGACCTGTCCGGCATGGGCTCATTCCTGATCATGGGTCTGTTCGGCCTGATCATTGCGTCGCTCGTCAACATCTTCCTGCAGTCGTCTGCCATGGGCTTTGCGATCTCCGCCATCGGCGTGCTGATCTTCGCTGGTCTGACGGCCTATGACACGCAGAAGATCAAGGAAATGTATTTCGACGGTGACGATGTTGCGACTGCTGGCCGTAAAGCCATCATGGGCGCATTGACGCTCTACCTCGACTTCATCAACCTCTTCATGTTCCTGCTGCAGTTCCTCGGAAACCGCGACAAGTAAGACCTGATGAGATAGACATCGAAAAGGCGGCTCTCGGGCCGCCTTTTTTGTTGTCTGTATCTCTCGCTATGCTGGGGATCACTCGATCAGCTTCAGCACCTTGTCGAAGACTTTAAGCACCTGCGGCAACTCATGCCCGCGCTTCAAAATACGGCCATTGACATTGACGACGCTGAACGCGCCCTGCTTGGCCGCAAGCTTGGGGTTCTTCTCAATGCGGAACAGAGGCATCTCGCCGGACCGTTTGAAGACGGAGAACACGGCCTTGTCCTTCAAATGGTCAATGGCATAGTCGCGCCATTCTCCTTCACCCACCATGCGCCCATAGATGCGCAATATCGCATCCAGTTCGCGGCGATGGAAGGTGATCGGCAAGGGGTCCTTGCTCTGCTTGTATTCACGGAGATCGATGACGGATGAGCTATCTCTGTGAGATGAACCTGCGCGCTGCAAATCCGGCTGATCGGTCATCAGGCAACCTCGCTCAACTGCAAATGACATTTGTACGACAGTCTGCCGCCACGCTGGCGAAATTGCAAGCCTTGGCGCAGCCCTTCAAAAAATGCTTCGCAGGTAATAATTTAGGCAGATCTTAAAGGTGCAATTGCCCTATTTCGGTCAAACCATGGCCCGAATTGGGTGGAATATTGCTGAAGTCAATTGATGCCTAGGCACCAAGATGACCCGGTCCGGTGCATTGACCCTTTACCCCCAGCCCCCAATGCCCGGACCGGATCTCCTCACCCCTCAGGGTGAACTCAATTCCCGGATGGTAAAAGAACGCTCGCGCCAATGATGGCAGCCGGATTGCCCTGCGCATCCGTCGTCTGCAACAGAACCGCGCATCCGCCATTCTGCGCCTTGCTCATGATGCTGGCCGGCAGCTTCACAGCCATCGACTTTCCATCCCACATACCCACCGTCTGAACGTCATAGACGCTGTGCCAGTAGGAAATCTTTTTTCCCTGATTTTCGCCCTTCTGGACATCCACGATCTGTTCGCGGGTGAAATAGGCAACGACGACATCCGCCTTGCCATGGCCTTCGCCAATATCGATGGCGATCTCATCGTTGATGCGCTGTGCCTTTACCGGCACGCTCAAACCTTCGCCCGCGTTCTTGAAGGCATCCAGGCGGCTGTAGATGGCGTTCATATCGGCGCCCTTGACGTGGTCGCGACCATTCACCACCGCCTGCGGCGTGTAGACATTGTTGCGGCCCAGAGCCCGCGCATAGCCATATTGCCGCTCGGTATTTTCCTTAGACGCCAGCGAATCCGCCCAGCCGAGATAGTTCCAGTAATCGACATGGTAAGACAGGCCGATTACGTCGCCCTTCTGGATGAGTTTGCGCATTGCCTCATCTGCGGGCGGGCACGACGCGCAGCCCTGTGAGGTGAAAAGCTCCACAACGCCCTTTACCGTCTCCTGCGCCTGTGCGGAGACCGCCGCAACGGTGCTGAGCACACACAGTGAAAGACCAAATGTCAAAGGTCCATATTTAAAAGACATTGCGAAACCCTTGTCTGGACGCCTATCCAGACCATTGATGCTATCAATACATGTCGGGACGCGACGGCGAAAATAGCGCCGAAATCCCTTCAATAGAAAGTCACGATGGGGTGAGTGCCGATCACGAAGCGTGCCCGCCATTTCACTCCCGTCATCTTACGCAAAAACGCCGGGATTGCTCCCGGCGTTTTTCTGTCTCGATGATCGATGGCTTATGCAGCCAGATCGCGAAGAACGGTTTGCAGAATGCCACCATTGTTCATGTAGATCACTTCGTCCAGCGTATCGATGCGGCAAAGGATTGGGATTTCCTTCACTGTGCCGTCGCCATAGGTCACCTTAGCGATCTTCTTCTCACGTGGCTTGATGTCGCCTTCGAGACCATCGATCTCGACCGTTTCATCTCCCTTGAGGTTAAGGCTTGCCCATGTCGTATCTTCTTCGAAGACGAATGGGACAACGCCCATGCCAACGAGGTTGGAACGGTGGATACGCTCGAAGGACTGCGCGATGACAGCCTTGACACCGAGCAGGTTGGTGCCCTTGGCAGCCCAGTCACGCGAAGAGCCGTTGCCGTATTCCACGCCTGCGAAGATGACGAGCGGAACGCCCTCGGCCTTGTACTGCATGGCCGCATCGTAAATCGACATCTCTTCCTTGGACGGATAGTGGATGGTGTAGCCACCTTCCTTGCCGTTTGGCCCAAGCATGTGGTTGCGAATACGGATATTGGCGAATGTGCCGCGCATCATCACTTCGTGGTTGCCACGGCGTGTGCCGTACTGGTTGAAGTCGGCAACGCCCACGCCATTTTCGGTGAGGTATGCACCGGCAGGGGAAGCAGCCTTGATCGAACCGGCCGGAGAAATATGGTCGGTGGTGATCTTGTCGCCGAAGAGACCGAGAACGCGAGCGCCCTTGATGTTCTTTAGGCCGGTGCCTGTCTTGCCCATGCCCACGAAGTAAGGCGGGTTCTGAACATAGGTCGACTTGTCGTCCCAGGCATAGGTCTGGCCCGGAGGAACCTGAACGGCCTGCCAGTTCTCGTCGCCCTTGAACACGTCGGCATATTTGGACTCGTAGAGTTCGCGCGTGACGTATTTCAGGATGAATTCCTGAATTTCGGCAGAGGTCGGCCAGATGTCCTTGAGGTAGACAGGCTGTCCATCGGAACCCATGCCGAGTGGCTCGGTGGTCAGGTCCTTCTGAACCGTGCCAGCCAGCGCGTAAGCGACGACGAGCGGCGGGGAAGCGAGGTAGTTCGCCTGAACGTCGGGCGAGATACGGCCTTCGAAGTTACGGTTGCCGGAGAGAACGCCAGCGGTGATCAGACCCTTGTCGTTGATAGTCTTGGAGATCGGCGCAGGCAGCGGACCGGAGTTACCGATGCAGGTCGTGCAGCCGAAGCCGACGAGGTTGAAGCCGATGGCATCCAGATCCTTCTGCAGACCGGATTTTTCCAGATATTCGCCAACAACCTGAGATCCCGGTGCGAGCGACGTCTTGACCCAAGGCTTGGATGTCAGACCCTTGGCAACCGCATTGCGGGCCAGAAGTCCAGCCGCAATCAGAACCGATGGGTTGGACGTGTTGGTGCAGGAGGTGATGGCGGCAATGGCAACGTCGCCATGGCCGAGATCGAAATCCGTGCCTTCGACGGGGTAACGGTTGTCGAGCTGGCCGGGCTTCTTGTAGTCGGCTTCCAGTGCTGTCGCAAAGCCGGAGGCAATACCTTCCAGCGAGATGCGGCCTTCAGGACGCTTCGGACCGGCCATGGATGGCACGACGTCGCCGAGGTCGAGTTCCAACGTGTCGGTGAAGACAAGCTCGGAGCCGTCTCCCGTGCGCCACATGTCCTGCGCCTTGGAATAGGCTTCAACCAGCGCGATGCGGTCCTTGGTGCGGCCAGACATGGTCAGGTAGTTGATGGTTTCGCCGTCAACCGGGAAGAAGCCGCAGGTCGCGCCATATTCCGGGCCCATGTTGCCGATGGTGGCACGGTCGGCCAGCGTCATCGAATCAAGGCCGGGGCCGAAGAATTCAACGAATTTGGAAACAACGCCCTTCTTGCGAAGCATCTGAACGACTGTCAGCACGAGGTCGGTGGCGGTCACGCCCTCCTTGACCTTGCCCGTCAGCTTGAAGCCGATGACTTCCGGCAGAAGCATGGAAACCGGCTGGCCGAGCATGGCCGCTTCGGCTTCGATACCGCCCACGCCCCAGCCCAGGACGCCCAGACCATTGATCATGGTCGTGTGGCTGTCGGTGCCGACGCATGTGTCGGGGTAAGCGATGGTTTCGCCGTCTTCTTCCTTGGTCCAGACGGTCTGGCCAAGATATTCGAGGTTCACCTGGTGACAGATGCCGGTGCCGGGTGGAACGACGCGGAAGTTCTTGAATGCCTGCTGGCCCCACTTCAGGAAGCGGTAACGCTCGCCGTTGCGCTCATATTCCAGCTCGACGTTGCGGGCAAAAGCCGTCGGCGTGCCGAATTCATCGACGATAACCGAGTGGTCGATGACCAGATCGACGGGAACCAGCGGGTTGATCTTTTCAGGATCGCCACCCAGAGCCACCATCGCATCGCGCATGGCGGCAAGATCGACCACGGCTGGAACGCCGGTGAAGTCCTGCATCAGAACGCGGGCAGGGCGGTAGGCGATTTCGTTTTCGACGCGGCCCTTGTTGTTCAGCCAGTCGGCAACGGCCGTGATGTGCTCCTTGGTAACGGTTTGGCCATCTTCAAAGCGCAGCAGGTTCTCAAGCAGAACCTTCATCGAGTAGGGAAGTTTCGAAACGCCCGTCAGGCCGTTCGCTTCCGCCTTCGGCAGACTGAAATAAACATAGTCCTTACCGTCAACGGTAAGAACGGAACGACAATTGAAACTGTCTAGAGATTTAGCCACGGATAAAAACCCCGCTTCCTCTGAGTAGCCAACACGCGCGTGCGGACCCCTGTGCAACACGTGCACATCAGGATGCGGGTACGGTCATTTCCGCTGTCCGCACGAGAAGGCAATTTTCACAACCTTCAGGCCCGGCGCTATATGATGATCACGCCGACCGCTGGCGTGGTTGAAAGTCATATAGATAATTTCATCGAAACGTGCCAGACCGGAAAAAGCCCTAAATCGATTTTTTTGCCATCGAGATGATTAAAATCTTAAACGAGATGATCCCATGCTGCTGACAGCAGAAAATCTCGCCGCCCGCCGCGGCGAAGATTTGATATTCATGAATGTTTCCTTCAAGTTAACGAGCGGGCAGGCGCTGGTGCTGACCGGGCCGAACGGCTCTGGAAAATCCACGCTTTTACGCGTCATGGCGGGTCTGCTGCGCCCGGAAAAAGGCACTGTAAAGATAGCCGGCGAAGGGATTGAAAACGGCACCCACGCGTCAGAAGCCAGCCACTATCTCGGCCATCGCAACGCCATGAAACAGGAATTGAGCGTGTTCGAAAATCTCTCCTTCTGGAAAGATTTTTTGGGTGATTTCAACCATGGTCCCTCCATGGGGATAGAAGAGGCTGTCGAAACCGTCGGCCTGTCCGGCATCACCCACCTGCCCTTCGGCTATCTCTCAGCAGGCCAGCAACGCCGATTCGCGATGGCCAAACTTCTGGTGGCGTGGCGGCCGATCTGGATATTGGATGAGCCGACGGCGGCGCTGGATGCCAGTGCGGATGTGATGTTTACGGGGTTGGTGGAATCGCATCTTGCAAAGGGCGGCATTGTGATGGCCGCGACGCATCAGCCGCTTGGGTTGGATGGTGTGCAGGAGTTGCGGATGACGGGGTTTGCTGGGGTGGAGATAGCGTGGTGATCGTCGAGTATGCCGCTACCCCCCTCTGCCCTGCCGGGCATCTCCCCCTCAGGTGGGGAGATCGGCAAGATGCGCTGACCTCGCCTCTGCCTCGACACATGCGTTGGCCGACACTTCGCCACGAGTCGATCTCCCCCCTTGTGGGGGAGATGCCCGGCAGGGCAGAGGGGGAACGCCACACCCACCCAACCTATCCATCATCCGCCCAGCGCGATCTGACCTACGCTGGGAGCACCACCCCATGACCGCCCTCTTCCTCCGCGACCTCAAACTCTCCATCCGCGCGGGCGGCGGCGCGCTCATCGGCGTCCTCTTCTTCATGACCGTCGTTGCCGTCATCCCCTTCGGTGTCGGCCCGGACCTCAATCTCCTGTCCCGCATCGGCCCCGCCATCGTCTGGATCGGCGCTCTTCTCGCCGCTCTCCTCGGCCTCGACCGGCTGTTTCAGGCAGAGCGCGACGACGGCTCGCTCGATCTTATTCTGATGCAGGAAAACCCGCTTGTGCTGACGGTTCTGGTGAAGTGCCTGGCGCACTGGACAGCCACCAGCCTGCCCCTGGTCATCGCATCGCCGCTGCTGGGTCTATTCATGAATATGAGCGAAGTCGCCATCGGCGCTGTCATGGTGACGCTTCTGGTCGGCTCACCGGCACTGACCTTCATTGGGGCAGTGGGTGCGGCGGTGGCCGTCGCTCTGCCGCGTGGCGGGCTGCTGGTGTCTATCCTCGTCTTACCACTTTGCATTCCCGTTCTGATTTTCGGTGTCAGCGCGTCCTACGCCGCCGTTCAGGACCCCGCACCCTTCATGCCGCCATTCCTCATTCTCATCGCCATCACGCTTTTTTCATCGGTCGTCGGTCCGTTCTTTGCCGCTTTGGCATTGCGCAGTTCCATGGATTGATAAGGATCAATTGCAGCCGTGCTGCTCTCGCTGTAGAAAGACGCCATGAACGATACGAGCCTCGCCATTACCAAATTCAGCGATCTTGCCAACCCGACGCGGTTTCTGGCATTGGCCTCTCGCATTCTACCGTGGATGGCGGGGCTGTCGGCACTCTGTCTTGCCATCGGTCTCTATCTCGCCTTTACGACGGATAGCGATTACCAGCAGGGCAATACGGTGCGCATCATGTATGTGCATGTGCCCGCTGCATGGCTGTCGATGATGTGCTATACGGTCATGGCTGCCTCTGCCATCGGCACATTGGTCTGGCGGCACCCGTTGGCGGATGTCGCTCACCGGTCCGCCGCCCCGATCGGCGCTGCCTTCACGCTGATTGCTCTGGTCACCGGCTCCCTCTGGGGTAAGCCCATGTGGGGCACGTGGTGGGTTTGGGATGCGCGGCTGACTTCCGTCTTCATTCTGTTTTTGATGTATCTGGGCTTGATTGCCTTCAACAAGGCCATGGATGATCCTTCCAGGGCTGCCCGCGTCAGCGCAGTCCTGATCCTCGTCGGGTTCGTCAACATTCCCATTATCAAATTCTCGGTCGAGTGGTGGAATACGCTGCATCAGCCCGCGAGCGTCATTCGCATGAATGGCCCGGCCATCGCATCGGAGTTTCTCTGGCCGCTGCTCATCATGGCGCTCGGCTTTACGCTTTTATTCTTCACCCTTCACATCGCCGCCATGCGCAATGAAATCTGGCGCAGACGCATTGCGGCTCAACGCCGTCTGGCTGCCCGCATGGCAGGCCGGGAGAGTGCCAAGCCATGAGCCACGCTTTTTATATAGGAATGTCTTACGGTCTGACCGGTGTGATCGTTTCGGTCCTGATTGCCTGGATCTGGTTTGATGGACGCGCTCGCCGCAAGGAAATGGCGCAGCTTGAGGCCTCCGGCGTCCGCCGCCGGGCGCGCGCCGCGCCGTCAGACGGAGCATCCGCATGACCAAGGATAGCCAGATCGCTCCCGCTTCCTCGGGTAAAAAAGCGCGCGTGCTTCTTGCCCTTCTACCCTTGCTGGCCTTCGCAGGCTTTGCCGCCATCGCCGCCAAGATGCTGTATGAGCAGGACGTCAATGGCCTAGACGTCAGCGCCATCCCGTCTGCCTTGATCAACACCAAGGCACCATCCCTGGCATTGCCGCCTCTGGAGGGCTCCGGCCTTCCCGCGCTGACCGATGCGGCCATCAAAGACAAGGTGACCTTGGTCAATGTCTTTGCTTCGTGGTGTGTGCCGTGTCGGCAGGAGCATCCGATGCTGACGGAAATGTCGAAAGACGAGCGGCTGAATGTCGTCGGCATCAATTACAAGGACAAGTCGGACAACGCCCTGCGCTTCCTCGGTGAACTCGGCAATCCCTATGATGCCATCGGTATCGACCCGAATGGCAAAGCCGCCATTGACTGGGGTGTCTATGGCATTCCCGAGACCTATCTCGTGGATAGAAACGGCATCATCGTCTACAAAAAGGTTGGTCCCATCGATGCCGCGACCTATGAGCGGGACATCATCCCGGCCATCGAAAGAGCGATCGCCGGAGACTGAAAGCTCCAACGCGCAAATCAGGATTTCGGCACGGCCTTGAGTGCGGGTGCGGCTTTCGCCGCCTGAACATGCATGCCCTCCTGCACGACCTCGTTTCGGCCCGCCTGCTTGGCCCGGTAGAGGAAACCGTCAGCGCGGCCAATCGCATCATGAATGGAGTGATCCCCCCGCGCCACGGAGGATATGCCGAAGCTGGTGGTGATCTGCCGATTCATGCCGATCTCGCTCCAATCGCGCGCGGCAAAGGCGCAGCGCACCATATTGGCCAAAACCGCCGCCTCCGAGGCTTTCAGGTTGGGAATAAAGACGACGAATTCCTCACCGCCGAAGCGCGCTATCTTCGCATTGTCAGGCAGTCTTTCCCGCAACAGCTCCGCCACCGCGATGATGACGAGATCGCCGGTCGCGTGGCCGAAGTCGTCATTGACCTGCTTGAAATGGTCGATATCGCCCATCAGCACGACGCCTGAAGGCGGTTCCGAGGCGCGGAAGTCAGGGGCAGCAAGATCGAAGCCGCGCCGGTTGAGCAGCCCCGTGAGTGGATCGTGATCCGCCGCAAAGCGATGCTGCGCCAGAATATGCGCCGCCGCACTGGCCAGCACCGCAAGCGCCAGCAGAAAGCCGAAAATGCTGGCGGCAAACTGCATGAGATAGGCATAGTCTGATGTCAGATAGTCATCGACGCTTTGCAGGGAGTTGCTGCTGGTCATCGACAGCAGCACGACGACACGCGTCATGGTTTCCAGCACAACGGCGGAAACGGCGGCCAGCAGCAGCCTGTCCATGCCGTGCCGCAATTTCTTGCGCACCAGCCAGATGGATGGCGCCAGCAGGGCGGCGCACATGGTGTCGCTGAGGGCAAGGCCGAGGCGTAAGTCAGGCTGCAAGAAAATGAAGAAACAGACGCCCAGAAACGCAAAGACGGCCAGCGCTACGCGCGGCCATACATACGGTTTTGCGTTGAAATACAGCAGCAAGGCGTGGCCGTAGCAAAAAAAGGCTGCGAAAAACACAATGTTGGACAAGACGGCCTGCGTTAGCGCAAAATTGTCCTGCAGCACCATGGGAATGGCAAAGCCGCTGGCTGCGCAGATATAGCCGATGCCCCAGTAACGGCCGGAGCGGAAGCCAATTGTTTGCAGGCTGATGAAGATCAGCCCGAAGGTCAGCATGATAAAGGGCAGCAGATAGGCAAAATTATCCTGCAAGATATCGACCCTTATGCAAAACAATAAAGCACAACCTCTAATGAGGCTTCGTTAAAAAAGTATCCGCTTATAATTAGATTTCATACAACGGTTCAGGAGGCAGGCAGCGCATTCTGCCATTCCTTGATGGCATCGATGGGAGCGACCAGCATCAACACGTTCAAGGTCAGATTATCGCGGATCAGCCAGCCGGTGAAAATCTCGAAAAAGATTGCGACGACAATGGTAACCCAGATCGGCATGCGGGCGGCGAAGAAAAAGCCGACCACCATGAACACCGTGTCCATGGCCGAGTTCAGAATGCTGTCACCGGTATAGCCAAGCGCCATCGTCGCGGTACGGTAGCGGTCGATGATGATGGGCGAATTTTCGAGCAGCTCCCAAGCCGCCTCGATGAGAACGGCGAAGGACAGCCGCATTCCGATATTCCGCTTGCGAAACAGCAACCAAGCAAAGCCATAAAACAGGAAGCCATGAATGATGTGGGAGGGCGTGTACCAGTCGGCCAGATGCTGCGAATTGCCCGGCGTATTTACGCCCGGCTCGAACAGCTTGACGTAACCGCATTCGCAGATTGGAACACGGCCCATGAAGTACAGAATGACAATCTGCGCGACGAGCAAAGCTGCGGCGACACCGAACCATTTGTAGGACGTCGAACGCGACGCAGACATGTCAGCAACTGTCATTTCTTGTCTTTCGTCAGCGGTTCGGTGGAGTGGCGCATGATGAGCGGCATCTGCGCCATGGTGAAGATGATGGTGATGGGCATGGTGCCCCAGACCTTGAAGGCAACCCAGGTATCGGTAGAAAATCCGCGCCAGACGACTTCGTTGAGGACGGCGAGGAACAGGAAGAAGAAGCCCCAGCGGAAGGTCAGCTTGCGCCAGCCTTCATCGTTGAGCTTGAAGGCGGAGTTGAAGACGTAGCCGAGAAGCGATTGGCCGAACAGCAGGCCACCCAGCAGGATGACGCCGAACAGGGTGTTGACGATGGTCGGCTTCATCTTGATGAAGGTATCGTTCTGCAGATAGAGCGTCAGCGCCCCGAAGACGAGCACGACGATGCCCGAGATGAGCGGCATCATCGGCAGGGTGCGCGTCAATATCCAGGAGACGGTCAGCGCAACGATCGTCGCGATCATGAACAGGCCGGTGGCGATGAAGATCGGGCCACCGAACTCGGTCAGAACCGGGAACGTCGTTGCCAGCCACTCGCCTTTGGAATTGGCGAAGAAGAAAATCAGCAGCGGCCCCAGCTCGAGCGCGAATTTCAATAGCGGGCTGATTTCCCGCACCATTTTTTCGCTTTCGCGCTGATTGCTTTCCACGTCCATACTCATACTCCCGCAATCGCTTTGGCGAAATCTTCCGCCTCGAAGGGCTCCAGATCGTCCACGCCTTCACCGACGCCGATGAAATACACCGGCAGCTTATGTTTCGCAGCAATGGCAACGAGGATACCGCCGCGCGCCGTGCCATCCAATTTTGTCATAATCAGGCCGGAAACGCCCGCGATGTTGCGGAAAATTTCGACCTGGTTCATCGCGTTCTGGCCGGTGGTCGCATCCAGCGTCTGCAACACGGTGTGCGGAGCATCCGGATCGAGCTTGCCCAGCACGCGCACGATCTTTTCCAGCTCAGCCATTAATTCGGTCTTGTTCTGCAAGCGGCCAGCGGTGTCGATGATGAGAACATCGCTCTTTTTGGCCAGCGCCTGCTCGTAAGCATCATAGGCAAGGCCTGCCGCATCGGCGCCGAGCTTGGTGCCGATGAATTCCGAACCGGTGCGATCCGCCCAGATTTTCAGCTGCTCAATGGCTGCGGCGCGGAACGTATCGCCCGCCGCCAGCATGACCTTGAGGCCGGAGCCCGACAGCTTTGCTGCCAGCTTGCCGATGGTCGTCGTCTTGCCCGTACCATTGACGCCGACGACGAGGATGACATGCGGCTTGTGCGATAGATCGAGCTCCAGCGGCTTGGCGACCGGGGCAAGAACCTTGGTGATTTCACCGGCCATGATGCGTGCCACGTCTTCGCCGCTCACATCCTTGCCATAACGTTCGGATGACAGCGCGCCGGTGATGCGCATGGCGGTTTCCAGCCCGAGGTCCGACTGGATCAACAAATCTTCCAGCTCATCCAGCGTGTCTTCATCCAGCTTGCGCTTGGTGAAGAGGGCCGAAATCTGGCTGGTCAGCTGCGATGAGGTACGAGAAAGGCCGGCGCGCAGACGCTGGAACCATGTCAGTTTCGGCTCCGGCAGCGCCTCGACGGGCTCGACCCGGTCGTTTGCTGAGGCAAATCCCTTGGGAAGTACGGTCGGCGCAGGGGGAGCATCGGCAAGCTCTGGCCCCGTCGCTTCCTCCGCCTCTTCCAGCAACTTATCCATAGCGGCATCATCGAGCGGCGCGTCGGGAGCGACCTGCTCCTGCTCTAAGGCGGCGCTATCGTCCTGCGCTTCGGCTTCGGCCTGCAGCAGCGAAAGCGGCACCATGCCGATATCGCCGACCTGCTCGGTGCCGGGAAGCAGCGGTGCTTCTTCTTCCTCTGCGTCGGTTTCCTGCGGGCTGGGCTCGCTCTCGACCAAGCTGTCGGGGGCGGGGCCGCCTGCGGTTTCCATTTCGACGTCGGAAACAGGATCATCAGCCACGGGCGCATGCGCCTCGGCCTCGCTCAGCACATCTTCGAAGGTGGTGGGGTGATCGCTCGTGGGGAGAGGCGTCTGGTCCGCGTCCGGCTTGTCCGTTTCGGCCTTATCCTTGCCGAAGGAAAAAACTTTTTTGATGAAGCCGAGGGCCATGACGATTCCGTATCTTTAAGTCACGCAGCGTGTGCTGCCAGACATTGCATACTCAAGTGTTTTCCGTTGTGACCGGTAATCACAACCTGCGCAAGGGTGCGGGGTGCAAGATCGGCTGCGGCAACGAGGGTGAAATTGTCGGTATGGGCAAAGCCGTTATTCTCGACAAGGATGGTCTGCGTGGTGCCGACCATGTCGGTCAGATGCGCATCCCGCAAGGCTTCGCCGCGTTGGCGCAGCCGTGCCGCCCGCTGCTTGATCAGTCCACGGTCCAGTTGCGGCATGCGCGCCGCTGGCGTACCGGGGCGCGGGCTGTAGGGGAAGACATGCAGGTTGGAAATGCCGCATTCTTCCGCAAGGGTCGCGGCATTTTCGAACATCTCCTCGGTTTCGGTCGGGAAACCGGCGATCATATCTGCCCCAAACGCCATGTCAGGGCGCAGCGCCCTGACCTGATGACAGAAGGCGACGGCATCGGCGCGCATATGGCGGCGCTTCATGCGTTTCAGGATCATGTCATCGCCGTGCTGGAGCGACAGATGCAGATGCGGCATGAAGCGCGGTTCATCGGCGATGAGGTCCAGCAGATGCCGGTCGACCTCGATGCTGTCGATGGAGGAGAGCCGCAAACGCAGTATATCGGGCACCTGTTTCAGAAGCGTCTTGGCCAGATAGCCCAGCGAGGGTTCGCCCGGCAGATCGGCGCCGTAGCTGGTGGCATCGACGCCTGTCAGCACGATTTCGCGGTATCCGTTTTCCGTCAGCTTGCGGGCCTGATCCACCACGGCACCCATCGGCACCGAACGGGAATTGCCGCGCCCATAGGGAATGACGCAGAAGGTGCAGCGATGGTCGCAGCCATTCTGCACCTGAATGAAGGCGCGCACATGCCCATCAATATGCTTGATCATCTGTGGCGCGGTGGCGCGCACGCTCATGATATCGTTGACGCGCAGCTTTTCTTCCGCCGATACGCCAAAATCGGGCAGGGAGCGGTAGGAGGCGCTTTTCAGCTTCTCCTCATTGCCCAGCACGGCATCGACTTCCGGCATTTCGGCAAAGGTTTCTTTTTCCGTCTGCGCGGCACAGCCGGTGACGATGATGCGGGCATGCGGGTTTTCGCGCCGCGCACGGCGAATGGCGGAACGCGCCTGCCGCACCGCTTCGCCTGTCACGGCGCACGTGTTGACCAGCACGGCATTGTTCAGCCCCGCCTTCTCGGCCTCCGCCCGCATCACTTCCGATTCGTAGGTATTGAGGCGGCAGCCGAAGGTTATGACCTCGACGCCACTCATAAAGCCGCCTGTTCCGGTGCCGCATCGCGAGCCCAAGTGCCGGTTACGGGATCGACAGTGCCGGACCATTCCCATTCGGCAGGGCCGGTCATGATGACATGGTTGTCTTGCCGCCATTCGATGGTGAGCGGGATTCGCACCGGGCTGGAGGCGACATCGATTTCGACGGTGCGGCCTGTGCGGCCCGTGCGGGCGGCGGACACGGCGGCAGCACAGGCGGCGGAACCGCAGGCCAGCGTCAGGCCCGCGCCACGCTCGAAGGTGCGGGTGCGCAGTGCGGTGTCAGATATGACCTGCGCGAGCGTGATATTGGCCTTTTCCGGAAACATCGGGTGGCTTTCAAGCAGGGGGCCGAAGCGTTCCAGATCGAATTCCATCGGGTCACGGTCCACCCAGAACACCGCATGCGGATTGCCAATCGACATGACGGCGGGCGAATGCAGCACGGGCTCGTCGATCGGCCCGATCTGAAGCTCGATGCGGCTGGTATCGTGGAATTCTTCCGCTAGCGGAATGTCGCTCCAGCGGAAGTGCGGTAGACCCATATCGACGGAAATCATGCCATCTTCACGCTCGGAGGCATTGAGAATGCCAGCCACGGTCTGAAAGGTGAATGCCTTTTTACCAGTCTCGGCAGCCAGTGCCTGCACCACGCAGCGGGTGCCATTGCCGCAGGCCTGCGCCTTGGTGCCATCGCAATTGAGGATATCGATATAGGCATCGGTGCCATCGATCTTGGGATCGTGAATGGCCATGATCTGATCGAATGCGGTCTCGGGATCAGCATTCAGCGCAATCGCCGCCTGCGGTGTGACCATATCCTTGCGACCGCGCATATCGACAACAAGGATCTTGTTACCAAGCCCGTTCATCTTCGCAAATTCGACCGTATTCGACATGATCCTGAACCTGTTTGGGGTGTTTGCGCAGCATGGCTGACGCGTTTGCCCCTATATGGCGGAATTGAGGGGGAATTACCAGTGCGTGGTGAGGTGTTGGGTTTGGTAGGGGGATGGCTGGCGTTGGAGCAATCGCGCCTCTCTGTCCTGTAAGCAGGGGGGGCTACGGCTTGCTGGACGCTATTATAAGGAGGCCCGCCACACCCACCGCCCTCATGCTGAGGTGCTTTGACTGAAGGGCAAAGCCTCGAAGCATCAGCCACGGACTCTGCCCTAAGGCCGCACCCCCCGTCCTTCGAGGCCCCTGCGGGGCACCTCAGGATGAGGGTTGCTCCGTTGTGCCTAGACTGACTTCCCGCTTCACAACGATATTGGTGTACCGTGCTAACGCTGCAGCCAAAGCTCCCCAGCCTCAAACCCACAAAACACAACCGTCCCCACCGCATCCGCCCAACCAATCAAACCCCACCATCAGAAACCGCTTGCCTTTGCCGGTCAGATAACCGCTAAGATGGGGGCGCAGAATGGGAGTATAGATCATGGCCAAGGGTCAGGTTCGTAGCAATAAAGAAGTCAGGAAACCCAAGAAGGACAAGGTGGCGCCTGCGGCGGCTCCCACGCTTGGGTCGCAGGTGAAGGCCAGCGAGAGCACGACCAAGAAGAAGTAAGCATTTCGCTGTTGTGCAGTGGGATGATGCCCCGGGGCGATGTTCTCGGGTTAGGGCGCTTTCGGCATGGCCGAAGCGCCCTTTTTCATTCATGGCATCGGCACGTCGAAGACTTCGCTGGGGTGCATCGGGCGGAAGCGGTCTGGGGAGACGTCGTGTTCTGTCAGCGCCGCCTTGAGCGCAATGATCGGGGCGTCGATGGCCTCGTCGGTGAGTTGGACCGTGCCCCAATGGTGACCGCAGGCATAGGTTGCGCCGCAAATCTTCATGCCTTCCACCGCTTCTGACGGGTTCTGGTGCTGGCCTTTCATGAACCAGCGGGGCTCGTAAGCGCCAAATGGCAGGTTGGCAAGGCGGAAGCCGCCGTGCTTCTTATGGGCGGCGTGGTAATTGAGGCCGCTGTGAAAGCCGGTATCGCCGATGTGATAGATCTTGCCACCCGGCGTTTCGATGACGAAGGCCGCCCAGAGCGCCATACGGCGATCATTGAGGCCGCGGGCCGACCAGTGATGGCAGGGCTCGAAATGGATTTTCACATCGGGCGAGACGGCCAGCACATCGCCCCAGTCTCCCGTTGAAATTTTTGCCGCCTCTACGCGAGTGCGGATGACCACATCATTGCCGAGCGGCGTGACGAAATGCGGCTTGTGGTGGATGTGCAGCTGTTGCAGCGTTTCCAGATCGAGATGGTCGTAATGATTATGCGTGACCAACACGATATCGATGGTCGGTAGATCCTTGAACTGGATGCCGGGCGGATTGACGCGCTTGGGACCAGCGAAGCTGAAGGGGCTTGTGCGTTCCGACCAGACGGGATCGACCAGAATATTCAAGCCCGCCGTCTGGATGAGGAAGGATGCGTGGCCGATAAAGGTGACGCGCAGATCGGTGCCGTTCACGCGCTCATCCGGCTTTACGAAGGGGAAGGGGCTGGGATAGGCGTCCGGCCATGTGGCCTTGTTGCCATCGAACCGCCACTTCATGAGATCGAGAAACCCATTGGGCGCTTCACCGCCGGGATTGAAGAACCGCGCGCCATCGAAATGGTCGGAGAGCGGGCCTCTATAATAGGCGCTTGCACTGGACTGGCGTGCATAAAGACCGCCGCCCGCCAGAAGCGCGCCGAGGAAGGAGAGTTTGAAGAGGGTGCGTCTTTTCATACTCTCTCTCATAGGCCTGAGGCGGGCGACATTCAACAAAGCCGCATGTGATCGCGATAATTTCATCGTCAATTACAAATCAAGGTTGTTTTCGCCATTTAAAAATCGCATTTGCTGTAAAAATCTTCGCATCATCAGTCTGGAGACCGGTATGCGCACCATCAAACTGCTTGGCCTATCCCTGCTTCTTTCGGCATCTCTGGCATTGCCGGTTCTGGCAGAAACCCTGCCTGCCCCCGTCAATGGAGTGACCTTCGAGGAATGGGCATCTGCCAATGGGCGAATCGCCAACAATCAGGACAAGGCGAAGGTCATCGCCGTTCTGGGTTTGAACAACGCCGCCTATGAGGCGGTCGATGTTGCCTTTACCGAGGCGCTGAAGACCTCCGGTTCGAATGGCGGTATCATGCGCGTTTTCGGTGAGGCATTCGGCGATCCCAATCGTGGTCGTTTTGCTGCGACCGAACAGGTGGATATCGAAGGCAAGCTGGCAACGCTCGATGATTATGCGCGGGTACAGGGCCACTTGCAGGCGGCGACGCAACTCAAGATTGATCCCGCCGCAGTTCTGGAAGAGCATAATCTGACGCCCTATGAATATTCCCAGGAGGCGGGTCGCTGGGTCCGCGTGATCGCCATGGAAGCCAAAAAGGATTCGAGCAATACGATCAAATACAATGCTGCCATCCAGCGCTACCAGCAGGAATATCTCGACAAGCTTTCGAAAAAATAGGTTCGACTGGCCGCGTTGGAGTGCTTTGCGCTGGCGAATGCGAGCTTTTCCTTGACTCGGCAGGCGGTTTCATGTTTACCCGCGCCCATCAGCTGGCAGTTTCATGACCGCAGCCGCCGACCGGGACCCGCAAGGTATAGATGATCCCGGAGGCAAACATCCGACAGCGCGATGCGCCCTCGGGTGCTTTTTGGCTATGCCCTTTGCCGGGCGTCTTGTTTTTGACAGCAAAAGAACCGACGTTTCGGTGACCCCGAAACGAAGAAGGATGACGCGATGTTTGAAAACCTCCAGGACCGCCTTGGCTCCATTCTGAATGGACTGACCGGCCGTGGCGCGCTTTCGGAAGCCGATGTGACGGCTGCCCTGCGCGAGGTTCGCCGTGCGCTTCTGGAAGCGGACGTGGCGCTCGAAGTCGTGCGGTCCTTCACCGACAAGGTGCGTGAAAAGGCCGTTGGTGCCTCGGTTCTCAAAGCCATCAAGCCCGGCCAGATGGTCGTCAAGATCGTCCATGACGAGCTGGTCGAGATGCTGGGCTCCGAAGGCGTGGCCATCGACCTGCATGCGGCTGCCCCCGTCGTCATAATGATGGTGGGTCTGCAGGGCTCTGGTAAGACGACCACGACAGGCAAGATCGCCAAGCGCCTGACCGACCGCGACAAGAAGAAGGTGCTGATGGCATCTCTCGACACGCGTCGTCCGGCAGCGCAGGAGCAGTTGCGCCAGCTCGGCGTGCAGACGGGCGTCGATACGCTGCCGATCATTGCAGGACAATCGCCGACCGATATCGCTTCGCGCGCTGTGCAGGCTGCCAAGCTCGGCGGCCACGATGTTGTGATCCTCGATACCGCCGGTCGTACCCACATCGACGAACCGTTGATGATGGAAATGGCGGATATCAAGAAAAACGCCAAGCCGCATGAAATCCTGCTGGTCGCGGATTCGCTGACCGGTCAGGACGCCGTCAATCTGGCGCGCAACTTCGATGAGCGCGTTGGCATTACCGGCCTCGTGCTGACCCGTATGGACGGCGATGGCCGTGGCGGTGCTGCCCTTTCGATGCGTGCCGTGACCGGCAAGCCGATCAAGCTGATCGGTACCGGCGAGCGCATGGGTGAGCTGGACGAGTTCCACCCGCGCCGCATCGCTGACCGTATTCTCGGCATGGGCGACATTGTTTCGCTGGTCGAAAAAGCTGCTGAAAACATCGATGCGGAAAAAGCCGCGGCGATGGCCAAGAAGATGCAGTCCGGCAAGTTCGATCTGAACGATCTCGCCGACCAGCTTGGCCAGATGAAGAAGATGGGCGGCATGGGCGGCATTATGGGCCTGATGCCCGGCATGGCTGGCATGAAGGACAAGATGGCGGCATCCGGTATGAACGACAAGATGTTCGACCGCCAGATCGCCATCATCTCCTCCATGACCAAGGCCGAGCGCGCCAACCCTGACATGCTGAAACACAGCCGCAAGAAGCGCATCGCTGCCGGTTCCGGCACGGACGCTGCCGAAATCAACAAGCTGCTCAAGATGCATCGCGGCATGGCCGACATGATGAAAGCCATGGGCGGCAAGGGCAAGGGCGGCATCATGAAACAGATGATGGGCGGTCTTGCAGGCAAGATGGGCCTTGGCGGTGGAATGGGCGGCATGCCTGATCTCGCCAATATGGACCCCAAGCAGCTGGAAGCGCTTCAAAAGCAGGCGGAAGCCGCAGGCCTCGGCAAGCCGGGCGGTATGCCTCCCGGTCTTGGTGGCATGGGCGGAATGCCCGGTCTTCCCGGTTTGGGCGGACCGAAGCTTCCGGGTCTGGGTGGTCTTCCCGGCCTGCCCGGTTTTGGCAAGAAGAAGTGAGAGCTGGCATGACCGATGCAGAGATAAAGGCCCAACTTTCGCAATACCGCCAGTCCATCGACAATATCGATGCGGCGCTGGTGCACATGCTGGCAGAACGGTTCCAACGCACCAAGGCGGTTGGCGTTTTGAAAGCAACCCACGAATTGCCGCCGGCAGACCCGGCGCGCGAGGAATACCAGATCGAACGCCTGCGCCGTCTGGCAAAGGACGCCAATCTGGACCCGGATTTTGCTGAGAAGTTCCTGAACTTCATCATCAAGGAAGTCATCCGGCATCATGAAGCAATTGCCGCTGAACACAACGGCACCGACAAGACCGCCTGACCGGCGGGCAAGCCATTATAAGGAGAACTCACATGGCACTGAAAATTCGTCTCGCACGCGGTGGTTCCAAGAAGCGCCCGTACTACCAGATCGTCGTTGCAGACGCCCGTTCGCCACGCGACGGCCGTTTCCTCGAGAAGGTCGGTTCCTGGAACCCAATGCTTGCCAAGGACAACGCTGATCGCATCCAGATCAACGCTGACCTCGTCAAGGAATGGATTGAAAAGGGCGCACAGCCAACCGATCGCGTTCTGCGCTTCCTCGCAGAAGCTGGCATCGCAACCCGCGATGCACGCAGCAACCCTGAAAAGGCAAAGCCAGGCAAGAAGGCTCTCGAGCGCGTTGCCGAGAAGAAGCAGAAGGCTGACGACGCCGCTGCTGCTGCCGCAGAAGCATCTGCTGCCGAATAATTCCGGCCTGTACGGTTATGAAACGGGTGGCGTGGTTTTCCGCGCCACCCGTTTATGTTTATTTTGACCGCAACATGCCGTACATAGATTTTTAAAGACGAACACCGAAACGGACGACCGATGGCAAAGCTGGAAAACCCCATTCTCATGGCCAAGATTGGCGCGGCGCAGGGACTGCGTGGCGAGGTGCGGGTGAGTTCCTATACGGACGATCCGACGGCGCTGGGCGATTATGGCAACCTGATTGCCGCCGACGGGCGCGTGTTCGAGATTCTCGAGATTCGCGAAGCCAAGACCGTCGTCATCGTGCGCTTTCGCGGGATTAACGACCGCAATGCGGCGGAAGCTTTGAATGGTATCGAGCTGTTCGTTGACCGCGACAATCTGCCGGATGACGATCTGGATGATGACGAATTCTATTATACCGATCTGGAAGGGCTGGAGGCAGTGGATGCCGATGGCAAGAGCTATGGTTCGGTCACTGCCGTGCATGATTTCGGTGCGGGCGATCTTCTGGAACTGAAGGGTGCGGGCCGACGCCCGGCGCTCATTCCCTTTTCCGAGGCTGCTGTTCTGGAAATCGATCTCGACGGCGGAAAAATCCTAATCGATCCCTTTGCTGCCGGGCTGATCGACAATCCCGAAGACGGCAAGGATGACCCGGATCATCCGATTTTCGGCAAGAGCAAGAAATAAGCCGATGAGCTTCAAGGCAACGGTGCTGACGCTCTACCCGGACATGTTTCCAGGGCATCTTGGTCATTCGCTAGCGGGCAAGGCGCTGAAGCGCGGCCAGTGGCAGATCGAGCCGGTGCAAATCCGTGATTTTGCCACCGACAAACACCGCAGCGTGGATGACACGCCCGCCGGTGGCGGTGCGGGCATGGTGCTGAAGCCGGATGTATTGGCGGCGGCCATCGATGCCGTCTCAAAGGATGATACGCGTCCGCGCCTGCTGATGAGCCCGCGTGGGCGACCGTTGACACAGGAACGGGTGCGCGAGATTGCCGCCGGGGATGGTGTGATCATTATCTGTGGCCGTTTCGAGGGCGTGGACCAGCGGGTGATCGATGCGCGTGAGCTCGAAGAAGTCTGCATCGGCGACTATATTCTCTCCGGTGGTGAACCGGCGGCGCTGACGCTGCTGGATGCGGTGGTGCGCATTCTGCCGGGTGTTATGGGCAACGATCTATCGGGCGTGCATGAGAGCTTCGAAGGTGGGCTGCTGGAGCATCCGCATTATACCCGCCCGCAGGTCTGGGAAGAGCGCGATATTCCCGCTGTTCTGACCTCCGGCAACCACAAGGCCATTGACACGTGGCGGCATGAGCAGGCGCTGGCACTGACGAAAGAGCGCCGCCCAGACCTTCTGGCTAAGCCAACTCAGGTCGAGACGAAATAATAGACCGACAGCAGCAAGCCGACCGAGATCACCAAGGCGCGGATGATCCACTGCGGCACGCGGCGCGCAATATAGACGCCGCTATAGCCGCCAATGGCCGAGGCCGGGATCATGATCAGCGCGGCAGGCCATGCCACCACACCGCCACCGACGAAAACGACGATGGCAACGGCGGCGATGACGACCGCGAGCAGGTTTTTCAGCGCATTGAGGTGGTGGTAGCTACCGCCTGCCGTCAGGCCCAGCACGGCCAGCATCATGATGCCCATGCCCGCGCCGAAGAAGCCACCATAGATGGATGTGAAGAACTGACCGGTGAGGCTAGCGGCATTGCCGGGGGAGCGTTCGGCGATTGTGCGCGGGCGCAGCCACGGGCCTGCGGCAAACAAAAGCGTAGCGGCCAGCAGAAGCCATGGCACGAGCTGGCGGAAAGAGGGGTTATCCAGCGACAGAAGCAGGAGCGCGCCTGCGGTCGATCCGGCGATGGAAAGAATGGCGAGAAAGATCGCGCCTTTCCAGTGAGCGCGGATTTCCGGCCAGTAGGCGATGACGGATGTGACATAGCCGGGAAATTGTACAATGGAGGAGGTGGCATTGGCCGAAATCGGCGCGATGCCGACAATCGTCATGGCACCGAAGGTCAGAAACGTGCCGCCGCCTGCGATGGCATTGACGGCGCCGGACAGAAAGCCGCTGGCAAGCAGCAGCAGAATGATGAAGAATGACATGGCCCCTCCCGGCGCGTCTTTGAGAGCGCCTGCGTTCTTGCGGACGCATAGGACGCTCTCATTCTTTGTAATTTCGCGCCGATGCGCTACGCCTGAAACCTCCATATCCGTTGACGGGATGGACGACAATCAGGCAGCGACCGACAAAATAATGTCACAAGAGGGATGACAAATGCGCCGTCTTGCTGTAATGGCCCGCGTGGAACTGGGGTTTACCCCTTTAACCGCAAGCAAAGAATGGTGAACCCGCTCCTGCCGCAAGGCATGGTCCCGAGACATGGTTTCAAGGGATGACAGTTGAGCGCTCTGGCTGTTTCAGAAGAACTCAGAGGTTAACATGACCAACATTATCGCACAGCTGGAAGCCGAACAGGCTGCCAAGATCGAAGCGAAGCGTACGCTTCCAGAATTTTCCCCAGGTGACACCGTTCGCGTCAACGTACGCGTAACGGAAGGCAACCGTACCCGCGTACAGGCCTATGAAGGCGTTTGCATCGCCCGTTCCGGCGGCGGCATCAACGAAAGCTTCACCGTTCGCAAGATCTCCTACGGCGAAGGCGTAGAGCGCGTATTCCCGGTTTACTCGCCGCTGGTTGAAGGCGTTGAAATCGTTCGCCGCGGTAAGGTTCGCCGCGCGAAGCTCTACTACCTGCGCGACCGTCGCGGTAAGTCCGCTCGTATCGTTGAAGACACCGGCGTTCGCGCTCGCAAGCTCAACGACGCTGAGCGTCAGGCCGCTGCCGAAGAAAAGGCACGCATCGAAGCTGAAAAGGTTGCAGCAGCACAGGCTCTGGCCGCTGAAAAGGCCGCAGCAGAAGCTGCTGAAGCCAAGGCAGCTGAAGAAGCCGCAGCAGCAAAGGCCGCTGAAGGCGCAGCTGAATAAGCTTTTCCTCTCATCGAAAATTAAAAAAAAAGGCGGTCTTCGGACCGCCTTTTTTTGTTGGAAATTCGCCCCGGTTGCGTGGTATTATTAATGCAATCTTTGGGGGGAGGTATGGCAAAAGTTACTTTGGAAATTTACACGACAGAACTAGAGGGTGACTACAATAACTCTGTCGATGGCCTCCATGCTACGTGCAGCAAGTGCGGACACTCCGTGGAGATTTTTGGTACGTCAATAGCGTCAGCGAGGCGTGCCGCTGTAAAAATGAAAGAGGAATGTCCTCTTAATCTATCAAACTATTACGACGTTGGCAGTTGGGGATAATAAGGAGATGCCTGTCCACGCCTAATCATTAGAGTAAGGGCAGGCAGAATAAATTTTCCCCTCGGATTTTGCAAAAGGGTAGGAATACTCAGCGCAGGCCGAAGGACCGAAAACCCGCAGGGCTTTCGGTCGATCATCATGGCCTGTTTACTGCCACTCGCGAATATCCACGAAATGGCCCGCAACGGCTGCCGCTGCCGCCATGGCAGGGGAGACGAGGTGGGTGCGGCTCTTATAGCCCTGACGTCCCTCGAAGTTGCGGTTGGATGTGGATGCGCAGCGTTCGCCGGGGGCGAGGCGGTCGTCATTCATGGCAAGGCACATGGAGCAGCCGGGCTCGCGCCACTCGAAGCCCGCTTCGAGGAAAATCTTGTCCAGACCTTCCTTTTCCGCCTGTTCCTTCACCAGACCGGAGCCGGGAACGATCATGGCGGAGACCGTGGGGGCGACCTTGCGGCCTTCGACCACCTTGGCGGCAGCGCGCAAATCCTCGATGCGGCCATTGGTGCAGGAGCCGATGAAGACACGGTCGATGGCGATATCCGTCATCTTGGTACCGGGCTTCAGGCCCATATAGTCCAGCGCGCGATGCTTGGAATTGCGCTTGTTCTCGTCGGCAATCTCGTCCGGATCGGGAACCGTGCCCTGCACCGAGACCACGTCTTCCGGCGAGGAGCCCCATGAGACGATGGGCGGCAGGTTGGCGGCATCCAGTACCACGACCTTGTCGTAATGCGCGCCTTCGTCGGAATTCAGCGTCTTCCAATAGGCGATGGCCTGTTCCAGCGTCTCGCCCTTGGGTGCGCGCGGCTTGTCCTTGATATAGTCGAAGGTGGTTTCGTCTGGCGCTATGAGACCGGCACGCGCGCCGCCCTCGATGGTCATGTTGCAGACCGTCATGCGGCCTTCCATGGAGAGCGAACGGATCGCCTCACCGGCGAATTCGATGACATGGCCGGTGCCGCCAGCCGTGCCGATTTCGCCGATGATGGCCAGAATGATGTCCTTGGCGGTGACGCCGTCTGGCACCTTGCCATCGACACGCACCAGCATGTTCTTGGCCTTTTTCTGGATCAGCGTCTGGGTCGCCAGAACGTGTTCGACCTCCGATGTGCCGATACCGTGCGCGAGCGCACCGAAGGCACCGTGGGTGGAGGTGTGGCTGTCACCGCAGACGATGGTCATGCCCGGAAGGGTAAAGCCCTGTTCAGGCCCGACGATGTGAACGATGCCCTGGCGCTTGTCGCGCTCGGAATAATATTCGACACCGAATTCCGCAGCATTATGCGCCAGCGCTTCCACCTGAATGCGGCTTTCCTCGTTCTTGATGCCCTCAAGACGGTCTGCGGTGGTGGGAACATTGTGGTCGACCACGGCCAGCGTGCGGGTGGGCGAGTGAACAGGGCGACCGGCCAGGCGCAGACCTTCGAAGGCCTGCGGGCTCGTCACCTCATGCACGAGGTGACGGTCGATGTAGAGAAGACAGGTTCCGTCCGGATCACGATTGACGACGTGGTCGTCCCAGATTTTATCATAGAGGGTACGAGGTGCGCTCATGGCTATATCCATCAGATATTGAAAAGGATTTGGGTTCGCGAAAAGACTGACAGCGAGGGGCTATCAGGCGAACGTAAGTCGCGTATTCAGCGCGCCGGAAATATCCGCGAAAAAGCGTGCCGGCAGACGCTTGTGGTCCTGCAGCACGAAAATGTTTTGCGCGAGACATCCGAATTTCGATCCCATGAATCTTTCATAGCAGATCGGCTTTTCCACGGCAATATTGCCGCGCCGAATGAAATCCGCCTGACCGCGTGGTTTCGCTGTTGCGAGATAGATCAGCCGGTGCGGGATAAAAACGCCGTCTCGCGCGTTACGCTCTCGCGCAGTTGTGATCTCACGACGCCGTAACGCTTGCGTGAAGGGCTGCGCTCTCGATTGTATTCGGCCTGCATGTTCATGCAGCTGACAGGGGAGGATACGTTTTGGTATCTGAAAAAGCACTCATTTCAAAAATCACCTGGCGGTTGATGCCGTTTCTGGGGCTTCTCTACCTCATCGCCTATATCGACCGGCAGAATGTGAGCTTTGCCAAGCTGCAGATGGTGGGCGATCTGGGGTTGAGCGAATATGCCTATGGCCTTGGCGCATCGCTGTTCTTCATCGGTTATTTCATCTTCGAAGTTCCCAGCAACCTGCTGCTGACCCGGTTCGGGGCCAGTCGCTGGTTTGCGCGCATCATCATTTCGTGGGGACTGGTGACGATTGCGCTGGCCTATACCAGCAGCCAGACGATGTTCTATATTCTGCGCTTTCTGCTGGGCGCCTGCGAAGCGGGTTTCTTTCCCGGCGTTCTCTATCTCCTGACCCTGTGGTTCCCGAGGGATTACCGCGGACGGATGGTCGGGCTGTTCATGATTTTCAGCGCGCTGGCCAATGCCGTGGGCGCACCGTTGGGCGGTATGCTGCTCGATCTCGACGGGCTGTTCGGTTATGCGGGTTGGGAATGGGTGTTTCTTGCCACGGGCGTTCCGGCCGTCATCGCCGGTATCTTCACCATCTTCTATCTGGACGACACGCCTGAGAAGGCGAAGTTCCTGACCCAGGAGGAAAAGGACTGGCTGAAAAACCGCATCGCGTCTGAAAACTCCGACATGGAAGAACATGCCGAAAACGGTTTCAAGGCATTGATCAACCCGCGTGTGTTGTTCATGTCGCTGTGCTTCGTCGGCTTCCCGCTGGCGGCTTATGGTCTCAGCTACTGGCTGCCGACCATCGTCAAGGGCTTTGGCGTTTCCAACACCACCAATGGCTTCATCAACATCATTCCGTGGATCGTGGTGGCGGTTGCGCTCTACGTCATTCCAGCGGCTGCCGACCGTGCGGAAAACAAGACGCCCTACATCGTCGGCCCAGCCTTCCTCGGCGCGTTCTGCCTGTTGATGTCGGCGCTGGTGACGATGCCGGTTCTGCAATTTGCCTTCCTGTGCATCGCAGCCGCTGGCATTTTTGCAGGCCAGCCGGTGTTCTGGAGCCTGCCGGGCCGGTTCCTCAAGGGTGCCGGTGCGGCGGCGGGTCTTGCCGCCATCAATTCGGTGGGCAATCTCGGCGGCTTCGTGGCGCAAAATGTGGTGCCATGGATCAAGGATCAGACGGGCAGCACGATTGCGCCGATGTTCTTCCTGTCCGCCTGCCTGGCGGTGGCGGGCGTGCTCGTCATCATTGCCGGTCGTATGATTGCGGCACAAGCGAAGAAGCAGGCTGAAGCACACGCCTGACGCCTCTTTCCACCGCTGGTTCCCTGCATGTGACCAGCGGTGGAAAAACTGCCTGCTTCCGGCAGCGTTCTCCGCGTTCTATGGTCCGGCATCCACTGCCCGCATCCATGAGGAGAACCCATGATCCGCTTCATCAGACATATCGCGCTTGGTTGCGCTCTTTCGCTGCCCGCATTTGCGCTGGCCTCTCTGCCAGCCCAGGCTCAGGAAGCCGTCGTCAAGGCGCCCGACGCCGAGGCGCTGTTCACCAGCCCGGACCCGAAGCTGAATGCCAACAAGCAGGTGACCTACAAGATCATCCGCGATCTGCTGGAAGCCGGCCATTGGGACAAGGCGGATCAATATCTGACCGAGCGTTATATCCAGCACAATCCCAATGCCGCATCGGGCCGTGACGGTGTGATCAAGTTCTTCACCGAGGTGCTGAAAGTGCCGAAGAAGCCCATTCCGGACAAGATCAGCTCGCCCGTCGCTTTCGTGACCGCCGAGGGCGATCTGGTGACGGTTGGTTTCGTGCATGAGGTCAAGGACCCGAAAGACCCGTCCAAGACCTACACGACGACATGGTTCGACACATGGCGTTTCGTGGATGGCAAGGCGGATGAGCATTGGGATTCGGCGCTCAAAGGCCAATGATCTACCCGCGTGGGCTGCGGCGCAGGGATTTTTCCACGCGCCGTAGCGCCAGCGACAGCCCGAGCGTCAGGATGAGGTAGATATAGGCGACGATGGAATAGGTTTCGAAAAACCGGAACGAGCCAGCAGCATAGACCTTGCCGAGCTGGGTGATATCCATGACGCCCAGCACCGAGACCAGCGAACTGTCCTTGACCATGGACACGAAATCATTGGAGAGCGGCGGAAAGATCGTGCGGATCGCCTGCGGAAAGGTGACGAGGCGAAAGCGCTGAAAGCGGTTGAGACCGAGTGCCTTCGCGGCTTCGATCTGCCCCTCATCCACCGCCTCGATACCGGCGCGGAAGATTTCTGCGATAAAGGCGGCGTAGCAGATGGTCAGTGCCAGAATGGCTCGCCATGTCAGCGAAAAATCGCGAACCAGCATCTCCTCCACCCATTCGGCCTGAATGAGCGGGGTGATAACCCAGTTGAACAGGCTGACGAAGGCGGGTGCGCCGACAAAGGCGATGTAGAACAACACGACGAGAACGGGGATGCCGCGCACCGTTTCGATATAGAAACGGGCAATCTGGCGCAGCACGAGCGTATCGGCCATGCCCATGATGGCGATGAGCAGACCCCAAAGCGAGGCGAGCGCGAAGGCGACCAGCGTGACGAAAACGGTCATGCCGATGCCCTTGACGACGGTGGCAAAGACCTGCGCGTAGATGCCGTTGACCGCAATGACCACGGCCAGCACGAGCCCGATGCCGACGAGCGCCACCAGCCACCATGGAAAATCATCCGTGGGAGTGGATCTGCGCCTCTGGCTCACGCTGTCGTCTTTCTGTCATTGCCAAGCATGGGTTTACTGGCCGAGCTTGTAGTCCAGAAACCACTTCTTATCGAGCGCGGTAAAGGTACCGTCTGCCTTTAGCGCGGCAATGGCGGCATTGACGGGTGCGACCAGATCAGAGCCCTTCTTGAAGATGAAACCGAAATCATCACCGCCCAAGGGGCCGCCGATCAGCTTCAGTGTGCCGCCGGATGCATCGACATAGCCTTTGCCAGCCACGCCATCCGTCAGCACAAGATCGACATCGCCGGTTTTCAGCGCCTGAACGGTTGCTCCGAAGGTTTCCATCAGTTTCACCCGCGGATTCTGCTCATTGCCGTCGAGAATGTCGTAGACGGCGGTATAAAAAGGCGTCGTCCCAGCCTGCGCGCCGACCAGCCCCTTGTCGAAGGCGGCGAAGCTCTTGGCATCGGTAAAGCGTGTCTCATCGGCGCGCACCAGCATGAACATTTCCGAGCGCATATAGGGATTGGAGAAATCCACCTTCTGCTTGCGCTCGTCCTTGATGCTGATGCCGGTCATGCCGATGTCGTATTGACCATCGGACACGGCCTGGATCATCGCATCCCAGGATGTGTTCTGATACTCGACCTTGAAATTCAGCCGCTTGGCGATCTCACCCACCGCATCATATTCCCAGCCGATTGCCTTGCCGGAGGCGGGATCGACGAATTGCAGCGGCGGATAGGCATTTTCCGTGACCACGACCACGGTTTTGCCCTTCAGGTCCGGCAGGTCGGCGGCGAAGGAAAGGGCAGGCGACAGAATGGTCGCGGCAATGGCGATGAAAAACGAGCGTCTGAGCAATGTCGTATCTCCTGCTGGCAATGCGGGAAAATGACATGGTTTGAAGTGGGAGAGCAAGAGCGCATTGCGCGGGCTGCGCGCCCCAGCGAACCGCGCCGAGCCCAAACGCCCTTTCGGAGAGGATGGTAATGTGCACATTGAAACCAATTCGGGAGGAATGACGATGACCAAAGACAATAGCCGCGTAATCGCCTTTATCGGCACTGGATTGATGGGCGGGCCCATGGCGCGCAATCTCCTGAAAGCTGGATTTACCGTGCGTGTCTGGAACCGCAGCATTGAGAAGGCGCAGGCGCTGGTGGCCGATGGTGCGGTGCCGGCCTCGTCTCCGGCGGACGCTGCCAAGGGTGCCGATATCGTCATCACCATGTTGAGCGATGGCAAGGCGGTGGGCGACGTACTGTTCGAAAGCGGCGTTGCGCAGGTGCTGGAAAAAGGCGCGGTCGTTATCGACAGCAGTTCGATTGCCCCACCCATCGCGCGCGACCATGCTGGCAGGCTGAGCGCACTCGGCATCGGTCACATCGATGCGCCGGTGTCCGGTGGTGTCGTCGGCGCAAGTGCGGGCACGCTGGCCATCATGGCAGGCGGTGATGAGGGGTTGGTTGAAAGCCTTTCGGATGTCTTTGCCGCCATGGGCAGGCTGACCTATGTTGGCCCCTCGGGTGCCGGGCAACTCTGCAAGCTGGCCAACCAGCAGATCGTGGCCATTACCATCGGTGCGGTTGCCGAGGCGATGATGCTGGTGGAGGCAGGCGGTGCCTCGCGCGAAGGGTTCCGCAATGCCATTCGTGGCGGTTTTGCCGAAAGCCGGATATTGGAACTGCACGGTGAGCGCATGGTCAAACGCGACTTCGTGCCAGGCGGTCCTTCCAAATTCCAGCTGAAGGATCTGAACGGCGTGCTGGCGACGGCGAAAGACCTGTCGCTGGATTTGCCGCTGACGCAGAAGATTACCGAGGAATTCGATCATTTCGTCGGTGATGGCGGTGCGGATATCGACCATAGTGGCCTCCTTCTGCACCTCGAAAAAATGAACGGTCGGCAGCGTTCTTCATAAAATCTGATAATATTATGATATGGTGACTTTTCCAGACAGATAAGATGACATAAGGTCGCGACCAATTTTGCCGCTTATCCGCGCGGCTACCTTTTTGGCCGGTTGGCCTTGGACGAAAGAGGGTGACGAGATGGTCGCCGCTCGACATCACAGGGAGCACTTCATGACAGTTCACCAGAACCTTATCAACGGCGAGTGGATCGGCGCCGATACGTCGAAGAACATCAACCCGTCCGACACCAACGAGGTTGTTGGTCTTTATGCGCAGGCGAGCGCAGACGATGCGAAAGAGGCGATTGCCGCCGCCAAGGCCGCCTTTCCGGCATGGTCGCGATCCGGCATTCTGGAACGCCACGCGATCCTGAAAAAGACCGCTGACGAAATTCTGGCCCGAAAGGAAGAACTCGGCGCGCTTCTGGCCCGCGAAGAGGGCAAGGTTCTGGCCGAAGGCATCGGCGAAACCATCCGCGCCGCGCAAATCTTCGATTTCTTTGCCGGTGAAGCGCTGCGCCTTGCTGGCGAAGTCATTCCGTCTGCCCGCCCGAATATCGGCGTCGAAGTCACCCGCGAGCCGCTGGGCGTCATCGGCATCATCACGCCATGGAATTTCCCGATTGCCATTCCGGCCTGGAAGATTGCGCCAGCGCTCTGCTACGGCAACACCATCGTCTTCAAGCCTGCCGATCTGGTTCCGGGCTGCTCCTGGGCGATTGTCGATATTCTCCACCGCGCTGGTCTGCCGAAGGGCGTGCTGAACCTGGTGATGGGTCGCGGCTCGGTCGTCGGTCAGGCCATGCTCGACAGCCCGCATCTGTCCGGTATCACCTTTACCGGCTCCACCGGCACCGGCCAGCGCGTTGCCGCGTCGTCGCTGCCCTTCAACCGTAAATTCCAGCTGGAGATGGGCGGCAAGAACCCCTTCGTCGTGCTTGACGATGCCGACCTCAACGTCGCCGTGGAAGCGGCGGCCAATTCCGGTTTCTACTCCACCGGACAGCGCTGCACGGCGTCGTCGCGCATCATCGTGACCGAAGGTATTCACGACAGGTTCGTTGCCGCCATGACCGAGCGTCTGGCCAAGATCAATGTTGGCCACGCCATGGACAAGGAAACCCATGTCGGCCCGGTCGTCGATGAAAAGCAGCTGAAGCAGGACACCGATTACATCGAGATCGGCAAAAAGGAAGGCGCTAAGGTTGCCTTCGGTGGCGATCTCGTCAAGCGCGAAACACCCGGCTTCTTCCTTCAGCCGACGCTGTTTACCGAAGCCACCAACAGCATGCGCATTTCGCAGGAAGAAATCTTCGGACCTGTCGCAGCCGTCATCCGCGTGAAGGATTATGACGAGGCGCTGGCCGTTGCCAATGACACGCCATTCGGCCTGTCTTCCGGCATCGCCACCACCAGCCTCAAGCATGCGACCCACTTCAAGCGCAATGCAGAGGCGGGCATGGTGATGGTCAACCTGCCGACCGCAGGCGTGGACTTCCACGTTCCCTTTGGTGGCCGCAAGGCATCCTCCTTCGGCCCGCGTGAGCAGGGCAAATATGCGAGCGAGTTCTTCACCACGGTGAAGACGGCCTATACGCTGGCCTGATATCGGTATCTGACGAAAACGATCCCCGGCACTGTCCGGGGATTTTTTTGCCTCTTTTCCGGCGACGATTTCTGCCTATGGTGAGAGCGCAAAACAGGCAGAGAGACAGGGACAGCATGACAGATATTTCGATGATCGAGGCGGCACGCCAGCGTATTGGTTCCGAGGCGGTTCGCACACCGTTGCTGTCATCGCCCTTTCTGGATGAGATTGCCGGACGCAGAATTCTGGTAAAGGCCGAATGCCTGCAACGCACCGGCTCTTTCAAATTTCGCGGCGGCTGGTCTGCTGTTTCAGGCATTGCTGAGGATGTGCGCCAGCGCGGCGTCATCGCCTTTTCCTCCGGCAACCACGCGCAGGGCGTGGCGCTGGCCGCAGCCCTGCACGGCGTGCCCGCCGTTATCATCATGCCGCAGGATGCGCCGAAGATAAAAATCGACAATACCAAAGCCTATGGGGCCGAAGTCGTTCTGTTCGACCGCTCCAAAGACGACCGCGACGCCATCGGCGCGAAGCTTTCGCAAGAGCGCGGCCTGACGCTGATCAAGCCCTTCGATGAACCCCTGGTCATTGCCGGGCAGGGCACGGTGGGTCTGGAAATTGCCGAGCAGGGGCGGGAACTGGGCATCGATCAGGCCGAGGTTCTGGTTCCCTGCGGTGGCGGCGGCCTGACATCGGGCATCGCGCTGGCGCTGGAAGCTAGAGCACCGCGTTACACGGTGCGGACCTGCGAGCCGGAAAAATTCGATGACGTTGCCCGCTCGCTGGCATCGGGCAGAATAGAGCGCAATGATGCACTGTCCGGCTCCGTCTGCGATGCGATCATTACGCCGCAGCCCGGCAACATCACCTTCCCGATCATGGCCAGCCACTGCGGCACCGGCATTGCGGTGACGGAAGAGGAAGCCCTGCGCGCCATGGTGCTGGCCTTTCTGCGCCTGAAGGTGGTGGTCGAGCCCGGCGGTGCGGTGGCGCTGGCCGCTGCCCTGTTTCATGGTGCAGCGTTGCAGGCGCAAACGGTCATCGCGGTCGCCTCCGGCGGCAATGTCGATCCCGAAGTAATGGCGTCTGCCTTGTCCCGCTTCGCGGATTAGGTGAGGCGGCGCGACACTTCTGCGGCAATCGCCAGAGAGGCCGTCAGACCCGGGCTTTCGATGCCGAAGAGATTGACGAGACCGTCTATGCCGTGGGTTTCCGGTCCGTCGATGCGGAAATCCATGGCTGGATCGTCAGGGCCTGAAATCTTTGGCCGAATGCCGGAATAGGCAGGCACTAGCGCATTGTCAGGAAGACCGGGCCAGTAGCGCCGGATCGCCTCATCGAAACCTTTCGAGCGGCGGGAATCGACGGCATATTCGATCTCATCGACCCATTCCACATCCGGCCCGAAGCGCGCCTGCCCGCCGAGATCGATCGTCAGGTGAACGCCAAGGCCGTGGCTGTGAGGTGCGGGATAGATCAGCCGCGAGAAGGGTGATTTGCCCGACAGCGAAAAATAGGAACCCTTGGCGAAACGCGGAACGGGTATGTGATCGGGGGCGAGACCTTCGATGTTCTGGGCCATATGGGGCGCGGTGAGCCCTGCCGCATTGACCAGCAGCCGGCAGGTCAGTTGCATCGGTTCTTTTCCGCCAACATTGACGCGGAAGCCGCCATCGGTCGGTTCGGCGCGCAGGAACGGCGCATGGTAGGCGATCACGGTTCCCGCATCTTCCGCATCGCCCAGAAGCGCCAACATATAGGCATGGCTGTCTATGATGCCGGTGGAGGGTGAGAAAAGGGCCGCCTCGCCGCTAAGTGCAGGCTCCATGCGCTTCGCCTGCGCCGCATCGATCAGCGTCAGGTCATCGCAGCCGTTTTCGAGGCCGCGCGCCCGCAGGTTTTCCAGAAGCGGGACTTCTTCGTCAGTCGTTGCAACGATCAGCTTGCCGCAGCGGCGGTGACCGACGCCATGGCTTTCACAGAAAGCATAGAGTTCGTGCCTGCCTTCGACACAGAAACGAGCCTTCAGACTGCCTTTGGGGTAATAGAGCCCGGCATGGATGACCTCGCTGTTGCGCGACGAGGTCTGGGTGCCGAATTCGCTCTCACGTTCCAGAACGATGGTGGAGAGCCCCGCCTGAGACAGGGTGCGTGCCGTGGCAAGCCCGACCACGCCTGCGCCGATGATGATGATGTCGATATCTGCCAAGTGACTTTCCGTTAACTTTTGTGTTGAACCGGAAATGGTGCTGCGCGTTGATACTGCAAATCGGGTAGATCGATGCGTGTTGGGAGGCAAGTGACGATCAGTATTTTTCCCGATTTCGGCAAATAATGGAAAATCATCTCTACAGAAAGACTAGAGAATAAAGCTATTCTAGCATCCACAGTCGAGAGGCCGGTTCATCCGGCAGTGTCAACGAGGGAGGGTTCGATGTCTTATTCCAAAGCCGGAAAAATCAAAGATTTCACACCATCGCCCGCGCCATCGCGCAGCTGGCAGGCCACCATCCATACGGCCATCGTCGGCGTCAGCTTTGCCTTTGTCGGCGCAGTCATTCTTGGTCTGGTTCCCTAATTCTACCAAAATTCTCCCAAGCCCGATCACGAAAGGCCGGTCACTGACCGGCCTTTTTGCGTAATGGCTATTGAGCCTTCAGGTAATCTTCCACCAACTCGACCCAGAATGCCGTGCCCACAGGCAGGATATCGTCATTGAAATCGAATTTGGGATGGTGCAGCGGCGGATCGTTTTCGGTTCGCTGGGTGCCGAGGAAGAAATAGGCGCCGGGGCGCTCTTCCAGCATATAGGCGAAATCTTCCGCACCCATGGTGGGGCGGGGCATCTCCATGACCTTGTCGGCACCGGCAAAGCGGGTGGCGAGATCGACGATGTAATTCGTCTCGGCCTTGTGGTTGACGGTCGGGTTGTAGCCGCGCTGGTAATCGAGGGTCACGCTCATGCCGTAGCTTTCTGCCTGTCCTTCCGCGATGAGACGGATGCGCTTTTCCAGTTCGTCGCGGGCGTCGGCATCAAAAGAGCGGATGGTGAGCAGCATTTCCGCTTTTTCAGGAATGACATTGCTCGCCACCCCCGCATGGAAAGCGCCCACGGTCACGACCGTCGGTGTCAGGGGGTGAATGTTGCGCGACACGATGGTCTGCAGCGCCATGATGATGCTGGCACCGGCAACGATAGGATCGAGCGCGCTTTGCGGTTCCGCACCGTGACCGCCATAGCCATTGACGGTGATCTTGCACTCGTCCACCGCCGCCATGATCGGTCCGTCGCGCAGCACGAAATGGCCGAAGGGCAGGCCGGGTTCGTTGTGAAGCGCAAAGACCGCATCACACGGAAAGCGCTCGAACAGGCCGTCCTCGATCATGATGCGCGCGCCGCCGAAATTTTCTTCCGCTGGCTGGAAGATCAGGTGTACCGTCCCATCGAAATTGCGGCGTTCCGCAATGATCTTGGCTGCGCCCAGCAGCATGGCCGTATGTCCGTCATGGCCGCAGGCATGCATGACGCCGGGAGTGAGGCTGGCATAATCAGCGCCGGTGTCTTCAACGATCGGCAGCGCATCGATATCGGCGCGGATGCCGACGGTCTTGCCGCCCGTGCCATTGCGCAGGGTTGCGACGACGCCGGTTCCGGCAAGCCCGCGCGTCACCTCATAACCCATCGCTTCCAGTTGGGCGGCAACGAAATCCGAGGTCTTGAATTCCGACAGTCCGATTTCCGGGTTGCGATGCAGGTGATGACGGATCGCCCGGACATCCGGCATGTGGTTGGCGAATGCGGCGGCGTTTTTCGGCTGTATCGTCATGTTTCAGGTCCGGCATGTTGTCATGAAATGGCTATTTTGCGTCTGCCGTGTTTAGCAGCATTACCGGCCCCTGATAAGGGTCGGGGTGTGCATGAGGCGGCATGATTCAAGCCTGACAATTTCGGCGCTTGCGCAGAAGCACGACAGGTGGCATGGAACTGATGACGCCTTAAACCATTCCCTCCTTTAGGTAGCTTCTTGTCTTTCAAAAAGATGCGGCCATCCAAGGGGTTCAGTGACGAAACGGGATAGGGCACAACATGACGTGTTTTCGCTTTGGGGGAGTGTGCGAAGTGTTTCATGAAAGGCATGGCGCGATGACGCGCCCGACCTGCCAATTCAGTGTCAAATAGTTGATTTTCTTGAGATGTGAAGCCTCCTGCCCAAAAATGCCATGTTGATGGGCGAGCAGGTTTCATGTCGATCATCGTGTGCTGGTTCGCGGTGGTTCAGCAAAGGTTCAGGATCAGCAAGAAATAAAGCTGCCAAAGTTGTTTCAATTTCCAAAAGCAATCTGAAACAAGTTCCGGTTAAATAGACCAGATCCTCACCAGAGTGCAGAATACGAGCCGATGTCATTTCATATTACGCCAACCGCCGCCGCCCGTGATTCAGAAGCAAAGCAGATCGATCACAATGATTCGATCCGCTCCGTCTACTTCACAATCGAGGAGTTGAGGGACTGTGGAGCCGAGTTCTCCAAATCTGGCGCCGAAGGCCTGCCGGGTTTCATGGAGTTCGACTTTTTCGCGCGCCATCGTGAAAACGAAAAGGAAATCCTGCGCGTCTACAGAACCACGGCTGTCGATGCCGAGAATGGTGCGACGATCACACCGGCGGCCGAATGGCTGCTGGACAACCACTATGTGATCGAAGAGGCCATTCAGGAGGTCCGCCGCGACTTCCCGCGCAAATTCTATCGCCAGCTACCGACGGTGAAGATCGGCAATGTCGAGATACCGCGCGTCATGGCGCTGGCCTGGATCTATGTCGCGCATACGCACAGCACGATTTCGCGCGAAAGCATGACGGCGCTGGTCGAGGGCTACCAGACATCAAAAACCTTGCAGATCGGCGAGTTGTGGGCGCTGCCATCGATCCTGCGTTTCGTGCTGATCGAGAACCTGCGCCGCATCTCCATCCGCGTCGAGCGGTCGCGTCGCATGCGCCAGCGGGCCAACGAGGTGGTCGATGAGATCATCCGCCTCAACGATGCCGAGGCGTCCGCCGAACTTCTCAAGCAGATCGACAATCTGGTCGATGACCCGACCTTCTCCACCCAGTTCCTCTACCGCCTGAGAAATGGCTCGCAGACCTCCGGCTTTGCGCTGAACTGGCTGGAAGAGCGCCTTCGCAGCGCTGGCACCGATGCCGAAAACATCATGATGGCCGAGCATAACCGCCTGGCTTCCGGCAATGTGACGATGGGCAACATCGTCAAGAGCCTGCGTGAGATAGACGACACGGAATGGTCGGTCTGGTTCGAGGAAGTCAGCCATATCGACAAGGTTCTGCGTGAGCAGACCGATTACGAAACGCTGGATTTCGGTTCGCGCAACACCTATCGCAACACCATCGAGCTTCTGGCCCGCCGTTCGCCCAAGACCGAAATCGAAGTGGCACAGGTCGCTGTCGATATGGTGACGGAAACCGCCAATTCCGATGAGAAGCACCCGCATGCGCCCAATGTCGGCAGCTTCCTGATAGGCCAGCGCCGCGAAGAGCTGGAAGAGCGTATCGGCTACGAGCCGCTGTTTTCGCAAAGTGTCGTGCGCATCATGCGCAAATTCAACTGGATGTCGGTGGCGGTTCCCGTCATCGCGCTGACGGCGCTTGCCATGCTTGCAGTCGGCTGGTTCCTCGCCGATGCCGGGATGCCCTGGTATGTGGTGACCGCATTCCTGCTGATGTTTGCCCTGCCGGCATCCGAAGGGGCCACGGGTCTTTTCAACACACTCGTGACGTTCTTCGTCAAGCCGTTCCGTCTGGTCGGATACGAGTTCAAGGAAGGCATACCTGAAGGCGCAAGAACTCTGGTTGCCGTGCCTTGCATGCTGACGAGCCGCGACAGCGTGGACGAGATGGTCCGCAATATCGAGGTTCATTACCTCGCCAACCCGCATGGCGACATTTCCTTTGCGCTGATCAGCGACTGGCGCGATGCGTCCTATGAGCAGTCGGCGGAAGACGTTGAGATTCTGGAATATGCCAAGCGCGAAGTGGCGGCCCTTTCGGCCCGTTACGCTTTTGATGGCAAGACGCGGTTCTTCCTTCTGCACCGCCGCCGCCTCTACAATCCGGCGGAAGATTGCTGGATGGGTTGGGAGCGCAAGCGCGGCAAGCTGCATGAGCTGAACATGCTTCTGCGTGGCGACAAGGACACGACCTTCCTCAACGGCGCCAATATGGTGCCTGAGAACGTCAAATACGTCATGACGCTGGATGCCGACACGCGCCTGATGCGCGATGCCGTGACCAAGCTCGTCGGCAAGATGCACCACCCGATCAACCGTCCGGTACACGACCCTGAAACGGGCCGCGTGATCCATGGTTACGGCCTGCTGCAGCCGCGCGTGACGCCATCGCTGACGACAGGCAAGGACGCATCGGTCTTCCAGCGTGTCTTCTCCATCAATCGTGGTATCGACCCTTACGTCTTCACCGTTTCCGACGTCTATCAGGATTTGACCTCCGAAGGCACCTTCACCGGTAAGGGTCTTTATGACGTCGATGCCTTCGAGACAGCCCTCAAGGGTCGGATCGATGAAAATGCCGTCCTGTCGCACGACCTTCTCGAAGGCTCGTTTGCGCGTTGCGCGCTGGTGACGGATGTCGAGCTGGTCGAAGACTTCCCGACCCGTTACGAAGTCGAAGTTTCGCGTCAGCATCGCTGGGCGCGTGGCGACTGGCAGCTTCTGCCCTACATCATGGACATGAAGCGCGGCGTGACCGCCATAGGTCGCTGGAAGATGATCGACAATCTGCGTCGTTCGCTGACACCGATTGCCTGGTTTGCCGCTTCCATTCTGGGCTGGTATTTCATGGGCCCGCTGGGTGCGCTGATCTGGCAGATCCTGCTGATCTTCTCGCTCTTCGTTGCCCCCACGATTTCGCTTCTGTCCGGCATCGTTCCACGTTCCACGGATATCGTGCCGCAGGCGCATTTCCACACATTGTGGTCCGAGGTTCGTGCCACCAACGCGCAGGTCGCGCTGCGAATCGTCTTCATCGCCGACAGCGCCTGCATGATGGCCGATGCGATCGTCCGTTCGCTCTACCGCCTGTTCGTCAGCGGCAAGCTGATGCTGGAATGGCGCACCGCCGCCTCTATCCAGTCCAGCGCGCAGGGCAGCATTCTCGATTATTATCGCCAGATGTGGCACGCCCCGGTGGTGTCGCTGCTCGGTCTGCTGTTTGCTTCGCTTCCGGGTGACAATGCGTTCCTGGTCGGCATTCCCTTTGCGCTGCTGTGGATATTTTCGCCAGCCGTTGCATGGTATGTGAGCCAGTCGGCTGAAACCGAAGACCGACTGTTCGTGTCCGAACATGTGTCGAGCGAACTGCGCAAGATCGCGCGTCGCACATGGCGTTATTACGAAGCCTTCGTCACATCGGGCGAAAACTACCTGCCGCCTGACAACTATCAGGAAACGCCGGAGCCCATCGTCGCCAGCCGCACCTCGCCGACCAATATCGGCGTTTACCTGTTGTCGGTGATTTCGGCTCGCCAGTTCGGCTGGATCAGCTTCTCGGAAACCGTCGAGCGGATGGAAAAGACCATCGAGACGGTCGAGAAGATGGAGAAATATCGCGGCCATCTCTACAACTGGTATCACACCGATACTCTGCAGACGCTTGGCCCCCGCTACGTCTCCGCCGTCGATAGCGGTAACCTTGCCGGTCACCTGATCGCCATATCCTCGGCCTGCCGCCAGTGGGCGGAGGCGCCATCTGCGCATCTTCAGGGCAATCTCGATGGTATCGGCGATGTCGCCGGTATTCTGCGCGAAACGTTGAAGGAATTGCCGGATGACCGCAAGAACCTGCGGCCCCTGCACCGCCGGCTGGAAGAGCGCATCATCGGCTTCTCCAACGCCCTTGCCTCAGTCAAGCGCGAGCATGAATTCGCCTCGATCCGCGTCATCAATCTGGCCGTGCTGGCCCGCGATATCCAGAAGCTGGCCTCCAACCTCAATCTGGAAGTCAAGTCGGAGCAGAGCGCCGAAGTAACACGCTGGGCGCAGTCGCTGGTCGATTGCTGTGAAGCGCATATTTCCGACAGCGCTTTCGATCTCGCCACCATCGATCCATTGCGTGACCGGTTGAACTCGCTGCGTGACCGCAGCCGTAACCTCGCTTTCTCGATGGATTTCGGCTTCCTCTATCGCAAGGACCGTCGCCTTCTGTCGATCGGCTACCGCGTCGATAGCAAGGAACTGGACGAAGCCTGCTACGACCTTCTGGCATCCGAATGCCGTCTGACCAGCCTGTTTGCGATTGCCAAGGGCGATCTGCCGACGGAGCACTGGTATCGTCTGGGCCGTCAGGTCGTGCCGATTGGCGCACAGGGTGCGCTGGTCTCCTGGTCTGGCTCGATGTTCGAGTATCTGATGCCACCGCTCGTCATGCAGGAGCGTCACGGCGGCATTCTGAACCAGACCAACAATCTGATCGTCAAGGAACAGATGAACCATGGCCGTCGTCTCGGCACGCCATGGGGCATTTCCGAAGCAGCGTTCAACGCCCGCGACCACAATATGAACTATCAGTACACCAACTTCGGTGTGCCGACGCTGGGCCTGAAGCGTGGCCTTGGCCAGAACGCGGTCATCGCGCCTTATGCCTCGATCCTCGCGTCGCAATATGATCCCGATGCTGCGCTGGAAAATCTACAAAAGCTGCGCAAACTCGGTGCAATTGGACAGTTCGGTTTCTACGATGCCGTCGATTTTACCCCAACCCGCGTGCCGGATGGCAAGGTGTGCGCCGTCGTTAACAACTACTATGCCCACCACCATGGCATGTCGATTGCAGCGGTCGCCAACGTCGCTCTGGACGGCATCCTGCGTGAACTCTTCCACGCCGACCCCGTGATTGAAGCTGCCGAACTGCTTCTTCAGGAAAAGGCTCCGCGCGAAGTCCCGGTCGTCAGCTCCAAATACGAACCGGAAACGCCCGGCAAGGAACAGGCCGATCTCCTACGGGCCGAAGTGCGTACCATTGCCGACCCTTCCGTTCGCGACCGCGAAGTCGTGTTCCTGTCCAACGGCCATTATTCCACAATGCTGACCTCCACGGGTGCGGGCTATTCCAAGTGGAACGGTCTGGCGATTTCCCGCTGGAAGTCCGATCCAACCGAAGATCGCTGGGGCACGTTCCTGTTCCTGCGCGATACCGTATCGGGCGACTGGTGGAGTGCGACCGCAGAGCCGCGTGTTGCCGTGGGCGAAAAGACCAAGACAGTCTTTACCGACGATAAGGCTGAGTTCCACAAGACGGTTGGCGATCTGCAAAGCGTGGTCGAATGCATTGTTGCCACCGAGCACGATGCCGAAGGTCGCCGCGTCACGCTGCTCAATGTCGGCTCGGAAGATCGCTACATCGAAGTGACCTCCTATATGGAGCCCGTCATTGCCAATGAGGATGATGACAACGCCCATCCGCTGTTCTCGCGCATGTTCGTGCAGACGGAAATCGGCAAGCGTGGCGATGTGATCCGCGCCTGGCGCAACAAGCGGTCTCCGAGCGAACCAAGCACCGTCATCGCGCATCTGGCCGCAGACAATGCGGGCCCGGCGCGTCCGACCGAATTCGAGACCGACCGCGCCAAGTTCATTGGTCGTGGCCGTTCTCTGGGTGAGGCCGCAGCCTTCGATGCGGGTGCCGCGCTTTCCGGCACGGATGGCTTCACGCTCGATCCGATTCTGTCGCTGCGACGCATGGTGCGCGTTCCCGCGGGCAAGAAGGTCAGCGTCATTTTCTGGACGATTGCCGCACCAAGCCGCGAGGACGTGGACAAGGCCATCGACCGTTACCGCCACCCCGATGCCTTTGCGCATGAGCTGGTGCATGCCTGGACGCGAACACAGGTGCAGATGCGCCATGTGGGCGTGACCTCGCAGCAGGCGGCAGCCTTCCAGCATCTGGCCCGCTATCTCGTCTATCCCGACATGCATCTGCGTGCGGATGCCGATACGCTGAAAACCGGTCTCGGTTCGCAGCGCTCGCTCTGGCCGCTGGCGATTTCGGGCGACTTCCCGATCTTCAGCCTGCGTATCAATGACGACATGGACATGGATATCGCCAAGGAAGCCCTGAGTGCGCATGAATATCTGCGCGCCCGTGGCGTCATTTTCGATCTCGTCATCGTCAATGAACGCGCCGCTTCCTATGCGCAGGACATGCAGCACGCGTTGGATTACATTTCCGAAGCGCAGCGCCGCATCAATCCTGCCGATGGCGGCAGACCGCATGTCTTCTCCGTTCGTCGCGACCTGATGGACGAGGAAACATGGTCGGCTCTACTGGCGGCATCGCGTGTCGTTCTTCACGTTCGTAACGGAAAGATCGTCGATCAGGTTAACCGTGCCGTGTCCCTGTTTGCGGCCCATCGTGGGCCGGAAGGCAGCGATCTGGCACAGGCACGCCTGCCCGCACCGGTCTTCCCGCAGGGCGAGCCGGTGGAAGATGCGCATGATCTGGACTTCTGGAACGGCTTTGGCGGTTTCACCAAGAGTGGCGACGAATATGTCGTGCGTCTGCATGGTGGACAATCGACGCCGCAACCATGGATCAACGTCATCTCCAACGAGACATTCGGCTTCCACATCTCCGCCGAAGGTGCGGGCTTCACCTGGAGCCGCAACTCGCGCGACTATCAGCTGACGCCATGGAGCAATGATCCGGTCGTCAACCGTCCGGGTGAGGCGATCTATGTTTCGGATGTCGAAAGCGGCAAGCTGCATTCGCCATTCGCCGCACTCTCACGCAATCCGGAAGCGGTTTTCGAAGCCCGTCACGGTCTTGGATATTCCGTCTTCAGAAGCGTGGATGACGGTCTCGATATAGAGGTCACCCAGACGGTGGACCGCGAAAAGCCGGTCAAGCTCTCGCGTTTGACCGTGCGCAATGTCGGCACGCAGAACCGTCGCCTCAAGACCTACGGTTATGTGGAGTGGGTTCTGGGTAACAATCCCCAGAAGTCGGCACCGTTCATTCTCAGCAGTCATGATGAGGAAACCGGTGCGCTGTTTGCGTCCAATCCTTACAGCATCGACTACAATGCCCGCACCGCCTTCCTGTCTCTCGATGGTCCGGTCGGAAGCTTCACCACCAGCAAGCGGGAATTCATCGGCCGTCACGGTTCGGTGCATGCACCGCAGGCCGTGGTTTCCGGTGCTGCCCTGTCCGGAAGCGTGGAGCTGGATGGTGCGCCTTGCGCCGCCATCATGCAGGAAATCCACCTGAAACCCGGTGAAGAGCGGCATGTGCTGTTCTACATGGGTGATGCCGATACCGCTGACGAGGCACGCGCCCTCGTCAAGGATATCCGCCAGAGCGATTTCGATGCGGTTTTGAGCGCCAACAAGACTTTCTGGAGCGGCTTTAGCGGCCAGTTGCAGGTGTCCACACCGGATGCCGGCTTCAACCACATGGTCAACAACTGGTTGCCTTACCAGGCACTGGCCTGCCGTATTCTGGCACGCACCGCCTTCTACCAGTCCAGCGGTGCCTTCGGCTTCCGTGACCAGTTGCAGGATACGCTGGCGTTCCTGCTCTATCAGCCGGAACTTGCCCGCGAACAGATCCTGCGTGCAGCCGGACGCCAGTTCCCTGAAGGCGATGTCCAGCATTGGTGGCTGCCGCTGACGGGCGCAGGCGTTCGCACCACCATCTCCGACGATGTGGTGTGGCTGGCCTATGCGGCGCATCAGTATATCGCTGCCACCGGCGACAAGGCGATCCTCGAGGAGAACATTCCGTTCCTCAAGGGTCCGGCACTGACGCCCGGCCAGCACGACGCCTTCTTCCAGCCGGAAACCAGCGACAAGACCGCGAGCCTTTATGAACATGCGGCACTGGCGCTCGATCTTGCCATTCATCGCACGGGTGAAAACGGCCTGCCGCTCATTCTCGGCGGTGACTGGAACGACGGCATGAACCGCGTCGGCGTCGCTGGCAAGGGCACGAGCGTCTGGCTCGGCTGGTTCCTCTCGGGCACGCTTCGCGATTTCATCGAGATTGCCGAAGAACGCCGTGATCTGGACCGGGTCGAGAAGTGGAAGACGCATCGCGACAAGCTGCGTGCTGCGCTGGAAACGGCGGGCTGGGACGGCGACTATTACCGTCGCGGCTACTTCGATGACGGCACGCCGCTGGGCTCCATTACCAGCGAGGAATGCCGCATCGATTCGCTCGGCCAGAGCTGGAGCGTGCTGTCAGGTGAAGGTGAGGATCAGCGATCCGGTCAGGCCATGGATGCGGTCATGAAGAACCTCGTCGATGAAAAGACGGGCATCATCCGCCTCTTCACGCCTGCCTTTTCCCGCTCTCCGCAGGATCCGGGTTACATCAAAGCCTATCCGCCGGGTGTACGCGAAAACGGCGGTCAATATACCCATGCCGCAACATGGGTCGTTCTGGCGCTGGCAAAGCTGGGCCGCAACGAAGACGCATGGAAATGCTTCTCGCTGCTCAACCCTGTTAACCACGCGCTCGACCGCCCGTCTTCCGAGACCTACCGTGTGGAGCCCTATGTGGTGACGGCGGATGTCTATGGAGAAGGTGCCTATGCGGGCCGTGGCGGCTGGAGCTGGTATACGGGTTCTGCCGGTTGGCTCTACCGCGCTGCCGTGGAAGGCATTCTCGGCATCACCCGCATTGGCGGCACGCTGCACATCGCACCATCATTGCCTGAGGCGTGGGATGGCTTCTCCGCCAAGATCACGCTGGATGGCAAGGTCCGCGAAGTCGCGGTCAAGCGCACCGCCGGGACGCCAGACATCGAGGTCTCTCTCGATGGCAAGCCCCTGACAGGCAAGGACCGGGCGATCCCGTTCGATTAAGGGTTTGGGGCGTCAGTCCCGACTACTCAGCGAAAAGCCACGGCTCTGGAAAGATGCCGTGGCTTTTCTGTTTGGTAAGCTCTGTCTGGACGCAACATATAGCGGCGGCTGGCTCGTGACGTTAAGCCACACACTCCACCTCATGCTGAGGTGCTTTGACCGAAGGGCAAAGCCTCGAAGCATCCTTGGTTGGCGGACTTTGCCCGCAGCGCCCTGACCCGAAAAGCGCTCAGCGCGTACCGAAAATGGCCGATCCTACCCGCACGCTGGTTGCGCCAAATTCGATGGCGGTCTCGAAATCGCCCGACATGCCCATGGAGAGCTTTTCCAGGCCGCATTCCTTGGCAAGCTTGGCCAGAAGCGCAAAATGCGGGCCGGGATATTCTTCCGCTGGCGGAATGCACATCAGGCCTTCGACGTTGAGCTTCAGTTCTTTCTGGCACAGAGTAACGAAGGCTGCCGTTTCGCGTGGGTCGAGACCCGCCTTTTGCGGCTCCAGCCCGGTATTGACCTGAATGTAGAAGCGTAGCGACTTGCCCTGCTTCTGGCATTCATCGGCAAGCGCCCGGGCGATCTTTTCACGGTCGATACTCTGGATAACATCGAACAATGCCACCGCATCGGCAGCCTTGTTGGATTGCAGCGGCCCGATCAGATGGAGTTCGATATCGGGTGTCTTTTCTTTCAACGCTGGCCACTTGCCCTGCGCTTCCTGCACGCGGTTTTCACCAAAAATGCGCTGGCCGCAATCGATCACCGGCTGGATGGCATGGGCATCGAATGTCTTGGAGACGGCCACAAGATTGACGCTGCCGGGCTTACGACCGGCTTTTTCCGCAACTTCTGCAATGCGCTGCGTGACATCGGCAAGACGCGCTTCGATTTCCATGACCAGACCTTCGTTTGATAGAGGAGAAGGGTTCAGTAGCCGCCAAGGGGCTTGATGCCAAGCGCCATTGTCACCATTTGAACGCTGTCGACCAAGATTGCACCCTGACAAGCCCTGCCAAACTTGACGCCCCGGTCGTTTCGTGGTGAAGGTCAGCGCGAATTTTCCCCTTGATACCCGGATTACACAAGTATGGCCATCGAACGTTATAATCCTCGCGACGCCGAGCCGCGCTGGCAGCAAAAATGGAACGAAGACAATGTCTTCGTGACCGACAACAGCGATGCCCGCGAGAAATATTACGTTCTTGAGATGTTTCCCTATCCATCGGGCCGAATCCACATGGGCCATGTGCGCAATTATGCCATGGGTGACGTGGTTGCACGCTACAAGCGTGCGCGCGGTTTCAACGTGCTGCACCCCATGGGCTGGGACGCTTTCGGCATGCCTGCGGAAAATGCGGCTATGCAGAACAAGGTTCACCCCAAGGACTGGACCTATCAGAACATCGCCACCATGCGCGGCCAGCTGAAATCCATGGGCCTGTCTCTGGACTGGACCCGTGAATTTGCGACCTGCGACGTGGAATATTATAGCAAGCAGCAGGCGCTGTTCGTTGATTTCATGGAAAAGGGCCTGGTCTATCGCAAGCAGTCCAAGGTCAACTGGGACCCGGTCGATCACACGGTTCTGGCCAATGAGCAGGTCATCGACGGTCGTGGCTGGCGCTCCGGCGCGCTGGTGGAACAGCGCGAACTGACGCAGTGGTTCTTCCGCATCACCGATTTCAGCCAGGACTTGCTGGACGAACTGGATGTGCTGGACCAGTGGCCGGAAAAAGTCCGGCTGATGCAGAAGAACTGGATCGGCAAGTCCGAGGGACTGTCACTGCGCTGGCAGACGGTGGCGTCCACCGCGCCAGCCGGTTTTGACGACATCACGGTTTACACGACCCGACCCGACACGCTGTTCGGCGCGTCCTTCCTCGCCATTGCGGCAGACCATCCGCTGGCCAAGACCCTGTCGGAAAACAACCCCGAGATTGCCGAGTTCTGCGACGAATGCCGTCGTCAGGGCACGTCTCTGGCTGCGCTGGAAACGGCGGAAAAGCGTGGTCTGGACACCGGCGTCAAGGTTGTCCATCCGCTTGACCCATCCTGGGAACTGCCGGTTTACATCGCCAATTTCGTGTTGATGGATTACGGCACAGGCGCGATCTTCGGTTGCCCGTCCGGCGACCAGCGCGATTTGGATTTCGCTCGCAAATACGATCTGCCTGTCGTGGCAGTGGTCATGCCGGAAGGCGAGAACGCCGAGACCTTCACCATTGGTGCGGATGCTTACGTCGATGACGGCGTTATGATCAATTCGCAGTTCCTTGATGGTATGACGACGACGGATGCATTCGAGGCTGTGGTGTCGAGGCTGTCTACACAAACGCTGGGTGCTGAACCGCAGGCTGAGCGCAAGGTGAACTTCCGCCTGCGCGACTGGGGTATTTCCCGCCAGCGCTATTGGGGTTGCCCGATCCCGGTCATCCATTGCGAAGTCTGCGGCGTTGTACCGGTTCCGAAGAAGGACCTGCCGGTCAAGCTGCCTGACGATGTGACTTTCGACGTGCCCGGCAACCCGCTGGATCGCCATCCGACATGGCGGCATGTCTCCTGCCCGCAATGCGGCCATGCCGCGCGTCGCGAAACCGATACGATGGACACCTTCGTCGATTCCAGCTGGTACTTCACGCGCTTTACAGCGCCGTGGGAAGAGCAGCCGACCGACCCGAAGGTTGCCAGCCACTGGCTGCCCGTGGATCAGTATATCGGTGGTATCGAACACGCGATCCTGCATCTGCTCTATTCGCGTTTCTTCACCCGCGCGATGAAGGCCACCGGCCATGTGGACGTGAAGGAGCCCTTCAAGGGCCTGTTCACGCAGGGCATGGTGGTGCACGAAACCTACCGTCTGGGCGAAGGCCAGAACGGCCAGTGGATCGTGCCTGCCGATATCCGCATCGAGGAAGTCGATGGCAAGCGCCGCGCCTTCCTGCTGTCGGGCGGTGACGAGGTTCAGATCGGCTCGATCGAAAAGATGTCGAAGTCGAAGAAGAACGTGGTCGACCCGGACGATATTATCGCGTCCTATGGTGCCGATACGGCCCGCTTCTTCGTTCTCTCGGATAGCCCGCCGGATCGCGACGTCATCTGGTCGGAGGCCGGTGTCGAAGGCGCGCATCGCTTCGTCCAGCGCGTCTGGCGTATCATCGGTGAAGCTGCCGACGAATTGAAGTCGGTCAAGCCTGCCCCTGCAAGTGAGGGCGAAGGTCTCGTCGTTTCCAAGGCTGCGCACAAGACGCTGAAGGCGGTTCAGGATGATCTGGACAAGCTTGCTTTCAACAAGGCGATTGCCCGCATCTATGAGCTGGTCAACACGCTGGCCGGTCCTTTCGCTGAGGTGGCCAATGGCGGCAAGCCTGACGATGTGAAGGCCGCAGCCCGCGACGCTGCCGAAATTCTGATCCGCATGATTGCACCGATGACGCCGCATCTTGCCGAGGAATGCTGGACGGCGCTGGGCAATGACGGTCTTGTCGCCCAGAGCGCATGGCCGGTTTTCGCGCCCGCGCTGATCGAAGAAAATGACGTGGTGATGCCGGTTCAAATCAACGGCAAGAAGCGTGGCGAATTGACAATCGCGCGCGATGCGGATCAAGATGCCGTCCGCGCGGCGGTGATTGAACTGGATGCTGTGAAAGCGGCTCTGGCCGGTGCCGAGCCGAAAAAAATCATTGTGGTTCCACAAAGGATTGTGAACATTGTTGTCTGATGCCTATTCCAGATGGGGCCGCGTTGCAGCCGCAATTTCCGTCGTTCTGTTTGCCGGCATTCTTGCCGGATGCCAGGTGCGCCCGCTTTACGGAGAGGCCTCCGGTACGCGCCAGAAGCTCGAGACCGTCAATTTTGCCTCGGCAAGTGACCGCGTCACGCAGGAAGTCCGCAATCATCTGGTCTTCCTGGCCTATGGTGGTGCCGGTGCGCCAACCAGCAAGGAATACGAGGTCAAGATCACCGTGACCTCCAGCGCGACCTCGACGGAAGTCACCGACGATACCAGCCTGTCCATCGGCAAGAACAATTATGACGGTCCTTATCCCGGTCGCGTGAACATGAAGGGCTCCTATGTCCTGACGCGCATTTCCGACGGTCAGGTTCTGCGTGCGGCCACCCGCACCGTAACTGCGATGCTCGATCTGCCGCAGCAGGAATTCGCCAAGATCCGCGCCGTGCGTGATGGTGAAAACCGTGCCGCCCGTGAGCTTGCCGAGATCATCGGTACGGATATCGCCGCCACTCTCAGCCGCTGAGAGCCGTTTTATGACGGAAATAAAGTCGCATGAATTCGAACGCTTCGCCGAGAGACCGGCGGAGCGTTTTCGCGTTTTCGTGCTCTATGGTCCTGATCGCGGCCTCGTATCCGAACGCGCCTCGCTCATCGCCTCCAAGACCGGCATTGACCCCAACGACGCCTTTGCCTCGCTGAAGCTGACGGCATCCGACCTACAGGGCGATCCCGGTCGTTTGCTGGATGAAATCAATTCCATCGGCCTGTTCGGTGGCGAAAAGCTCGTCTGGGTCAAGGGTGCCGCCAATGAGAAGGCGCTGGTGGATGCGTTGCAGGTTCTCTCGGACAATCCGCCCGAAGCAAGCTTCCTGATCATCGAAGCAGGCGACCTGAAAAAAGGAACCGGCCTTCGCAAGATCGCTGAGCCCTCCCGCGCCATCGCCGCCATACCCTGTTACGCCGATGATGCGCGGGCGCTGAATGCGCTGATCGACCAGGAACTTTCGACGGAAAATCTGCGCATCGCACCTGCTGCGCGTCAGCGGCTGGCCGAATCGCTCGGCGGCGACCGTATCGCCTCGCGCAACGAGGTGCGCAAGCTGGCGCTCTATTGCCGAGGCCATGATGTTATCGAAGAGGACGATGTCATGGCGATCATCGGCGATGCCAGCACGGTGTCTGCCGATGACGCGGTGGATGCCATTCTGAAGGGCGACCGCAACGCCTTCTTTCACGCCACGCAGAAGATCATCGCCTCCAAGACGTCGATCTTTCTGGTGCTGCAAGGCTGCCTGCGGCAGTTCCAGTTGCTGGACCAGATGCGTGCGGAAATGGACGAGAAGAAATTGCAGGCGGGTCAGGTCATGCAGACCATGGGACGCGGTGTCCACTTCCGCCGCAAACCCGTTATCGAACGGGCGCTGCGTACATGGCAGCCAGCAGCGATTGCGCGCGAGATGAACCGTCTACAGGCAGCGATCCTGCAAAGCCGTCAGCGGCAAAGCCTGGAGGAAAGCGTGGCATTGCTGACGCTGCTGTCCACCACGTTGCAGTCGGGTCGCGCTGGATAGGTGCTCTACCGGCAATAAAAAGCCTCCGAAAGCATAGGCTCGGAGGCTCAGTTCTCTCTTCCGTCATGCCGGGCTTGACCCGGCATCCAGTAGCACCGCGTCTGCGGTGCAAAATAATCTATTTCGATCAAGGACTTGATCGAAATAGACCCCGGATCAAGTCCGGGGTGACGAAGGAAAAATGGACAATCAGTCGCCCTTGCCGGGCTCTGCCGAGAAATAGAGGTCGAGCTTGCCCGAAACGCCGTCCATTTCCTTGGCTTCAGGCATGGGATCGCGCTTGATGGTGATGTTGGGCCAGATGGCGGCATATTCGGCGTTGAGCGTCAGCCACTTGTCGAGACCCGGTTCCGTGTCCGGCTTGATGGCTTCTGCGGGACATTCCGGTTCGCATACACCGCAATCGATGCATTCATCGGGATTGATCGCCAGAAAGTTCTCACCCTCATAGAAGCAATCGACAGGGCAGACCTCGACGCAGTCGGTATATTTGCAGCGAATGCAGTTATCGGTCACGACATACGTCATGATGGACTCCAGATATGCAGGCCGGGTCAAAGGGCTTGAAAGACAAGCCGTCGCCCGGAATTCAGACAGGGCATTTTGGCAAGTGAGGTAATGCCTTTGACCCAATATAGCAAGGATAAACCATACTGAAAAAGCCGCGCTTCTTGGTGGTTTATTCCAAGCAACCGATGCGATTTGCCGGAAAGTCTTTTCACGACGGGGCTGAGTTTTGCCACAGGCGCTGGCGCACAGGGCGCGTGGCGTTATTCGTCGCCGCTCTCGGTCATGAATCGGTCGAGTGCCCGGCGCTCCTTCTTTGTCGGGCGGCCGCTGCCAGGTTCGCGTACTGCCTGCTCCAGAAGCGTCAAACGGTCGCCCGGAGGGCGCGGCGGTGTTTCATCGTCATAGAGAAGCTTTGCTTCTTCAAATGGCCCGCGCCTTTCCCCAGCCGCCTTGACCACGAGAATGCGGTCCATTCGCTCGAAGCTGATGTTCAGCCGGTCGCCGATCTTTACCATATGGCTTGGCTGGCGCACGGGCGCACCGTTGACGCGAACATTGCCGGACTGGATATAACTCTGGGCAAGCGAGCGGGATTTTGCCATGCGGGCGAAGAAAAGCCATTTATCGAGGCGCTGACGCCCTGCGTCCTGTGGCTGTTGCTTCTCACCCATCGAGCATTCCAGAAACTACGCTGTGGTTTTCCGTTCAGATATGCGTTGGAATATAAATGGAAAAAGCCCCCTGCTTTTACGACAAGCAGGAGGCTCTGATCTTACTTCTTCAGCTGTTCCTTGAGAGCAGCCAGTTTCGCGAAAGGTGAATCCGGATCAAGCGGCTTCTCCTTGCGGGGTGGTTTTGCCTCGAAACGCTGCTGACCCTGCGGCTTGCCGCCACGGTCGTTGCGATCTGGGCGATCCTTGCGCTCGCCACGGTCATGGCGATCGTTGCGATTATTATTGCCGCCATTGCGGTCTGGGCGGGCACCCTCGCGCTTACGGTCGCCGTCACGCTTGCGATCACCATCGCGGCTGGCATTGCCACGCGGCTGGCCCTGACGCTCTTCGCCGCCTTCTGCACGACGTTCGCCATGGTTGCGGTTGGCTGGGCGGCGGTTGTCGCTGCGCTGATTGTCGTTGCGGCCACCTGGGCGCCACAGAAGAACAGGCTTCGGCTCGACAGCTTCGGTCGCAACGGCGTCCGTTGCAGTCGCGTCGTCGGCCTTTGCCTCGACCGCTGCTTCAGCAACAGCCTCGGCAGGAGCGGCAGCTTCTTCCGAGGTCGTCTGCGTGTCGGCATCGTCCTGAGAGGTTTCGTCGGCAGAGGCTTCTTCGGTGCCTGCAGCCTCCTCAGCAACGGTCTCGCCAGCATCTGCGCCCGGCTTGGCCGCATCGGCAGTCTGGCCACCGAGGAAGGCCGCAGCTTCTTCGGCGCTCACCTGATCGGCACGGTAGCCGAGGCCCTTGAGGATTTCTTCCATGTCATCGAGCGTGGCACCCAGAATGGAGAGCATGGCTGTCGTCGTGGTGAAACGACGGCCGTCATAGGCACCTTCCGGACGCGGCTGCGTACCTGGCTTCCACTGCAACAGCGGACGGATGAGATCGGCCAGACGCTCGAGAATGTCGATACGCACCGCACGCTTGCCGAGGAAACGGAAGCCTGCGAGCTTGTAGAACATGCGCTCATAGCTGCTGTCGGTCACGACGGATGTGCGGCCAGCGGCCAGCACGGGAATAAGATCGCCGTAACCGGGCTTGCCCAGACCGTCATTCTTCAGGGCCCAAAGCAGCGTTACCAGCTCGGCAGGAGCGGGCTTGAGCAATGCAGGCAGGAAGACGTGGTAAGCGCCGAAGCGGATGCCATAGCGGCGCATGGAGGCGCGCGCATCCTGATCCAGCGTCTTTACCTCTTCGGTCACGTCGCGACGGAACAGCACGCCGAGATTTTCCACCAGCTGGAAGGCGAGACCCTTTGCCAGACCCTGAAGGTCTTCGGCGCGGGAAATATCGTCCAGCGGCTTCAGCACAGTTGCGATCTGGTGGTTGACGAAGCGTTCGATACGGGCAACCGCATGGTCACGCGCATTTCCGCTCAACTGTTCATCCGCCAGGATGATGACGCGCGGCTTCATGATGTTGTCGCCAGCCGAAAGGCGTGCAACGGGCTCACCCAGCCAGCGCACAAGCCCATCCGAGCTTAACGCAAGATCGCCATTGCCGCTGGCATGCAGGCGCGCAGCCCGCGCCTCGTATTCCAGCGCAAGCGCCTTCTGCGCTGCTCCTTGCACAGCCTTGGCATCTGGCCCTTCAGCTCCGGCCACCGGTGTAAACCGGAAACCCGCCAATTGGCCGACATGATGTCCTTCAACGAAGACATCACCATTCACACTGATTTCAGCTTCAAGCATCGCATTCTCTCTTAGGCGCCTCATGAGCACAGATGTCCTGCGATCAACAAAGCGTTTCGTCAACCTTTCATGTAGAGCATCGGACAATCGATCTTCGATTTCCCGCGTCTTTTCTTGCCAGTGTGTCGGATCGGCAAGCCATCCTGGGCGGTTTGATACATACGTCCATGTTCTGATCTGCGCAATCCTTGCAGAAAGCGTATCGATCTCTCCGTCGGTGCGGTCCGCCCGGCGCACCTGTTCGGCCATGAAATCCTCGTTGACGGCACCGCGTTTGACGAGGTCGAAGTAGAGTGTCGAAATCAGGTCGGCATGTTGTGCAGGCGCGATGCGGCGATAATCCGGCAACGCGCAAGCCTCCCACAGTTTTTCCACCCGCTCGGCATTGGTGGTGACGTCGATGATCTCAGGGTAACGCGACAGATATTCTAGCGCCTGCTGGTCGATGGCGGGCAAAGCGCGCGACAGTCCCTGAACGGTCGGGGCCGCATCGAGACTTCCGCGCAGATTGGCGATGGAGGAATAATCGAAATTCTTGGTGCGCCATTGCAGCACTTTGACCGCATCGAACTGATGCGATTCGACACGTTCGACCAGTTCGTCATCCAGCGGATCGACCCGACCCGTCACACCAAAGGTGCCATCGCGCAGATGGCGACCGGCGCGACCGGCGATCTGGCCCATTTCACCGGGATTGAGATTGCGGAACTGATAACCGTCGAATTTGCGGTCCTGCGCAAAGGCCACATGATCGACGTCGAGATTGAGGCCCATGCCGATGGCATCCGTCGCCACCAGATATTCGACGTCTCCATTCTGATAAAGCCCGACCTGCGCGTTGCGGGTGCGCGGCGACAGAGCGCCCAGCACAACGGCAGCACCGCCGCGCTGACGGCGCACCAGTTCGGCAATCGCGTAGACCTCTTCTGCGGAAAAGGCGACGATGGCCGTGCGCTGTGGCAGGCGGGTGATTTTCTTTTGTCCGGCATAAAACAGCTGTGACAGCCGGGGCCGCTCCACCACGACGATGCCGGGCAGCAGCTTTTCCAGAATGGGCCGCATGGTGCCGGCGCCCAAAAGCAGCGTTTCCTCGCGTCCGCGCAGATGCAGAATGCGGTCTGTGAAGATGTGGCCGCGCTCGAGGTCGCCAGCAAGCTGCACCTCATCTATAGCGACGAAGGCTGCGGTCGTTTCGCGCGGCATGGCCTCGACGGTGCAGACGGAATATTTCGCTTTGGGTGGAGAAATCTTCTCTTCACCGGTGACGAGCGCCACATTGGGCGCGCCGACCTTTTCCACCAGCCGCGTATAGACCTCGCGGGCAAGCAGCCGCAGGGGCAGGCCGATGACACCGCTTCCATGCGCGACCATGCGTTCAATGGCATAATGCGTCTTGCCGGTATTGGTCGGGCCAAGAACGGCCGTAACACCGCGGCCGCTCAAGATCATGGGGCGAAAATTCAACGTACTATCCGTGAAATCGACTAACTGATTGTTTTACAACACATTCGGAAAACATTCCTCCGCGTCGTCCACCACACATGGCAATCGCGGCGCGCAAAGGCAAGGAAGGAATGCATCAAAGCTGAATTTGCCGCGATTTTTGCGTCATAAACACGCAAAATGACGATTCGGAACAGGCTGCGAACGAATCAGCGACGAATCGCAGACTCCGTCTGATTCAGCTTTTGTTCACGGCTATATCTGGGCGGCAGTGGTTCGACGCTCCACCAGATCGTGAATCGCGTTGTTTCAGGCTTTGTCATATTAGAGCGGTTGGCCAGCCAGCAGGCGTGGACCGTTGGGATCGGCAGTGCCTGCCGCCTGACCGATGAAATAGGATTTGAGGCCCGGAATCCGGTCCACGATGCCAAGGCCGAAATCGCGCGCGATCCTGATCGGGCCGACATCGTTGGAAAACAGTCGGTTCAGCACATCCGTGGTGATACCCATGCGCACCGTGTCAAACCGCCGCCAGGACTGGTAGCGCTCAAGCACGTTGAGCGATCCGATATCGAGACCAAGGCGATCTGACTCCACGATGGTTTCCGCCAAAGCGGCGACATCCTTGAAGCCGAGATTGAGGCCCTGGCCGGAAATCGGGTGGATGCCATGGGCGGCATCGCCCGCCAGCGCTAGACGCGGCGCCACGAAAGCCCGCGCCAGCGTGAGGCCGAGCGGAAAGGCCCGCCGTGGGCTGACTGGCCTGATCGGGCCGAGCTTGTGGCCGAAGCGGCGCTCCAGCTCTTCTTCGAACAGCAGATCGTCTGCGGCTACCAACAGGTCGGCGTCTGCGGTGCGTTCCGTCCAGACCAGCGACGAGCGATTGCCCTTGAGCGGCAGAATGGCGAAAGGGCCGGATGGAAGGAAATGTTCTTCGGCACAGCCATTGTGCGGGCGTTCATGCTCCACGGTCGTGACGATGCCAGATTGATCATAGGCCCAGTGCACGGTCTTGATGCCAGCCATATCGCGCAGGGCCGAGCGAACGCCATCGCAGGCCACCAGCAACCGGGTCTCGAAGGTCGAGCCATCGGACAGGGTGACCACATTGCTGCGATGTTGCGCTTCGAAGCCGGTGACACTGAGGCCATGGCGAATGGTAATGCCAAGCTTTTCGCAAACGCCACGCAGGGCGCCGACCATTGCGACATTGGGAATCATATGGGCAAAAGGCTGGCCCTCTGCGACTTCGCCATCAAAGGTCAGGAAGACGGGGCGCACGGGATCTGAGGTCTTAGAATCCGTCACGATCATTTTGTTGATGGGCTGGGCTTCCGGCAGAAGCTCGTCCCAGATTCCGAAGACTTGCAGCATGCGGGTGGCGGCGGCGATGATGGCGGAGGCGCGCATGTCCTTTTTCCAGACATCCTTGGGGGCGGCCTCGATGACCTGCACATCCAGATGTGGAGCAGCCTGCTTGGTGGCCACCGCAACGCTCAATCCGACATATCCGCCGCCGGCAACCACCACATCGAACATCGCGTCTTCTCCTCGCATTCTTGTGAATATCACGCCTGCACTATAGATCATTCATTTAGGTCTTCCTACAGCCGGAGCATGTCGAAAATGTCGCGCCCTCTTGAAAATGCAGCCCCGCTCGAAAAACTGATTTCCACGCTGGATCTCGAAAAGCTCGAGGAAAATCTGTTTCGCGGTACAAGCCCGCAGGTTGGCTGGCAGCGCGTTTTCGGCGGGCAGGTCATCGCCCAGGCCCTGATGGCGGCGCAGCGCACCGTGAGTGACGACCGTTTCGTCCATTCGTTGCACGCCTATTTCATGCGCCCCGGCGACCCGAAAGTGCCGATCATCTATCAGGTCGATCGCATTCGCGATGGGGCGAGCTTTGCCACACGACGTATCGTCGCTATCCAGCACGGCCACGCGATTTTTTCCATGTCAGCGTCTTTCCAGATCGATGAGGGCGGTTTTGACCATCAGGCTTCGATCCCCAAGGTGCCGCAGCCCGAGGACCTGATGAGCGAAGACCAGATGCGCGATGCGTTTCTCGCCAAGGCCCCGCCCGCAATCCGCAAATATTGGGAAAACAAGCGCCCTATCGAGATCAGGCCGGTATCGCTGACCCATTACATCTCCAGGGAAAAGCTGGAGCCGCATCAGGACATTTGGGTGCGGGCCGTGGGCGATGTGCCTGCCGACCGGCATTATCAGGCCGCCGTTTTGGCCTATCTCTCGGATATGACGCTGCTCGATACCTCGCTTTACGCCCATGGCACGACGATCTTCGACCCGGCCGTTCAGGCCGCAAGCCTTGACCATGCCATGTGGTTTCACCGCCCCTGCAAGCTGGATGACTGGCTGCTCTACACGCAGGATAGCCCCAGCGCATCCGGCGCACGCGGGCTGACACGCGGCAGCCTGTTTACCCGCGATGGTGTGCTTGTGGCCTCCATGGCGCAGGAAGGTCTGATTCGCAAATTGGCAAATGATTAAATAGTGGGCAATTTGTAAATTTTGCATATTAATTGCGCGCATAACGCGCAAACATCTGCCTATTTTGCAGACGAATTTATTATAGCCTTTACTTTTCAATAACTTATGCCGGACCCACCAAACTGGCACGCGCCTTGAATGTAGGAGATCAGTCGCTGTTACTGATCTGCCAGCGTCGGGACAAGTCGGCTTCGTGCCGAGGCAAACAAAGGATGGGAAACCAGATGAAAATTGTGATGGCCATTATCAAGCCGTTCAAGCTGGACGAAGTGCGTGAAGCACTCACCGCTGTCGGTATTCAGGGCCTGACCGTGACCGAAGTGAAGGGTTACGGACGCCAGAAGGGACATACCGAAATTTATCGCGGCACCGAATACGCGGTCAGCTTTCTTCCCAAGTTGAAGATCGAAATCGCTGTCGCGTCCGATCTGGTGGAGAAGGCCGTTGAAGCCATCGCGTCTTCCGCAAAGACAGGGCAGATCGGCGACGGCAAGATTTTCGTCTACTCGATTGAACAGGCCGTGCGCATCCGTACCGGCGAAACAAACACAGAAGCGCTCTAAGCACGGCTGACAGGGGAGTTTTCAAACCATGCAATTCAACAAGATTTCCACACTCAGCGCGCTTGGCGCCAGTGCGGCGGCCCTTCTGGCCCCGATTGCAGCCTTCGCGCAGGATGCAGCGGCTCCAGCGGTAGCAGCAGCTGCTGCGGCACCCGTGCCTGACAAGGGCGACACCGCCTTCATGTTCCTTGCCACCATCCTCGTGCTGTTCATGATCATTCCGGGTCTGGGCCTGTTTTACGGTGGTCTGGTTCGCAGCAAGAACATGCTGTCGGTGCTGATGCAGGTCACGGTCATTGCTGCCAGCGTCATGATCATCTGGGTCGTCTACGGTTATTCCTTTGCCTTCGGCGGTTCCGAAAGCCCGTTCTTCGGTGGCTTCGCCAAGATGTTCCTGTCTGGCGTAACGAAGGACAGCACGGCTGCGACCTTCTCGCAGGGCGTCGTCATTCCGGAATTCATCTTCGTGATGTTCCAGATGACATTTGCTGCCATCACACCGGCGCTGATCATCGGTGCCTTTGCTGAGCGCATCAAGTTCTCCGCTTCCATCCTGTTCTGCATTCTCTGGGTCACCTTCGTCTACTTCCCGATTGCCCACATGGTTTGGGACGCAAAGGGCTACCTCTTCGGCCTCGGCGCTCTCGACTTCGCTGGCGGCACGGTCGTTCACATCAACGCCGGTGTTGCCGGTCTGATCGGTGCGATCATGGTTGGCAAGCGCACGGGCTTCGGCAAGGACATGATGGCGCCTCACTCCATGACGCTGACCTATGTCGGTGCAGCCATGCTCTGGGTCGGCTGGTTCGGCTTCAACGCCGGTTCCAACCTCGAAGCTTCCAGCGGTGCGATGCTCGCAACCGTCAATACCTTCGTTGCAACGGCTGCTGCTATCCTGTCGTGGTGCGTGGTTGAAACCTTCACGCGCGGAAAAGCATCCATGCTGGGCGCTGCATCCGGAATGATCGCCGGTCTGGTTGCCATCACACCGGCAGCCGGTATCGTTGGCCCCATGGGCGCCATCGTCATGGGCATCATCGTCTCGCCACTGTGCTACTTCTTCGTCTCGGTCGTGAAGAACAAGTTCGGCTATGACGACACGGCAGACGTCTTCGGCGTTCACGGCGTCGGCGGCATCTTCGGTGCGCTCGCAACCGGCATCTTCGCCAGCGCATCGCTGGGCGGCGTCGGCTACGCAGGCGAACAGACCATGAGCGGCCAGTTCATGGTTCAGGCTCAGGCCGTCGTCATCACGCTCCTGTGGACCGGTATCGGCTCTGCGATCCTCTACAAGGTCGTCGACATCATCGTCGGTCTGCGTGTTCCAGTCGAAGCCGAACGCGAAGGTCTCGATCTGGCCTCCCACGGCGAAGCGGCTTACCACTCCTAAGCCCTGGCAAGCGCGGTTGGTCACACGACCACGCGGTGCTGAACAATCGAAAAGCCCGGCAAAAGCCGGGCTTTTTTCGTTTCAAAAACCATTGGTTACAGCTGATTTTGCATGGTTAATGCCATATTAACCACCAAGCCGGTACTTTGGCCTGTCATCCCGTCTGCGTCGCTCTGGCGCGGACTTCGGAAGCAACGAAAAGAACGACAGGTTCAGATTATGGACAGAGTGAATTCACCGACATTCAATGGTCGTGATAACCGCTTCGTGCTGACGGCATTTGTGGTGCGCCAGATCATGGCCCTGTGTGGTTTCGCCGTTCTCGGCGTGCTGGCACTGGGCATTACCGCATTGGCCACCTGGAATGTCGCCGATCCAAGTCTGTCCTACGCCACGGGCAACGAACCCACCAACCTTCTGGGGCGCAGCGGCGCGATCTTTGCCGATATCATGATGCAGTTTCTGGGTCTTTCGGCGCTCATTGCCATGCTGCCCATTCTTGCCTGGGCTTTCGCGCTGATCTCTGGCCGCAAATTCCACCGTATCCCCGCCCGTCTCGTCGCCTGGATCAGCGGTGCTTTCATTGCATCCGCCTCGCTCGGCTGCTTTCCAGCGCCTTTGACGTGGCCACTGCCGAACGGTATCGGCGGCGTTGTTGGTGATATGATCCTGCGTTTTCCTGCGTTGTTCATCGGTGCCTATCCCACCGGCACATTCGCCACGGTTCTCGGCGTCATCTTCGCCATCCCCTCCGCATGGCTGATGTTGTTTGCGTCCGGTCTGCTCGGCGCGCCTGATGAAGAGGATGACTTGCTGGTTGCGCAGGCCGCAGCGCCTTCCAAGGCCCGCAAGGTGCAGGACGCTGTCGAAGAGGATGAGGACGACGGCGAAGGGTTCTTCAGCAATTTCCTCGCCATCGGTCTGCTCACTCATTACTGGTACATCACCCAGGCCCGCTTCCGTCGTCTGTTTGGCCTCAAGCCGAAGTCGATGCGCAATGAGTTCGAACAGCCCTATGATTTCAACGATTATGAATTCGGCACGCTGAACGAGCCATCGCGTCTCAAAACCGCAATCAACCGGCTGGATCGCGCTGAACCGTCCTTCGAAGAGCGGGCCGAAGCCCGTGCGCGCCGCGAAATCTCGCCGCCACCGATTTCGATGGGTGATGATGATGACCTCGATGACGAGGACAGCCTGCCCGATGGCGTGCTGTCCGGCGACACGAAGTTCTCGCCGCGCCCGCCTGTCGGCCAGACCCGTATCACCGCACCGCCTCCTCGCCCAAAGCCGAGCGACCGCGTGGCGCGCGATGCGCAAACCTCCTTCATTGCCGCGGACGGCTTCCAGCTGCCTTCCGTCCACCTTCTGGCAGAGCCGAAAAACGTCGTTCGCGATACCACGCTCTCCGCAGAGGTTCTGGAGCAGAATGCCCGCAGGCTGGAAGGCGTGCTGGAGGATTTCGGCGTCAAGGGTGAGATCATCCATGTTCGCCCCGGCCCTGTCGTGACCATGTACGAGCTGGAGCCAGCGCCGGGCATCAAGTCCTCACGCGTCATCGGCCTCGCCGACGATATTGCCCGCTCCATGAGCGCGATTGCCGCCCGCGTTGCCGTCGTGCCGGGTCGCAACGCCATCGGCATCGAGCTGCCTAACAAGATTCGCGAGACGGTCTATCTGCGTGAGTTGATCGCCTCGCGCGATTTCGAAAACAACAAGGCCAAACTGCCCATGTCGCTGGGCAAGACCATTGGCGGCGAAGCGGTGATTGCCGATCTCGCCAAGATGCCGCATCTTCTGGTCGCCGGTACCACGGGTTCTGGTAAATCGGTTGCCATCAACACCATGATCCTGTCGCTGCTCTACCGCATGACGCCGGAACAGTGCCGCCTCATCATGATCGACCCGAAAATGCTGGAACTGTCGGTCTACGATGGCATTCCGCATCTGCTGTCTCCCGTCGTCACCGATCCGAAGAAGGCCGTCGTTGCGCTGAAATGGACCGTGCGGGAGATGGAAGAGCGCTACAAGAAGATGTCCAAGATCGGTGTGCGCAACATCGATGGCTTCAACACCCGCGTTCAGCAGGCTTTGGACAAGGGCGAGGTGCTGACGCGCACCGTGCAGACCGGTTTCGACCGCCAGACCGGCGAGGCCATGTATGAGACCGAAGAGTTCGACCTGAAGCCGCTACCCTATATCGTCGTCATCATCGACGAAATGGCCGACCTGATGATGGTTGCGGGCAAGGATATCGAAGGTGCAGTCCAGCGCCTGGCGCAGATGGCGCGTGCGGCTGGCATCCACGTCATCATGGCCACCCAGCGCCCATCGGTGGACGTCATCACCGGTACGATCAAGGCCAACTTCCCGACGCGTATCTCCTTCCAGGTCACCTCCAAGATCGACAGCCGCACCATTCTGGGTGAGCAGGGGGCCGAACAGCTGCTGGGCATGGGCGACATGCTCTATATGGCCGGTGGCGGGCGCATTCAGCGCGTTCATGGCCCCTTCGTGGCCGATAATGAAGTCGAGGACATCGTTGCCTATCTGAAGACCCAAGGCGCGCCTGAATATCTCGAATCCATCACCGAAGAAGATGAGGACGAAGATGGCGGCGGACCCGCAGGCACGGGCAACATGGCCGAATCAGATGATCCATACGATCAGGCCGTGGCCGTCGTGCTGCGTGATGGAAAGGCGTCCACGTCCTATGTCCAGCGCCGCCTCGGCATAGGCTATAACCGCGCTGCTTCGCTGATCGAGCGGATGGAACAGGAAGGCATCATCGGCCCTGCCAACCATGCCGGCAAACGCGAAATTCTGGTGCCGACCGAACAGGATTGATCGTAACAGGCAAAAGCGCGCCAATCCACTCGCCCGGTTGCTGAATACCACGCATCTTCACGCAGATATCAGCAACCAAGGCTCGGCTTTGGCGTTATAGCAAACCCCTGATGTCATGAAGCCGCCGCGTTTTTTCGGCAATAGGAAAGCGATGAAGGAGAAAAGAATGAAAAAGACTAATCCGGTCGTTTCCGCGCAGTCCGCCGGGCTTGAAAGCCCGATGACGCGCCGTGGTGTAATGACCCTGTTTTCGGCAACCGCAGCTTTCGCCGCGCTGCAGCCGCTGGCTGCCTTTGCGCAGGGAGATGCGACCGCCCAGAAAATTGCAAACCACTTCTCGTCCGTCAAAACGATGATGGGCGAATTCGTCCAGTTCGGTCCGCGCGGCGAACAGACGGGTGGCAAATTCTACATCGCCCGCCCTGGCAAGCTACGCTTCAACTACGAAGACCCATCGCCAATGCGCGTCATTTCCGATGGCAAGAATGTCGTCATCGGCAACAACAAGCTGAAGACCTGGGATCTCTATCCGCTGTCGAAAACCCCGCTCAGCCTGCTTCTCGCCGACAAGATCGACCTGAACCACCAGAAGGTTCGCGATGTGAAGGAAGAGTCCGACCTCACCACCATCGTTCTGGGCGACAAGAGCATTTTCGGTGACAGCACCATCACCTTGATGTTCGACCCCAAAACTTTCGATCTGCGCCAGTGGACCACGACGGATGCGCAGAACAAGGACACGACGGTGATGATTTTCAACGTCCAGACGGGTATGTCCCTCGACGACAAGGTTTTTGCCATCAATTACGAGGAAGTGCGCGGTCGCGGCTGACGCGATCGCTGCTCCTTCATTCAGAATTTTTCCCAGCATTGTCCGGGAGAAAAGGATTCCCGTTTCCGGGCCGATGTTATAAGCCTGCCTCCACCTTTCCTTAAAGGACGAACGGAGCGCAGGCATGACCTTCTCGATAACCACATGGAACATCAACTCGGTGCGGCTGCGCATGCCGATTGTCGAGCAGTTTCTGGTGCGTTACCAACCCGATGTCATCTGCCTGCAGGAAACGAAATGCCCGAATGGCGAGTTTCCGCTGAAGCCCCTGAAGGCCCTTGGCTACGAGCATGTCATCATTCATGGCCAGAAGGGCTATCACGGCGTGGCGATTGCCTCCAGGCTGCCGCTGACCGAAGACCACCGTCAGGATTATTGCGGCATTGGCGATGCGCGCCACATATCCGGCATCGTGCAGGTCGGCTCGCGTAGAATTCGCCTTCATAATTTCTACGTTCCTGCCGGTGGCGATGAGCCGGATCGCGCGATCAACCCGAAATTCGGCCACAAGCTGGATTTCATCGAGGAGATGAAGGCTCTCAGCGCCGATGGCGTTCCCGGCACGTCTTCGATCCTGGTCGGCGATCTGAATATCGCGCCGCTCGAAAACGATGTCTGGTCGCATAAGCAGCTCTTGAAAATCGTCAGCCACACGCCGGTTGAGACGGAGGGCCTGCTGGAGATCATGAAAAAGGGCAACTGGCTCGACCTGATGCGCCTCAACGTGCCGGACAGCGAAAAAATCTACACCTGGTGGAGCTACCGCGCCAAGGACTGGGAAGCCGCCGACCGCGGCCGTCGCCTCGACCACATCTGGTCCTCGCAAGACCTCGGCCCCTCGCTGGAGGGTATCGACATCCTGCGCGAAGCCCGCGGCTGGAACCGCCCGTCAGACCACGTGCCCGTGACGGCGCGGTTTAAGTTTTGATTTAAGAAAACCGCCCCTGAAGCGCGGTGGCGCCGGCGGAGAGGGCGGCGATGTTGTCGCGGATGCGGGTCAGGACGACGTCGGCAACATCTGGGAATTCTTCGATCATGCGGTGGAAGAGGATGCGGGTGATGCGGATGACTTCGGAATCTTCCGTGGCGACTGCGGTGTATTTGCGTTCGCACAGCGTGAACAGCGCAAGCTCCGAGAGCAGGGTTCCCGATGTGGGCGTTGCCTGAAGTTCGGCCTTGCCGCTGCGACCGGTGCTGTAGAGATAAAAGCCGCCGCGGGCGATGACGAAGGCGCATTCGGCGGGGGAATGTTCGCGAAACAGGGCCTGGCCCTCGGCAATCCTGCGCCGCTCGGCACCGAAGGCGATCAGACGCAGCTGGTCATCGGTAAAGCCCTGAAACAGGGGCACCTTGGCCAGTAGCTGGATGTCGTCGTTCAATGCCATATCGTTCGAAACCCCGGACTTGCAATCACAACGGTTTTCGAACAAAGGCGCGGCCAAGACAAGGGCCACGCCTCTATTAATTTCACGCGATTAATTCCTGCAAGTGCCGGAATAATCAGGGAACGATCTTGTAGCCGCCATTCTCGGTGACGAGAAGTTCAGCATTGGACGGATCGCGCTCGATCTTCTGACGCAGGCGGTAAACATGGGTTTCGAGCGTGTGGGTGGTGACGCCGGAATTGTAACCCCAGACCTCTTCCAGCAAAACGTCACGCGTGACGACGGCACTGCCTGCGCGGTAGAGATAACGGATGATCGCCGCTTCCTTTTCCGTGAGGCGGATTTTCTTGCCGTCTTCGGTGGTCAGCAGCTTCTGGCTCGGCTTGAACTGATACGGGCCAACGGTGAAGACGGCGTCCTCGCTCTGCTCATACTGGCGCAGCTGCGCACGAATACGGGCCAGAAGCACCGCAAAGCGGAACGGCTTGGTGACATAGTCGTTCGCACCGGCCTCTAGGCCGAGGATGGTGTCGGAATCCGTGTCGTGGCCGGTCAGCATGATGATAGGGGACTTGAAGCCGTTCTTGCGCATCAGCTTCACCGCCTCGCGCCCGTCCATATCAGGCAAGCCGACATCCATGATGAGCAGATCGACCTGCGTCGATTTTGCGGTCTGGATGGCAGCATTGGCATTGGCGCCGGTCAGAAGCGAGAATTCCTCGTAAGGAGACAATTGCTCGGCAAGGGTCTCACGCAGGTCGTCGTCGTCATCCACCAGAAGAAGTGTACGGGCCGTCATGGGATATCTCAGCCTTTCTTTGTATATTAAAGCATATCGCGCCAAAGTGTTCAGCGGGTGTCGGTGCCGACATGCTTTTAGCTTTCGTGAGCTAATTCAGCGGTTTGACGCCGCGCCGTCAACCCTTCGTCGCTCTGTAACGCGGAGCTATGAGGTCACGTTGGCACACCTGCAAAGCAAAATCTCGTGAGAACTATGGTAACAGGCGCAAAAAAACGGCAAAAATCACCCTCAAAACTGTTGGTTCGGCCCGCCCCGCGCAACAAAAGTCGCGCTTTGCTGCAATTGGGCCATCTGACCTTTCCCGCTGCTATAGGTCGCAACGGGCGCACCGCCCTGAAACGCGAAGGCGATGGCAAAACGCCGATCACGACCATGGCCGTTCTCCATGGTTTTCACCGGGGCGATCGGGTGGCCGCCTTGAAAACATCGCTGACGATGCATCGCACACGAAGCGATATGCTGTGGTGCGATTCGCCTGATGATCCGAACTATAACAGGATGGTCACGGCACCATTCCGGAAGAGCCACGAGGAGATGCAGAGGCAGGACGGTCTTTACGACGTCTGCCTCGTGCTGGACTGGAACATCACGTCCCGCCGCCGCAATCTGGGCTCTGCGATCTTCATGCACATGATCCGCCCAGGCTATGAGCCAACCGCCGGATGCGTGGCGCTGCACCCCAGAGACATGCGCCGCATTCTGCCCTTTCTGAAAAAGGGCAGAAAGATCACGGTGCTTTAGCGAGCGTGTCTCTTCGCCTCGTCGCGAGCAGAGGAAAGACTAAGCATCACGCGGCCTGCGCCTTATTCTGCCTGTTCTCGATGAGATCATCGACGACTGCGGGATCGGCCAGTGTGGATGTATCGCCCAGCGAGCCAAAATCATCCTCGGCGATCTTGCGCAGAATGCGGCGCATGATCTTGCCCGAACGGGTTTTGGGAAGTCCCGGCGAGAACTGGATCTTGTCGGGCGTCGCCACAGGACCGATTTCATTGCGCACATGTTTGACGAGTTCGGCGCGCAGTGCGTCGTCTCCGGTCTGGCCTGCCATCAGCGTGACATAGCAATAAATGCCCTGTCCCTTGATGGAATGCGGATAACCGACGACGGCAGCCTCCGAGACGAGATTGTGCGAGACCAGTGCGGATTCGACTTCTGCGGTGCCTAGGCGATGGCCGGAAACGTTGAGAACATCATCGACGCGACCGGTGATCCAGTAATAGCCATCCTCATCGCGACGGCAGCCATCGCCGGTGAAGTATTTGCCCTTGTAGGTCGAGAAGTAGGTGTCGATAAAGCGCTGGTGATCGCCATAGACGGTACGCGATTGCCCAGGCCAGCTGTCGGCGATGCACAGATTGCCGTCTGCTGCCCCTTCCAGCACCTTGCCCTCGGCATCGACCAGTTGCGGCTGCACGCCGAAGAAGGGACGCGTGGCCGAACCGGGCTTGAGGTCGGTCGCACCCGGCAGCGGCGTGATCAGAATGCCGCCGGTTTCCGTCTGCCACCATGTATCGACAATCGGGCTCTTATCCTCACCCACCACATGGTAATACCATTCCCACGCTTCCGGGTTGATCGGCTCGCCGACTGTGCCGAGAAGGCGCAGGCTGGAGCGTGAGGAGCGCTTGACGAAGTCGTCACCCGCACCCATCAACGAGCGAAGCGCCGTTGGCGCGGTGTAGAAGATATTGACCTGATGCTTGTCGATGACCTCCCAGAAGCGGCCCTGATCGGGGAAGTTCGGCACGCCCTCGAACATCAGGGTCGTGGCGCAATTGGCCAGTGGTCCATAGACGATATAGGAGTGGCCCGTCACCCAGCCGACATCGGCGGTGCACCAGTAGATATCGCCATCGTGATAATCGAAGACATATTCATGCGTCATCGACACATAGACGAGATAACCACCCGTGGTGTGCAGCACGCCCTTGGGCTTTCCTGTCGAACCTGAGGTGTAGAGAATGAACAGCGGGTCTTCCGCCTTCATCTTCACCGGTTCGCAATGGGGTTTTACGCTGGCGACTTCCTGATGATACCAGAGGTCGCGGCCCGGCGCCCAGTTGGTCTTGCCGCCCGTGCGGCGCACCACCAGCACCTTGTC
>UCLB01000037.1:0-2500 GCA_900473205.1 Hyphomicrobiales bacterium
CAATGGGAACGAAGAAGTCGATCGAGCTATTAGTAACGGTAAGCTTCATGCATTGCTGCACTTCCACACCCGTCCTATCAACGTGGTCGTCTTCCACGGCTCTGATAGGGAACACTCGTTTTCAGGTTGGTTTCCCGCTTAGATGCCTTCAGCGGTTATCCATTCCGTATATAGCTACTCTGCTATGCCCTTGGCAGGACAACAGATCCACCAGAGATACGTCCATCCCGGTCCTCTCGTACTAGGGACAGATCCTGTCAATATTCCTACACCCACGGCAGATAGGGACCGAACTGTCTCACGACGTTCTGAACCCAACTCACGTACCGCTTTAAATGGCGAACAGCCATACCCTTGGGACCTGCTCCAGCCCCAGGATGCGATGAGTCGACATCGAGGTGCCAAACAACCCCGTCGATATGGACTCTTGGGGGTCATCAGCCTGTTATCCCCGGCGTACCTTTTATCCGTTGAGCGATGGCCCTTCCACACGGGACCACCGGATCACTATGACCGACTTTCGTCTCTGCTCGACTTGTCAGTCTCGCAGTCAGGCTAGCTTATGCCATTGCACTCGACGACCGATTTCCGACCGGTCTGAGCTAACCATCGCGCGCCTCCGTTACTCTTTCGGAGGCGACCGCCCCAGTCAAACTACCCACCATACACTGTCCCGGATCCGGATAACGGACCGCGGTTAGACATCCACGAAGATAAGGGTGGTATTTCAAGGATGGCTCCACGGGAACTGGCGTCCCCGCTTCAAAGCCTACCACCTATCCTACACATGCCTTGGCGAATGCCAGTGTAAAGCTATAGTAAAGGTGCACGGGGTCTTTCCGTCTGACCGCAGGAACCCCGCATCTTCACGGGGAATTCAATTTCACTGAGTCTATGTTGGAGACAGCGGGGAAGTCGTTACGCCATTCGTGCAGGTCGGAACTTACCCGACAAGGAATTTCGCTACCTTAGGACCGTTATAGTTACGGCCGCCGTTTACTGGGGCTTCAGTTCAGAGCTTGCACCCCTCCCTTTAACCTTCCAGCACCGGGCAGGCGTCAGACCCTATACGTCGTATTGCTACTTCGCAGAGCCCTGTGTTTTTGATAAACAGTCGCTACCCCCTGGTCTGTGCCACCCCATACTAGTTGCCTAACATGGGGTCACGCTTCTTCCGAAGTTACGCGTGCAATTTGCCGAGTTCCTTCAACATAGTTCTCTCAAGCGCCTTGGTATACTCTACCTGACCACCTGTGTCGGTTTCGGGTACGGTCTATACGGTGGAGCTATTTCCTGGAACCTCTTCGCCGCACATTCAATCCAATAAGAATGTACAACACACGAGATCCGTCACTACCACCAGGCCCACGAATATTAACGTGGTTCCCATCGACTACGCGTGTCCGCCTCGTCTTAGGGGCCGGCTAACCCTGCTCAGATTAACTTTAAGCAGGAACCCTTGGTCTTTCGGCGAGGGAGTCTCTCACTCCCTTTATCGTTACTCATGTCAACATTCGCACTTCCGATATCTCCAGGGGCCCTCACGGGTCCCCCTTCACAGACTTACGGAACGCTCCGCTACCACACGTCTTGCGACGTATCCTCAGCTTCGGTGCATGGCTTTAGCCCCGTTACATTTTCGGCGCAAAGACCCTTATTTAGACCAGTGAGCTGTTACGCTTTCTTTAAATGATGGCTGCTTCTAAGCCAACATCCTGGTTGTTTTGGGATCCTCACATCCTTTCCCACTTAGCCATGACTTGGGGACCTTAGCTGGAGGTCAGGGTTGTTGCCCTCTTCACGACGGACGTTAGCACCCGCCGTGTGTCTGCCGATTAGTACTCCTCGGTATTCGGAGTTTGGTTAGGATCAGTAAGACGGTGAGTCCCCATAGCCCATCCAGTGCTCTACCCCCGAGGGTATTCGATCGACGCACTACCTAAATAGTTTTCGCGGAGAACCAGCTATTTCCGAGTTTGATTGGCCTTTCACCCCTAGCCACAAGTCATCCCAATCTATTGCAACAGATATGGGTTCGGCCCTCCAGTTGGTGTTACCCAACCTTCAGCCTGCTCATGGCTAGATCACTCGGTTTCGGGTCTAATGCAACAAACTAAACGCCCTATTCAGACTCGCTTTCGCTACGCCTACACCTACCGGCTTAAGCTTGCTTGCTACACTAAGTCGTTGACCCATTATACAAAAGGTACGCCGTCACTCTTTCGAGCTCCGACTGCTTGTAGGCATCCGGTTTCAGGTTCTATTTCACTCCCCTCGTCGGGGTGCTTTTCACCTTTCCCTCACGGTACTTGTTCGCTATCGGTCATGCACGAGTACTTAGGCTTGGAGAGTGGTCTCCCCATGTTCAGACAGGATTTCACGTGTCCCGCCCTACTCAAGGACAATGCCTGTTCTACGTCTACGGGGCTATCACCCGCTATGGCCGACTTTTCCAAATCGTTCGACTTTATTCAGCATTGCCACTGGCCTGGTCCGCGTT
>UCLB01000003.1 GCA_900473205.1 Hyphomicrobiales bacterium
CTATTTCGCAGCCTTCAAGATGGTCAAGAGGTCGCAACACGTCGATCTCCCCCCTTGAGGGGAAGATGTCCGGCAGGACAGAGGGGGGTAAGCCCCACCCACTTCGCCAAACGTCACCTCGCCGCCCACCCCTCACGTCCCACAAAACGTCCGAAACACCCGCTCGTGCCCCATCGGCGCCTGCATATAAACCGCAAACTCCGGCACCTCCTCAAAAGGCCGCGCCATTGCCCGAACCATCGCATGAAACGGCTCCAGATCGCCATCTTCCACCGCCGCCGCAATCACCTCTTCAATGCGGTGGTTGCGCGGAATGACCGCCGGGTTTACCGCCCGCATGGCCTGCGCCCGGGCGCTTTCCGTCTCGCTCTCGCGCCATGTCCGCTGCCGCCAGCGCGCCAGCCATTCATCCGCACCGGCCAGATCGGTGAACATGCCGCGAAACGCCTCCGGGCTGCCATCCGCCGCATCGCATAGCCTGCGAAATGTCAGCGTAAAGTCCACCTCGTTTCGCTGCATCAGCGCCAGCAGATCCTGCACCAATTGCTCGTCCGCATCATCCTGCGTGCTGAGCCCCAGCTTCTGTCGCATGCCGGAAAGCCAGCGTTTGGGAAAGTCGCTGGCAAATTTCGCCAGCACGGAATTGGCCAGCTCCACCGCCGTATCGGCATCATCAGCCAGCAGCGGCAGCAGGCATTCCGCCAGCCGCGCAATGTTCCACTGCGCAATGCCGGGCTGGCTGTTATAGGCGTAGCGCCCCTGCGCATCGATGGAGGAAAACACCTTATTAGGATTATATTCATCCATAAAGGCACAAGGCCCGAAGTCGATTGTCTCGCCGGAGATCGCCACATTGTCCGTGTTCATCACCCCATGGATGAAGCCCACCATCAGCCACCGACAAACAAGCTCACGCTGCCGCTCCGCAATGGCTTGCAGCAAGGCAAAATAGGGCTTCTCGGCCTGTTTGACCTCAGGATAATGCCGGTTGATCACATAATCCGCCAGCACCTTGATGGCCGCATGGTCCTCACGCGCCGCAAAATACTGGAACGTCCCAACCCGGATGTGGCTCGCCGCCACCCGCGTCACCACGCCGCCGGGCAGACCGGTTTCGCGCTGCACCCGCTCGCCTGTCGCCACTGCTGCCAGCGCGCGTGTGGCCGGAATGCCGAGCGCGTGCATGGCCTCCGATACGATATACTCCCGCAGCACCGGCCCAAGCGCTGCCCGCCCATCGCCACGCCTCGAAAACTTAGTCGGCCCGGAACCCTTCAGCTGGATATCCCGGCGTTTGCCATTGATATCAACAACTTCCCCCAGCAAAATCGCCCGGCCGTCCCCCAGCTGCGGCACGAAATTGCCGAACTGATGCCCCGCATAGGCCATCGCCAAGGGCTCTGCCCCCGGCGGCACGACATTACCGGAAAAGATCGCCGCCAAGCGCGCATCATCCACATCAGCAAGCTCGAGCCCAAGCTCTTCCGCCAGAGGCCGGTTGAACGCAATCAACACCGGCGCCGCCACCGGCGTGGGCAAGGCAGCGGCGGTAAAATGCTCCGGCAGGCGCGCATAGGAATTGTCAAAATGGATCACGGGTAATCTCCCTGTTTCCATCTATATGGAGACGCAATTGTGAGATGCCAGTTGCTTTGTGATATAACGTTACCAAATGAAAGGGACATTGAAGCGACTAAGGGACTTTGCTAGAAGCATGCCAGAATTGTTGCGTCGAATTCCTCATATCCTGTAAATTCAATCGCGGTATTTTAACGTCGTCAATACTGACGACATAGTGTTCAAAAGCCCGTCTGGAGACGAGAGGCAATGCGTGCAAAGGCTCCCATAATCGATATCAAACCAAACGCGGCGCGGATTCTCGAAGCTTTGGTTTTCTTGATTTCTGAAGCCGACAGACTCCATAAGTCTGCCTCCCAGTACGATATCGTAAAGTCGCTTTTTCTGTCTGACCGGCGTCATCTGAACGAATACGGAAGACCGATCACGTTTGACAGATATGTCGCGATGGAGCATGGCCCTGTGCCGTCAAACGCTTATGATTTGTTGAAGTCCGACCCGTCGCTCAAGAATTTGCCTTGGACGCGCGTTCAAACCGGCCACAAAGTTTTTCAGTATAGTAATGCGCAGCGCAGCTTTGACGAAAACATTCTTTCAGAGAGTGATTGCGAGGCTTTGTATGAGTCTTTCATCACGGTGAAATCACTTGGCTTCCAGCAAATCAGAAAGCTTACACACGAAGATCCGGCATATGTAGATGCGTGGGACGATGAAAGCGATAAGAAAGCTTTCGTGATGAGCTACGCAATGCTTTATGACTTCCCCGCGGTCGACAAAGCACAGGAATTGAAATTCATTTCAGAGCATATCTGATGAAAGCTGGCGATATCGTAAGAATATTAGCGCCCATAGCCGGTTACAAAAAATATCATTTTTGCATTTGCCTCCCGCAAAATGGTATTTCCGGAAAATTCCTCTTCTTGAACTCTGATCCAAGTTATAAAGACTGCCTCAACATCGATTGTTCAAAAATATCATTTCTGCCGCCTTCCGAAACAGGATTCACCTCAATCAGCTTTTCGATCTTCGCACGCTATACTGATGAAAAGCTCAATCTCTATGAGGCGGAGGTACTCGGAGAGATGCCTCGAGAAATATTGGCTGAAATGTTGGAATTTTTGAAAACGGTAAAATCTTTGCCGAGGCCCGACAAGGAACTAGTCCGGGACACCTTAAACGACCTATTGTCGTGATCGAAGACCTTACGTTTTCTTTGACGGCCCTGTTCCAGGTTACGTCTACAAGACCCTAGCTTGCGCTTTATTTAATCAATCTTTTGTAGTTTTATTTAAAATTGCAACCATTACTCCATTGCAATAGCTCACGAAAATAATGTTGCTTCACAACAATTTTTAGATAAATCTTAATCACGCAATCCGTGCGAAAGCATTTTCTAAATTATTTTTAATTGAAATTATTAACCAATCGTAGCACCCTGACAAAATCTGCCGATCACGGCGGCTGGGTGATTCGTTTGGGGACTTTCGGATGATGGGGTTCGTTTTCAGGAGAACAATCGCGGCCTGCGGGCTTTTATCGCTTCTGTCCACCGGCGTTTTGGCGGTGGAAAATGGTGAGAGGACTGCGGACACGCACAGGCTGCATTATACGCAGGCGCAAGGCTCGCGGCTCATTGCCGTTTCGTGGTTACAGGTGCTGAAACAGCCCGAAGGCAGGAGTTTTCAGCCCGTTGGCCTTACCCGTTATGGCTATCAACCCATGGAGGGCTCGGCACGGGATTTGGCCTTGGGTTTTCCGGTTACGGGTGCCGGTCCGCATATGGCGGGGCTAACCTGTTTTACGTGTCCGGCGCCCGACAATGCGGCTTCCGGCACCGGGTCCCTTACTGAAACCGGGCAGAAGTCGCTGAATTTCCAGGGTCTTCTGGTGGATGTCAAAACGCAGTTCGCCTCCGTCGGCAAAGGCGCTTTCTGAAAGGCGCTCGCGCACAAGCCTCTGAAATCTCCGCACAGTTCGGCGCGGATGAACTTTAACCTGCCACTTTCGTTCCTATTCTGTTGAGACACAGAGACGAAAGGACAGTGGAATGAACGATACCGCCTTGCCCGTAGAGATCGAGAGCGCCATCCGTACCATTCAAACCGATCTTCCGGTCAATGCCACATTCCATATCTGGTTGAAGGCGAAGAAGGCCGATGAGCCGGGGGCTGTTTCGTTTTCCAATCACAATGGCAAGTTCGCCGAGGTCTCCTCCACCAATATCGATGAGTATAATTTCCGCATTTATCAGGTCTTCGGCGGCGGGCGTGTCGAGCTGAGCTACGATACGGTCACCACAGCCGTCTCCGTCATCTACTGGTTCGTCCAGTCTGACGTGCTCGAAACCGGCATTACAGTCGTCCACACCAAGCCGGATAATGCTGCGCCCGATCTGCCGGATAGCTACCACTTCCGCCCGCCTTTCGGATGGATGAACGACCCGAATGGCTTTGGCCGTTTCGAAGGGCGTCCGCATCTGTTTTATCAGCATTATTCCCATGGCCTGCGCTGGAACACCATGCATTGGGGCCATGCGGTATCCTCGGATTACCTGCGCTGGCGGCACTTGCCGATCTTCCTCTTCCCCTCCGAAGACCTGACGACGAGGCCAGACAAGCGCGGCGGGGCCTATTCCGGCTCCACAATTCCGCTGGTAGAAGGCACGGGCATCCGCGTGTTCTTTACCGAACAGGTGCAGGACCGCGTGCCTGAACAGCAGATCCAGCTGACCGCCACATCATCGGATCTGATCATGGCCGGTCAGGCCGATGTCATTCTCGGCCACCGCCCGGATGGGCAGGGCCTAACGCCGGATTTCCGCGACCCTTACGTGGTGCGCGGCCCGGACGGCCTGTGGAAAATGCTGCTGGGCAGCCAGAGCGATGGCGGCGGGGTCATTCTGCTTTATGAAACGCAAGACCCGACAGCCGCCTCCGGCTGGACCTATGTCGGCAAGCTTTGGGTGGAAACCCGTTACAAGACCACCGCCATCGAATGCCCCTGCCTGCTGCCGCTGGATGGCCCGGCCAATGCCCGCTCCACCCGCTGGGTGCTGACTTATGGCCTCATGCATTCGGAAGATGCCGCCACCGGTCGCAAGAACCTGACCATGGCCGATGTCGGCTGGTTCGATGGCAAGACCTTCGTCAAGGAATTCGGCCAGGAACTGGATTTCGGCACGGATAATTACGCGTTTCAGGCTTTTCTGGATGGCGACACCATCGTCGGCATCGGCTGGCTGGCCAACTGGGCAGATGCGACACCGGAAATCGATTTCCCCACCGCCATGACCCTGCCGCGCCGCATGCATTTCTCCCACGGCGCGCTGCTGACGCCGCCCATCGGTGCGGCAGAAAGCCTGCGCCACCGCATTCTGGACCGCACAAGACTTGCGGCGGGAGAGCGTGTCGACCTGTCCACCGGGGCCGTAGAACTGCTGTTCGAACTCACCAAACCCGGCCTTCCTTTCGAGCTGGAACTCGACCATCCCGGTGTGAAGCTTGGTGTGGTCTGTGATGAAACGGGCCTCTGGATTCGCCATGAAGACGGTCGCGAAGGTGCCTCGCCACGCTATATTTCCGAGGGTGCGCGCCCCTTCCGCCTGCGCATTTTCCTCGATTACGGCTCCATCGAAGTCTTTGCCGACCATGGCCGTTATGTCGGCACCAAGCGCCTCGAAAGCTTCGAGCCGGTGCGCGCAGCCCATCTGAAAAGCATCGATGGGGCGGTGGCGCATGCCACGATCTGGGCGCTAAAACAGTAAGCGCTCAGGAACATTCGCCTCCCTGCATCGTTGTCTTGGTAAGAAACTTATCCAGAGGAGAGCTTCGTGACCAAGATTCAGGGAACCGATCCCATTCTATTTCCATCCGAGGCCAATGAGAACAAAGGCGAAAAAACACGCGCCGGCCGCGGTATCATCCTCATCATCGCTGGCGTCGGCATTCTGGCCTTCGTCATCTATCTGGCAATGATCGTGTTCATGACCACGCAGTCTTAAGGACTGCGTGTATCCTCCCTTTCCCCAAACAAGACAGGAACACGACCATGGACCCGCGCAAGCCCCTCACAGAAAACGAAGACGCCCTCGATCAGGACATCGTAGACGTTGAAGTAGACGACCTCCCAGAAGACGGCGAACTTTCCCAGCAGATCGAACAGGAACTACGCGAAGAAGAAGCCGAAACCGACGATGACCCTTATCAGGAAAGCGACGACGCTTTGCCAGATGATGTCGAGGAAAAGGTTCTGGATCGCAATCCATCTCGCGAAGGCGGAAAGTTCGACGAGGTCTGATCGTCGAGGAATTCTGACGGTTTTAAAGGGTGATCTCGGATCACCCTTTTTCGTTTGCTCCGCGCGCCAAAAATCGCTTCAGCATATGCCGTTGATGATCTTGGGCACCAAAGAAAACCGCAAGGAGTTTGACTTGCTGGCGATCCTCCAAAACCTCGAAATAGAATATGGCTTTGTTTTTCGTGACGTTGCGCAAGCCGGGCAAAAGATGTGGCGACAATGTTCCTTGAAAAGGTGTTTGCCCTAAAAGCTCGATGTCTTTGTCGATCGACCTGATCCTGACGCTTGCTCGCTCGAAAGCTTCCGTTAACTCGTCCCCAAAAGCTAAGTACGACTCTAGGAGATGATCGAAGAGCAATTCGAGATCACGCTCGACATCCTCCGAGCGAATAACCTCATAGGCCATAAGCAGCCTTTTTCGCTGCAATCATTGCCGCGGTACGCTTTGCCCCTTCTTCCTGAGATATAAACGGACCTTTGCTGCGCTCTTCCAGCAGTGCCTTGAGCGCCGCTAATTCAGCATCATGTAACTCCGTCTCCTGACGCAGAAGTTCTATTCCGCGCTGAACCACAGCACTGAGACTGGAGAACCTACCATCCTCAACAAGCTGGCGTGCAAAGCTATCCTGTTGATCTGAAATGGAAACCGACGCTTTAACCGACATGACCACTCTCCATTGGGAAAACGACTACTACTCAGTAGCATATTCGTCTCTCCTTTGCCAGAACATCACCCCACCCGTTCCGGACTATACCCAACCTCCCGCATCGCCTCCTCAGCCGTCGCGGCATCGCCAGTCACCGTCACACGGTGCATAGACAGGTCGATGCCTATATCCGCGCCAGGTAGCGCTTCTGTCAGGGCGCCCCGTATTGTTTTCTCGCAGTGTCCGCAGGTCATGTCGGGTACGGTGAAGGTGGTGGTTGTCATGTTTATTTCCTCTATATTCCAATTACTTCTGCGTCACTGAGGCGTCGATGCCTGCCAGATCGTCCAGAATGGGACAGTCTGGCCGGTGGTCGCCGCCGCAGCAGTGGGCGAGATGGGAGAGCGTTTTGACCATGGCTTTCATCTCCGCGATCTTGCGCTCCAGATCGTTGATGTGGGCGAGCGCTATATCCTTGACGGCGGAGCTTTCGCGGGTTTTGTCCTGCCAGAGTTTCAGCAGCGTTTCCGTTTCCTCCAGCGAAAAACCCAGCGTGCGGGAGCGCTTGATGAAGCGCAGATTGTGCACATCCTGCTCGCCATAAACACGGTAATTATTGCCCGTGCGGGCCGCCGGCGTGACGAGGCCGATCTGTTCGTAATAGCGGATCATCTTGGCCGATACGCCCGAAACCTCCGATGCCTGACCGATATTCATGTCGATACCTTCGCAGTTTTCAATCTCAACGCATTGCCCAGCACGAAGACGGAGGACAGCGCCATCGCCACCGCCCCGACCATGGGTGACAGCATGATGCCGAAACCCGGATAAAGCGCACCCGCCGCAACAGGAATGAGCGCCACATTATACCCGAAAGCCCAGAACAGGTTCTGGCGGATGTTGCGCATGGTGGCACGGCTCATCTCGATGGCATGCACCACGCCCAGCAGATCACCACCCACCAGCACCACATCGGCGCTTTCAATGGCCACATCTGTGCCCGTACCGATGGCGATACCGATATCGGCCTCAGCCAGCGCCGGTGCATCATTGATACCATCACCCACGAAAGCCAGTGTCTTACCGCCCCGCCGCAGCTCACGGATCGCCTGCACCTTGCCCTCCGGCAGCACCTCGGCAACAACCTTTTCGATGCCAACCTGTCGGGCGATGGCCTTGGCCGTGCGCGCATTATCCCCCGTCACCATCGCCACTTCGATGCCCATGGATTTCAAGGCTTTGATGGCATGGACGCTGGATGGTTTCAGCGGGTCTGCCACCGCGATGATGGCCGCCAGCTGGCCATCGATGGCGGCGTAAAGCGGTGTCTTGCCTTCATCGCCCAGCTTTTGTGCGGTGTCGGTGAAAGGTGCGATGGAGAGGCCGAGTTTCACCATGAAGCGGTCTGCGCCAACGTCGATTTTGCGGCCATCAACGGTGGCGGAGATGCCGTAGCCGGTGATGCTTTGGAAGTTGGTGATGGTGGAGGCAAAGCCCCCCTCTGCCCTGCCGGGCATCTCCCCCACAGGGGGGGAGAAACCGCGTTGCATGGGTGTCAGTCCTCCATCAAACGGTTCAGCTGGGTTAGCCCCTCCCCCTTGTGGGGAGGGGTTGGGGAGGGGTTCTTCCCCCCTCGCCGCCCGCACAATCGCCTCCGCAATCGGATGCTCCGAGCGGCTTTCCACCGCTGCCACCAGCCTCAAAACCTCCCGGCGCTCGAACCCATCGGCCACCACCAGATCGGTCAGTTCCGGCCTGCCCTTCGTCACCGTCCCGGTCTTGTCCACCACCACGATCCCGGCAGACCGCAGCGCCTGCAAAGCCTCGCCCTTGCGAAACAGCACGCCCAGCTCCGCCGCCCGCCCCGTGCCGACCATGATCGATGTCGGGGTGGCGAGACCCATGGCGCAGGGGCAGGCGATGATCAGCACGGCCACGGCGTTGATCAGGGCGTAAGTATAGGCGGGCTCAGGACCGAAGATTGCCCAGACCACAAAAGTCAGCATCGCGACGCCAATCACGACTGGCACGAACAGCGCCGTCACCCGGTCCACCAGAAGCTGGATGGGCAGTTTTGCGCCCTGTGCCTGCTCCACCAGCGCGATGATTTGCGCCAGCATCGTATCGGCACCGACCTTCGTCGCCCGGAATGTCAGCGTGCCATTTCCATTGATCGTGCCGCCGGTCACATGCGCGCCCACAGTCTTTTCCACCGGCACCGGCTCGCCCGAAATCATCGATTCGTCGATATAGGACGCACCCTCCACCACCTCTCCATCCACGGCCAGGCGCTCGCCGGGGCGGATGATGATGAGGTCGCCCACGACGACTTCATCCGGTGCAATATCCAGCGTCTGCCCGTCCCGCTCCACCCGTGCCGTCTTGGCCTGAAGGCTCGCCAGTTTGCGGATGGCATCACCTGTCTTGCCGCTGGCACGGGCCTCCAGCAGCCGCCCGATCAGGATCAGCGTGACGATGACGGTCGCCGCTTCATAATAGACATGCCGCGCATTCTCAGGCAGCAGGCCGGGCGCGAAGGTCGTGACCAGCGAATAGAGATAGGCCGCACTCACCCCCAGCGCGACCAGCGAGTTCATCTCCGGTGCGCCATGCGCAAGTGCCGGAAAACCGGATTTCAGGAACCGCCAGCCAGGCCCGAAAATCACCACCGTCGCCAGCGCGAAATAGACATAATACAGCGTCTGCGTCTCGATAACGCCCATCAGCCAGTGGTGCATAGGCTCATAAAGATGCCCGCCCATTTCCAGCACGAAAAGCGGCGTGGTGAAGATGGCCGCCAGAATGACATCCCGTTTCAGCGTCGCCTCGTCGCCGGCATGGTGCCTATGCTCATGCCCTGCATGGTCGTGCCCAGCTGCACCCGGAACCGTCAGCGCGAACCCGGCCAGCCGAGCCGCTTCCACCAGCACCTCGCGCTGACGCGCACCGCCCATGCTTTCAATAGTGACAGCCCCGCTCTGCGCATCCACCTCCACATTCACCGTGGTCGGCGCGGCTTCCAGCACGCTTTTCAAACGCGCAGCATCGTCCGCGCCTTTCAAACCGTGCGCCGTCAGTTCTATTGTCTGAGGCGCAACCTCATAACCAATTTTCTTCACCGCTGCGGCCAGCGTCTTTGCCGAAAACCCCTGCCCCGGTTCCACCGTCAGTCGCTTCGTCGCAAAATTCACCGAACTGGCCACCACCCCCGGCACCTTCCCCGCCGCCATCTCGACGCGCCGAACGCAGGACGCACAGGTCATGCCTTCGATAGCGACCGATAATGGCTCTGCAACGGTGATTGTCTTGACTGTCTCATTCATGGGATTTCCTCTTTCGAGACTTCATGTAAGGCTTCCCATGATGGGAAGGTCAAGGGAGAACGGCAATATTTCACGCTCAAAGTCCCGTATTGAAAATGATGCTCATTTGGGCTACATTCGATGAACTAGAAGGAGCAAGCCCATGACCGCCAACGCCTATGTCAGAGCGCGTATCGACCAGACTGTCAAAGACGACGCCACGGCGGTTCTCGATAGTCTTGGGCTGACCGTTTCCGATGTCATGCGTATGATGCTGACCCGAATTGCCCGGGAAAAAGCGCTCCCAATCGAGCTAACGCGCCCGAATGCGGAAACGCTGGCGGCGATAGAAGAAGCGCGCGTCATTGCTGCGCAGAAACGCGCTCGTTTCAACCAAGCCGAAAACCTGTTTGACGCTCTTGATGGCGGCAAGCAGTGAAAGGTCACAAAGGCGACGAGACCAAAGCAGCATCCAAACGGACGACCTTGCCGCGAAGCAGCGACTTCACGAAGCAGTTCATGAAGGACTGGAAACGGCTAAATGAATCAGGTCGTTACGATATGGTGAAACTCAAGGACGTCATGCTGCTCCTTATCGCCAATGATGCGCCGCTGCCCGCGCAATTGCGCGACCACGAATTAACGGGAGAATGGCGAGATCATCGCGAATGCCATGTCGGCGGTGATTTTCTGTTGATCTATTACATAGAGGAGCAGGGAAATCTGGTCGTTTTCACGCGTGCCGGAACGCACTCGGAATTGTTCAGATAGTATTTGAACACAGCTTACCGATGCACTGAAAACCGTGGAATATCCCGCAAGAACTCCTCGCGCACCACCTGCCCCATGGGCTTTTCGGAGGGTTTGTCGCCTACGCGGAAGCGGACGAAGACGATGTGCTGGCCTTCGCGTTCTGCCCAGCCGACGAACCAGCCGAAGGGGCGGTTGGGGTCTGGTTTGCCGTCATCGCCCTTGAGGTTGCCTGTGCCTGTGGTGCCGTGGGCGCTCCAGGCTTCGGCGCCGTCATAGACGGGAATGATGGCCTTGGTCTTGTTCTGCGCATCTCGGGAAAATGGCAGGTTGTTGGCCAGCAGGCGGCGCATGAAGCCAATCTGTTCCACTGGCGAAATTTCCAGCGACGTGCCGACCCAGGCATCCGTCAGCCCGTTGTTTTCACCCGCGTCACCTGCCACATCGGCATTGCCGAAGCCCAGACGCTTGACATAGGCGGCGAATTTTTCCTGGCCCAGACGGCGGGTAATTTCGCGGGAATACCAGCGGATGCCCTCTTTCTGCCATGTCGTGGGGTCCACTTTCTTGCGCTCTTCGGGCTTGGCTTCCATGCCCTTCTGCCAGTCCCACACGGGGTTGAACTCATCGAGCAAAATACCGGAATCGAAGCCGATCAGCGCCAGCGGTACCTTAAATGTGGAGCCGGGAGACACGCGCCTGTCGCAGGTGCCCTGCTGGGTAATGACCGCACCGGTTTCCACTGAGGTCACGAAGGTGCATTCATATGGCTGGATTGGTTGAGCGCGCGCGGGCGCGCTCATTGCGATCAGGCAGATTGGCAGAAGAAGCGCGAAACGATTGCGCATGCATTTTCCTTGAATGTCCGGCGATGCATCATAGCCGGTAACGGGCATAAGAAAAGAGAGGGGCGGATTAAACGCTTGATGCGGCAGGAATAGGACGGGGATTTTCAAGGGTCGAGCCCTCTCCTCCGTCATCCTCGGGCTTGACCCGAGGATCTGCTGCCGCTCCTGCGTATTCGACGATAGCGAGAGAATGACGATGCGTGATTAGATCCTCGGGTCAAGCCCGAGGATGACGTCGAGTTTCGGGCCGCCCCCTCACCGTTGCTGCGCTTCCGGCTGCTCCCCCACTGTCAAAGGCCAGTCCACGACATAATTCTCGAAATCATCCACCTCCACATCCAGCTCGTTTACCGTCCGTCCGCGCGCGGAAATACCGGCAATGTGCACCGTTTCAGGATCACCCGAAACGAGGTGGTGCCACCAGTAGAGGTCTTCGCCATCACGCACCAAGGCATAGGCGCAGGTGGGGGGCAGCCAGCCGATTTCGTTGACGAGTTTCAGGCTCAGCTGAATGCAGTCCGGCACCGTATCGCGCCGGTTGGGATAGTCCGAACACTGGCAGCTGTCGCCATCCAGCAACTGGCAGGCAACGGAGGTGAAGACCACGTCGCCCGTGTCCCAATCTTCCAGTTTGTTGAGACAGCACAGGCCACAGCCATCGCACAGGCTTTCCCATTCGCTGTTACTCATTTGCGCCAGCGATTTAGTTTTCCAGAATGGCGCGTCACTCATCGTTAACATTTCCGTTTCATTTTGGGGCATCGGGCGGCAACATGCCCTGGCGCATCCTATAGCACGATGTGCCGATTGAGAAAGTTAGAGCGTGTTATGTGAGTCCAAAAGGACACACGGCGCTCTAGCCCTTTTTGTCATATCGCATTCCGCGAGATTATAAGATAATTCTTAAATCCGGCGGAGTAGTGGTGAGGAATGACCCGCGCAAGGTTGCTGCGTCAAGCATCCACTCGCCATATCGAACAGGAATTCGTTTCAGGTGCAGGAAGATAAAGACAAGAAACAAGCGCGCCGTAAACGCCACATTCTGCTGCGGATCGATTCCTTCATCGATTCCGGCCTCTGGACAGCTGCATCCCGCGTTTTCGACTTCTGGGAAGAGGTCACCATCGCATCGCGCAAGCTGCATGTGCGCGGCTGGAAGAAATTCCTCATCAACATTGCCGACGACGCGCTGACGGTCGGCACCGCAGGCACCGTGCTGATGCTGGCACTGGCCCTGCCCGCCTTCGAGGAAACCAAGAAGGACTGGCGTTATCGCGGTGATTTCGCTGTCACTTTCCTGGATCGTTACGGCAACACAATCGGCCACCGCGGCATCATTCACGAAGATTCCGTGCCGATCGACCAGATGCCTGACCATTTCATCAAGGCGGTTCTGGCCACCGAAGACCGTCGTTTCTTCGACCATTTCGGCATCGATTTCATCGGCCTTGCCCGCGCCATGAGCGAGAATGCCCGCGCAGGCGGCGTCGTGCAGGGCGGCTCCACGCTGACGCAGCAGCTGGCCAAGAACCTGTTTCTGACCAATGAACGCTCGCTGGAACGCAAGATCAAGGAAGCCTTTCTGGCACTGTGGCTGGAGGCCAACATGTCCAAGAAGGAAATCCTCAGCCTTTATCTCGACCGCGCTTATATGGGCGGGGGCACCTTCGGTGCGGCTGCGGCGGCGCAATTCTATTTCGGCAAGAACCTCACGGATGTAACGCTGGCTGAATCCGCCATTCTGGCCGGTCTGTTCAAGGCACCGGCGAAATATGCGCCACACGTCAACCTTCCGGCTGCCCGCGCCCGCGCCAACACGGTTCTTTCCAACCTCGTCCAAGGTGGCTTGATGACCGAAGGTCAGGTCGTTGGCGCCCGCCGCAACCCGGCCACCGTTATCGACCGTGAGGACGTGAAGGCACCGGACTATTTCCTCGACTGGGCCTTTGACGAAGTGCAGCGCCTGGCCAAGGAAGGCAAGATCAAGGACCACACGGTGGTCGTGCGCACCACCATCGACACCGGTCTTCAGCAGGCCGCCGAACAGGCGATGGAAGGCAGTCTTCGCGAATATGGCGAAGGCTACAAAGTCAAGCAGGGTGCAATGGTGACCATCGAAAATGGCGGCGGCATTCGCGCCATGGTCGGCGGTCGGGATTATGGCGAAAGCCAGTTCAACCGCGCAACGGCGGCGCTTCGCCAGCCGGGCTCGTCCTTCAAGGTCTACACCTACTCCGCTGCCATGGAGAAGGGTTACAAGCCGGAAACGCTGATTTCGGATGCGCCCGTGACATGGCGCGGCTGGTCTCCGCAAAACTATGGCCGCTCTTACGCGGGCAAGGTGACGCTGCAGACAGCGCTTGCCAAGTCCTACAACACCGTTCCGGTGCGGCTTGCCAAGGATGTCCTGGGCACGCAGATCATTGCCGATACGGCGAAAGCCATGGGCGTGGCCACGCCGCTTCGCACCGACAAGACCATTCCGCTCGGCACATCCGAAGTCACGGTGCTGGATCAGGCCACTGGATATGCCGTGTTCCCGGCAGACGGCATGCAATCACGCCGCCACGGCATCGAGCAGGTGCTGGATTACGAAGGCAAGGTTCTCTACGATTTCGACCGCGACGAACCGCCTGCACATCGCGTGCTCTCCGAAGAAGCCAATTCCAAGATGAACCGCATGCTGGTGACCATTCCCGTCGAGGGAACGGCGCGGCGCGGCGCACTGGACAACGGCATCGTCTCAGGCGGCAAGACCGGCACCTCGCAGTCCTACCGCGATGCCTGGTATGTCGGCTTCACCGGCAATTACACAACGGCTGTCTGGTTCGGCAACGACGACTTCACCTCCATGAACAACATGACCGGCGGCGCCCTGCCCGCCATGACCTTCAAACGCCTGATGGACTACGCCCACCAGGGCATGGAACTGCGCCCCATTCCCGGCATCCAGAACCCGCTGCCATCTGGCACCCACCCCAAACCCGCCAACGGCGCCCTCGTCGCCTCCGCAGACGCCAACGCCCTGCCAGCCCTAACCCGCCCTCGCTCTCTTTCCTCCGAGGCAACACGGGTCATCCGCTCGATTGGCAAGAAGCTGAAGGAAGCGTCCGCTCCGGCGCTGACGGTGCAGAAGGTTGCAGACGTGGGGAGTGATGCGGTGAAGCGGTAGTTTTGCTCTTTTGATAATATCGCTTTAGCTGCACCTGAAGAGTGTCTATTTCTTTGGGTTGAAAATTTTCGCCCTTATGATAGCGAGTATTCCGGGCGAAAAGAGGTAGCAGGGCAGCCGTTGGTATTATCGATATCCAGGTTCTGGCCGGTGCTCTTAAGAGTGCTCAGTGCGATATTTGTCCTGCTGGCACTCATGCTCGGCGCACAGCTCGCCTTTCTCATCCGTCTGCCCCAGCTTGCAATATTGGTCCACGACAAGCATGCAATGTGGCTGGTGTTTTCTACTTGGCCCACTCATTACAATGGCTTTTACAATCTGGTGATCATCTTTGCTTGGGATCGTGCACGCAATTTCGCAGAAAGCGATCCAAGAACGTCCGATGTTTTACACCGACTTAGAAACATAAGCGTCCTAAAAGTCCTGACATACGTCGGGATTGCGCTGCTGCTAATCCCCGTTTTTGGAGTTTTCAGTGTCATATCGTTCAGAACAGCGTTGACGATCTGCTGCGTGTTTCTCGGCCATGTGATGTATTTGCGGGCGGAGCGAAAGAACATCCCTCGTGTTCTCGTCTTGGTCATCGCCGGTTTGTTGTGGGGTTTTGTTTCTGGCCTTCTTTTAACGGACCACGAGAACCGTGTCTTCGATTGCCAGTCCGAAACATTGCAACTCACGTCTGGCGACGTGCTTCAATGCAGCAGCTTAACGTTGCTGAAGGCAAAGTCACTGTGGCTCGTGGAAGGTCCGACATCGCCGCGACTGCTGGAAAGCGACGACTTTGCAAGCGACGGAATTGGCAAACTGCAGCCCTATCAGTGACCGCTGGAGTGCTCGGTTCGTTTGCCACGCTCGTATCTGCAGCAGTTGCGGGTGGTGGATGAGCCAACCCGTTTCCTCGTCGACCCTCTGTCCGACTGCACGCCCCAACAAAACTTCCTGCAAACCATCCCGCTTATTAGAACCTAAAAAACTCAATCCAAACTCTTCAAACTCATGGGCCTATCGCCACCCGGCGGCAGGCCGAAGCGGCTTCGGACCCAGTTGAGGAACGCGCCGTAAGGTCGCCCCAGCGTCAGCATCATCACGGTAGCGCCTAGGATGCCGAAGAGTAGGCCTTGCCCGGACGCGCCGGTGACCGCGATGATGGCGGCGTAGATCGGCACTTGGAAACTGACCAAAGCGAGGCTGTCCCACAGGATTTGCGAGATGCGGCTAGGCTTTGCGAAACGCATCAACCAGTCACGCCAGAGGCCATAAGGTCGCCCAACCGGCACCATCAGGGCTGCACCCAGAAGTCTGGCATGCAGCACCTGTTCCCATGTCATTCCGGCAATGAAGCGTTCGTTGATGATGCCGGTCGTGGTGAAAAACACGATCAGCGCCGTCGTATCGGCAAGGAATGCGCGGCGGCGGGAATGGGGCTTTGCGGTTTCATGCATATCTTAGTCTGTTCGAAAAAGCGTTGAACCGCAACCGCTTATGGTCGATACGGCTCATGCGACAAGAAAGCCACGATCACAAAATCCGCTGCTCGCCCAGCTTGAACCATGCCTTGGCAATCTTGCCGTTTTCAATCTCGTAAATGCAGACCACATCCACTTCACCGCGCCCTTCGGCAAAGGTTCGGGTCACCGTCTCGTGGTCGATGACGACATTGCCGACGGTGATGCGGGTCAGCAGTTTCCCGTGGAGATCGGGCTCCTTGAAGCGCTCGATGTGGCGCGTGCGGATTTCATCGACACCCTTGGCCAGAAGGGTGGATGGGAATGCGTAATATTCGCAGTCCTGCGCCCACCAGGGCATGAAGGCGTCGATGTCCTTGGCATTATAGGCCGCAAGCTGCTCGCGGACCGGCTGTTCTATGTCGTTCATTACATGTCATTTTCAGGTTGGAGTATCGATCAGATAAAGGAATGCCCGGCCTTGACCAGAAGATCGCGGGAGGTTTCCAGGTCGTCGGTTTTGACGAGCAGGTGGTCGCCATCGAATGTGGATACCACGAAAATGCCGATGCCATTTTCCGAAAGCGGCTGGATGACAGACAGCACGATGCCGGTTTCATCGAAGGCGAACGGCCCCTGAAGCTTGATGCAGGACCAGCCGCCATCCACCTGCACGCCATCAGGAATTCGCTCCCGCAGACAGGTGATGGAAAGTTCGTCATCCGTGCGGCTGATGCTGACGAAGCCCTGCCCGTCCGCCCAGCCGGGAATGGCATTGGACGGACCCAGACGGGCCACGCCGTAACTCCCATCCAGAGCCCGAAGCTTCACGCGTGGTGCCATGGGAAATCCCGCCTTTCATAACATACTGCCATCTGCTTCACGCCGCTCACGACGCGTTGGAACAAGCTCCGCGATGCGCCATCGAGAATCAGATGTCGAACACGGACCGCGTTCTTGCTACCCCGCCGAGGCAGCCTTGAACACGGCCAATTGCGCCGCAAAGGCGCGCTGATAGGCCTGGCGTGCTTCGGCGCGTTCAACATAGGCGGCGAGGTTGGGATAGTCGCTTAGAAAGCCCCCAGCCTTTGCGCGCATAAGCACCGTCACCATCAGCAAATCACCCGCGCTGAACGCACCATCCAGCCACTCGGCATCGCCAAGGCGGTCGGAAAGCTCCCGCAGGCGTTGATGAATGCGCGCATCGACCAGGGGCAGACGCTCATCCGCCCAGCTGCGGTCTCCCTCCAGAATTTTGGCGACCACGCGGTCGATAAGCGGTGGCTCAACGGTGTTGATCGCGGCGAACATCCAGCCGATGGCCCGCGCCCGTGCATTCGCTTCCGTCGGCAATAGGCCAGGATGGGTCTCGGCAATATGGAAGACGATGGCCCCGGATTCGAACAGGGCAAGATCACCGTCTTCGAAGGTCGGGATTTGCCCGAAGGGATGCAGCGCCAGATGGTCCGGCTCCTTCATCGCCTGAAACGACAAAAGCCGCACCTCATAAGGCTGCCCCACCTCCTCCAGCGCCCAACGCACCCGCATATCCCGCGCCAATCCCTTGCCGCGATCCGGCGAGCGTTCAAAAGCAGTGATTGTTTTGGTCATGGCCGTTCTCCCTTGGGTGATATGGATGGAAGACGAATGGTGGAGCGGGTTGCCGACAGGTCTCATTCAACTTTTTCGCAAGCTAGAGCGACATCATTACAAAATGCCAGACTTTCAATGTTCTGAATAATCAAAGTTGTCATGACGTCATGAGTGAACGCCTTGGAAATGCCACAGAATGACAGAAAAACTCAATCACAGATGGTAAAATGGTTTTTGATTGAGTTTTAATGACAATTCGTCGGAGGTTACATGGCGGTCGAAACCAGGTTCGAGGACACGGATGAGGGGTTGGTTATTGCAGTGTCCGCATTGCAACTGGCCGCGGTTTTGGAAGGCGAAAGCGTTGAACAAAGCGGAACACCGGGAAATCGCCTTATAGGTGCACTGCGGCTGCTTGGATGCGCAGCAGAAGGCGTCACCGCTGGAGCGCTTTGGTTGACTCCCGAACCAACGACACTGACGAAAATCGGGGGTACTGCGCTGGCAATCCATGCAGCGGACCAATGCACCACTGGCGGGCGTCAACTCTGGACTGGTCGAGACGAACGGTCGCTGACTGAACGCAGCACATCGGCTATGGCAAGGAGCCTCGGGGCCAGTCCTGATACCGCGCAGAACATTGGCATGGCCGTGGATTTCATGGTGCCAATCGGCGGCGCCATAATGGCGGGTGCCGTTAGGGCTGCTGCCGTGCGCTCCGGGCGTATCTCTCTGATGCAACATGAGGCGCAAGCGGGAACGCGTCTGGGTGGACACACGATTGCCAGGCACGTCGGCAAGGACGAAGTGTTTCTGCGGCAACGGATAGCGCAAACGGCAACAGGGCGCGCACCACCACCGGCAATTTCTTCTTTCACCGGTCTTCGTGTGGCAGAAGAACAGATATCGCGAGCCTTGAAAGTCAACCAGGTGCGAATTTTACAGTGGTCGAAAACCGCTCCCACCGGTGCAACCCTTCAACCGCCAATCGTCTTCGATGCGGGCCGCATCGTCGGACACGGCGTCATTCGGTCGTCCGGACAGCTGCTGCAAATGTCGAAACTGCGTGTTGTTATAAAAAAGGAAAGCTATAACGGTATGACGCACTATATTCTGACGGCATTTCCTGTTCCCTGATGATGAGCTCCATGACCACAACCGAAGACGATTTTCCAACGCTCGCGGGCCTTATTGCGGGCTATCTACATCAGGACATGGATTTGGAATATGACAGCGTACCAGAGGCACTCGCTGGTTATGCGCATTTCACCGAGCTTAAAGAGAAGCAGAAACTGCTCGAGGAAATGGAGCGTTTTAGTGAGAGGTATCATAACGATCTCGAAGGCGAGTTTTCGAGGCGTTACTGGTTCGACTTCACACCTGATACAATTGGCCAGACGGTTCCACAGTTCTTTACAATGCTCCGTGAAATCCTCGCCGACCCTGATTGCCATACCCGGTATGAGCCGCGCAACTAATTGAAATCCTGCAACTGCGCAGCAATAGCCGCCGTATCGATGACCGACCAGACTTCTTCGATTTTGCCACACTCGAACCGGTAAAAGACGTTTTCGCTGAAAGTAACCGTTTTGCCGTTGATGGGCAGGTCGAAGAAGGTGCCTTTTGGTGTGCAATGAAAGTGCAGACGGCTGGCGACCGTAGGCGGTTGGCTGACCAGAAGCTCGATGTTGAAGCGCAAATCCGGGATTTCGCGGAAGTCGTTTTCCAGCATGGCGCGGTAGCCGCTGAGGCCCAGCGCACGCCCGTTATGCACGGCATTTTCGGCAACGAAATTTCCGAGATTTTGCCAATCCTGCGCATTGAGGCAGTCGATATAGGCGCGGTAGGTGGCGGCGAGATTGGTGTCGGTCATGGCCGGGTAACGGCGTGAGCGGGAATGCAGTTCCCATACTACGGATTTTGGCGGTTTGGCTTGCGCGGCGGCTCCCTGCCCGGCCTTGGCTTGCGCATCATGGCACGGTGCAACCAAATCCCCTCCAAACCGTTGATTTCTCAAGCGCTGCCGGATTTGGCCGATGCAGTGCAATTGCCCTATTCGTCTTGAGTTTCGGAGCCTTCTCCATGAATGATGTCTCGTCTCGCAGAGAAGCCTCTGCATATCCCTTTCAATTGCTGTTCGTGCCGTTTCCTTTCGTCTGCTTTTCGCTGGCGCTGGGAACGGACATCGCCTTTTGGCAGACCGGCAATCTGATGTGGCAGAATTTTTCCGCCTGGCTGTTGTTTGCCGGGCTGGTCATCGGTGGTCTGGCTTTGCTGGCGGGGCTGATCGATCTGTTGCGGGCGCGCACGCGGCCCATGCGGCCTTCGTTTTTTGCAATTCTTCTGTTCATCGTCATGCTGCTTCTGGCCTTCGTCAACAGCCTCGTTCACGCCGGTGATGGCTGGACGGCTGTCGTGCCTTACGGGCTTCTTCTGTCAGCCGTCACCTTCGTCGTGTCGCTGATGGCGGTTGCCGCTTCTACCCGCAAATATGCAAGACTGGCTTGGAGAGTATGATGGTTACGCCGCGCTTTTTCCGCACTGCAATTCTTCTCGGCAGCGTCGCCGTCATTATGCCCGCGTGCAGCGAGCAGAACAGCAATTTCGATCTTTCGCAGCAGATCGGGGCCGACCCGGTTCTCCCTGATCCTTCGCCCAGCCTCATTCCCGACCTGAAGGTGGCCGAGGTCGTCGGCTGGAAGGATGGCGAAACGCCAACCGTGCCGCAGGGCCTGAAAATTACCGCCTATCAGAAAGACCTCGTCAATCCGCGCACCGTGCACACGCTGCCGAATGGCGATGTGCTGGTGGTGCAGTCGCGCGGGCCGAAGGGTGAAGCGCCATCGCGCCCGAAGGACATTATTCGCGGCTGGATCATGTCCATTGCCCATGGTGAAACCGGCCCGCAGAAACCCAGCAATATCATCACCCTGCTGCGCGATACCAACCGCGATGGCACGGTGGATGAGCGCCACGAGTTGCTGACCAACCTCGACTCGCCCTTCGGCGTCGCCTTTGCTGACAACACGCTTTATGTCGCGACCGCCTCCAATATTCTCGCCTACCCCTATCAGCTAGGGCAGAACGAGATTACCGCAGAGCCGAAAATCCTGACACCGCTTCCCGGCGGGCCGATCAACCACCATTGGACGAAGGATCTGGCGCTGAGCCCCGATGGCAAGATGCTTTACGTCTCCGTCGGCTCCAACTCCAACATCGTGGAAAACGGCATCGAGGCCGAGAAGAACCGCGCGGCAATCCTACAGGTGGACCGCCAGACCGGTGCCTTCAAGCTGTTCGCTTCCGGCCTGCGCAACCCGAACGGCCTTGCCTTCAACCCTGAAAGCAAGGAACTCTGGGCCGTCATCAACGAGCGCGACGAGCTGGGCCCGAACCTCGTGCCCGACTACATGACATCGGTGAAAGAAAACGCCTTTTACGGCTGGCCATGGAGCTATTACGGCAACCATGTGGACGCTCGCGTTCACCCGCAGCGCCCGGATATGGTGCAAAAAGCCATCAAGCCTGATTACGCTCTATCCAGCCACGTCGCAGCCCTCGGCCTCACCTTCTCGCTCAACTCCGCTTTGCCCGCACCTTATTCCAACGGTGCGTTCATTGGCGAACACGGCAGCTGGAACCGCACCGCTTTCAACGGTTACCGCGTGACCTTTGTGCCATTCGAAAACGGCAAGCCAGCGGGCAAGACGCAGGATGTGGTCACCGGCTTCATCCAGGGCGACAAAGCCCGTGGCCGCCCCGTGGGTGTCGGCATAGACGGCACCGGTGCGCTGCTGGTGGCGGATGATGCGGGCAACACAGTCTGGCGTGTTGAGGCAGCGGATGGCAAAGTAACACCTGCCCCTATTGCAACGGATGACGTCTCCGCTGGTGGCGTTGCCCCAATGGCACCTGCCCCGGCAGCACCGGTCGCACCATCGGCTCCGGCAATTGCGCCATAGGCAAAAAGCGGACGAATGCGTCGCCGGTATTCAGGCGACGCAGGTCCAGTCGCGAACCTGAAATCTCAAATTACTTTCCTAAGTTTAGTCTCGTTTTTGAAGACAAAAACTGCTTCTATCCGCATGTCTGTGGCCCGGCAACTGCATGCGAGATGGAATGAAATACACCCTCCAAACCTTGGCTTTTTTATCTCTGCTTTTACCGTTCACCGGCACGCCCTATGCGATGGATCAAGAAGCAGCCTGCCTGGATGTAAACAATGCTTACATTGCTGGGCGCAGCACCAATAGATTCGGTGTTCGTCAAGTCGGCATTATGCCGAAGGGCAAGTCAAAGTTCCTGCGAGAATTGAAGTTGAATGGCGGCTCGGCAATCCAGCGGGATGACGGCGCTAAGCGTTGGGAAGAAACCGACTCGGGATGGACGCTTGACGGCGGAACTTACACCAAATTCTCATCCTGTACCCCTTCCTCGCTCAAGGGCAAAAAAGGCGAGAAAATCTACGACTTCGTCTGGAAGTCTCCACCGTTTGAGGGCAACGGGACGATGTGGATTTCGCAAAATGGCAAAATGGCGAAGATGAGCCGAGAGCGTATCAGCCCGTCATGGTTCGCACCAACTGACAAGGTCGTGGATATCTACGACTACAATCCGAAACATGCTTTCATACCCGACGCGTGCAAAAGAGGCTGCGCCATCGTTCCAAGCTCTCCCTTGCCCTGACTTTACTTAAGTAAAAAATATTCGAACAAGCAGAATTTCAAAAACATTCCCAATATGTCGGGATATTTTTTTAGAACCCGTACAAAAATCTTGAAATTACAGAGTAGGAGAATGTAATTAAATTCTACTTACGATAGCATCACGCACGCGAGAGAACCTGCCCATGCTGATGAACGTCCAGATTTTGAGAGCATTTGCAGCATGCCTCGTCGTCTGGGCACATCTCAGCGAATTGTTTCCCGGCTCGTCGCTGCTCAGATACACACCCTATGGGCTGGAAGGTGTCGATCTCTTCTTCGTCATCAGCGGCTTCATTATGGTCTATACGACGAGCCAGCGCGTGACCGGACCTTTGGCTTTTCTGTTCAGACGATTTCTCAGAATTGCGCCGCTCTATTACATCGCGACGTTGCTGGTCATCCTGATCTTTCTTGTCATGCCAGCGGCGTTCAAATCGACAGAGGTCGATCTGCCTTCCATGGTGAAAAGTGCACTTTTCATTCCCTATCAGAAGTCGGAAGGACGCATCTATCCGCTCTATTATCTGGGCTGGACGCTGAATTACGAGATGTTCTTCTATCTGATGTTCAGCATCGCGATCTGGCTTCGCTACCAGCTGCGCATTTACATTTGTTCCGCCATCATTCTGGCATTGACCATCGCCGGGCTGTTCATCCATGCCGATGAATATGGCATTCTGGCCTATGCCTATACACGGCCGATCATGCTGGATTTCGTGCTGGGAATGCTGATTGCGCAGAGCGCGGATGCGCTTCTTGCCAGGACCAACAGAAATACCGGCCTTTATGTCAGCTTAGGCGTCGCCGGCTTCGTGTTGATGTTCAGCCTGAACAAGATCTTCGACCCTGCCTATACGATTGCGCCCATTACCAACACGTTTTTCACGCAGGGCGTACCGGCTGCCATGCTGGTTCTGGGGGCCGTTCTACTGGAAAAGGCGGGGCGCGCAACAGGCCGCAACTGGTTGACCGCGCTTGGCGATGCCAGTTACTCGCTCTATCTGTTCCATTTCTTCATGGTGGCCGTCATCATCAAGATATGCGACCGTTTTCTGGTGCCGGAAATAGGGCGTGCCGGCGTGGCATTGGTGTCCATGCCACTGATTTGCTTGGCCAGTTACGTCATTTATGTGCTGCTGGAAAAACCGATGCACAGGTTCTCCTCGAAAATACGCTTCACAGCGCAGCGCGATCAGCGCGTGGACGCGACTGGCCGGTAAAGCCGTCTACTTCTTTTTCGAAATGTTCAACGCCACAGCCGCGCGAACCAGCGCGGTCAGTGCCTGCGCATCGATTTCCTCCCCCTCATGCACATCGATGGCGCGGCGGGTGTTGCCGTCCAGGCTGGAATTGAACAGGTGGTGGGGATTGGCAAGGGATGCACCTTGGGCGAAGGTCATCTTGACGACGGACTTATAGGTTTCGCCGGTGCAGATGATGCCGTGATGCGACCAGACGGGAACGCCGCGCCATTTCCATTCCTCGATGATGTCAGGGTCTGCCTCGGTGACGATGGCGCGCAGGCGGGCCAGCGTTTCGCCAGGCCAATGGCTCAGTTCAGCGATGCGTTTGTCGATCAGAAGCGTGGCGTCTTGCGCTGAAACGGGATTGGTTTTGCTAGCCATGGGCATCCTCGGCAAACATCAGGCGGCGGTTCCGGGCCACAAATTAGCACATCCTCAGCAACAAGCGTGGAGATTTATGCAAAGCCCTGTGTGCGTCGCGTTCTGCCCATTTCCCCGAAGCAAAATCAATGCTAACCCTCACCTGTTCCAAAACGGGAAAATAGCGTGTTTCGAGTTCCATTTCTTGTTGCAATCTCGCTCATTATCGCCTTTGGCGGCGGCATACTGTCCACGCTTGCGGCGCTGGAGGCGACCGATGGTTTCGGCTCGATCAAGATCGGGGCCTGGGATGCCTTTCCAGAAGCGCAGACGATCGAGGCCGACCCATATGCCAAGTCGCACCGGGCGGATGCGGGCAAGCTGCTCTATGGAACAGCCGAAGGCCTGAGCTTTACCGCTTCTATCGACAGCGCCGGTCAGCGCCTGACGGGCGAGTGCCGTTACCGGCTGGCGGGCACTGTGCCCCCTTCCCGCTTCTGGACGCTTTATGCCGCCGACCAGCAGGGCAATCTTCTGGATGACGGCTCAGGCCGTCCCATCGCGCTCAATTCCCGCACGCTGCTGCATGCGCCGGATGGCAGCATGGATATCAGCGTGGCTGCCACCGCCCAGACCTACAATTGGCTGGCCGTGCCGAAGGGTGGCAATTTCAAGCTGGTGCTGACGCTGCTCGATACGCCTGTCGCTGGCAGCACCGGCCTTATCGACATCAAGATGCCGGAAATCCAGAAAACAGGATGCGGCAATGCTTAGGGTTCTCTTTGCTGTTTTCGTGGGTCTTGTCGGTGCAGCGGTTCTGCATCTGATTATCCTGTTGTCGATCCCGCATTTTTCCAACCGCGATGCTTATACGCGCTCGGTGGCGGAAGGCAGGGCGAATGTGTTTCATCTGCTGGATGACAGCCGTGAAAAGACCGAGCTTGGCAGTGGCGATCCCTTCATGCGGGTTGCCGTCTGCACCTTCGACATTACAGACAAGCCGGTGCGGCTGGCGGCCTTTGGGGCCGTGCCATTCTGGTCGGTGGCGATTTTCGACAGTGCGTCCAATGAAATCTTCAGCATGAACGACCGTACATCGGCGGGTGGAGAGCTGGATATTCTGGTGGCAAACCAGGTGCAGCTTGCGGCCATCCGCAAGGCAAAGCCGGAGGGGCTTGCGCAGTCCATTCTGGTGGAAGCGGGCCAGAACAAGGGTTATGCTGTGTTGCGCACCATGGTGCCACAGCCAAGCTTCGTGGAAGAAGCAGAGAGATTTCTGGGCGAAGCCAAATGCGAGCCAACGCCGTGGTCTTGAGCGGTCTTCAGACCCGTCAGATCAGGAACCGATAGCGGCGTCCGTGGGGGCGACAACCGTCTTGCGCTTGCGTGGTTTCTTTCGCGTTTCCATCTTGATGTCGATGATGGGACGCTCATACCGTACGCCGGTGAAAAACAGCAATTGTGCCGGTCCGGTTGGAGGCCTTTGCGCATCTGCCGGTCTGCTTAAGCGGCGCCACGCCGCATAAAACGAAATGATGTCTGCCATTGTCTTCTCCTCTCAGGGGCATGACGCTTGTTTTGTTGAATAAACGCGCGGACGCTCAAGCGACGCGCGGGAATGCCATCACCACAACATTGTGCATTTCCAGTCCACAGACTGGCATGGGAGACGAGAGGCAGCTGCGGGTGCAACAGTGCTTGTCACCCAGAATGCTAGATTTCATACCCCAAATCTAACACCGAATCTCATAACTGCCTATGGGATTACAAACATGTGGAGGTTAATTATTCGTTAATACTAATATTCTTGCCATGACACAAAACCCATTAAAATTTATTGCCATGCAGCATTTATTCACAGGGGCGTTTCTCACAGTCCTGTGAACACAACTCAAGCGCGTCGCGCAAAGTCATTGTATTTTATAACTATTTGCCGAACACCGAAAAAGTAACAGGTCAGATTTCCACGAGATCACGTTTGACCATTGTCATTTTCCCCGTGTTTAAAGGGACTTAGCCGCCATGATAGCGGTCAGGGGCTCGCCATCCCGTGTTATCGACACGGCAGGCGAGTTCCCGCTAGCGCAGCAATGTGCAGCTTTCAATGGCGCGGAATTTTCCAAAATTCTTTTCTTAAAAATTCACTGTGCATAAGCACAAAAAACCGCTTTGCGACATTGCTGGTTAACAGGGCGTCAACACGTTTGCTCTAATTTGAACGGATCGTTTTGTTTTGCGTCTCATTGGGTATTGCGTTGACCGACCGGTTTCGAGAATTAGAAAGGCCCAGTGCCGAGAGGAAGAAAGATGTGGTGCTAATGGCCACTGTATCGAGTTTTGAAGGGCTTTCGCACCCGTCCAAGTCCGAGCTTCGCCAGTTTGCGGAACTGTTCATGCCCCTGTTCACCGCCTCCACGCCGGAAGCGAAACGGGAAGCCGTGGCTGCACTCTCTCAAAACCCGAATGTGCCATCGGCAGTCGCCTTTTTCATTGCCAGCCAGTCCATTGGGCTATCGGCCCCCTTTCTGGTCTCTTCAAAGGCTCTGAACGACGACACACTGATTGCGATTGCCCGCACCCAGGGCGGTGCGCATGCCCGCACCATCGTCCGCCGCGACGATCTTTCGCCCACCGTTATCGATGCGCTTGTGGGCCTGCGCCATTCCCGCCATGCGCCGACACGTCCTTCTGAGCAGGACGCCGCTGCCCTGCCCGCGCAATCGCCCTCCTTGCAGAAGACCATTGCCGACCGCGAAGAGGATTTGCGCCGCCAGCTTCGCACCATGGCACGCCAGCTCAACCGTCCGCACAGCGACAACCTTGGAGCACGCCGCCTGACGGATGTGCAGGAAGCTCTGCTGGTGCGCTTTGCCCGCGAACGCAATGCGCGGCAGTTTTCCATGGCGCTTTCGGATTCGCTTTCGGCCAGCCACTGGCTGTCGGAACGGGTGATGCTGGATATTTCCGGTCAGCAACTGGCCACCACCATGACAGGCCTCGGCATGGACTTCGCCGATGCGGCTTTCGTGCTGGAATGTTTCTATCCGCACCTGAAGGTGCGTGATGGCGACATGACCAAGGCGGAAGCCATGCTTGAAAAGCTCGACCCCGGCCAGTGCGAAGACCGCATCGAAAACTGGCGTCGCGCCGACCGCTACACGGTCGATCCAAGCCGTCAGGAAGCCTCACCTGCCGAAGAAACGGCTGCGGTTCAGAAGCTGGTGGTCAGACGCTGAGGCGTCTTATCAACCACACGTCAATACCCCCTAAGATTGTATTTTTGACGAAGCGCCGGCGTGACAACGCCGGCGCTTTCTGGTTTTGGCACTTGGCCCCTGACCAAACTAACGCAAAGAAAGCTCCACCAACGCCTTTAGCGAGTGCCAGAGGGAGCAGAGCGCAAAAACCCTTGTGATTTCAAACAGCCCCACAACCTCACGTAACGGTAATTATTCGCATTATAAAGTAACTCAAAATTTAGATAAAATAATGGATTGTTGCGCCGCAGACTTCATTCAAACATGGAGCCAGTAGACCAAGCGGAGGAGCGCAATCAACCAAAGATTGCGATTTGGTAACTGCTTGCTGCCCCGATGCAGGGGACGGCTACGCGCGATGTTTCAAAAATTTATTCCCAACCGCTGATGAGGCGGTTGACCACTGCCTTGAGGAAATCATGTCATTTCTGAAAAACACGAAAATTAAGACAAAGGTCATCTCTGTCATTGCTTTGATGAGCGTGTCTTCCATAGTTGGATTGACCTATGTCAGCCTTCAGTACCAATCCACCGATGATATCTACAATGATTTCATTGCCAAGGATGCGTACGCCGCCGTTTTGAACGCCCGAACAAGCGGCTCGATGAACTCGATGTCTATTCAGACGCTGCGCGCAGCATTGCTTGATCCTTCCAGTGATGCATTTGCGGCTGCGGTCAAGAAATATGCCGATGACAGCAAGACGACATCGGAGCGTCAGAGCAAGGTCGCGGAGCTGACCCCCCAGCGCAAGGAAGCCGTGACGGACATTCTGAGCGGCGTCTCGGAAGTGGATGCTCTGAGCAAAAAAGTATTCGATCTCGCGAAAGCCGGAAATCGCACCGAAGCGCAGAATGCCGCTCTCGCTGTGGTCGCCAAGATCGGCGAAATATCGCCGAAGGTTACAGCCGGCACGGAACAACTCATCACGGCGATGAACGAAGGCAGCCAAAAGCTTTCAGACAATACAGACAGCACCATTATCACTGCCGCCGTGGGTATCCTGACGGTGTCGGCCCTGTTGATCGCTCTTGGCCTCTACATCGCCAGTGCGGGCATTTCCGTGCCTATCGCCCGCCTTCGTGAACGTATGGCCTCGCTGGCTGCGGGAGAGACAAAGGCTGAAATCGACGGCATGGACCGCTCGGACGAAGTGGGCCAGATGGCCGCTGCCGTGCAGGTTTTCCGCGAAAACGCCATCGAGCGCATCCGTCTGGAGCGCGAAACCGAGGCCAACCGGTCGTCCTCCGAACAGGAGCGCATTGCGCGCGAAAAGCAGAAGGCACAAGAAGCGGCAGATGTGCAGTTCGCCGTGGACAATCTCGCTTCCGCCCTCTCCAAGCTTGCCGACGGCGACACCACGCACCGCCTGCGCGAGCCTTTTGCGCAAACGCTGGATGGCGTTCGTAACGACTTCAACAGCACCGCAGAACGGCTTCAGTCCACGCTGAACCGCGTGGCGCAGAATGCGCGCGGCATCGATTCCGGCGCCAATGAAATCCGCTCTGCCGCAGACGATCTTGCCAAGCGCACCGAGCAGCAGGCCGCCGCCGTGGAAGAAACAGCCGCCGCGCTGGAAGAAATCACAACCACGGTCAAGGACGCGACACGTCGCGCCCAGGAAGCCGGACAGCTGGTCAGCCGCGCAAAGCTTGGCGCCGAACAGTCCGGTAACGTCGTGCGCAAGGCCGTTACCGCCATGGAGCAGATCGAAAAATCCTCCGGCGAGATTTCCAACATCATCGGCGTCATTGACGAAATCGCGTTCCAGACCAATCTCTTGGCGCTGAATGCTGGTGTGGAAGCTGCACGCGCCGGTGAAGCGGGCAAGGGCTTTGCGGTCGTTGCTCAGGAAGTGCGTGAACTGGCGCAGCGTTCCGCCAATGCGGCCAAGGATATCAAGGGCTTGATCACCACATCCAACACGCAGGTTGCGCAGGGTGTGCAACTGGTTGGCGAAACCGGTATTGCGCTGGAAACCATCGTGACCGAGGTTCAGGAAATCAACCGCCACGTTGCGGCCATCGCAGAATCGGCACAGGAACAGTCTTCCGGACTTCAGCAGATCAACACTGCCGTCAACCAGATGGACCAGGACACGCAGAAAAACGCGGCCATGGTCGAGGAATCCACCGCTGCCAGCCATGGTCTTGCGCAGGAAGTTCATTCCCTCAACCAGTTGCTGGCTCAGTTCAAGCTTTCGGACGGCAGCCATGCCGGGAGCGCTGCGCCAATGCGCGCTGCCTCCTCCCATGACCGTCCATCCGCCTCTCCTGCGCGGGCGCTTGGCCGCAAGATCAGCGCTGCCTTCTCCGGCAACGCAGCTCTCGATACATCCAAAAGCAACTGGGAAGAGTTTTGATGGATCACGCACCAATCATTCGCGGCGACGGCGCGCTTGAAATCATCGCCTTCATGCTCAGCGAGCAGCAGTTCGCCGTTCGCACCACCTCCATCCGCGAAATTCGCGGATGGGCCCCGGTAACGCCTCTGCCGCACACGCCGCCGGAAGTGGTGGGCGTGATGAACCTGCGCGGCACGGTCATCCCCATCATCGATCTGGCCTGCAAACTGGGAATGCCGCCTGCGGAAGCCAGCGAACGCAGCGCCATCGTCGTGACCAGCGTCAAGGGCAGAACAATCGGCATGATGGTGGATCGCGTATCCGACATCCTCACCGTCTCAGCCGCTGACCTACAGCCAGTCCCTGCCGCCGCCGGTCTGGCCACCACGGGCTTTGCCGAAGGCATCTTCGCCCGCGACAAGGTGATGATCTGCTTCCTCAACCTCGACGCCATCTTCGCCACGGCCGATCCTGAAAGCTGGGACTCGCAGGGGGCGGTTTAGGTTGGTAAGGTTTTTCTGCCCGGTATTGCGGGGTAGTGGGTGGGGCTTACCCCCCTCTGCCCTGCCNNCCCTCAGGTGGGGAGATCGACTCGTGGTGATCTTATCGGCCATCTTGGAGGCTGTGGATTGGGTGACGAGCAGGCGCCCAGCCAATCTCCCCCCTTGAGGGGGAGATGTCCGGCAGGACAGAGGGGGGTGAAGCCACACCCGCAGAGCCCTCGACCACCAACCCTCAAGCAACAACCGTAAACAACCCCTCCACACTCTCCGTTTCCAGCTCCACCACCCACACATCACTATCGAACCGCCGTTCCTTCTCCAGCAACGCCTCCACATCCTGTGCCTCAGCACTGGTCAAGCGGCGCTCGAAGCGGCGCTCGGCTCTTTCCTCTTCGTCGTCGGAGAAGCTTTGCGGTGCGGGGCCGTAGAGATGTTCCAGCCCGCCACGCAGGCGCTGGCGGATGAAGATGGCGCCTGCGGCATCTGCGCCCTTGCGCTCGATGGCGGCGAAATCACCGGCGGAGAAGACGCGGCGTATCAGGGCGGAGACAAATATCTCAGATTTTAAGCGCATACCGACGCAGTATCACAAAGCGCCGATGGATTTCAGCTTTTTCAGCACGGCTTCATTCGGCTCGCCGGTTTCCGGCAGGCGGTAGTGCTTTTCGAAATTGCGAATGGCTGTGCGGGTCTGTTCGCCTGCCATGCCATCCACCTTCACATCGGCATAGGCGATGTTGACGAGGCCCTGCTGGATTTTGGCCACCAGATCCTTTGTCACCGGCTTGGCCGATCCGCCGGAGGTCAGCGAGATGGATTGCGGCTTGGGCGCGTTGGCTTCGGCATTGCGGATGGCGGCGGCCACGGGATCGATGGCCACGCCGCCGGTATTGGCGCTGGCAGGCCGATCCTTCGGCAAGGCCTTGGGAATGGCGGCAACCGTGGTGGCGCTGTCGATTTTCAGCGCGGAGAGAATGCGGCTCGTCGGCTCGCCGGTCTGCTCCATGCCGACGGTTTCTTCGAAGAACAGAATGGCCGCCGTGGTGCGCGGCCCTGTCATACCATCCGCCGGGCCCTCATAGAGACCACGACGGGCAAGCTCACGCTGGATTTCAGCCACCAGTTCGGAGGGAGGATGCGGCGTGGCCTGTGCGATGGCATTCGCCACCGGGTCCGCTGGCTGGGCAGCGGGTGCTGCCGCCGGTGCCTGCGGTTGCGGCGTATCGGTCTGGCGTTCTATGCGGAAGGTGGTGACGTTGCCGTGTTCTCCCAGGCCCGAGGCCAAACGATAACCGGGAATACCGTTGGGGTTTTCCTCATCGCGCGTGCGCAGGAAAGGCGACGGGTGGTGGCCTGGCTGGTACCAGAGTGCATTGGCGGCAACGAAGCCGAAGACGACGAAAAAGGCCGTGCAGCCGCCAACCAGTTTGGGATGGCGTAGAATTTCCTGTCCTATGGCGAGTGCGGCCACAGAAACGAAGCCGGGCTCCTTGCGGGCAGGTGTTTTCCTAGGCGATTTTCGCTTTGGCGCGGCCATCCGCAACATCCTCCTTCATCATTTTTACCGCACCGGCAGCCTGCTGCTTGAGGCGCGGCGGAAACTCCACCGGACCTCTGCCATCGTCACCATCCGTACCATTCGTCTGGCCGGAGCCATCCGCAGGCAACAGGATTGTCACGACAGTTCCTTCACCGGCGCGGCTGGAAATAGCAAAGCTGCCGCCATGCAATTCCACCAGTCCCTTGACCAGCGAAAGACCCAGACCCGTGCCCTCATAGCGGCGGGTATATTCATTCTGCACCTGCATGAAAGGCTGGCCCAGAAACGCAATCTTGTCCGCTTCGATGCCGATGCCGGTATCGCTGACGGTGAGTTTCAGCATGCGGCCTTCCAGCGATGCGTCCATGGAGACCACACCACCCGATTCGGTAAACTTGATGGCGTTGCCAGCCAGATTGATGAGAACCTGCTGGATGGCGCGCTGATCTGCCACCACTTCGCCGATATCGCGCTGAATGCGGCTGGTCAGCGTCAGGCCCTTCTGGCGGGCCTGAAGACCGAGCATGCCTTCGCAGGTGGCGATGGCATCTGCAATGCGGAAAGGCTCCATCAGCAGCTCGTAACGGCCCGCTTCCAGCTTGCTCATATCCAGCATGGTGTTGACCACAGACAGAAGATGCGCGCCGGACTGGCGAATGAGCGAGACATATTCGCGCTGGCGATCATTTTCCAGCTTGCCGAAATATTCGCCAGCCAGAATATCCGAAAAGCCCAGCACGGCATTGAGCGGGGTGCGCAATTCATGGCTGACGGCGGCGAGAAAGCGCGACTTGGCATCGTTGGCCGATTCCGCTTCCGCAGCCTTGCGGGCAACCTCGTTGCGCAGCAGTTCCTTTTCGGTCACATCCCGCAGCTGGCCGATAACGCTGGTCAGCCTGCCGAAGCGATCACGCTCGGCAGTGATATCCATGCGCGCATGAATGAACTGCGTCTGGCGCGCGGCAATGGCATTTTCAAAGCGCAGATCGGCAATGGCGTTATCGTTGCCCTGCCGAAGCGCATCGAAAGCCTGCATCAGGCCGATCCGGTCGGAGACATGCACCAGTTCGGCAAAGAGATGGCCGGTGCAGCTCTGGAAATGGGCGGGAAACTGCTTGAGATCGCGGCCAGAAACGCTTTTGACGACGCCATGCTCATCGAACACCAGCAGCAGGCCGGGGACTTGGCTTGCGGGCACCATGTTCTGTGCAGGCGCAGCAGCGACCTCTTCCAGCTTCAGCGGTTTGCGAAAAGCGATGAGCGAGGCGGCGGCGGCAAGAAAGACGGCGATGACGGTGGCGACGCCCAGCGGCAGCGCAACAGAGACGGAAAAGGCAAGGCAGAAAACGGCAGGAACGACGAACAGCGCGGTGAGACCGAATGCCACCAGACGGCGCAGGGCATGGACCGTGGCGGTCCGCACGCTGGCGTCTTCTTCCATGCGCGAAAGCCACATGCCGGTGGCATGATCGATCAACGCAATCGCTTTTTCCGTTATATTACGCAATACCTGAACACCGAATTCCAAAGGGGCGAGAGCGCCCTTAACCATGCCCGACAATAGGGGCCTGCGACTTAAGGAAAGGCTAAAAGCAGGCACCGCAACCCGGCTTAAAGCAGGGCCGAATCCCATTTCGGGGCATTTGAGGCAGACTTTGTGTTTCATGGTTAACGACAGGTAAGCGAAGGATTTCGTTATATTTTTCCCATTGCGTTAATCTTTGTGGCAGCGGCATGTGCCGCTATCCCCTGCTTTTGTGGGCCACCGCCGCAATTATGCTTAACATGGACCGTTAAAGTTTGAGCGAAACGTCATTCTTAGTCCTGTCACGGAACAAATAGATACAATTTGAATTAAATCCTGCCGGTTTTCGCAAATGGCTGTTGGTCTCTTGGTTCTAGGGTGATTCCAAGCCCGGACAACAGGGCAAACACGGACGACCCGAAAAGGGCGACGTTTGAACAGGGTAGTTTCGCAATGTGGTTTTTGATCAAGTCATCGATCTTCTTTTCGCTGGTTCTGGTGGCGCTGTCCTACTTCGGTGGGTCGAGCGACAACACTTCGCAGCCGTCGCAGATGAACGTGGCCGGCGCCGTTTCGGCTGCCAGCGAAGCCTACCGCTATGTCAGCGCCATCTGCGTGGAAAAGCCTGATGTCTGCGTCAAGGGCGCCGAAACCTTTCATGCGCTGGGTGAAAGAGCCCGCGAAGGCGCAAAAGTCGCCTATCAGCTGATCGACGCCCAACTGGCTGGCAACAACGAACCTGCCGTCAAACTGGCCGACACCACCCCCGCCGCACCCGCCGTCACTGTGCCTGCCGCAACCATCGACGTGGCGCAGGAAAGCGACGACATCAAAACCGGCACCATCAAATCCCAGCCCTACGTGCCCCTGCCGCTGCGCCGCCCGGCACCTTGAGCAGCACGAACCATTCCGATTTCAAGCGAGGCCACCCGCCTCCTGCCCGCCCTTGCGGCTCGTGATTGAGCCGCCTGACTGCCCGACTCCTGAGCCCTGCACGAATTTCCCTTCGTCGCAGGGCTTTTTTTCGCTTGTATGGCGGTTCAATTCGGGGCTGGTTTGACCTATATGCTGACGAGGCACCCCTGCTCATTCCTGTGCTCGTGACAGGAATGAGGGAGCTGTGGTTCGAACAACGGATAATGGACAGATGGCCTCTCTCGACAAGATCATGGACGACTTTGCCTTTCTCGATGATTGGGAGGATCGCTACCGCTACGTGATCGAGCTTGGCAAAGATTTGCCCGATCTGTCCGAGGACAAGAAGACCGCCGAGAACAAGGTGCAAGGCTGCGCAAGCCAGGTCTGGCTCGTCAGCCATAGCGATGGTTCCGCCGACCCGATCCTCACCTTCGAGGGCGATTCCGACGCCCACATCGTGCGCGGCCTCGTCGCCATCGTCATGGCCGTCTATTCCGGCAAACACGCCTCCGAAATCGCCGGGCTCGACGCCATCGAAGTCTTCGGCAAGATTGGCCTTGTCGAACACCTCTCCTCCCAACGCGCCAACGGCCTGCGCTCCATGGTCAACCGCATTAGATCAGAGGCGCAGCTGCTGGCAGCGTGAGCATATCCGCATTGACAAAGTAAGGAATTTTCCTTACTTTTTGGGCTCGCAATGGAGTTCGAGATGCCCGCATTGTTGAAAAAAGTCAGCACGATTACGGAAAAGGGCCAGGTCACTGTGCCGAAATCCGTGCGGGATGCGCTTGGCCTGGGATATGGCGGGCGCATAGCCTTCTACATCGATGAAAACAGACATGTCTCGATAGAGAAGGAAGTGGACGAGGAAGACGATCCCGTCATCGACGGCTTCCTTGCCTTCCTCTCCCAAGACATGGCAAAGCATCCCGAACATATTCAGGAGTTTCCCGAGGCGCTGCGCCAGCGAATGATGGAACTGACGAAGGGTGTCGAAGTCGATCTGGATGCGCCGATCGATGGCGATGTGACGATCTGACATGCCTGTCATTAATGGCTGGACCGTCCGCGCGCATCCGCTTCTGCTCGACCAGCTTGAAAAGCTGACGACAACCGTAGAGCATCTGGCTCGCAAAGACCCCGAAACCTATCGCAACAATGCCAACACCAAGTTGCTGGCAGCACTTCAGTCCCTCTTGTTCGACAAAATTCCGCAAGACCCAACCGCCACATCCTATGTTCAGGGCAACACACTCGGCACGACCCGCCGCCACTGGTTTCGAGCCAAATTCGGCGGCGGGCGGTTTCGTCTGTTTTTTCGCTACAGCACCAAAGCGAAAGTCATCATCATCGCGTGGGTGAATGATGAAAACACGCTGCGAACATATGGTGCCAAAACCGATGCCTACGCCGTGTTCAAAGATATGCTCAATGATGGCAACCCGCCGGATGAATGGGAAAGGCTTCTCAAGGCTACATCTGGCAGCAGTGTGGAAAAGCGTCTCGATACAGCCTTCGGTTCCGCAAAAGGGAAAAAGGCGTAAAGACTATCGCTCCACCCACCGGCTACCTCACACACGCGGTCGATACCCCTCCGCACCCCAGTGGTGGCTCTCGCGTTTGCGTGCTGTGGGCTGTGGCGGGTTATAGTGTCGGGCAAGGGCCAGCAGGGCGGTGCGCAGCATGAGTTTGGCGGAGCGGACGGGCCACTGGCGTTCGCGTTCCACCAGTTCCAGCCCTTTTTCGAAACAGCAGACATCGATAGCCACGCCTGACAGTTCCGGGCCCATCGCGTCTGCTGCCGTGGAGAAGCGGTTGCGCGCGGCCATGGCGGTGTCGGTGAGGTCTTGGGCGCCGTTGGCTTGGCCTTTGACGCGTTTCGACAGGCGCGGCTCCCAGGAGGCGGTGATGCGGGGGCTGAGTTGGCCGCGGTGGAAATCGCTGGCCAGTCTTTCGCCTGCGTCCAGTGCTTCTGCGGGGAAGAAGGAGTGGCCGTCACGATCTTTCAGCCGCAAGAGGGCCAGAAGCGGCGAGGACAGTTCGTTGCGCCGGGCGGTCTGGCGCGCGCCTTCAATTTCCACCGAGACCAGGTCGCAGAGACGGTGCTGCTCCTGAAAAATCTCGTCGCGTTCCTTGACCATGGCGCGTTTGAGGAAGGCGCTGGCGGTGTCGCAGGGGGTGAGCCTGTTGTCCTCCATGCGCAGCAAGCCGGAGGCAAGCCCTTGCTCCAGCACATGTTTTTCCATGCTCCGAGGCTCCGGCGCATGATCGACGTTGATTTCGACCTGCGCGCCGCAATCCTTCACCTGCGCCGGGCCGCGCCCGATGAAACGCAACAGGCGCACCAACGCGCGTTCGGTGTGCTTCTCTTGCTTGCTTTTGCCCTCAGTCATGGTCACCTGCCTGAAGCGTTGCGAGAAGCGGCTTTGCCTGCTCCTCGACAGCCGTCACGAATTCATCGAAACCCGGATCGTCACGGCGGTCTTCCACCCGCTGGCAGGCGATGCTGACCGTGGAGCGGTCCCGCCCGAAGCAGACGGCGACATTTGGGAGGGGCAGAGACAGCGTGACATGGCAGACATAAAGCGCGATCTGGCGGATATGCAGCATGGCATGCCGACGATCCCGCCGCATCATGTCGCGGTCCACGATCTGCGCAAATGTCTCATAGGTGATTTCGCGCACCCGCTGGCAGGCAGCGCGATGCTCCATGGGAACCGCTGGTGGCGGGCTGAGGCTGGCGGAATAAACCGTGCCAAAGGCCGGTTCCGCGCTGGAGGTTTCAAGTTGGAAGGGCATGATGCAACTCCTGACTAAATAGGAATTAATTCATACACCATCAAATCGGCAGCATCAATCTCAGAAATAGGCTCGAAAAATGACGGATTAAAATTTCTCTATATAAGAAATGAGGATTATTTTCTTATTTAAATGAGCAATCCAAGATAACTACTGGCCGGACAACGTTTTCGACAAGGCGTTTCAAACCCACTTGACAGTTTTTCGATTCGAGCGCATCTAGCTACACATGATCAACGCACGCGCACCCATTTCCTGCACGTATTTTTGGGCCTTCCTTTAAGGGCGGCTCGACAGATCACTTTGTCAACAAGCCGCCGTCAGGCGGCTTTGTTGTTTTCAAACGTCCTGACGGCACTACACCAAGAAACCGAAGGACGAGACAATGACCGAAGACAGCCTTCTGACCCTGCCGAGACCGCCCGTCGTGACCATTCGTGGTGCGCGCAAGACGGATTTGCCTGAGCTGAACGAGATGATCACCCTGCTGGCCGCCCACCATGGCGATGCGGCGGCGATTACGCCGGAGAAGCTGGAGCGCGATCTTTTCGCACAGATGCCGTGGATCACCGCGCTGGTGGCCGAGGCCGATGGCGAGTTGATCGGCTACGCCATTCTCGTGCCTCAGTACCGCGCGCAGGAAGGCCGCCGCGGCATGGATTTGCATCATTTGTTCGTGCGAGACGGACATCGCGGCCATGGCACCGGCCAGCATCTGGTGGCCCGCGCACGCGATGTCGCCAAGCGTTGCGGCTGTGACTACCTCTCCGTGGGTGCTGCGACCGGAAACTTCGCTGCCCATAAGTTCTACGAGAATATGGACTTCGTTCCGCGTCCCGTCACCGGCATGCGCTTCATGCAGGCGCTGGCTTAAAGCACCCGAAGAGACGGAACCGACACCGCCGTTTTCAGGTTTTGCTTGACGGCTGGACATCCGTTCGCTGATCTTGATGTCTTTGATTGCAGGAGAAGACAATGCCTCGTATCGCCTTGGCTCTGACCGAGGACTTTGCCGACTGGGAACCCGCTTTGCTGGCAGCCGCAGCACGCGGTTATCTGGGCGTCGATATCATCACCGCGTCGCCGGATGGCGCACCCGTGACCTCCATGGGTGGGCTCAACGTGACGCCTGACATGGCCTATGACGAACTCGACCCGGAGACGATCCATGCGCTGGTCATTCCCGGTGGTCTGATCTGGGAAAAGGGTGCCGCGCCTGACTTTACCGATCTCGTCCACCGCTTTCGCGCCCAGCACCGCGTGGTGGCAGGCATTTGCGCCGCAGCAAGCGCGCTGGCCGGAACTGGCGTGCTGAACCATGTGGCCCATACCGGCAACTCGCTGGAATCGCACGGAAAATACGAGACCTATCAGGGCGCGGACCACTACCGCGACCAGCCACAGGCGGTGAGCCACGAAGGCATCGTCACCGCCCCCGGCAGCGCACCGGTAACATTCGCCGCCGAAGTGCTGAAGGCACTTGACCTCTGGGGGCCGGAAGCGGAAGCCGAGATTGCAGTGTTTTCAGCAGAGCATCGGTGACGCGGAGCCACTTACCTGTGAGCGATCACCCCTGACATCAGCGACCTGTGGGCGCTGACGCCCGCTAGGTTTCCATCCGCGACAGCCAGCGCCACGGAGGCCATGGCGCGGGCAGCATCGCCGCAGGCAAAGACGCCGGATATGCTGGTTTCCTTCATCGCGTCCGTCTTGATGATGGAGCCAAGCGACCCGGGCTCCAGATCAAGGCCGAGTTGGTTCGGGATTGTTGCGGCGATTTCGAAGGGCGCAAGGGCGAAGAGCCCGGCAAAGGAGAGTGTTTGGCCATTGGCAAGCTGCACATCGGCATGACCTTTGAGTGCTTGCACGGCGCTGCGCTCAAGCGTGACACCACGGGCGGCAAGTGCTGCGAGTTGATCCTCGCTGGGCTCGAAGGCATCATTGAGAAGAAGCGTCGTTGGCCCCCAATCGGGAAGCATCAGGGCATGGTGCATGGATAGTTCCGATCCGGCAATCACGCCGATCTGCCCCTGATTCAGCTCATAGCCATGGCAATAGGGGCAGTGGAACACGCTTTTCCCCCAGCGTTCGGCCAGACCTTCGATGCCCGGTAAAATGTCCCTCACGCCGACAGCAAGGATTAGTGTTTTCGAGAGAATTCGCGTCTCTGCGACCATGACTTCGAACAAGGCTGCTGCCTTGTCACCCTCCTGCGATATCCGTCGAGCCGCATCCGCCCGGCCAGACAACCATTGCACAGTTGGATATTGCGCCACCTGCGAGCGTGCCGTTGCGGCAATGACCGCCGGATCGACACCATCCTGCGTGATGAAGCCGTGGGAATGTGACGCGAAGCGGTTGCGCCTCAGGCCTTCATCGATGACGAGTACCCTTCTGCGGGCGCGGCCCAGTTGCAGCGCCGCCGATAGCCCCGCATAGCTGCCTCCGATGATGATGACGTCGTAGATGGTCTCGTTCATGGCTGGCTCCTTTTCTCGCAACAACATAAGTGTCGTGATTATACAGAGTCAATAGTCATGACACTTCATTTGTATCATGAGGCAATCGTGCTATAGATCGGCGCGGTTTGCAGAAGGAATTTGAGGATGAGGCAGGACAGTCGGCTTTCGCGGATGCTGCATGTTTTGATCCACATGGATAAGCACGATGGGGCGATGACATCGGAGATAATCGCGCAGATGCTGGACGCCAACCCCGTGGTGATCCGCCGCACGATGGCGGGCCTGCGCGATGAGGGTTTTGTGCTGTCGGAAAAAGGCCATGGCGGCGGCTGGAGGCTGGCCCGCCCTCTCGATCAGCTGACGCTTCTCGATATTTATTGCGCCGTTGGCGAGCCATCCATCTTCGCTGTTGGACCTGCCTATGACATGCCGGGATGCCAGATCGAGCAGGCGGTCAACGCGACACTGAAGGGCGTGTTCGATGAGGCTGAGCAACTGTTGCGCAGCCGGTTTTCACAGGTCACTCTGGCCGATGTGGCGAAGGGGCTTGCAGGATAGCGATGGTATCAGCCTCAGCCCCGATCGATCACGCGGCAGGAGCGCACCGGACCTTCGGGAAGCGCATTCGTTAATGCTCGTCTGAGATCGCGGCTGTTGATATGCAGGCTTCGGTCGGAAGGTAGCGACAGCCGGGTGATCTTGGCAGTGGCTGCGCTGAGAAAGGCTTGCTGGTTTTCCACGAAGAATGTCAGGCAGGCCTCCCTGCCCGGCTCTTGCGACAGAAGCGCCTTGAAGGCCAGCCGATGCATGGCGCAGAGCGCGCCATGACCGGGGACGGAAAAACGCAGGGAATCGAGTTCATCACTCCATTCCACCGCGTTTTCCCCAGTTTGCGTCATGTTACTTGACTGTCTCGAAACGCTTGAGGAACAGGCCGCTCAGAGAGCCAAGGATGAGCCAGAAGACGAAGCTGGTAACGGTGGCGAGAACTACGAAACGGCGTTCCAGCGGCAGAGGTGCTAGCGCATGTTCGCCTTCCGGCGGCAGAGGCGCACCGATGACATGCGGCGCGACGATAAGCACCAGGGCAAGGATGATCGCCCATGGCTCAGCGCGTTTGAAGGCCAGCAGCGCAATGCCGCCAGCCGTTGCGGCAACGGTTGCGATCCACCAGATCTGCCTTGCTTCAAGCGCAGCAGCCGGGCTGCCTGGCAGTTCCGGCGGCAGGCCGATCATGGGGGCCAGCATGACGGCGGCAAAACCGGCGAGACCCCAGAACAGGCCCTCACGCCAACCGCCCTGCGTGCTGCGCAGCGAGATAAGCGCTGTCAGCACCAGCGCGTAACCGATAGCGGTCAGCACATTGGCGGCGATGGTATAGGCGTTGCGCTCGAAACCATCGGCGGGCGCCCATGCTTCGGCATCATGGTGATGGTCGGCAGGTGTTGCCGCATCATGGCTGTGGGCGGGGGCCACTTCGCCACCGGCGCTTTCGAAGGTTTCCGCCTGAAGGATGAGCGGCGTGGTGCCGATGGCCTGCATGGCGCTGACGGCGAGACCGGCGATCAGCCCCACCAGAACGGCGGTAAAGACGATATTACGGAAAAATGGCATCGCTCATCTCCCCTCAATGGCAAGGGAAAGCGTTGGCATGACGCGTATCATGCGCCGCATTGTGCACGGCCTCGATATGCGAAAAGCCCACGAAGCCGACGATGAACAGACCGAGTGCGGCTGCCGTCAGCGATTGCGCGATTTTCGATGTTTTGGATGAGACGGCAGATGACGCCGTATTCTGCTGGATAGACATGGTGACCCTTTCCTGTGCGGATGGGCGCTGTTCTGATCAAACGCCGCACGACCGCATTCAACATTCACCACGGGGAAAGAGACACATGGTTTTAAAGGCGGGAGGACCCGACCTGCCAACCGTGCTTGCCCGGACACCCCGCCGGTATTGACGACACTTCACGCAATGGCAGGTCTCCTGGCTCACGGGTCGTTACCTTGAAAACACCTTCCCGATCCGGGCTTGCCAGATCAGTGGTCTTTGTTTTCAGGCTCTCCGTTCACAGTTGCGGGGGCAGCCACGAATGAGAGCGAATGCTCGCTCCTATCGTATTCCCTTTTCACTTTCCGAGCGAACCCGGAAAGACCATCACACTCCTGTTATCAGGCCTTTGGCTATGCAGAGTCAATATCCGCAAAAAACGCAATAATTGTTTTCTAAAAATTAAGAAACTTTAGATTGTATTTGCATGTGAACAACAACTTAAAAGGACGTGTCAGATGGTGGACTTTGTATCAGTAAATCCTAGTTCCGGCGGTTTCCGGGTCGGACGAAATCTCAACGAAAAGATGGAAATTGGATCTAATCATATTTCCGTCGGAACCGGTCTGTTGGCGACTTTTGTGAGTAACGAGCTACGTGCAAACGGAAAGTATGACCGACTCGGAAACAAAGGCGACTTCGAAATTAGCGTTTCACCAAGTGGCGAGCTTTTTGAGGTTAAGGTCGTGCTAACTGGTAATCTTGCTGACCGATCAAGACAATTTATTGCATCCGCAAAGCAAGTAAGCGCGCACTGCGTAGGACTCTTTCAGCAGTCTGGCGACCTCTCGATGAAACTCACCCAAAACAATGGATGGGGTCCTTTCCATTCCAAGATCGATATCGACATAAGCTGGGCACCGGTAAGCCTTTATGTGATGCCCACGGACTAAGAGCAGATAGTTACCGCGACGGTACCGCCTTGAGATAGGCCGCAATGGCGTTGCGGTCTTCGGCTGTCAGGTGTGCCATGTTCTGCTGGACCTTGACCATGGAGCCGCCCGCGCTGTCGAAGTCCGGGGTGAAGCCGGTTTCGAGATAGTTGGCGATATCGGCTTTCGTCCATGAGCCGATAGCTTGCGAGCCGGGCGTGATATCGGGAATGCGCCCCTCGCCTTCAGGGTTCGGGCCACCGGCCAGCCATTGGTCTTTCAGGAAGCCGCCCAGCGCATCGCGCGGGGTGTGACATTCGCCGCAATGGCCGGGACCTTCGACCAGATATTGGCCGCGTACGACCTCTGCATCCGCATTGGCAAGCTCCACGCGTGGCTGACCCTTGTCGAAATAGAGGAACTTCCAGCCGCCGAGGCTGAGGCGGATGTTGAAGGGGAATGGCAGATCGTGGCCAAGCGCATCATTGCTACTGGCGGGCAGTGTTTTCAGATAGGCGAAGAGATCGTTGATGTCCTGCGGCGTCATCCGCGCATAGGATGCGTAGGGAAACGACGGATAGAGATGTTCGCCGTTCTTGCCGACGCCGCGCGTCATGGCATCGCCGAACTGCGCCACCGTCCAGCTGCCGATGCCATGCTGCGGATCGGGCGAGATGTTGGGCATGTGGAAGGTGCCGAAGGGGCTGGGGAGCGCCTGCCCGCCGGACAGCGTTTTCAGCGCATCACCCGTGGCATCCGGGGCGGCGTGACAGCTGGCGCAGCCGCCTGCCCAGAAGAGGGTTTCACCATTGGCGAGATTGGGCTCGCCCAAATTGGCCCAATGGCTTGGCGACTGGCGCTGAGGCGCTGTGACCCACATGAAAATGCCGAACCCGGCAACGCCCACAACAACGGCGCCACCCGCCAGCTTCGCCCAGATGGAAGCCATCGCCTTCTCCGATTCAATCAAAATTCAAAATGCAAAAAGGCCCGCCGGTTGAATGGCGGACCTTGGCGATGACAGATTACTTCTTCAGACGGTATGTCTGGTGGCAGCTGCTGCAATCGGCACCCAGCGTCTTGAGGGCTGCGCCCACGCTGGCCTGATCCGTTGGCAATTGCGCCAGAACCGCATCTGCATCCGTGCCGAGCTTTTCGGACTTCGTCTTGAAGTCAGCAAAGTTCTGCCAGATGGCAGGTGCGGCAGCACCGCCTTCAGAACCGGCAGGGAACTGGTCCGGGAATGCCTTGGCATTGGTGCTGATGGTGGTGACGGCGGTTTTGACCACGTCCGCATCATAGGGCTTTTCACCCTTGGCGATGGAACCCAGCGCGCCCATGGCACCGCCGATACCCTTCATCAAGCCTTCGCGCTTTTCGACCTCGCCGGCTGCGGAAACCGCACCGGCGCACAGACAGCCTATCATTATGGACGCGGCAATGGTTCTAAGCTTCATCATCTCTCTCCTGATCCGCATGCTGGCGGGGTGTATGCTTCGTATCGCTTCATGCCTATCGCAAATTCACTGCACAGCTTTGCGACAGGCGCGACGAACGCACAAGAAGATGCCCGCTTCCCATGGCAAAAAGAAGTCACATTCCGGTGATTTCTGGAGCGAAATCAGGTGCATATCAGCGATGCGTGATACCTTCCCACAGCGTGAAACCGGCAACCACGACCAGCAGCAAACCGGCGGCGCGACCGATGAAAATCGTCACATGCGGTGAAGACACCAGCAAATCCCGGCTTTTACCCGCTGTCAGCGCCAGCGTGCCATAGACCGCAAGCTGCGTTGCCGCCGTCATCAGCCCCATGATGATGCCCTGAATCCAGACCGGGCCGTATATCGGCTTTAAAAATTGCGGGTAGACGGCCATCATGAAAAGATAGGCCTTGGGGTTGGACAGGCATGTCACGATGCCGCGCCGGAACGCCCGGCGGGCCGACGCGCTGGCACTCACCTCATCCCCCTCCACCACGATGGAACTGCGCATGAGGCCGATGCCGACCCAGATCATATAGGCCGCGCCGAAGATCATCAGCGGCGTGAACAGCTTGGGCATGAGGCTGGCAAGAAGCCCGACACCGATGGCACCGTAAAGCGAATGCACGACCCCGCCCGCCATGATGCCGGATGTGGCGGCAAGTCCTGCCTTTCGGCCTCCGGTCAGCGAGCTTGCCAGAACGAGAAGCATGTCGATGCCCGGCAAGATGATGATGCCAAACAGAAGCGAGAAATAAAGCCAGAGATTTTCGGTGTAAGTCATCTTGAGTATTCCTGAAAATATAACAGTCGCAAAAATGGTGTCGCCATATCGCGCCAAGTCATCCGTTTTTCCGGGGAATATCAAATGAATATGTGTGGTGATTTCATCTCGCTGGCGATGCGTTTCACCAGCCCGCGCAATGGCGTGTTGCGCCGGACATGTCGTGAGATCAGCTGAATTAGGTGTTCACAGTGTCAGCGTGCGGCTGTCTTCGCGGCCAAATCCGCGAATCTCGATGCGATCTGCATAGAGATCGGCAATCGCGAAAGTGTTTTCGCTCAGTGTATCCACCATGCCCTTGAAGTTGAGAAAATGCGTATGGCCCAGCTGCCCGTAATTGCCGGTGTGGTTGTGGCCGCAGAACCAGGCTCTGGCGCTTGGATGCGCGGCCAGCAGGTTCAGCACATCAGGCGCGTCCCACATATTGTGCGAATTTTCGGGATAGAGCGGATAGTGGCAAAACAGAATGGCACGCTCGCCCGCCGCATCGGCTGCATCCAGCGTTTTTGCCAGCCAATGCAATTGCTCGTCGCTGAAAGAGGCGTTCCAGTCCTGCGCATTGATGGCACCGGCTTCCTGCAGACCGGCCAGTCTCTTCTCGGCCAGCGCCCGGCGCGGGTCGCCGGGTGGCGGGGCAAACAGGCTGACGTCATTGCCATCCAGCACCACGAAGCGGAAATGGCCGATGGAAAAATCATACCATGGTGACGGCATGCCGAGGCGTGCGTGAACTTGACTCAGATATTCCGGCGCGACGGCAAAGTCATGATTGCCAGGCAACAGAACTGAGCGGTGTTTAAGACTGTCATAACAGCCCAAAATCGCATCGAAATTCTCCCAGCCCCGATCGATGATATCGCCCAGCGTGACGACGAAGGCGAGGTCGTGGGCGTTGAACACATCGATGGCTTCCGCCAGCTTGCGCGGGCTTTCCGCATAATAACGGCCCATGTCCGGGCGCGGCGCGATATCGGCATATTGGGGATCGGCGACGATGCCGAAGGAGAAGAGCGGTGCGGATGTGTCTGTCATGATGCCCCCGCATAGGCCGGGTGAATGACAGGTGTGTGACAACGGATGGAAAGCTGACAATGCCTCCCCACCGCCGTCACCCCGGACTTGATCCGGGTACCAGTAGACGCGCGTCTGCGCGGCGGGAAAAGTTCTTTCAGCCCAAGGACTTGGGCTGACTGGATACCGCATCAAGTGCGGTATGACGGAGGCAAAACGAAAACACCCGGCACTGAGGCCGGGTCTTAATGTCTCTCTATCCACACATTTCCCTTTCGTCATCCTTGGGCTTGTCCCAAGGATCTAACCACGTTCAATCGAGTGGTTCGTTAGATCCTCGGGACAAGCCCGAGGATGACGTTGGGGCGATGTTTAAAGGGATTGATGGCTTACTTGGAAGCGGCTTCGTAACGCTCCAGAACGTAATCCCAGTTGATGAGATTATCGACGAAGGCTTCGAGGTACTTCGGACGCAGGTTGCGGTAGTCGATGTAATAGGAGTGTTCCCATACGTCGACGCCGAGGATCGGGTCTGCGCCGTGAACCAGCGGGTTTTCGCCGTTCGGTGTCTTGGAAATCTCAAGCTTGCCGTTCTTGACGGACAGCCATGCCCAGCCGGAGCCGAACTGCGTGGTACCGGCAGCGATGAAATCTGCCTTGAACTTGTCGTAGCCGCCGAGGTCAGACGCAAACGCCTGCTCCAGCTTGCCGGGCAGCTTGTTTCCGCCGCCATCCTTTTTCATCCACTTCCAGAAATGGACGTGGTTGTAGTGCTGGGCAGCATTGTTGAACAGGCCGGCATTGGTGCCGAAGGACTTCTTGACCACTTCTTCCAGCGAAAGATCTGCAAGGCCAGCTTCAGCAGCAAGCTTGTTGCCGTTGTCTACATAGGCCTTGTGGTGCTTGTCGTGGTGAAACTCGAGCGTTTCGCGCGACATGTAAGGCGCCAGCGCATCGTAATCGTAAGGCAGTTCGGGAAGTTCAAAGGCCATGGTTTTACTCCTTGTTGCAGCGGCGTGACCGCTCCTTGAAACCTTGTGCGCGGACCATAAGAGCGGACGTCATCGGAGGCAACCTGTGAAATATCAAAATGTTCCGGCAAAAGAGAAAATTCCACTCATGCCCCTCGAAAAACACTTTTCCCCTCAAGGTTGGCGTACCGATCAAAGAAAATCCGTTCGCTTTGCGGACCATAGACCAAGGATATCGCCATGAGACGACAGTTCCTCGCCGCAGCTTTCGCCAGCCTCATCGCCCTGCCCGCCGCGGCATCCTCCGGTGATGCCTGGCAGGAATTCGCAGCCGATGTTCAGGCCAAGTGCCTTGCCGCATCGAAAGACGCGATCGTGGACGCAAAGGCAGTGGTCGATCCAACCGGCAGCGAACATTACGGCCTCGCCATCCTGACCGGCAAGGCCAAGGGCACCGAAACTGTTATCAGTCATATCTGCGTTTACGACAAGAAAACCAAGGCCGTAGAACTCGGCAGCGAACTCTCGAGCGACTCCGTGAAGGTGGAACTGCCGGGCTCCACCAAGCCCTGACAAACAATGCTAGACGTCAAGGTTACTCTGCGGAACTAACGCGCAAAAATAAAAGGGGCGGCGTCGGAAGGCCTGTCCCATTTTTGTAAGAGTAGGTAGAACCGAGAGCAGTCATCTGTTCCGCAGCCCAGCTGCCTCGCTATTTATCCCTTACGATGGATGGATTTGCTAATCTCTGCAAGAATTCCCAGCGCTATGGCGCACACCATAACAATCGTCGTTCTATCAATTATTTCGCCGATTTGCCTTGATCCCAGGTACCGCGCTTTCAGCATCGCGGCTTGAGCCACATCATCCAACGAGGCGACATAAAACGCCATCGCCAACCGCAATCCGCCCGAGATCAAAACCAGCCAAGCCCCTGCGAGACCAATCCTAGTCAGTATCATTATTACCCCCAGCTTTAATACTGATGAGTAACGCGCTGAAAATTCTTCAGTCAAGTGCCACCGTATGACGCTAGCGTCTCGTATCCGAATTGATGGAGTCTAGAACCGCGGCGTCGCATCCGCCTCACCGAGCGGGCGCTGCATCAGCACGATGTCCAGCCAGCGGCCGTGCTTCCAGCCGACGGATTTCAGGGTGCCGACCATCTCGAAGCCGGTGGCGCGGTGGACGCCGATGGAGGCGGCGTTGTCGGCATCTCCGACGACGGCGACCATCTGGCGGAAACCGCGTGTAGCGGCTTCATCGATCAAGGCCAGAAGCAACGTCTTGCCGATGCCGAGGCCTTTGCGTGCAGGATCGACGTAGATGGAATCCTCCACCGTCGCGCCATAGGCCGGGCGTGCGCGGTGGGGCCCGGCATAGGCGTAGCCTGCAACCGCACCTTCCACTTCTGCGACAATATAAGGAAAGTTGCCCGCAACCAGCACCCGCCTGCGCTCGACCATGGTCTCTGCGGATGGCGGCTCGATTTCGAAGCTGGCCGTGCCGTGCAGCACTGCATGGCGGTAGATTTCGGTAATGGTTTCGATATCGCCCTCTTCGCAGGGGCGGATGGTAACGGCGTGTTTTGGGTGGGACAGCATTTCAATATCCTGGGAAATTCTCTGCGCGCAGTTTGCACCAGACGGAAACCAAAATAAAGGTTATCCATCTTATGCAAACCATAAGGAATTCTTTTGTCATGGATTTCGACTTCAAGCAGCTGCGCAGCTTCATGGATGTGGCCGATCTCGGCAGTTTTTCCGCCGCTGCGCAAAAGGCGGGTGTAACCCAGCCAGCCATCAGCCTGCATATTCGTCTGCTGGAGAAACAGTTGGGCACCCGGCTGGTGGAGCGCGTGGGGCGGCGGGCGCAGCCGACATCGGCGGGTCGCGATCTGCTGGTCCATGCCCGGCGAATTGCGGAAGATGTCGCGCAGGCCATGGAGGCGGTAGCCCCGCACCGCAGCGGTGCTGCCGGTCGGTTGCGGATCGGCACCGGTGCGACGGCACTGATCTATTTTCTGCCTGCCATTCTGGGCCAAATCCGCCATGCCATGGCCGATATCGAGATCAAGGTTCAGACCGGCAACACGCCGGATATTCTGCGGCTTCTGGAAAACAATATGATCGATGCGGCCATCGTGACCCTGCCCGCCAGCGGGCGCAGCATCGAATTGCGCGACATCCACTGTGAAGAGCTGGTGGCGATCTTTCCGCCGGATGCCACGCTGCCAGCAGGCGAGATCACCGCCGATTTTCTCTCCGGCCAGCCGCTGTTGCTTTATGAAGGCGGCAACACCAGACGATTGGTGGATGACTGGCTGAAGGCGGGCGGCAAACGGGTTCAGCCGGTGATGGAGCTTGGCAGCGTCGAAGCCTTGAAGAAGCTGTCGCAAGCGGGGCTGGGCGTCGCTATCGTCCCGGCGATGGCCATGCGGGATGAGGCGGCATCGTCGCCGCTGACGATCCGCTCTTTATCTCCCAGGCTCGAACGCAGGCTGGCGCTTGGCCTGCGCCGCGACAAGCACATGACCGCGCCCTTGCGGGCGCTTTCCGCCATCCTCAACCACCCGTCAAAAGCTTGATGGCGATCAACCACATGGTAAGCGCGATGACGCCTTCCAGTACGCGCCACGCCTGCGGATTGGCGAAGATGGGCCGCAGCCAGCGGGCGCCGTAACCGAGGGAAAAGAAGAAGACGAAGGACGAGGTGACGGCACCGGCCCAGAATGCCTTTTCCGAACCCGGAAACTGCGTGGAGATGGTCCCGAGCAGAACCACCGTATCCAGATAGACATGCGGGTTGAGCCATGTCAGCGCAAGGCAGGTGGCGAGTGTCGAGCCAAGCGAGGTGGCTGTGCCGGATGCGGCGACGAGCACATTCGATGCGCCGAGCGCCGATTGCAGACTTTTTGCGCCATACCAGAAGAGAAAAGCCGCACCGGCGTAACGCATGGCGGGCTCGAGCGCTGGCATGACGGCGGCGATCTGGCGAAAGGCAGTAATGCCGACGGTAATCAGGATCGCATCCGACACGGCGCAGGCGAGAACCACGGCAAACACATGCTCACCGCGCAGCCCCTGCCGCAGCACGAAGGCGTTTTGCGCGCCGATGGCGACGATCAGCGTCAGCCCCATCGTCAAGCCCGTCATATAGGTCGAAAAATCCATGTACCCTGCCCTCTTTTCGGGCTTTGAATAGGTGGCGCGGCCAAGTTAATCCAGTTAAGCTTTCTTATCTGGATTAAGTCAGGCTAATGTCATGTTGGATTATGCAGCGCTGCGCGCGGTCTCGATGGTCGTGCAGACGGGTAGCTTTGAAAAGGCAGCGCTCGCCTTGCACGTCACGCCCTCTGCAATCTCCCAGCGGGTGAAGCAGTTGGAAGAACGGCTTGGAGCTGTCCTGATCCTGCGCGGCAACCCCTGCACGGCGACGGAAAAGGGCGAATGGGTCTGCCGCCACATGGAGCATGTGGGCATGCTGGAAACCGAGCTGTTCGGGCAACTGCCTGCCCTGCTCTCGCCCGACCAGCCGGGGCAACAGGTCACACTCCACATCGCAACCAATGCCGATAGCCTCGGCACGTGGTTTCTCAACGCCATCTCCGGCTTTGCCACCGAGCAGCACTACCTGCTGAACATTGCGGTCGATGATCAGGATCACACGGCGGAATGGCTGCAACGCGGGCGGGTTCTGGCCGCGGTGACTAGCCTTGAAAAGCCGGTTCAGGGCTGCCGCGTCACGCCGCTAGGGTCCTTGCGCTACCACGCAACCGCCAGCCCGCAATTTATGGCGCGATATTTCGCAGGCGGCGTGACGGAAGCACGGCTTTCGCAAGCGCCCGCACTGACCTTCAACCAGAAAGACCGGCTGCAACACCAGTGGGTATCAAATGTCTTCGGCGCTCCCGTCGTTCACCCCACCCACTGGCTGCCCTCAACGCAAAGCTTCGTGGATGCAGCGCTTCTGGGCATGGGCTGGGGCATGAACCCGCACGCGCTCGTGGCCCAGCATCTGGCCTCGGGTCGTTTGCTGGAACTGGTGGCCGATACGCCGCTGGATATTCCGCTCTATTGGCAGGTGAACAGGCTGGCGGCGGAACGGTTGAAGCCGCTGACGCAGGCGGTGGTGGATGTGGCGCGGGGAGTGTTGGTGCAGGGGTGAGAGGTTGGAGCGAGGGGCGGAACCCCTCACTTGCGATTTCTAACACTTAGCCTTTGACTAAGATGTTGAAATCGCTTTCTCTCCCACAGGGGGAGAGATAACACGCGCTGCCGCAGGTTACCTCTCCCCTTGTGGGAGAGGAAAGAAAATCACGATCTTAGCGTCAGCTAAGTCGTAGATTTTCTAGGTGAGGGGTGCAGCCACGGGCTCAACGCAGATAGCTCCCTCCACCTCACTCCGCCTCGACATTCGCAGAGGCCGCCCATTCCATATACAAATCCAGCGCCTTGCGCGCCACCGGACCAGCCTGCAGCTCCCGCTCATCCAGCTTCGTTACCGGCGAGACCTTGGAATAGTTGCCGGAGCAGAAGATTTCGTCTGCCTCGCGGAAATCCTGTACCGAAAGCGTTGCCTCCCGCACGTCGAAACCGGCCTGACGCAGCAGGACCATGACGCGGGCGCGGGTGATGCCGGCGAGGAAGGTGCGGTTGGGAACGGGCGTGAAGACGACACCGTCCTTGACCATGAAGACATTGGCAGAGGATGTCTCGGCAACATTGCCGTTCATATCCAGCATCAGTGCGCCACCGAAGCCGCGCGAGCGGGCTTCCAGAATGGCGCGGCCGCTGTTGGGATAAAGGCTACCGGCCTTGGCATCCGTCATGGCTGTTTCCGGCGATGGGCGGCGAAGGGGGGAGACGGTGAGCGTGATTGGCGCACCGGCATCCATCGGCGCTTCGAACAGGCAAAGCGCAAAGCGGGTGGAGGCCGCGTCCGGGGCGACGATGCTGCCCGGCGTGCCGTGTTCTGCCCAATACATCGGCTTGATGTAGATGGCCGTATTGCCACCGAATTTCGTGACACCTTCCAGCGCCAGTTGCTCAATCTCTTCTGCCGTCATGGTCGGCTTCATGCCCATGTTGATGGCGGAGCGGTTGACGCGCTGGCAGTGCAAATCCAGATCCGGCGCCAGCCCGTTGAACCAGCGTGCGCCGTCAAACACCGTGGATGCCAGCCACATGGCGTGCGAGGTCGGCCCGATCAGCGGCGGGTTGCCGGGAAGCCACTGGCCATCGACATAGGTCCAGGTGGGGGAGCGGGGCGCGGTATCGACGGACATGACATTCTCCTTGGTAGATGTGCCGGGGAATGAATGCCTCTCGACCTTGAGCGTCAAGGCCAAATTCCGCCGATTTCCGAAATTGATGGAAAGTTACGGAAAAACGGCCCTTCGCTTGGATTTTATTGCGCCATCCGCAAGCGGCATCGATACATCCATCACGCTTTTTGATGAATAAGTGGCTGGTCCACCTGCTTTCGCCATGCGATGTTCAGACCAATCGAGGAGTGCATCATGGTGTGGTCGGCGCAGCAATATCTGAAATTCGAGAACGAACGCACCCGCCCTGCCAGCGATCTCCTGGCGCAGGTGCCGCTGGAGCGTCTGACGGCGGGCTACGATCTGGGTTGCGGGCCCGGCAATTCCACAGAACTTCTGGCCGAGCGTTATGGTGTCAACGTCATCACCGGTGTCGATAGCGACCAGGACATGCTGGAGAAAGCGCGGCTTCGGCTGCCCAACACCACCTTCCAGAGGGCTGATCTCACCACATGGAAACCGCAACAGAAGGCCGATCTGCTCTATGCCAACGCCGTTTTTCAATGGCTGCCGAACCACTTGGATGTTCTTGTTGCGCTGATGGATCACCTGAAGCCCGGCGGAGTGCTGGCCGTGCAGATGCCGGACAATCTGGGTGAACCCACCCATCTTGCCATGGAAGAAACCGGCGCTGCGGGACCATGGAGCGCGGCCTTCGAAGGCAACCGATTGCGCCGCCGCGCCCTGCCCTCTCCCGCCACCTATTTTGACCGGCTCTCACCGAAATCGGCACGGGTCGATGTCTGGCACACGATCTATAACCACCCGATGCAGAATGCCCAAGCCATCGTGGAATGGGTCAGAGGCACCGGCCTTCGACCCTATCTGGAAGCCGCAGGCGCAGAAAACCGCGAGGCGTTTCTGGCCGATTATCTGGCCCGCATCGACGCCGCCTATCCACCCATGGCAGACGGGCGGCGGTTGCTGCGGTTCCCACGACTGTTCATCGTGGCGGTGAAGAAGTAACTGCTGAACTCCCACTTTCGTCATCCTCGGGCTTGTCCCGAGGATCCACTACCCTCTCGGCTGTCTCGAGGTGGTTAGATGCCCGGGACAAGCCCGAGCATGACGGAAGAGGAGCAGTTTGTGGGCTACTCCGAACCCTTGCAAATCTGGTAATCAACCGTTGAAAGCGTAAACACGCAGACGGTGCCCGTCGGGATCGACGGCGGTGAATGTATAGCCGAAATCCATGGCTGTCGGCTCTTGAAGAATGCTCAGGCCTTTGGCCTTCCAGTCCCGGTGGCGTGCATCGACATCGCTATCTGCCGCCACCTGAAAGACGACTTCCATTCCGCCGCCGGTTACGGTGACGGCGGGTTCTGCCGTGTGGCGTGACCAGAGGCCGAATTTCAGGCCGCCTTGCAGAATGAACAGGGCGAAAGTCTCGGACGCTTCCACAGGTGCCGTGCCGAACAGATCCTTATAGAATTCGGTGCTTTTCACCGGGTTTTCCACGAACAGGATGGTGAAGTTTGGGTGGGTCATCGCTCTGTCTCCTTGTTGACGATGGAGTGAGCCTAGACCTTGCTACTGTCAGTTTTTGTCAGCAGTGATTGCCTGACGCGCGCGCCATTCCTTCAAAAGCGATTGGCGATTGCGGGGGTATCGTGTCGAAAGCGGCTGAAACGCCGTAATCCGATCGGCGCGAAAGCTGCGAAAATCCTGCCGCAGCTCGCACCATGCCAGGACGACACGGACCTGATCGAAAAAAGCCAGCGCAAAAGGCCAAATAGTGCGTTGCGTGCCCTGCCCGCTCTCATCACCATAATCGATCTGCGCCTTCAACTGGCTGCGAATGGTCGCCCGCACACTGCCCAGATCGATATGGGCCATATCCAGCACCTTGCCGGGGCCGATGAGAAGCGTGGAATTTTCAAGCTCCTCGCTCAGTTCTTCCGGCAAGACAGCGGCGATCTTTGTCAGGGCAGCGCGCGCAGCATTCGCCATCGGCCCATCCGCCCTGCCCGCCACCCAGCGCGAGCCCAGCACCAGTGCCTCGATTTCCGCTTCGCTGAACATCAGCGGCGGTAGCAAAAAACCGGGCCGCAGAACATAACCCACGCCCGCCTCGCCTTCGATATTGGCACCCTGCGACTGCAAGGTTGCGATATCGCGGTAGAGCGTGCGCAGGCTGATGCCCGTCGCCTGCGCCAGTTCCGCGCCGCTGACGGGTCTGCGATGCGAGCGCAGGAGTTGAAGAAGGTCTAGAAGACGCTGGGAGCGTGACACGATGTTTCCTTGCGCCGCGTTTGCTATTGCCACAAAACTTTAAAAGCATCAGATAATACATCAATATCAATATATTAATGCAATATTTTCACCAGCCATTAGTTATTTTAAGAAACCAGTTTTCAATCCTACACGGCTATTCTTGCGAAAAATTCGAACGCTGGGGTAGAACGTGCGAAATTTCCGGCAAGATAAATCAGGTAACTTCGGTATTCTTACCGCACTCATGGTTGTGCCCATTTTTGGCGCTGCCGGGGCTGCTCTGGATATCAGCCAGGCCATGGCGGTCAAGGCCGATTTGCAGCAGGCAGCCGATGCCGCCGTGCTGTCTGCGGTGGCAAAAATGTCCGCGCATGTGGAAGCGGCCCGAAAAATGTCTGGCGATGGCGCAATCGTTCTTCCCGATGACGAAGCCATGAACTTTTTCAAAAGCGATGCGGTGGGCCGCGACGACTTCCAGGTCGAATCCGTCGATGTGTCGGTGGAAAAGGTCGGCAATGTGGTGCAGGCCGCCGTCGCCTTTCAGGCCACCGTCAACACCTCGTTGACGCGCATTCTGGGCAAACAGTTCGTCACCGTTTCCGGCAAGGCGACGGCGAAATACGAAACGGAAATGTTCAGCGATTTCTATCTGCTGCTGGACAACACCCCTTCCATGGGCGTGGGCGCAACGCCATCAGACGTTTCCAAACTGGTGGCCAACACCAGCGACAAATGCGCCTTTGCCTGTCACATCGTCAAAGACGGCGTTGCTGACCAGAACAGCTATTACTTCAAAGCCAAGAAACTGGGCGTGACGACGCGCATCAACGTCGTGGCCAAGGCAACGGCGAGCCTGATGGACACAGCCGTCGCCACCAGAAAGAACGTCAACCAGTATCGAATGGCGGTCTACACATTTGGTGAGAAGGCGGAAGACACCAAGCTTCTGGAAGTTTCGCCACTGAGCTCCGATCTCGCAACCGCCAAAAAGAAGGCTGCCGATATCGACCTCATGTCCATTCCCTATCAGGGCTACAACAACGATCAGCAGACGGATTTCGACCGGGCAATGACGCAGATCGCCGACAAGATCGGCAAGCCGGGTAATGGCACAAGCGCCGCCACCCCCGACAAGGTCGTATTCTTCGTTTCCGATGGCGTCGGCGACAGCTACAAACCCTCCGGCTGCACCAAGAAGCTGACCGGCGGCCGCTGTCAGGAACCCATCGACACCAAGCTTTGCACGGCCCTGAAAAACAAGGGCTACCGCATCGCGGTCCTCTACACCACCTACCTGCCCCTGCCGACCAACGACTGGTACAACACCTGGATCAGCCCTTTCCAGTCGCAGATCGGCACCAAGATGCAGGACTGCGCCTCCCCAGGCCTCTACTTCGAAGTCAGCCCCACGGAAGGCATCAGCGACGCCATGTCCGCACTGTTCAAGCGGGTTATCACGTCGCCACGGTTGACGAGCTGATTGGGCTTGGCATCTCCCATCCAAAGGGTGGGAGATGCTTCATCTTTTCAAATCCAGTGATTAAAGCGCCACGTCAGTGACTGTCTGTTGCGCCAGATAATCGGCCCGATCTTTTTGGACGTTCTGGAAGCTGCCGAGCATCTTAAGCAGGTCATCGGCGGCTTCGCCCAGTCCGTCCTGATACTGGACCGGGCTGTCGACGTCGAATTCGGCAATCACGTCAAAGTCTTCCTGCGTCATGGCGGCATCCGACTTGACGACCTTGGCTCCGAATAGACCAGCAATAGCGTCTGCTCTCTTCTGCGCCAGATCAGGCCCCGCCGCCCCATCGACGCTGGGCAAAAGGTCGTTGATAGCAGCAGAATAATCGCTGAAGCTGATCACCTCTCCGCGATTATCGATTCTCGCGACCATTTTCCCGTTGGAAACGACGGTCGCATAATCCAGCTCGAAACGCCGCTCCAGCGATTCATGCGTCGTTTCAATCGTCTCTTCTGTGACGCTCATATAATCTTGGTATTTATCTTCTGGCTGTTGCGCGACGCTGAATTGAATGCGGGAAAAATCAACTCGGTGCGATTGCCCAACGAAGGTTTCGCCGTTGGCAAGCTGCAATGTGGTGACAGGACCAACGGTGACGACATCGGAGGCCGTGGCTGTATTTTTGGTCGGAGACGTATCGCCTTCTGCAACCAGTGCGCCGAACCCGTCAGAGTTTTCGGATGCTGTTTGATCCTTGTCGGCGGAGCGGGATGTCGTAACGGTGTTGTAATGTGAGTTTGCTGCAACGGATGTCATTTTCAAAACTCCAAGTGGCTATTTGCCCAAGTTGCCATCCGAAGCTTGACTCAACCTAGAATTATATTTCTTTTTCTTTCCGTGAAATTAACAACCTTTAATCGCTGTTTTGGTGAAATCGAGGTGGCGGCCCATTTGTAGCCTATAACAAATCTCGCCCACGCGGCTTGAACCAAACCGCTGCCGACACACTTATCCCTATACCATTCCCGCCCCGCATCTTCGCGGGGCCCCCTCCCAAAATGGAGAAAACCATGCACACAGTAAACGCCAATGGCGCCAATATCCCCGCTCTCGGCTTCGGCACATTCCGTATGCCTGATGCAGACGTCCACCGCATTTTGCCCGAAGCTCTGAAGCTCGGCTTCCGCCATGTCGATACTGCGCAGATTTACAAGAACGAGGCTTCGGTGGGTGAAGTCATCGCCAATTCCGGGATTGCGCGCGGCGATATCTTCCTCACGACAAAGGTCTGGGTCGACCAGTACAAACACGCCGACTTCATCAAATCCGTGGATGAGAGCCTGACAAAGCTGAAGACGGATTATGTCGATCTTCTTCTGCTGCACTGGCCAAAAAGCGATGTACCGCTGGCAGAACGCATCGGCGCGCTGAACGAAGTGCACAAAGCCGGAAAGGTCCGAAATATCGGCATTTCCAACTTCAACGTCGCACTGACGGAAGAAGCCGTAAAGCTTTCCGACGTGCCTGTTACCAACAACCAGATCGAGTATCACCCCTATCTCGACCAGACCAAGGTCATCGAATCCGCTCGCAAGAATGGCATCTCCATCACCGCCTATTACCTGATGGCTGACGGCAAGGTGCCTCAGGATGCGGTGCTGAAGGACATCGGCGCAAAACACGGCAAGACCGCCGCGCAGGTCGCGCTACGCTGGGCCGTGCAGCAGCCGGATGTGATTGCGCTTTCCAAGACGGCGACGGAAAGCCGGTTGAAGGAAAATTACGACATCTTCGATTTTGAGCTGTCTGACGATGAGATGCAGGCGATTTTTGCGCTGGCGAAGGCGGATGGCAGGATCGTCAATCCGGGTCATCTGGCACCGGAATGGGATACCTAATTACTCACTGTTTTAAGTTCAAAGGCCCGACACAGCCGGGCCTTTCTCCTTGATCTGTAGAAGTTATTAGTGTATTTTTCAACTTATGGGTTTAAATAAAAAACGAACATTGACGTTAGGATACGTAACGAGGCGCCAACTCCTTGCCGGACTATCAGCGATAAGCATTACGAGCGCCAGCGACGTCCGAGGAGAGAACATGCATGACCAGTGGAAGCGCATCCTTCAACAGGCAGCCATGTTCCAGCAACGAGCTCTGGATATGCATTTTACTAGCGACTGGGAGGATGAACCGCAGCCACCTCGCTTTACGATCAAACCACCCGCAGAAGAAGATAACATCGCCCGCGTCGAACAAAGAATAGGTAGTCCCCTTCCTTCGACTTTAAGACAATTTTTTAAAGAATGTAGCAGCGGAATAAATATAGTGTGGTTTTTGCCTGCTAAAGAGGTCGTAGAAAATCACCTGTACACCGTGGTGTTCAGCGTAGTTCCTCCAAAACCATTTTCTGACGAAAATAACGATCCACTGATAAACAAAGGCACTTTGCGCATTGATCTTGAGGACATCGCTGACCTTTGGGAGGACAGGAAGGGTTGGATTTCAGCCTTTAGAAAGAAAGCAAGTGAAAAACACGACGAGAGGGAGAAGGCACATTATACCATCCATGCGAATATGGCGGAACGGAGTTTCCCTATAGCAAGGGACGGCGGCGGGGATGTCGTTGCAATAGATATGGATTCGCCCGATCAAGAGCTTTTCATGAACTATCACGACGGCTCTGACGCGCCCGCATCTCTATTCGGTCAAAATTTGTTAGATCATCTTGAAGAGCAGAGCCTCCTTGGATTTATAGGCTTTGGAAGTTACGGCTTCTTAATGTTCGAGAACGATCAAAAGAGTTCTGCTGCGCGCGCTCGCTTCAACGCACGTTATAAAGACAGAGAGACGATAGAAAAATACGGTCTAGGGCCTATTGGAGCATGCGTCATCGACTGGACTTCGGATAACGGCAAGGCATGGCGTGCATGGCTGGGTCTGACGGCATAGGGATGCCGCCAGTGGCTCCAGCGACCGCACGCTCATAAGACGTGAGGCCGTTTCTTATGTCTCAAGAATGCAACCCATTCACCATCGCAAACACCTGGTCGATATTACCGTTTTGCGCGGCAAAACGCAGCGGCTTGCAGCGTTCTACCACCACTTCCGTTGCTTCCGGCTGGTTGGTCAGGATGTCCATGACCTCGGCAATATAGGCATCGAGCGGCATGGCGCGTTCGTCGGTGGCCTGGTGGTCGCCTTGCAATGTCGTCTGCACATAGGGCGGGATGATTTCGATGACATCGACCGGGGTACCCTTGAGCTGTTCGCGCAGGGCCATCGAATATCCGTGGATGGCGGATTTCGTAGCGCTATAGGTGGGCGTGGCCACCATTGGCACGAAGGCAAGGCCTGAGGATACGGTCAGCACGGCTGCCTTCGGCTTCGTCAGGAAATGTGGCAAAAGCGCTGCCGTCAGGCGAATGGGGGCCAGAAGATTGGTGGCGATGGTTTCTTCAGCGATCTCGAGATAATCGGGTGCTACCTTGATATCCTCGTTCTTCATAATGCCGGCATTGTTGATGACGGCGTTGAGGTCTGGGTGGTCGGCGATGAGCTTGTCGGCGAAAGCCTTGATGCCCGCAGCGTCGGTCGCATCCATCGTGGCCCATGCCATGCCCGGATTGGCAGCGGAGACCTCTTTCAAAACCTCGGCACGGCGGCCGGAGATGATGACCTTGTTGCCGAGTGCGTGGAACGCTTCTGCCAGCGCCCGGCCAATGCCGGAACCGCCGCCGGTGATGAGGATGGTGTTGCCTGTGACGTTCATGGGAATGCCTTTCCTTGTTGTCTGGATAAAACCTAGGTAGATTGCTCTCCAATGGGTAGTAGGCACCCGAAAGATTTATACTTACTCGAAGGAGAGTGTCTGGATGAAAAGACATCTGGCCGATGACATCATCGAGGAAAAGCGCAAGTCACCTCCACCCGATGAGACCGATCCGGTCATCGAGGCGCTGGTGCGTGACATCATCGCCAAGGTGGCGGACAAGTGGACGATGCTGATTCTGGAGGTTCTGGAAGAAAACGGCACGCTGCGCTTTACGCAGATCGGCCACCATGTCAGCGGCATCAGCCAGAAGATGCTGACGAAAACGCTGCGGCAGATGGAGTGCGACGGGCTGGTAAAACGCATCATTCACCCGGTCATTCCGCCGCATGTGGATTATAGCCTGACGGCGCTGGGCAAGAGCCTCGGCGCCGCATTTTGCGGCGTATGGATATGGGCCGAGACGCACCATTCGGACATAGAAAAGGCGCGGAAAGCGTTCAGCGAACACCCTCCGCGCCGGGCAGTCTGACTATGCGAACTGGCTGAGGCCGGGAACCGAGGCAATGACCTGATCGACCACTTCGTCGCCTGCATGCTGGCGCGCAATGGAAATCGTCGCCTTGGCGAGAGCGGAGATTTCGCCCATGCCGAGGCCCTGGCTCATCAACTGCTGGCCGAGACCCATGATGCCGCCGCCGCCGATGGCGCTCATCAGGCCGCCCAGCAAACCGCCGCCGCCCTGGCCTTCGCCGTTGAAACGGGCCACCAATTCTGGTGCGCCGGGAATGGATTCGATCATCTTGGCAACCGGCGCATCATCGGCTTCGCGCTGGAGAAAACCCAGCATCATGCCAAGGGCTTTTTCCGCCACGTCCGGGGCAATGCCCACCCTGTCAGCCACCTGGGTGACGATCTCGCTCATAGTCTTCCTCCTGGAGAATAAAATTACGTTCACGTCAACGTAAAACAATTGATGCCGTGTTTCAAGCTGGCGAAAAGCCGGAAAAAACAAGTTTCGCCGCGCTTCTTCAACATCCCTATCAAACAGTTGTTGAGGGCGGAAACAGTTCCTATAAGTATATTGCAAAGAATGGATAAAGGGCAGCCATTGCCCGCTATACCGGAGGGATCGCCACGATGCTGCAGGACGGAAAGCTTTATATCGGCACGAGCCGCAATCCCGACGACACCCTCAACAAGGGCGAATATCTGGACTTAAGATTCGGCAACCGCCACGGCCTTATCACCGGTGCCACCGGCACAGGTAAAACCGTGTCGCTTCAGGTGCTGGCAGAAGGGTTCGCCAAGGCGGGCGTGCCGGTGTTTTGCGCCGATATCAAGGGTGACCTCTCGGGCATTGCCGCCAAGGGTGAGGCCAAGGACTGGGTGACGAAACGCGCCGAACAGATCGGCTTTACCGATCTCGCCTTCGAACAGTTTCCTGTCATCTTCTGGGATCTCTACGGCGAAAAAGGCCACCGCGTCCGCGCCACCATCGCTGAAATGGGGCCGCTTCTGCTAGCGCGCCTGATGGATGCGTCGGAAGCGCAGGAAGGCGTGCTGAACATCGCCTTCAAGATTGCCGATCAGGGCGGCTTGCCGCTGCTGGATTTGAAGGATTTGCAAGCGCTGCTGAACTATATGGGCGAACATGCGTCAGAGCTTTCCAACCAGTTCGGCCTGATTTCCAAGTCCTCCGTCGGCTCGCTACAGCGCGGTCTTCTGGTGCTGGAACAGCAGGGTGCGGAGCATTTCTTCGGCGAACCAGCGCTGAAGATTTCCGACATCATGCGCACCAGCAGCGATGGTCGCGGCACGATTTCGGTTCTGGCCGCAGACAAGCTGATGATGAACCCGCGTCTTTACGGTACCTTCCTGCTGTGGATGCTCTCGGAACTGTTCGAGGAACTGCCTGAGGTGGGCGATCCGACCAAGCCGAAGCTCGTCTTCTTCTTCGATGAGGCGCATCTTCTGTTCAACGATGCACCCCGCGTGCTGGTCGAGCGAGTGGAACAGGTGGTTCGCCTCATTCGCTCCAAGGGTGTGGGCGTTTACTTCGTCACACAGAACCCGCTGGATGTGCCGGAAACCGTGCTAGCCCAGCTGGGCAACCGTGTGCAGCATGCGCTGCGCGCCTACACCCCGCGCGAGCAGAAGGCCGTGAAAACCGCAGCCGATACATTCCGCCAAAACCCGGCCTTTAGCACGGCAGACGCCATCACCACACTCGGCACCGGTGAAGCGCTGGTCTCGACGCTGGGTGACAAGGGCGCACCTTCCATCGTGGAGCGCACACTCGTTCGCCCTCCATCAGGCCGTGTCGGCCCTGTGAGTGACGATGAACGCCGCAGCATCATGAGCACAAGCCCGGTTGCCGGTGTCTACGATACCGATCTCGACCGCGAATCCGCCTTCGAACTTCTGGCCGCCCGCGCCCAGAAGGCAGCCGAGGCGGAGGCTGCAAAGCGTGCTGCGGAAGAACAGGCAAGCCAGCAACCCGACACTGCCGCTGGCCGCTGGAAGCTTCCGGGCTTCGGCGACGAAGAGCCGAAACAGGCCTCCACCACCGGCAGTGCCCGCAAATCCAGCGGATATCAGCGTGAAACGGTGATCGAGGCGGCTATGAAGAGTGCGGCACGGTCTGTCGCGACGTCGGTGGGGCGTGCGCTGGTGCGCGGAATTTTGGGGAGTTTGCGGCGGTAGGATTGCCGCCGCTCCAACTGGAAACGGAAGATCCCCTCTCCTCATTCCTGTGTTTGTCACGGGGATGAGGCGTTTGGGGCGCACCGGCCTACACCCGCGCCCCTACCCCAAATCCACAAGGTCGCTCCGCAACCGGTCCGCATCACCACTGCCGATCTGCGCTTCCACCTCGCCATGCGTCCGCGTCCAGATGGGAACGGCGGAGGCCAGTATCGCCAATCCTTCCGCCGTCAGCTTCAACCGTTTGCCGCGCTTGTCTTTCGGGTCGGGCTCGATGGAGAGCAGGCCGCGTTTTTCCAAAGGTTTCAGCGCTGCCGTCAGCGTCGTGCGGTCCATGGCCAGCAGGTTGGCCACCGGCCCCATGGGTGGCGGTTCGGGGCGGTTGAGGGACATGAGCAGCGAGAATTGCCCATTCGTCAGTCCCACCGGCTTTAGCGCCATGTCAAAACGGCGTGCCAAAGCACGGGCGGCGCGCTGGGCATGCAGGCACAAGCACGTATCGCGCACCAGAAGGGTTGTCGAAAAAGGAATCACTGACGTATTTGACATGCGGAATATATGTTGATATCAACGTAAATAGTCAAGCAAAATCGTTTTGGTGGTTTAGGAGGGCATCAGCCAAACCAAAACCGCGCCATAAGTATTGTTTGTGCAGCTGTAAGATCGAAGGAGGATGAGATCATGCCGCATGCTATCGTTTCCAGAGATGAGTGGTTGGAGGCCCGCAAGGCGCTTCTGGCCCAGGAAAAAGAACTCACCCGCGCCCGTGACAAACTGAACGAAGCACGCCGCGCCTTGCCGTGGGAGCCGGTGACGAATGACTATATTTTCGATACGCCGTCCGGCCCGAAATCGCTGGGTGAGCTGTTTGGCAATTGTAGCCAGCTCATCGTCTATCACTTCATGCTGGCACCGGATTGGGAAGAGGGCTGCGTCGGCTGCTCCTTCTTTGCGGACCATGTGGATGGCGCAATCGTTCACCTGAAAGCAGGCGATGCCGCCTTCGTTGCCGCATCCCGCGCGCCGCTGGACAAGATCGAGGCCTACAAGGCCCGCATGGGCTGGAAATTCCCCTGGGTGTCGTCTGAAGGCAGCGATTTCAATTATGATTATCAGGCCTCGTTCCGCGATGAGGACGTCGCTTCCGGCACCATCACCTATAATTACACGGACATGCCCGCCATGGGCGATCTGAAGGATCTGCACGGCACCAGCGTGTTCGCCAAGGGTGAGGACGGCAAGATTTTCCACACCTATTCCACCTATGCCCGCGGTGCCGAACAGACGCTGACAACGCTGATGCTGCTGGATCTCGTGCCCAAGGGCCGCAACGAGGAAGGCACGATGAACTGGGTGCGCCGTCACGACCAATATGAGGATGCACCGAAGGCCGCCAGCTGCTGCCATTAACACCACAGGGAGAGACGGCATGGAAAGCGCAAAGCCGCAGAAGGAACACGCATTTCTGGAACGCCTGGTGGGCGAGTGGGAAATGGTGTCCAGCACGGGCTATGAGGGTTACGATCCCGATGATTCCGAGCAGCGTTTCACCGAAAGCATCCGCTCTGTCGGCGGGCTCTGGATTGTCAGCGATGGCAAGGGAAAGATGCCGGATGGATCGCCGATGGAGGCGATCATCACGCTTGGGTTCGACCCCGCCAAGGGCCACTATGTCGGCTCATGGATCGGCTCGATGATGACGACGCTCTGGGTCTACAAGGGCTGGCTGGAGGCCGATGGAAAGACGCTTGTACTGGAGGCGCAAGGCCCGAAATTCGACGGCAGCGGCGAATTCGCCACCTATCATGATATCATGACATTGCATGATGATAATGGCCGCACTTTCTCCGGCAGCGTGCTGCAGCCGGATGGAAGCTTCAAACAATTCATGTCGTCGGAATTCCGCCGCGTATAAAGAGGGAGAGAAGCGATGTCTGATACCCATGGGAAATTCATCTGGGCGGAATTGATGACGCCGGACAAGGACGCTGCAGGCCGCTTTTACAGCCACGTCGTCGGCTGGGAGTTGAAGGATTTCGGCTCGCCGGAAATGGGCTATAAAATCTTCGAAGCCAATGGCGTCGGCGTTGGCGGCATGATGGAACTAACCGATCAGCATAAAAGCGAGGGCATTCACCCCAACTGGACGCGTTACGTGGCGGTGGATGATGTGGATGCCACGGCAAAACGCTTTGAGGAAAAAGGCGGCAAGATCATGCGTCCGCCGAGCGACATCCCCGAAGTCGGCCGCTTCGCCGTGGTGACGGACCCCTCCGGCGCTGTGCTCTGCATCATGAAACCCTTGCCGATGGATACGGGCAGTTTTCCCGAAGAGCCGCAGCACCTCACCGGCCATGTCGGCTGGAACGAACTTTTCACCGATGATGTCGATAGTGCCATGGCCTTTTACGGCGATCTCTTCGGCTGGACCAAGGATCATGATTTCGACATGGGCGAAATGGGGCCATACCGCATCTTCGCCTATGGCGGAAAACAGCTCGGCGGCATCATGAAACGCCCTCCGCAAGTGCCCGTGTGCCACTGGGGCTATTACTTCAACGTCGATGGCATCGACGACGCCATCACCCGCGTCAGCACCGGCGGCGGTAAGGTCGTGAACGGCCCGATGTCCGTGCCGGGCGACGCCTGGATCGTCAACTGCCAGGACCCGCAGGGCGCGTATTTCTCACTGGTCTCACCGCGGAAGTAATCACCCACCCCTCGGCAGCCGCACATGATCGATAAACGCCCGCAGCTTCGGGGCAAGATTGCGGCGGCTGGGGTAGTAGAGGTAGAAGCCTGCGAAGCTGGGGCAGTAGTCTTCCAGCATGGACAGCAGTTCGCCGCGCTCGATAAAAGGGCGGAACGATTCTTCCATGCCGAAGGTGATGCCGGCACCGGCGCAGGCCAGCTTGATCATCAGTTGCATGTCATTGGTGGTGAATTCCGGCTGGACGGCGACGGCGAATTCGCGGTGGTTTTCTGCAAATTCCCAGCGGTAGGGTGCCACGCCGGGGCTGGGACGCCAGCCAATGCAGCTGTGGTCGATCAACTCCGCCGGATGTGATGGCAGGCCGTTCTGGTCCCTGTAGGCCGGTGAGCAGACGGGAAGCTGCCGCTGCTCGACCGACACGGGAACGGCGATCATGTCCTGCGCAATCAATTCGCCCAGCCGCACGCCCGCATCATATTGCTCGGCCACGATATCGAATTCCTCATCGGTCACGACAATATCCAGCTGAACCTCGGGATAGGCAGCCGCAAAACTGGCCAGCAGCGGGCCGGAGAGGAAGCGTTCGGCGATGGATGACACGGCCAGCCGCAACTGCCCGCGCACAGCGCCACCGAGCGAGGAGGTGGCAAGGGCTGCCTGCTCCAGATTGGCGATGGAGGGCGACACATCGGCATAGAGCCGCTGGCCTGCTTCGGTCAGGCTGACGCTACGCGTCGTGCGCTGCACCAGCGCAATCCCCATCATCTCCTCCAGCTTGCGAATGGTCTGGCTGACGGCGGAACGGGTTACGCCCAGACGGTCGGCAGTGGCGCGGAAATTCCGCTCCTCCGCCACCATGCAGAAAATCGAGAGCGCGTTGAGATCGATATTCATTGGTTATATTTTCTATCCACTGAAGTAAGAATTGAGGCAGTTATCACGACAATGCCATCGAACTATCTTGCTTGCAACAGCACCGCTCCAACAGGGGCGGGCTGGGAAACAAGGAGATACATCATGGCATTGAACAAAGTTGTTCTCATAACAGGTGCATCAAGCGGTATTGGTGAAGGCATCGCCCGCGAACTCGCCACCGCTGGCGCAAAACTGGTTCTCGGCGCTCGCCGCCTGGACCGTCTGGAAGCGTTGGCGCAAGAGCTTCGCCAGTCCGGTACGGAGGTCGTTGCCCAGCAGCTCGATGTGACGGACCGGGAAAGCGTCGCGGCTTTTGCCGAGGCTGGCCGCAAGGCCTTCGGGCCAATCGACGTCATCGTCAACAATGCGGGCATCATGCCGCTGTCGCTCATGTCGTCGCTCAAGGTCGATGAGTGGGACCGCATGATCGACGTCAACATCAAGGGCGTGCTGTACGGCGTTGCCGCCGTTTTGCCCGAGATGACCAGCCGCAAGTCCGGCCAGATCATCAACATCGCCTCCATCGGCGCACTCGCCGTTTCACCGACGGCGGCGGTCTATTGCGCGACGAAATTCGCGGTGCGCGCCATTTCGGATGGTCTGCGGCAGGAAAACACGGACATCCGCGTGACCTGCATCCACCCCGGCGTGGTGGAAAGTGAACTGGCAGGCACCATCACCGATCCCGTCGCTGCGGAGCTGATGAAGGGTTATCGCTCCATCGCGCTGAAACCCGAAGCCATTGGCCGCGCCGTGCGCTTCGCCATCGAGCAACCTGATGATGTCGATGTCAATGAGATTGTCGTTCGCCCAACTGCAAACCATGGAGGCTAAAATGAAAATCATCTTTCCATTCGCCCTTGCCGTCGTAACATTGGTGGCCGCCACTGCGGCCTTTGCCAACCCCGAGCAGCTGGAAGACCGGCTGCAACGCGGGGATCAGGTCATCCGCACGCTCAACAACGGCGAGCCGCAGCAGACTCTCGAACGCATGCGGCAGGAATTTCCATTCCTTGCTGAAGCGACCGAAGGTTATGCGCTGGGCGAAGTCTGGTCCCGTCCGGGGCTGGACAACCGCACTCGCCAGCTCGCCACCGTCGCCGTCATGGCGGCATTGGGTGAGCGGGATTTGATGAAGGTCCATGCCGGATACGCGCTGAATGTCGGCGCGACCGATGATGAGCTGAAAGAGATAATCTACCTCGTCACGGTCCCGGCAGGCTTCCCGAAGGCAATTGCGGCCTCGCAGACGCTTTCCGAGCTTTTCGAAGAACGCCGCAATGCGGCAACCAGAGGAGCAGGCGAATGACCATCCTCTCCACATCCATCGCTGTCGCCCTGGCGGCAGCATCCATCGAAGCCGACCCGCAGCGGTCGGCTCCAGCCCTGAAAACCAGCGCGGCGGACCAAACCGCCCAAGCGCAAAGCCACCCCTATATCGGCATGTGGGTAACGGGCGATGGCCGCATCCGGCAGGAGCTTTTGACAAACGGGCGCTATGACGAAGCGCGCGGAAACCGCAAGAGTGCCTATCAGGGCCGTTACGAGGTGAAGGGCAACCGCATCGAGTATTGGGACGATACGGGCTTTACCGCGGACGGCGAGTTCCGTGACGACGTGTTGTACCACGGCGGGATGGTGTTTTACCGGGAGAGATGAGTTCCCACCTTCAACAACCCCGCAATACGCGGGTCTCCGGCAAAATCCTCCACCGCAAAACCAATGCGCCGCATGGGAAAATCGCACAGCGCCTGAATGCCGGTCTTCGCCAGCCGGATGCGCCAGCTTACCCGCTCCACCGGCTGTTTCTTCCTGAAGGCAAGCGGCGTCAGAAGCGCGATATTCAGCCCAGCCTGCGGATCGCGAACGGACTGGTAGAGAATGGCTTCGACGTCCGCAGCGCGTGCCGTGTCTGCCATCGCCTGGCACGGTTCGTAATCCGTCGGGTGTGTCCACAGCGCCTTGTCATCTGACAGATGCGGCGTGGTCAGATCGATGGCCGCAGGCGTGGCGATTTCGGCGGAAAAAGCGGTGTATTCGGCGGCATTGGCGGGCAGCGGTGTGGCGGGGGATTCGGCGTAGAACAGCAGGCGGTAGAATGCCATTTCGGCCAGCGCCGTTTCCACCGTGGCTGCCGCATAATAAACGCCCTTGGTCCAGCCCGCCCGGCGGAAGCGGGAGCCATAGGGATAGGCGGCATCGTAGCGAAAGGGCGTCGCCAGGAGGTAATCAAGTCCTGCGCATTCCGGCGGAAAGCGGCGCTTGCTGCCTTCCAGAATATCTTCCAGCAGGGATTGCTCATCCACCGTATCGACAAGCTTCATGGTGGAGACGTGGTGTTGCGCCTCCACCAGCCGCCACCAGTGGCCCGAGGTTGCGCGCTTTTCAGATTGGAGCGCGTCTGGCGTCCAAATAGGCAAGGACATCGAGCAATCCGGTTATGGTTGTGAGTTTTTCGGCCGGCACGGCGCCCAGCGCATCATTGTGGTTTCTAAGCCACGCGCGGGCTACCGCCTCATCCCCGCCAACGATGGCATCGAGCGAACGGAAAACGCGGATCAGCAAGACGGCCAGCTCGAAGGACTTGGCGCCCGGCTCCAGTACGAAATCGAGCCGCTTCATGCGCGAGACGGTGGGGGCGGAAACGCCGAGCACATCGGCCACGCGGGCCGCATTGATGCCTAGGCGCTCTGCGGCTGATACCACCGCCTTGGTGACGACCCTGCCCTGCTCCGATGGATCGGCTGCTGGTCTAACCTGGATATTCATGATCATACCCTTTCCTTGGAAAGAATATAGCAAATTTCTTTCTGAAAACAAGAAGGGCTGGCGGTGAAGCCAGCCCTTGCTGTGTCGTTAATCACGGGGACGAGATTAGGCGACAGAAACAGGAACCTCAGTGGAGGTGCGCAGCGCGTGGGAGTAAGGGCAAACGATATGCGCCTTCTTGACCAGATCCTCTGCTGTGGCCTTGTCGAGGCCGGGAATGTTGACCTTCAGCGATACGTCGATGCCGAAACCGCCACCGTCTTCACGCGGGCCAACGCCAACGCTTGCCGTCACGGTCGTGTCTTCAGGGATCTTTACCTTCTCCTTGCCAGCGACGTTCTTCAACGCGCCGAGGAAGCAGGCGGAATAGCCAGCGGCAAAGAGCTGCTCAGGGTTGGTGCCAGTTGCACCATCGCCGCCAAGCTCCTTGGGAACGGTCAGCGTTACGTCGAGAACGCCGTCTGCGGACTTGGCGTTGCCTGCACGGCCGCCTGTTGCGGTTGCCTGGGTGGTGTAGAGAATAGCCATGTCATTCACTTCCTTCGGTTGATGTTGAATATCATATAGCTCACAATTAAATTGTGCGCAATACAATTTTGCACATTGAGAAATTTTTCAATTTCTGCAATAGATATTGAGGAGATTGCGTTGCCTTGTGCATGGGGCAGGAACCGAGTGACGGGATAAATTGTTCCCTCTCCAGCCGCATTTGGAGCTCACATTATGGACGACGGGACGATGGAAGGCCTTTTGAGGCTCGACCTGCAAATATGCTTCGCGCTGTATGGCGCCGCGCACGCCTTCAACCGCGCCTATAAACCGCTGCTGGAACCGCTGGGTCTGACCTATCCGCAATATCTGGTCATGATGGCGCTGTGGGAAAAGGAAACCGCAACCGTCAAAACACTGGGCGAAATGCTGGGGCTGGACTCAGGCACCCTCTCCCCGCTTCTTAAGCGGCTGGAACAAGCAGGCCTGATTACCCGCAAGCGCGGCACGGTGGATGAGCGTCAGGTGTTGATTGCGCTGACGCCTGAAGGTGCGGATCTAAAAAAGAAAGCCGCCAACGTCATGCGCTCGATTGGCGAGGCGACGGGCTGCAGCCTGGAGGAGTTGGGCCAGTTGCGGGATCGGTTGAACGCGCTGAAGGAGAATTTGGTGAAGGATTAGGCTTGAGACCTTGGGATGTTCCGATACTGTCCAGCGCACGCCCAATCCAGCCTCATGGAACGCACCAATGTTTGCTCAATGTATCAGGGTCGTTTTATTCATCGCGATTCCGGGCTTCCTCGCAATCGACAAGGCGCAGGCCGAAGATGGTCCGAGTTGCGGTGGCAGGGCCGGAATCATAGTCCGCAACGCTTATCCGGACGCTACGAAGACTAGCGAGGAAACATTCCAGTTCGATGGATCGACAATCGCGATCAACGATGGCGAAACCGCTAACAGCACGCCCCACACGATGAAATGCCGTGTCTGGCCGGCCAATCCTCAGCTCATGCTCGTCGCAGTGCCGCTGATCAAGTCCACAAATGAAGATGGGACCGTGGGCAACTTGGATCTTCTGGTAATCGATACAGCCAGTTCAGCGGTAAAATATCGCCTCCTTCTTGCAGACAAAATGAATGACGATGCGATAAGCATCAGCGCAGTGGAATTCGACACGGCGCGCTACAGGCTGACACAAAACCAGACGGCCTTCGGCTTGCGCATATCGACTTCAGGCAGCTCAAGACCAAACCCTTACGATGGCGTGGGCTTATGGCTCTATGTCATCGAAAACGGTTCGCTCCGCCCCGTGCTGGATGGATTGGTCGTCTCACAGAATGGAGGCGAATGGGACACGAATTGCGCCGGTGAGTTTCAGTCGAGTGAGAGCACGCTTACGATGAGTGCGAACAGAACCAACGGTTACGCAGACATAACCGTGGTTGAAACGAGATCCACAAAGACCAGCTTCGTTGAAAAAGACAATGAATGCAAAGACACGACCGTCACCGGTAAGCCGCAGACATTGCGTCTGATCTATGACGGAGAGCGATATCCGATACCGGAAGATAGACGCGCTTTGAGCGAGTGAAATCAAAAAGTCTTGGGCGAAACGTGATCATCTGCGACGTAGAGACGTGAGGTTCGCTCGTACGGCTACCCTGCAACCTGCGCCTTGTGTGCTAAGCGGTTGCAGAAGATGTCAGGCGCTTTCTAAAGCCTGACTATAAATCGCTGGCGTCAGCGATCATCCATAATCAGAGTGCCATTGGCCTCGCGCACCATCTTCGGTATCAAAAAGATGTCCACGAAATACCAAACGAGTGCGACGTGATAAAGGACCTCAAGAACAAGATTCCAGCCAGTGAGGAACGGCAGGAACAGGACGCTCACGCCTAGCGCGAGCTGTATTTTTGCAGATTTCTTGTAACCCAGATAAAAGCGGTGAAATCCCAGACAACCACCACCGCCCATTAAGAAAAGAAGGTAGGCGACCCATGTGATCTTACGATCAGGAAGCTTTGTCCAGTAAGGCGCTTGATCGGACGAGTTAGCGGCACTGCCGGAAATTTTAGGCACCTTGACGAATGACACATTCTCCAAATGGATTCACCAGAGAATTATCGCGTCAATAGCGAGAATATCAATCAAAAATTGAATTTAGACAATTTCTAAAACGAAAAGCCCAGATGGCTCGGTGAGCCGTCTGGGCTTTGGTTTAGATTATGTGATCAGCTTACTGCCAGACCACAACCCGCGCCTTGTTCGGCACGCGGTCGTAGAGGTCGATGATGTCCTGGTTCATCAGGCGGACGCAGCCGGACGAGACGGCTTTGCCGATGGAGTTCCATTCCGGCGAACCGTGCAGACGGTAGAGCGTGTCCTTGCCGTTCTGGAAGATGTAGAGCGCGCGGGCTCCGAGCGGGTTTTTCAGGCCTGGTGGCATGCCGCCGTTCTTGGAGGAGAACTTGACCAGTTCTGGCTGGCGGGCCACCATTTCGTCTGGTGGCGTCCACTTGGGCCACTTCTGACGCCACTGGATAACGCCCTCACCCGACCATGCGAAACCTTCGCGGCCGATGCCGACGCCGTAGCGCATGGCGGAGCCGCCGGGCTCGACAACATAGAGGAAGCGCGAGCGCGTATCGACAACGATGGTGCCGGCGGGTTCGCCCGTCGGGTCCACGACACGCTGGCGATAGTAGCGGCGGTCGATTTTCTGGTAAGGCACGGCGGGAATGACGTAACCGCCATCCTCTACGGTGCCGTACATCACGGCAAGCTCGGCGTCGGAAATGCCACCAGCAAACATCGAGCGGAAATCGCCCGCAAAGTTGCTGGCAATGCTGCCCGGCTGCACGCTGTTGTAGGGACGAACGCCGGAAGAGGCGCAGCCCGCTAGAAGCGATGCAGAGGAAAGGCCGAGAAGGGAAAGGAAAGTGCGTCTGGAAAGATCTGTGTCGGTGCTCATCATAAGGCCGTTTTTCTCACATCGAAGCGACTAGGCGGATGTTAGCGGGGTTGCAGAACCATCCTTCAATCTCGCTGTACGTCATTTGTTCCACAGCAGATCACGTAGTGGTATAGTAGTTAATACATAACTAAAGGCCAGTTGCCGATCTGCAACATGGCCCGTTTGTGCAAGCTTTCCTGCCCTGCGTGATCAGATAACCACAATCGGCGCGCCCTGTGGCACGCGGTCGTACAAATCGATGACATCCTGATTGAGCATGCGCACGCAGCCGGACGATGTTGCCTTGCCCACCGACTGCCAGTCCGGCGTACCGTGAACGCGGTACAACGTGTCCTTGCCGTCCTTGAAAATGTAAAGCGCCCGGGCACCGAGCGGATTGTTGAGACCGGGAACCATGCCGCCATTGGCAGCCGATATCGACGCCAATTCCGGCTGTCGCTGCACCATCTCGTCCGGCGGCGTCCAGCGCGGCCATTTGGCCTTCCACTGTATCTTGCCGCGACCGGCCCAGGCATACCCATCTCGACCGAGGCCCACGCCGTAACGCACGGCCTTGCCGCCCGGCTGAACCAGATAGAGAAAATGCTGCTTGGTATCGACCACGATCGTGCCCGGCGCTTCTGCCGTCTGGTAGTTCACGTCCTGCCGCAGAAAACGCGGATCGACCCGCGAATAGGGAATGGCTGGCAGCGTATGGCCGTCATCGCTCAGCTGATCATACATCACGCGGTGCAGCGGGTTTGACACCGGCAGGCCATAACCCAGCGTCTGATTGTTGCTGTAAGCGGGCGAAAGGCCAGACCCCGTTGGTCGCGCCGTGGATGGCGGGCCGTAATGCTGCTGGAACTGCGAACGGAAGAGATCCGGCGGACGGCTGTTGATCGACCCCGGCGTCGGTGGCAGCGGCTGGCGCGGAATGGAGCCGACATTGTTGTAATTGAAGACGGGCGCCGTTTCCTGCACGAACACATCCGGGTTCATGCGGCTCGTATCCGTCACGAACAGGCACCCACTCAACATCGGCATGAGCGAGAGCACCGCGAGGGAGACAAGGCGACGGCAGTGTTTCAGGGATAGAACTGTCATTGAACCGCTTCACAGGGAGTCATCTTTGCGATGACAATGCCCTGCCCGGCTGGCGCGAAGCTGGAGGAATGGTCAGTTCGAAGCGACGTCAGGCAAACTGATTGAAGAAACGAATGCTTTCCACCACCGCCCCCGGCACCACGCCATTATGCGTGCCCTTCAGCAGCATGTTGTCGATGGGCATGCCAGCGGAGCGTACGCGCTCCATCAACAGCTTGTGGTCATCATCGAAGGGCCGCTCTTCCGTTCCGCGCAGCAGCAGTGTCGGGCATTTCAGGCTGGGCCCGAAGCAGACAGAGGAGCGCATGATGAACTCCTGCGGATTGCTGCCATCGAAACATAGCTCGTCCGAATAGCGGTTGAAATAGCGCCAGGAATTCACACCCGCCGAAATCGGCACCGCAGCCCGGAATTTCCGCGTCATGGACGCCAGCAGAGACAGCGTGCCGCCATTGGAATGGCCCGCGAGGTAGAGGCGATCCTTATCGATACCCGGCAGGTTTTCCAGATAGGAAGCCGCCGCCAGCGCATCGGATGTTTCATCGTAAAAGCCGGAATAATTGCCCTTCTGGCCGTTTTCACCCCGGAAAGATGGCAGGAGAACCACGAAGCCCGCGTCCCAATAAGGCTTCATCAAAGCCCAATGCCCGTCCCCCGTGGCATTGCCGCCATGGAGAAAAAGCACTGCCGGTTTCAGCGTGCTGGACGGCGTGTAATCAGATAGCCACGCAACAAGCTCGATAGAACCATTAGGCCCACCGGGATACGTCACCCGCGTCCCGCCATCCGGCGTACCAAGCGGCGATGATTTTTCCGGTGCCGAAATCTTGCGCAGCAGATGCGTGTGAAACCGCTTGCGCGCATCGGCATAATCCACGGCCTCCAGCGGCATGAATTCCGGCATCGTCAGGCTGGCGCGCGCATGCGGCGCAAGCAGCGCAGCAGCAGACAGCCCCGCTGCCCCCGCCAGCAAAGTGCGACGCGTCAGGCGTTTGGAAACGGTGTCGGTGGAGGAGAGTTTATCGAGCATATGCGATGACCCTAAACAGCGTTGCGCACATTTCAATTTCACCATCGACCCATTCGGTTGTCCACTCACTGTTTTGAGAAACCAATGATATCATCACTCTTTTTCCTCAATCATCGCCATCAGCGTCGATAATCTGTCCGCCTCCGATGGCAGCTTGTCTGCGCGGAGGCGGGCTATCCTTGGAAAGCGCATGGCTACGCCGGATTTGTGGCGGTTGGAGCGGTTTATGCCTTCGAAGGCGACTTCCAGTACGAAACCGAAACTGGGCGTGGCGCGAACGGCGCGGACAGGGCCGAAACGTTCGACGGTGTTGTCACGTACGAACTTGTCCAGCACTTCCAACTCGGCATCAGTAAAGCCAAAATAGGCCTTGCCGACGGGCACCAGTTGCTCGCCATCCTCGTTTTCGGACCAGACGCCGAAGGTGAAGTCGGAATAATAGCTGGAGCGTTTGCCGTGGCCGCGCTGGGCATACATCATCACGGCATCGATATTGAAGGGATCACGCTTCCACTTGAACCACGGGCCCTTGGCGCGACCGGCCTGATAGATGCTGTCCTTGCGCTTGATCATCACGCCTTCGATGACCGGATCAGGCGGCGCTTTTCGCAGGGTTTCCAGCTCATCCCAGCTCTGAAAGGGCACCAACGGAGATATGTCGAACCGGTCATGCGGGGCGTTTTCGATGAGATGGGTCAGCTTTTCCCGGCGCTTGAGAAAAACCTCGCCGCGAATATCGTCATCGCCCTCGAACAGAAGGTCGTAGGCGCGGATGAAGGCGGGGTATTCCTCCAGCATCTTGCCGGTCACGGTCTTGCGGTTCAGGCGCTGTTGCAGATCGGAAAAGGTGCGGGTGGAATTGTTGGAACGGGCGGTGCCGCCGATCAGCAATTCACCATCGATGACGCCTTCGAAATTGATTCTGTCGAGAACGTCTGGAAAGGCGCCGGAAATATCATCGCCTGAACGGGAATAGAGCTTTCTGGTCTCGCCGGAGCGCGACAGCTGCACACGAATGCCATCCCATTTCCACTCGGCGACGAAGTCCTTGGGATCTAGGTTTTGCAAATCGTTATCGCCGACCGGCGTCGATAGCATGACCGAATGAAAAATCGCAGGCGTTGCCAGCACTGGGCGCTCGGCCTTGCCCTCCAGCCATGCAAAAAGCGGCTCATAGGGCGGCGTCAGACCGTGCCACAGTGTCTCGATTTCCGTGATATCTCTGCCGCCAAAATCCGCCAGCGCCTGTCGGGCTAGCCGGGCGGACACGCCAATGCGCAGGCCACCCGTGACGAGTTTGAGGAACGCAAAACGCGACGACGTTTCCAGCCGATCCAGGAGATCGCGCACCGCTGAGCGAACCTCCGTGCGGCCCAGCGAATTCATCAGATCGACGATTTCGCCAAGGCCGGGGTCTTGGATGTCCGGCGGGTTGGTATTCTGACTGGTATCCCAGACAAGAGAGATGGTCTCGGCCAGATCGCCAACGTAATCATAGGAATAGCGAAACAGCACATCGTCCATCCGCTCCAGCACCAGTTCGCGCAGCATGGCTGGTTTGACGCTTTTCAGGTCCAGCTTGCCTGCAATGGCGGCAAGGCCATAGCCCCGGTCTGGGTCGGGCGTATCGCGGAAGTAGTCGGTCAACAGTTTGAGTTTGCCGTTGCGGGACGGCGTTAGGACGAGGCGGTCAAGGAGGGTTGCGAAGGATTTCATGGGTGGGGATGCTCCCTGCGTTGGGGAACTGCGGGTGGGACACCCCCCTCTGTCCTGCCGGACATCTCCCCCTCAAGGGGGGAGATCGACTCGTGGTTGGCTCTCGGCCATATCGAAGGCTGCGGATGGAGTGGGGGGCACGCGTCTGGCCGATCTCCCCCCTTGAGGGGGAGATGTCCGGCAGGACAGAGGGGGGTAAGCCGCAAACTCCGCACCATCAATCCCCCTCATCCTCATAGCCCACCAGATGCAGCGGCCGGGCCGGAATGCCCTGCAACTCACACCAGCGCACCAATGCTTCCTCTCGCCCATGGGTCACCCAGACCTGAGACGGCGCAACTTCCTTGATGGTCTCAAGCAATTCCGGCCAGTCACAATGGTCGGAGATAACAAGCGGCAGTTCCACGCCACCCTGCTTGGCGCGCTGGCGCACCATCATCCAGCCGGAGGCGAAGGAGATCAGCGGTTCGTTGAAGCGGCGGGCCCATTTTTCTTGAAAGGCGGAAGGTGGGCCGACGACGATGGCGCCTTTGAACTGGGCGGGGTTGCTTTTTTCCAGCGTTGCGGGGCGCAGATCGCCAAGGTCGATGCCTTGCGACACATAGTAGTCGCAGAGCTTTGCCAGCGCCCCGTGAATATAGACGGGCTCACGGTAGCCGTTGTCACGCAGCAGACGCAGCACGCGCTGCGCCTTACCCAGCGAATAGGCGCCGACCAGATGGGTGCGTTCGGGGAACTGCTTGATGGAGGTCAGCAGTTTGCCGATTTCCACGCTGGGTTTTGGGTGGTGGAACACAGGCAGGCCGAAAGTGGCTTCGGTAATGAAGACATCGCATTTCACCGGCTCGAAGGGCGCGCAGGTTGGATCGACGCCGCGCTTGTAATCGCCAGATGCGACGATGCGCGTGCCGCCATGTTCGATGGAAATCTGCGCTGAACCGAGAACGTGACCGGCGGGATAGAATCCGACCGTGACACCATTGATCTCCACCGTTTCGCCGAAGCCGACGGCCTGTTCGCTGCCGGTGAAATCCTCGCCGTAGCGGATGCGCATGATATCCAGCGTCTGGCGGGTGGCGAGAACCTTCTCGTGCCCTGCGCGGGCGTGGTCGGAATGGCCGTGGGTAATCAGCGCCCGTGGCACGGGGCGCACGGGATCGACGTAGAAATCGCCGACGGAGCAATAGAGCCCCTTTGGCGTGGGATAGAGCAATTTCTCTGGTTTCATAAGCGCTATCGATTGCGGTGTGGATGGAAGAAACGTTTGTCAAAGCAACACGTTCCTCCCGCCACAACTTTTCAGCGCCTGGCCTTATTCCACTGCCGCAACCGGTTTTTCGACGACTGCTGCGGGCAGTCTGACGTTCTTCAAGGCAAGTGCTGCAACGAGGCCGATGACTGCGGTGACTGCCGCTGCGTAAAACAGCGGCGTGAAGGCACCGGCATAGAGATTGGCGACTGCGCTTTGCGATGCGGCAGGCAGTTCTGCCAGCATCTTGGGTGTCAGTTCCTGTATCTTGCCGACACCGGGAATATCCACACCGACGCCCTTGAGATTGGCCGAAATGATCGCGCCATAGATCGAGATCGCAATCGCCGCCCCACCCATGCGGGTCAGCGAAACCGCTCCGCTGGCTGCACCGATATCTGCCTTCGGCGCTGAATTCTGCACGCCGATGATGGGTGCCTGCTGGCCAAGGCCAACGCCGAGCCCCTGTGCGAACAGAATGATGGCAATGACGAAGAGCGGCGTTCCCGCATGCATTTGCGAGAGCGAAAGCATAGCCAACACTGCGATGGACAGGCTTATGACGGAAAATATCTTGTAGCTGCCCGTTTTAGAAATCAGCCGCCCCGCCGTCAGAGAGCCCATAACGATACCGCCAGTGACGGCAATAAAGAAAAGACCGGCAGACGAGGGAGAAAGCCCGGTCGTCGTTTGCAGGAACAGCGCGTAGTAGTTGACCATGCCGATGCCGAGACCGCCGCTGACCAGCGAAATGATCATGAACAGCGGAAAGGTGCTGTCCTTGAACAGCCGCAGCGGCACGACAGGTTCCGGCGCCCGGCGCTCCACCTGCACCCACAGATAGGCTGTGATAGCGGCAAAGGCGACGATGCAGAGGCTTTTCCAGGCAAAGATCGAACCGAAGAGTTGCGAACTATCGGCCCAAAGCACGACGCTGGAAATCGTCAGCGCCAGAAGGATCGCGCCGAGATAGTCGATCTTGGGCTGACGTTCCGGGCGACGATAGGGCAGGAGAAAAGCAAGGCCTGTCAGCACGATGATGCCGATGGGCAGGTTGATGAGGAAGATTGAGCGCCAACCGAAGAGATCGCTCATCGTGCCGCCGAGGATTGGCCCGACGCTGCCCGATGCCATGATGACGAGGCTGGAATAGCTCTGGTAACGCGCCCTCTCCCGTGCCTCGAACAGATCGGCATTGACGGAGAAGATTGACACCATGATACCGCCGCCGCCGAGGCCTTGCAGCACGCGCGCGGCAATCAGCGAATCCATCGACCATGCCAGACCGCAGGCGAGCGAGCCCAGCGTGAAAATGACGATGGCGGCCATCATGACGTATTTGCGCCCGAAGAGATCGCCCAGCTTGCCATAAACAGGCATGACGGCGCTGGTTGCCAGGAGATAGGCAGAGCCGATCCAGCCGAAACGTTCCAGCGCGCCGAACTCACCCACGATCGTCGGCAGGGCCGTCGATACGATCTGGTTGTCGAGCGTCGCCATGAACATGGCAAACATCAGAAAGAAGAAAACAACAAGCCTGCGACGGCGATCCGCGACGAGGGGCGCCACAGGCGTAACGGACATATCCATGGGAGGGTCTCACGCTTGATGGGTAATTTATGTGCCTTTCGCACATATATGTCAATGGCACATTTCTGTGTCTGTGCTATATTGCGTGAAACTATCGGGGAATCGCAGATATGAACGAGCACGCATCACTGTCGAAAGAGTGTGAAAACACCGATCGCGATGACGTGCTGGATATCAGCCACACCATGACGCGCATGCGCCTGATGATCGGGCGGCGTGTGATTGGCCGCATGGCCATTGCCAAGCTGGCACCGGGGCTGGAGCTCTCTCACATCGATGTACTCGATATCGTCAACCGCGCCGAAGGCTCGGCCACTGTGGGTGCCATTGCAGATGCCATGCGTCTCGACCCTTCACGCGGCAGCCGCGTGGTGGCGGAAATGGTGAGCAGAGGTCTGTTGAAACGGGAAGCGTCACAAGAAGACGGACGCCGCAGCGTCATCGACATCACGCCGCTCGGCCACAGCATTCTGGCGGAAATGCGCAGCGCCAAGATCAGCATCATCCGCGAAGTCGTCAGCGACTGGCCAGAGCAGGACGTGGCGGATTTCGCGCGGCTGTTCGACCGGTTCATCGGTCGGTTCGAAAAGCGCCTCGCACCGGATGCCCTGGCTTTGACGGCAAAGGCGCTGGAGAGCCGTTAGGCGGGAGAAACTCCACGCAATATTCAGAACGCCGACGCTTTTCGGCTTTGCGCCGCCCGCAGAACTCTGACTGGCCCATCCCGACGCGCCGCATCCGGCTCCACATGGTGACCGCGCTTAGCCCTCCAGCTTTCCATCTGCCGGACAGATAGCAGCAGCACAATAGCCGCGCCCGCATAGACCGGAGTCGAGATTGCATCGAAAATGGTGTCGGTATTGGTCATCTGAACCTCCATCGGTTGATGGAGGCAGATTAGAACGGGCCAGGATTGCTCGATTTGCGCAAGATCAAATCCGCAGCGCGACGCAAACCTCGGTTATTTCGAGAGTAGATTAAATCATTTAAATTTCAGTAACTTGCGCTATTTCTCTGAACTTTGAGGCAATGTGCCGCAGGCGTCAGATGCCATCGCCAAACGTCTGCTCGAAGACCCGCACACTGTTGCGGCCCTGCTTCTTGGCCTCGTACATGGCAGCATCTGCCTTGGCCAAAAGGGCTTCCGGCGTTTCACCATCGCCGGGGTAAAAGGCCGTGCCGGAGGAACAGGTAACGCTGATTGAACCGCTTTCCAGCGCAATCGGCTCTGCCGCGCGCTGACGAATGGCTTCCAGCCGCCGCAAGATGCCGGGCTCGTCATGTTTGGGGTTGCTGAAGATGATGGCGAATTCATCGCCACCCAACCGCACGGCAATGTCGGACGCGCGAATGCAGCTGGTGATGCGCTCTGCCAGGCTGCGCAGAACCTCATCCCCCACGGCATGGCCGTGGACATCGTTGATCTGCTTGAAATTGTCGAGATCGATATAGGTGATGGCCACCAGCCGGTCTTCGCGTCTGGCCTCATGAATGGCGCGGCGGAACTGGCTCCAGAACAGGTTTCTGTTGGAAAGCCCCGTCAGCGGATCATGGTGGGCCATGAAATTCACGCGCTCTTCGGCGCGGCGGCGGTCGATGGCGATACCGGCGATGTTGGTCGCCATATCGATGATTTCTTTTTCGATATCGGTCGGCATGCGCACCGTACCGGAATAGAGCGCGAAGGTGCCCAGCAACACGCCGCCATTGCCCAGGATAGGCGTGGACCAACAGGAACGAAGATTATGGCGCATGACGACATCGACCGATTCCGTCCAGCGCGGGTCCTGAAACGTATCGCTGACATAGACGGCTTCACGATGCCACGCCGCCGCCCCGCACGAACCGATGCCCGGACCGATTTCGACGCCGTTGATCAGCGACGTGTAGCTATCGGGAAGAGAGGGAGCAGCACCATTCCATAGCCGGTTCTGCTCCAGCAGCAGAATAGAGCCGGTGAGATTGTGCAGCATGTTCTCCACCGTCTTGACCACGGCTTCCAGTATGGACGTCAACGGCTGGCCGTGTACGATCATTTCCAGAAGTGCTGCATGACTGTGGCGAAGCGTTTCCTGCCATTTGGCGGCGGTGATATCGCGGGAAATACCGGCAAGACCAACGATCTCGCCCTTGTCGTCCCGAACGGGAATGCGTGTGCCTGAGTACCAGCGCACATGGCCGTCCATCGCCACACGTTCTTCGGCCTCATAAAGACCCTCGCCCGTGGTCATGATGTGACGATCCATGATGTCGATCCGGCGTGCGACATCGGGTGGTGCCATGTCATAAATGGAAAGGCGGCGTCCCTGCATGAAATCGGCAGGGCGCCCAAGACAGGCGAGTGCTGCCGCATTCATATACGTGTAGTAACCATCTATGTCTTTGAGAAAGACCATTTCAGGAATATTGTTGAGCAGATAGGCCAGCCTTGCATCCGCAAGGCCGTTCGTCAGAAAATCCGTTGCCAATGCTTGCACGCCAAACGAACGAGCGCCATTTTCTTCACGCATCGCGCAACAACCCCTACCGAACCCAGTCTTTCCTGCTTGCAATTGCTCTTGCGACTGAACGCCATACTTCACGGTAACAGCTCAGCTTGCACGACCATGGAGCAAAAATACTTATGCCCCATTAAAATGAGTCGTAACACTGTCTGTAACGGGAAATATATTTATGCGTGAACAATATTGGTGCAATATAGCCGCAGATAGCTCTAATTCGATTTAAATGCAATCGAAAGATGCACAGAGCTTTAAGAAAAAATCGGCTATCCCATCACTATTCCGGCTTCCGTTTTGCAAGCGGCAGCAATAGGTTGCCCTCCAGCAATTGAAGGGGATCTGGAATGCTGACGATTTATGGGGTTTATCGCTCTCGCGCCACGCGCACACTTTGGCTGGCGGGAGAACTCGGGCTGGAGTTCCGCCATGTGCCTGTCATTCAGGCCAGACGCGTGACCGATCCGCTCGCCGCGGACGCTCCGATCAACACGCTGACGCCGTCCTTTCTGGCAATCAACCCCATGGGCACCATTCCATGCATCGAAGATGACGGCATGGTTCTCTACGAATCCATGGCCATCAACATGTATCTCGCCCGCAAGCATGGCACGGCGCTTGCGCCTGCCGATCTGGCCGAAGACGCGCTGATGATGCAGTGGTCCTTCTTTGCCGCGACCGAAATCGAAACCAATGCGCTGAAGATTTCCTCCACCGTGGCCGAGGGGCTGGCAGGCACCGATGCCGGCCAAGCCGTGATCGAGGTTGCGGCCCGTATGCTGCGCCGCCCGTTCAAGGTTCTCGAACAGCATCTGTCCGGCAATGACTATCTGGTCGGCAACCGTTTCAGCGTCGCAGACATCAACGCCGCCGAGGTCGTGCGTTATGCGCAGGCGCATGTGCCCTTGTTCGACGCCAATCCGGCTGTCCGGGCGTGGCTGGAACGCTGCCAGTCCCGCCCGGCCTTCAAGGCCATGTGGAGCGCCCGCGACAGCGAAGTGGCGTAATCACAGCGCCGACGTCACCCTGATATCGCCGACATGGATGCCGTTCCAGTTCTTCATGGAACGGTTTGCCATGCCCAACAGCGCCTGCTGCCGGGCGCTGTCGTTTTCGGAATAGCGGGCCAGAAGCGCGGCAATCATCGCTTCGGCAGCGCGCGTGGTGCCGTCTTCGCATTTCACCGCCATGGCGATGCCCTGTTCCGGCAGGACCGCGACGAACACGCCTTCTGCACCCGTTTTGGCAAAGATTTGGCCGGGCGCGAGTTCCATCAGCCGCGTGCAGGTGCGGCCTGTTCCAGCCACGTAAAAGGGCTCCGCCATGCAGGCATCGATCAGGCGGCGGGATGCTTTGGCCCGACCTGCCTCCAGCCCCTGCCCCGTCGCCATCTTCGCAAAGCCGTGCGCCAGGTTTTTCAGCGGCACGGCGTAATTGGGAATGGAGCAGCCATCCGTGCCGCAATTATCATGGCCAAGCGCCGTGCCCGTCAGGCTTTCCATGGTAGCGCGGATGTCCTGCTGCAGCGGGTGGTCATAACCGACATAGCCCTTCGGGTCAGTGCCCGTGTGGACACAGGTGCAAACGAAGCCGGAATGCTTGCCGGAGCAGTTGTTGTGCAGGGCCGTTGGCTTATCCAGCGTGCGGGCCTGATGGATGATGGTTTTCTGGTCGGATGACCAATGCGCGCCACATTCCAGCGTCTCGACATCCCGGCCCGCCTTGGCCAGCATGGCGGAAGCGAGTTGCACATGCGCATCTTCGCCAGAATGCGAGGAGCAGGCGAGCGCCAGTTCCCGGTTGCCAAAGCCGTAAGCATCCGCAGCCCCGCTTTCCATCAGCGGCAGTGCTTGCATGGCCTTGCAGGCGGAGCGTGGAAACACGCCGCTTTCGATATCGCCAGCGGAAAACAGGACAGCGCCATCCCCATCGACCACCACGGCCATGCCGCGATGGCGGCTTTCGACGAGATTTCCTCTGGTGACTTCGACGGTAACGGGGTTGTGCATGGGTACGGCCTCAAAAAATACGAAATTGAGACTGTTCTATCCAACTTCTCTTATCGATGCACGAGGCCCACAGTTGAAACTTGCCAAACGTTTGCTGCTTGCCATTCTCATTATCTACCTGCTGCCTGCGCTGGCCTCGGCTGGCCTGTGGGTCATGAAGGAGCATCCGACCGGCTATCGCAACGCGCGCTGGTCTTCCGCAGGTATTCTGCCCGAGGCACCGGCGGACAAGCCTGCGGCGATCTATGTCTATTCCGCCATGACCGGAGGCTTCAAGGGCTCGATTGCCAGCCATGCGTGGATCGTGATGAAGGAGAAAGGTGCCGACAGCTATGAGCGCTACGACAAGGTCGGCTGGGGCACGCCCATTCGCCGCAATGCCTATGCTCCGGATGCCTATTGGTACTCCAACATGCCGCGCCTTGTGGTGGAACTTCACGGCGAAGAGGCCGAAAAGCTGATCCCGAAAATGCAAAAAGCCATTGCCGATTACCCCTATGGTAAGGCGGGCGGTTACCGCATCTACCCCGGCCCCAACTCCAACACCTTCGTTGCCCATGTGCTGCGTAGCGTGCCGGAACTCGGCGTCGTGCTGCCGCCAGATGCTGTGGGTCGCGATTACCTGCCCAATGGCGAATTCATTCACGTTGCCGATGACTGGAAGGATATCAGCCTTTCGCTGGGCGGCTTCTTCGGCGTATCAGCCGGTCAGCGCAGCGGCTTCGAGGTCAACTTCCTCGGGCTGGTCGCCGGGATCGACGTGATGAACCCCGGGATCAAAATTCCGGGGCTGGGTTATTTCGGCACGGGCTCGCGGCTGGGTGTGTGATCATCGCCGCCGCGGTGAGCGCGCTTGGCGCGAATACCCTGCGCGATGAAGACCCGTGACAGGCCGTGATAGAGCGGCTCTGCCGAGATCATGCGCGACGTTATATAGCCCAGCATGGACGCCGCCATGATGGGAATGACGGCTTCGTGGTTGCCGGTCATTTCCAGAATGATGACGAAGGCGGTCATCGGCGCCTGCACCACACCAGCGAAATATCCGGCCATGCCCAGAATGGCGCCGAGCCCGATGCTGGTGCCGAGAATGGACGAAACCGTGCTGCCAAAACCAGCCCCGACCGAAAGCGATGGCGCGAAAATACCGCCGGGAATGCCGGACATCATGGAGAGAAAGGTGGAAGCCAGTTTTTCGATGAAGAAGAATGTCGGCACGGCTTGCCCCTCGATGGCGGAGCGCGCCTGCTCATAACCCGTGCCGAAAGTGGCGCCGCCCGTTGCCACACCGATGATGGCGGAGGCCAGACCGCAAGCAGCGGCCACGATCAACATCCGCTTCAGCGGCACGCTGTGGCTCCAGCGACGAATGCGCTGCGACGCTTTGAGCGCACCTGCACTGAACAAAGCACCGAACACACCGCCGCCAATGCCGCAGATCAGCACCAGTCCCCAATCCGCCGCCGTCTCGGCCACGACGTTGCTCGTTCCGAAATAGGTGTAGGTTCCGACTAGCCCCAGCGACGCCAAGCCCGACAGGATGACGGCGGTCAGCACCAGACCGTTGGAGCGCGACTCGTACGTCCGGCTCATTTCCTCGATGGCAAAGACGATACCGGCCAAAGGCGTGTTGAAGGCAGCGGCGATGCCTGCGGCGGAACCGGCCAGAATCAGGCCCCGCGCCTGCGCCATGCCGCCGATGCGTGCGGCCTGAAGCATGATCGAGGCGCCCACCTGCACGGTCGGCCCCTCACGCCCGATGGATGCCCCTGACAGCAGCCCGGCAATGGTCAACACGATCTTGCCCACCGCCAGCTTCAGAGACAACAGACGTGAGCGATCTTCATCGTCATGAAAGTGCCGCGCCGCAATGGCCTGCGGAATGCCGCTGCCGCCGGAATTGGGAAACACGGTAATGGCCAGCCACGCACAGAGCGCAAAGCCGAGCGGCGTGATGATGAGCGGCAGAAGAAAGGCCCATTGCCCCGACGAGGTGACGGAAACGAACAGATGCTGCGCCCAATCCGCCATCTTCGCGAAGGCGACACTGATGACCCCAACGGCCAGAGCGCCGGTCCAGAACACCGCACGCGGCTTCCATATCCGCCACGAACCCCACATGACGCGGGAGCGGCGAAACATCTTCATTTTCTTGTATTTGGAAGGCATGGCAACTTTTCTGTCGTCCGGGGAAGGTCCCACTTATCGGCCTGCGACGCTGGGATTGCAACCTCACCTTTGACAATTGCCACGGAATGGCGCAGGATTATGCATCGCAATTGCAACGCATGGAGTTGCCAAATGAAAACCGCAACGATGCCTTCCATACGGGTAACACCAGATTTTCGCGAGGCACTGGAAAGTGTTTTGAAAGACGGCGAGACGATCTCGTCTTTCATGGAAGACAGCATTCTCAGAGAGATCGAAACTCGCAAATCTCAGTCGGAATTTATTAAACGCGGGCTTGCCGCACGTGAAGAAGCAAAGCGAACCGGTATTTATTATACGACGGACGACGTTCTCTCCATGATGCGGAGTAAACTCGAAAAAGCAAAAGCTAAGGCGGCAAAAGCGGGATGAGTCGCGAACTCAAATACGCTGAAGCTTTTTTCAAGGATTTGGACCGTCATTTCGAGCATCTCGCGATGACAGACGCTCGCCTTGCCGCAGACGCATATGACGCCGTGGCAAAAGGGCTAAAACTGCTCGAAGACTTCCCCTTTATCGGCAGAAAAGTCCATGTCGAGGAAGAAGACATCGTCGCCCGCGAATTGCTGATCCCCTTCGGCAACTGGGGCTATGTTGTCCTTTATGAAATCGAGGACGCAAAAACGGTTACAATCCTCGCCATACGCCACCAGCGCGAGAGCGACTACCACTGATCCCTATCGATCACTCACCGCCGCGCGCGGATTGACCCACGGCTCCTGATTGGAGCGCGGCAGTGGCTGTCTGCCCAGAATATGGTCCGACGCCTTCTCGCCCGTCATGATGGAGGGGCCGTTGAGGTTGCCGTAGGTGACGTGCGGGAAGATCGAGCTATCGGCGACGCGTAATCCTTCCACGCCGATGACACGGCATTCGGGATCGACGACCGCCATCGGGTCGCTACGGTCGCCCATCTTGCAGGTGCCACAGGGGTGGTAGGCGCTTTCCAGGTGTTCCCTCAGGAATGCGTCGATGTCTTCATCCGATTGAACACTCTCGCCCGGTTGGATTTCGGGGCCGCGATAATCATCGAAGGCTTTCTGGCTGAAGATTTCCCGCGTCAGGCGCACGCAATGGCGGAATTTTTCCCAGTCTTCGGCGTGGCTCATATAGTTGAAGCGGATGACCGGATCGTCCTTCGGATCGGACGAGCGCAGCGTGACATTGCCGCGCGATTTCGACAGGTTGAAACCGACATGGACCTGGAAACCATGGCTTTTCGCCGCCGCCTTTCCATCATAAGAAATGGCGACGGGCAGGAAGTGGAACTGGATATCCGGTTGTTTGAGGCCCGGTTCGGACCGCAGGAAGGCGCAGGCCTCGAACTGGTTGGACGCACCCAGACCACCCTTTGTTACCAGCCATTGCGCACCGGCAACACCCTGCCAGAACCAAGGCAGCCAAGAATAAAGCGAGACGGGTTTTGTCGAAACCTGCTGGAAATAAAATTCCATGTGGTCCTGAAGATTGGCCCCGACGCCGGGGCGATCAGCGATCACCTCGATGCCCATGTCCTGCAAATGCTGGGCAGGGCCGATGCCTGAGAGCATCAACAGCTTGGGGGAGTTGAAGGACGAGGCCGAGACGATGACTTCGCGGTTGGCGCGGATGGTTTCCACCCCGCCCCGCCGCTCGATCTCGACACCCGTGGCGCGACCGTTTTCGATAACGATCTTGCGCGCGAAACCCTGCACCAGAGAGACGTTCGGTCGTTTCAACGCTGGCCGCAGATAGGCATTGGCGGCGGACCAGCGGCGACCATTGTGGATTGTCTGCTCCATCAGGCCGAAGCCTTCCTGCTTGGAGCCGTTATAGTCATCCGTCAGCTCGAAACCGGCCTGTGAACCGGCCTTGACGAAGGCGTGGAACAGCGGGTTGGTGACCGGTCCGCGCTGAACATGCAGCGGCCCATCCGTGCCACGCCAGCCCTCTTCGCCACCATGGCTGGTTTCCATGCGCTTGTAATAGGGCAGCACATCGGCATAAGCCCAGCCATGCGCGCCAAGCTCTTCCCAGCGATTGAAATCCTCCGCATGGCCGCGAACATAGACGAGGCCATTGATGGACGACGACCCGCCAATGACCTTACCGCGCGGCGCGGTGATGCGGCGGTTGTTGAGGTTCGGCTCAGGCTCGGAGTGGTAGCCCCAATTGTAGCGTTTCATGCTCATCGGCCAGGCAAGGGCGGCAGGCATCTGGATGAAGGGACCGAAATCCGACCCGCCTGCCTCGATGACGATAACGGAATATTTGCCGTCTTCCGACAGGCGGCAAGCCATGGCAGAGCCTGCGGAACCCGAACCGACGATGACGAAATCTGCTTGTTGCATTGTGGTTGCTCTTTGCTGTGGCCACCTCGTCCTTCGAGGCCCGTTTAACGGGCACCTCAGGATGAGGTGGAGAGAGGTTGTGCATTTATTTCGTTGACGAACGTGCGCTGCTGAAGGGTGCCTGAGGGCAAACGCTTGCTCTCATCCTCATCCTGAGGTGCCCTTGAAACGAGCCTAAAAAAATGAGGTGGAGAGACGTTGCATTGTCTGGTTGAAAACATGCGCTGCTGTGGAGTGCCGGAGGGCGAAACGCCCGCTCTCATCCTCATCCTGAGGTGCCCGTGAAACGGGCCTCGAAGGACGAGGATGAGCCCCTGATCTTGATCAATACGGAGCATCCACCTTCCCTGTCGCCACATAAACCGTCTTCAACTCGCTATAGTGGTTAAGCGCCGCCGCCGAATTCTCCCGCCCGAAGCCGGACTGTTTCGACCCACCAAACGGCATCTCCACCGGGCACAAATTATACGTGTTGATCCACAACGTCCCCGCCTCCAGCTGGTCCACCACGCGGTGGGCGCGGTTGATATCGGCGGTAAAGACGCCGCCCGCGAGGCCGAATTCGGTGGCGTTGGCGCGGGCGATGACTTCGTCCTCATGATCGAAATCCAGCACGCACATGACAGGCCCGAAGATTTCCTCGCGGGCGATGGTCATGCCATCGGTTACATCGGCAAACACGGTGGGCTGCACGTAAGCGCCCTCGCCCGAAACATGGTTGGGAATGCCGCCGCCGGTGATGAGGGTCGCGCCTTCGGCTTTGCCCTTCTCAATATAGGCCAGAACCTTTTCCTGCTGCGCCTTGGAGACCAGCGGGCCGATCTGGGTTGCCTCATCCATGGGATCGCCGATCACCATCGCATCGGTGCGGGCCTTGAGGTTTTCGAGGAAGCGCTGCTTTGCGCCGCGCTGAACGAAAACGCGGGTGCCGTTGGAGCAGACCTGACCGGAGGAGTAGAAATTGCCCAGCATCGCGCCGCCGACAGCACTTTCGATATCGGCATCATCAAAGACGATCAGCGGTGACTTGCCGCCGAGTTCCATAGTGACGTGTTTCAGATGACCGGCAGCGGCAGCGGCCACCTTGCGGCCTGTCGGCACCGAGCCGGTGAGCGAGACCTTGGCGACATCCGGGTGCTCCACCAGCAGCGGGCCAGTCGTACGGTCTCCCTGAATGACGTTAAACAGCCCTTTAGGCAGACCTGCCGCAATGAGAATTTCCGCAATCTTCAAGGCACCAAGCGGCGTGTTTTCCGATGGTTTGAAAACCATGGCGTTGCCAGCGACCAGCGCGGGGGCAGCCTTCCAGCAGGCGATCTGCTGCGGATAGTTCCACGCCCCGATGCCGACGCAGACACCCAACGGCACGCGCTTGGTATAGGCAAAATCGCCGCCCAGCGGAATATAATCGCCGTTCAGAGCCGAGGGTGCGATGCCGCCAAAGAATTCGAAAGCGTCCGCGCCGGAGGTGGAATCGGCCACGATGGTTTCCTGAATGGGTTTGCCCGTATCCAGTGTTTCCAGCTCCGACAAAGCACGATTGCGCTCGCGGATGATATCGGCAGCGCGGCGCAGAATGCGACCGCGCGCGGTGGGGCTCATCGCCGCCCATTCCTTCTGCGCCTTCTTGGCAGAAGCAATGGCGCGTTCCACGATGGCCGGCGTGGCGGCGTGCAGCCTTGCAACGACTTCGCCGGTAGCGGGATAAATGCTTTCAAAGACCGTGCCCTCGGTATCTTCGACATAATCGCCATCGATGAAATGGGAGGCTTTCGGCTGGGCTTTCAATGTCATCTAAAGGTCCTCAGAGAATACGAATGGACGGCTTGCCCTCTTGAGAAGGCGCGTCAGAAAAGGGTTTGAGCTGGGTGTCGAAATAGTTTTCCACCAGTGCAGGCGCGGCAGAAAGGCCGAGCGGTGCGGCCTGCAGGCTGTGGCGGATATAGAGCCCGTCGATCAGCGCGGCGGCCCCTTCGGCGATGCGGGCGGCATCATCCGGCGGGCAGAGGCGGTTGAGGCTATCCATGATGTTGGAGCGCAGGCGGCGGGTATAGGTCACCAGCAGGCGGCGCATTTCTTCAGAGCGCTGCGCTTCCACATAAAAGGCCAGCCATGCGGCCACGGTTTCATTGGTGAATTGATCGCTCTGGAACGACACGCGGACAATGGCGCTTAGCCGCGCCCGCGGGCCAGAGGCCTGGCTCAGCGCTGCAATCGCATCCCGGCGAAGGGCACGCAGCAGGCTGCGGATGGTTTCCAGAAGAAGCTGCTGCTTGCTGCCGAAATAATGATGCGCCAGTGCCGCCGACACCCCCGCCTCGCGAGCGATATCAGACATGGTCACATTCAGCGAACCGGTCTGGCCGATGGCCCGCAGTGCGGCATCCATCAACGCCTTTTTGCGCAGAGGTTCCATTCCAAGCTTCGGCATCGGCATTCTCCTTTGCGGGCAATTTATTATTGATTGACTGATCAATCAATAATAATTGCGACACGCAATCGTGTGACTTGCGCCATGTCAAACATGCCGGAAAACTTTGCCCGCTCGCCCAAATGTGCTAGGGTCGCGCCAACTGGCAAATGAAAGGTCGCAGGCATGACCGATTGCATTCGCTTGAAAAGCCTTCAGCGTCCACTAGCGCAGCTGCATGTCTGCGCCGTGACAGGCAGCCCGGTGGTTTTTGCCGCCCCTTCCCATTTTCATAAAACGACGTTTCCTTCGGAACTGAAAACGAAGGTGGGCGTTCCTTCGGGCGCGCATGACAGATGTGCTAATATAATAATCACTTAAGTCCGCTCACAACTGGCCGGGAGCGGATGCATAAATGGCCAAGGACGGTTCAGCTTCGACATGATTGTCAGGGACAAGAAACGCCATGATAGGGAGAGACATGATGCCAATGGTGACCGTATCCATTTCCCCAGAGCAGGCCGAGAAGATGCGCGAGGCGGTGAATAGCGGGGATTACGCCTCGGGAAGCGAAGTTGTGCGTGCCGCCCTTCGCCTCTGGGTGGAAACTGCTGGCCGTGACGGTACTACCAAGGGTAGCGTCGATGCACATGTAAGCGGTGAGCATCTCAATGTAGCCGAACTTTATGCTGCGCATTCGCTCAAACGGCGTCACGCCTGAGCCCTCAAGGCTTGTGCATTGGAGCTATTTTAGCGCGTCGCGGTTGTGTCACAAAAACTTCAAGAAAGCTTCATCTGCCAGAAAGCTTTTGTTGAGGAGTTTCGAGCATTCTCCCACCCAAAAAGTGCCTTTAAAAATGGGCGCAATGGTGGAGAAAATTCATGCAGTCGACGGCGATCGACCCTGACGTCATACGGCGATTTGCAACCGGGCAAATGGCTTCCATGGCGAAACTCGTTCTTGAAACGGCTTTTCAGCCGATTGTCGAAGCCACGACAGGCACTGTTTTCGGATACGAATCCCTGATGCGCGGTTTCGACCGCATCGGTTTTTCCAGCCCGCTGGACCTTCTGGACCACATTGAAGCCGATGGCCAGCTGGTTGCCGTAGAGCAGATGCTGGCAGGCCGGGCGCTGGCCAAATTTTCCACCCTGCCGGAGTTCTCTTCCGCCACACTATTTCTCAACCTCGATGTTCGCCTTATTCCGCATGGCGATGCGATTCTGAACAAGCTTCTGGAGCATCTGGCCAAGGCCTCGATACCGCCCTCTTCCATCTGCTTCGAACTCTCCGAGCGTTTCGACAATACCAGCGTGCCGGAGTTCAGCGCACTGATTGCCCGTATGCGTAAGGAAGGCTTCAAACTGGCTATCGACGACTTCGGCGTCGGCCATGGCGAAATGAAGCTGTTGTGCGAATTCCCTGTCGATTACCTGAAGATCGACCGCTACTTCATCGATGGCATGGACCGCAATCCGCGCAAGCGCCATCTGGTGAAGAACATCGTCAACATTGCCCACACGCTGGGTGTGCGGGTGATTGCCGAAGGCATCGAGACCGAAGCGGAGTTTCTGGCCTGCCGCGAACATGGTGTGGATCTGGTGCAGGGCTGGTTTATTTCCCGGCCCACCACGTTCGTCAGTGAATTGCAAGGCGCCTTTCCGCATCTGCAGCATCTGGGCGAGACCCGTCGCAGCAGCCAGACGCTGGATGAAATCCTCATTCGCCGCCAGATCGAGCGGCTGCCGACCGTGTTTGAAAACGACACAATCGACAGCGTGTTCGAGCTGTTTCGCCGCAACCCGGCGCAGGCCTTCTTTCCGGTTCTCAACGCCAATGGCGAGCCGCGCGGCGTTATCAACGAGCATCACCTGAAAGAATATATCTACCAGCCGTTTGGCCGCGACCTGCTGAAAAACAAGGTCTATGAGCGCACCATTTCGCATTTCGTGGATGGCGCGCCGATTGTCGGGCTGGATGCGGATGCCGACCAGTTGATGAATGTCTTTGCCAATACCGGTGGCAGCGCCTGCGTGATTTTGACCGAAAATATGCGCTATATCGGCGTGGTTTCCGCTGCATCGCTCATCAAGGTCATCAATGAAAAGCAGTTGAAGCTGGCGCAGGAACAGAACCCGCTGACCGCACTGCCCGGCAACCGGGCCATCAGCAGCTTCATTGAAGCCAGCTGCGGCGACAGCGATGACAACCGCTTCTTCTGTTATTGCGATTTCGACAATTTCAAACCCTTCAACGATAAATACGGCTTCCATGTCGGCGACCACGCCATCACGCTGTTTTCAGCGTTGATGAAGCGTTATTTCTTCTCCGGCGATTGCTTCCTTGGCCATATTGGTGGCGACGATTTCTTCATCGGCGTTCGTGACTGGCAGCAGGATGAGGTGACGGAAATTCTCGAGCGTCTGCTCAGCGATTTCCACGACGACGTGGTGCAGCTTTATTCGGAAGAAGACCGTGCCGCGGGGCTGATCACTGGTCATGACCGCTTTGGCAATGAACGTGAATTTGCGCTGCTGCGCTGCTCCATCGGCGTGCTGCAACTGCCCAGGGGCCTGCTTTTGGGTAATCCTGAGCGGATCGGGGGCGAGATTGCGGCCATCAAGAAGGCTGCCAAGGAAAGCGAATCCGGCCTCATCATCCGCAGTTCCGGCGACGCGCATTGAGGGGCGAACGCCGCCTTATGGCCTGACTTTCGCCGTAGCGGCAAAACGCCTCCTTCCCTCCGGGCAGCATCTCGCCTAGTTTCCCTGCCATTGAAACACAATGGAGGCCCGCCATGACTTTGCCCACGACGATGCGATTTGTTGATCTGCCAAGCTTCGGTGAACCGGAAGTAATGGTCTTTGCAACGGGCACTGTTCCCACGCCAAAGGCGGGTGAGATTCTGGTCAAGGTGCAGGCGGCGGGCATCAACAGGCCGGATGTGGCACAAAGGCAGGGCACCTATCCACCACCGAAAGATGCCAACCCGGTTCTGGGGCTGGAAATTGCCGGAGAAGTCGTGGCGCTGGGCGAAGGTGTTACCGAATACAGCATCGGCGACAATGTCTGTGGGCTGGCCAATGGCGGCGGTTACGCCGAATATTGCGTCGTGCCTGCGGGCCAGACCCTGCCCTTTCCCAAGGGCTACGACGCGGTAAAGGCGGCGGCACTGCCGGAAACATTCTTCACCGTCTGGGCCAACCTGTTCCAGATGGCGGGGCTGACCGAAGGCGAAAGCGTTCTGATCCACGGCGGCACCAGCGGCATCGGCACAACCGCCATTCAGCTGGCCAAGGCGTTCGGCGCAGAGGTCTATGCCACCGCTGGTTCCAAGGAAAAATGCGATGCCTGTGTAAAGCTTGGCGCCAAGCGTGCAATCAACTACCGCGACGAGGACTTTGCCGAGGTCATCAAGGCTGAGACCGACGGCAAGGGCGTGGATGTCATCCTCGACATGATCGGCGCATCCTATTTCGCCAGGAACCTGTCGTCGCTCGCCAAGGACGGATGTCTCTCGATCATCGCGTTTCTCGGCGGCAACATTGCCGAAAAGGTCGACCTGCGCCCCATCATGGTCAAACGCCTGACCGTCACCGGCTCCACCATGCGCCCCCGCACCGCAGACGAAAAACGCGCGATCCGCGATGAACTGGTCGCCGAAGTCTGGCCGCTGCTGGAGGCAGGCAAGATCGCGCCGGTCATTCACGATGTGATCGATTTCAACCATGTGGCGGATGGGCATAAACTGATGGAAAGCAGCAGCCACATTGGGAAGATTATGATGAGGGTTGCTGGATAGTAAACTGTCGAAGCGGCGTGTGAGTTCTCGGGCTGGCCTTATCGTTTCGTCTGCATCACACGCCGCTGTGTCATTAAATCTACCAGCCGGTCTCGCACCTGTTCAAAAAAGTCCTTTGGCATGATGCCATAATCAAAACGCGATGGGTCATCTGCGCGAGGGCGGAGATGATTTCCCGGCCAATCGAACATATTGAGTTCGTTGACACGCACCCAGTTTACGTCCTCGTCCAAACCGATGACTTTGCAAATATCGGGTGGAATTATGATCGACATATCCTCATCACCCAGTTCGGGTGGAGAGTGGGTTATGGGCACGACGACCGCCTGTCCTTTTTTCGAGGAGTACAGAACAAGCGCACAAGGCCTGTCTTTTCCGCTGTCGGTCAGACCCTCGATGTAATCTTTATGCCATAAATAATTATAACGAACGACGAGACCTTGAGACGGAACGGGATAGATCACTCCGATACTTCGCCCCATCGAGCATTTTTGATTGCCTCGATCAATTCGTCATCGGCATCCTCTACTCGGATGACCTGTCGTTCGCGCTTTTTAAGCTCGTTGAAATGCTCAAGTTCTTTCGCGCTAATGTAAGCGCCCACGACGCGGTCGTGTGACGTGACTTCGATAACGCCAACATTGTGGACCTCATCTCTGTATTTTCCGAAGCTACGGGAAAAAGCGGTTGCAGGGACCTGAAGTGCGCGGACCATGACAAGGTCTCCTCGATGAAAATCAATTACGCAAAATACGTAATTTACGCTTTATTGTAAATATGCGCCACGAGATATCGGCCCCTTGCAATCCCCGCGAATCGTATTACCTTCTTCTTATGTTCAACGTAGCGAAAGGAAGGTGATCCAATGTCTAGTGAGATTTCGGTCTTGGTGCGTGACAGTGGAAAGGATTTGATTTTGACGAGGCAGCCCTCGGCTTGATCCGCCTTCCAACGGGATGTTGATAAACGTTTCCAGGTCTGTAACAACGACCAAACTCATGGAAGGGCCGCTAACCAAGCGGCCCTTTTCCTTTGTCCGCTTTCTACTTGCGGAAGATTTTCCAGCGGGTTGGGCGGAAGCGGAGTTCGTTGCCGACGGCGACAGAGGCATCCAGCGGGACTTCGATTTCGAGATGGTAGGGCTCGTGGCCGTTATTGGCGATGTCGATTTCGGCGATGCGTGTTCCGGCCAGGCGGCGACAGGTCGTGACCTTGCCGTAAAGCGCATCCCTTTCAGTCGTCAGCACCACATCTTCGGGGCGGAAGAACAGATCGCCCTCGCCGTCATTGGCCTCTCTAATGCCAATGCTTTCTCCCTGAAACAGCACATGGCCATCACGGATCGTCACCGGCAGGTTGGAGGATTCGCCGATGAAGGAGAAAACGAAGGGTGAGTTGGGCGTGTCATAGACATCATCCGCAGTGCCGACCTGCTCGATCTTGCCCTGGCTCATGACGACCACGCGGTCGGCCAGTTCCAGTGCTTCTTCCTGATCGTGGGTCACGAAAACCGTGGTGTGGCCGGTGCGGTCGTGGAATTCGCGCAGCCAGCGGCGCAGTTCCTTGCGCACCTTGGCATCCAGCGCGCCGAAGGGTTCATCCAGAAGCAGCACGCGTGGCTCGATGGCAACGGCGCGGGCGAGCGCCACGCGCTGACGCTGACCGCCGGAGAGCTGGTTGGGATAACGCTTCTCCAGACCCTGAAGGTGGACCATATCCAGAAGCTCCGACACACGTTTGCGGATTTCCGCTTTCGGTGGGCGGCTGGCGGATGGGCGGACTTTCAGGCCGAAGCCGATATTGTCAGCCACCGTCATATGGCGGAACAGGGCGTAATGCTGGAATACGAAGCCGACATTACGCTCCTGCACGGAACGGTGCGAGGCATCTTCATCACCGAAGAAGATTTGCCCCTGCGTCGGCTGTTCCAGACCAGCGATGAGGCGCAGCAGCGTCGTCTTGCCGGAACCGGATGGGCCAAGCAGCGCGATCAACTCGCCGGAACGGATGTTTAGCGACACATCGTTCAAGGCCGGAAAGCGGTCGAACTGCTTGGTGATACCGGAAACTTTCACTTCCATTGATATGCCCTTCAATGCTTGCCGGCGGCGTTGCCCGCGCCAAAGCGTATTTCAAGAATGGTTTTGAGAACGAGTGTGACGAGCGCCAGACCCGCAAGCAATGTCGCAACGGCAAAGGCCGCGCCGATATTGTACTCGTTATAGAGAATTTCGACATGCAGCGGCATGGTGTTGGTTTCGCCCCTGATATGACCCGAGACCACAGAGACGGCACCGAACTCGCCCATGGCACGGGCGTTGCACAGCAGCACGCCGTAGAGCAGGCCCCATTTTATATTGGGAAGCGTCACGAACCAGAAGGTCTGCCAGCCGGATGCTCCCAGCGAAATGGCCGCTTCCTCATCGCCCGTGCCCTGATCCTGCATCAGCGGGATCAGCTCGCGCGCGACGAAGGGAAAGGTCACAAAAATGGTGGCCAGCACGATGCCCGGGACGGCAAAGAGAATTTCGATGCCGTAGCTTTTGAGGAACGGACCAAGCACGCTGTGCGAGGAAAACAGGATGACATAGACGAGGCCGGAAATGACCGGAGAGATGGAGAACGGCAGGTCGATCAGCGTGATGAGGAAAGCCTTGCCCTTGAACTCGAATTTAGCAATCGACCATGCAGCGGCGACCCCAAAGACGAGGTTGAGCGGCACGGCAATGGCCGCCACGAGAAGTGTGAGGCGAATGGCCGAAAGCGCGTCCTGCTCGACAATCGCATCCCAGAAGGATTCGAAGCCCTTGCGGAAGGCTTCCACGAAGACCGCGACCAGCGGCAGCACGAGGAAGAGCGCGAGAAACAGGAATGCGAGGCCGATCAGTACGAGCTTTGCAGGCAGAGCCTCGCTGGCGGGATCGCGAAACGGCTTGGTGGATGGAAGGCTGCGCGCGTGATCAGGCATAACCGTACCTCTTGCGGCTCCACGCCTGAATGAGATTGATGACGAAGAGCATGGCGAAGGAGATGATCAACATGATGGTGGCAATGCCGGTGGCTGCCGCATAGTTGAACTCCTCCAGCCGGATGACGATCAGAAGCGGCGCGATTTCCGAGACATAAGGAATGTTACCCGCAATGAAGATGACCGAGCCATATTCCCCCACCCCACGCGCAAAGGCCAGCGCAAAGCCGGTAAGGATGGCAGGCGTGAGGCTTGGCAGCAGAATGCGGGTGATGGTCTGGAAGCGGTTGGCACCCAACGTTGCCGCGACCTCCTCCACCTGACGGTCGATCTCTTCCATGACCGGCTGCACCGTGCGCACGACAAAGGGAAGACCGATGAAGATCAGCGCAATGACGATACCCGTCGGCGTAAAGGCGATCTTGATGCCGAAGGGTTCGAACAATTGGCCGACCCAGCCGCGATTGGAATAAAGCGCGGTGAGCGCAATACCGGCAACGGCTGTCGGCAGCGCAAATGGCAGATCCACGATGGCATCCACGAAGCGGCGGCCCGGAAAGCGGTAACGCACCAGCACCCAGGCGATGAGCACGCCGAAGATGGCATTGACGAAGGCCGCCAGAAAGGCGGTTGTGAAGGAGATGCGCAGCGCATTCAGCGTCCTGCTATCGGTCGCAATGGCGAAAAAATCCGCAAAACCAAGTTTTGCGGTGGACCAGACCAGACCGGCCAAAGGAATGAGAATGATGAGAAACAGGTAGGTGATGGTGTAACCAAGCGTCAGGCCGAATCCCGGCAAGACGCTGGATTGACGCCACTTCGACTTTGCGGGCGATGGGGTTTTGCTCATCAAGGCTCCGGGTAAAACGGGGGCCATCGTCAGCCACCCTCTTATGCGCCATCGACCGGCTCGGGGCCGGTCGATCTTGTCTCCGATCCAAACAGGAAGCATGGGCGACCTGTTCGGTGTGTCACATCATCCGCTTACTTTGCGGGCTTGTAAATCTGGTCGAAGATGCCGCCATCACCGAAATGCTCCGGCTGTGCCTTGGCCCAACCGCCGAACTGCGGATCGTCGATGGTGACGAGCTTGATGTCAGGCAGTTGCTTGAGCAAATCCTTGGAGACAACGGACGGATTGGACGGGCGGTAGAAATGCTTGGCAGCAATGTTCTGGCCTTCGTCAGAATAGAGGTATTGCAGGTAGGCTTCGGCCTGCTTGCGGGTGCCCTTGGCATCGACATTGGCGTCAACCACGGCGACCGGCGGCTCTGCCAGAATGGAGATCGGCGGAACGACGATATCGAAGGCGTCCTTGCCGAATTCTTCACCGGCCAGATAGGCCTCGTTTTCCCAGGCCAGCAGCACATCACCAATCTGGCGCTGTGCGAAGGTGACCGTGGAGCCGCGTGCACCCGTATCAAGCACCGGGGCGCGCTTGTAGAGTTCACCGACGTAAGCCTTGATCTTGGCCTGATCACCCTTGTACTCCTCGTTTGCCCAGGCCCATGCCGCCAAATAGTTCCAGCGCGCACCACCCGAGGTCTTGGGGTTCGGCGTTACGATCTGGATATCGCCCTTAACCAGATCACCCCAGTTATGGATTCCCTTCGGGTTGCCCTTGCGGACGAGGAAGACGATGGTGGATGTATAGGGCGAAGAATTGTGCGGAAGGCGGGTGCGCCAGTCCTTGTTGATCTTGCCGCCATTGGCAACGATGGCGTCGATGTCGCTCTGTAGCGCCAGCGTCACCACATCGGCTTCCAGACCATCAATAACAGAACGAGCCTGCTTGCCGGAGCCGCCATGCGACTGCTTGATGGTGACGTCCTCGCCGGTATCGGCTTTCCACTTCTTGGCGAAGGCTTCGTTGAAGTCCTTGTAGAGTTCGCGGGTCGGATCATAGGACACGTTGAGAAGCGTGGTCTCCGCGCGGGCCATTCCGACAGCACCGAGAGTGACTGACAGGCTGAGCGCTACGGCGCTGAGGCTGGAAAGAAGTTTCGACATCGGTATCCCTCCTAGATGCATTGCGCTTAACACTACCGGTTCAGTAGAGTTGGTCAATCAGGGCGATCACGATCGCAAAAGTGTTTCCCTTCGCTTGGCACCAGCGGCAACAAATGCAACGCCGCATGCTGAAAATGCGCAACAAGTGCCATAGAAATGCAGGGCTTTACGCAAAACCAGTTCGTATTTTTACCGTATTTTCGCCGCGAATAGACAAAAAAATCCGTCATCAGGATAATTTTTTCGTGTCGCTTTCCGCTTACGCGGTCAGAAGCTCGGCCACATCGGCGCCGCTGATGGCATCTGCAATCGTCGTGTTGAAGAGAATGTTGCGCGTCGCATCCGCCACCTGCGCAAAGACGTGGCGGATTTCGCATTGCGTTTCGCCGTCGCAATCCTCGCAGCGCCGGTAAGCCGTCTGCGACAGGCACGGCAGCGGAGCTACCGGCCCATCGATCAGCCGCAGCACTTCGCCGAATGATATCTCTGTCGCCGGGCGCTGAAGCAGATAGCCACCCTGCTTGCCGCGACGGCTGGTGACGATGTCAGCACGTTTCAGCTCCAGCAGAATCTGCTCCAGAAACTTCTTCGGGATGGCCTGGGTGCGGGCAATATCGGAAATCTGCACAGGACAGTTCCCGTAGGCTCTCGCCAACGCCAGCAGCGCACGCAACGCATATTTCGCCTTTTGGGAAATCATACTAAAATTACCGAAAATATCATGAATGGGGTTGCTTTTTTCGATTAGCGCAGTTTTTATACGAACACAAACCGGGACTGATTTCGCCAGATTGGGAGTCTTTTGCGCGTAACTTACGTGCAAGAGAGATATTTGCTCCCCAAGGCCATGCACAAGCATAGCCATTCCTGTCAAAAAACCCGCATTTCAAGGATTATTCGAAGCAGTAGAGTTTCGGACCCGTGAAATGACCATCAACACCCCATCGCATAGTCTTTCCATCCATGATGTTGCATCGCTCGATGAAACGCTCGCCAGCCTCGATCTGGCCGGGCGGCTTGCATTCGTTGCCGCGTTGGGTGGACGCGCAGTGTTCACAACGAGCCTCGGTATCGAGGATCAGGTCATCACCGCCGCAATAGGCACACATCGCCTGCCAATCGATGTCTCGACACTGGAAACGGGCCGCCTGTTTGCAGAAACCGTGACGCTGATCGGCGAGACGGAAGAGCGCTACGACATCACCATCAAGCGCTTTTATCCCGAGCAGGATGACATCGACGCCTATGCCGCGAAATACGGTCTGAATGGTTTTTATGACAGCGTCGAAGCTCGCCATGCCTGCTGTCACGTGCGCAAGCTGGTGCCGCTGGCAAAGGCGCTGGAAGGCGCAAGTTTCTGGATTACTGGCCTTCGTCGTGGCCAGTCAGGCAACAGGGCAACGACGCCCTTTGCCGAATTCAACGCCGAGCGCAATCTGATCAAGATCAATCCGCTAGCGGATTGGGATATCGCTATGATCAAGGCGCATGTTTCGTCGGAAACCATTCCCATCAACCCCCTTCACGCCCGCGGGTATCCTTCCATCGGCTGCGAGCCGTGTACACGCGCCATCAAGCCCGGCGAACCAGAACGCGCCGGTCGGTGGTGGTGGGAAAATGACGAGAAGCGCGAATGCGGCCTGCACGTGGCCGAGGCAGCTCAAGCCTCCCCGCTACCATCCGCCTCACAAAGATAATTGAAATCAGTAGATTGCCGGAGTTTAAAATGTCCAATGCAGTTCCGGAAACGGAAAGCAAGAGTGTCAGCACACCAAAGCAGCCGCTTGATCCCCACCTGAAAGCCCTCGAAAACGAAGCGATCCACATTTTCCGTGAAGTTGCGGCGGAATTCGACAATCCCGTGATGCTCTATTCCATCGGCAAGGATTCGTCGGTGCTGCTGCATCTTGCGCGCAAGGCGTTCTTTCCGGGTCGCATTCCCTTCCCGCTGCTGCACGTCAATACGGGCTGGAAATTCAAGGAAATGATCGAGTTTCGTGACAATATCGTCAAGGAATACGATCTCGACCTGATTTCTCACACCAACCCGCGCGGCGCGAGCGAAAACGTGACGCCGTTTACCCATGGCTCTGCGCTCTACACCGACATCATGAAGACGGAAGCGCTGCGTCAGGCGCTGGACGCTGGCAAGTTCGACGCCGCCTTCGGTGGAGCACGCCGCGATGAGGAGGCCAGCCGCGCCAAGGAACGCATCTATTCCTTCCGCACGCCAGACCATAAATGGGACCCGCGCAACCAGCGCCCGGAACTGTGGAACATCTATAATGGCATGGTTCGTCAGGGTGAAAGCGTGCGCGCCTTCCCGCTGTCCAACTGGACCGAAGTCGATATCTGGCGTTACATTCAGGCCGAAAACATTCCACTCGTGCCGCTCTATTACGCTGCAAAGCGCCCTTATGTGGAACGTGACGGCATGATGATCCTGGCAGAAGACGAGCGTCTGGAGCTGCTCCCCGGCGAAGTAATTCAGCACGGCATGATCCGCTTCCGCACACTCGGCTGCTTCCCGCTGACCGGTGCCATCAACTCCGAGGCAACCACGCTGGACGAGGTGATCTCCGAGCTTGAAATCGCCACCGTATCGGAGCGACAGGGCCGCGCCATCGACCGCGACCAGTCCGGCTCCATGGAAAAGAAAAAGCGCGAGGGCTATTTCTGATGACACAGAACGCAAACGCACAATCCGCCACCATTCTGCCCTTCGTCGAGCCAGCAAGGGCCGTGCGTGACACGCGCCCGTTGCGTCTCATCACCTGCGGCAGTGTCGATGACGGTAAATCCACGCTGATCGGCCGCCTGCTTTGGGACACCAAGGCGGTGAAGGAAGATCAGGCCGCCACGCTGCACCGCGATAGCGGCAAGCAGAACGATCTTGGCCTGCCCGATTTCGCGCTGCTGCTGGACGGTCTTCAGGCCGAGCGCGAACAGGGCATCACCATCGATGTCGCCTATCGCTATTTCGCAACCGACAAGCGCGCCTTCATCGTTGCCGACACGCCCGGCCATGAGCAATATACCCGCAACATGGCAACCGGCGCATCGACGGCCGATCTGGCCGTATTGCTGGTGGATGCCCGCACCGGCATTCTGGAACAGACCCGCCGCCATGCGACGATTGCCGCCCTGATGGGCATTCGCCAGTTCGTGTTGGCCGTCAACAAGATCGACCTCACCAATTACGACAAGGCCGGTTTCGAGTTGATTGCCCACGACTTCCGCGAATTTGCGCTATCGCTCGGCATCAAGCAGATCACCTCGATTCCCATGTCGGCGCTGAAAGGCGAGAACGTTGTTCTCTCCGGCAAGCCATCCATGCCGTGGTATGATGGCCCGACGCTGGCAGAAACGCTGGAACTGGCGACGGTTCGCACCACGCAGACCGGTGGTTTCCGCCTGCCTGTACAGCGCGTGTCCCGCCCGGGCGAAAGTTTCCGTGGCTATCAGGGCACGGTGGCTGGTGGCTCCGTCAAGCCGGGCGATAGCGTCGTCATCCTGCCATCTGGCATGGTGGCCAACGTCAAGCAGATCGTCACCTTCGATCTGGTGCGCAATGCTGCCGTTTCGGGCGATGCGATCACCCTCGTTCTCGACCGTCAGGTCGATGTGTCGCGTGGCGATGTGATCGTCTCCATCGAAGCCCAGCCGCAAACCGGTCATGCCTTCGACGCGCAGATCGTGGCGCTTCAGCCGGGTGGTATCGAACCCTCAAAACGCTACTGGCTGAAAAGCGGCAGCCGCCGCCAGCGTGTGACGGTGCAGCCAACAACGCAGCTGGACCTGAAAAACGGCCAATGGTTGCCGCATGCCGACACGCTGCCGATGAACGCCATCGGCAAGGTGCGCCTGTCCTTCGACGAAACGGCCATCTTCGACCCCTACGACCAGAACCGCTCGACCGGCTCCTTCATCCTGATCGACCCTGACACCAACAACACGGTGGCCGGCGGCATGATCCTCGGCAAGCGCAGCGACACCGGCAAGATTGCCCAAGGCGAACGCGTCCTGATCTCCCTACCCGCCGATCTCGCCGAAGCTCTTCTGGCCAGCGAACAGCTCTCCAGCCGCAGAGACGAAATCGAGGTACGCCGGACGAGTGCGGCGACGGCTTCCCGTCTTTTTGACGAGCTGGATTGATATCTCGAAAGCGCTGGAGCCACCTCCAGCGCTTTCTCTTTTCCAGTCTTAAAGATATGTAAATGCGACACTCCGCCTGCAAACCAAGGGTCAGTTCGGCGCAAGCAAACGCTGAAATACTTGGGTAAACAGGGTGAGAGTTTTAATATGGATATGGCTGCCAACACCGCATCGTCTGCGTCCGTCAGTGACAAGCTTGACCAAGTCATCGCAGATATTTCTGCCTTGGCACAAAGACAGCAGATCCAGGATGAGATCATGCTGGAGCTCGTCAACTTTCTGGCGAAATTCCGAGAAGATGCCATTGGCGTTCAGCACGCACACGCTCAAAAGCTCCATGAGGCCGTGCAGGTCACATCGAGCAATATACGAGAGCTCTCCCAATCAAACGCATCCTTTGCAAACAACCTCGTTGAAAGCTTCAAAGGCCTCGCGGTTAAAAGCGAGCATATTGCAAGCAACTTCGGCCAGTTGCGTCAGGTCATGCATGCGGGTATTCGCAAGATGCCTCCGGCCTCCGGCAAAATCCGTTGCGTATTCCTGGTTCACATGATCGAGGCCTGGGACGCGCAGATCGATATTTTCCATGCCATGAAAAATGATGGGCGCTTCGATCCTCTCGTGGTCAGCATTGACCGGGTGTTCCCGGGCGACAATGCCTGCGGCGGTGAAAGCTCGGTGAGTGAAGCCTTGACGGAACTTGGAATTGCCCATCTTCGGCTGGGTATGCCCAACTCATTTGAGGGGCTCGATATCCTTCGCGCACTGGCTCCCGACGTTATTTTCCGTCAGTCGCAATGGGATAGGGATTACCCGGCTGCGTTCCGCACTGAGGAATTGGGCTTCGCGCGGCTTTGCGCCATCACCTACGGAACTTCTCTCGTCTCAAAATTCAGCCATTCCGAGCGTGACGTGGCCGAAATATCGCCTATGGCATTCGATCAGCCGTATCACCGGTCGGCGTGGCGTGTGTTTTGCGAAACAGAGCAGACACAGTCCTATTTTCGCAGTTTCCAGCATTCTGACCCGAGCAAATTTGTGCTTTCAGGTTACCCGAAACATGAGAGACTGGTGAGCTTTATCGGAAAGGGATCCTGGCCCATCGTCAGCGGTGAGGAAAAGGCGTTCCGCGTCATCTGGGCGCCGCATCACTCTGTCGGCAACGACTGGCTTGCGTTCGGCGTATTCCACCGCATCTACAGAGACATGCTGGCCTGGGCGCAGCGCTCGCCGAATATCGAGTTTGCACTGAAACCTCACCCTGCCCTGTTTGCACTGGTCGTGAAAATGGGCTTGATGACACAAGCGGATGTTGATGGTTTCAAAGCGCGCTGGAACAGCCTGCCCAATTGCTCGATCATCGAAGGTCAATATGGCGACCTCTTCGCTGCCTCTGACCTGATGCTGACGGACGGTGTCTCGTTTTTGACGGAATACCAGCTGTTCAATAAGCCTTTGGTCTTCATCGATTCACAACGGCGCGTTCCATTCAATGCTCTGGGTGAACTGGCCCACGCCTGCGCTGAAACCGTGACGACCATGGAAGAAATAGAAAACGCGGTTCTCGCCTATGCCGGTGGCAAGCCATGGGGCAATGTGGAGGCGCGCGAACGCCTGCTTGAGAAATTGCTGCCGAATGAGCGTCCATCGACGGAAATCGTTCTCGATTCCATTGCCAGCGGCATCGGCGTTTAACAGCGCCGCCGCTTCTCATTATGGCCGTTCCTCTCATAGTCTTGTGAGCAGCACTTCGGGCTGAGACAAATCCAAGCTATGAGGGGCGCGCGTTCTTTTTTTCCGATTCTGAGGATTTCAAATGTGCGGAATATTATTCTCCAATTTTCCCGAGATCGATCGATCGGCACTTGAACGCGCACTCGACCTGATGCATCACCGCGGTCCGGATGCTGGATCGATTGTCTGCCTCGACCACGTCAAGTTAGGACACAGGCGCCTGAAAATCGTCGATCTCGATGCGCGCGCCAACCAGCCGTTCGTGTCGTCCAACGGGCGCTACCGGATCATATTCAACGGCGAAATCTACAATTTCCAAGAGCTGGCTGCCCGACACAACATCGACTGCAAAACCTCGTGCGACACCGAGGTTCTCATTGAGCTCTACGTCAAACTCGGGCCTGACGCGCTCAAGGAATTCTACGGCATGTTCAGCTTTGTCATCCATGACATGCTGACGGGCGACATTTTCGCAGCCAGAGACCGCCTGGGCGTGAAGCCGCTATATGTCCATGAGAATGGCTCATTCGTCTCGTTCTCTTCCGAGATCAAGCCGCTGAAGCAGCTTCACGATCTGACGGCAATCGACCCATTTGCCCTGCGGCAATACGTAAAAGCCCGAAGCTTTTTTAACGGTCGCACGATGTACAAGGACATATCGCTGTTTCCCGCCGGCCATTATTATTTCAATGGCAAGCTCACGCGCTACTGGGACCTCCCGGAACGCGATGTCTACGATAAGTCAGTCTCTGACGAAGAGATCATGGACACTTTGAAAAGTGCGGTCGATCTCCGTTGCATCGCCGATGTCCCTGTGGGCAGCTACCTGAGTGGAGGCGTGGACAGCACGCTGATCGCCGCTCTCAGCTCACGCCCGCATACATGGACCGTTGGATTTGAGGATAATAACGAGTTCGACTGGGCCGAACTCGCGGCTGAAAAATTCTCCTTCAACCATCACGCCATCACCATCGCAGATCAGGAGTTCCGGGACATCGCAAAGATGCTCATCCTTCACAGAGGTGAACCGCTGTCGGTGCCAAATGAAGTCCTGATTTACAAAATGACGAAAGTCGCAAAGGAATTCAACACCGTCATCCTGAGCGGAGAAGGCGCGGATGAGTTGTTTTTCGGCTATGATCGCATCTTCCGTTGGGCGGCAGAAAATCCGTGGGATATCGAAAAATTCGATCAGCTTTACAGCTACGGCAAACATGCCGATCGTGAAATCCTGGAGGATATCCTCTCGCCCGTCATGCATCGCAAGACCGCGCTGGACCGAACAGCCGCTTTTTTCCAGATTCACCATCTGCACGGGCTGCTGCGCAGACTGGATAACAGCACGATGATGTGTTCGGTGGAGGCGCGCACGCCCTTCGTGGATCATCGGCTTGTCGAACTGATGTACGGCACCCCGGCGTCTTACAGACTGGAAAATGGCGTAGCGAAAGCTCCGCTGAAAAGACTGTGCCGGAACATATTGCCGGACGCCATCATCGACCGTCCCAAAGTTGGCTTTCCCGTGCCGACGGATCGTCTCTTTGCGGGCGAAGGGTCTGGAATGGACAAGTGGCTTCGCTTCAACCTTGAGACATTGCTGGACGCGCCTTGGGCGGATATCTCAGACCTCATATATCAACACTGATTTGACTGGAGCTTTAGCAGATGATCCTTGGTTACACGGCGGGTGTCTTCGACCTGTTTCATGTCGGGCACATGAGAATGCTCAGCAACGCAAAGGCTCTCTGCGACAAGCTCGTTGTCGGTGTCAGCACCGATGAACTTGTCGGCGAATACAAGGGTAAGCGCACCGTCATCTCATTCGATGAGCGGTTGGAGATCGTCAAAGGCATCAAATATGTCGACGTTGCCGTACCGCAATTTTCCCGTGACAAGTTCGACGCTTGGAAACGATACGGTTTCAACGTCATGTTCGTGGGTGATGACTGGTACAACACGCCGAAGTGGAAAGAATTCGAGGATCAGTTCAAGGAAGTCGGCGTCAGGATCATTTATTTCCCTTACACCAAGTCCACCTCGTCCACGCTCATCAACGAAACGCTTCAAAAGCTGCGCGCGCCTTCGGAGTAATTATCTCGATTTGGGAATTGCTGATGGCGGCTTAGAGAGCTCAGGAGAGCCTAAGCCGCCAATATTCTAACAGAAATTTGGACGTGACTTACATGCCGGTAGAAAGCCCCGGCACGTAAGTCACGTCTTCGTTTTTAGATGAACTGCCCGATATAGGCCTGAAGATCAAAAGCCGCGTCGGTTCGGGCCATGGGCTCTCCGAATTTCGGATCGAAACGAAGCCATGCGCGAGGGCCCTCATCGGACGTTGGTGTTATGCGCGTCAGTCGCTGTTGTATGGCAGCGGGCAGGAGAGTGACGATCTCGTCCCCGACAGCCGGATCGACGATGATCGGAAGATCACTGAACGCTGCCGCCTCTTTGCCGGCAACGACGAGCCCGGCCAGCTTCTGGATCGTATCGATCGAGGTGCCCGTCATTGGAACGTTCTGATAAGCAGCCATGCGATTATACAGAATATAGGCTTCCGGCCAGTTGCGGGATTCAATGTGCAAGCGCAAGGCAACACCCTGCCGCTGCATCATGAAGCCAACGAGGCGCTGGAAGAAGTCGCTGCGCTCGTGGGTCGAAGGCGTTTTATTCTTCCACATCTGCGCCGCCAGAAACTCGATGCCGCCGCGATAGGTGTCCCACTGGAACATGCACTCATTGTTGCCCTGCTGCATTCTCGGATCGTCGGAGACTGCCGTCACGCGCGCAAAAGGCTCCGACATGAACAGGACATCGGCATGTTCAAGCGCACGGGCGGTGTAGAGGTAAGCCCAGAAGATGAAGGGCGTCGCGCTCGAAATCGACCGAGCGAGGACGTCGCGACGAACGATCAGGAATTCAGGAAAGACGTGGTGATTGAAGATGAAGTTGAGGAAGGAGGAGAAATCACCCTTGGAGTGACGGGTCGGGCCGGGAATACGGTAGAACGGCGAGATATCGCGCTGACCGTCGCGTGCATCAACCAGCATCCACGGCGCTTGCACCATTCCGATGCCAGAGTCCGCCTGCATGATCTCGACATATTCCTTGACCTTCTCTGGAATGAGCAAGTCGTCATCGCCGAGGAAGACCGCGTAACGCCCGCGCGCACGGCGCATAGCGAAAGCATAATTGCTGACAAAGCCGGAATTCTTGGTGCGCCGGTAGGCACTGACTTCGGGAACCTGCGAGAGCGTTTGAATATAGTCCGCGGTGCCGTCGGTCGAGCAATCATCGACGATGACGATCTCAAACGACATGCCCAGCCGCCGAAACCATTCCAGATGGAAATTGACGTTCCTCTCCAGCAGGAACTGCCTGTTATATGTAGGAACGCAAATGGAGAGAAGGATTTCTGAACTGGACATCGCGACGACCGCCTGTGAGTAACGACTGGGCATCGCCCTCAGGGGAGAATTCGCTCTGACATCGACAGTAGGCATCGTCGCCGACAGGAAATTCTCGAGCCCGAGGACAGATGCGGGATGAGTCTCTTGCTTGCTGCGCCAGCCCTGCCCTCATCATGAAGAACAATTCCGACTGATTATAAGCAAAGGACTACAAGGCCCGGCTTTCGCGAAGCTTATGCCAAATCTGCAGGGGACTTCGCGCGCGCCCACTCCAGACAAACGAAAAACGCCGGTCGAAACCGGCGCTTTTTGATGGATATCTTTAGTGTCTACTGGGGATTAAAAGAAGAACATCCATATCAGAAGAACGATAAACAAGGGCACGCCCATTGCCCACAAAACCATAGCTTTCAGCATCATATCTCTCCTTTTGACTTGCTGACCTAACGCGTCGTCGAAGTCAAAAGTTCCTTGTGAAAAGCGACCCTGCGTTTCGCCATCGAGCTCGTTTGCTACTTTCCGATGAGGAATTATGGGTGTTTTGAAGGGCTTTGCGCTAACTCAGTGCTCGAAAATGTCTCGCTCTAGGCAGACGCTGCGGCTTTCAAGCGCCGTGTGGTCTGGCGGTCCACCATCTCGAAGCCCATATTGAATATTCGCTCTTTGATGAGCCCGCCCTGCCCGAGGGTGATGACGATATCTGCGGCCTTGTAGCCTATATCGAAGCGCGGCACGCGAACGGTGGAGAGTGGTGGTTCGGTGGAGACGGCGTAGTCCAGATCATTATAGCCGCAAATGCCGAAATCTTCCGGCACACGAATGCCCAGCCTTTGGCTTTCGAAGATCACGCCCAGCGCCAGATCGTCGCTCTGGCACAGCACGCCATCCACATCGGGACGGGATTCGATGAAGCGGCGGATCATGCGCGAGCCGAGATGGATGCTGGGCGGCGCGTCCTGCCAGATGATCAGGCTCTCATCGAACAGGCCCGCCTGCTGCATGACTTCGCAATAACCGGACTGGCGCAGGCGCACCCTGATGTCATGGCCGCAGCCAAGTATGCCGAAGCGGCGATAACCTTGCGACAACATATGGCGGGTGGCCGCCATGGCAGCCTGCTTGTGGTCGATGCCGACGGCGATGCCATCCATCTTCAAGGAGGAATCGATGGTCTGCACCACGGGACAGCCCGCTTCTTTCACAATCGTATTCAGATTTTCGAGCCGTTCCGTGCCAGCCACAATGACACCGGCGGGGCGCTGGGCGGCAAAGGCGCGCAGCTGCTTGACCTCTTCTTCCGGGTCATAATGGGTGTTGGAATATTGAATGCGATAATCCGTGCCCCTCACCCGCGCCTCGATGCCGCTGAGCACCGCGCTAAGAGCTGGATGGGACAGAGATGGAAGAAGAACACCGATGAAGGCACTGGTGCCGCTGGCCAGGGCTCTGGCATTCAAATCCGGCACATAACCCATGTTTTCGATGGCATTGAGAATTTGGTCGCGAAGTGCGTTAGAGACCTTACCCGGCTCTCGCAAGGCGCGGGAAACCGTGATCGCACTGACTCCGGTTTCTTTCGCAACGTCCTGCAATGTGACCTTGCCAGAAGCACCACGTTTACTTCGGTATGACATCCATACACCTTGGGCTTAGTAGCTTGGGCAGATGACTATTCTGAAACGTTACAGTGAGCTATTTCCTAGCTCGCATGCGGTATCTGATTACACTATCATTTTTGCTAATACACCATAGCCCTATCGGGAGAATCCAACAGCTTTCGCCTAAAAAGATATCAGAAACGGCCATTAGCCCAAAAATAGTCGCGCTGGCTGTGCTGCTAGCAACAGGAATTCACATGACGACGGTAACTTCATGCGAAAAGCGATGGTCTAAGAAAAATTTTAGCCGACTAGAGAACGTTAGCTGAAAATTGACGAGATCTCGTGCGGTGGAAAAAAGCTTGGATAAAACGATAAAACCTTGGAATTTTAAGGCCTTACCTGGTCGGAGTGAGAGGATTCGAACCTCCGACCCCGTCGTCCCGAACGACGTGCGCTACCAGACTGCGCTACACTCCGTGACCAGCGGCGCTTCTATAAACCAGCGTCCGGTTTTCGACAAGAAGCCTGTTTGAATTTTTTGTGACAGCTTTTTTAGGTCGATAAAGTGGCCTGCCGGCCTCTGCTACGCATGCAAAATCGTTACAAAAAAGCAATTGTGGCAAAAAATATGCGTCGCGACGTTCGCTGCCCCTGCCGCTTCGTCACAAATCTGCTAGGGGAACATCATCCTCCCGCAAAACACCGGAAACGGCACAACAAGGAAATTTCGACATGCGTTTTCGCAGCGTAACATTGGCAGGGCTGGCCATTGCCCTTTCCGCTTGCACCACCACCACTCCTTCGCTTGCTCCCAAAAGCGCTGTTGAAACCCGTTGGGTCGGCCAGTCGGCTGGCGTCTTCTTCGCCAAGTTCGGCCCGCCGCTGAGCGACGTCGATTCCGGCAGCACCACGACCTATAACTGGCGCGGCGGTTACAAGACCACCACGATGCCGGCGAAGTATGACGAGACCAAGGATGGTAAGCGTGGCCGCCAGACATCGTCTGCCCGCAAGGTCTACCTCTCCTGCACCGTGCAGCTGGTTGTCGGCAGCGATTACAATATTCGCTCCATCCGCACCGTGTCTGACCGCCCAGGCGTCAACGGCCCAAGCTATTGCGCAGAGTTCCTCGCCGCCAACTAAGGCAGGAAGAGAACCCTTTCAAAAGCCCGTCGAATTCATTTTCGGCGGGCTTTTTTCATGCTCTCACCTGTGCGCCTCCACGCTTTTGCACTGCCATGCGCGCCTGATTTGAGCCCGCACATCTGTTATGCATTTCACGCAGGACATATTATACAATCGATTAGCTTGAATTCTGAGGTCTTATCTCTGGGCTTGACCGCGTAAAACAGCTGATGCTGTATGATGCGGAAAACTAAGGCAAAATGTCGCACTGCGATGTTTTGCCTCGCCTTTTTCCACTCCACATTCGCTTTCGCTAAATTCTTGTAGTCCTGCCTCGACGCCACCCTGGCGTGTTTTCCCGACGTTGTGTTGCGGGATTGTTTGCGTTATTGCGCCGCACAATTTGAAAATCATCAATAGTTTAGGAAAAGACGTGACCAAAGACGACAAAGGCAACGGCCTTAACACCGGATTTTCGCACGACAATTTCACCATGAACCGCCGCCAGGTATTGGGCACCGCGCTTGCCGGTCTGGCTGCCGCCGCAGTGCCGAGCGCACCGGCGCTGGCACAGGCTGCAGATAAGAAGGTCGATGTCCTGCTGATCGGCGGCGGCATTATGAGTGCGACGCTCGGCGTATGGCTGCATGAGCTGGAGCCGACATGGTCCATCGAGATGCTGGAGCGTCTGGATGCGGTGGCGCTGGAAAGCTCCAACGGCTGGAACAATGCCGGCACTGGCCACTCCGCGCTTGCGGAACTGAACTACACGCCGGAAACCGCCAATGGCGGCATCGACATTTCCAAGGCGATCGAAATCAACGAATCCTTCCAGATTTCCCGCCAGTTCTGGGCTTGGCAGGTGCGCAATGGCGTGCTGAAAAACCCGCGCTCCTTCATCAACCACACGCCGCATATGAGCTTCGTGTGGGGTGACGAAAACATCTCCTATCTGGAAAAGCGCTTCGAGGCCCTGAAGGCCAGCCCGCTGTTTGCCGGCATGCAATATTCCAGCGACGCGGAGCAGATCAAGAAATGGGTTCCGCTGATGATGGAAGGCCGCGATCCCGGCCAGAAGATCGGCGCGACATGGTCTCCGCTCGGCACCGACATGGAATTTGGCGAAATTACCCGCCAGTTCGTTGCCCATCTGAAGAGCCAGCAGAACTTCAACCTTCAGGTTTCCAGCGAAGTCGATGGCATCGAGCGCAATGACGATGGCACATGGCGTGTCAGCTACAGCAACACGAAGGATGGCAGCACCCACACCGTGGATGCGAAGTTCCTCTTCGTCGGCGCCGGTGGCGGAGCGCTGCACCTGTTGCAGATGTCCGGCATTCCGGAAGGTGACGACTATGCGGGCTTCCCCGTCGGCGGCTCCTTCCTCGTCAACGAAAACCCTGACGTGACAATGCTGCATCTGGCCAAGGCCTACGGCAAGGCATCTGTCGGTTCTCCGCCCATGTCTGTTCCGCATCTCGACACCCGCGTTATTGGCGGCAAGCGCGTCATCCTGTTTGGACCGTTTGCGACCTTCTCCACCAAGTTCCTCAAGGAAGGCAGCTACTTCGACCTGCTGACATCCACGACCATGAGCAATGCATGGCCGATGATGAGCGTTGGCATGGATGAATATCCGCTGGTGGAATATCTGGCCGGCCAGCTAATGCTTTCCGACGACGACCGCTTCGCAGCGCTTCAGGAATATTTCCCCGGTGCCAAGCAGGGTGAATGGCGTCTGTGGCAGGCAGGCCAGCGCGTGCAGATCATCAAGCGCGACAAGGACAAGGGCGGCGTGCTGAAGCTCGGCACCGAAATCGTCAGCGCCAAGGATGGCAGCATCGCAGCCCTGCTGGGTGCCTCTCCGGGTGCCTCCACAGCTGCCCCCATCATGCTCAACGTGCTGGAAAAAGTCTTCAAGGAAAAGGTCGCCACTCCAGAATGGCAGGCCAAAATCCGCCAGATCGTTCCAAGCTACGGCACCAAGCTGAATGCAGACCCTGAAAAGGTCAGCCAGGAATGGGCTTACACCGCAGAACACCTGCAACTGCCAACACCGCCGCAGATTGATGTGAGTGCAATCAACGCAGCGCCGGGCGCGACAAGCGAACCCGGTGTGAAGCGTCCGGACATGGCGCTTTAACGAGCGGTTTTGGCGGGCGTCACTGCCTGTCGAAATATCAAAATACTAGGGCACGTCTACGGGCGTGCCTTTTCTTATGTATAGATCAATTCGTGAAGTGCCCGGTCCTATACCGCAAAAACATTCGGTTTGAGAATGGCTTCGAATTCCGAAGCGCTACGGACACGCTTGATTAAATCAGTAAAAGCCTGACCCAAATATGCACTGTCCAGTAGATCGGCGCGAACATCATAGCCATTTGACAGGAGAAACGCGTATCCTGAAACGAAGCCAGTTCGTTTGTTGCCCTGCTCAAACGCATGCGCGCTTGCAACTGAAATCATGAGATTTACGGACAGAGAAACGGTGTCTGAATTTCCGTCGTAATGGAAGCTGTTTTTAGGGCGCATGATGGCACCATCGAGCTTCTCAGGAAACAATAAAGCGTGGTTTTCTTCAGTCAGCGCTACTTGCTGTCTATTGAACTCAATGATCGCTTCTACGGGCAACCAATTTGGTTCACTTGGCAAGTTCAGCCAAAGTCTTGGGGAAACGCTTGATTGCCAACTGACCTAAGGCTGCGTAATCCACCGGCTCTTTTTGCGGGCGCGGTTCATAGCTAGGCTTATCGACCAGCTTGGAAGCTGCTGATTTTATATTCATCATCGAAACTCCCTGCGACGGGTTGGGATATTCACAAACCCAACGTAAGCGGTTCACGGTCAAAAATCAACAAAAGGTTGATTACCCAATACAACTTGCCGCGAAATGAAGCTCTTTCAAACATGGCTGGGGCGCCAGGATTCGAACCTGGGAATGCCGGTACCAAAAACCGGTGCCTTACCGCTTGGCGACGCCCCACCAGGGCAGATTGGCGAAGCGCCACTGCCTGAACGGCGCCTGATTAGCAAAGCGGGGCGGCAGCGGCAATGATTAAGTTGATGGATGAACAATATTTCTTGTGTGTCCGGGCTAAGCTTCATGTTACGTCAGGATATATCCGGTCTTCAGGCTTTTTGGTGAAAGCGCCCATGAGCAAATATAGTGCACGTCCACCTGCGATACCCACGACTTTGCTTGATGATGCCGTGGTGCGGATCATCCGTTGGGACTTCGAGCCGGGTGCGGTTACCGGCCACCACACCCATGGCCTCGGTTACGTTGTGGTGCCGATGACGGATTGTCATTTTCTAATCGAAGATGAAGACGGCAGTCGCCGTGTCGATACGCCAAAGGGTATGCCCTATCGCCGTGAGGCAGGCGTTTCGCACAACGTGGTCAATGCGGGCAGCGAACCGATGTCTTTCATCGAGATCGAATATAAGTGAGCATTGACTAAGCCGATGGCAGACCCGGAATTCAACCGTGACTTCGACCCCGCCTATGGCATCGCCGTGCCTGTGGCGGATGGTGTGCAGCGCATCACCGTCAATAATCCCTCGGCATTCACCTTCCACGGAACGAACAGTTACATCGTCGGTGACAAGTCCGTGGCCGTCATCGATCCGGGCCCTGATGACGAGGCGCATTTTCAGGCCTTTATGTCGGCACTTGCGGGCCGCGAGGTCACACATATTTTCGTCAGCCATACGCATCGCGACCACTCGCCGCTGGCGGCGCGGTTGAAGCTGGCGACTGGAGCGCTGACGGTGGCCGAAGGTCCGCATCGTGCCGCACGTCCATTGCATGAGGGAGAGCGCAACCCATTTGCCGAGAGTTCCGATACGGATTTCGTGCCCGATATCGCGCTGGGGGACGGCAAGAGCATCTCCGGTGACGGATGGGCTTTGACTGCTCTGCATACACCCGGCCACACAGCAAACCACTCGGCTTTTGCTTTAGATGATACCGGCATCGTCTTTTCAGCCGACCATGTGATGGCATGGGCCACGACCATCGTTGCGCCACCGGATGGATCGATGAGCGATTATATGGCCTCGCTGGCGAAGCTTCTGAAACGTAAGGACCGGCTGTTTCTGCCCGGCCACGGGGGGCCGGTCAACGACCCCACAGCCTTCATGCGCGGGCTGCGGGCGCACAGGCGTATGCGGGAAAAGGCCGTGCTGGCACGCATCAAGGCGGGCGACCGGACCATCCCTGATATGGTAAAGATCATCTACCGAAGCACCGACCCGCGCCTGCATGGAGCAGCAGCGCTCTCCGTTCTGGCGCATATAGAAGACCTGATTGAAAAGGGCGAAGTGCAGACGGATGGACCGCCATCGCTGAATGGGGTTTATTTTTCGGCATAGGATTTGAGACCATGACAGTTGCCTATAGCTACCGCGATGATCCATCGGTTCCGGATTTCCCAGACGACAGGCCGCTTATCGTTTTTGATGGCGAATGCGGCTTTTGCTCGCGAGACGTTGATCTCGTCTTGCAGCGCGATAAGCACGGGCTTTTCCGCTTCACCCCGGCGCAGTCTGAACTCGGTACTGCGCTGATGCGCCATTACGGCTATAGAACAGATGATTACGAAACCAGCCTGCTGATTGAAAACGGCATTGCCTATCCGCGCTCGGATGGTGCCTTGCGTGTGCTTCAGCTTTTGGGCGGTGCTGCTGGCCTGATGTCACTTCTACGTTTCGTGCCGCGCATTCTTCGGGACGGCATCTACGATATCGTCGCCAGAAACCGCATGAGGATTGCCGGACGGCGTCAGGCCTGCCGGATACCGACGGCTGAGGAACGCGACCGTTTTATCTGATCGTCCTCAATTATCGTTCAAACCCTGCATTTCCGCATCCAGCGCATCCAGATAGGCTTCTGCTATATCCGCACCCATGCCCAGATCATGCGGGCCGAAGCGGGAGGCGACGCGGACGTCTACTAGCGTCGTTTCGGTGTCCTCGCGCAGGCGGATGAGGACATCGAAGCGCAGGCCCCAGATGAGGCTGCGCATTTCGCCCTGTAGCATCACCACGCCGCTGCCATTGAAGAAGGTGGGCGCCGGAGCCTCCGCCGGACGGGCCAGTGGAACAGGGACGTTGGTGGGCAATTCGTCAATGGGCGTGTCGTTGGCGCCTTCGGTCTGGTCCTGCTTGGGCACGCCGGGCTGAACATCCGGTAGAGAGCCGATCAGGCCATCGGTATAGGCAATGCGAATGCGCTGGGCTTTCGCGACCTTGCGGGCGGCGGTATAGACACGGTCGATGGCACCTTCATAGCGGTGGCCTGCAAGGCTTGGATAAGCTGCCACCTGCGCGTCGCGGTCCGCCTTGGAAATGATGGCAGGGCGCGGCAGCCATTGCTGGTTGGCGGTGGGAATGGAAAGCCAGTTCGGCGCATCGGCGACATCGGTGGAGACATCATAGATGGGCGGTTTCTGCCAGTAGAGAAACGCCGCAAAGCCCACGACGCCCAGCGGAATGGCTGCCAGAAAGATGGCATAGAGCGACCACATGCCACCCTTTGCACCCGCAGACCACAGGCGCTGCAAGCCGATGATGGCGAGCAGCAGCGCGACAGTGGCGATGGCGGCGGAAATGAGGGTCAGCGAGATGAAGTCCGGCAGCGTCAGCGGGCCAAAGCGGTGCAGAGGTGCGGCGATGAGAAACAGGACGAGCGCCGACAGCCCGAGATATCGGGACAAATATGCCGCATAGGACACGGGCCGAACGAAACGCACAGTCATAAAGCGGCACCCGGATGCGCATGTCGATGGGGAAAGATCATAGCGACATCTCCGCGACATGCTGTCGTTTTGCAATGAAGGCACTCCGCGCAAAAGCTGAGTTTCGCAAGGAATCGCCGGTACAGCATGTCATAAAGCCTTTTGGCCTCGAATGGAATCTGTCCCTCCACTCATCGCGGCCCGGCAAACACTTTTCCGCGACGTGTTTTCCAAACGCAACCTTTGCCCTGCGGCAGACTTTTCTCCGGGCTCAAACAATCGTATCAGTGAAACACAAGACAGCGATAAGCTGGCATTCCAGGGAGTTATCATCATGCGTGTTTCCATCGTTCTCGGCGCACTTGCGGCAACCATGGCGCTTTCGGCGTGCCAGACGCTAAGCCCGGAGGAACGGCGCGCGCGTGACGAGGCCACCTGCCGGGGTTATGGCTTCCGCCCCAATACCGACCAGATGGCCGGTTGCCTGCTGGATCTGGATCTCGACCGCCGTGCCGATGCCCGGGCGTGGCAGGCGCAGTCCAGCCGCGACATGTTCTATCGCCCCGTCGTGGTGGAACGCCGCATCATCGTGCAGAACCGCTAAGCCCTACACCTTCGCCGGAATCGCCCTGAGCGGCACGACCTTCGAGACGGTTTCGGTGTCACGTTTCTGCGCCATGGCCAGCGTTGCCTGCGCGGCAGACAGCCGCGCAATCGGCACGCGGAACGGCGAGCAGGACACGTAGTCCAGACCCGCATCCTCGCAGAAATGGATGGAAGCCGGGTCGCCGCCATGTTCGCCGCAGATGCCGAGTTTCAGTTCAGGTCGCGTCTGGCGGCCACGATCTGCGGCTATGCGGATCAGCTCGCCCACACCATCAAAGTCCAGGGAAACGAAGGGGTCTCGCTCTATGATGCCCTTGCGCTGATAGGTTTCGATGAAGCGGGCAGCATCGTCACGCGAGATGCCGAATGTCGTCTGCGTCAGGTCGTTGGTGCCGAAGGAGAAAAATTCGGCAGCCTCTGCAATGACATGGGCGCGAAGTGCTGCGCGTGGCAGCTCGATCATCGTGCCGGTCAGATATTCGAGTGCCATGCCGGTTTCCTGCGCCACGGCTGCGGCCACACGGTCGATGACGGCGCGGACGTAATCCAGTTCCGAACGCAGGCCGACCAGCGGCACCATGATCTCAGGCACGACGGGCGCACCTGTCTGGCGGGCAGCTTCCACGGCGGCTTCGAAAATGGCGCGGGCCTGCATTTCAGCGATTTCAGGATAGGAAATGGCGAGGCGGCAACCGCGATGGCCCAGCATAGGGTTGAACTCGTGCAGGGCATCCAGCCGCTGGCGGAACAGCGTCTGCGACATGCCCATGGCCGCTGCGACCTCTACGATTTCGCCATCCGTCTTCGGAAGGAATTCGTGCAAAGGCGGGTCCAGCAGGCGGATAGTGACCGGCAGGCCGTGCATGATGGAGAACAGATCGGTGAAATCCTGACGTTGCATGGGCAGCAACTGGTCCAGCGCAGCCCGCCTGCCCTCTTCGTGTTCGGCGAGAATCATTTCGCGCATGACCTGAATGCGATCGCCTTCGAAGAACATGTGTTCGGTGCGGCAAAGGCCAATGCCTTCCGCACCAAAGGCACGGGCGGCGCGGGCATCGGCAGGCGTATCGGCATTGGTGCGCACCGTCATGCGGCGGGTGGCGTCTGCCCATTCCATCAGCTTGGCGAAATCACCGGAGAGTTCCGGCTGCGTCATCGGCACTTCGCCCTTCATCACGCGACCGGACGAACCGTCGATGGTGATCACATCACCCCGCTTCAACATGCAGCCGACGCCGATCAGGACGTTGTTGCGCACATCCACGCGCATGGAGCCCGCGCCGGACACGCAGGGAATGCCCATGCCACGCGCGACCACTGCCGCATGGCTGGTCATGCCGCCACGCGTCGTCAGAATACCTTCTGCGGCATGCATGCCGTGAATGTCTTCCGGGCTGGTTTCCATGCGCACGAGAATGACACGACGTCCCTCGGCCTTGGCGGAAACCGCCTCCTCGGAGGTGAAGACAATCTCGCCGGATGCCGCGCCCGGCGAAGCCGGAAGGCCGGAGCCGATGATCGGCCGTTCGATGGAGGGGTCGATGGTCGGGTGCAGCAACTGGTCGAGCGAGGACGGTTCGATCCGGCAGATCGCCTCATCGGTGGTGACAAGACCTTCGGCCACCATGTCGACGGCGATCTTCATTGCCGCCTTGGTGGTGCGTTTGCCGGAGCGTGTCTGCAACATCCACAATTTGCCGCGCTCTATGGTGAATTCCATATCCTGCATATCGCGGTAATGGGTTTCCAGCCGCCTGCAAATTTCGAGGAATTCGGCGAATGCCTCCGGCATCAGCTTTTCCAGCGATGGCTTGTCGGAGCCGGAACAGATGCGCGCCTCTTCGGTAATGGATTGCGGCGTGCGAATGCCCGCGACGACATCCTCTCCCTGCGCATTGACGAGGAATTCGCCGTAAAGCTCTTTTTCGCCGGTCGAGGGGTTGCGGGTAAAGGCAACGCCAGTGGCCGAGGAGGAGCCCAGATTGCCGAAAACCATGGCCTGAACATTGACCGCCGTGCCCCAGTCTCCGGGGATATTGTGCAGATGGCGATAAGTCACGGCGCGGGTGTTCATCCAGCTGGCAAAGACGGCGCCGATGGCGCCCCACAATTGCACCTGTGTGTCCTGCGGAAAAGGTTCGTCCAGCTCCTCTTCTATCAGGCTCTTGTAAAGCGAGACGATGTGCTGCCACTCGGCGGCGGAAAGCTCGGTATCGTACTCGTAGCCAAGGCGACCCTTTTCGTCTTCGAGAATTTCCTCGAAGATTTCGTGGTCAAGGCCCATGACGACATCGGCATACATCTGGATGAAGCGGCGATAGCTATCCCAGGCAAAACGGGCGTCGCCGGAATCGCTAGCCAGCGCCTGCACCGTTTCGTCGTTAAGTCCCAAGTTGAGAACCGTGTCCATCATGCCGGGCATGGAGGCGCGCGCGCCGGAGCGAATGGAGAGCAGAAGCGGTTGTGAACCGGAACCGAAGCTGCGGCCCGTGATGGCTTCCATACCGGAAATGCCGCTGGTGACCTGTAATTTCAGCTCTTCTGGCAAAGAGCGACCGCCCTGATGGTAACGGGCACAGGCCTCGCTGATGATGGTCAGCCCGGGGGGAACAGGCAGGCCGAGGCTCGCCATTTCGGCAAGGTTTGCACCCTTGCCGCCCAATATGGCGATATCGCTCGCGCGGCCTTCGGCAGCACCGTTGCCAAAGGTATAAACCCATTTCTTCATTCTACGCTCTCCACCCAGAAGCGTTCTTGTTTTTCAACCCTTTACAGCATTGTTACATTGTTGGGAACGCCCGTTCTCGCAGCTTGGCACCGCAGTGCAGCATAAATGCGGCGCGTGTGCCGATAATATCAAACCGCCCGCGACAAGCGCGGGCGGAATGGATCGTTTCTCAGTGGATCAGCGCTGCGAAACGGTTCGGCTTAAAACTCTTCCCAATCGGATTTGACAGCGGCATTGCCGTTAAAGGCCGAGGCAATCTTGCGGCTCAGGGCGCGTGCGGGAGATTGGACAGGACGTTCGGTGGGAGCCGCGGCACGCACCGGTGCTTCGTAACCGCCATCCAGCTTGAACTGCCCCAGCAGGTGATTGAGCGATGCAGCTTCGCGGGCCAGACCATGGCTTGCTGCCGTCTGCTCTTCCACCATGGCCGCGTTCTTTTGCGTGTCCTGATCCATCTGGTTCACAGCTGTGTTGATCTGCTGAAGACCGGAAGACTGTTCCTGTGCCGCATCCACGATGGCCACGACGTGACGGTTGATTTCCTGCACTTCGGCCACGATGGTTTCCAGCGCACGACCGGTCTCGCCAACCAGCTGAACGCCCTGCTCGACCTGAGCATTGGAGGTGGTGATCAGGCCCTTGATGTCCTTTGCCGCACTGGCGGACCGCTGAGCAAGCTCACGCACTTCCTGTGCAACAACCGCAAAGCCCTTGCCCGCCTCACCTGCACGCGCTGCTTCAACACCGGCGTTCAGCGCCAGAAGGTTGGTCTGGAA
>UCLB01000007.1 GCA_900473205.1 Hyphomicrobiales bacterium
GAGACGGCGCCCGCCCCGCCCGCCGTAACGTTGATGACGATATCGGCCAGCTTCAGCTGAAAGATGATGCGCAGAATGATAACGGTGATACTGACCGGCAGCATCAGCGGAAAGGTGATTTCCTTGAAACTCTGCCAGCCGGAAGCGCCATCCACCTTCGCCGCCTCCTTGATTTCGGAAGGCAAAGCCTGAAGGCCTGCCAGCAGCAGGATCATCATGAAGGGAATGGAGACCCAGGCATCCATGGCCATGATCGAAGTCCGCGCCAGCCATGGGGTCGAGAAGAATGCCGGATTGTCCCAGCCCAGATGTCGCGCAAGCGTCGCCGCCGGGCCGAAACGATATTCCATCAGCGATTTGCCAATCATCCAGCTGACGGCAACGGGGCTCAGCATCAGCGGCAGCAGAAACGCGACACGGAAGAATTTGCGCGCCCTGATCTCCGCGTTCAGCAGCAGTGCCAGCCCGAAGGCAATGGCATATTGCACCAGCACCGACAGAACATAATAGACCATGTTCAGCAGCGCGTTCCAGAAGTAGCGATCCGCAAACAGCGTGCGCAGATTATCCAGCCCGTTGAAACGGCGGCCCGCCACCGCACTCAGATTCCAATCGGTAAAGGCGATATAGAGGCCAAAGACAGTGGGAAAAACCACCATGGCAACGGTAAAGAGAACGGCAGGCAGCACGAAAGCCGCCCGCTGGCCCGCCTCCCCGCGGATCATCACTTGTGCTGCGCAAAGCGCCACCGCCCATATGATGTAAGCAAAGAGCAGCGGTCGCCAGCTGACGAAACCAACTGATGTAATGCCCGCTACGTCGGTTATCTGTACGAGAAGGACGCTAAAGAGCAGCACCGTCGCAGCCACCAGCAGCAGCTTTCCGCGCCGCGCGGAGCTGCGCGGAACGATGGTCCGTTCCACAGGGCTGATGGTTTGCGTGATCGTATGCGACATGGGCAGACCTCTAGGCTGGTGAGCCGAATGGAAGACTTCGTGGTTCAGGCGGCAAACCCCGCCGCCTGAACTATTGCAAACTAAAAGCCTGAACCGAGCATCATGCCCCGAGCGAGGCCTTGTAGAGTGCAATCTGCTTGTCGCGCCCAAGCTGATCCGTCAGCTTTTCCCACGCGGCTGCGATAGCGTCCGCTCCGGCCTGAGCGCTGGCCTGCCCTGCAAACACCTTGGCAAGTTCGTCTTCCGCAATGCTGTAATATTGGAAGATACCGGGAATACGTGGCTCGATGGCAGCATTTGGGTGGTTGTAGGAGTTGGACTGCGAGGCGAGGTAGTTCGAGATAAACGCCTCGTCATAGCCCGCCGTCACCCATTCCTTGATGTCGAACTGGCTCTTGCGATAGCACTGGAAGCCGGATGGGTAGGCCGCCGTCCATAGCGCAATGTCCTTGCCGCCTAGATGGGCCGCCGCACTCCAGGCCGCCTTCTTCTTTTTCTCATCGCTATCGACCCGCGACATGACGTAAACGCCCCAGCCGAGATAGGCCATATTCGGTGCATGGTTCGGGCCGCTGGCAAGCTTTTCCCATTTGCCGGTCTTCGAATTATAGACATCGTCAGAACCCGGCAGAATATCGAAGCCGATGGTATCGCCCACGACAGAACTATCGCTTGTGCGTGCGGCAGCACCCACGTCACCCCACCACGAGACCATCGAGCCTGTTCCAGCCAGAAACTGCTGGAAAGCCGTGGTGCCGGGGTCGGCGTTCAACTGGTCACCCGCTTCCGATGGCAGCGCATCGATAACGTCCTGAATAGCGCGAACCCAGGCTGGGTTGTTGATGCGCGGCTTCATCGTGTCAGCGTCGAACAGCCATGCCTTGTCATCCGGGTGTTTGGCATAGGCCGTTGCACGGCTGCCAAGAAAGTAGAAGCCGAAACCACCCCAGGCCTTCGGCGCATCGAGATAGCCGATGGCATCCCCACCGGCGACAGTCTTGCCCTTAAGGAATTTGGTGACTTCCTGAACCTTCTGCCAGGTTTTCGGCACGCCCCACTCGCCCTCATGTCCCTCGTCCTTCCAGGCTTTGGCAAGGTCGGCATCGGTGAAGTAATCGGTGCGATAATTGAAGTTGTGGCAGTCGCCATCCACAGACACGCGGTAGGTCTTGCCATCCCAAGTCCCAACGGGCGCTTTCAGGTAATCGACATAGTCGTCCATGTCGATCTGGGCCTTGACCCAATCCGGCATCTCAGAAGCCAGCCCCTTGCCGCAGACATCGCCCTCGAACGGCGCGCCCATTTCCAGAATGTCGAAATCGACCGTGCCGGTGGCGATGGCCTGTTGCAGACGCGGATTGTAATCTGCCTGCGCCAGATCGATCCAGGTGATCTTGGCGCCGGTATATTCCTCCCAAGGCTTCAGAAAGCCACGGAACAGAACATTGTGAAGGTTCTGGTTGTTGAGGCCCATGAAGGACAGTTCGACGCCGGCAAATTCGCCCTGCTTGACGCTCTTCTTCGTCGCTTCCAGGCACATCTCGCCAACCTTCTGCCAATCTGCATCGGTTGGAGAGCCCTTGCCGACGCCCGGCACCTGCAATATCTGCGTGCGCAAGGATGCGTCCTGCGCGTAAGCTGCTCCAAACGGACCCAGCATACTGCCTGCGGCGGCCACAGCACCAAGGCTTGCGCCCGTCTTCAAGATGGCACGGCGGCTCAAGCCGATCGCCATCATTCTCTCGAAATCACTGACTTTCATGCGGTTCTCCTCCCGTTGATTAGATATCGTCGCGTTTCTCCTCGTCGCGACGAAAAGATTTCACTCCAGCCTCAGCCCGCTTTCCCCATCGAAAAGATGGACCAGCGCAACATTCGGCGTCATCGCAATCGTGCCGCCCGCAGGCTCTTCCACGCGGTCGCGAAACACGCCGATGATCTTTTGCTGGCCGAGCTTGGCAAAAACTTGCGTTTCAGAGCCGGTGGATTCCACCACCGTTACCTGCGCGTTGACAGCACCGCCAAGCGTGAAATGCTCCGGCCGGATACCGTAAAAGGCAGACCTGCCATCCGAGCTGGCAGGCGCGCGTGACAGCGGCAGGTGAATGCCATCATCCGTCTCGAAATAGGGTTCAGCGGCACCGCGAATATGGCCCTTTATGAGGTTCATGGATGGAGAACCGATGAAACCGGCAACGAAAGTATTGGCAGGCTTATCATACAGCGTCAGCGGCGAGCCGATCTGCTCCACGCGCCCATCGCGCAGCACAACGATGCGGTCGGCCATGGTCATGGCCTCGACCTGATCATGCGTCACATAGATCATCGTCGTTGCCAAGCGACGCTGGAGTTCCTTGATCTCAGCCCGCATCTGCACACGCAGCTTCGCATCGAGGTTGGACAAAGGCTCATCGAACAGGAACACCTTGGGATCGCGCACAATCGCACGTCCCATCGCCACACGCTGGCGCTGGCCACCGGAAAGCTGGCGAGGGTAGCGGGCCAGATAAGGCGTAAGGTCAAGGATTTCAGCCGCTTTATGGACGCGGGCGTCGATATCCGCCCTTGTTTCTCCACGCATTTTCAGCGCAAAGCCCATATTCTCGGCCACTGTCTTGTGCGGATAGAGCGCGTAACTCTGGAACACCATGGCGATATCACGATCTTTCGGCGGCAGGTCGTTGACCACCTTTCCGTCAATCTGGATATCCCCGAAAGTGATCGGCTCAAGCCCCGCCACCATGCGCAGCAAGGTCGATTTTCCGCAGCCGGACGGCCCCACCAGAACGACGAATTCGCCGTCGGGTATTTCAACGGAAACGCCATGGATCACCGTCAGGCTTCCATAGGCTTTTCCGACATTGACGATGTTCATCGATGCCAAAAGCTGTTCTCCTCCCACGGCGTCGCACTCCCCGCGACACTGCGCCTCCCTGCAAAATGGGCGAGTACAGCCCGCCAGCCGCACTCGCCATCATCATGTTATCCTTGGGAGGACGCATCCGTTCAGCGAACTTCACACATATTTGTATTTTTGTAAATTATACTTTTGGTAACTTTTTGAGAATTCTTCAAGCCAGCCAGAAAGCCACAAGTTTATCAGCCGAAATCAAACAAAAATTTCGATTAAAACTCGCTATATCGCCATTCGCCCTGTCGCACTCTAGCGCAAAGCAATTGCGGACATTACAAATATGATATAGTTCGTGAAGAATAAGTCTGCAGTTCCTGGGAGGAGAAAGCAGTGCTCAAAGGGATCGACCCCATTATCAACGCGGAACTGATTCATGCCCTGATGTTGATGGGCCATGGCGATCAGTTGGTTTTATGCGATATCAATCATCCTGCACAAACCATCGCGCGTCAAACAACTTATGGCCGCCTGATTGATGTTTCCGGCTGCGGCCTGGAACGTGCCGCAGAAGCCATTTTAAAGCTTTTCCCGCTGGACACATTCGTCGATGCTCCAGTCAAACGCATGCAGATCGTCGGCGACCCTGACGGCCAAGTCCCGATTTTTTCGGCCATGCAGGCGGTCATCGACCGTTCCGAGGGCCACCCTGTTTTGGTGGAGCCACTGGAACGCTTCGCGTTCTACGAAGCCGCCAAGAAATCCTTCGCAATCGTCAGAACCTCCGATCCCGGGCCATATGGCTGCTTCATTTTCAGCAAGGGCGTTTGCTAGGGAGACCCGCCGCCCGAGTGGACGGCGCGATCATGTTACCGCTGAGGAACAGGTAATGCCCTCAGCGACGCGAAGGTCACCACGAAGTTATTGGTACCCTTTCCCAAAATCATGGTTTTGGGATAACGGTTGCGAGCTTGCGAAATGGCGAGAGGATTTCGAGACGGCTTGGCACGCCTTTGGCGATGCTGACAATCGAGCCTGGACCAATCTTCACCGGAACGGCGTCGGCCTGTGAATACATCGCCTCGCCCTCAACCACGACAAAGGTTTCTTCAAGGTCTCGACCCGGATAGTTGTAGGTTCCGGGCTCCGCTTTCCAGATTGCGACGATAGTGCCGTTTTCAGTCTGGTCTTGCCATATATGTCGGCGGAACGAGCCGCTATTACGCCCCTCCGCCGGCATAGCCGGAACGAGGTCGACGTCGTCGGAAATATTGAAGATCGGCATCGTCATAGCATTCTCCTTGCTGTGGCTAAAAATGGTCGCATGGGCCTTACGGCATTGCGGGTATCAAGCGTGGGGCGGCAGGTCTGCCCCTGAGAGTTTCGTGGATATGTTGTCTCGCAGCCGGTAGTAGCGTAGCGCCATCGCGGGTGCGAAGCTCATGTAAAAGGGAGCGGCCTTCAACGGCTCCAACTTGAGCGCCAGTTCGTTTTCCGGCTTTCCAAGTGCCCATTCCGAAAGAATGGAACCAAGCATCGATCCGGTCGGCACACCGCGACCCGAAAGACCGGTCAACGCCACAACGCCCGGCGCCAGATCATATAGACGCGGAACGGTACGATATTGCATATCGAGTTCGCCGAACCAGAAATAGTCCCATCGAATTTCTTCTCGGAGTTGAGGATGCAGCCATTTGAGACGTTCGCTCATAATCTGTTTTGTGTAGGCCATGTCCCTACCGCGGCGTCCCATGGGAAACATCGACGCAACAATCCTGCCTTCGGCATTGTATTTGTAAACATAGATGTCACCACGGCCATCGTGGATCGTCGTGTTCTGCGGCAAGACGGTCCGGCGCGTCTCTTCTGACAAAACTTGCGTTGCTGCAACGAAGACACGCTGAATTTTGAAGGTCCGATCAAGTTTCGGCCAACCGCCGACGGTGTAGGCGCCTGTGGTAAAGATCACTTTCGACGCGACGACTTCTCCGCCATCCGTCTTGACTTTCCAGCCTCCGCCCATCTCGCGCTCACAGCCCGTTACAGCAGAGTCAGTGAATATCCTGCCGCCCTCCTGAATGACGGCCCTGGCTAGACCGCGAGCATAACCAAGCGGATTGAGATGACCTGCCTCCTCGTGCAGCCAACCGCCGTGGAACCGGGGGCTGCCTGTCACCGCAGCCACCTCGTCGCGGTCTAGAAGCCGGGTTTTCGCGCCTGCCGCATTGTAGGTTTCGACTTTGCGCCTTATATCCGCCATTGCACCCTTGTGCGACGCGCCCATCACATAACCGTTCTGAACCCATTCGCAGTCGATCTGGTAATCACGGATCATGCTTGAGACACGGTCATTCGCCCGTGTCTGCCGTTCGATGAGCCGTTCCGCCCAAGGTTCTCCCAGCATCCTACGCAGCTCGGGAAGGCTGTAATGTGTAAAGGTTGGGGTGCAATGTCCGGCATTGCGGCCCGAACCGCCGAACCCGACCTCCTGCCGCTCCAGAAGCACGACATGGACACCGGCTTTTGCGAGTTCCAGTGCGGTTGTCAGACCGGTATAGCCCGCACCCACAATGCACACATCGGCCTGCACGCAACCGGAGAGACGCTCCGTCTGCGGCGCGGAAGCTGCGGTTGCGTACCACAGTGTCACATCAAAAGGTGAGAACGAAACCATCCTGCGCCGTCCTCAGTTCAGATCACTGCGAGCATCAAGCGCATCACGCAGCCCATCGCCGATGAAGTTGAAACTGGTAACAGCAAGCGTGATGGCGACGCCTGGTACGATTGCCAGCCAAGGAGCCTTGTCGAGATACTGCTGGGCTCCATTCAGCATATTGCCCCAACTCGGCAGCGGCGGCTGGATACCGTAACCGAGGAAGCTGATATAGGCTTCCAGAAGAATGGCACGCGCTACCGTCAGCGTAGCAGCCACGATGATCGGGCCGACAGCATTCGGCAACAATTCCCGAAACATAATCCACCCATTGGGCAGGCCGAGCATCCGGGCAGCCATTACAAAGTCACGCTCGCGCAGCGACCGGACCTCGGCCTCAACCAGGCGGGCAATCTCCATCCAGCTCGTAACGGCAATGATAAGCGTGATCATGAATGGACTTGGCTTGACGAATGCCGCAAGGGCTAGAAGTAGAAAAATGCTCGGGAAGGATAGAAAGGCATCGACGAAACGCATCAGTATCGTGCCGACGCGGCCGCCGTAATAGCCGGCGACGACACCGATGACTGTACCGATGAGAGTCGATAAAACCATGGCGAAGAAGCCGACGAGCAGCGAGATACGACCGGCATTGAACAGTCGCGCCGCTATATCTCGCCCTAGCGGATCGGTACCGAATATATGATATCCCGTCAGAGGCGGCGCAAAACGCGCGCGTAGATCGATAAACAATTCGTCGTAAGGCAGCAGATATGGCCCTACGAAACAGGCGAAAATCATTATGGTGATCATGATGAGGCCAAGCACGGCCAGTTTGTGGCGGGCAAAACGACGTAGAGTGCGGTTCTGCCACCAGTGGAACCGAGGCGCAGCCTGCGAGGGACGGAGTGTTGCAGCGGACATGATCTTTCCTTCGGTTGATTGCGGCATTCGTAGGATCGGTCCTTATCCGAGGCGAATACGGGGATCGACGAGAGCGACCATCAGGTCAGCGAGCAAGCTGCCAAGCAGTACAAGGATTGCGGAAAACATCAGAAGTCCCATGACTACCGGATAATCGTGATAGCCGAGGCTATCGAGGAACAGGCGGCCCATACCCGGCCACGTAAACACGGTCTCCGTAACGAGAGCGCCACCGAGGATCGTCGGAAGTTGGAGACCGGCAAGCGTGATCATCGGGAGAAGCGCATTACCGACAACGTGTTTCATTAAAACCCGGCGCGGGGTCAGCCCCTTGGCGCGGGCGGTACGGACGAAATCCTGATTGATGACATCCAGCGTCGCGGTCCGCATATAGCGGCTCCAGACGGCGATGTTGACGAGGGCAAGCACGAGGCTCGGCATGATCAGGTGAACGGCGTAATCGTAAAACGACTGATCGCCAATCGTATACATGTTTCCCGCCGGCAGCCATTTTAGTCGCAGCGCAAAAACATAGATGGCAACGAGCCCGAACCAGAAGGTGGGAATGGAAAGTGCGACCATTGCACCGACCGTCGCGGTGTAATCGAACAGCGTGTAACGTTTGGTGGCTCCCTTGATGCCAAGCCAGGTGCCAACAAGGATCGATACGACAGTCGATGAGACCATCAACAGCAATGTCGCGAACAAATGCCCCGAGATGATATCGAGAACCGGGCGCTGGTCGCGATAGGATTTACCCCAATCTCCCTGAAGCAGGCGCCATGCCCACTCGAGATATTGGACAGGCAATGGACGATCAAGGCCCATCTGGTGGGCGATGCGATCAAGCGCCTCCCGTGTCATGCCCGGCGTAAGGGCAAATTGCGATAAGGGCCCGCCGGGCGCGAGATTGAGGACCGCAAAACCGATGATCGAAACAAGAAACAAGAGCACAAGGCTCTGCCATATCCTGTGAAGAAGAAAACTCAGCATGATGAAACTCCAGGTCGCATCGCAGAAAGGAAAGCAGACCATCCACGAATAGCCGTTTGGGTGCCGGCTGCATTAAAGCCGGCACTTTCCACGTCGGTCAGGCTAGTGGCCCTGTATGGTCAGCTTTAAGCCAGGTGCCAGGTCGCAACGTTCCAGGTGTCGATGCGGGTATTGACGTTAGGCTTCACATTCTCGATGCCCTGCTTGTGCCCACGAACGGTTGCGTACTGGAACAACGGCAATAGCGGCAGTTCTTTGCGCATGATCTCCTGAATCTTCAGGTAAACCGCCTTGCGCTCTTCCGGTACGAACAGGCTGCCGCCCTTGGCAAGAAGTTCGTCAACATCCTTGTTGACGAACTGCCAGGTATTTTGACCAGAGCCGCCTTTCGCAGCGCTCGATGTCGAGCGGAAGAAATCCGATGTATCGGGATCGGGGCCAGTCAGGAAGTCGAGACCGACGATCACAGAATCGAACTTCGACAGCATCCAGTAGTCGCCCCACATGACAGCTGGCGGCAGGTTGGAAATGGTCATTTCCACGCCCACATCCTTGAAGGATTGCTGCATATATTGCTGGACCTGTTCACGAATGTGGTTGCCCGCGGTCGTTGAACATGTGAAGGCCAGCTTCACGCCGTCCTTGGCGCGGATACCGTCGGCACCGGCCACCCAACCTGCGTCATCAAGCAGTTTTTTGGCTTTCTCAACCGAATACTCATGTTTGGGAAGATCGGGATTGTAGTAGAATGACTGTTGCGGAACATAGCTTTCTGTGGGTGTCGGCAGACCGTAATAAAGCGCGTCGATGATCGACTGCTTGTCGATGGCTGCGTAGAGCGCCTCTCTCACCGCTGGATCCTTGAACTGCGGCCGCTCCATATTGAAGGAGAGTGATTCAATCGTTGATCCCGGTACAACGTTGACCACCTTGCCTGCGAGATCCTTGGCTTCCTCGTAGTGATCAGGTGTGATCCATTGCAGACCTGCGACGTCAATATCGCCCGTCTTGAACTGGGTATACATGACATTCAAATCGGGCACGTATTTGTAGATCAGCCGCTCAATATGCGGGCCGTCGGCAAAATAGTCGGTATTGGCCTCAAGAAGAATGTAATCGCCTGCAACGCGCTCTTTCCATTTGAAGGCGCCCGTTCCCACCGGTGCGTTGTTATAGGCAGCGGTGTTGCGGTCAACTTCCGCTCCCAGCAGGTGCTTGGGGGTGATGAAGGTAGACGCGAGGATCGACGGATAGGGAGCGAAAGGTTTTTCCATTTTCCAGGTAATTTCCGTCGGTGACACGATAGTCAAATCACGCACGAATTCGTGGCCAGTCTTACGCCATGAACGGAAATTCGGATCAACAAGAAGCTCTAGAGTGAACTTCACGTCTTCTGCGGTGAATGGCTTGCCATCGTGCCATTTGACGTCATCACGCAGCTTGACCTTCCAGTTGAGACCATCAGCAGAGATACCGCCGTTTTCAACTGTCGGCACTTCAGCGGCAAGCGCCGCAATGAACGCTCCTTTATCATCGACATAAAACAGCGGGTCGAAGATGCTGAAATGGATGCCTTCGTCCACTTCGATATGCGGCATATGCGGATTGAAAACGGTTGGCTCCTGCGAGAAGCCGACTGTGATCTGGCCCTTGGCGGCTTTGTCCTGCGCAATAGCGCGAGAAAAACCTGGAAGACCCGATAAGACGACACCGGATGCGCCGAGGGCCAAAAGGCCGAGCACCTGGCGGCGGGTGGTATTGATAAGCGGCTTGTTCTGGTCGGACATTTTTTGGTTCCCCTTGATCCGATGGTTGAACATGACGATTATTGTTGCTTCCGCCTCTTTGGGCGGTACTACTCCCATCGGCAGTTGCCTGCCTCATGCCTGCTAGGAACGGTGGTGCTTGAGACGCCTAACCTCTCCTTTCAAAATCCGCTGACCAGTTCGATCTTCGAACCGTCGCTGAAGCGGCTGAAACGAAAATCGTGACGATCAACGATCGGATCACGGCCGGTAACGATATCGGCCATGAGTTTCCCTGCCGCTGGGCCAATGCCGAAGCCGTGGCCGGAAAAGCCGGTCGCAACATGAAAGCCAGGAATGGCGTCGATACTGTCGATGACCGGAATGGCGTCCGGCGTCACGTCAATCATACCGGCCCAGCGTTGCGAAATTTCGGCCTTTTCGAATACCGGAAACGCCTGCTTCAGCTTCGCAAGCGCGCCGTCCGTCATACTGACCGACGGAATAGGATCGAGCACACGATTATATTCGAAGGGTGATGGTTCATCGAGTGACCACCGCCGTGGAATGCGCCATTCGTCGTAAAACCGACCGGTCAGGCGCAGGTCAAGCGAACGCCACTCATGCCGCAGCGCTGGCAGAAATTGTCGCGCATAGCGGAACGACGCGGGCACGATATCGACAATGTTCTGGAAGCCGTTCGCGATGGTATACCCGCCGTCAAGGCGCTTGCGGATAGCAAAACCGTTCGACCAGATCGCTTCTTCCGGTCCGCCTTCCAGCGGCTTCGTCCGCAACACGGAATTCATGACCTTGAGCTGGGGCAGATCGAGACCGTTATTGCCAAGAAACAGGCTGGACCAGGCGCCGCCGGCCATTACCGCTGCCTTGCAGGCGATTTCGCCGCGCTCCGTCACCACACCAGAGACCTTGCCACCGGAAAGCTGGAGCCCACGCACCGCGCATTCGGTAAGAATGAAGGCGCCACGGTCGCGGGCGGCTTCCGCAATGGCAGGAGCGGCCCGCTGCGGCTCAGCGCGGCAGTCACCTGCGGTATAGAGCGCACCGGCGACATTCATGTTTGAGCCAGGATACTTCGCCTTGAATTCCGACGCGCTCAGCATGCGGCTATCAATCTGGTAGCCCTCCAGATTGCGGTTCCAGCGTTCGTGCTCGGAAAATTCCTTGTCGGTCGCGCAGGTGAAGACGATGCCGGAACGCGCGAAACCCGTTTCTCGTCCGGTACGGCGGTTAAGATCGGCCCAGATGCGCAGCGATTCCGCCATCAAGGGAACTTCGCGTGGATCGCGGCGGGAAATGCGGACCCAACCCCAGTTGCGGCTCGATTGTTCATGACCGATCCCGCCTTTTTCGCAGAGCGCGACACGCAGTCCCTGATCGGCAAGTTCAAGCGCGGTGGACGTACCGATAATGCCGCCGCCGATGACGACGACATCGACTTCTTTCGGCAATTCCCTATCACCGTGGACGGGAACGACATAAGGACCGGGCATGTCAGAAAAACTCCTCGAGCTGGCAATTGATAGCGAATTCCGCGACGGAAGCCTCGTTCGGCAGGGACAGCAGCATAGCAATGATGCGGGCAAGATCGGCAGGCTGAGTCATTTGATCTGCCGGTCGTTCGGAGATGGCTGTGGCCATATCGGTTGCGACGAAGCCCGGACATATGGCCGTGGCGCGTACGCCCTTATCGAAACCCGTCTGTCGAATGGCGTGGGCGAGCGCAACGGCGGCAAATTTGGAGAGCGAATAGCTGCCAGCCGACGCAGATTTTACCCGTTTTCCCGAAAGTGATGCGAGGATGATGACCCGGCCACGGCCGCTCTCACACAACGCTTCCCAAGCGGCCTTTACCAGCCTTCGCGGTGCCTTGACGTTGACGGCAAGCATCGCGTCGATGTCATCGTCATCCGCTTCGATCACGGTTTTCGGGATCATGATACCAGCATTGGCTACAACCGCGTCGATGCGCCCTAGATGGCGCAGAGCATCGTCCGCCCATCGCTTTTCTGAAGTGATATCATTGGCATCATAAGCAGCAAGATGGACGTGGTCTTCGTGGCCTACCGCCCACTGCGGCAATACGGGGTTTCGCATACCCAGCGATACGGCCCAACCTTCGATAAGAAGTGCATGGGCAACATGATCGCCTATACCCCGGCTGGCGCCAGATATGAGAGCGACGCGCTTTGTCGTTTGATTGGTCATTCCCGCCCCACAATATGACGGTAAGCACGACGCAGAATGTCAATCACCTGTTTCTGTTCGTCTTCAGGAATGAAACTGAAGAAATCGCGCGATTGCTGCGGAACGATTTCTCTGATTTTCATGGCAAGCGCAGCACCTGCTTCGGTTATGTAAAGCTCCTGGGCACGGCTATCCTCTTGCGATACCTCCCTGCGGATCAGATCATGTGAAACCATCTGGTCGATGACCCGGCCCATGGCTGAACGGTCCCGCATCGTCAGGTGCGCGATGACAGAAGGGCGAATGCCCGGATAGTCGTCTACCAGCAGCAAAGTCGTGATCTTTCCTGTTCCCTTCGCCACATCCAACCCGTCCAGCCGGATATCGAGATCACGCGATACGGCAAGGTTGATCGTGCGGATGTAGAAGCTCAACGTATCTTCAAGTACGTCGAGATTGACGTCTGTCGGCGATATTGGCGGTTTTGCAATGGGTTTGGACATGAAGTTTCCGTTTAGTGGTCAAAAGGGAGCCACCGCAGATGCGCTTTTCAGGCGCACCACAGAGCAGTTTTTCGGCCATGTCGTATTGCAGTTTTGTGACGACATGAAATGCCAATTAGTGGATAAGCGCAACTATTTTTTTAAAAAATTTTTATAATTTTCTTTGACAAAACAATATCTTAATCGTAACAAACAGCCCGCCGCCGGATCGGTAGGAGACGCCGGCGGTCTAATTAGTTCTAATGTCGCGCGACGCCTAGGACTGGCCTTGAGCAGTCCTATCGGCAGGCTCCAATATTACGTGCCGACGGCCGTTGCCGCAGGTTCCCAGTCAGCACCAGGAATGGCCGCGACGAGTTTCTGAGTATAAGGGTGCGTCGGCGCCCGGAAGATTTTTGTCGGCGCCCCCTGTTCCACGACCGTGCCCTTGTGCATGACCAGAACCTCGTCGCAAATCTGGCTTGCTACCCTGAGATCATGGGTAATGAAGATCATCGCAACCTTCATTTCTCTCTGCACCCGAGCCAGAAGCTCCAGAACCTGCGCCTGTATGGAGACATCCAGAGCAGACACGGCCTCGTCGGCGACAAGAACCACCGGATCGAACATCAGTGCTCGGGCGATGCCTATGCGCTGGCGCTGACCGCCGGAGAATTCATGCGGGAACCGGTCATAGGCCTGTTCGTCCAGACCGACGAGGTCCAGAGTCCGAAGAGCTTTAAGCCTTGCCTCATGCAGCGCCATTCCATGGGCAACCGGACCAACCGTCAAAATCCTTCCGATGGTATGGCGCGGATTGAGTGAGGCAAATGGGTCCTGAAAGATCATCTGGATATAAGGTCTCAAAGACCGAAACGCGGCCTCATCCATTGCAGCGATGTCGCGACCATCGAAACAAATCGAACCGCCATCCGGCTCCAACAACTTGAGCAAAACACGCCCAAGCGAGGATTTTCCCGATCCGCTTTCTCCGACGATACCAAGTGTCTGGCCCTTCCGGAGCTTGAAGCTAACACCGTTCACAGCCTTGACTACCCTGGCCTTGCGGAAGAACGAGCCGGAACTGCGGTATTCCTTTTCCAGATTTTGGACTTCGAGCACGACCGGAGCTTCCTCACTGATCGCCCGTTCAGAGCTGCGCATACGTGGAACTGCAGCAACCAGTCGCTGGGTGTAGGGATGAGCAGGCTCAATCAGAACCTGATCCGCCCTACCCTGTTCTACAAGAAATCCTTTCTCCATCACCACCACACGATCGGCTATCTCGGCAACGACACCGAAATCATGGGTGATGAACATGACGCTCATCTTCTTCCGCCTCTGTATCTTGCGGATGAGTTCGAGAATCTGCGCCTGGGTCGTAACATCAAGCGCAGTGGTCGGTTCGTCAGCAATCAGGACGTCCGGGTCCAGCGCCAGCGCCATGGCGATCATGACGCGCTGCCTCTGTCCGCCGGAAAGACGAAACGGGTATTGCATCCGCATCAGCGGTGGGTCTGGAAGACCTACTTCTTCAAGGAGATCGAGGACTTTGGCCTTGCGGCTTTCAGGTGTTCCTTTGCCGTGGGCCACAAGCACCTCGGCGATCTGATCGCCGATGGTCATCAATGGATTGAGCGCAGAAAGAGGGTCTTGGAAGATGATTGAAACCGCCTGACCTCGCAGCGGCCGGATGCGCTCTTCTTTGGCTGCAAGCAAATCTAGCCCCTTGAAATGGATTTCGCCGGAACTGACGGTGATCACGGGCGATAACAGCCCCATGATCGTGCTGGCAGTGACGGATTTGCCGGAACCGGATTCACCAATGATGCAGAGGATTTCACCTGCATGGAGGTCGAATGAGATGTCTTTTACCGCGTGAGTGCGTTCCATTCCCGGTGGGAGATCCACCGTTAGGTTACGAACGGACAGCACCACGTTGGGCGACGTGGTTGGATGCGACATAAGTTCCCCTTGTTTTTTTGTAACTTTGTTCGCTTTGTCCGACGCGTCATGCGTCGAAGACAATATAGTGGACGACATCCACTATATTGTCTAGACGTTGGTCTTCAGCGACTTCGTTACGCGCACGGCGGTGTGCCAGGTGTATCCGTCCCACGCAGACAATGCTTGCCAACCGTCTCTACAACCTCCAACTTACCTGTGTTGTGATGACTGTTTTAAACTGCCCATAACATTCCAATCGCAACGTGCTATATGGCCCAGATTGTTTCAGGCCGTTCAAGGCTCTGGGTGTCTTTACGGTTTGGAGAATTCGGGCAAATGGCAAGAAAAGCGCAGGGCTCTACCGCTGTCGAAAACGCCGTGGTCGAGCCGCGTGAGCGCATTATCAATGCAGCCCGTGATGTCTTCATAGAGCAGGGTTTCGATCTGGCCACCGTGCGTGAAATCACGTTGCGAGCGGATGTGAATGTGGCTGCGATCAATTACTACTTTGGCTCCAAGGACGAACTGATCAGCGAAGTCCTTAACATCATGATGGAGCCCTATACGAATGCGCGCGTGGCGGCGCTCGACGCGTGTGAGGCAGCGACTGCCCCTGCCGTACCCACACTCGAAGCCGTGGCCGAAGCTCTTGTGCGTCCCATGGTTCAGTTGAGCCGAGACGCCGATGGCGCGCGCCCATTGACCCGGCTCATCCTGCAGATCCGCTCTCGCCCTCGCGAAATGACAACACGATTTTTCATGCGGCGGGTCGATCCGGCAGTCTTCCGGTTCATCGATGCCTTCGGCAAAGCCGTTCCAACGCTGACGCGGACTGATGTCTTCTGGCGTTATAATTTCTCCATCGGTGCGGTGATGCAGATCCTGATCGATTCCGATCATGCGACATTTCGGCTTAAACAGCTTTCAGGCGGCTTATGCGACACGGATGATGATGAAGAGATCATCTCGCAGCTGGTTGCCTATGTCTGCGCTGGTTTTTCCGCACCGCCGGTTCGCGTGACCCACGCGAAAGCGTAGCAGCCCTCCAAGGTATGGTCTTTCAAAATTGCTGCGATATTGGGCAAATCCTGCCTCGATTGCGGGCAAAATGACCATTCAAAATCGTTGACGGTCTCAAAATTGAAACTATGTTTGAAATATTGTTTATTTCCATAGGAGCAAGACCAGATGTCCGCACCCGCCAGGAAGATAACCGGTTCCTTCGTCGCCCTCATCACACCGTTCGATCGTTCCGGCAATGTGGATATCGGCGCGTTTCGCGAGCTTCTTCAGTTCCACGAGACCAACGGCACGTCGGCTGTGCTCATCATGGGCTCTACGGGCGAAGTCTCGATGCTGTCGCAGGATGAGAAGCGCCGGATCATCGTGGAAACGGCGAAGATGAAATCGGAAAAAATGCCGATCTTCTATGGTTGCACCGGCAACAATACCGATGTCACCATCGACAATGTGAAATTTGCCCGCGACAATGGTGCAGACGGCGCAATCCTTGCCGCGCCCGCCTATATCTGCGCGCCGGAGGCCGATATCGAGCGATATTTCCTCGAAATCGCCGACGCCACGGACCTGCCGCTCGGCCTTTACAACAACCCACCCCGCGTCAAGAGCGACCTGCATTGGGATCATCTCCTGCGCATCTTCAAGCATCCGAACTATGTGATCCACAAGGAGTCCACGGCGCGCGTGGGTCAGGTTGCGCAGGTGCTTGCCGCACGTCCTGACGTCTCCGTCATGTGCTGCGACAGCCCTAATCTCGGCCTCGTCGTGCCAACGATGAGCCTCGGCGGCCACGGCACGGCCAATATGAGCGGCAATATCGCACCGGCGGAAGTGGCCGTCATGTCTCGCCCGTGGACGAGCTATACCGAGGCGGAAGGGTTCCGCGACACCTATCTGCGCCTGCTGCCGCTTTTGCATTTCAACTATTCAGCAATCAACCCCGTCGCAGTGAAGTCCCTGATGAAGGCCGTGGGCCTGCCAGCTGGCGAGCTGCGTCGTCCACTCACGGGTATGGAAGGCGAGGCCTTGGCACGCGGCGTTCGCATCGTGCAGGAACTCGGTCTCGACAAGGTCTACGGCTGGAAAATCAACCCGTCCGCTCTGGCTGCGTGAGGGCGCCCCGATGGATCTGGGGATATCCGGTCGCCACGCACTCGTCACCGGTGCCAGCCGCGGCATGGGCAAGGCCGCAGCGCTCGCGCTCGCACGGGAAAATGTTGAGCTGACCATTCTTGCCCGCACGCCGGAAACACTGGCGGCAACGGCGCAGGAAATCCACGACCTTACCGGCGTGCGTGTCACGACTGTGGTGGGCGACATCACGACCGTTCAGGGTAGGCAGGACGCATTGGCAGCCTGCCCTGCCCCCGACATTCTCGTCAACAATGCCGATGGCGAACTGCCGGGTGACTTTCGCAACTGGGCGAGAGAGGACTGGCTGCGCGGCATCGACCGCATGATGCTGACGCCAATCGATATGATCCGCCTGACCGTGGACGGCATGATGGAGCGCGGCTTCGGCCGTATCGTCAACATCGTGTCGCGCAGCGTCAAGATAGCCCAGCCGGAACTGGGCATGTCGAATGCGGCCCGCTCCGGGCTTGTCGGCTTCGTGGCAGGTCTGGCGCGTCAAACCATCAGCCGAAACGTCACGATCAACAACGTGCTTCCAGGCATCGTCGCCTCGGATGGTCAGCGCCAACATGTCGAGGTTCTGGCACATGAAAGTGGCCGTCCTTTCGATGACATCTGGCGCGAGCGCGCAAAGCAAAACCCTGCCGGGCGTTATGGCGAACCGGCGGAAGTGGGTGCCTATATCGCGTTTCTGTGCTCGACAAATGCCGGTTTCGTCACGGCACAGAATTTGCTGATCGATGGTGGCCAATACCCCGGAACCTTCTGAGGAACCGGAACCGCTTTACACACGACGCTCTGTCGATCGTCGCGCAGTCCGTTGGTGCAGCCGTGCCGCGAACCCATACTCGTGTCCGCAAACAGGAAGGAATCGTTCAGTCATGAAGATCATTGGATCATTTTTGCTCGCCGCGACCATCGCGACCGTGACAGCCGGTATCGCCGCAGCCGCAGACTATCCCGAACGGCCTGTCAGCATAGTCGTGCCTTACCCGCCGGGCGGCGCGGTTGACGGCGTGGCGCGCGTGCTGGCTACGGAGCTTTCCGCCTCCACCGGCAAGACCTTCGTGGTGGATAACCGTGCGGGCGGCGCAGGCGGCATCGTCGGTTCATCGGAAGTCGTCAAGGTAGCGCCCGATGGCTATACGCTTCTCCTGAACGCCTCCATCCACGTGGTCACCCCGCTGATCAACAAGAACGTGCCTTTCGACGTCCAGATGGACTTTACGCCAATTGCTGGCATCGCCTCCGGTCCGCTTCTGGTGATTACCAATCCCGAGACCAAGGCCAATACGCTGAAAGACTTCTTTGCCGAGGTGAAAGCGGACCCTGACAGCTTCAATTTCGCAACGTCCGGCTATGGCTCCGCAGGCCATCTGGCATTGGAGGCGTTGAAGGCGCAGGCGGGTGTCGATGTCGATATCGTGACCTACAAAGGCGCTGGCCCGGCACTGACCGACATGATGGGCGGGCAGGTACAGTTGATGGCCGACCCGATGCTGTCTTCGCTTCCGCATGTCAAATCCGGCCGCCTGAAAGCACTTGCCGTGACCAGCCCGAAGCGGTCTCCCCTTGCGCCGGATGTTCCGACGGTCGAGGAAAGCGGTATGCAGCCACTGGACATGGTCTCATGGTACGGCGTCTGGGGGCCGAAAGACCTTGATCCCGCCGCGGCCGAATATCTGGGTGCTGCGGTCAGCAAGGTCGTGAACTCCGACAAATTCAAGGAAAAGCTGACCGTTTTCGGTTTCGAGCCGATGTATAAAAGCAATGCCGATCTCAAGACATTCGTCACCGATGAGACCGAGCGTTACCGCAAGATCGTCGATTCAGCAGGCATCAAGGTTGAATGATATGAGCAAGGCTCCGGTGAATTTCAGCGATACGACGCAGGGCCCGGAGCCTTTGCAGCACCGGCGTGTTGTGGGAACCCACTGGGGTTTCTATGCGCCGGGACCAACGCCAGATCGTCTGGAACCATTGAAGGATGACCCGGACCCGGCTTCCTTCGGGACCGAACTGATTGCGGACCGTCTTGCACCGTCTAGAATCTTGAGACCTGCGGTGCGTCGCTCCTTTCTGGGACATGGTGGCGCAACACGCCATGGGCGACGCGGGGCTGAGCCATTCGTGGAAGTGTCCTGGGATGAGGCGCTCGATCTGGTGGCCACCGAAATTACCCGCGTCAGAAATGACTATGGCAGCGGATCGATCTTTTCCGGCTCCTACGGCTGGTCCAGCGCGGGACGCTTTCACCACGCGCAGAGCCAACTGAAACGGTTTTTCAACGTGGCGGGCGGGTCGGTGCGATCCGTCCAGACCTACAGCTATGCGGCTGGGGAAGTCATTCTTCCGCATGTGATTGGAACGACGAACGGTCTGATCACTGGGCATACGCCTTGGAGCCAGATCGTCGGCCATGCCGAACTGATTGTCATGTTTGGCGGTACGCCCTTGCGCAACGCGCAGGTCAATGCAGGCGGCGTGACGCGGCATATGGCCCGCGAGGCGCTTCTCGCGTGCAAGGCGTGCGGCACGCGAATGATAAACGTTTCACCCGTCAGCGATGATGTAGAGGAGAGCCTCAACGCGGAATGGCTGCCTCTTCGGCCTTGCACGGACACGGCCTTGATATTGGCGCTGTCGCATATATTGATCTCCGAGGGCCTTTACGACGCCGCATTTATCGACCGATACACATCCGGCTTCGAGACATTCCGCGCGTATGTGATGGGTGAGAAAGACGGCATCGCCAAGGACGCGATCTGGGCCTCCGGCATCACCGGCATTGAGGCACAGGTCATTGCCGATCTGGCGCGGCAGATGGCGAGAAAGAAGACATTCATCATGATGGCCTGGGCCTTGCAGCGTGCCGACCACGGCGAGCAACCCTATTGGGCCGCCATCTCGCTCGCCTCATTGCTGGGCGGCATCGGTCTTCCCGGCCAGGGTTTCGGCTTCGGCTATGCCTCCGTTGCCAGCATCGGCCAGGCGGGGTCCAAGGTGCACTGGCCATCCTTGCCGCAGGGTCGTAATCCGGTGACAGACTACATTCCCGTTGCGCGTATTGCCGATATGCTGCTTTCACCCGGAGGTGACTATGAGCACAACGGCGAACGACGGACCTACCCGGATATCAAGCTCGTCTATTGGGCGGGGGGCAATCCGTTTCACCATCATCAGGACCTCAATCGCCTTGTCGAAGCATGGCAAAAGCCGCAGACAATCATAGCGCACGAACACTTCTGGAACGCCCACGCACGCCACGCCGATATCGTGCTGCCCGCCGCAACGTTTTTCGAGCGAGATGACGTCGTCGCAAGTGGCCGTGACAACTTCATCGCCTATTCAACGGCCATAGCGCCTGCGCCCGCCGATGTGCCCACGGACCACGAAATCCTGCGTCGACTGGCCAGTCGTCTCGATGTCGAAGAGGCCTTTACGGAAGGCCTGAGCGAAGAGCAGTGGCTACGGCACCTTTACGACGAAGCCAGTAAGGACGCTGCGTCTCGGAATATTCAATTGCCGGAGTTCTCAGGTTTCAAGGAAGACAGCATAGTCGAGGCCCCGCAGCACAAAGATGAACCTTTCCTTGCTGCCTTCCGTGCGGACCCGGAGAAGGCAGCGCTGCGCACGCCATCGGGACTTATCGAACTTGCATCAGAGGTCATCGCTCAATTCGGCTATGATGACTGCCCCGGCCATCCCGCCTGGCTTGAACCGCGCGAATGGCTGGGCGCGGCATCTGCGGCGACCTACCCTTTGCATCTTCTCTCCTGCCAGCCGCATGACAAATTGCACAGCCAGTGGGATCATGCAGCGCCATCACGGCGCACGAAGGCCGGAGGCCGCCAGCCCCTGCGCATCAGTCCGGCGGACGCGAAAGCGCGGGGTGTCGAAAATGGTGACCTTGTCGAAGTCACCAATTCACGCGGCACGTGCCTCGCCGTTGTCGCTATCAGCGACGACCTCATGCCGGGCGTGGTCCAGCTTGCGACGGGCGCCTGGTTCAATCCCGTCGATCCCTCCCAGCCCGGCTCGCTGGAACTCAACGGCAATCCGAATGTGCTAACCCCGGATCATGGCACCTCCCGTCTGGCACAGGGGCCAAGTCCCAATGCCTGTCTGGTCGAGGTGAAAAGATATCATGGCGACGTGCCGGAGGTGACGATTTACCAGCCCATGACCTTCGTTGCAGATCCAAGCCAATCAACGCCCGCCGAATGAACGAGGTAGAACAATGTCTCGACACATGAATGCCGAATTGCTTGCCGGAGTTTTGTTCATGGTGATTGGTGCCGCCTTTCTGATCGACAGTTTTCAATTGCCATTCGGCACACTTCGCCGCATCGGTCCTGCTGGCTTTCCGACCATGGTGGCATCAGGCCTGATCGTCATGGGCATCATCGTCCTCGTGCAGTCCTTCAAATCAACGGCCTCACGCGAAGCCCTGCATTTCGATCTCCAGAAACTCGGCGTCATCGTACTGTCCATCATCGTCTTCGGCATCACCGTTCGCGGTGCGGGGCTGCTGGTGTCTGTAGCCCTTTGCAGTCTGACCGCTGCACTGGCTTCACGCCCTTTCCGACCGCTGCCGATGGCGATCTATGGCTTGTTCCTCGGGATCGTCTGCGGGCTGGGTTTCGTAGCGGGCCTTGGCATGCCCGTCGCCATCATTGGTCCGTGGTTCGGCGTCTGAGGAGAGATCAATGGAAACCGTTCACGCGCTGCTTCTCGGCCTCGATCAGGCAACGATGCCCAACAATCTGTTCTGGTGCTTCATAGGAACGTTGCTCGGTACACTCGTCGGTGTTCTACCGGGGCTGGGACCGGCTGCAACCATGTCTATCCTGCTTCCCTTCACCATCGGGCTTGAGCCGGTCACATCGCTGATCATGCTCGCCGGTATTTATTACGGGGCGCAATATGGAGGCTCCACCACGGCGATTTTGCTCAACCTGCCGGGAGAAGCCTCATCCGTGGTGACAGCCATCGATGGATACAAGATGGCTCGCAAGGGCCGGGCGGGCGTGGCTCTCGCAACGGCAGCGCTCGGCTCATTCTTTGCGGGAACCGTGGCGACACTTCTGCTTGCGCTGTTTGCGCCCTCTCTTGCCGAATTCGGGCTGCTGTTCGGCCCTGCCGAATATTTCTCCCTGATGATCCTCGGCCTTATCGCATCCATCGTTCTGGCGCGCGGCTCGTTGCCCAAGGCGCTCGGCATGGTCTTCATCGGCATATTGATCGGATTGATCGGGCAAGATGTTCAAACGGCAGCACCGCGCTTCATGCTTGGCTATGAGGAGCTTTCAAGCGGCGTCAATTTCGTGATCGTCGCCATGGGGTTGTTCGGCATCGGCGAACTGGTGCGGGATCTGGAAAATACCGGCAGCCGCACGGCCATCAAGGCGCCCTTCTTCTCCATGTTGCCAAGCCGCAAGGATTTTCGCCGCATGGCACCGTCTATCCTGCGCGGCACCGGCATCGGCTCCGTGCTTGGCCTTTTGCCCGGCAGCGGCGCCCTGCTTGCCGCCTTTGCCGCATATGCTGTTGAAAAGCGCGTAGCAAAGCCCCCGGAAGGCTTTGGCGAAGGCGCTATCGAGGGCGTGGCTGCGCCGGAAAGCGCCAACAATGCCGGAGCACAAACATCTTTCGTACCTCTGTTGACGCTCGGGCTTCCGGCCAATGCCGTCATGGCGCTGATGTTCGGTGCCTTGATCATGCAGGGCATAGCCCCCGGCCCGACATTGATCAGCGATCACCCGCAAATCTTTTGGGGGGTCATCGTGTCCATGTGGGTCGGCAATCTGATGCTGCTGGTGTTGAACCTGCCGTTGATCGGCATCTGGACGAAGTTGCTGACGGTGCCGTTCCAGTATCTGTATCCAGCCATCATCGTGTTTTGCGTTATCGGCGTCTTTTCCCTCGGAAACTCTGTCTTCGACCTTTGGCTGTTGTCGATATTCGGTGTGCTTGGCTACGTGTTCGCCAAGCTCGAATGCGATGCCGCGCCGCTGGTCATGGGCCTCATCCTCGGCCCTTTGCTGGAAGAGAACTTTCGCCGCGCCATGTTCCTGTCCAAAGGCAGCGTGTCGGTGTTTGTTGACAGGCCCATTTCGGCGGCTCTTCTGGTCGCTGCTGCCATCATTCTGGTTCTGATGATCCTGCCGAAATTCGGCTCCGTTCGGCAGGAGGCGTTTCAGGAATGACAAAGCATGTGGTCATTATCGGCGCCGGGATTGTAGGTGCAGCAACCGCCATCGAACTGCTGAGGGATGGTCATGCGGTAACCATTGTGGAGCCTGGGCAACCCGGTGGACGACAAGCCGCGAGCTATGGCAACAGCGGCTGGCTAAGCCCGGCATCCATCATTCCCATGTCCATGCCGGGCTTGTGGAAGAAAGTTCCGGGTATGATGGCTGATCCTGCCGGGCCGCTGGCCATTCGCTGGCACCATATTCTTCGGCTTGCGCCATGGCTCCTGCGCTTTGTTGCGGCTGGCGCAACCGTCGCCAAAGTGGAGCGCACCGCAGGCATTCTCTCCACGCTGCTTCACGATGCACCAGAAAGGCACGAAAAGCTTGCGCAAGAGATCGACCGCGCCGATCTCATTCTGCGTAAGGGACTGATCTACGCCTATCCCGACCGCGCGGCCTTCGACGCTGAGGCGCTGGCATGGTCATTACGGCGCAAAAACGGTGTCGCTTTCCGCGAGCTATCCCCTGCCGAACTGCACGCCGTCGAACCCAATCTTGATCGACGCTATAGCTTCGGAGTGATTGTCGAGAAGGGCGGCCATTGTGTCGATCCGGGCGGCTATGTCGCCGCCATCGTTGCGCATGCCGTTGGGCTGGGTGCCAAACTCATAAGGGCTAAGGTGACGGGCTTTGAACTGACCGGGCAAAAACTGACTGCCGTCCAAACAGAGACTAATGCCATTGTGTGCGACCGGGCGGTCATCGCTGCCGGAATTCATTCCAAGGATCTGGCAACGCTGGCGGGGGACACTGTACCCCTCGAAAGCGAGCGCGGTTATCACGTCGTCATACACCGCGACATCGCGAAGGGCACGATGCCGATCATGCCTGGGGATGGGAAGATGGGGAACAATCCGACGCTCGCAGGCTTGCGGATCGCGGGTCAGGTTGAACTTGCAACCAGCAGCGACGAGCCTGACTGGGCGCGGGCAGATATATTGCTGCGGCACGCCAAACGCACCTATTCCGACCTTTTGACTCCTTTCGATGAAAGCCGTATCGATCGCTGGATGGGGCATCGCCCATCCACACCCGACGGGCTGCCGGTCATCGGCCGTTCCAGCCGAACCGCAGACATCGTCTACGCCTTCGGTCATGGCCATGTCGGTCTGGCAACAGGACCTGTCACCGGATGTCTGGTTGCCGACCTTATCGCAGGCCGGCCATCGCCTATAGATCTGACCGCGTTTTCAGCAAGCAGGTTTTGAGACGCGCGCCTGTTGATAACAATCGTCACGAGGCCCGGGACATAGGCAGTGCAAATCCAGTAGAACGGGCAGAGGCAAACCTCTGCCCGTTTTTGCTATGAAACGCCTGTTCGAACTCTACCTCATGAACACATGGACAAGCGGCGATGCGTGACTTACGCCCTCATCCACCTGCGCCCTGATATCGGCGCTGGCAGGCTTTCCACACCACGGAAGCAACCAACACGGCGGCTGGACCTGCCAAAATGGAGGCCAGCGGTGCAGCCTCGCCAATGAGCGGCACCGGCTTGCCCAGCAATGATGCGACCGGCACGTAGGCCATGTAGCCGAGAGGCACTACTGATAAGAGGAGGAACTGGAGGGGAAGCGCAAAAATGGTCAGCGGATAACGCGATAGTTCCCAGAAATCGAAATAAATGCCGAACAGATAGCGTGAGCGACTGAGCACCAGCGCCATGGCGCCGACCATCGTCAGCATCGCACCGGTTAGCAGCGCTGCGCTGATGAGGCTTGCGGCAAACTGCAATGCTGTCAGCACGGACCAATCTATGGCCAGTTGCGGCAGCGCCCACACCATCAGTCCGATCCCAAGCGTAATATGGCCCCCATATTCGATATTGATGCCGGAAAAAGCCAGAAACGCCCAGGGGCTGACCGGCCGCACCAGCAGGGTATCGTAAGTACCCAGCCGCACCAGCTCTTCCATATTGCGGAGCTGTACCAGAGTGAAAACGGCGCCAAGCGCGTAACCGAGAACATGGAAGCCAAGCATGAAAGCAATTTCTGGCCAGACCCAGCCACCCAGCCTCTCAAACCGGCTGGCGATGATCCAGATGGTCGTATAGACGCTGGCATAACCGAAAGCCTGTGCGACCCAGCCAATGACGAGATTGCCGCGATATTGCAGCCGGGTACGCAATTGCATGCGCATGATATGGAGATAGAGCGAAAGCGTATGCCGCATCTCAGCCTCCCTGCACGACCATGCGGCGGCAGGCTGCCCGCCACATAAGACCCACGATGCCAATCAAAAGCACGGCCCAGATCGCGCCGTAGAATAGATGCAGCGCACTTGCTGCCAAATCCAGCTCACCGAGATAGATCGCCAGCGGATAGAAAGTGATCCAGGCGAAGGGCAGATAAAGGACTGAACTGGCCAAGGCATCTGGGTAAAACCACAGGGGAACGAGGCCGCCGGAAAACAGCGCGAGCGTGCCACGTAGCAACCACTCCAGCGACAACATATCCATCACCCAAAAGCCGATCATGGAAACGGCGATGGAGATCGTGAACAGCAGCACTAGCGAGAGCCCAATAGCAATGACGAACAGGGCAGCATGCCCTAAGCTTGCTGGTGGCTGCACGCCATAGATTGCACTCATGAGAATAAAGACGGGGATGCCAACCATCAGCATTTCATGGCCACGTACGCCAAGTTGACGCGCGAACAGCGAGACAGGGTAGCTGTAAGGCCGCATAAGCTGGCTGATAACATCGCCGCTGCGAATATCCGCGCCAATCTCTCGCAAAATCTGGTTGGCATCCCAGGTCGAAAACATGGTTGCGCCGAGGATCGAATAGGTGATCATCTGCTGAAGGCTAATGTCGGTCGAGGCCGCACCATGGGAAAGCACCGCCTGCCAGATCGAAACGCGGGCGACTACGTTCAGCACGCCCCCGAACAGCTTAAACCAGAACTGCGCGCGAAAACTTGCCTGAATGCGAAAGCCAGCTGAAGCAAAAGCGAGGAACATGGCGCTACCCCGCACGCTTTGACATCAGCACGGACTTGGCAGCGTCCAGTGTTGTCGATGCCTCCCGGGACTGATAATAAGTGCGGATGACCTCTTCGATGTCAGGTTCATGCAGGTGCACGTCTACAAGTTTGGCGTCGGCCACCAGTTGGGTGACTATATCGACCAGTGAACGATTTTCATCCGTCAGCCAGAATGTGCGAACAATCCCCTCGCCACCTGCCGGCTCGGCATTGGCAAGCTGGACCGTTCCGGGGTCGGTAGCGAATTCCAGCGTGAGTTTGCGCCGTGCACCGAAGGACGCGTTGAGGCCTGCTAGCGGTCCGTCGAATAACAGCTTTCCATCATCGACCATGATCAGTCGAGGACATATTTCCTCGATATCACGCAGGTCGTGAGTGGTCAGGATGATCGTCGTGCCACGCTCCCGGTTGATACGGGCCAGCAGTTTGCGCACCACATCCTTCGCCACGACATCGAGGCCGATTGTCGGCTCGTCGAGAAAGAGGATTTTGGGCTGGTGCAACAGCGTCATGGCAATCTCGCCGCGCATGCGCTGACCGAGGCTCAGTTGCCGCACCGGCCTATCGAAAAAGGGGCCGATCTGCAGCATATCGACAAGGTCAGCCTGAGCTTTCTCAAATTGCGCCTGTTCGATACGGTAGATGCGCCGATGCAGCTCGAAACTTTCAAAAAGTGGCAACTCCCACCAAAGCTGGCTGCGCTGGCCGAACACCACGCCGATGTCACGCGCGTTGGCGATGCGATCCGCATGGGGCACACGGCCAAGCACCTCGACGGAGCCGGATGTCGGCACCAGAACACCCGTCAGCATCTTGATCATGGTGGACTTGCCCGCGCCATTGGGACCGAGATAGCCCACGGCCTCTCCAGCTTCGATGGCAAAGGATATGCCATCCACCGCCTTGACCTGCTTCGTCACCGGCGCAAGAAAATTACGAAGCGCGCCGGAAATGCCCGGCTGCGGCACCCTTTGAGCAAACCATTTTTTAGCATTGTCTGCATGAATGATGGGAGGCATGACAGCGAATCCGGCGGGAGGAAATCAGCAGGTACACGCCCAGTATCACTGTTATACGACGACCGGCAATGCTGAATTCAACGCGACCTTTCCACGTCACGGAACCGCTTTAACGCTATACGGCTCAGCACTTCTCACCGTGACGTCGAGGCCAAACACTCAGCCCGCAGAGCCCGTCGCCTGTGGTTGTGTCACTGGACGTGGCTTGGGAACCGGCACGTCAATTGCGGTGTCGCTCGCCCATGTAATGATTGCGCGGGTTTTACCTTCGATCTGGTCGTGCAGATAGGTCTCGTGGCCTGGCAGTCCCATTGGGTAAAGCGCTTCACGCTCGGCTTCGTAAGCCACGCTTTTGTCGGTGCAGAGACGGATGCGCATGTCCTGCGGGGCGACATCGGTGCGGTTCTGTACGGCCTCCACAGAGCCCGAAGGGTTCAGGCGACCTTCGAATGCCTCAGTCAGATATTGCGCGGATCGTTCATTACGTTCGCGCTCCGTCGTCGCGCCCAGCATCACCACCATCACGCGCTTTCCGTTGCGCGTCGCAAGGCCGACATAGTTGCGGCCAGATGCGCAAAGGAAGCCGGTTTTCATGCCGACCGTTCCGCTGAAACGCGTCAGCAGGGCATTGTTGGATTTGATTTCCTTGCCGTCAATCGTGACGGCAGAATCCTGAAAGAAGCGACTATATTCCGGAAACGCGCGGTCGATTTCCATGCCAAGCAGCGCAAGGTCGCGCGCGGTAGAGTAGTTGGTGCGGCTGAACAGGCCATTGGGGCTGGCGAAATGCGTTCCCGTCATGCCAAGGCGCGCCGCTTCGGCATTCATTCTTTGAACGAATGCGGTTTCGTCTGGTGCAACAGCTTCCGCCAGAGCGACCGCGACGTCGTTTGCCGATGCGGTCAACGCTGCAAACAGCGCATCCTCAAGTGTCATCGTCCGGCCGAAGGTGAGGCCCGATTCCAGAAAAGCCTGTTTCGTGGCATTGCGCGTCATCATTACGGGCGTCGTCAAAGTGACGTCACCGGCTCGCAGCGCTTCGAAAACAACGAGCGCCGTCATGAGCTTGGTTGTCGATGCCGGATACCAGGGCACTCCCGCATCCTCCTGATAGAGGACTTGGTGACTTGCAGTGTCCACGACCAGAACAGGCGTTGCATTGGCAATGCCGCTTGCAAAAACGGATGCTCCAAACGCCAGTCCTGCCCAAAAATGTCCGGCCACGATGGTTCTTATCATTGTTCAGTCTCCACGGCTTGTGCCCTCATGGCATGAGAGGCCTTGCGGGCACAAGCCTCTGCTAAGGCGTGACTTTGGCAAGTCAAGGACAAAGCGGCAGCTTGCTGTATGGATTTGAGACGTTCACGAAGAGTTTTTCGGTAATTTGGCAATCACCATCGTTCTGCGCGTGATGCGACACTGCTATCTCTAGACGCACAACCCCTGATCTTCCAAGCATTTCAGCGTTACGGAATCTTCTCAAAACTGTCGCAACACCGTCATGTAGCGGCTTCATACGCGCCTTCGAAAAGGAGCGCAGAATGCAGCCTCAATCGCTTAATATTTCGGGAATAGGAAAAGGCTTTGGAGCAGATGATGTGCTCAAAGGCATAGACCTTTCCATTCGTCCCGGCGAATTTCTTTCGCTCGTGGGCATGTCGGGATGTGGCAAGTCCACATTGCTGCGGATCATCGCAGGTCTGGAAGCGGCAGATCGCGGCAGCGTTTCCATCGGCAGCCGCGATGTGACGGATGTCGATCCGGCGGATCGCAACCTCGCCATGGTGTTCCAGTCCTACGCGCTTTATCCGCACATGACCGTGCGCGATAATATCGCGACTCCGCTGCGCATGCGTCGCCTGTCATTCTGGGCAAGATTTCCGCTGATCGGACGCATGGTTGCCAATGCCGAGATATTGCGCGAGATCGACGCCGCGGTCATGGATGCGGCAGATGTTCTGCAGATCAGCCATTTGCTGGATCGCAGGCCCGCGCAGCTTTCCGGCGGACAGCGCCAGCGCGTGGCGCTTGCCCGCGCACTCGTGCGTTCGCCTGCTGCCTTTCTGATGGACGAGCCGCTGTCGAACCTCGATGCCAAGCTGCGCGCCCATATGCGCGGGGAACTCACCAATCTGCACAGCCGCCTTGGCGCGACATTCATTTATGTCACTCATGACCAGATCGAAGCGATGACCATGTCCGATCGCATCGCGCTAATGTCGGAAGGCCATATCGAGCAACTGGGCACGCCGGATGAGCTTTACCAGCAGCCCGCAACGCTGACTGTAGCGCGGTTCATCGGCACGCCTTCGATCAATCTGCTGCCTGTCGAAACGGATGCCTCGGGCGAGATCGTCCTGTTCGGGCGCGAACTCGGTCTTCGCACCACAAACACAGCCTCTGGCCCGGCAACGCTTGGTCTTCGCGCCGAAGACATTTTTCCTGCGGCTGATGGCATTGAAGCGCGTGTTCTGCGCACCGAAACGCAAGGCGCCGACCGTTTCGTGACCTGCCAGTTGAGCGATGATGACACCATCCATATCGTCATGCGCCAAAGGGCGGGCGATCAACTGGGCGCTGGTAGCGAAGGCAAAATTCGGCTTGGCTTTGCCAAGGCCAATGCACACCTCTTCGGCTCCGACGAGAAACGCTGCGAGATCACGGTTCACGAACAGGTGCCAGCGTGAGCATGGCCACCCCAATCACAGAGACCGCTTCCGAGACGAGGTCGCAAAGATCATCTACGGCGCGGCGCATGGCATGGCGTGGCATTCTGTTCGTCTTGCCCGCAGTTCTGCTGCTGTTGGCGATCTATATCATCCCGATGATCGTCCTCGCCGTCTTCTCGGTTACCGACTATCAGCTCGGCGCGCTATCGACGAAATTCGTCGGCCTTCATAATTTCCAGAAGGCATTCAGCGACCCCGTCTTTCTGCGTGCTTTGGCCAATACCGTACTTTACGCGGTCATCGTCATTCCCGCAGGCGTCTTCCTCGCGCTCGGAATCGCGCTTCTGGTCTATAACCGCAAGCGTAGCCGTGCTTTCTGGGAAATCGCCTACTTCTTGCCCGTCACGGCGACGCTGGTGGCCATGGCCACGGTGTTTCAGTTCCTGCTGCACCCATCGCTTGGGCCCGTCAACGCAGCGATCAAATGGATGGGTTTCGAGCCCGTGGGCTTTCTGTCCAACCCGTCACTGCTCATTCCGACCATGGCCATCATCGGCATCTGGCAGGTACTGGGCTTTAACATGGTTCTGTTTCTGGCGGGACTGACGGCCATTCCCAAGGATTTGCATGAGGCGATCCGGCTCGATGGCGCAAAAAACCCGATCGATCGCTTCTTCAAGGTCACATGGCCGATGCTGGGGCCGACCACGATGTTCGTCGTAGTCACCACTTCGATCTCCGCCTTCAAGGTTTTCGAGACGGTGGCGGTTCTGACCAAGGGCCGGTCCGGATCGGAAGTGCTGCTGTTTGCGCTTTATCTCGAGGGCTTCGAATATTCCAACACCGGTTACGCAGCCGCCCTGACGCTGATTTTCCTCGTCATCGTTCTGGTTCTGTCAATTGGCCAGACGCTGCATATGGACCGGAAGGTGCATTACTGATGGTCGCGCTTCGCAAATACCTTCCCCATATCATCCTCACCGCAGGCGCATTCGTGATGCTCCTGCCGTTCTACTGGATGTTCCTGACCTCGATCCGCTCGCCAGCGGAAATCTTCAGCGTATCGCTCTGGCCGATCCCGCAGAATTTTGACGCAGTGGACAATTATACGCGCGCTGCCAGCCAAGTGCCGATGCTGCGTTTCATGATGAACGGCGTCATTGTCTGTTTCGGCATTCTGATCGTGCAGGTTCTGACCGCGGTTCCGGCGGCTTATGCCCTGGCGAAACTGCGTTTTCCCGGTCGCAAGCTGCTGCTGACACTGGTGATTGCCGCGCTCTGCGTACCCATTCAGGCGCTTGCCCTGCCGCTTTTCGTTGGTCTGGCAAAGGCGCAACTGCTGAACACCTATTTCGCGATGATGATGCCGTTCCTGCTATCCGTCTTTGCCATCTTTCTCTTCAACCAGTCTTTCCGCAGTTACCCCGATGAAATCATCGAGGCGGCGCGCATGGACGGGTTTTCAGAGCTGGAAATCTGCTGGCGGCTGGTGCTGCGCGGGTCGCTGCCTTCGCTGGCCGCTTTCTCCGTTTTCTCGCTGGTGGCGCATTGGAACGACCTTTACTGGCCGATGATCGTCGTTACCGATACCAATCTGGCCCCGCCCCCACTTGGCATGCTGTTCTTCTCGGATGTCGAATCCGGCGCGAACTACGGTGCGTTGATGGCAGGCGCAACAATCATCACGGCACCCATGGTCATCTGCTTTCTGCTGGCCAGACGACATTTCATCGCAGGCATCACCATGACCGGCGTGAAGTAACTTCCCTCTCCTCCTCCTCCCCAACCGAACTCTCTGGAGACCGACATGAAAATCAACCGACGGACCGCTCTTGGCGGCCTGGCCCTCAGCCTCGCTCTCGCTGGCGTTTCTACGCCAGGCTTTGCTGCCGATGTAACGCTCAACGTGCTTTACAACCTGCCGGGCTTCACCAAATTCCATCAGCCGCTGGCCGATGAATTCATGAAGAAAAATCCCGATATCAAGATCAATTTTCTGGCGCCTGCACCGGGCTACAATGAAGGCCAGCAGCAGGTTCTGCGCGCTGCCGTCACAGGCAACCTGCCGGACGTCTACTTCTCCGGTTACAATCTGACGGCGGAACTGGTGCACACGCTTGCGCCGCGCAATCAGATCACGGATCTGGCTCCCTTCATCGAAGCCGAAGGCGGTCAGGCGTTTCTCGACAAGAACTATACGCCGAACATGGCGGCTCTCGGCAAGATCGATGGCAAGCAGTACGGTCTTCCGGTCAACGCTTCCTCGCCGATCATCTACATCAACGCCGAACTGGTGCGCAAAGCCGGTGGCGACCCAGACAACATGCCGAAGACCTTTGACGGACTGATCGCGCTCGCCAACAAAATCCACCAGCAGGACAGCAAGATCGCTGGCATGGGCTACGACATCAACCTGTGGCCGGATGACTGGTTGTGGCAGGCGCTGATCTTCCAGCAGGGCGGCAAGCTGGTGGACGAAGCCACCAAGACCGTGGCCTTCAACAATGAGATCGGCCTCAACGCCCTGAAACTGACGCGCCGCTTCGTCACCGAAGGTGGCCAGAACCTGCTCGATTGGGACCAGTCCCGTCAGCAGTTCGGCGCAGGTCTCACAGGCTTCATCTTCTCCACGCCTGCCCATGTGCAGACCGTGGAAGGACTGGTCGGCAACCGCTTCGAGCTGAAGACATCGACCTTCCCGCTCGACAACCCGGAAAAGGGTGGCGTACCCACGGGCGGCAACTCGGCTGTTATGCTGACGCAGGACAAGGCCAAGCAGGATGCAGCCTGGAAGTATCTCAAGTGGATCACCGGTCCGGAAGCGCAAAACGTCATCGTTCGCATCACCGGCTACCTGCCAACCAACAAGCTGGCCACCGGCCCGGATTTTCTGGCGCCATACTACGCCGAGCATCCGAATGTGAAGACTGCTTCCTTGCAGGCTGAGCGCTCGCTGCCATGGGCCGGTTATCCGGGTGGTGATTCCGTCCGTATCTGGCGCACCCAGCGCGATATCATCGGCACCGTCATGCGCGGCGAAGTGACGCCAGAAGACGGTCTGAAGCAGATCGTCGAGCAGACCAACGGCCTGATGAAGTAACCCTCATATATATCACCTACGGCCGTGGAGTTTCACTTCGCGGCCATTTTCAATGCCGGAAATCCCCATCATGAAAATCATCCAGATCACCGATACGCACCTCATGCTCTCCGGTCAGTCCGTCAACGGCGTCGATCCTGAAAAGCATCTGCGCGCCACCATGGCCGATATACTGGCCAAACATGCGGATACCGATCTGCTTGTTATGACCGGCGACCTTTGCAATTACGGTGATCCGGAAGCCTACGACATCCTGCGCGATATTCTGGCCCCGGCACCCTTCGATGTTCGCCTGATGCTCGGCAACCATGATGACCGGGCTAATTTCATCGCAGCCTTTCCCGACCATCCCCGCGATAGCAACGGCTATATCCAGTCCTATCTCGATACCGATTTCGGACGGCTGATCTTCCTCGATAGCCACGAGGCTGGCGTTATCGGCGGTATTTTTGGTGACGATCGGCTGGCCTTCCTCGCAGATGCGCTTGCGAGCGCTGGTGACAAGCCCGTCACGGTTTTCATCCACCATCCGCCAATGGATTGCGGCATCGCCCATTTTGACAAGATCGGCATGCATGATGATGGCGCCGTGATGCGCCTGCTTGCCGCGCATAAGGGCGGCATCCGGCACATCGTCTTCGGCCATATTCATGTGCCACTGGCAGGCACCAGCGCGGAAGGCATCGCCTTCAGCTCCGGTCAGGCCTGCGCGCATCGCTTCATTACCGATCTGACGAGCCCCACACCTTTCTGGACCAGCGGCAATCCGTGCTACCGCATCATTACGCTCGATGCGCAGGGTTTTCGCGCCTATGGCGTCGAGGTGGGTGAGGTTGTGACGGGACAGGCACCGGTCTGCGACGGGCCGTAATTAAGGTTGCAAGGACGATGCCGGATCGGCTTCTTTGCCAATTTTATCAACCGAACGCCTGGCTGGCAAGCGCCCATGTTTTGGGTCGCAATGCCTGCTCCTCGTCCTGACTCGGCATCCAGCGCCCGCCGAGCGACATGGTGGTGACGGTGTCGAACACGGCGAGGCCCGATTGTGCGAGGTAATGCGCGAAGGCGCCGCTTTCTTCGCGCGTGTCGAGGCGCAGGAATTTGCCCGCATGCTCCACGACATGTGGATGGGTGACTGCGATTGCATCCTCTTCGTTTAACGCGACGACCGGGCCGATCAGCGCGCCGCGCCCGAAACGACGACACAGCGAGAAGGCTTCGATGCGCTGGCCGCGCACAAGCACCAGCCCTTGGGAGACGGGTAGCAAGGCGTCGAACAGCGTCGCACGATTGGCGCCGAATGCTTTCTCATCGAGCGCGAGAATGGCGCCGATATCGCCGGGCGTCAGCGCCCGCAACTCCGCACCACCGGAAACAGCAGGCGCTGTAATGGGTGTTGCCTCGCCCTGACACTGAAATACCGTCTTTTCAATCGTGAAACCCATGGATTGGTAGAGCCGCTTTGCCGCGCGTGTGGCGTTGAGGCCGAACCGTCTTTTGCCCGCCTGTTGCATCACATGCAGCATCATCCAGCTTCCAGCCCCCCGAGCCTGAAGCCGGGGCGGGATGATGACCATGCCGATGGTGGAAAAGGCCGCGCCGAAATCGAACCACATGGCAGAGCCCGCCAGCCGTCCTATCGCGTCTACGGCTACCACGCCTTTGCCGTTTTCCAGCAGCATCTGCCAGTCCTTGGGCCGGTGCGGCCAGCCAACGCCAATGGACAAAGCATGCAGCTTCTCGATATCCACATCGGCAATGTCCTGAAGCGTCAGCTCAAAGGTTTCCAGCTGTATGGTGTCATGATTGGCCACAGCGCCCCCCCTCGCAGGTGTCTCGCCATAGCGAACCTGCCTCTTCCGTCTGTTCGGATTCTGAAACCCGTTTTCAAGCTTTAAGCGATCCCCAGCAAATATTTCACTCGAATCCGGCGCAGTTTCAGCAGTTTACGCTGAAACGAGCGTCCTTTTGGCGGAAATTGGAGCGAGCAGGCCTTATTTTGGCGAAAACGATGAGAGGCGATCATGACGGCACAAGACATCCTGGAACGCTTGGTTTCTTTCGCCTCCGTGGTAGGCACGCCCAATGCCGATATCGTTGCCTGGATTGCCGATTACGCGCAAAGCCACGGTGCGCATGTCACGACGGCGATCGGCCCGGAAGGGGATCGCGCCAATCTCTTCGCAACCATTGGCCCGCGCGATGTGCCGGGCGTCATTTTATCCGGCCACATGGATGTCGTTCCGGCAGGCGAAGCGGACTGGTCGAGCGACCCGTTTTCCTTGCGCGCCGATGGCGACAGACTCTATGGACGCGGCACCAGCGACATGAAGGGCTTTCTGGCCTGCGCACTGGCCGCCCTGCCGGAATTTGCGAAAATGCCATTGAAGCGGCCCATACATCTTGCCTTTTCCTATGATGAAGAGGCCGGTTGCAAGGGTGTGCCGCATCTTATCGAACTCATCCCAACGCTGTGCGCACTTCCGGACATGTGCATCGTCGGCGAACCGAGCGGCTTGCGAGCCATCCGCGCGCACAAGGGCAAAGCGGCGGCACGGATCACAGTCCGTGGTCGCTCCGGCCACTCCTCAAGGCCCGATCTTGGGCTGAATGCCATCCATGCGATGAGCGAGATACTGACGAGCGCCGTGAACGCCGCAAATGCGTTGACGCAGGGTCCTTTCGACGGCAATTTTGAACCGCCCTACTCCTCACTTCAGGTCGGCAAGATCAAGGGCGGGCAGGCCGTCAACATCATTCCCGACCTCTGCGTCGCCGATATCGAGGCAAGGGCGATTGCCGGTGTCTCGCCCCCCAACCTGCTCGAACCATTGCGCAACGCGACAGCAGCGCTGCAAGCGGATGGTTTCGACGTCAGCTTCGATACATTGAGTGAATATCCGGCCCTTTCACTCGCAGCAGATACACCGCTGACCGCACTCATGCGCGACCTGACCGGCATCGAGCCGCTTGCCGCCGTCAGTTACGGCACCGAAGCCGGGCTTTATCAGTCAGCCGGTATCGACAGCATTATCTGCGGTCCTGGTGATATCGCACGCGCGCACAAGGCAAACGAGTTCATTACCCGCGACGAACTCTCCGCCTGCCACCGCATGCTGCTTGAGCTTGGAACGCGATTGAGCACCTAATGCGGCCAAATCGGTCAGATGTGCTGCGATCCATTGCCGCTTCAGTGCATCCTGCCGTTTGAAATACGCCAACTTTACCTGACTGAAAGACGAGGGCTGGCGCATGACATTTCTGTTCAATTCCGACGCAGCGCGCGCGAAAATCTTCGCCGAGCACTTTGCCCAGGAGCTGCCAGATGTGCCTTTTGCGTCCGATCCGGCGTCCGTCGATCCTGAACGCGTGCGCTACCTCATCACCTGGACGGCCCCTGCCGACCTTGCGCGCTATAAAAATCTGGAAATCCTGTTTTCCATCGGGGCCGGTATCGACCAGTTCGATACATCGGTTCTGCCCGCCCAAGTCAAACTGGTGCGCATGGTGGAAGACGGCATCATCAGAATGATGCAGGAATATGTGACGCTCGGCGTTCTGGCACTCCACCGTCGCCTGCCGGACTATCTAGCACAGCAGGCGAAAGCCGAATGGAAAGCGCTGCCGGTAAAACAGGCGCATGAACGTCGCGTCGGCGTGCTAGGCCTTGGTCATCTCGGCAAGGCGGTTCTGGAGCGTCTAAAACCCTTCGGCTTTCCGCTATCCGGCTGGAGCCGCAGCGCCCACACCATAGACGGCGTGACCTGCAATCACGGCGCAGATCAGCTGGATGGCTTTCTGGCGCAGACGGATATCCTCATCTGCCTGCTGCCTCTGACGCCTGAGACGCGCGGCTTTCTGAATGCCGAACTCTTTGCGAAGCTGCCCGCTGGTGCGGCCCTAATTCACGCAGGCCGTGGGCAGCAGCTCGATCAATTGGCTTTGATAGACGCGCTCAACAGCGGCCATCTGTCCGGCGCGATGCTTGATGTGACCGACCCGGAACCGCTGCCATCAGACCACCCGCTGTGGCAGCACCCCGGCGTCATCATCACCCCGCACATCGCTTCCGTTACGCAGCCAGAAACGGCAGCGATGGCCGTTATCGACAATATCCGCCGCCACCAAAATGGCCTCGACCCCATCGGCCTCATCGACCGCAACCGCGGCTACTGAACAGCACAGAAAGGACATTCCATGTCGCTCATAACCCGTATCGACACCAATCCGCAGACCACGCCGAAAGAAGCCCTGCCTACACCTGAACGGCTCATTTCCGGCAATCCATCCTTCAAGACATGGGCGCTGGACGATTGCCGCGATGGCACCGTTCACACCGGCATTTGGGAAGCCACGCCCGGCGAAACCCATTCCATCAAAGGCACGACCTACGAGTTCTGCCACATCATTTCCGGCGTTATCGAGCTGGAAGAAAAAGACGGCGACACCGTTACCTACCGCGCAGGCGACAGCTTCATGATGAAGCCCGGCTTCGTCGGCATCTGGCGCACCATCGAGACGGTTCGCAAGATTTACGTGACCGTGACGGACCCGGCATAAAGGCGGCAAGGCGATGACGCTCAGCTTCGATCCGGACACGATTTCACTGCCGCATTATCACTTCATCGGCGGTGAAAAGGTGGATGCCAGCGAAGGCATTGCCATGCACCGCCCTTCGGATGGCGTGGCATTTGGCGATTGCCCGGTTGCCAGCGCCGATCTTGTGGATCAGGCCGTTCAGACCGCCAAAACAGCTCTAAAAACCAGCAATTGGGGCGGCATGCGGCCGCGAGACCGCACGCGCGCGATGCAACGCTGGGCCGATCTGATCGAGAGGGACGCAGAATATCTGGCTAAGCTCGAGGCCGTGTCCTCCACCCGTCCCGTCGGGCATCTGGTGGCAGGCGACATTGCCGTCACCGCCGAGCAAATCCGCTTCTTTGCTGAATTCGCGGACAAGGAAGGCAGCGATCTCGTTCCCACCTCCGACACCAGCCTCGGCATGATCATGACCGAGCCCTACGGTGTCGTCGGTGCCATCACGCCGTGGAATTTTCCGCTGTCGATGGCAGGCTGGAAGCTAGGCCCGGCCTTGGCGGCAGGTAATGCCGTGGTTCTGAAGCCATCCGAAATGACGCCGTTTTCGACTTTGCGGATTGCCGAGCTTTCAGTCGAGGCGGGCATTCCCGCCGGGCTTATCAATATCGTCCTGGGCGATGGCATGGTCACCGGCAATGCGATTACCGGCCATGCGGATATATCGAAGGTCAGCTTCACCGGCTCCACCGCCGCCGGTGCCGCCATCATGCAGAATGTCGCGCGCACCGGCATCAAGCCGATGACTCTGGAGCTTGGCGGCAAGAGCCCGCAAGTGGTCTTTGCAGACGCCGATATCGGGCGCACCGCCAAGGCCGTTGCGCAAAGCATCATCTCCAATGCGGGACAGGCCTGTGTGGCTGGCTCACGCCTCATCGTCGCCAAGGAGATCTCGGAGGAACTGATTGCTGCGATCACCGCCATCATGCGTCGTGTCGAAACCGGGCCGACATGGGATGAGAAAACCCAATATAGCCCCATCATTTCGCAGAAGCAGATCGAACGCATCGACGCCATAGTGCGCGCCGCCATCGGCGCGGGTGCAGAGTGTCTGACGGGCGGGCAGATCATGGATCGCGATGGCTATTTCTACGCCCCGACTTTGCTTGGCAACGTCACACAGGATTCGCCTGCCGTGACGGAGGAAATCTTCGGGCCGGTTCTGACGCTTCAGACGTTTCAGGATGAGGAAGAGGCTCTCGCCTTGGCCGACCATCCGACATACGGTCTCGCAGCAGGCGTCTTCACGCGTGATCTTTCGCGGGCGATACGTGTGACCCGAAAGTTGCAAGCGGGTACGATTTGGGTCAATCGTTATGGACGCTCGCGCGATCACATTCTGCCGACCGGTGGCTACAAAAGCTCCGGCATTGGCAAGGATCTGGGGCGTGAGGCCTATATGGCAAACCGGAAGTCCAAAAGCGTTCTGATCGATCTCTAAAGCGGATATTGCATATGAAAAATCATTCCATCGCACTCATTCCCGGTGACGGCATCGGCACTGCTGTTATCGATGCCGCTTGGGCCGTGTTGCAGGCAGCAGCCAAAAAGCAGGGCACCTTCACGCTGCGCGAGACAACATTCCCGTGGTCTTGCGCCTTCTACAAGGAAACCGGCGCGATGATGCCGGCGGATGGAATAGAAACGCTGCGCGCTTTCGATGCCATTCTATTGGGTGCCGTTGGCTGGCCAGCGGAGGTACCGGATTCTGTTTCTCTGCACGGGTTGTTGCTGCCGATCCGCAAGGCCTTCGTGCAATATGCCAACATCCGCCCCCACCGCCTGCTGCCGGGTGTCGAAGGGCCGCTGAAAAAGGACGCCTTCGATATTCTCTGCATCCGCGAGAATACCGAAGGGGAATATTCCGGCGCGGGTGGCCGTGTCCATGTCGGCACACCGGATGAAGTCGCCGTCGAAACCTCGGTCTTTACCCGTGCGGGCGTGGAGCGCATTCTGCGCTTCGGCTTCGAGCAGGCACGCTCCCGTCGTAAGAAACTGGCGTCCATCACCAAGTCCAATGCCCAGAAATATTCCATGGTGTTCTGGGATGAAATGACGGCGAAAATTGCCGTCGAATATCCTGACGTGGAGGTGACGAATTATCATATCGACGCCATGGCGGCGCGGATGGTCATGGCACCGGAAACACTGGATGTCGTCGTGGCCTCCAACCTGTTCGGCGATATTTTGACCGATCTGGGTGCAGCCATTCAGGGCGGCCTCGGCTTTGCGGCCTCGGCCAACATCAACCCTGACAGGTCCGCCCCCTCAATGTTCGAGCCCGTGCATGGTTCGGCGCCTGATATCGCCGATCTCGGCATTGCCAATCCCATCGCAGCCATTTGGTCGGGCGCGATGATGCTCGATCATCTCGGCGAAAAACAAGCCGCCGCCGATATTATCTCGGCCATCGAGGCGGCCACGGCAAAGGGTGTTGGAACGGTGCCTGGCAAGGACAAAACCGACGTGATTACCGCAGCCGTGCTGACTGCGTTGGCTTAGAGGAGAAAATGGAATGAATGCTCTAAAAGATCAGGGCCTGTTTCAGCAGCAAGGTTTCATTGGCGGTAAATGGCTGAACGCCGCGTCGGGCAAGACTGTCGATGTCATCGACCCTGCCACGCAAAAGGTTCTGGGCACCGTACCGGATATGGGCGGGGATGAAACCCGCGCGGCCATCGAAGCTGCTGCCACGGCCTTCGCGCCGTGGAAGGCCAAAACCCATGCTGAGCGCGCAGCCCTTCTGGAAAAGTGGTACGCCCTGATGATCGAGCACGAGGACGACCTCGGGCTGCTGCTGACCATGGAACAGGGAAAGCCCTTAAGCGAAGGCAAGGGTGAAATCCGCTATGGCGCATCCTTCGTCAAATGGTTTGCCGAGGAAGCCCGGCGTATCAATGGTCACACCATTCCATCCCCCACAAAAGACCGCCGCATCGTCATTCTGAAGGAAGCGGTGGGTGTCTGCGGCATCATCACGCCGTGGAACTTCCCCAATGCGATGATTACCCGCAAGGTCGCACCAGCGCTTGCTGCCGGGTGCACTGTCGTCATCAAGCCTTCAGAATTCACGCCCTATTCGGCGCTGGCACTGGGTGTGCTGGCAGAGCGGGCGGGCATTCCGGCAGGCATCATCAACATCGTCACCGGCATGCCGACGGACATCGGCAACGAATTGCTGGCCAACGAAACGGTCCGCAAGATATCCTTCACCGGCTCCACGCGCGTCGGCTCGCTCTTGATGCGTGGTGCCGCAGACAGCATCAAGCGCCTGAGCCTAGAGCTTGGCGGCAATGCGCCTTTCATCGTGTTCGACGATGCCGACATTGATCTCGCCGTCGAAGGTGCGATTGCGTCCAAGTTCCGCAATGGTGGCCAGACCTGCGTCTGCTCCAACCGCATTCTGGTGCAGTCTGGTGTCTATGATGCCTTCGCAGCGAAGCTGTCGGCGCGAGTTTCGGCCATGAAGGTCGGACCGGGGACTGAGGCCAATATCGATATCGGCCCGATGATCAACGCCGCCGCCATCGACAAGATTAACCGCCATGTTGAAGACGCACTTTCCAAGGGTGCCGAAATCCTATCCAAGCGACCGACATTGCCTGACGGCGATCAATTCACGGCACCCATCGTGCTGGGTGGTGCGACGACAGACATGCTGCTGGCCGGCGAGGAAACCTTCGGACCCGTCGCACCGCTCTTCCGTTTCGAGACGGAAGAAGAGGCGATTGCCATCGCCAATGGCACACCTTTTGGTCTTGCGGCCTATTTCTACACGGAAAGCCTGAAGCGGTCCTGGCGCGTGGGCGAAGCACTGGAATTCGGCATGGTCGGGCTCAATACCGGTTCCGTTTCCATGGAAGTCGCGCCTTTCGGCGGCGTCAAGCAATCCGGCCTTGGCCGTGAGGGCGCGCAGTGCGGCATCGAGGAATATCTTGAGACCAAGGCCTTCCATATCGGCGGCCTGAACTGAAACGAAGAGGCCCGCGAAGGCGGACCTTTCAATCTCACTGAAACTTGTCGAGCATCTTGTAGTAGAAACCGACGACCGGCAAGAACCAGGGCTTGCCGGAATAGCCGGGCACGGCATTCCAATCCAGACCCTTCAGCGGATTGCGATCCGGCTTCCCGAGCAGCTTATCGGCAATCAACGTTCCCATATGGATCGACATTTGCGCACCGTGGCCGGAATAGCCCATGGCAAAATTTACGCCTTCGACTTCGCCAGCACGCGGGAAGCGATCGCTGGTCATGCCCACAAGACCACCCCAGCAATAGTCGATGTCGACACCACGCAACTGCGGGAACATCTCGGCAAGGCCACTCTTGAGGATTTCACCGCTCTTGGCATCTGAACGCGCGTCCGAAGTTGCGGAGAAACGCGCCCGCCCACCGAAGATCAGCCGGTTATCCGGCGACAGGCGGAAGTAGTTACCGATATTCATGGAGGTGACGCAGGTGCGATTGCCGGGCATGACAGAGGCGACTTCAGAATCGCTGAGCGGTCGTGTTGCCACAATGAAGCTGCCGACCGGAATGATGCGGCGCTTGAAATAATCGAACGGGCCGGATGTATAGGCATTGGTGGCGATGACGACATTGCGCGCCTCGACAAAGCCGCGCGGTGTGGTCAGCCGATGAATGCCGCCCTGTTTGCTGCGATCCGTGACCGGAGCCTTTTCGAAAATGGTAACGCCGTGGCGGACGCACGCTTGCGCGATGCCATGCACGAAACGGCCCATATGCATCATGCCGCTTTTCTTCGACAGCATCGCGCCGTGAAAATCATCCGAACCGATTTCCGTCTTCAGATCAGCCTTGGAGAGAAGCGCGGTATCAGGATCGATCTCGCGATGGACGACCTCGAAATTCTTCGCAATCGCATCCATATGGGCGGGCTTCGATGCCAGTTTCAGCTTGCCAGCGCGGCGGAAGCTGCAATCGATGCCCTCTTCGGCCACGATAGCCTCGATCGTATCGACTGACGCGTCATAGGCGCGATAGAGCGCGCTGGCACGCTCCACGCCCAAATGTTCCTTCGCCGCGATGAAACTGTGGGCGATGCCGTTATTCAGATGCCCGCCATTGCGGCCGGAGCCGCCAAAACCGACATGCTGCGCTTCCAGCACCACCACTTTCGCGCCGCCCTTGGCCAGACTGCGGGCCGCCGAAAGTCCGGTAAAGCCGCCGCCGATAATGGCGACGTCGAACGTGCCTTCCACCTGTCCCGTTGCCGCAGAGGTGAAGACCGGGGCCGTGTCGTGCCAGTAGGATTTGAACTGCATCGTCCTCATTCCCCTTGTTTACTGCGTTAAAGCCCGACGACGCCAGCGAGACCCGAAATATCCTTGATTTCCGTATAGCCATAATAGGGATTGGCCGGTTCGTGGCCTCTGTTAACCCAGACCTTGTTCTTGATGCCGAGATCATGCGCGGACATCAGATCGTAACGGAACGACGAGGAGACGTGCAGAATGTCTTCGGGGTTACAGCCCAGCATATCGAACATATATTCGAACGCCTTGAAACGCGGCTTATAGGCATTGGCCTGCTGCGCGGTGTAAACCGCATGAAAAGGTGCGCCCAGCTTTTCAACATTGTGCATGATCTGCTCGTTCATGGCGTTGGACAGAATGACCAGCGGAATTTCCTTGGCGACCTTGGACAGACCGGCGGGCACATCCGCATGCGGACCCCAGCTCGGCACCTGCTCGTAAACGAAGCGACCGTCTTCATCCTTGAAGGTCACACCGTTCTTGCGGCAGGCGCGCTCTACGGCGTTGTGAACGACTTCATTGTAGGGCTTCCAGTCTCCCAGAATTTCATCCAGACGATAGGCCGCAAAATTCTTGATGAACTGCGCCATCTGTTCGGCATCTAGCTGGTCGCCGTAAAGCGTGTGCGCTGCCTCGGCCATCTGGAAGTTGGTCAGCGTACCGTAGCAATCGAAGGTGATGTACTTGGGGCGAAACTGGGTCATGTCGTTCTGTCCTCTGGATTGGCCTTAAGGCTGCGCTCTTTATGAAGCCATAATAGTTGCCGGAATTCGGCTGCGGTCACCGCAATCACCATGAAGCAAAGCAGATTGTTGCGTAAAGATGCGGCGCTTTGGCAGAGAGTTGCGCAAACTCGTCTCGTCAGAGCCATCCTAAAGACCGCCAGCCTTCGCCGCAGCATAAGATGCGGCAGCCCCCGCCACAGACAGCGCAAACTGATTAAACCAACGCTGAGGTCAGGACGATCTTCTTTGCGCCACGAGCTATCAATGAAGAAAGCAAACATGCCGCGAGGGAATACGCCATGCTGGCGAGCCAGATCGATCTCGTTGAATTTATGCCCGACCATCTGAAGGGTGCACTGGCGCTCTCACAACAGGCGCAATGGCCGCACCGGATTGAAGACTGGGCCATGGGCCTTGCGCTTAGCAAAGGCGTCGCTGCCGTGCACCAGGGCCGTGTTCTCGGAACAGCCATGGCCACGCTTTACGGAGAAGACGTCGCCACCATCAATATGGTGATTGTCGATGAAACCATGCGTGGGCTCGGTATCGGCAAGAGTTTGATGGATTTTGCGCTTAATGCAGCGAGCGGGCGCGAATGCAGGCTGGTTGCCACGCAGGACGGATTGCCGCTCTATGAAAAGCTCGGTTTTCGCGAGACACACCGCATCGTCCAGCATCAGGGCCATGTGTCCTCCATCCAGCCAAGTGAAGGTGTGGAGTGGGCGGACACGCTGGATTTGACCGAATGCCTGAGCCTCGACCGCACGGCCTGCGGCATGGATCGCGGCAGCCTACTTGGCTATCTAGCCGAACATGGTCGCCTTGCCGTCATTCGTCGTGACGGCAGCATTGTCGGCTTCGGCGCTATTCGCAACTTTGGGCGTGGTGAGGTCGCCGGACCTGTCGTGGCAGAAAATGCCATAGATGCCAAAATGCTGCTTTCCTTTCTGTTTGCTGGAAAAGACGGACGTTTTCTCCGCGTCGATACAAGCGAACAAACTGGCCTTGCGCCGTGGCTGACGGAGCTTGGTCTATCCCATGTCGGCGGCGGCATTGCCATGGTGCGGGATGCAAAGCCCCGCGACCACACTACCGCTCAAACACTCGCCCCTCAAACATTTGCATTGGCCAGTCAGGCCCTCGGTTGATCCTGGAGATCGTTATGCTCAGCAATTCCCTTATCGAACTCGACCGCGCCCATCTGGTACATCCCGTTGCGTCCTACAGAGGCCATGAAAGGCTCGGCGTCCGGGTGCTGAAATCCGCCAAAGGAGCCACCGTCACCGACATGAGCGGCCATCAGATGATCGATGGCTTCGCAGGTTTGTGGTGCGTCAATGCCGGTTACGGCCATGAAAGCATCGTGGAGGCGGCTGCAAAACAGATGCGTGAGCTGCCCTATGCAACCGGCTATTTCAGCCTCGGTTCGGAAGCCGCGATCCGTCTGGCATCGGAGCTAGCCGACCGCGCGCCAGGCGATCTCACCCATATCTATTTCACGCTCGGTGGTTCCGATGCAGTGGACAGCACGGTTCGCTTCATCCGTTATTACTACCACTCTCTCGGCACGCCGCAGAAGGATCAGTTCATCTCTCTGGAGCAGGGCTATCACGGTTCCAGCACGGTTGGTGCGGGCCTGACCGCGCTTCCGATCTTTCATGCAGGCTTCGGTCTGCCGTTCGATTGGCAGCACAAAATTCCGTCTCATTATGCCTATCGAAACCCCGTCGGCACCGACCCACAGGCCATTATCGCCTCTTCCGTTGCAGCCTTACGGGCGAAGATCGAGGAGATTGGGGCTGAGCGCGTCGCCGCATTTTACGTCGAGCCCATTCAGGGCTCTGGCGGCGTTCTCGTGCCGCCGAAAGGCTGGCTGAAAGCCATGCACGAGGTTTGCAAAGAGTATGATGTGCTGTTGGTTGCCGATGAAGTCATCACCGGCTTTGGCCGTACGGGCCCGCTCTTTGCGTGTTCGGAAGATGATGTCGTGCCGGATTTCATGACCACGGCCAAAGGCCTGACCTCCGGTTACGTGCCGATGGGTGCTGTGTTCATGTCCGACAGGGTGTATAATGTCATTGCAGATGGCGCCGGTGCCGCCGCAATCGGTCATGGCTACACCTATTCTGCCCACCCCGTCAGCGCCGCTGTGGGGCTGGAAGTGCTGAGATTGTATGAAAACGGGCTTCTTGAAAACGGCATCAAGGCCGGTGCGCGGTTGATGGCTGGACTTCACAGCCTTGCTGACCACCCGCTGGTCGGTGATGTGCGCGGTCGCGGCATGCTGGCAGCCATCGAACTGGTTACAGACAAGCAGAAGAAAACACCGCTGCCCGCCGCTGCCGATCCATCGCGCCGCATTTTCGACCGCGCCTGGGACAATGGCCTCGTCATTCGCGCTTTCGGCAATGGTGTTCTCGGCTATGCACCGCCGCTATGCTGCACCGAAAGCGAAATCGATGCCATCATTGAGCGCACGCGCATGGCGCTGGACCAGACGCTGGAAGACCCGGACGTGCGCGCCGCCATGGCTTGAATGGGCTGCGCTGGAAATACCGCTTTGACGGCATATTCAGAATATTGTGCCGCAGGGGTCCGGTCTTTCAGCGAATCCCGCGATCAATTGTTGCGATGATAAACGGAAAGAAGGCGGGAATAGCGCAAAAAGCCACCGCCCCAGCCGGGAACAGAGCGATTACGGATCCAAACTGACAGCATAGAATTCTGCGACGATATCAAGACCCATCCGTGATCCGCTTGCAAAACAGGAGCATGACATTGCCGAAGAGTTTAGCAGACTTCAAATATCTGAGCTTCGACGTGGTCGGAACGTTGATTGATTTTGAAAGCGGCCTGACGACATGCCTGAAGCAGATCGGTGAAGAACACGGCGTCACTGTTGATGCCGAGACTGCTCTGACGCTCTACCGCAAAGCTCGCTATCTGCCGGATGTCGGCCTGTTCCCGGATGATCTCGTTCGCGTTTATCTAGTGATCGCGCCGGATCTCGGCTTGCCTGTCGAACGTGCCCTTGGCGAGCGGCTTCGCGATTCTGCAAAAAACTGGAAAGCCTTTCCCGATAGCGCAGACGCCCTTGCGCGACTTGCCACGCGCTACAAGCTGATTGCCATGACGAATGCCCAGCGCTGGGCTTTCGAGTGCTTTTCCAAGGAACTGGGAAATCCCTTCTACCAGGGGTTCACGGCTGACGACACCGGTACGGAAAAGCCCGATCCTGCCTTTTTCGACTATGTCTTCGAGTTCGTTCAATCCGAAGGCAACAGCAAAGACGATATTCTGCATGTTGCCCAGAGCCAGTACCACGACATCGGAATTTCCAGAAAGCTGGGTATGACGAATTGCTGGATCGAGAGACGCCATGCGCAGAAGGGCTATGGCGGAACCATCGAGCCGGAAAACTTCACAGAACCGGATTTCCACTTCACCTCCATGGCAGCCCTCGCCGATGCCGTCGAGGAGAAAGCCAACGCCTGACGCTGCCCGCCATGGGTAAAAGCGGCGCGCATAAGCCGTTCGACCCGCCTGAATTTAACAAAAAGGGGAATGAACATGACCGATAAAACATTCATCAACTGGACTTCCGCTGACGATGCGATGGTCGAAAATGCTATTCGCCGTGGCGCTAGCCGTCGCGACCTTTTGAAGATGCTAATGGCGGGTGGCGTTGCCATGACAGCTGGCTCTGCCATTCTTGGACGCGCCGGTCAGGCCCTTGCCGCCGCCCCGGTTTCCGGCGGCTCGCTGAAGGCGGCTGGCTGGTCATCATCTACCGCAGACACGCTCGACCCGGCCAAGGCATCACTTTCGACCGACTACGTTCGCTGCTGCGCCTTCTACAACCGCCTGTCGACTATCGATCAGGCCGGTATGACGCAGATGGAACTGGCCGAAAGTATCGATAGCAAGGACGCCAAGGTCTGGACCGTCAAATTGCGCAAGGGCGTGACCTTCCACAATGGCAAGTCGCTGACCTCGGCAGACGTCGTTTACTCTCTCAAGCGTCATCTTGATCCAGCCGTTGGCTCCAAGGTCAATTCCATTGCCAAGCAGATGACCGGCTTCAAGGCCGTCGATGATCTGACCGTCGAAATCACGCTTGAAAATCCGAATGCCGACTTGCCGACCATTCTGGCGCTACACCACTTCATGATCATTGCCGACGGCACCACCGATTTCGCCAAGGCCAATGGCACAGGCGCTTTCGTCTGCGAAGTCTTCGAACCCGGCGTTCGCTCGCTTGCCACGAAGAACAAGAATTACTGGAAGTCCGAAGGGCCTTATCTCGACTCCTTCGAGTTCTTCGCGATTTCCGACGATACGGCCCGCGTCAACGCGCTTCTGGCAGGCGATATCCAGCTTGCCGCATCCGTAAACCCACGCGCCATCCGCCTGATGGAAGGTCAGCCAAATGTCGTCATCTCCAAGACGACATCCGGCAACTACACTAACCTCAACATGCGCCTCGATATGGCACCGGGCAACAAGGCCGATTTCGTCCAGGGCATGAAGAATTTGGTCAATCGTGAGCAGATCCAGAAGTCTGTGCTGCGTGGCCTGGCCGAGATCGGCAATGACCAGCCGGTTTCGCCAGCCAACATGTACCACAACAAGGATCTCAAGCCGAAAGCCTTCGATCCTGACAAGGCGAAGTTCCATTTCGAGAAGGCTGGTCTCATCGGTCAGTCCATTCCGATTGTTGCGTCCGAAGCCGCAGCCTCCTCGATCGATATGGCCATGGTGGTGCAGGCCGCTGGCGCACAGGTGGGTATGAAGTTCGATGTCCAGCGCGTGCCATCAGATGGTTACTGGTCGAACTACTGGCTGAAGGCACCGGTTCATTTCGGCAACATCAACCCTCGCCCTACACCGGATATTCTGTTTTCGCTTCTTTACGCGTCCAACGCGCCATGGAACGAAAGCCAGTACAAGTCGGAGAAGTTCGACAAGATGCTGGTGGAAGCACGCGGCTTGCTCGACATCGAAAAGCGCAAGACCATCTACAACGAAATGCAGGTGATGATTGCCGAAGAAGCCGGCACCATCATTCCGGTCTATATCTCCAACGTCGATGGTATCTCTTCCAAGCTCAAGGGCCTTCAGCCCAGCCCGCTTGGCGGCATGATGGGTTACGCCTTCGCCGAACACGTATGGCTCGAGGCCTGATCTAGGGACTTTGCCCGTCGCAACAGGCGGCGGGCAAACTCCGTCTGCTCCCCCGCATTGCCATTGGCGCACTTTGGCCGGACAATGATTTTCAACGGGAGCCAGGATCGTTTCCGAAAGAGAGGCCGCATGAACAAACATGTCCTTGCACTTGTGATAAACCGGCTCTTTGTGGCGATCATTACCCTGCTGATCGTCGCTTTCACCGTGTTTTTCGCAACCGAGATGTTGCCGGGCGATGTCGCGCAGATCCTGCTCGGACAATCCGCGACGCCGGAGGCCGTGGCGGGTCTCAGAACCGCCATGCATCTCGATGACCCGGCCATTTTGCGTTTTCTGCGCTGGCTTGGGGGACTGTTCGTTGGTGATCTGGGCAAATCCTACGCAAACAACATGGCCATCGTGGATCTTATCGGCGGACGTCTGGCCAATACAATGAAGCTGGCCGCCGTCACTGCGCTGTTTTCAATTCCCATTGCGCTAACGCTCGGCATCACCGCCGCCATCATGCGCGGCACGATTTACGACCGTATCGTCACGACAATCACCATAACAGTCATCTCCGTTCCCGAATTCATGGTGGCGACCTCTGCCGTTCTGATTTTCGCGGTCTATCTGAAATGGCTGCCAGCGCTTGCCTTTGCCAATGAGGTCCATTCCTTCGGCGAATTGCTGCGCGTCTTTGCGATGCCGGTCATAACGCTGAGCTTCGTCATTTCCGCCCAGATGATCCGCATGACACGCGCTGCCGTGATCGAAACACTCGACACGCCCTATGTGGAAATGGCCCTGCTGAAAGGCGCTTCACGCTCCCGCATGGTTTTGCGCCACGCTCTTCCCAATGCGCTTGGCCCCATCGTCAACGCGGTCGCGCTTTCGGTATCCTACCTGCTGGGCGGCGTTATTATCGTTGAGACCATTTTCAATTATCCGGGCATTGCCAAATTGATGGTAGATGCCGTTTCCACCCGCGACTTGCCCCTTATCCAGACCTGTGCGCTGATTTTCTGCCTTGGTTATCTCATATTGATCACCATTGCTGACATCATCGCAATCGTCTCCAATCCGAGGCTCCGCTGATCATGGCAGGTTTTGCTCTTTCTCCCCGCAAGCTCGGATATCGTTTCAACGCGGTCGGCATCGCCGCTCTAACGGTCATTCTTTTCTGGGCCGTCATCGCAATATTTGCGCCGCTGCTTATCCCCTACCCGGTAGGAGACATTGTCGATTTCGACTATTTCGGCCCGATGTCTCAAAAGTTCATCATGGGCACCGACTATCTTGGTCGCGATATCTTCTCCCGTATTTTGATGGGCGCACGTTATACCGTCGGCATCTCGCTGGCATCGGTCGCCATCGCCTGCTTTTCAGGCGTTACACTCGGCATGTGCGCCGCTGTCACAGGCGGATGGTTCGATACATGCCTGTCGCGTTTTCTCGATGCGCTGATTTCCATTCCCAGCAAGCTGTTTGGCCTCGTCATCGTTGCCGCCATGGGGCCATCCATTCCGGTCCTGATTATGACGATGGCCATCATCTATACGCCGGGCTCCTACCGGTTTGCCCGCTCGCTTGCCGTCAACATCAACACCATGGATTTCGTAACGGTGGCCCGTGCGCGTGGAGAAGGCGTTTTCTACATCATCCGTTCGGAAATCCTGCCCAACATCTTGGGCCCGGTACTGGCCGACCTCGGCTTGCGCTTCGTATTCATCGTGCTGCTCTTATCCGGCCTCTCCTTCCTCGGCCTCGGCGTGCAGCCGCCAAATGCAGACTGGGGTGCGCTGGTGCGGGAAAACATCGGTGGGCTTTCCTACGGGGCACCTGCGGTGATGTTTCCATCCATCGCAATCGCCACGCTCACCATCAGCGTCAACATGCTGATCGACAATCTGCCGCAGAAAATTCGTGACCGGAGTGCTTGATGGCCAATCTTGTTGAAGTTCGTGACCTCAAGGTCGAAGCGAAAACAGACACTGGCCGGACGGTGGAAATCATTCGCGGCGTCAGTTTCGATATTGCCGATGGCGAAATCGTTGCCCTGATTGGTGAAAGCGGCTCTGGCAAGACGACCATCGCATTGACGATGATGGGCCACACCCGACCCGGCTGCAAGATCGTCGGCGGTTCCGTTCGTCTGGGCGCCAATGATATGGCCGCTACATCACGTAAGGGGCTTGCAAAATTGCGCGGTACGGAAGTCGCCTATGTGCCGCAGAGCGCCGCTGCCGCCTTCAACCCGGCACAGCGCATCATGGATCAGGTTATCGAAGTCGTGCGTATTCACGGACTGATGAGCGATGAGGCAGCCAAGGCCCGCGCTATCGAGCTGTTCCGCGCGCTGGCCTTGCCCAATGCCGATACGATCGGTGATCGCTACCCACATCAGGTCTCCGGCGGCCAGTTGCAGCGGCTTTCCGCCGCCATGGCACTGATCGGCAATCCACGCTTGATGATTTTCGATGAGCCGACAACCGCACTTGACGTCACGACCCAAATCGAGGTTCTGCGTGCGTTCAAATCCGTCATGAAAGCCGGCAATCTCGCAGGCGTTTACGTCTCGCACGATCTTGCAGTCGTCGCACAGATCGCGGATCGCATCGTGGTTCTCAAAGGCGGCGAAGTGCAGGAAATCGGCACGACAGAACAAATCCTGACCGCGCCAAAGCACCCCTACACGCAGGAGCTTCTTGCGGCTTTCAAACCTCATATCCACGCCAGTGCCGCGGAAACCGGCGCCAAGGTGCAAAAGCCGTTGCTGAAAGCCAAAGGTATCGTTGCCGGTTATGGGCCGATCCAAGCAAACGGCATGCCGCTTGCACTGGCGCTGAAATCAGTCGATATCTCACTGGAAGAGGGCCGCAACCTCGGCATCATCGGTGAATCCGGCTGTGGAAAATCGACCCTTGCGCGCGTCATTGCAGGCATTCTGCCACCCGTTTCCGGCCACATCATCTTCGATGGCAAGGAACTCGCCCCGGATGCGCGCCAGCGCCGACGCGAAGAGCTGCGCAAACTTCAGATCGTCTTTCAGTTTGCCGATACGGCGCTCAACCCCTCCAAGGCGATTGGCGACATTCTGGAGCGCCCGCTGGCATTCTATCACGACATGGACCGAGCCGCACGCGAGGCACGGGTCGATCAGCTTCTTGACATGGTTCGCTTGCCACGCACGCTGAAGTTTAGGCGTCCGGCAGAATTGTCTGGCGGGCAGAAGCAGCGCGTCAATCTGGCCCGCGCCTTGGCAGCGAACCCGAAAATCATTCTCTGCGATGAAATTACCTCCGCACTCGACACGGTGGTGGCTGCCGCCATCATCGACTTGTTGAAAGAGTTGCAGCGAGAGTTAAAGCTTTCCTATATCTTCATCAGCCACGATCTCTCCGTGGTGCAGGCCATCTGCGATGAAATCGCCGTTATGTATGCGGGTGAAAAAGTGGAGCAGATGCCGCCATCTGCCGTAGGCAATGCCAATGCTCACCCTTATTCGAAGCTGCTGTTCTCCTCCGTTCCCAAACTCGATACCGGCTGGCTAGACGGTCTGGAACGAGACCCGGAACTGGTGCGGGCCTTCGCGCAGCGCTGAAGCGCTGCCATTACATCGGGAACAGGCTGGTCAACGGCATGTGCGGCTTGACGATGGGGGATTTCAGCACGACGAAGCTGAAATATTTATCGATGCCGATATCCATGTCGATCAGCCGTTCCATGATGGTCTGATATTCGCCGATGCTGCCTGTGACGAATTTGAGCAGATAGTCATATCCACCGGAAACCAGATGGCATTCGATCACAGAATCCAGTTTTTCGACGGCGGCTAGAAAGCGGGCGAAGTCGATTTGCCGGTGGTTCTTCAACGTCACTTCGGTGAAAACAGTCAGCGTCTGGCCAAGCTTGCCGATATTGATTTGCGCCGAATAGCTGGTGATGAACCCTTCGGCCTGCAATTTCTTGACGCGCATCAAGCACGGGCTGGGCGAGAGGTTGACCAGTTCCGCCAGCTCGACATTGGTGATGCGGCCGTTCTTTTGAAGTTCATGGAGAATCTTGATATCGATCCGGTCAAGCTTCATTTCACCAAACATCCTGCTGCGCCATCATCTCACAGCATAATATGCGGCAAGGCCACTTGCGCAAGCAAAACCACCCATATGGGGCTGTTCAAAAGCGCGAAAATCCGATTTTGGCAGAATGATGCGAGGCAAGATGCAGCTACAGAATAAAATGCTGCTCGCCGCTTGTCTTGCGGCAGGCGGGAGATGACGTCGCTGCTAGAATGGCCCGTCGATAGGAGACCGCAATGCCCGCACCGCTGTATCGGATAGAATCCTCCCCCCAACTGCCGAAAGAGGCCGATGTTGTCGTGATCGGCGGTGGCGTCGCGGGCGTGTTTTCCGCCTATTATCTGGCACAGCGTGGCTTGAAGGTGGCGCTCGTGGAAAAGGGCCTTGTGGGTGCTGAGCAAAGCAGCCGCAATTGGGGCTGGTGCCGCCAGCAGAACCGCGATGCACGCGAACTCCCCATGTCCACCCATAGCCTGACGCTGTGGGAACGCTTTGCCGAGGAAACCGGCGAAGACACCGGCTTTCGCCGCTGCGGCCTTCTCTATCTCAGCAATGACGAGGCCGAACTGGAAGGCTGGGCCCGCTGGCGTGATTTTGCCCGCACCGTTGGCGTCACCACCCATATGCTGAATGCCGAAGAGGCGAAGACGCGAGGCAACGCCACGAGCAGAGACTGGAAGGGCGGCGTATTTTCACCGACGGACGGCATCGCCGATCCCTCTCGGGCGGCACCCGTTGTCGCGCGGGCCATTCTCAAACTGGGCGGCACGGTGCACCAGATGTGCGCCGCGCGCGGTCTGGAGCTTCAGGCTGGCAAGGTCAGCGGTGTCATTACCGAAAAAGGAACGATTGCGACCAAGACAGTCGTTCTGGCGGGCGGCGCTTGGGCCTCCTCCTTCTGCCACCAGCTTGGCATTCGCTTCCCACAGGCATCCACCCGCTCATCTATCCTGTCTGTGACACCCGGCGCGCAGGGCTTGCCAGATGCCCTGCACACCTCGGAAGTCTCCATCACCAGCCGTGGCGATGGCGGCTACACGCTGGCGATCAGCGGACGAGCGCGCGTGGACCCCACCCTGCAAATGCTGCGTTTTTCTCGCGAATTCGTGCCCATGTTCCTAAAGCGCCGCAAAAGCCTGGCCCCCGGCGGGCTGCAAGGCTGGAAAGCGGGTCACGAATCTCTGCGCAAGTGGCGCGTGGATGCGATCACGCCAATGGAAAAGAATCGTATTCTCGACCCCAAAGTCGACCAAAGCCAAATAGACCAAACTTTCAGCCGGGCGCTGAATCTGCTGCCGGAACTGCGCAAAACGACGATTGCAAACAGCTGGGCGGGATATATCGACAGCACACCGGATGGCGTGCCAGCCATCGGTGAGGTCAGCGGCGTGCCGGGCCTTATCCTTGCTGCGGGATTCAGCGGTCACGGCTTCGGTATTGGACCCGGCGCCGGGCATCTCGTTGCCGACCTTATCACGGGCGCAAAGCCCATCGTCGATCCCGTCCCCTACCGCCCAGACCGACTAAACACCTCGGTCTGGGGGAAGGTCGCTGAGTTTTAGGCCGGGTTACGCAGCAATCTCAGGGCGTTCAGGGTCACCAAGACCGTCGCACCCGTATCCGCCAGAATTGCAGGCCAGAGGCCGGTGATGCCGAGAATGGTGGTGACCAGAAAAACCGCTTTGAGCCCGAGCGACATGGCAATGTTCTGGTGAATATTGCGCATGGTACGCTTGGATAGATCGACCATTCTCGCGACATCGCCAACGCGTCCATGGAGAATGGCGGCATCCGCCGTTTCCAGCGCCACATCCGTACCGCCGCCCATGGCAATGCCGATATCCGCAGCGGCGAGCGCTGGTGCATCGTTGATGCCATCCCCAACCTTACCGACGATGAAGCCTTGGGCCTTCAACTCGCCGACAATGCGCTGCTTGTCTTCTGGCATCAATTCCGCACGAACCTCGATGCCCAGCGTCTGGCCAATGGCTGTGGCCGTTCGGGCATTATCACCAGTCAGCATCACGATCTTGATACCTCTGTCTTTGAGGGATTTCAAGCCTTCGGCAGCGTCCATCCGTGGCTCGTCACGCATGGCGATGGCCCCGGCCAAAGTCCTGCCGATGAACAGCACCGAGACCGTCTTACCCTCATCGTTCAGCGTAGAGATGGTCTTCCAGTGTTGCTCAGAAATGGCCACACGCTCGGCAGCGGCCTTGGGAGACCCGAGGAAAATCTCCTGCCCGTCTATGATTGCGGTCACACCCTTTCCACCCAACGCTTTCGCATCCGTAGCTGAGGGAGTGTCGATATTGTTCTCCGTTGCCTTCGCCAGGATGGATAGCGCAAGCGGGTGGCTGGAACCGGCTTCGAGTGCGGCAGCAAACTTCAGCACCTCTGCTTCTTCCATGCCGAAAGAGACGATATCCGTGACCTTCGGTTTGCCCTCCGTCAGCGTGCCGGTCTTGTCCAGTGCGACAGCGGTCAGCTTGCCCAAGCCTTCCAGAACGGCACCGCCCTTCATCAGCAGCCCGCGCCGCGCACCGGCGGAAAGCGATGCTGCGATGGCCGCGGGCGTGGAGATGACCAGCGCGCAGGGGCAGCCGATCAACAGAATGGCTAGGCCCTTGTAAATCCACTCGTTCCAGTCAGCGCCAACAAAAAGCGGTGGAATGATCGCCACGAGAGCGGCGACAAGAACCACGGCGGGGGTGTAATATTTGGAGAAGCGATCGATGAAGCGTTCGGTCGGTGCCTTCTTCTCCTGCGCCTCCTCCACCAGTTTTACGACGCGGGCAATGGTGTTGTCCTGCGCCGTTGCGGTAACTGTTACGCGGAGTGCTGCATTGCCATTGACCGTACCGGCAAAGACGACATCGTCCTGCTTCTTGTTGACCGGCACGCTCTCCCCCGTCACCGGGGCTTCATCCACGGAGCTTTCACCGGACAGGATAACGCCATCAGCCGAGATGCGGTCGCCGGGGCGCACAAGAATGGTGGCGCCAATGGCAAGGCTTTCTGCAGGCACTTCGCGCGTTTTGCCGGCTTCCTCCAGAAGTGCGGTTTTGGGAACGAGAGCTGCGAGCGACTTGATGCTGTCTCTGGCCTTTCCAGCGGCAACACCTTCCAGCAACTCGCCGACCAGAAACAGGAAAACGACAGCTGCCGCCTCCTCCGTCGCATTGATGATGAGCGCGCCGATGGCGGCAATCGTCATCAGCATTTCAATGGAAAACGGCGTTCCGGCAAATGCGGCCATGATGGCGCGGCGCGCAATGGGAACCAGACCGACCAGCATGGCGAGCGCAAAGGCGTAGATTTGAATGGCGGGAAAGAGGTGGCCGATACCATAGGCGATTACCAGCGCAAGACCGGCCAGAATGGTCATCCGCCCCTTCTTGCTCTTCCACCAAGGGCCGACGCTGGGGCCGTGGTCATGACCATGCAGACCTTCGACCGCAGCCACAGCATCCTTCTTATCATGGGAGGCGTGGCTGTGATCGTGATGGTCGTGATTGCACGCCGGACCATGTTGTTGTGTCGCTTCAGACGTACTGGATGACCGGGCAGCAAGCTGCTCGACCGTATAGCCCAAACCCGTCACCTTCTTGCCGATGGCCATCAGGTTGCTGCTTTCATTATGACTGACGGTCATCGTGCCTGCGGTGACGGAGACCGAAACGTCGTCCACGCCGGGCATGCGGCGAACTGCGGTATCGATCTTAGCGGCGCAGGAGGCGCAATCCATGCCATCTACGCGAAATCTGGTCTGTAAAGACGTGCTCATGTGCCATTCCTCTCAATTACAAACCACGTCTTACGACCTCTAGCAACTAGAGCTGCAAGAGCGAAAATCAGCTATTTTCATTTAAGTTGACGCGGAGAAGATGGGACGCGTCCGATTTTCCGCGAAATATCGGTACACGCAAATTCTTTTCCTAAGGCGGGTCTTTGAAGCGAGCTTTGCCTCTTGATTGCAGGCGCTGTCATGACTTATGTTCATTTTGTTCTCAGGGCGGGGTGCAATTCCCCACCGGCGGTATCGGGATTTTCCCGGAGCCCGCGAGCGCTTTCGGTGCAAGCCGAAAGGTCAGCAGATCCGGTGAGATGCCGGAGCCGACGGTATAGTCCGGATGGAAGAGAACAAGGTGACAGAACCCGCACACTGCGGAGGACCGTCGCGTTGTTCGCCCAAGGGAAATTTGGCGTTTTTAAAAAACGCGAAAGTGCTGGAAACGGCATAACCCTTGAAAGGCAAGACATGACTATTTCTAAAATTGAAGATGCGGTTGCAGCCATTGCACGCGGTGACATGGTCATCGTCGTGGATGACGAAGATCGTGAGAATGAAGGCGACATCATCGTCGCTTCCGAAAGCATCACTCCCGAACAGGTTGCTTTCATGATGAACCACGCCCGTGGTCTCATCTGCGTAGCCATGCCGGGTGAGCGGTTGGATGAACTCGACATTCCCCTTATGGTGCCGCGTAATACCGAGTTTCACAAAACGGCCTTTACCGTTTCGGTAGATTACATTCCCGGCACCACGACCGGCATTTCCGCCAGCGACCGCGCCAAGACGGTGCGCGCGCTGGTTTCTGCGGAAGCAAAGCCGGATGATTTTGCGCGTCCGGGTCACATCTTCCCGCTGCGCGCCAACCCGTTGGGCGTTCTGGGCCGCACGGGTCATACGGAAGCAGCGGTCGATCTCTGCCGTCTCGCAGGCAAGTTTCCCTCCGGCACGATCTGCGAAGTGGCCAATGACGATGGCACCATGGCACGTCTGCCGCAGCTGGAAGTCTTTGCCGAACGGCACGGGCTGATCGTCGTGACGATCAAGGATCTGGTCGATTATCTGACAGTGCGCGAGCACGGCGACATCGCCGAAAAGCAGGTCGCCTGATCAACACAGCATTCCATAAAAGCAAATGCGCCCTGATGGGGCGCATTTTTGTTTGTGTATTTTGGCTCAACGCGAGCGATCAGTTCGGATAACGCGATGCGTACCATGCCTTAAACAGAGCATACTGATTTTCCAGCTGGCGGCGCTGGGAGGCGCTAAGCTCATCCGTCTCGTTGAAATGCAGCGCGTATTCCGTGTCGCCGTTCAAAACCATCAGATATTTGTAGTGAAGCACGAGGTCCGGGCCTTCGTCATAAGCGGAAAGCACGGTCAGCGCTTCCTCCAACTCGCGTGCATCGCGACGCGCAGTCGCATCACCCTTCGCGGCTTTTTCGCACAGGGAAACGAGGTGCAGCACTTCCTTCGGCAAGGCGTTGCCGATTCCGGTGATGGCACCGCCGGCACCGCAATTGACGAAGCCGTGGTAAACGCCGGTATCCACGCCGACCATCAGGGTCAAATCATCATCGCCTGCGGTGATGTTTTCAGCCGCATAGGTCATGTCGGCTTTGCCGCCAAATTCCTTGAAGCCGATGAGGTTGGAATAGCGTGAGCGCAGATCGAAAAACAGGTCCGCGCGCGTGGCAAAGCCGTAATATGGGCTATTGTAGATCACCGCTGGCAGACCGTTTGCTGCTTCCAGAATGGCCGAAAAATGCGCCTTTTGCGCAGAAGAAGATGAGCCGCGCGAAAGCACGCGTGGAATAACCATCAGCCCCTTCGCGCCAACCTTTGCCGCATGCCCCGCATGGCTGACGGCAGACTTGGTGTTGATAGCGCCCGTGCCGACGATAACGGGGACGCCCGCTTCCGCCAGACGACGCACGCCTTCCTGGCGCTCTTCATCCGTCAGCAGGGGCCAGTCACCCATGGAGCCGCAATAGACAACGGCAGACATGCCAGCCGCTATCAGCTCTTTGCCCTTTTTGACCAGCGCATCGAAATCCGGCGTGCGATCTGCCTTGCAGGGTGTCATGAGCGCGGGAATGCAGCCGGTGAATATCGTATCAGCCATGTTGTGAGCCTCTTTATGCCACGGGCGCAGAGGCCCAATCAATCTCTGAACAACCATCTAACACGGCCTCGAGTTTTTGTCGACAAATAAAATACAAAGAACGAAGGCGTGTGAAAGCACCTGTGTCAGGCCGTCAAATTTCAGAGAGACAGGTCCACGCTTTGGCGCGTATCGGCAGCTATGTAAGAGCGGATTTGCTGGACGATCTGGTCTGCATGGGCGACCGCGATGCGGTCTGCTTTTTCCACGTCCCGCTCTATGATTGCCTGGATCATGTCCTCGTGTTCAGTGACATAATGGCGCGGCAGGACATCGTTGAAGGACGAATAATAGAGACGCAGAATGCGGCGTCCCTCATCCAGCAATCGCGTGAAAAGCTCCGTGTAATGGCGGTTGCCGCCAGCAACGGCGATGGCGAGATGGAAATCGCGATTGGTCGCGATCATGGCCACAACATCCCGCTCGTTCACAGCTGTCTCGAATGCGGTTTGCAACGCCTTGATCTTGGCGATGTCTTCCTCTGCATGTTTTGCAGCGGCTAGCCGCGTTGTTACGCGGTACATCAGCGTCAGCGCGTCGAAAAACTCCGGCAGTCCGAGGAAGTCGATCTGCGATACGATCGTTGCGCGGTTCGTCAGGGTGGTAATCAGCCCCTCGGCAGACAGTTTGACCAGTGCCTCACGGATTGGCGTTCTTGAAAGCTCGAAACGTTCAGAAAGCTGCACCTCGTCGATGGGGCTGCCCGGGGCCAGACTTAGCTCGATGATTTCATTGCGCAGCGTCTCGTAAACGGTGGAAACGCCAAACCCTCTGCGGTAGGTCTGTTTTTCCTTCTCGTCCACTTTATCGCTTACGCTCATGCCGCCATATCCCCGCAACCTTCTCGATAGGATCATTTACGATATTCAACGGGATAACGAAATCCCCAAACCGGCCATGCCGGAGGCCATTGGTGCCGAAAGGAAGGTTTTGCGCCATTTTCGGTAACGCTATTCCCCTTCCCTCTTTCCCATCGAGAAAAAACTGTTGCGACCTTCGCCTTAAGTGAGCATGAGTTACTAAAGGCGATTCTAAATCGCCTCATATCGCGTTCATGGTAAGGGAGGAAATTCCATGAAAGTCGTTCTCACTTCGGTGACATCCGCAGTTCTTGCTACGCTCATGGCATCCAGCGCCATGGCCGCCACGGAAATCCAGTGGTGGCACGCCATGACTGGCGCCAACAACGAAGTCGTTGAACAACTTGCCAAGGAATTCAATGAGAGCCAATCCAACTACAAGGTTCTGCCGGTTTTCAAAGGAACTTACCCGGAAACCCTGAACGCCGGTATTGCCGCGTTTCGCGCAAAGCAGCCGCCTGCGATCATTCAGGTCTTCGATGCCGGTAGCGGAGTGATGATGGGTGCACAGGGCGCAATCGTGCCGGTGGCCGATGTGCTGGAAAAGGGCGGCTACAAATTCAACAAGGCCGATTATCTGCCTGGTATCGTGGCTTATTACTCCAAGCCTGACGGCACCATGCTGTCCTTCCCCTACAATTCATCGTCTCCGATCCTTTATTACAACAAGGACATCTTCACCAAGGCCGGACTGGACGCGGAGCATCCGCCGAAAACATGGCCAGACGTGTTCGAAGCCGCCAAGAAGATCAAGTCCAGCGGCGCAGCGCCTTGCGGCTTTACCTCCACATGGCTGACATGGATTCAGACCGAAAACTTCGCTGCCTGGAACAACCTGTCCTATGGCAGCAATGAAAACGGTCTTGCCGGAACGGATGTGAAACTGGCGTTCAACGCCGAGCCTTTCGTCAAGCATTTCCAGTCGATTGCCGATCTCGCCAAGGACGGTACCTTCCGCTATGGCGGCCGTACATCCGAAGCAAAGCAGCTTTTCACCTCGAGCGAATGCGGCATCCTGACCGAATCCTCCGGTGGCCTCGGCGATATCGTCAAGAGCGGCATGAATTACGGCATCGGTCAGCTTCCCTATTACGAAGGTGACGGTCGTCCACAGAATACAATTCCCGGTGGCGCCAGCCTGTGGGTCTTCGGCGGCAAGTCCGATGACGAATACAAGGGCACGGCTGAATTCTTCCACTTCCTGTCCCAGACCAAAATCCAGTCTCGTCTGCATCAGGTCTCTGGCTATATGCCTGTGACACTTGCAGCCTATGAGGATACGAAGAAGTCCGGCTTCTACGAAAAGAACCCGGCCCGTGAAACACCGCTGCTACAGATGATGGGCAAGCCGCCGACAGCGAACTCCAAGGGCGTTCGTCTGGTCAACCTCCCGCAGGTCCGCGACATCATGAACGAAGAGTTCGAAACGATGCTGGCGGGCAAGCAGGACGCAAAGGCTGCTCTCAATAAGGCCGTAGAACGCGGCAACGCCGCTATTCAGCAGGCCATCGGTCGGTAATGCGCTTTTGGCTGCGTGGTCTTCCAGGCCGCGCAGCCAAGGCTATCGAATGGAGTGAAGATTCCATCTCGTTCCATGCATTCCAAACCCACGATCACCTTAGCTGTCTCATAGAACGCATTTCGATGTTCTAAACCTCTATGCCATTCCATTCGCAGAGCCGCTTGCTGGACCTGTGCTAAAGGAGCCCGACTTTGCAAAGCGTTGTCTTTCCAAACAAGATTCTTCCCTATTTTCTCGTCGCTCCGCAAATCGTCCTGACCGTCGTGTTCTTCTTCTGGCCGGCAAGTCAGGCGCTTTATCAATCGGCGATGCGGGAAGACCCGTTCGGACTTCAAAGCACATTCGTTGGTTTCGCGAATTTCTCGGCCATTCTTGCCGATCCCAATTATCTGCACGCGCTTCAGGTTACTGTGGTTTTCAGCGTTGCAACGGCGCTGCTGTCCATGGGCGTGGCGCTTTTGCTGGCAACGGCGGCTGATCTGGTGGTGCGGGGCAAGGGCTTCTATCGCACCATGATGATCATTCCCTATGCGGTGGCACCGGCGGTGGCCGGCATGCTCTGGCTGTTCATGTTCAATCCGGCCATGGGCACATTCGCCTATATTCTGCGCCGCAACGGCATTGCCTGGGATCCACTGCTGGACGGTAATCAGGCCATGACACTGGTGGTCGCTGCCGCCGCATGGAAGCAGATCAGCTATAACTTCCTGTTCTTCGTCGCGGGACTGCAGGCCATACCGAAATCGCTGCTGGAAGCCGCCGCCATCGATGGCGCACGCGGCGCGCGCCGGTTCTGGACGATCATCTTCCCGCTGCTGGCACCGACCACCTTCTTCCTGCTGGTGGTCAACACGGTCTATGCCTTTTTCGATACCTTCGGCATCATCCATTCCGTCACCGGCGGTGGCCCGGCCAAAGCCACGGAAACGCTGGTCTACAAAGTTTACAATGACGGCTTCGTCAACTTGAACCTCGGCTCATCCGCCGCCCAGTCGGTCGTCCTGATGGTCATCGTTATCGCGCTCACGGCCTTCCAGTTCCGCTTCGTTGAGCGGCGCGTGCATTACGGTTGAGGGAAAAACAATGATCCAGAACCGCCCTATCGCAACCTTGATGGCGCATCTGATGCTGGTCCTCGGCATCATCATCGTCGCCTTTCCGATCTACTATACCTTCATCGCATCCTCGGCGACGTCGACCGACATTCTTCGCCCACCGCTCTCGCTCTTGCCTGCGGGGCATCTGGCGGAGAATTATCATGAGGCGATTTCCGGCGGCGTCGAGCGGGTGGTTGGCGTCAGCCTTGAGCGGCTGCTGTTCAACAGTTTCGTGGTGGCCATGGCGATTGCCATCGGCAAGATCATCATCTCGTTTCTGTCGGCCTTTGCCATCGTCTTCTTCCGCTTTCCCTTCCGCATGGGCTTTTTCTGGATGATCTTCATCACCCTGATGCTGCCGGTGGAAGTCCGCATTCTGCCGACCTACAAGGTGATCGTCGATCTGGGCCTGTTGAACACCTATGCCGGTTTGACGTTGCCGTTGATGGCGTCAGCAACAGCTACATTCCTGTTCCGGCAGTTCTTCCTGACGATACCCGGCGAAATGGTGGAGGCAGCGCGCATCGACAATGCCGGGCCATTCCGCTTCATGCGCGATATTCTGCTGCCGCTTTCCCCGACGAATATCGCCGCCCTTTTCGTGATCCTCTTCATCTATGGCTGGACGCAATATTTGTGGCCGCTGCTGGTAACGGATCGCGCTGAAATGAACACGATCATAATTGGCCTGCGCCGCATGGTGGATTTCACCGACGCTTCGACACCCTGGAATTACGTGATGGTCACGGCAATCCTTGCCATCATTCCTCCGGTTCTCGTTGTGGTGCTGATGCAACGCTGGTTTGTCAAAGGCTTGGTGGAGACTGAAAAGTAATGGCGACAATCGAACTCAAAGACGTTCGCAAGGTCTATGGCGGCAATGTCGAGGCGATCAAAGGCGTATCGCTGAGCATTCAGGATGGCGAGATGATCGTGCTGGTCGGACCTTCCGGCTGCGGAAAATCGACACTTCTGCGCATGGTCGCCGGGCTGGAAAGCATCAGTTCCGGGGATATCGACATTGCGGGCAAGCGGGTCAACGATCTGGAACCGGCAGAACGCGATATCGCCATGGTCTTCCAGAACTACGCGCTTTATCCCCATATGACAGTGCGACAGAACCTTGCCTATGGTCTGAAAAACCGCAACACGCCGAAAGACGAGATCGACCGCCGCATCACGGAAGCGGCACGCGCGCTGGAAATCGAACAATTTCTGGAGCGCAAGCCCCGGCAATTGTCGGGCGGTCAGCGCCAGCGCGTCGCCATGGGTCGCGCCATCGTGCGCAAACCTTCCGCATTCCTGTTCGATGAGCCGCTTTCCAACCTTGATGCGAAGCTGCGGGTGCAGATGCGGGTGGAAATCCGGCGTTTGCAGCGTTCACTCGCGACCACCAGCATCTACGTCACCCATGATCAGATGGAAGCCATGACGCTGGCCGATCGTCTTGTGGTGCTGAATGCTGGCCGTATCGAGCAGGTCGGCACCCCAATCGAGCTTTATGAAAAACCCGCGACCAGTTTCGTGGCCACATTCATCGGCTCGCCCTCCATGAACCTGTTGCCGCTCAACGGCTCCGTCTGGAAAGCGCCTGAGAACGGAACGATACCGGCCAATGCCAAGACAATCGGCATACGCCCGGAAGACATCACCATTGCGGATGGGCTATCAAATAGCCCATTCCAGATTCCGGTAACGGTGGCTGCTGTCGAACTGGTGGGGGCGGAAAGCTATGTTCACGGGGAAATGTCGGACGGAAGCCCAATCGTCTTTCGCGTGCCGGGCCGTTCCGCCATCGAGATCGCGGAGACACTGACCATCACCGCCGATCCTAGTCGTTTCCACCTTTTCGACGCGGAAGGAAAGCGCATCTGAACGGATGCGCTTTAGGCTTAGACCACAGAGACCGGCATTGCGAAGGTGAAACGCGTGGCAACATCATCGGAGTGAACAGTGATTGTTCCCTTATGCGCCTTGGCAATCTCGGAGGCAATGTAAAGCCCTAGTCCCAGACCTTGCATACTGGGACGCACATCTCCGCGACGAAAAGGCTGGAACAGCTTTTCCAACGTGTCCGGTGGGATCGGCGTGCCCGGATTGCTGACGCACAGTTCCAGGTGATCCCCCTTCACAGAACCGGTGATGGTGACGGGGCCATTCTCGATGCCATGCGTCAGAGCATTGGACACGAGATTGGAGAACATCTGCGCGATACGCAGACGGTCTATCAACAGCGGTGCCGGGATGTTGAAATCGACATCGATGTGCCTTTCGGGATGCGCGACCCGGAGTTCATCGATGATGTGGGACAGCGTCGTCGCAACATCATGCTCGGCAAGCTCCAGCGAAATACCGCCGCCCAGCCGTGCCCGCGCAAGATCCATGACGTTATCGACCAGCCCGCCCATGCGGCCAATGCTCGATTTCATCAGCTTGAGAACCAGCGGACTGCGCTCCGTCCAACCTTCCTTCAGCAGGCGAGATGTGCCCGCATCGACGGCGGCGATGGGGTTGCGCAGGTCGTGGCCGAGAACGGCGATGAACTGCTCGCGCAGTTCCGAAACCTGACGTTCACGCTCCAGCGAATTCTGTGCCGCCTTCAGCCTGTCATCTGCATCGAGGTGATGACCGATCAATTCGGCAAAAAGCTTGAACGCGCCCAGAACCTGCGGATTGTTGACCCGCGCCGGATTGGGGTCGATGGCGCAAAGCGAACCAAAAAACTGACCGTTAGAGAGGATGATCGGCACCGATATGTAGCTGCGCAGCCCATAAATGCGCGGCGTGTGATGATCCTTGTAGAGAGGGTCAACGCTTGCATCATCGAAGACGACCGCTTCCCGGTGATCACGGATTTCGTTGCACAGCGTGCTTTCAATCGGCAATTCGTCGCCGGGCTTGAGACCAAAACCGAGATGATCGAGTGATTGGCAGGTGATCCATCTTTCCTTCGTCACACGGGCGACGGCAGCAAAGCCCATGCCCGTCATGCGAAGCACGACATCCAAAATCGTAGGAACAGCAGCAATACCGCCAACGCGCTCGATGTCTTTCGAAAAATCATCCTGGCTATCGCTATAGTCCGGTAACTGGCTGCGTGCCTGTGCCAGATCACTGGAAAGCGAACCGATGAGGTCGGCGGTTTCGAAGGCGGAGGCGGCCGCACTCGCCAAAGCTTCGAGCGTTTCGATTTCCCACTGCGTCGGCTCGTAGGCGTGAGACCAATATGCACCGATGGCTCCGACAGGATTTTCCATGCCGACGGGTGCCATTGCCAAAGCTTTTACGAAGGTGCCCGCATAAAGGTCATGCGGTATGCGCTCGTCCTTCACAATATCAGGAATGATCGCAGTCTTCTTGTTCACCATCGCCCAGCCACTGATGCAAGCAACTGTCGGAAATCTCTGGCCTTTCCACAGTGGGCCGATGGCATCCTCTTCCACATAGTGGCAAAGGTCTCTATCGCGGCGGATAATTGCAATGCCCTGGCAGCCGATCAATGCGCGTGCGGAAGACCTCACCGTCTCGATCACTTCGTCCCGTGTGCGGGCGCGTGAAATCCGGGCGGTTGCCTCAGTCAGACTGGCCAGCGACGTCACATTGATGGATGTAAAGTCCTGCAGCGCCATATCGGTCTTCTTTCCCGGTACTATGGCCGTGTTGCATATAGATCAGCACTTTCGCACATGTCCACGACGAGAGCAAATACATTGCATTCCAAGCCGAGAGAGCCAGTTCGTTGATGTCGAACCGACGACTCGTTGAGGCGTCAGTCCGGCTTTTCTCATGTCAAGTTGGGCGTCGTTTCCGTAACAGGCTGGTGCCACCCACGGCTCCACAGCGACTTAATGAAATCAGACAGCCGCTCGATTTCCACAAACACGACAGGTGTCATGAAGAGCGTCAATATCTGGCTGACGATGAGCCCCCCGACCACTGCAACACCCAGCGGCTGACGCAACTCCGAGCTTGCGCCCGTGCCCAGCGCGATTGGTAGCGCGCCGAAGAGAGCGCAGAAGGTGGTCATCATAATGGGTCGCAGGCGGCGCACGGCGGCTTCGTGGATGGCCTCAAGCGTCGGCATCTTCTCATCGCGTTGCAAGGTCAGCGCCACGTCGATCATCATGATCGCGTTCTTCTTGACGATACCAATCAGCATCAAAAGACCGATCAGCGCGATGATGGACAGGTCGAACCCGAAAAGCTTGAGCGTGAGCAGAGCGCCGAAGGCGGCCGATGGCAGGCCCGAGAGGATGGTGATCGGGTGCAGGAAGCTTTCGTAGAATACGCCAAGCACGATATAGATGGTGAGAACCGCCGCCCCAATAAGAAGGCCGGTACTATCGCTCGTCTGCTTGAATATCTGCGCGGCTCCGGCAAGGTTTGTGGTGACGGTTGCCGGAAGATTGATCTGCTGCTTCAAGGCATCGATCTGCGCCGTGGCGGAACCCAGCGAAACACCTGCAGGCAGGTTGAACGACAGAGTAACAGAGGTCAGCTGCCCTGTCTGGTTGACGGTGACCGGACCCGATACGCGCGACACAGTCGCAAAGCTCGACAATGGCACCAGCGTTCCGGACGAGGAGGCCACTCTGATTGCGCCCAGAGCCTGCTCTGTCCATTCGATGGACTGGTCATATTCCAGAATCACATCATAGCTGTTGCCCGTGGTCTGGATTTGCGTCGCGACATAGCTGCCGAAAGCGGCTTCCAGGGTCTTTCTGATCGATTCCGACGTCACGCCCAAGCTGTTCGCCCTGTCGTGATCGACCGCCACATGAGCTTGCAGGGCGTTATCCTGCAAATCCGAAGCGACATCCACGAAGTAGCTGTTGTCGGCACGCATGGCGTCGGCCAGCGTTTGCGACCATTGCCGCGCAGCTGACGCATCGATGGATTGCAGCACGACCTGATACTGGCTCTGGGTGCTGCGTCCGCCGAAACGAAGGCTCTGTTGCGGCGTAATGAAGGTTCGCAAGCCGGCAATTGTTGAGAGCGAATGGCGTAACTCGTTGAGCGTGACGTCAAGTGCCGGGCGGTTCTCGGCGGGCTTGAGCTGTACCAGAAGCGTGCCCGAATTTAGCGCCGAGCCGCCGGGGCCGGAGCCCAGCGTGGAGGTGACATGGGCAACCGCCTTATCGGCCGACAAAATCTCCGCCGCCTTGGACTGAAGAATGCTCATGGCTTTATAGGAGATATCCTGCCGCGCCTGCGTGGAAACCGTCAGCAGGCCGATGTCTTCTGTGGGGAAAAAGCTGCGGGCAAGGCTAGAAAACATCCAGCCGGAGCCGATCAGCGTCAGCACGAACATCAGCATTACGACCATGCGGTGCTCAAGGCACCAGCCGACAGACCAGCTGTAAGCATCCGTCGCGCGGTCGAACAGCGTCTTTTTGGCGTGCTCCGGTTCCTTATGGTGCGGCAGACGCGCGGCCAGCATGGGCGTCACGGTCAGCGAGACGATGGCAGACGACATGATGGCCAGGGTGACGACGACACCAAATTCGTTCAGCACGCGCCCAACGATACCTCCCATCAGAAGGATCGGCAAAAACACCGCGACCAGCGAAATCGACATGGAGATAATCGTGCCGGTGACTTCCTTGCTGCCTTCCACGGCGGCCTGAAATGGCGGCATTCCCTCTTCCACTTTGCGCACGATGTTTTCGAGCATCACGATAGCATCATCCACCACCAGACCGACAGAAAGCGTCAGCCCCAGCAGCGAGATGTTGTCGATGGAGAAACCCAGCGCATACATGGCACCCAGCGTTGCGACCAGCGACAGCGGAACGGCCAGACCCGGAATAAGCGTGGCCCAGACCTGACGCAGAAACAGGTAGATGACCAGAATGACGAGGCCGAGTGTGACCATCAGCGTCGTTTCGACATCGGCCACGGCGGCGCGGATGGAAACCGAAGCGTCGTTGACGACGTTGATATGCATGTTGGCAGGCATGCTGGCCTGAAGCTCAGGAAGCTTGGCCTTGATCGCATCCACCACCTGCACCGTATTGGCACCCGGCTGGCGCTGTACGGAAAGCACAATGGCGGGCGTGCCATCCAGCCAGCTGCCTTGGTTGAGCACTTCCACGCTGTCATTGACGGTCGCGACATCCTGCAAGCGAACGGCCCGCCCATTTGGATTGGCGATGATCAGCGTGCGAAAGGAAGCGGCATCAGTGCGCTGCGTTGAGGCATCCAGTGTCAGCGCCTGCGACGAGTTCTGCAACGTACCGATTGGCGACTGGTCGTTGGCGGCTGCCAGCGTGTTGGACAGCCCATCCAATGAAAGGCCACGATTGGCCAGTTTGGACGGATCGACTTCCACCCGCACGGCATAGGTTTTCGCACCGAAAATCTGCGCCTGCGCCACACCTGAAATGGTCGATAATGCCGGGGAAATGATGTTTTCGGCCAGATCGTCCATTTTTGTAAGATCGGCACCGTCGCTCGTCAGCGCCAGAATGATCACCGCCGCGTCGGCAGGGTTGGACTTGCGGTAGCTCGGGGTCGAGGTCATGTTGTCAGGCAATTGCCGCTGCGCGCGCGCAATAGCTGCCTGCACATCCGCCGCCGCTGCATCGATGTTGCGCGACAGATTGAACTGGATTGTGATCTGCGTGTTGCCGAGGGACGAACTGGCGGTGATCGTATCGATACCGGCAATCGTTTCGAATTGCTTGATGAGCGGTGTGGCGACCGAACTCGCCATCGTATCGGGTGCAGCCCCGGCAAGCTGGGCCGAGACGTTAATCGTGGGGAAGTCGGCTTGCGGCAGCGCCGCGACCGGCAGGTTCTTGTAGGCGGCGGCACCGGCAAGCAGCACGCCGATGATCAGAAGAATGGTCGCTACCGGTCGGCGGATGAAAATCTCGGAGATATTCATAGGGAAACACCGTTTTGAGATATTTCCGCCTTGGTATCGGCAGGGTCTGCGGTCTGGTTGACCACCACATGGCTGCCATCGGTCAGGCTCGCCTGCCCTTCGGTCACGACCAACTCACCCTCTGTTATACCTTGGGAAACGCCAGCGAGATTGCCATTGCTGAGCGCCAGCGTGACCTTTCTCTTTTCAACGGTCTTATCCGGCTTCACGACGTAAGAGACATAGCCGCCCCCCTGCGGCTGAAGCGCAACCAGCGGCACCGTGACCAGATTGTCCATCTGCCCGGCATTGACGGTGACCTTCAGCGACTGGCCCGGCCAGAAGGTTTCGCTCTGATTGTCCAGCAGAACGCGCAGTTTGAAAGTGCCTGATGCGGCATCGACATTGTTATCGAGAAACACGACGCTTCCCGAGGCGGACGCATCCTTGCCCTGAGCCTGCGTTGGGTAAACGTCCGCCGTCAAGCTTTTGCTGGCGAGGTTGGAACGGGCGAGATCAAGGTCCGGCTCCGGCAGCACGAATTCCGCATAGACGGGCTTCATCTGCGTCAGCAGCACGACGTCAGCACCGGGGGCGACATAGGCGCCTGCCGACAGAAGCACCGCACCCAGTTTGCCATCAAAAGGCGCACGGATCTGCGTTTGCGACAGCGTGACATTGTCTGCTGCCAGATTGGCTTGATCGACCGCAACCGTGGCCGCAGCTTGTTTTGCGGCGGCAGCGGCGTCGCTGAATTGCTGTTGTGTATCGACGCCGGATTTGCTCAGCGATTCCACCCGCGCCAGCGTTGTATTGGCTGAATCCAGCGAAGCTTGGTCCTTGGCAAGCTGCGCCTGATCGCGCTGGATATTCGCCTTGATGGTGCGGTCATCCAGTTGCACCAGAAGATCACCGGCCTTGACCTCTGCGCCATCCTTGGCAAGCACATTGGCAACGATGCCGGAAATCGGGCTGGTCAGCGCTGTCGAGGCCACAGGAACGATGGTGCCGATTGTCTGGCGAACCACCGGAATGGAGCCGGACTTTGCAACGGCAACGGTTACGGCAGATGTACGCGCGCCTCCCTGCGCTGCGCCGCCGCGCTTATCGCCATTTCTGGTCTGGCCATTGGCCGCAGAATGGGTGGCACCCGAGGTTGCCTGTGTCGGGTTTGCCCATGCCGGCAGATAGGCCTCAAACTCTCCGCGATAGACAAAGAGCAGAAGAGAAATGGCGGCGACCAGCAGAATTGTAACGATGTATTTCATGCAGAAGTCCTTTGAGGAACCGAATCCGGTGGACAGAAGGCACGTATGACGACGAGATTACACCAAGCAAAACCTAATTTTCACTTGCCGATGCTTGCCGTTGCTCGATGCGTATGCAGTTAACTTCGAATTGAATAATAAGCGCGGACGGTCTGGTGGGCTGCCGAGATAACCATGCCTCTTCAAGCTTTCGCTATATAAAGAGGTCGGCAGACGGCGCAGCTGCCATTCTTCCTGGCGACCACTTAACGCGCCAACACAGGAAAACGAAAGATGATGGAAGATTAAATTACTGTAATATGTAAGCTATTTGGAAAGTAACGCTCTCGGATTAACTCACGCGAGGGACCGAATTTTACCGCAGTTTGCTCTTCGCTGACTGAAAGAAAGCGGATTTTTATGTTTGCCAGGAACGACATAGCGCCCGGACGGATCGGCTCGCAATACCGCGAAAACTACTGCGAAGCACGGGGAGGAGGCGACCGGTACGCTACTCGATCAGCTTGAATTCCAGCATCACATTTCGTTGCAGGAAGGAGTGGTTATCGTCAGAGACGACGATCAGATGCGTCGAGCCGTCTGAAGCCTTAATAACTTCGAGGCCTTCCATGTTGTCGATCTGGTTGGAAAGATCGGCTTCGATGATGACGTCACCATCCACGACAGCGCCGGGCTTGATGGTTTCACCAACAATCCGGCGGATGCGCATGCCGACGCCCTCGGCCAGATTGAAGCGTCTCTCCAACAGCAGCAAATCACCATTGTCCAGAAATGCACCGTCCGTGACAGCGAAAGAGCCGCCCTTGATAACGGAAAACAGCCCCTTGCGCGGTCCTCCCAGAATAGCGGCGTAGAGATTGCCGTGGCCATCGACACTCGCCTCGGCCACCGTGACCATGGCACCCCTCAGCGGGCTGTTGGCGGGTGATAGGGCAAGAGTTTCCATCCCGGCATTGCGGCGGAATTCATGATCGGGAATGAGATGCGGCAGTTGCCCAACCGGCTTGGCCGTTGCGAGATTGTCCGCATTGTAAATGTCGATGCGAGGTCTCTGTTCATAGCTGACAAAGGCCTGTTTACCGCTCAGCGCCAGCCCTTCCGCATCCATATCGACCTTGCGCTTGGCCTCGCGTCCGTTCTCATCCAGCATGGGATCAATGTGAACGTTGGAAAGACCGGAAAAGGCACCAGCCTTATTGCGCTCGATCTCGCCCTTCATCCAGTGTCCCGTGTCCAGCACGGCAAGGAAGTTTCGACCATCCGGCATGAACCGGATGCTGGAAATGGCACCGAACAGCGGTTCAGGCGAATCCATGATCAGCCCGCCAACGAATTCCAGCTTGCCAAAACGCTTCTGATCAGACCCAACCTTGAAAGCATAGATCGGTCGCGCAGTGACCTGCACGTCAACTGTCGCTGCGGCCATGCCGGAAGGACAAAGCGCCCCCACAAGGAGGGCAACGATTGCGAAGAAGTGATGGCGGACAGAATTGCCAGACCGTATCACATCACGGTCGCCGCGCGGCTTAGCCCGCACGTCGCATCCTGCCAGAACGACGGGGCGCAGTGCTGGTATCTTCAAACAGTGCAGCAAGCTGCTCGGTCATCGCCCCGGCCAGTTCGTCCGCATCCACGATGGTAACGGCGCGACGGTAGTAGCGCGTCACATCATGGCCGATACCAATGGCCAGCAGTTCGACAGACGAACGTGTTTCGATCTGCTCGATAACCGCCCGCAAGTGCCGCTCCAGATAGTTGCCGGGGTTGACCGACAATGTGGAGTCATCCACCGGTGCACCATCAGAAATCATCATCATGATCTTGCGCTGCTCAGGGCGATTGATCAGGCGGTTATGCGCCCACATCAGCGCTTCGCCGTCGATGTTCTCCTTCAACAGACCTTCGCGCATCATCAGGCCAAGGTTGCGGCGCGCGCGGCGCCATGGAGCATCCGCCGACTTGTAGATGATGTGGCGCAGATCATTGAGGCGACCGGGCGATGGTGGCTTTCCACCCGCCAGCCACTGCTCACGCGACTGTCCGCCCTTCCAGGCCTTTGTGGTGAAGCCGAGGATTTCGACCTTGACGCCGGACCGTTCCAGCGTGCGCGCGAGAATATCGGCGCAGGTGGCGGCAACAGTAATCGGGCGTCCACGCATGGAGCCGGAATTATCGATGACCAGCGACACGACCGTATCGCGGAACTTCGTGTCGCGCTCCTTCTTGAAGGACAGCGGCTGCATGGGGTCGATGATGAGGCGCACCAGACGTGCCGGATCGAGATAGCCTTCTTCCAGATCGAAATCCCAGGAGCGGTTCTGCTGCGCCATCAAGCGGCGTTGCAGACGGTTGGCCAAGCGACCGACCGCACCCTGCAAATGTGCAAGCTGCTTATCTAGGAAGGCCCGCAGACGGTCGAGTTCGGCTTCGTCGCAGAGTTCTTCGGCGGAAATCTCCTCGTCGAATTCCTGCGTGAAGATGCGGTAATCCACCTTCTCGTTGAAATCATCGAAGGGGCTGTTGGGGCGGCGCGTTTCCCCGGGGGTTTCGGAATCCTCGTCGAGATCGTCGGACATTTCGTCCTCCGACATCTCGGCTCCGTCCATCTCGCCGTCTTCCATCTGCTCCTGAGAGGCTTCGCTCTCCTCGGCAGGGGCCGCATCGGAACCGGCGTCTTCTTCGACCTGTTCGTCCTGCGTCTCGTTGCTGGCGGGTTGGTCCTCGTCGGTTTCCGCTTCCTGAGTATCGGGCTCTTCTTCGTCGCCGAAGTCCTCCGCCATCTGCATGGAGGTCAGCATTTTGCGGATGAGCTTTGAAAACGCCTTCTGGTCTTCGACAACGGTCGAGATATCGCGAAGGTCGGCAGCAGCCTTGCCTTCGATGAAGGGGCGCCACAAATCCAGCACCTTGCCGGCGCTTTCCGGGGGCTTTTCGCCTGTCAGACGCTCTCGCACCATCATGGCGACCGCTTCGGACAGCGGTGCGTCTTCCTGCGTATTGATGTTGACGAAATTCGCCTTGGCGTATTTCTCTGTGTTCATGGCGCGAATGTTGGACGCCATGCCCGGCATGCGTCGCGCACCGATGGACTCGACGCGCGCCTGCTCAACCGCATCGAAAATCAGCCGTGCATCGGCTCCCTGCGGGGCCATGCTGGCATGCACATCGCTGTCGTGGCAGGCAAGGCGCAGCGCCATGGAATCGCCGAGACCACGGGTCACGGCAATTTCCTGGGCCGTCGGCTTCTTGGAGATTTCCGGCAGGCGCATACGCTCACCGGCAAGGCCGGGACGCTCATTGGCGAAGACGACTTCGACTTCGCTGTCACCGGCAATCGAGCGCACGCATCCGGTAATGGCCTGACGCAACGGCTCGGTGTCGATGACCATCCCCGATTTGGGTCTCACATTATCGCCACGGCCTGCCATTGTCTTTCCTGTCGATTCTGGACGTTACCCACCTGCCGGAGGCAGAAGGGTAACGTCTTCAACTCATCGGTGATGTTCTCCGGTCAAACCGGGGAAATCAGGCGCTCAGAACGATGTTCGCAGCGCTTTCCTTCAGCTCCACGCCGAATGCGCGCTGATACTGCTCAGCCACCAGCGTCCGCTCTAGCTCGTCACACTTGTTGAGGAAGGTCACACGGAAGGCGAAAGCGATGTCACCGAAAATATCGGCATTTTCCGCCCAGGTGATGACCGTACGCGGACTCATGACCGTGGAGAGATCACCATTGATGAAGGCCGAACGGGTGAGATCGGCAACGCGGACCATCTTGGATGCGGTTTCGCGGCCCTTGGCATTGTCGAGGCTTTTGACCTTGGCAACGACGATGTTCACTTCCTGCTCATGCGGCAGATAGTTCAGCGTGGTCACGACAGACCAACGGTCCATCTGCGCCTGGTTGATCTGCTGCGTGCCGTGGTAAAGGCCCGTCGTGTCACCAAGGCCAACCGTGTTGGCGGTCGCAAAAATCCGGAATGCCGGGTGAGGACGGATGACGCGGCTCTGGTCGAGCAGGGTCAGGCGTCCAGACGATTCCAGCACGCGCTGAATGACGAACATCACGTCCGGGCGACCGGCATCGTATTCATCGAAGACCAGCGCGACATTGTGCTGGTATGCCCAGGGCAGAATGCCGTCTTTAAATTCAGTAACCTGCTTGCCGTCCTTCAGAACAATGGCGTCCTTGCCGACGAGGTCGATACGGCTGACATGGCTGTCGAGATTGACGCGCACGCACGGCCAGTTGAGGCGCGCCGCGACCTGTTCGATATGGGTGGATTTACCAGTTCCGTGGAAACCCGACACCATGACGCGTCGATTGTGAGCAAAACCGGCAAGAATGGCGAGCGTCGTATCGCGGTCGAACAGGTAGTCGGGGTCTAGATCCGGCACATAGGCATCACCCTGCGTATAGGCAGGGACGCGCAGGTCCGTATCGATGCCGAAAACTTCGCGCACGGAAACAGTCGTATCCGGCAGGTTGGTAATATCCAGGTCAATTTTGCTCATAACGTCTCCAAGGCGGGTAGCAGCCACCCGGCCACATATCTTTCAGGCGATCACACAAAAGGGCTTAGCAGAAACCGGATTGCTTTAACAATTGGTAGGCTTGAATAACAGCACGAAAACGCTCTTCCGATCCGCGATCACCCCCATTAGCATCAGGATGATGCTTTTTGACAAGCTCCTTATAGCTTCGTTTTATATCTTCTTTCGCTGCATTGACGGAAAGACCAAGCGTATCGAAGGCTTTCTGTTCCAGCGTCTTCAACTTGCGGCTCTGCTGGTAACGCGGCCCGCCGCTGCGTCCCTGCCCTGCAAATCCGAAGGGATCGCGGATGCGCGCATTGGCCGCGCCGGAGCGAAGTGTGGAATGCAGCGGGCTGTCACTGGCGGTTTTGTTCACGCCCACAGTCCACGTAGGACGGTGACCGGTGATGGCCTCTTTCTGGTAGCGCGCGATCTCGCTGTCCGACAGGCCGGAGAAATAATTATAGCCCTTGTTGTAGTCCTTCACATGCTCGAAACAGAACATGAAGAATTGCCCCTCGGCATTGCGGCCGACGGGAGCGCGGTGAACGCCCGGCTTGTCGCAGCCATCCCACTGACAGGTCACGGTCTGAACCTCAGGTTCCCGGTCCCGTTTGCGGCGCGTGCGAATGCGGTCGAAATATTTCGAATCCAGTTTCATGGTAACCTGATTATGGTGCGCGAAAACGCGCACAACAAGAATTGACAAAGCGGAATGTTACAGGTTTCTAGAGAGCCCCTTTTCACAGACAAACATCGATTTGGAGACCGAACAAATGTCCTTGCGCGAGCGCATAGAAAACAAGCTCAACGAGACGTTTTCGCCGGTCCGGCTGAATGTGATCGATGAAAGTCACATGCATGCAGGGCATCAGCCGGGCATAACCGGCACGGGCGAAACACATATGCGTGTTCAGATAGTGTCGGAGAGCTTCTCCGGCAAGTCACGCGTGGACCGTCACCGCGCCGTCAATGCGCTGCTGAAACCGGAGCTGGATGCGGGGCTGCATGCACTTGCCATTGAGGTCGCGGCACCGGGTGAGCCCACCCGGTTCTGACGGCGCTGCGTTAGCCGGGGTGTTTCTCGCTGAGGAAGGAATGCACTTCCGACGCCGCCACATCATCGGCCACGAATGACTGGCCGATGCCGTGGGTCAGGATGAAGGTTAGCTTGCCGCCCTTGACCTTCTTGTCCTGCGCTATTGCAGTCATCAGCGTTTCCACTGGCGGCAGCTTACCCGGGATGTCTTTCATGGTGGTCGGCAGGCCAACGGCCTTCAAATGCGCCTCGACACGGGCGGCATCATCAGGGCTGGCAAGCTTGAGCCGCGCGGAAAACTGATGCGCGAGCACCATGCCGATGGCCACGCCTTCGCCATGCACCAGACGCTTGCTGTCATATTCCGTTGCTGCTTCCAGCGCGTGACCGAAGGTATGGCCAAGATTGAGAAGGGCGCGGACGCCATTTTCCTTCTCATCCGCCACAACAACATCCGACTTTGCCTGGCAGCTGATTGCAATTGCCTGAATGCGAGCCGGGCCGCCTTTGAGGACATCGACCCAGTTCTTCTCCAGCCATTCAAAAAAGTCAGGCTTGTCGATGAGGCCGCATTTGACGACCTCCGCATAACCGGCGCGGAATTCGCGTGGGCTCAGCGTATCGAGGACGGCGGTGTCGGCCAGTACGAGATCAGGCTGATGAAAGACGCCGAGAAGATTTTTGCCGTGGCGGGAGTTGATGCCTGTCTTGCCGCCGACGGAGGAATCCACCTGCGCCAGAAGCGAGGTCGGTATCTGCACGAAGCGCACGCCGCGACGCACGATGCCTGCGGCAAAACCTGCCAGGTCGCCAATCACCCCGCCACCGAGCGCAATCACGGCATCGTTACGTTCGATCCGCGCTGCGAGTACGGTATCGCAAACCGTACCCAGATGCTCGAAGCTCTTGGTCTTCTCACCAGCAGGCAGTGTCAGCGAAACGGCTTCGATGCCATCCGTCTGCAGACCATCCATCAAGGCTTCAAGATAGAGCGGCGCGACATGCTCATCGGTGATGATGGCGGCGCGCTTGCCCTTGAGGCGAGAGGAGATTTCCCCACCGGCACGCCCCACCAGACCCGGCCCGATCAGAATGTCATAGGCGCGTTCGCCCAGCGGGACATGCACGAGGCGTTCTTCGATGTGGGTGTCGTGAGCGGTCATGGATCAGGCCTTCTGTTCGGTGCCGGCGATGGCTTCCAGCACTTCATTCACGATGATCTCCTTGCGGACATCGCGCGATTCGATCGTTATGTCGGCTTCCTCGTAAATCGGGTAACGCCGTTCCATCAGCGCCATCAGCGTGGCCTTGGGGTTTTCCGTCTTGAGAAGTGGCCGGTTGTCGCGCTTGTTGACCCGCTCCCACAACACGTCAAGGTCAGCCTTCAGCCACATGGAGATGCTGCCGCGCTTGATATGCCTGCGGGTGCTCTCATTGACGAAGGCTCCGCCACCGGTGGAGACGACCTTCGGCCCGCCACGCAACAGGCGCTTGATCACCCGCATTTCCAGCGCACGGAACTCATCTTCTCCATAGGACGCGAAAAGCTCTGAAATCGTCATGCGCGACACGCGCTCGATTTCGACATCCGTATCGATAAAAGGAACACGGAGTTGCTGTGCAACCATCCTGCCGATTGCGGACTTGCCCGCACCCATCAATCCCACGAAAACGAGGTTTCGTCTTCCGAGCTTAGCCCGTGCCCGTTCGCCGATACTTTTCTCACCCATACCGGGGTGAACCGCTGTGTTGGTTTCGCTCATGAATGATGGCCCGTTTGGCATCGGTATCTGCAAATGTTTACCAAGCGTCAAGCCTAATTGCGCCTTATAGAAAGAGAATCAGCTGGAAGACGCGCCTCTCGGCAGGGCATCGGCCTTGTCCTTGCTTCAGGCGCATCTCATATTATGCCCAAGACGTGCACCGGAGTGTCCATGCCTACCCTTTTCCGTTTCATCTTCGTGCTGGCTGCCATTGCGGGCATCATCTATGGCAGCATGGTTTCGCTCGTCATGCTGGTCCAGCCACGCGAACGTGAAGTGACGGTGCGCATCCCCTCCGAACGCCTGAACCCTCCTACCCCCTGACCTCTAGCGAAAGCATGAACCCATGGCCGGTCAGGATGCCGCAAGGCTCGACAGTTTTCTGGAGATGATGAGTGCCGAGCGTGGGGCTGCGGCCAACACGCTGTCGTCCTACGACCGCGACCTCAACGACCTCAGAGATTTTCTGCAACAGCGCAAGGTGCCGATGTCTGACGCGGCGACCAGCGATCTCTCGGCCTATCTCGAACATCTTTCGGCACAGGGATTTGCCGCATCCTCACAAGCGCGCCGATTGTCCTCCATGCGGCAGTTCTACAAGTTTCTTTATTCGGAAGGTCTGCGTGGCGATGACCCGACGGGCATATTGGATGCGCCCAGGAAAGGTCGCTCACTTCCAAAAACCATGAGCGTTGCCGATGTTACGGCACTTCTGGCTCAGGCATCCACCGAGGCCAGCAAGGAAGGGCCCGGTCAGGTCTCGCGGATCCGCATGCACCTTCTGCTGGAGCTTCTTTATGCTACCGGCATGCGTGTCAGCGAACTCGTGTCGCTGCCTGCAAGGGTTTTGCGGCATGAAGGGCGTTTCCTGATGATCCGCGGCAAGGGCAACAAGGACCGCATGGTACTGCTCTCCCGCGCTGCCATGGAAGCCATGGACACCTATGACCGGGGGCGCAAAGCACTTATCCCCAAAAAAGAGGGCGTGCCGGAAAGCCCGTGGCTCTTTCCTTCCAACGGCAAGGAAGGACATCTGCCGCGACAGGTTTTTGCCCGCGACCTGAAAGACATCGCCATCCGGGCGGGTCTCTCGCCTTCGGCAATTTCACCGCATGTCATGCGCCACGCCTTTGCCAGCCACCTTCTTCAGAACGGTGCGGACCTGCGCGCCGTACAGGAACTGCTGGGCCATTCGGACATTTCCACGACACAAATCTATACACATGTGCTGGAAGAACGGCTTCAAGAGCTGGTACAAACGCACCACCCTCTTGCCAAACAGGCCAAAAACCTTGAATAGAGCGACCGGAACCGCCGGGACCACCCGGTCAAACCTTGCGCAAAACGATCGGAAACGGATCTCATGCACAGCTACCTCGACTTCGAAAAACCTATCTCGGACTTGGAAGGCAAGATTCTTGAGCTGAAAAAGCTCGCTGCCGAAGACGAGAGCATAGATACCTCGGAGGAGATTTCGCGTCTTGAATCCCGCGTCAACGACGCGATGCAGGACATTTACTCCAAGCTGAACGCCTGGCAGAAAACACAGGTCGCGCGTCACCCGCAGCGTCCGCATTTCGTGGATTATGCCAAGGCCTTGTTTACGGATTTCACGCCGCTTGCAGGCGACCGCAAGTTTGCCGAAGACGCCGCAATCCAAGCGGGCCTCGGTCGCTTCAACGGACAGCCGGTTGCCATTATCGGTCAGGAAAAGGGCAGCGACACCAAATCGCGCCTGAAGCACAATTTCGGCAGCCCGCGTCCTGAAGGATACCGCAAGGCAATCCGCGTTCTGGAACTGGCCGACCGCTTCTCGCTGCCAGTCGTTACGTTGATCGATACGGCAGGTGCCTATCCGGGTGTTGGCGCGGAAGAGCGCGGACAGGCGGAAGCGATCGCCCGCTCGACGGAAATGTGCCTCAACGCGAAAGTTCCGATTGTTTCCGTGGTGATCGGTGAAGGTGGATCTGGCGGCGCAATCGCCATCGCCACCGGCAACCGCGTCTATATGCTCGAACATGCCATCTATTCGGTCATCTCACCGGAAGGTGCTGCTTCCATTCTCTGGCGCGATTCCACCCGCGCGAAGGAAGCCGCGACCAATATGCGCATCACTTCGGACGATCTGAAGGCGCTGGGCGTGATCGATGCGATCATTCCAGAGCCCATGGGCGGCGCTCATCGTGATCCCGCGAAAGTGATCGAAGCAACCGGCAAGACAATCGAAGCCGCACTGAAGGAACTCGTGCCTCAGTCCGGCACCCAGCTGCGTGCAGAACGCCGCCAGAAGTTCCTGGACATCGGTCGCAGCCTGTAATCCAAACTCTATCGATGAAAAACAAGCCCACCGCGTGACAGCGCCGGTGGGCTTTTTGTTTGCATATAGGCCATCGATTCCACAAACAAAAAAGGGCGGCTGCAATGCGCAGCCCCCCGATTATCAAGACGAAAGACCTGACCCGCCTTACTTCTTCAGTGCTTCCAAATCGATGTCGAGCTTGAAGTCAGGGCCAAGACCGAACTCCGTGAGTTTGGTGATGCCGAAATCGACGCCGTTGAAGCCACCCGTTGCGGAGAAGCCTGTCTTAATCTTCTTCGCATCCCATGGAAGCGGCGATTCATTGTTCCATGTCACGTCGAGCGTAACGGGCTTTGTGGTGCCAGCCAGAGTAAGGTCACCGGTGACCTTCGCAGTCTTGTCGCCCGTCTTTTCGATAGCGGTGCTGGTGAAGGTGATTTCCGGGAATTCCTCGACGTTCAGGAAGTCCGGGCTCTTGAGATGCGTATCGCGCTTCTCATTGTTGGTGTCGATACTGGCTGCATCGATCTTCAGTTCGATGGAGCTTTTCGTCACATCTTCCTTGTCGAAGGAGATGGTGCCGGAGACCGTCTTGAAGTTGCCATGGGCATTGGCCCAGCCTGCATGGTTGGTCTTGAAGTTGACCCATGCGTGGGTCGGGTCGATTTCATAAGCATCGGCAGCGAGAGCTGTGCCGGCGAGAAGGCCGAAAAGGGCGGCGGTCGTTGCAAGAAGCTTCATATATGTCTCCATTTGGGAAGATATCCGACGACATGTCGGACGGTTATCAGCCGGAAAATTGAACTCCGGCGATGAGGATGCCCGCAATCGCGGGAACGGCGGCCAGCAGGCCGAACAGAATGGGGCGCAAGCCTGCGGGAACGTTGGGCAGACGGCTGGTATGGGCGGATAGAGGCAACAAGCCAAGCGTGAGGCCGGTTGCGATGAGCGCAGCAGATGACGCAACTGGCGCAAGCATCGCGGTCGTGAGCAGTCCCATATAGGCAACCCATGCAAAGGCAAATCCACTGACATGACCCAGTGCAAAAGCTGTGCGGTCTCCGCGCAGGTGAGCGATGTAGATCACCAACAGATAACCACCTAACAATGCCGTCAGCGCGCCGTTGAACATGGCCATGCCCATGTAGCCGCCAAGAATGGCAACGAGAGAAGTGGCGAGCGACGTCGCAAAGACGGCTTGCGGCAAGACCGGGTTCTGCACGCCAGTCTCGGCCTTGCGTTTCGATGCGAACCAGATGCCCCCGGCAGCGGCAATGGCAACAAGCGCCGCCGTTACGATCAGTTTCTGCTGGTTACTTGCAAGAATGTTCTTGCCGATCCACCAGACGGGCAGACCGAGAGCAGTCAAGGTTGCGACACCTGAGATAACAGCGGACTGGATGCGCAAGCGCCAGGAAGCGACCGCCAGAACCAAGCCGCCCATTACCAGGACATAGGGCAGCTTGTGCAGGGCACGCACCGGCGGTAAGGCCGGAAACCCTTCAAGAATAATGAACACCGCCGCAGCGCAGACGGGAACAAGCAGTGCGAGAATGACCCCGCGAGCGCCCGGCAATTGTCGGGCCAGAAAGGCAATTGCAACACCAAATACCAAGGGAATGGCAATGATTGTCAGAAGCATGGTTTGCAGCATTTTTGTCGCTATACCTTTGAAATCTAAATTAGAATATTGATCGAAGCAGTGCACGAGCGCTGCCCGATCTGCGCGCGACGCTAGTCCGAGTTTCAGCGTGCTTGCAACGGCGCTTCAAACACGAACCCGTCACATCGACGTGACATGAGGGGTGACGCTTTGTTCGATAAAAGTGAACAACTTAACCAATGATGCAGCAACGACTTGCGCAACCCATCAAGGCTAGACTACTTACGAAATATCTTAAAAACTGCGGGGCATGCGGTGGCAAAATTATCTGCGTTCATTCGCCGAACACTCATCATGTTGGGGCTGGGTGTTGCGTTGCTTGTCGGCATGGTTGCGACCTCACTCTGGCTGGTGCAGGCAAACAACAAATACTCGCAGGAAACTGCTGAACTGCGCAGGCTGCGCGCCTCCATTCTGGACGTTCTGACAACGGTACAGGATGCAGAAACCGGGCAGCGCGGTTTTCTCCTGACCGGCGACGAGCGCTACCTCGCGCCCTATCGGGAAGCTCTGGAGACGCTTGGCAAGAAGCGTGCGCTTCTCGTCGAGCGCATCGGCGAGCGCCCGGAATATGTCAATGATCTCCCCAAGCTCCAGTCCAATCTGGATGCGAAGCTTGCCGAAATCGGTCGCGGTATCGACCTCGTGCGGGATAACCGTACACAGGAGGCCATCGACCTGGTTCGTAGCGACACCGGCCTCGCCTATATGCGGGAAATTCGCGACACCCTTAATCGCTACCAGCAGACGACCGATGACCGTTTACGCATCATCGTCGCAGACCAGCTGTCTGCGGCTGAAAACCTGCGTTGGGTAACGATCCTCGGCGCCGTTGCCATCCTTGCCGTGCTTGGCGGTGCGCTTGCGCTGATCATGAAATATGTTCGCGAGTTGATGCGATCCCGCGAAGAGGTGGATGAGCTGAACCGCGGGCTGGAAGAGCGCGTGGATGAGCGAACGAGAGACCTCATTCGCGCCAATCAGGAAATCCAGCGCTTTGCCTATATCGTGACGCATGATCTGCGTGCGCCGCTGGTCAACATCATGGGGTTTCTGTCGGAATTCGATTCATCGCTGAAGCCGGTGCAGGCCTATGTTCTTGCCGGTGACAATCCGGTTTCCGAACGGGATGCACAGGATGCGAAAATCGCGGTTGAGGAGGACTTGCCGGAAGCCATCGGCTTCATTCGCTCCTCCACCCGCAAGATGGATCAGCTGATCAACGCCATTCTCAAGATTTCCCGCGATGGGCGGAGAAAGCTTCAGGCGGAGAAGGTCGACCTCAAAGAGCTTCTCGTTGGCGCAGCGGCTAGCGTTCAGCATCAGGTCAGCGCCGTTGATGGCACCATCGATGTCGACGTCCAGAATTTCACTGTCATTAGCGACAGGATTTCTCTGGACCAGATTTTGGGCAACCTCTTCGACAACGCCGTCAAATACCAGATGCCGGGCAGGCCATTGCAGCTCTCCGCCCGCATTCTGCCGCAGGGTCGGGGCATTGTTCGCGTCGACGTCAGCGACAATGGTCGCGGCATTGCCGACGACGATTTTGAACGCATTTTCGAACTCTTCCGCCGGGCAGGCGCACAGGACCAGCAGGGCGAAGGCATAGGCCTTGCCCATGTGCGCTCGCTCATCAGAAATTTAGGCGGAGACATTACGGTCACATCCGAACTCGGCAAGGGCAGCACATTCCACCTGACACTGCCGACAGATCTTCGGAAAATTACGCGCGGGAGCGACATATGAAAGCCACGGGACAAGAAGTTACGATCGTAATGATCGAAGACGATGAGGGTCATGCGCGCCTCATCGAAAAGAATGTGCGCCGCGCTGGCGTGAACAATGAGATCGTGCCCTTCACGCTCGGTCACAAGGCGCTGGACTTCATCCTCGGCCCGGAACGCGACGGGCTCGTCAGCAAGGATCGTTATCTGCTGATCCTGCTTGATCTCAATCTGCCGGATATGTCCGGGATCAAGATCCTCGAGCAGATCAAGAGCAACGAATACACAAAACGGCTTCCGGTGGTTGTACTTACCACGACCGATGACGAAACCGAGATACAGAAGTGCTATGATCTTGGCGCAAATGTCTATATCACCAAGCCTGTAGACTATGAGGGTTTTGCAACCGCTATCAGAAACCTCGGCCTCTTCTTCTCTGTAATTCAGGTCCCGTGAAAGCTTGATGACGTTGCGAATACTGTATGTCGATGACGACCCAACGCTCGCAAAGCTCGCGCAGCGCGTGCTGGGTCGCCATGACATAACGGTGGTTCACGCAGCCTCGGTTCACGCCGGACTGGAAGAGTTCGGTGCGAATACTTTCGATGCGGTGGTTCTCGACCACTATTTCCAGAATGGAACGGGCCTTCAGTTCCTTGCTAGCATTGGTGACGCCTGCCGTGATATTCCCGTTCTTTATGTCACCGGTGCAAGCGAAGCCCAGATTGCCATCGATGCGCTGAAGGCTGGCGCGGCGGATTACGTCATCAAGACAGTTGGTGACGACTTCTTTCCGCTGCTGCTGAATTCCATTCAGCAGGCCCTGGATAACTTCCAGCTGCGTCGCGAAAAGGAAGAAGCCGAACGGCAATTGGTGCAGGCGAAAGAACGCGCCGAACTGATGGCCAAGGAAATGAACCACCGTATCGCCAACAGCCTGTCACTGGTATCGGCAATGATCCGCATGCAGCTGAACGCGGTGGCAACCGAAGAAGCGCGCACAGCGCTTTTGGAAACCCAAAGCCGCATCTCGGCTATCGCAGGCGTTCATCGCAGTCTTTACACCGCTTACAATGTAGGCGAAGTGGAGCTTGATTCCTATCTCTCCTCCATCATTCACGATCTCGCGCGCTCAGGCCAAGACAGCGAAAAAATCCGCATCGTGACCGACATGGAGACCGTCAAGGCATCGCCGGATCAGGCAGTGGCTCTCGGAGTCATCGTCACCGAATTGACCACCAACGCCATTAAATACGCCTACCCCGATGGTGTCGGCGAAATTCGTATTCTGCTGAAAACGCAGGAGAACATGGTGCGGTTGGTCGTTGAAGATGACGGCATCGGCATCAGCGGCAACAACCCGCCAAAAGGCACGGGCCTCGGCACACGCCTGATTACCGCCATGGCACAAAGCCTGCGCGCAACTGTCAGCCAGTCTGCCACGCCCTCATCTCAGGGCGCGTCGATTTGCGTGCAGTGGGAAGAAAACACTCCTTCCCACTGATCTATCGCTCAACGAGCTTAGTAAGGCTCTGCCATCGGCGCCATGGCAATGTTCTGCGAGCCCGGCGTTCCTGACATCACCACAATCGGTGTGCGGTCTGGCACACGATTGTAGAGATCGATGATGTCCTGGTTCATCAGTCGCACGCAGCCTGATGAAACCGACTTGCCGATTGTCCACCACTCCGGCGAACCGTGCAGACGGTAAATCGTGTCTACGCCATCCTTGAAAATATACAGCGCACGCGCGCCAAGCGGGTTCATAAGACCCGGCGCCATACCACCATTGGCCGCACTATAGGGCTCAAGCTCAGGCTGGCGAGCGATCATTTCCGTCGGTGGCGTCCAGCGAGGCCATTGGCGCTTGTATTGGATGACGCCCCTGCCCGCCCATTCGAAACCGGCGCGCCCCAGACCCACGCCATAACGCATGGCCTGATTGCCCTCATAGGTCAGATAGAGGAAATGGTTTGCCGTATCGACCACGATGGTTCCTGGGCGCTCACCGGTCGGGTTTTCCACCATCTGACGATAGAAGCGGCGGTCGATCTTCTCATAGGGAATAGCAGGCAGCGGGAACTGCTCATCCGGCTTCGGGCCATAGATTTCCGCGTAGAAGGGATCAGCCACCGGCCGGGTATTCTGTGCGACTTCGCGCGGCGTGGTAGTGCATCCGGCAAGCGCCGTCAGGGCCAGGCCTCCAGAGCTGAAGAGGAAAGACCGGCGGGTGGTGTCATGCATTGTCAATCGATGTCCTTGTCCAGATAATCATCTCGCACCCGCAAACGGGTCTGCGAGCGCCGCATCGGGGCGGCTGATGGGGTATTTCGTGCCGGAAACTTTTGCTGCCATGCTCTTTGCGCCATCGTTCTTCAACAAAGCGCGGAAGCTGGGGTGCATCCCGCCGTCGACATAAGCGTTGACCGCGCTTGAAGTTCCTTCGTTTAACGCAACTGTGAGCTTCTGTTGTTCGGCATCGAGCTTGGCGGCAATGGCCGGTTCCGGCTGGTTGATCGTCTGTGGGCAACTGGCCAGCGGGTCGGATGGCTCACCGCCCGCAAATTCGCTGTTGAACACATAGCGACGGCCACAGACGGATACTTTCGGCTGACGCTTGGTCAGTTCGAAATAGTCATAACCTTCTTTCAGGGTTTTCCAGAAGGTGAAGTTGGGGTCGTTCTTGTACGCAACCATGTTGCGCGTCGTCATGCGAAACGGATAGGCCTGAACCTGGAACTGGTTCTGTCCCCCCTTCAGAGCTCTATCGACGATGGCATAGATTTCACCGACCTGCTGGTCCGTCATGGCGTAGCAGCCGGACGATGAGCACGCACCATGCACCATCAAGGCTTCGCCCGTGTAACCCAACGCCGACTCCAGCCTGTTCGGATAGCCGAGATTGAAAGAGACGTAGTACTGCGAGTTCGGGTTCAGCATGCCTGCCGAGACATGGTAGAACCCTTCCGGCGCCTGCCTGTCACCGCTTTTGGTTTTCGGGCCCAGTTTGCCGGACCAGCGGCACATGGGATAGGTCTTGAACAGAGCGTAGTTGCCTATCTTATCCACCTTCCAGACCTCAAGTTCGCTCTCCTGCTTGAATATGCGAACGAGCACAGGGCTTTCAGGCTTCATGCCCTTGGCGGACATGGAGGCTGCAACTTTCGAAGACAATTTCGGCGGGGCTCTGTTGGCGGTATCAAGCCCCATGGATGTGCAGGCCGCGAGCGCCCCACACACAACGGCGACGGCTGTTGCCCTCGCCGATGCGTTGAATACGTTCCGCAACTTCGCAGGTACGAACCTCGAAAGATGTAAAATGCTCATTAAAACGCCTTGCCCGCCTCTGTAAGCGAAACCGTACATAGAGAAGTTGGCCGCATGACGGCAACCATTCCGAGGGACAAAGAGTCGTGAATTTGCGTTACAGGTTCGTTAATCATACGAACACAACAAAGTGAGGCTTTCAGGCTTTAGACCAGAAGCCCCTGCCCGCCATCGATCCAGACCGGGCTGCCGGTGATGTGTCGAGACTTGTCACCGGCCAGAAAAACGATGAGATCCGCGACATCCTCACTGCTGCCCGGCTGGCCGCTCGATACCGGAATATTGCCCTGCGGCCACTCGACCGGAATCTTCGTCTCATCCTTGGAGCGAATATCGGTGTTGTCATTGATTTCGGTTTCGATGGCACCGGGGCAGACGGCATTTACCCGAATGCCATAACGCGCCAGTTCCAGCGCAAGCTGCTGCGCCATGGCCAATTGGCCAGCTTTGGTCACGGAATAGGCGGTTGCACCGGGCGATGTGAATGTGCGGGTGCCGTTGATGGATGACACGATGACGATAGAGCCGCCGGTCGATTTCATATGCGGCACGGCTTTGTTGATGGTCAGATAGGTACCGCGCAGATTGATGGTGATGGTCTGATCCCACTCATCCGGTTTCAAATCCTCAATCGGAGCCCACACGCCGTTGATGCCCGCATTGGCCACGACGACATCCAGTCTGCCGAATTTGCTGACGAGCTCGGAAGTGGCGGCACCCATCTGCTTTTCATCCGACACATCCGCGAGCAATGTCATCGCCTCGAAGCCGCCCGCTCGGATGTTATCCGCCACAGAATCAAGCTCATCTTTCGTGCGTCCCAAGAGGCCGATGGCATATCCTTCTTTTGCCAAAGCAAGCGCTGCCGCTTTTCCGATACCCGAGCCTGCTCCCGTCACCAGCGCAACTTTTGCAAATGCCATGCTTTTCTTCCTCTATGACTATATCGTGTCTGCCGAACGGCTTAACTCAAAGACAACAGCGTGGGCTCCCGCGTTGTTCCCGTCAAACACGCGTGCAAACATGACTGTCCTTCCGCAAAGCTTTTATTCCCGAGATGCCGTGATCGTTGCCGAAACCCTCATCGGCTGCGTATTCCACGTCCACAATACAGGCGGTATCATCGTGGAAACGGAAGCCTATCGCCCGGACGATCCGGCCTCGCACAGCTTCAATGGCCCGACGCCGCGCAACAAGACCATGTTCGGCCCGCCCGGCCATCTCTATGTCTATCGGTCCTATGGGCTACATTGGTGCGCCAACATCGTCTGTACCCCTGGCTCTGCCGTGCTGATCCGCGCGATAGAGCCAACGACAGGCATCGACCTGATGAAACTGCGTCGTAATATCAGCGACGTAACCAACCTCTGTTCCGGACCGGGAAAGCTGACGCAATCGCTCGGCATCACAGCCGAGATGGATGGCGTAGTGCTGACGAGCGGACCCATTCTCGTCAGAAGCGGCGCGGCAATGACTTCGACAATCGCCGGTCCCCGGATCGGCATTTCAAAAGCCATCGATCAACCTTGGCGTTTTGGACTGGACGGATCAAAATATTTAAGTCGAAAATTCTAAGAAGCTTATTGGCGGATCCCCGGCCAGAGGCCGTTTTCCCAATCGGAACTCTCACCCACACTATTTTTAGGGGTCTGAAATTAACTCGTTTTTATATCCCCTCCTCCAGTTTGCCCTCAAGGGTTTAGGGTACAGGGGTACTTATGTTTTCTATTCGGAATATTCTGGTCACGGTGTTTTTGGTTATCAGCGTCGCTCTCGGCGGCATGGTTTCCAGGTCACTTTACGTTTCCTATAACAATTACAGCACGTTCAGGGATGTCTCGGCTCTAACCGCCGTTAACAAGGCATTGTTCGATTTTCTTCTGGGCTATCGTCTGGAGCGTGGGCATACCAACACTGCTTTCATCACCTCCATCGAGAAAGCGGGTAGCTCTCTCAGCGACATCCAGACCGACCGCAAAATGGTCGATGATGCCATGAAGGATTTCCTGTCCAGCTCAGCCACGGTGAAGCAGCCGGAGCTCGCAGCAATCATGGACAAGATCAAGTCGAACTACGATGCGATCGTTTCATCGCGTCCACAGATCGACACCCAGCTGACGCTTCCACTGGAAAGCCGCGACAAGGCCATCAATACCAAGCAACTGTCTTTTGGCCAAACGGTGCTGGAAGACCTCGAAAAAGCATCCGAGCTGACGGAAGCCAATATTCGTGAACTGGATAATGGTCTGATGGACCTTCTGCAGATTCGCACGAATGCCTGGGCCGCACGTTCCGCCGCTGGTGGCCAGACCATCGTTCTCAACAAGGCAGCGACCACGAACGCGCCGCTTGCCATGGTGGATGTTGTCGAGGCAGCCAATCAGCACGCAAGAGTGCTGTCTGCATGGGCGCAGGTGCGTGCGCTGATCAATCACCCTATTGTCGGTGACGAACTGAAGCAGGCGCTGAAAGAGGCCGAGAATACCTATTTCACTGGCCCTCTCTGGGACATGCGCTTCAATATCTACAAGACCGTCACGTCCAATCAGGTCGTCAATGTGCCTGTGGCGGAATGGCTTGCAGCAGGTTCCAAAGGCCATGCGGCACTCGCCAATGTGGCGCTGGTCGCGATGAAGGCGGTCAATGACAAGGCGAACTCTCTGGCAGCAGCGGCTCTGTCGTCGCTCATTCTCTACGGCGCACTGTTGATTGCGGCAGTCTGTCTTGCAGTAGCAGGCATGGCCATCGTTATGCGCCGCGTCGTTGCGCCAATCGATGGCCTGACACGCTCCATGGGCCATCTTGCCGGTGGCAATACGGCTCTGGCAATTCCATTTACGGCTCGCCAGGACGAAATCGGCGGCATGGCTCGCTCGGTGGAAGTGTTCCGTGAGGCAGCCATCCGCAACAAACAGCTAGAGGCTGATGCTGAGGTCAATCGCAAGCGTTCGGAAGAAGAGCGCGAGACCGTGCAGCGCGCGGCAGAAGCCGAAGCCGAGGCGCGTCTGGTGCAGGCCACCGGCACCTTTGCCGCCAGCATGAAGCGTCTGGCAGCTGGCGACCTGCTGTGCGAGCTGAACGAGCCGCTGGCTTCGCAGTTCGAAACCCTGCGCATCGACTTCAACAGTTCTGTGCGCCAGTTGCGTGAAACGCTGGCCAGCGTAGGCCAGTCGGTCTCGACGGTTACAAGCGGTTCGCAGGAAATCTCTGCGGCATCCGACGACCTTTCCAAGCGCACCGAGCAGCAGGCAGCATCTCTGGAAGAAACTGCAGCAGCTCTTGAGCAGATCACCGCGAATGTCACCTCCACTTCCAAGCGGTCTGCCGAAGCGCGTGGCGTGGTCCGCACAGCCCGCGAAAAGGCAAGCAGCTCCAGCGATGTGGTACGCAATGCCGTGGCTGCCATGGAGAAGATTGAAGACTCCTCCAAGCAGATCAGCCAGATCATCGGCGTCATCGACGAGATCGCCTTCCAGACCAACCTTCTGGCACTGAACGCCGGTGTTGAAGCTGCGCGCGCCGGTGAGGCAGGCAAGGGCTTTGCCGTGGTCGCACAGGAAGTGCGCGAGCTTGCTCAGCGTTCCGCAAAGGCCGCGAAGGAGATCAAGGAGCTGATCGGCAATTCCGCAGTTGCGGTGGGTGAAGGCGTGCGGTTGGTGAGCGACACGGGTGCCGGTCTTGGCGAGATCGCCGAGCTGGTACAGTCGGTCAACATCCACATGGAAGCGATTGCCACGGCAGCGCAGGAACAGTCGGTTGGATTGGCTGAAGTCAACACCGCCGTCAACCACATGGATCAGGCAACGCAGCAGAATGCCGCGATGGTCGAAGAGATGAATGCTGCCGGTGCTTCGCTCGCACAGGAAAGTGCCAATCTGAACGGCCTCTTGTCGAACTTCCAGCTGGGCCAGCAGGATGCCCGCCGTCCGGCCCAAGCGACGACACGTTCAGCGCCGCAGTCGGCCTCCCGGCCCGCACCACGCCCGGCGGCTGCCCCGGCACGTCGCAGCATTCCAATGACGCATGGCAATGCGGCACTGGCGGTGACATCGGAATGGGAAGAGTTCTGATCTTAAAGGCAAGGAATTGAAGAGAGGCGGTTTTGGCCGCCTCTTTTTAGGAGGGTCACCAGTTCCATCGTCACGGCGGTAAACCGGCAACGTTTATGGATTTTCCTTAGCAGCACTCTTTTCGAAAAACTGCGAGAAGGCGTGAAGCCCATTCACCAAGGCGACGAATTCGGTTTCGCCCAGCGCGTCCTTGAAGCGCTTCTGGGCCTTACGGGCGGCAGCGTTGAGCTTCTTCAGCATTTCTTCGCCATCCGGCGTGATGAAGAGCAAGCGGGCCCGTTTGTCCTTGGGGTCGATTTCGCGGCGTATCAAACCGTGACTTTCGAGGCCTTCGACACACTTCGTAACAGAGGACCGGTCGAGCGCGATATATTCACCCAGAGCATTCTGGTTGATACCCGGTTCAATGTAGCTGACTGCCAGCGCGCTGTATTGGGTTGGGGAAAAACCAGGATATTCCGCCTCCTGTGCAAACACCTGCAAAGCCACCTGTTGGCTGCGGCGCAGCAGTATTCCATGGGAATGCAGAATTTCATCGGCCGTAACGATCACTCAGATATGCCTCCATATACCACGTTGACATTTTCATATTAGTTGGATAGCTGAAAATCAGCTATCCAACTAATTACGGCGGGAATGCCTACCCCGCCGTCGCGACAGAATGAGCCTGTCACTTCGCCTTTGTGTTTAATCATAAAAAGAGATTCATCACGTCGCTGCGCCTCCCCGCGCCAAATGCCACCCTCCAGGGCACGACAGTTGGCGACATTGCACGACATTTTTCACTTACGCAACGCGCCGGACGGGCCGAATGGTTTTTGCGGCGTCAAAAGCTTCTCCATGGTCAGGAAAGATATGACTGAAATGTCAAAAGCTCCCAACGAAAAGCTGATGCTGTCGCGCCGTGGCGCGCTGCTTGGCGGCGCGGCCATTTTTGCCACCGGCATGATGGCCTCTCTCTGTCCCACCTCCGCGTTCGCTGCCGTCGATGCCGGCATGCAGACGCGCTTCATGCACCTGTCGAACCTTCTGATCGACCATCAGCTGAACCCAGCCGTGGGTGCCCGGATTGTTGAGACGGCAGCAGAGCAGCATGCCAATATCGCGACGATGCTGGATGCGATCATTGCGATTGCCGAGCAGAAGCAGGCTAGCAAGGTCGAAGACTTCTTCGCGGACATTCCTGACGGTGAACTGAAGGACTTCGCCCATTGGGTGATTTTTGCCTGGTACAGCGGCTGTTCCTCAGAAAAGCGCGACGCCAAGGTCTTCACCTATGAAGAGGCGCTGACGTTCAAGACCACGAGCGACGTCAACACCATTCCTTCCTATGGCGTATCGGGGCCAAATTTGTGGAAACGCCCGAACGTGCCTTTGTCCGCGCCAATGCCGCGCTTCTGACGAAACCCTTTCAAGAGACATCATTCCCATGGTTACCAAAAACAGTGCCGACGTCGTGATCGTCGGAACGGGCGTTGTCGGTGTCGTCATCGCCGAACAATTGCTCGATGCAGGCCACTCCGTGCTGATGATCGAAGCCGGTCCGCGCGTTTCCCGCGCCGAAGTGGTCGAGAATTTCCGCAACGCACCGCTTGGCGTGAAGGGCGACACCTCCGTCGCCTATCCGCCACGCCCCTGGGCACCGCATCCGACAGGTGCCGAAAAGCCTGAGAACGCCTATCTGCAGCTGAGCGGACCCGATTCCTACGCTCAGACCTTCATCCGCTATGCGGGTGGTTCGACATGGCACTGGGCTGGCACATCTTGGCGTCTGACGCCGGAAGATATGCGGCTCAAATCGATGTACGGCGTCGGTCGCGATTGGGCTTTCGATTACGATACGCTCGAGCCATACTACGTTCGCACCGAGCAGAAGCTGGGTATCTGCGGCCCGTCGGACACTGCCCTGCAATGGCCGCGCGTGCCACGTTCCGCACCCTACCCCATGCCGGCACTGCCGTTCTCTCCGGGCGAAGAGCGCTTCACCGAAATCGTCAAGACGCTGGGCTACAACAATATTCCGGTTGCTCAGGCGCGCAACAGCGGCATGCCCTATGACGGCAGACCTGCCTGCTGTGCCAACAACAATTGCGTGCCGGTCTGTCCTGTCGCGGCAAAGTATGACGCCGAAACTGCGCTGAACCGTCTTGAGAAGAAAGGCGCGACGCTGCTGGTGGACTCCGTGGTCTACAAGGTCGAGACCAACGCCCAGAACAAGATCGAAGCTGTTCATTATTACGACCAGCACAAGGAAACGCATCGCATCAGCGGCAAGCTGTTCGTGCTGGCCTGCAACGGTCTGGAAAATCCAAAGCTGCTGTTGATGTCGGCGGATGACCGCAATCCGAATGGCGTTGCCAACCGGTCCGATCAGGTCGGTCGCAACATGATGGACCATCCGCAGTTGACGCTAAGCGTGACCACGAAAGAACCGTTCTGGTCGGGTGTCGGCCCTGTCGTGAATAGCGGCATCATGGAAACCTCGCAAGGCGATTTCCGCTCTCAGCATGCCGGCGCCTATTTCCGCTACAACAACTTTGCCCGCAACCGTTTCGTCACTTTCGCGGCCTTGAAAAAAGGTCTCGTCGGTAAGGCGCTGGACGAAGAAATCCGCCGCATGACGGCCTGCACGGCTGATATCGTGGCCGCGCATGAGGTCCTTCCGGACGCCAATAACCGCCTGACCTTGTCCGACCAGAAGGACTGGCTGGGTCTGCCAAAGCCGTCGATCTACTACGATGTGGGCGAATACACCCGCAAATCGGCAGAGGTCTATTCGCTGCCCATCGGCAAGCGCATCGCAGAAGCGATGGGCGCAACCGACGTGAAGATCAGTCCCAAATTTGCACAGAGCAAGCATATCATGGGCGGCACTATCATGGGCAATGATGCGGCAAACTCGGTCGTCGATGCGGACTGTCGTGCGCATGACCATGAAAACCTCTTCATTCCGGGCGGCGGCGCCATGGCATCCACGGCTTGCGGCAACAGCACCATCACCATGGTCGCCCTTGCCATCAAGGCAGGTGACGCCATTGTCGATCAGATGCGGGGAGCATGATCATGAAACCTGCACACTCTCTCGCTCTCGCAGCCACGCTGGCAATCGGCACTCTGGCTCCATTGACAGCAAGCGCCCAGGAAGCCTCCAAGGAACTGATCGACAGGGGACGCTACCTCGCGACCGCGTCCGACTGTATCGCCTGTCACACCAACCACACCGGCGGCAAACCGATGGCGGGTGGATTGCCGATGTCATCTCCGGTCGGTACGATCATGTCGACCAACATCACGCCATCCAAGGCATTCGGGATCGGCAACTACACCGAAAAGCAGTTTGCCGATGCAGTTCGCAGAGGTGTTCGCGCCGATGGTGCCAATCTTTATCCGGCCATGCCTTACGTGTCCTATTCGGTAATGACCGATGAAGACATCCATGCGCTCTACGCCTATTTCATGCAGGGCGTCGATGCCGTTGAAGAGAAGGCACCCGAGACGAACCTGCCCTTCCCGATGAACATCAGAGCCTCGATGACGGGTTGGAACCTGCTGTTCCGCCCGAGCGAAACCCACGTTGATAATCCCAAGCAATCGGCTGAATGGAACCGTGGCAAATATCTCGTGGAAGGTGCTGCACATTGCAGCACATGCCACACGCCACGCGGGCTTCTCATGCAGGAGCAGAAGAGCCTGAACTTAAGCGGTGGACAGGTGGGGCCATGGTTTGCGCCTGACATCACCTCAGACAAGGTTACGGGCATCGGCACTTGGAGCCAGCAGGATCTCGTTACCTATCTGAAGACCGGGCGTCTGGATAACAGGGCGCAGGCGGCAGGCAGCATGGCAGAAGCCATCGGCTACAGCTTCCAGCACCTGACCGATGCCGACCTCAACGCCATTGCGACCTATGTCCGCACGGTGCCTTCAGCACATGCGACAGCGAAAACGGGCGATACCCGCTTCGACAAAGGTTCGGCGGGCAATGCGCTTGCCGGTTTCCGTGGCAAGCCCTATGCCGAAGGCCTCAAGGGTGATGCGGCTGGCGCGCAGCTCTACAGCGCCAATTGCGCCTCCTGCCACGGCTATGATGCGGATGGCACGGCAGATGGTTATTATCCTAGTCTGTTCCACAATGCGGCAACGGCGGGCGATAATTCCAACAACCTCATCGCGGCCATCCTTTACGGCGTAGACCGCCACACCGCCGGAGGCCACGCCTTCATGCCGCCCTTCGGCGATCAGGTGAATGCGGTCAACTCGCTGACCAATACTGAAGTCGCGTCGCTATCCAACTTTATTTTGAAGAGCTACGGCAACGACAAGCTTGCGGTAACAGCAGACGATGTGCAGTCCATCCGGCAGGGTGGCCCAAGCTCGCCGCTCGTCACCTATGCCCGTATCGGCCTGGGTGCTGGCGCGACTGTGGCGGTGCTGGTGGTTTTAGGCCTGATCTTCTGGTTGCGCAGCAATCGCAAACGCTCACAGACAGCGTAATTATCAGATATCGAAACAGCGTGCGCCAATATTGGCGCGCGCTTTCATGCCGTGACCATGCGAACGTTCATTTTCGCGCTTTACGCAAAGGACAGAATTCTCAATATTCAGTCATCACTAGAAAGGTTGCGTCATGAATTATCACCTTGTTTCCGACTACACGGATGCCTATTCCAACGGCATTCACATTGCCGGTGGAGATCGTTGGCCTGCCGCTTGGGTCAAGCCTGCAGCAGACTATCGCGCAGCCATGTTGGCGACGGGACGGGCGAAGCTGGATGTCTTCTACGGGCCGGGTGAACGCAACGCTATGGATGTCTTCCTGCCAGAGGGCACGCCTCGCGGCCTCGTCGTTTTCATTCACGGCGGCTTCTGGAAAAGCCTCGACCGGAGCTACTGGTCTCATTTCGCAAATGGCTGCGTCGAGCGCGGCTTTGCGGTGGCTATGCCCTCCTACGATCTGTGCCCGGATGTTCGCATCACGGAAATCGGTCGCCAGATGGGCGCTGCGATTACAAAAGCGGCGGAAGAAATTGCTGGACCGATCATCGTCACCGGTCACTCGGCTGGAGGGCATCTATCGACCCGCATGGTCAGCGCCGGTTCTCCTTTGCCCACCGCCATTCTGGACCGCATTGAAATCGCCGCGCCGATTTCGGGCCTGCACGATCTGCGCCCGCTGATGCGCAGCCAGCTCAATGAATCACTTCACATCGATGACGCAGAGGCGGCGGCTGAGAGCCCGGCGCTTTTGCGCCCGGTTGGCCATGCGCGCATCTGCGCTTGGGTAGGCGGCGCAGAGCGGCACGAGTTCATCCGTCAGAACGCGCTACTGGCCAACATCTGGACTGGCCTTGGCGCGGAAACATCCTGCTACGCCGAGCCTAACCGCCACCATTTCGACGTGCTTGACGGAATGGCGGACCCCAATCATCCCCTCACCCGCGCGCTTACCGACATCTGACAAGTCACATTGAGGACTTAAGCAAAAGGGCGCGGAGATTTCCGCGCCCTTTTGCTCTTATCGAATAGCCTGATGCCGTTAGCCGCGGGAAGCAGCCACGGCGTCCAGTGCGCGTCCCAGCGCATCGAACATGTCATCGATCTGCTCAGCCGTGATAATCAAAGGCGGGCAGAAGCAGACAGCTTCGCCAACGGCACGGGCAATCACGCCCTCATTCTCCAGCGCCACGGTAACAGCCGCAGCCGCATCCCCCGCCTTCGCATCGCTCCAAGGCTTGATTTCCAGCGCACCGAGGAGGCCGACGCCACGCGAGGAATGCGCAATCGGGTGCTTCGCCAGCTCTGCCAGACGGGACAGGAATTTCTCCTCCAGCCGCGCAGCATTGCCGACCAGATCACGCTCCTGAATGATCTTGAGATTTTCCAGCCCAACAGCCGTCGCCACCGGATGGCCGGACGCGGTAAAGCCGTGACCGAAGACGCCGATACGGTCGGATTCATCGGCTATGGGCTGATAAAAGCGGTCATTCATCAAAATGGCCGAGAGCGGCAGGTAGGAAGACGAAATCTGCTTCGACAGAACCAGCACATCCGGCTCGATACCATAGGTCTGGCACGCGAACATATTGCCGGTGCGGCCAAAGCCGCAGATGACTTCATCAACTACGAGGAGAATGTCGTATTTCTTCAGAATGTCCTGCACACCGGCCCAGTAACCGTCAGGCGGCACCAGCACGCCGCCTGCACCCATCACCGGTTCGCCCCAGAAAGCAGCGATCGTATCTGGGCCTTCCTTGAGGATCAGGTCTTCCAGATCCTTCAACATACGCGCCGTAAAATCGGCTTCGCTCTCACCGGCCTCGCCAAAATGAATATAGGAAGGGCATGAGGTGTGGATCATCCGGTCGAGCGGCAGATCGAAGCTTTCATGGTTGCGCGGCAGACCGGTGATGGAGCCTGCGGCAATGGTCACACCATGATAGCCCTTGATACGACCGATGATCTTCTTCTTGTCCTTCTTGCCGAGAGCGTTGGAGCGATACCACACCATTTTGCAGGCGAGGTCGTTTGCTTCGGAACCCGACGAGGTGAAATGGACCTTGGACATCGGCACAGGCGCAAGCTTGATCAGCATCTCGGACAGATCGATGGATGGTGCATGCGTCTTATAGGCAAAGGTGTGGTAATAGGGCAGCTTTTCCATCTGTGCCTTGGCGACTTCCGCCAGCCGCTTTTCACCGAAGCCGATTGCGACCGACCACAGACCCGCAAGGCCTTCGATATAGCGCTTGCCGTTATTGTCGAAGACGTAAATGCCCTCACCGGATTCGATGACGAGACCACCGGTCTTTTCGTATTTCCTCAGGTTCACGTTCGGATGCATCTGATAGGCAATATCGCGGCCTTCGATGGAATTCGGCATAATGTTCACAAGCTTGCTCCTACGTTCCCTGTTATTGCAGCTCCGACCTTTGGTTTGGAACTGTATCCGTGCTTTGACTGGCATCCACCTGACACCCGTGACTCCATGCTATCGTCTGCTCTTTGCTTCACAAGCCATTTCTTGATGTGAACGTTTGAGGTCGCAATCAGCGAGCTCTATAGCACTGTCCAAAACACTCTGAGCGCAAAGACCTTATTATTGAGTGCCAGAGAAAAAGATTGACGTAAGGGTCCATCCGCCGGACCAGTTTAATGACCTGCGGTCAGAGGTCAGCCCTCTTCCGAAAACCCAATACAGAGACGAAACGCGTCCAAGAATTTACCTAACTTTACAATCTCCTGACCGCACTTAACGCTGGCTCGACTAGCTTGCCATGAGCCGACTTTGACACGGAAAAGGGTGCCCGCCCCCCCCCATCCGTTAAAAGCCTGCGGCTGGCTCTGATCGCCAGAGAGCCCTGCGAGTGCCAAGAGCTCCCCCAGCTGTTCACTCGTGGGGCTTGAAGCGGTCGTCGCTTTATTGAACCACTGGAGGTTTGAGCGCGTGACATATCTGCATCCGGCAAAAGACGTGAAAAGTAGTGGAAAGATGTACCCTGTATTGCCTAAAATCATCACAGCGGCATTGGCGCTGTTGGCGACCCTCCTCGCTCTGCCACCTCTTTTCTTAGAGCTGACGACACCGCGCTTTGTCGGGTTGCTGGCTGGCGCAAACTTTCTGGCGCTCCAGTTTGGGATGTTTTGGTGCCTGCTGAAAAACAGCGCGGCCTACCGCATGCTTCATAGTCGCGGCAATCGGGTAACAGATTAAATGCAAAACGCTGACCTTGAGCCGAGGCTTCTCGAACATCATCGTGACATTCCGTCATCGCTTGCAAAAAGCCCGCCGTCTTTTTCGACCTTCTCGTATTTCGATATCGGCTCTCATCTTCGTGCCCATGGCATGAGGCTGCTGATCAGTAGCGCACTTGTCTGCGTGCTGGCGGGCTGCACGAATGTCGCGGTTGCGCCGCCACAGATCGAGACACCCAGCAAATTCGCCTATGCAGCATCGGAGACCAAAGCGCGATCCATTCAGAAAAACTGGTGGGCTGCTTTTGATGACAAGGCGCTATCGCGCTACATCGAGAAGGGACTTGCCCAAAGCCCGCAACTCCAGCAGGCGACAGCAAGGGTCGATCAGGCGAAAGCGAATGTCGGCCTGGCGAATTCCAGCCTCTTCCCATCCCTCTCCACAGGTGCCGGTGTTGCGCGAGGCGATAAATACGGTTTCGGCACCGCGCAAAGCAGCAAATACAGCACCTTGTCCACGGACTGGACGGTCGATCTCTTCGGCGGTGTACGTGCAAAGAAACGCGCTGCAGAAGCCGATTTGGCGTCAGCTTTGTCATCAAGAGACCAGACCGAGGACAATCTCGTTTCCGCAATCGCTTCAGCCTACGTCGATATACGATATTATCAGGCGCGAATTGCGATAGCCCGTTCTACCGTGGCCAACCGAGAGAAGAACCTGAAATCGGTGGACGACAGTCTCGATGCAGGCAACGCTTCGAAAATACAGGTCGTGAATGGACGGCAGCTTGTTGCCCAGGCTGAGGCGACTCTACCTTCGCTCGAAGTTCAGCTTGATTCATCCATTGCAACCCTTGCCGAACAGGTTGGAGACTCGGTCAGCCACGTCAAAGCGGATGTCGCACGCTCCGCTGGGCAACCGGTGGCACATTACAGGATCGGCACCGGTGTTCCGGCAAATGTCATCCGTAACCGTCCAGATGTCAGAATGGCAGAAAGCAATTTCGCCTCGGCAGCAGAAAGCGTTGGGGTTGCCAAAGCTGCCTTCTATCCTAGCCTCGATCTATCCGGCTATCTGACTCCGACGCAGATCCTCGAGACGGGCCACGTCAATGTTTGGCTGATTTCCGCCGCTTTGAGCGCGCCAATCTTTGATGGTGGAAAGAACAAGTCAAACCTCGCCAATGCCAATGCGAAGCTTGAAGAAGCGCGGGGTGCCTGGCGTGCAGCCGTGCTGACCGGCATCACCGATATCGAAAAGGCCCTGGCTGCTTACAATAAAGACGGCGCCAATATTGCTGCCCAGCGAAAGCTGGTGGCGACGTCGAAGGAAACCGTCGAAATGGGCCGAACGAGTTTCCAGCTTGGAGCAGATCCCATCTCGATTGTGTTGAATTCGGAGAAGGATTATCTCACCGCGCAAGAAGGTTATGCCGACGCGGTCAGGCAGCAGGCCCTGCACTATATCTCCCTGTGCAAAGCGGCCCCGGCAGAGAGGCCTGATCACTTGCTCGAGGTGCGAAACACCGAAATCGCCCTCGCGAAGAAATAGACCTTGCGCCCTCAGCCCGGATCAACACCTACTTAGCGCTTGCCAGATGCGGGCCTTCACGGACATCGGTGATCGCCGGCTTGGATGAATCGATCTCACGACTCCAACCACCGCCGAGCGCCTTATTAAGCGAGATGTAGTAGGTCGCGACATCGGACCGTGTTTCGATCAAATCCTCTTCGACCGAGTAAAGCGACCGTTCCGTGTCCAGCAGACTGAAGAGATCGCTGTCGCCCGTTTTGTTCAGTTCGGTCGAAACCTGTAAAGTGTGCCGATATCGCTGCGCCGAAACAGCAAGCCTCGACTGACGAATTCTAGACTGATTGACTGCTACGATGGCGTTCTGAACGTCTTCCATTGCGGACAGGACAGCGGATTGATAGGCAAAATAATATTGGTCGCGCTGCGCCTTCGCGACATCGACGGCAGCCTGTAACTTGCCACCTTGGAAGAGGGGTATGTTGATACTTGGACCTATCGACCAACCGATTGTCGATTTTCTCCCGATATCGCTCAAACTCCCGCCCGACGTATCGATGGAGCCGGATAGCGAAATGGAGGGGTAGCGGTTGGCCTGCGCCTGACCGATGCGTGCCGTGTATTGCGCCAGTTCGCGCTCTGCCTCACGAATATCCGGTCTATTGACCAGAATATCGGCCGGTATTCCCGTCGAGGTCGATGCAGGTGGTGACGGTATCTTGCGCTTCTTTCCCAAGACGGCATCGAGCGCCGATGGCGGCTGACCCGTGAGCACACTCACCCGATGCACATAATGCGCGTAGGAAATTTTATAGGAAGGGATATCTGCTTCCGTATAAGCGGCTTGCGCTTCGGCCTTGGTAACATCCCCCATGGTCGCGTAGCCTTCGTTCAGCAGTTTCTTCGTCAACTGTACCGTTTGGCGCTGTGATCTCGATGATCGTTCAGCCAGATCGACCAACTCCTGATATTCCCGCGCCTGAACGTAATAGGCCGCAACATCGCCGATCAGAGTCACCAGTGTATCTTGCAAGGCTTCTTCGGTGGCCTGCTCGCCAAATCTGGCCGCTTCGATCCCGCGCCTGTTTTTGCCAAACAAGTCGAGTTCCCAACTCGAGTCGAAACCCGCCTGGAATTGGCTTGATGTCGAGGCGCTTTGATCGGTGCTGGCTGCGGTTTTGGAACGGGTCGCAGATGCTGAAGACGAGACGGTGGGGAATAAACCGCCGACCTGCTCTCGTGTCGTCGCACGCGCCTCGCGAATTTTTGCTTTCGCAACCGCCACATCCAGATTGTCCTGCACAGCCCGTGCGACAAGGTCGTCCAGCACGGGGTCATCGAGCCGTCTCCACCACTCATGTAATTGTGGCGCTTTGGCAGGTGACTTATCCTTCGAACTCCACTTTGCGGGCATCGAAAGAGACGGCTTTTCATAATCCGGGCCGACGACACACCCCGTCAGCATCGACGTCACAAGCAGGAGTGAAACGCGACGATAAAGGCTGGAAATGTCGGATTTCGGGGATGTTTCCCGATCAATGGTCAGCAAGGCAAGGCTCCCTATAGACAATGATCACCATCCATAGAGAGCCAAACGTTAAGCGCTGTAAACGACCTGTAAAGTTGAGTAAATGTAAGTTTCGTAGCCTGCCCCGTGAACATGCTGGATCACCGCATGACAAACGGACCAGCGGCCTCATAAAGGCCGATCACGAAACGACCATGGCAATTCAGTCAACGTGAAGCAAGCACCGGAAGCCTTAGACGAGTTGCCTGCACGCCTTTGTAATTCTTGCCATGGCTTCCTTCAACTCCGCTTCTGATGTCGCGTAGGAAATGCGAAAATATGGGGAGAGGCCAAAGGCCGAACCGGGAACGACGGCAACATGCGCCTCTTCCAGAAGGTAATCGGTGAAATCGCTATCTGCTTCGATCCGTTTGCCTTTCGGTGTCGTCTTGCCGATGAGGCCTTTGCAGCCTGCGAACGTGTAAAAGGCACCTTCCGGCACGCGGCAATCGATACCGTCGATGGCATTCAGTGAAGACACCACGAGATCGCGCCGCGCCTGAAAACTTGCCCGGCGCTCTTTCAGAAAATCCTGCGGCCCGTTCAGCGCTTCGATGGAGGCTGCCTGACCGACCGAGGACGGGCAAGAGGTGGCTTGGCTTTGGATCACCGCCATGGCCTTGATCAGAGCTTTTGGCCCACCGGCATAACCGATGCGCCAGCCGGTCATAGCATAGGCTTTCGACACGCCGTTGATCGTCAGGGCCCGCTCCTTCAAAGCCGGCTCCAGTGCGACCGGGGTGAAGAAGGCGAAATCGTCATAGACGATATGCTCATACATATCATCGACCATCAGCCAGACATGCAGGTGCTGCAACAGAACATCGAGAAGCGGTCGGTAATCAGCCGCGCTATAAGCAGCGCCCGACGGGTTGGATGGTGAATTGAGCAACACCCAGCGCGTCTTCGGTGTGATCGCTTTTTCCAGCTGATCCGCCTTCAGTCGAAACCCTGCCTCGGCGTCACAAGGGATCAACACCGACACGCCGCCGCAGATTTCCACGATATCTGAATAAGAGGTCCAATAGGGTGTGGGGATGATGACCTCATCGCCCGGATCGATGCTGGCCATGAAAGCATTGAACAGGATTTGCTTGGCACCCGTTCCAACCGTGATCTCGTCCAGAGCGTAATCGACACCGTTCTCGCGGCGGAATTTTCCTACGATTGCCTTTTTCAATTCCGGGGAGCCATCCAGGGCGGTGTATTTTGTCTCGCCGCGGTCGATGGCTGCCTTGGCGGCTTGCTTGACGTTTTCAGGCGTATCGAAATCCGGCTCACCGGCTCCCAGAATGATGATCGGCAGGCCATCGCGTTTCATCGCAGCGGCGCGCGCGCCTATCTGCAAAATTTTTGACACACCGATGGAGGCGATCCGCGAGGCAGGCCGAAACGCAGCATTTTCGATTTTCGTTTGCACATTCATGAGCTTTACTCGATTTGGCGGCCAAGCCGCTAGAAGTTGACAGTTCCAAGCGGTGCAGGCGACGTCATCGCCTTCAAACCAGCCGCCAAGCGGCGAACCTCTTGCGGCGTGTATTTGTCGTAGAAACTCTGGTTCTTTCGGCCAAGCGCGTGCTCTGCGCTGAAACTTCCGCCAAAATCCTCGACGGCGATCTTGAACACCCACTCTCTGAGAGAATGTTCGAAGTCCGAATCCGCCAGTCTCTGATCATCCTTCGCGACCACGAGATTGAAATGTACGCCGCCATCGCCAATATGGCCGAAGTCGCAGATCGTGATGCGCGGAAAGGCCTGCGGCATTTCCAGCTTCATCCGCTCGAGAAAACGCATGATATCGCCACGGCGGAAGGAAAGATCGAAAGCGATCAGCCGTCCCATGTGTTTCACACCTTCCGATAGCGCGTGGCGAAGCGCCCAGATTTCATGCGGAGGGCCGACGAACGCGTCGGCAAGTGGCGCATCGTCGCGTTCCCAGATAGCGCCCAAAACCTCTTCCAGCACAGCATCCAGAGGCTGCTCACCCTCGCGTGGTGCGTTGGAGCGGGAGATTTCTGCCAAAATGACGAAATCCGGCACGGCTCCATTCTGGAATGGATTGCGCAGGGATGGGACATGGTCCAGCGCTGCGCGCACCGCATTGCCCGACATGCCTTCGAAGGCGGAAAGATAGCTGCCGAGCGCCTCTTCCATTGCGATCAGAAGTTCCGGCACCTGCTCGGGCGAGGAAGGAACCAGCAGCGCCGTTGCGCTCTGGCGTGGTGCGGGTTCCAGATTGAGCATGCATTCCGTCACGATGCCGAAGGCGCCGGACGTGCCGATAAAGACCTGTTTCCAGTCTATGCCAGTATTATTCTTGCGCAGGCCCGAAGACAGGTCGAGCACCGTTCCAGCCTCATCCGCCAGCACGACGGTAAGGCCGAGTGTATTGCGGCGAACATCGCCATAGCGCAGGAAACGGGACCCGCCGGTATTGGTGGCGATCATACCGCCAAGGCGCGGATCGGCCCCGAGATCGATTGGGAAGAACAGGCCGCTTGTCTCGAGTTTTGCGTTGAGGTCGGAAAGCCTCAAACCGGCACCGGCTTTAACGGTACGGTTGACGCGATCAAGCTCATAAGGTGCTGTCACGCGGTCGAGACTGAGAATGCCCTGCTGCCCGGAGCCATCCGGGGTCGATCCCGACACCAGCCCCGTATTGCCGGACTGGGGCACAAGAGCGATACCGTTCTTCACGCAATAGGCAACGACAGCCGAAACATCTGCCGTGGAGGCAGGGCGCGCAACGAAGGCTGCACGGCCCTGATCGTATCGGGCACCCGTCTCATAGGCGACCATGTCGGACGCCGCAGTCAGCAAGCCCTTATCGCCAAGCATATGCGTTAGCGCTTCTATATGCCGAGGTTCCATCATCTCAACACTCACTCCGCCGCAGCGGAACTGCGGACGACTGAGAGGCATGCCTCAAGCGAAGTGCGTTCGATGCCCGCATAATGCTGGAATTCATCCAGCACCCCTGCCCCGAGATCGCGCTCGAACATGACCTGATTGGGGCTGGCCACGAATTCCTGCGCGACTTCATCACCGAGGTTCGACTGGAAGATGCCCGCAGCGCTGACAGGCAGGAAATCTTCGTAAACGATGGGATCGAAGCGGACGTAGCCCTGTTCGATTGCGTCTTCCAGACCAAGCGCTGAGACAGTCGCAGCCTTGCCTTCATCCGTCAGGGAATAGCTGAAATAGCCGAGACCGGCCTTGCGAATGGAATTCCAGTCATCCGGGAAGGCTTTGAAAATATCCGCCAATGCGGCTTCATAGGCATCGGAATTGGAGCCATCGGCGGCAGGGCGCAAACGCGCCCGCGTCTCGTTGAGCAACGCGTCATAAAGCGCCCGCCCCTTTGGCGTCAGCGCCACGCCACGTTGCTCGATTTCGCCGAAACGGGCCGTGTGCGAACCTTCCTGCCAAGTGCCATCTGTCCCGATGAAAGATACGGCTTCTTCCAATGCCTTGAACGATGTCTGGCGTAGAAGAATTGGACATGCGCGTGTTGGCGGTCCCTCGACCACGGCCTTTGGCGCAATGCCTTCTTCCGGCATCAGCGTCTGAACCTGGTCGATGTCCAGCGTACGTGGGGTCAGGTGGTTGATATGTGGCCCCTTGAACGACACTACATCGGCAATCAACCGGTGCGCATCATGCAGCCGTTTGTACATCTGCACATCGACGATGGCCTTGTCATGCCAACGGAAGGTTTCCAGGACCTCCTGAATGAAACGCGAAGCATCGGCAGCATCGAGACCGCCATCTTTCTCAGCCTTTTCCACGAGAGCGACTGCCGCATCGGTGAAAATCTTGCGTGGTGCTAGAACCGTCGCGGCTTCAGCGCGCAAGGCTTCATCAGCGATCAGATCAAGCCGAAGCAGAGAAGTGAAGACGCGGAAAGGATTGCGGTTGAGGCTCTTTTCGCCAACGGGGCGAAACGCCGTAGAATGAACGGGAACGCCAGCGGTGGAGAGATCATAATAGCCGACCGGGTACATGCCCATGACGGCAAAGACGCGCCGCATCATGTGCAGTTCCTGCGGCGTCCCAAGCCGGATCGCGCCGTGACGCTCTTCCGAAATGCGCTCCAGCGTATCCGTGGCTTCCAGCCGTTCTTTCATATGCTGGTCGGCCGCAAGCGTTGCGTTGTTGACCTTTGCAACCAGTGCCATCAGCGTACCGTAAGCCGGCACTTCATCGCGATACATGGCCGACATTGCGAGAGAAAAATCAGAGCGGATATCGTCTGGGGACATAAAGGAAGTGGCGGTCACGGCGTTTACCTCAAGGCATTGAATGATGAACTTCATGCGTTAGCGGCACCATACCAAGCCGCAAAGCGCAAATCTCGTGAGCTTTCTGACTATGTTGATGCAAATATGGAATTAATGCCGTTTTGAAAAACACACAGGCAAGCGCAGCCACGTCCTGCGGGGCAAGTAAACTCTTATGTTCTGGAGCGAACCCTAGTCGTCCTACCTCGCCTTAAGAAACGATCAGGGACGATACGGTTCTGGCGGTTTCGTTGAGCAACGGGACCAGACGATCCTTGACCGAATCCGTGGAATGGCGAACTCGCAACGCAGACAGATTGATCGTGGCGATGACCTTACCGCGGTAATTGTAAACTGGCACGGAAGCGGAGAGTGAACCGAGATCGAGGTCTTTCTCGGTTAAGGCGTAGCCCTGCTCCTTGACGATAGCGAGTTGCTCGCGAAACTCTTCAAAGCCGATATTGTCGATACGCTTGTGGGAGCCGGGCAAGGCCTTGTCGAAGATCATCTTGACCTCGTCATCCGAGGCATGTGCCAGAAAGACCTGCCCTGATGATGACGACAGCGTGGGATAGCGCGACCCCACCGGCAATGTTATGGCAGACCGATGCGGGCTTGGAACGCTGCTCATCACGACGATGTCCTCACCGTCCAGCTCCACCCATGAAACGGTTTCTTCCGTCTTTTCGGCCAGCTGCGTCAGGAGATGGAACGAGGATTCCAGTGCGCTGTTGGCGGAAAGAACGCCCTGAACGAAGCGCAGGACGCGGTTCGACAGACCGAATTTGCGCGATTCCGGATCGCGTCTGAGATAGCCGATCTTTTCGAATGTGTAGGCGAAGCGTTGGGCCGCACTGCGACCCAGGCCGGTTCGTTCGGCGATTTCCGAAATGGACAGCATGCGATTGTTCTGGTCGAAAGCCTCCATGACGAGCATGGCCTTCTGCACCGACCCTACGAACAATCGGTCGTCAATCGGAACCTGAACATCCCCTTCCGCCATCGTCTCTACCTTCATTGTAAGCACGTCTCTAAAATCATCAAAACAACCGAACCGCAAGCGTGTTCAACACGCTCAGGCATTCTCGAAATGCTTCATATACTGGTTTCGCAACTCGCTTTTCTTAATCTTGCCCAAAGCGTTGCGCGGGAATTTGGCGACGATTTCAAAATGCTTGGGCACCTTATAACCGGCAAGCGAGTGGCGAAGCAATCGGCGCATTTCGGCTGGTTCGGGCAGAAGCTGCGGCTCTGCCGTTTCGATAACCGCAACGACGACTTCCCCATATTCCGGGTGCGGCAAACCGATGACCGCCGTCTCCGAAACGCCCGGCAATGCGTTGACGAGTTCCTCGACTTCCTTGGGATAGACATTCAGCCCACCGGTGACGATGAGTTCGCTGCCGCGCCCCAGCACGGTCAGCCGACCCGCAGCATCCAGCCTGCCGAAATCGCCGGTTATCATCCAGCCATCATCGGTGAAGCTGGCAGCAGTTTTGTCCGGCGCATTCAGATATTGCCGGAATGGCATGGGCTGGCGGATCTGGATCATCCCCACCTGCCCTTCCAAGGTCGCCCTCCCGTCTTCCTGAACCAGACGGATGTCGCTACCCGGTAAAGGATAGCCACTGTTTTCAGCGAGGCGTGCTTCCCCCGCACGGTTGGAGGTGATCAGAAGCGCCTCCGTCATGCCGTAGCGATCCAGCAGCGCGTGACCGGTCCGCTCGTGAAAGGCCTCGAACAAATCCGGGCGCATCGGTGCCGAGCCAGTGATGAACAGGCGCATGTTACGAATGCGCTCCAGCGTGAATTCAGGCGCATCGAGCAGGCGTTTGTAGACGGTCGGAACCGTCGCCAGCATGGTCGCCTGCGGAATTGCCGCGACGATGCCATCAATATCCGATCCCGGCAGGAACATGATGGATGCCCCGGCGGCATAGATGGGAAGCAAGGTGGCGAAAATGCCGAAGGCCATGAGATTGAGGTGCAGCAGAACGTCTTCGGAGCTAACGTCCCACACATCCCGGACGGCGGATATATTCCATACCACCTGACCGCATCCAATCCACGCGCCTTTCGGCTTTCCTGTCGTGCCGGATGTGTAGACCAGCGCATTGGGGTCTTCGTGGTCACAATCCGCAAGCGTGGCCAATGGCACAGCGGTTGCGGCTTCATCCGTGAAGCTGCCGTGCCCGGTTATATCGAGTGTGAGTGGCGGTTGCGGAAGCAAAGGTGTAACCAGCGCCTCAAACCGTGGATCACAGATGGAAAGCTTCGGCTTTGCATCCTGAAAGATGTGGGTGATTTCCGTATCCGTCAGTCCCGAGTGGACAGGCAGGAACACCGCACCGATCCTTGCCAGAGCCAGATAAAGCATCAGACCTTCTGGAGACTTGTCCAGCAGAACAGCGACGACATCTCCCTTGCCGATGGCCTTGGACTGAAGTGCACCGGCGGACCTTTCGGTCGCCTGTTCCATATCGCCGTAGGACAGAACCGTACCCGACATCTGGCGTATGAATGGTGCATCGGAATCGAAATATTTTGGTCTCAGCGCACCAAACACATTCCAGCGCCCCGGTTGATGGGGCGTTGGAACGTAAGCGTCTGTGATTTCCACCATGGTCTCAGCCTTCGAACTTGCGGCTGCTGCGAGCTTGCAGGAAAGCCCCGACCGCCATGATGGATAGGACGATCAGCAGGACGATGGTCGAGACCGCGGACAGTTGAGGATCGACCTGCATGGTGGCCGCGCTCCACATTTCTTTCGGCAGTGTCGCCGACATGCCAGCGGTGACGAACAGCGAGATGGTCAGGTCATCGAAGGAGGTGACGAAGGCGAAGAGGAATGCTGCCAGCATGCCAGCCCTGACCAGCGGAAACTGGATGCGCCAGAAGGTTTTCCAGGGCGAGGCTCCCATGGTCCATGCGGCTTGCGTCAGTCTGCGATCATAGTTCTTGACCACGGCCATCACGGTAATGACGACATAGGGCAGAGCGATGACGGCATGACCGAGCATCAATGCGCCTTTTGATCCGATCAGACCCAAGGGGGCAAAGACATAGAACAGGCCGACCGCGAAGATCACATGGGGTACGATGAGCGGGAGGATGAGCAGCAACAGCCAGGCCGAACGACCCTTCACGCCCTCGCTGGCCAAGCCGATTGCTGCAAGCGAACCGACGATGGTCGCGACCAGGGATGCGCCGATACCGACGATGACCGAGTTGCTGAGCGCCCGCAGCCAGAGGGTGGAGTTGAAAAAGCCTTCATACCATTGGAATGAAAACAGCTTTGGTGGCCATGTCAGATATTTCTGCTGCTGCAACGAAACCGGGATGACCACGAAAATCGGCAGAACGAGAAACACCAGCACGAGTACGGCCACCAACCAGACCGGCGCTTTGGCCCATGCACGGTTTGGTCGATCCGCGCGCGCCGGAAAAATGTTGCCAAAGAACTTTTCCACCGCCGTTCCCGCCCGGGCGGGAACCTCAAGTGCGGCGGCCCAGAAGCGTGACACGCCGGCGGATTTGTTCTTGCTCTCGCCAGCCAGATTGGAGATGCCGACAACCCTGTCGTAAGCCAGAAAGAGCAGGCCAGCGGTTGCCAGCAGCAAAACCGAAAGCGCTCCGGCAAAGCCCCAATCCAACCCTTCTTCCACCTCACGGATGATGATGCGGCTGATGACCGTTTCTCCACGACCGCCCAGCAATGTCGGGGTCAGGAAGAAGCCGATGGAGGTGATGAAGACGAGGATGGCACCGGCGGCGACGCCCGGCACAGACAGCGGGAAATAGATCTTCCAGAATGCCTGCGAGTGGCTTGCGCCCATGGTTGCGGCGGCATTGGAAAGGTTGCGGTCGATACGCGCCATGGTCGGCGCTGCCGCGATGATGAAAAGTGGCATCAGCGAGTGAACCATGCCGATCAGCGCACCGTTGAAATTGTAGATAAGCTGCAAGGGCGCATCGATGAGGCCAAGGCTTTTCAATATGCTGTTCACGGCACCGGTACGACCCAGAAGGATCATCCATGCGAAACCGCGAACGAGGAAGCTGGTCCAGAACGGCAGCATGACGAGCACGAGAAGTTTGCGGCTGACGCTGTTAGAACTGGATGTGAGAAGATAGGCGACGGGATAACCGCCGACAACGCAGATCACGGTGGTGATCAGCCCGAGCTTGAAAGTTATCCAGAGCGAGTCCAGATAGACCGAGGCCGAGAATATCTGCGCGTAATTGGCAAGCGTCAGTTCACCCGTTTTGCCATCCACGAAGCTGAGGCGCAGAATGTGCAGGACAGGCACGGCGAAAAGCAGCAGCAGGAACACCATCGCCGGCACCAGCAAAAGCAACCAGCTGCGATTGCGTGCAAACCAGTTGGTCGAAGGGGCACCGCCCTCCACGGAGGCAATATCCATGACGCTCATTTGCTCTCACCCTTCGGAAAATACCGCGTGAAAGACACCGGGAAGGAAAGAGACAAAGCGCTTCCGCGCTCCACACCTTCGGTAAAGAACTGCGACAGACAACTCATGGAAATCGGCGTCGATGCTGGACCATCGAAGAAGATGCGACGCGTGCCACCAACCAGAACGGTATCTCGAACCGTTGCCGAGACAACATTGTCCTGCTCCGGTGCCGCCTTGCCGGAAATGGTGACGTGTTCCGGGCGGAACATGATTTGAACCGATGTTCCTGGCGTCAGATTGTCGAGCGATTTCGGCGCGCGGAACTTGCTGCCATCAGCCGCCTCGATAACGGCAACTTCGCCCTCGTAACCCAGCAAGGTGCCATCCATAAAGTTGCTATCGCCGAGAAAGCTCGCGGCGAACTGCGTGCGTGGATGGAAATAGAGTTCCTGCGGAGCACCTAGCTGGACAATGCCACCGCTCTGCATCAGGCAGACACGATCGGACATGGTCATGGCCTCGTCCTGATCGTGCGTCACATAGATGATGGTGGTGCCAAGCTGGCGATGCAGTTCCTTGATTTCATACTGCATCTCTTCACGCAGATTGCGATCCAGCGCGCCAAGCGGTTCGTCCATCAGGATGATCGAAGGTTTGTAGACGAGGCAGCGGGCCAAAGCGACACGCTGCTGTTGACCACCGGACAGAGCCTGCGGCAACCGGTCGGCTACATGACCGAGGCGGATGGTTTCCAAGGCCTGACGGACCTGAACGCGAATTTCCGCTTCCGGGACATGGCGCATACGCAGCGGAAAAGCGATGTTTTCAGCAACGGACAGATGCGGGAAGAGCGCATAATTCTGGAACACCATGCCGAGGTCCCGCTTCTGGATCGGCAGATAGGTCGCTTCGCGCTCATCGATCCACAATTGGCCACCATCCGGTGTGGCAAGACCGGCGATCAGGGTGAGAAGCGTGGTTTTGCCGGAACCGGATGGGCCCAGCAGACTGACGAATTCACCAGCGCGAACCTCGATGGAAACATTATCAAGGGCGACAACGGGACCATAGTGCTTGCTGAGCTTCTGCGCACGCAGCTTGAGGGGATTATCCGATGCGGCAGACGCATGTATTTGGGTATTGGACACGTTCATGTTCATGGCTTTCGTCTCGCAATTCAGGTGCCCGTGAAAACGGGTGGTCGCTTGGCGGCAAATGCGGCCGCGCCTTCCTTGTAGTCATTGCTGCGATCAGCACGCTCCGACAGAGCGCGTATCTTGTCTTCGACTGCGGTCAACTGGCCAAGCACGATGGCATCGCAGGCGATTTTCGATGCCTCAATGGCAAGCGGCGCATTGCCGGTAAACTCTTCCGCTAGGCTGAGCGCCGAGCTGATGACATCGCTTGTATCGGTGCCGAGACCGAATGCCAGCCCGCTCTCCACGGCCTGAGCCGCATCGAGCCGGTTACCGGAGTAAAGCATATATTTCGCAGTGGAGACACCGACAGCGGTAACCAGCAAGGCGGTACTATCGGCAGGATAGACCAGTCCAAGTTTCGCCGGAGGAATGGCGAAGCTGGCGTTGCTTCCCACAATTCGGAAATCACAGCGCAGTGCCAGCGTGCAGCCACCGCCGTAACAAGGGCCATCGACCGCAGCGATGACCGGAACCGGTATGGCGCTCACGGCAGCATAGGCTTCCATGATGCTGTCCCAGTAAACCTGCCGCGCCAGCGGATCGGCCTGCGCCGCCCGAAACGCCATAATATCGTCACCCGCGCAGAACGAGCCATCCGTTCCCGCCAGTATGACCGCTCTAACAGAGCGATCATTGGCGAGTTCACGAAAGGCCTTGCCCAGATCGGACCAGCCCGACAGGTCGAGCGCATTGCGCTTTTCCGGTCGGGAGATGATGATCTGCGCGACGTTCTCCCGCGGACGGCTGACCTTGATGTAGGACAAGGCTGCGACCTTGGAAGCGGCGGCGGTCATGACAGCAACCATGCATCGAAGCGTGCTTCAATCGCCGCACGGTTCTTGGCCCAGAATTGCGGATCGACCTTGACCAGCTTGCTGAAGATTTCCGGGTTGGTGGGCAGACCGGCACCGGCTTCCGGCGTCATGAAATCGAATGCCTTGGGATGGACGGGTCCAACGGCCAAGGCCGGTGTCCATTGGGCAAGACGCTCGGGATCCGTCGAGAAGCTGATGAACTCACGGCAGAGATCAGCCTTTGGCGTACCACGCAGCATGCCCCAACCCGCGGTGTTGTAATAACCCTGGTTCCAGACGAGCTTGATCGGAAGACCTTCGTTGATGGCAGGCTGAAGGCGTTGCGACCAGGTAGCCACCATGTCCACTTCACCGCTCGAGATGACGTGGGTGGATTGCGGGCTGTTTTCCCACCAGACGTCGATGTTCTTCTTGACCTTGTCGAGCTTGGCAAAAGCACGGTCCACATCCAGTGGATAAAGATCCGCGCCGGAAACACCATCGGCCAGAAGTGCCGCTTCCAGCGTATCGAGTGCTGCGCGGCGAAGCGAACGCCGACCGGGGAAGTCATCGAAATTGAAGAAATCGGCCCAGCTTTGCGGCGCGGCGCGACCGGCGAAGGCCTCCGTATTATAGCCGAAAATGCCGGGATAAAGATAAAGCGGAACATAGATGTTGGAGCGCAAATTGGCCGGTATGGCCGATACGTTCTTGTCATTATCCATATTGATCGGCTCGAGATATTGATCTCCGAGCGTCACGGTCGAGAGTTCTGCAAACTCCGCCATGTCCCAGCTATAGGTCTTGGTATCGACCATGCCCTTGATCATGTTGAGCGGGGCCTGACCCGAGGTCACCATGACGACTTCGATACCGGATGCGGCCTTGAAGGGATCGATGATGAATTTCTTGTAGGCGTCTGCCAGCGCGCCGCCGGAAACGCGCAGGACGATGGTCTTCTCCTGAGCGCTGGCCGTGCGCATGATGGATGGTGCGAAAAGTATTCCGCCCGCTCCAATCGCGGCAGTCTTGAGGAATGTTCGCCGCGATGCCTCAAGGGCACCGGAGGTTTTTTTGGCTGATGATTGCTGTTCCATGTCAACTTCTCTCCAAACATAGGGGGACGGAGGACGCCTGTTTTGTTGAATTGCTCGCAACCTGAACATAGACGTAAAAATTGCATTGCAATTACCGTAATTATTTATCGACATTTCTTGCCTGTCAACCGGTTTTCCACTCTTGACGGAGTTATTTTAATCGAAATATAATTTACGCAATTGCATTACAATTAATTGAGGTGCGCAATGCTGACGAAGACGAGCCCGAAAACGGTTGATGACCATGTGGAACTGCCGACAGCCACGATTGCAGAATTGTGGACCGCCAGAGCGGCGCAGGACCCAGACCACGTTTACTGCACCTATGAGGGTGAGGATTGGACGATTGGCCGTATGCATGATCGCTCCAACCGAATCGCCAATGGATTGCTGACCCAGCTGTCTACTGGGGATCGTGTGGCCGTGATGCTGCCGAATGACCCGGAATATGCAGCCGTGATCTTCGGACTGGCCAAGGCTGGGCTGGTGCGCATTCCCGTTAACGTCCACTTGAAGGATCTGGCGCTTGAATTCATTTTCGAACGCTTCGACCCGCGAGGGCTGATTGCCGATTTCAGCTACAAGGCGGCGCTGGCACCGATACTGGAAAAATACCCGGCATTGACGGTCATCTGGCGCGATTCATCCGCACCCGATGGCTGCGCACTCAGCACGCTCGCAGCGGCGGCGAGTGAGGAGAACCTTGAGGTCGGTGTCACGCCGGATACGATCATCGCGATCACACCGAGTTCCGGCACCACCGGTGAGCCGAAGGGCGTTTTGAAGAGCGACCTCAGCCTTCGCGCCGGGCCGCTGGGTATCATCGCGCTGACCGATGCCGATGCAGGTGACGTGCTGTTGCACTGGGAACCGCTCTACCACGGCGCGGGTGTTGCCGTGCTGATCGCAGCAGTGATGAAGCCCTTGAAACTGGTCATGATTTCCCGCTTCAGCGCATCCCGCTTCTGGCCGCAAATCGCGGATAACGGCGTCACGCTGATCCACTATCTGGGCGGAGTTCTCCAGATATTGCTCGCACAGGCACCCCACCCGGCAGAAGAGCGGCACAAGGTTCGCCTTGCTTGGGGCGGGGGTTGTTCGGCGGAGGTCTGGAAACGCTTTACTGAACGTTTCGGCATTCCCATGCATGAAGGCTACGGCCTTTCCGAAGCCACCACCTTTGTAACGATCAATCGTGATGGTCCCGCGGGCTCCTGTGGCGTGGCGCTGCCTTTCTACGATGTGCGTTTGCATGACGACGGCGACGATGCAGACCCTAACGTCGGAGAACTGCTCATTCGCCCGAAAACCCCGGGACTCGCGTTCAAGGGCTATTACGGCCGCCCGAATTCCGTCAGTGAGTTGGTGATGGAAGGCTGGTTCGCCACCGGCGACCTAATGCGCAAGGACGAAAATGGCTATTTCTATTATGCGGGCCGTCTAAAGGACAGCGTGCGCCGACGCGGCGTCAACATCTCGTCCTGGGAAGTAGAACGCGTCTTTCAGGCCCATGAAGACGTCGAGGAATGCGCATTGATCGGCGTGCCCGGCGAATTCGGCGACGACGACCTCAAACTCTTCGTCAAACGTTCCGATGGCGCTTCGATTACCGACGAGAATTTGCTGTCCTGGGCAAAGGAGCGGATGCCCTACTTCCAGCTCCCGCGCTATCTTGCCTTCATCGATGCGTTTGAAAAGACGCCGACGCAGCGCATCATCAAGGCCAAGCTCTCAAAGGAAATCAGCGATTGCTATGACTATGAAGCGCAGGTGGGCCGTATCTCCGGCAAGCGCTGAGGTGCAGGATACGAGCAAACGAGGTTGCCATTTTCATTTGGCAACCTCTCACTCCGTTTCGGATGGAAGGCTCATCAGCCGGTCCCGCATCGTGATCAAATCCGACGAGACACGCTCGAGATCGGAAAGCGCAAATCCTTGCGCATGTGGCGTTCCGGCGTCTTCCAAAAGCTCCTTCAGCCTGCCGTGATAGCGCACCGCGCCGTTACTCACCGTCAGACCTTTTCTCTCCTCGAAGCCTTCATTCCAGTCGATGGCGTCTTGTTCGCTCAATCCTTGCGGCAAATCCAGCATCAGTTCACCGCTCTCCAACCGAACCGGATAACCGCCGGGCAAACCGTTGGGGCCGGGCACATGGCCTTCCCACTGTTTGCCTGCAACCAGCGCGCAGATCAGCGTTACGCCAGACGCACCTGAAATCTCGATTGCCGGTTCCGGCGTAAGCTTGCACGATGCGAAAGCCTCGAACGGATCCTGTATCTCCTCATCACCGATGAAAACGCGCGGCGATGGCAGACCCGACCGCTCACTGGATGGCAGCCGCCACGGAGCAAGGCATTGATAGTGTGCCAGAACACGCAGCTTGCCATCGGGCAACGTATCACGCGCACCAGCAAAAATGTTGGACAGGATCGCGACATTGCCGGTACCGCACAACACGCGGTGCCCCAGCCCGACAATCATTCCGTTGACGACATCGGGAAAGGAGCAATTTATCAACTTCGTGTCCGGGGCGATCTCGCTGATCGCTGCGGCCATTCGCGCTGAGATAACGGCCTGAAAGACGGCAGTCGCGCTCAATCCGCCCTTGGCAACGAGATCGGTCCAGCGCGACCCCTTGTCCGAAATCACCGTGGAGGTCTGGATCGATGCGGCTTGGACGACCAGTTTGGGTGCATATTGACGAAGCAGGCCTGCACTGGCAGAGGGTTCAAGCAGATCTATCTCCTGCGTGGAGAATTTGGCTGATGTCCCGAACATGGCGGCCCGCGCGTTACCCGCTGTGCGCAGCCAATCGAGGCGAGTGCGATTTCGGCCCGCGATGACGACATTGATCGGCTCTTTTGCCGTCGCGGCAATATCCAGCGCAATGCGCCCAGCGAACATCCCAGTCCCGGTTATCAGCACATCACAGCTCATGATCTCGCCCCCTGCTTCATGTCGGTCTTGCGGCTGGATATCGCCTCCCAGCGATTATCCGGCTCTTTTGGCAACAGATGTTTTTGGATACGCTGGCTGGGCGTGCGCGGCATATCTTTTGTCAGCACGATGTATCGCGGGCGCTGGTGCGGCGCCAATTGCTCTGCCATCCACGCCCATATGGAAGCGGGATCGGGATTCGTGCCGGCACGCGGCTCGATGAAAAGCTGGATATCATGCTCGCCGATATCGGCAGGCACACCCACCATGGCCGCATCCAGAACATCCGGATGTCTTGCCGCGACACTTTCCACCTCGAACGCCGATACGTTTTCGCCCTTGCAACGTACGGAATCCGTCATGCGTCCGTGAAAGAGCAGCATTCCATCCGCGTTCCACGACCCCAGATCTCCCGTATGAAAGCCGGTAGGACGGATCGCTTTCTCGGTTGCCTCGGGGTTGCGGTAATATCCTTGCGTGATTGCGCCCGGCAGTGACGTGCGCACCACGATCTCACCGCGCCCCTCGTCAGGGCCCAATATCCGTCCGGTCTCATCGATAAGGTCGATCCCGAACCATGGCATGGGCCGACCGACGGAGCCAACGACCCATTCATTGTTCCATGTGGTCAGGCTCGAGCATTCCGTCATCCCGTAGCATTCGCGGATCTGTACGCCGAAACGCTCCTCGAACGGGCGCCAGGCATCCGGCGCGCAGCCGCCGCCCCAAGCGATACGAACCTTGTGAAGACGCTCGAACTCACTGACAGGCTGCTTGAGCAATATCTGGATGATGCCTCCGAGATGATGGATATGGGTGCAGCCGGTCTCGACCAGTTGCTGCCAGAACTTCGACGCGCTAAAGCGCTCGGCAATGGAGAGATGAACATCGCGGATAAGCGGCAGCAGAAGAACCTGCGCACCACCGATATGGTAGAACGGTTCCCACATGAACAGATTATCGCCGGGCACCAGATCGGCGCAGAGCGCCACACCTTCAGCAGCCAGTTCCAGCATCATGTGACTGACCATGACGCCTTTGGCCGGACCGGTGGTGCCGGAGGTAAACATGATGGCCGCGAGATCGGCAGGTTCGGGAAACCGTTCATCGAGCGCGGGGCCAGCCTTCGGCAGACCGTGATCGGAAATGGTCTCGACGGGAATGTCAGATGCGCTGCCGCAAGCAAGAATGGATGCCTCAAGCCCCGCATCGCAGATGATGCGACTTGGCTGGGTGGTGCGGATAACGTGCGCAAGCGGTTCGCCGACCAGCGCCGGATTAACCGGCACCCAGACGAAGCCACCGCGCAAAAGACCGTAGATCGTTGCCAGCGACGCCACGCTGTTGGCCATCATCAGCACGACCCTGTCGCCTTTACGCATACCCTGCTCGTGCAGACGCGCGGCAATGCCATTGGCTGCTCCCGCCAGTTCGCTGAAGGTCAGAGGGCTTTCGCCAAGCTGCGCGAAAAGCCGTTCCGGCGCGGTATCGCCCAGCGCCTGCAAGCGATTTACAAGTCCTTGGATTTGCATCGAAAATTACCTTATATGCCGATCATGGGAGATCATCGCGTCTTTTGCATTTTTTGCGCGATGAGAAGGATCAATGTCACGATTACCAGAACCACGACCGAGACGGCCGCCAGCGTCGGATTGAGCTGCAGGAACATGTCGTCCCACATTTGTTTGGGCAGGGTTGTCTTCAGCCCGCCTGAGATGAAGATCGCGATGGTCAGTTCGTCGAAAGAGGTGACGAAGGCAAAGAGTCCCGCCGACAGAATGCCTCCGCGAAGAAGCGGCAGCGTGATGCGGCACATGACGGTGAACCGCCCGGCACCCAGTGTTTCCGCAGCATCGTTCATCCGCCAATCGTAGCTTCTCAGCACTGCTCCGATGGTGATGAAGCAATAGGGAATGGCAAGTAGTGTGTGGCCGATGACCAGTCCAAGGTCGGTCGCCACCAATCCGATTTGCGCCATGAGGTAGAAGAGACCAACTGCCACCACGATGCGGGGGACGACCATAGGCGCCAGAATAAGCGCGAAGATCGGACCTTTCCACAGGGAGCGCGAACGACCGAGCGCGAGCGCTGCAAATCCTCCAAGAACCGTTGCACAGAACGCCGTAGCAAAAGCGACGCCGAAGGACCGCACGGTCGCGGCCAGCCAGACGGGCGACGACAGATATTGCTCGAACCAGCGCAGAGAGTATCCCGGCGGTGGAAATTGCAGGGACGTTGCCGAGGTGAAGGCGATGGGAAAGACGACCAGAAGCGGTGCAATAAGAAAGGCCAGCGCAAAAAGGGGATAGATGCCCATGCCGCCGCCATCGGCTCCGCTGTGAGGACGTATTCTGTCGAATGGTGCTGACACCCACGCCATGAAGCGAAGCACGCGACGTCCGCTGTTTCGCAGCACACTGTTGCGATTTGGCAGCGTGTTGCTTTCCCGGCCTGAAATGGCCGACAAGCCAAAGAGCCTGTTGTAAATCCAGATCGACGCCAAAGCAGTCACGACCAGAAGGCTTGCCAGCACCGCGGCGAAGGACCAGTTCACCAGTTCCTGCACCTGCGTAATGATCGCCTGCGCCAGCATCGTCTGGCCACGACCACCGAGAAATGCCGGGACGATGAAGAAGCCCAGCGATGTTATGAATGTGAGAAGACCTGCCGCAGCAGCGCCCGGCGCCGACAGCGGAAAATAGACCAGCCAGAAACGCTGCGACCTGCTGGCGCCCATGGTGCCAGCCGCAAGGGACAGCCTTTGGTCGATACCGTTCATAACAGGCAGCATCGTCAGCACCGCCAAGGGCATCATGGCGTGAACCATGCCGATGATGACGCCGAGCTCGTTATACATCAGACGCAAGGGCCTATCGATCAGGCCGGCATCCATGAAGAGTGTGTTGAGGACACCGCGATTGCCCAGCAGTATCATCCAGGCGAACGTCTTCACGAGATAGGATGTCCAAAACGGCAACAGAACCAGAAGCGCAACAGTCGCCTGCCGTCCCTTCTTCATCCGCGACAGCCACAGCGCCAGCGGATAACCAAGGAGCACGGAAAAGAGGGCCGTGAGAATGGCGATGCGGAAGGTGATGACGAGGATGCGCCAATAAACGGGCGTATCGAGCACCCGCGCATAATGTTCGCTCGTAAATGTATCGGTTGCCTGATCCTGCACGCCCAGCAGAAACAGCCGTGCCATCGGAAAGAGGAAGAAAACGGCGAGCAACACGACGGCGGGCAAGGCAAGCCAGATCGGGCCGAGACGAAACTGCTTGGGAGACGCAAGGTTCTTGGCGGTACTCATGCCACGATCCTTGCAAGAGATTTCAGCCAGTGAACATCGATCTCATCTCCTACAGTCGGCAGGGCACCCAAAGAGGGATCGTGTCGCAGCATGAAATCCGAACCATCGGCAAGCCGCAGCAAGAGCCGCGTCTCCGAGCCGAGATATATCAATTCGGACAAACGACCGCGCAATCCTTCGAAATCACCTGATGGAGAAGGGCCAAGGCGGATTTGTTCAGGACGGATGACCAGCGCCACTTCGCTGGTGGATGTGTCGCGAGCGGTATATCGGCCCGAAAACGTGCCGTTCCCGGTTTGAACCGTTGCCGACTGCCCATCGACGCTCTGACGCATGCCCTTCAGCACATTGGAATTACCGATAAAGGTTGCGGAAAAAATCGTCGTCGGGTCGGCATAGATTTCCTGCGGGGTGCCAAGCTGCTCGACCTTGGCATGGTTCATCACGCAAATCCTGTCGGACATGACCAGTGCTTCCTCCTGGTCATGCGTGACGTAGATGACTGTCGTGCCATATTCGCTGTGCAGGCGGCGGATTTCCAGCTGCATCCGCTCCCGCAATGCTTTGTCGAGCGCGCCGAGCGGTTCGTCCATCAGGATGATATTGGGCCGGAAGACAAAGCAGCGTGCCAGAGCCACACGCTGCTGTTGGCCACCGGAAAGCTCCTGCGGAAAGCGGTGAGAAAAGTTGTCGAGCTGCACTTTGCGCAGCGTTTCCGCCACCTTGGCACCGATATCGGCAGCGGGCAGTTTGCGCATTTCAAGCGGAAAGGAGACGTTTTCCTCCACCGTCATATGGGGAAAGAGAGCATAATGCTGGAAGACCAACCCCATGCCCCGCTGGTTGACCGGGCGGTGTGTCCAGTCCTGACCATCCACCATCAGGCGACCCGCCGATGGCTCGGCCAGACCGGAAATCATCTGCAACAGGGTTGTCTTGCCGGAGCCAGACGGACCGAGGAGGGTGAGAAACTCACCCTCTCTCACGTCAAGACTGGTGGGTTCCAGCGCGGTGAAAGTACCATAGCGCTTCGACAGGCCTTCAAGCACAATTTTGCTCTCACCAGTTACCGTCGTCATCGTCGCTCCTGCAAGTCATAGTAGGCTAAAGCACCGGGATAGAGGGTGCGCCTGCGTTTCATCGGGCTGGCATCGCGAGGGGGCTGTGACGCCCCCCAACACGAAAACTTCAATCACATCAGAAGCCATCCATTGAAGCGCTCCGTCAGTGCAGAGCGATTGGCTTTCCAGAAGGGTTCGGACGCCAGCGACATGGATTTCAGGTTCTGCGGAGCGGTCGGCAGGACCGAAGCACGTTCGGCGGAAATATGGTCATAGGCTTTCAGATTGGTCGGGCCATAGGCCAGCTTGTCCGTAAACTTCGCCTGCATGTCGGCCTGAGCGCAGAAAGCCACGAATTCGCGGGCAAGATCGGCTTTCGGATTGCCCTTTGGAACACCCCAGCCCTCAATCGAATAAAGCCCGCCATTCCAGACGATCTTTGCCGGTGCGCCATTATCGATGGCAGCCTGGAAGCGTGCGTTCCATCCAGCGATCATATCGACTTCACCGCTTTCCAGAAGCTGTGTCGATTGCGCGCCGCCCGTCCACCAGACGTCGACCTTGTCGCGGATCTGGTCGAGCTTCTTGAACGCCCGGTCGACATCCAGCGGATAGAGATCGGCCGGTTTGACGCCATCCGCCATGAGGGCGATTTCGAGTGTGTCGATCGGGTTCTTGCGAAGAGACCGACGGCCGGGGAAGCGATCGAAATCCCAGAAGGCGTCCCATCCAGCTGGCGCATCGGAAAACGTGTCGGTATTATAGGCAAGCACGGTCGAGTAGACGTCCGTACCCAACATGTTGGGATGGACCGCTTCGGGCATGACATCGGCAACCTTTGCCGGGTCAAGGTTCAACGGCTCCAGCAAGCCCTGCTCTTCGAGAATAAGGCGTGCCGATAGCGTCAGCGTGCAGACATCCCAGATGTAGGAGCCCGTTTCCACGATGGACTTGAATTGCGCTGTCGGCTCCGCGTCACGCGCGACACCATTTATGGAAATGCCGGTCGCTGCGGTGAAGGGCTCGTAAAATGCCTTGCGATAGCCCTCGGTAAACGGGCCACCGGGGTCGGCCACGACGAGCGACTCGTTTGCCCATGAGCGACGGGTCAGCATGGGTGTGGCAAGAGCGGCAGTCCCTGCCACCAGAAAGCCACGACGGGATAGGTTCAGTAAACTGGTCTTGGTCACATCATTCTCCTCTGTGGTTTTTTTAGTTCGGCATCGTTGATCGACACTCGACATTGGCGCTTCGGCGTTGCCGCCGAAGCGCTGTCACTCACGCCTTGCGTGCAGCCCGCACGGCCAGAAATTTCTCCATCATCGCCTGTGGTTCACCGGAAGCGTAGGCTTCGCGCTGGATGCGAACGCCGGAGGTCATGGCATCATCGAAGCCTTCCTGCGTCAGCTCGGCAAAGCGCTTGCGGTTCAAGCGCATGGCGCCCGGTGGCTTTTCTGCCAGGAATTCTGCAAGCGCCAAGGCTTCCGACTGAACCTTGTCCTCATCCACCAGACGGGAAATCAGTCCGAAGGAGAAAGCCTCTTCGGCTTCAAGCATGCGACCGGTCAAGGTAAGGTCGATGGTGCGAGCGGTTCCGATGAATTCCCGCATGATCCAGCTGCCGGTGACGGTGGCGATCCCGGAATTGATTTCGGGCTGTCCCATCTTCACACCGGCATGCGCCACACGAAGGTCGCACAGCAACGACACCTGAAAAGCGGACCCTGCCGCGATGCCGTTGAGCGCCGCAACGATTGGCTTTGAGCCGAGCCTGAACAGGTTATAGAGCCGCTTCCACTCTCCCATCCAGCTGACAGCGCGGTCGGCATCAAAGCTCTTGCTTTCGGACAGGTCCTGTCCGGCACCAAAGGCCCGATTTCCAGCACCTGTCAGAACAATGGCCCTGACAGAACCGTCAGCCTCTGCCGCCTCGAGGGCTGCAATCAGGTCTGAACGCATTTCCGTGTTCCAGGCATTGAGTTTTTCAGGACGGTTCAGTGTCAGCCTCCGCACGGAACCAATTGTCTCAACCAGTACAAAATCCGACATGCCTACCTCATATTGCATAGCGATAACTTTTATCGTATGTTGATATCGACATTGAGAATGGTCAAGTTAAAAATGCACGGTCGATGATTTAGGTGGGCGTGGCATTGCAGAGCGGTTGGTTGTAAAGCTGTCGGCCTGCCGCTTAGGGCGGAGTGGAAGCTCAAACAAAGAGCGCAGCGGTATCGCGAAAGTCGGACTAAGGCAGATATGGAAAACGACAGCCCACGGACCAAACGTGCAGAACCCTTGATGGTGAATTCCGTCGCCAAGGCGTTCAAGGTTTTGAATGTATTCGACAAGGGGCGGGGATCGCTGACGCTGTCACAGATCGCTCAGTTGACCGGCATGGATGTCAGCGCGGTTCAACGGTTCACCCATACACTGACGCAATTGGGCTATCTGCGAAAAGACCCCCTGACGCGCCAGTTCGAGCTGTCGATCAAGACGCTCGATCTTGCCTACCACTACACACGCGGTTCGCGCCTGGTGGACCGGGCGATGCCGGTTCTCCAGCATCTGAGCAAGGAAACCGAAGAAGCTGTCAGCCTGACCATTCTTGATGGCACCGAGATCGTTTTCGTATCGCGCTTTCTCAGCCGTCAGTCTCTCAATACCGACGTCATTACCGGCTCGCGATTGCCAGCCTATTGCACATCGCCAGGCCGGGCCATTCTTTCGCGCATGTCGGAAGAAGCGGCCCTCGACGTGCTGGGACAGACGAAGCTTCAGAACCACACACCCTCCACGCCACGAACCATCGAGGAGGTGGTGGAGCTTTTGAAGGAAGCACAAAAAAACGGCTACGCTTTTGCGTTCGAGGAAATTTATCACGGCGACGCCTCGGTCGCCGCTCCCATTCTTGGCCCTGACGGCGAAGTCGTTGCTGCCGTGAGCATTGCCGTGCCTCTGGCGCGAATGGGCCGGGATGAAATTCTGGAGACCTTTCCGAAGCTGGTGATCGCAGCCGCTCGCGGCATCTCCTTCACCTGATCCTTCAACATTAGAAATTTCGACAATTGACAGCGAGTGCGATTCGGGATTGTCTTATTGCAATAGTTTTTATTGCATAACGATAAGATGGCCTCCATGTGTTCTCGTCGCCCGCAATTCTATCCAGCCGTCCCCTCAAAGCCCGATACCGTCATCCGTATCGACGGCGACGACATCCCGGCATGTGTGGGCGATACGGTCATAGCGGCTTTGTTGCAATATGCAGAAATCATAGGCCGATCCGAATTCGATGGAACGGCACGGTCCGGCTTCTGTCTCATGGGGGCCTGTCAGGACTGCACGTTATGGACGGCATCCGGCAAGCGGCTGCGCGCCTGCATGACGACAGTCGAGCCGGGCATGGAGTTGCGCAGGACACCGTTGATCGGAGATGCAGCACCATGACCCCTCCAACGCCCCCGGTCATCATCGGCGCAGGTCCGGCGGGGCTGGCATGTGCCCGCGCTTTGGTTGAGGCCGGAATACGGCCTGTCATTATCGAGGAAGGTCTCTGTCCGGGCGGACAGGGAACAAGACGCCTGTCCGGGGCGATGACCAAGGAAGCGACACGTTTCATGGGGCGTCGTGCAGCGGCAGAAGCCTCGGCTCGAGAACGCTCTGAAGATCAAATCCTCGCCGCTTGCGACTGGCGTCCGCAGACACTGGCATGGGGCATATTTGCCGACCGGGTGGAGACAGTCAGCGAAGGTCGTCATGACAGCATTCCCTATGATCAGCTCATGATTGCCGTGGGTGCGACAGACAGGATCATGGCGATGCCGGGCTGGACATTGCCGGGGGTGTTTTCGCTGGGCGGTGCGCAGGTGGCCTTGAAAACCCACGCGTCATTAATCGGGAAGCGCGTGGTTCTCGCTGGGGCATCGCCTCTGCTCTATCTCGCAGCGGCGCAATATGCGCGAATGGGCCTGCGCGAACTCACGGTCGTCGATACCGCCCGCCCCGCCGACAAACGGAAGGCGGCGCTCGGCATGGCGATGACGTCGCCATCGACGCTGCTTGAAGGCATCCAGCTTCTGCGCGAACTCAGACGCCACAAAATCCGCATCGTTGCGGGCGCGGCCCTCATCAAAGCATCCGGCAGCGAACGGCTAGAAACCGTTCATATCCGCCACGCGAACGGAGCATTGGAAGCGATTGATTGCGACGCGCTGGCGTTCGGATATGGATTGCGGCCAGAGACGCAACTTGCCGAATTGGCGGGCGCAGACTTCCGTTTCGACGACACGCTTCGCCAGTGGTTTCCCATAAGCGATGCAGATGGCCGCGCCGGGCCAAAGCTCTGGCTCGCCGGTGACAGCGCATTGACCGGCGGCCGCATCGCCGCGGCACGGAGCGGACGGCTGGCGGCACTTTCAATGATCGCCGCGAGAGAGAACAACCCCAGCGATACACAAGAGATGAGGCAGCTGCGAAAATCCGTTTCACGCCTGCGTCGGTTTCAGATGCACATGGCTGGCGCTTTTCCCTGGCCGCATGCGGCGGCAAAAGACCTTCCGGAGGACACCATCGTATGCCGTTGCGAGCGTGTGTCCGCGGGCGACATCCGTGATGCTGTTCGAAAAGTTGCAGGGCCGGTCGAGGTCAATCGCGTCAAGGCGATTACCCGCTGCGGCATGGGTCGCTGTCAGGGGCGCTATTGCGCGCAGACCCTTCAGGAGTTGACGGCAGCCACAAGCGGGCGACCCGTGGCCGATGTTGGCCGGCTTCGGGCTCAGGCGCCGGTGCGCCCAATACCGATGAGTGTTGACGAGGACGGAGGCGACCAGCGATGAGCGCGCAGTTCGACGTCATCATCATCGGCGGAGGCCTTTTCGGCAGCTTCACAGGCCTGTTTCTGGCGCGGGCGGGCAAGCGTGTTGCCTTGATAGAGCGTGGCTTCGTTGGTGGGCAATCTAGCGGCGCCAACTTCGGGGGGCTTCGGCTGCAGGGACGCTCGCCGGAGCAATACCCACTGTCGCTCATGGCCCAACGACACTGGGAAGACTTCGAAACGCTCGTGGGGGAGGGATGCGAGTATGACCGCAACGGCATGGTCTACTTTGCTCACACCGAGGCTGGCAGGGAGCGCTTGCTGACATATGCCTCGCAATCACGCGCCTGCGGCCTTGAAGTCGAGATATGGGAAGATGCCGACATTCGCCACCGCATGCCCTGGCTGACAGGGAATGGATTGCTGGCATCTTATTCACCAAGATGTGCCGTCGCCAATCCGCGTATCAGCACACCTGCCGTGACACGCGCAATGGTGCGGGCCGGAGGTCATGTTTTCGAGCAGACCGAAGTGGTGGAGATAGACCATCACAATGAGATGTTCACGATCAGGACCGCCAATCGACCGCCAATGAAAGCACCTGTGCTTGTAAATGCAGCGGGAGGCTGGGCTGGATCGGTCAGCCAGCATTTCGGCGAGACAACACCGTTGTTTTCCGCAGGCCCACCGCAATTCGTCACCGAGCCGATGCCCTATGTGCTGAGGCCTTCAGTCTACGCCATCGAAGGCGATCTCATCCTGCGGCAGATTCCGCGTGGCAATTTCATTTTCGCCGGATATCCGCGCACGCTTTCGAATGAGGACGGACAGCACACATTCGTCCCGCCACAGAAGACGCTCAATGGAATGCGCGCGGTATCACGACACATGCCAGGCTTGCGAAACGCGGAGATCATCAGAGTGTGGTCCGGCGTCGAGGGATATCTGCCCGATATGCTGCCGGTCATAAGCGCCAGCGAAACCACACCCGGCCTCTATCACGCATTCGGCGGCAGCGGCGGCGGCTTCCAGATTGCCCCGGCGGTTGGAGAATGCCTTGCGCTTCAAATCTGCGGGCAGACGCCACCCGTTGACCTCTCGCCCTATTCCATCGGACGATTTCGATCTTCCATTAAGGCAAGCGACAAACTCACGAAGGAGTTTGATGGCGCGCATAAAGGCCAGTCCTAATTTCTATCGAACCAGCGCGCGGAACAACTCTAAGAACCTGATCAAATCCTGAAGGCCAGATGTTTTGACACTCTCCTCCACCATCGTGCCCGCACACAGGTCGCGATAAAATGCGATTTTCTCCGCAGACAGGCCATTTGTCGTTCCATCACCGCGGAGAAAATAGAAATCGTCCACCATTTGCCGAAGTGGCAGAGGCGTAAATTGCGGCCATCGCTCAGTCAGCCCCAAGGCGTCTACATCGAAGAGTTGCCCAATCTGGGTGTCGAGAACCGCTCGAAACTCTGGTGGCCAGTCTTCTGGTAGATGCTTATTCTCGATCAGGCTTTGCAGGTGCGCGCGTAAAAAACTGGGGTAGTTTGGAGCGGCTAGCGCGTCAGAGAAAGCCCTGTCGCCGGTAGGTGCTGCCTGCGCGCGGTAGGCGGGAAACGCGGCGTCATAGCCTTGAACCGCCTCAAGCCGGACGGTTTCTATGTCTACCTTGTCAGAGTCAGCATTTACGATGACATAGCCGCCCGGATAGGCGACGGGGGATGGCACCGCGATGTTGACGAGGCCGTCCAGTTCAATTCGTCCACCAACATGCATATGCCCGCTGAAGTGCCATCGGATGCCAGCCTTTGCCAGTTGTCTGCCACTTTCAGGTGATGGCATGCGTCTTGCCCAATCCGGCGTGCACGCGGCCTTTACAGCATCGCCTTCTCCGGCCAAGGCCAGTGGCAAAGCGGGATAATGGGAAAAAGCCAGAAGGGTCTTGCCTGACTGGTCTGCACGTTGGGCAACATCGGTAATCCATGCCAGGAGGTATGGACGTGCTGCCAGAACATAATCCCAGGCGGCATCTGCTCTGAGTTCCCAGACATTGCCGACCTTCTGAAAGACGTTGGCATCCAGCATGAGCAGCCACAATCCATCCTGCGGCTCCACCAGATAGGAGGCGTCGAGTCCTGAGGCGTCGCTGCCTGCCGGTCGGCGGTCTTTTGGTTGGTCGCTGTCGCCGAAAGGTGTTTCCCAGTGCAAGACATCATCTGGCTGCGCTATGCCATAGTCCGCCATCGCATCCATGGCTTCCAAGGTGGACATTCCACGCATGTCAGAGCGGATCAGGGCTGTCTCGTCAGCATTCTCATCGCTCGTCACGATAACCGGCTGAAGCCCATCAGCCTTCGTCAGCCGCTTGGCCTGATGGCGTGGCTCAGGGCCGTAGCAATCGTGATTGCCGAAAGTGAGGAAAAAGCGCAAGCCGTGCCTTTCCTCATAAGACGACAGAACGCCTTTGACCGCCGATACGGCGCCCAGTTGCCCATCGTCGGAGTAGTCTCCCAGCAAGACCACATCGCGAATGCCGCGCTGAACGATATCGTCAAGCACCGCGATAAATGCCGGGTAGCTTTCGTTGAAGACGCGCGTGGAGGCCATCGTGTCTTCGAGCGTGCGCAGGGCAAGCTCGCCGCCCCCCTCTTCCAGCATGCCGTAACCGCCGTGGAGATCATGCAGATGAACGTCGGCGACGACTGCGATCTTCATTATGCGGCGGCTCCGCGCAGTTCTCGGCGGGCGGATTCGAACAGGTCCGGGCGGTCGAGATTGATGTAATCGACGCCAGCCTTTGCAATCTCGCGATGAATGGCTATATCGTCTCCGCCATAATAGGTCATGACTTCAAGCCCGGCCTTGGCGCATGCCTGCAGCAGGCCCGGCCTGCGCATCTGCTCCACCGTGATTTCGATGATCGATGCATGGTGAACTGCGCCCACCAGAGACGGTGATTTGGCGATGTTCAGCGTCATCATCTTGCGAAACTCCGGCGCAATCAATTGCAGATCACGGCGCATTTCCTCGGAGAACGAGAAGTAGAACGTGTCGCGCACCATACCAAGATTACGCACCAGCGAAACCACCTTGGCGGGATCGCAATATTTGAGTTCGATGTAAACGCCTGCACGACCGCGCAGATGTTCAAGATAGGCATCGAGACGCGGCACGACGGCACCCTTGAAGGCGTCACCGAACCAGCTTCCAGCATCCAGCGCATCGATTTCGCTCGACAGCGCATGGCCGATAGGACCGGTGGCATTGGTGGTACGATCCAGCGTTTCGTCATGGAAAACATAGAGAACGCCATCGGCACTCTCGCGCACGTCGAGTTCAATGTAATCAGCGCCCTGCTTGATCGCGAGGTCGGCAGCGGCAAAGGTATTTTCCGGCGCAAAATGGTTTGCACCGCGATGGGATACGATCTTAGTCACGAAAAAGTCCTGTCAGTTTGCGGGTTCAAGCGATTTGACCCGGATGTCTTGATGCGAAACATGGGCGTGAAGATCGACAATGCGATTGCCCGACACGTCGAACAGAAGCGTGAGGTCGGATTTGCACGCTATGCCCACAGACGCGCCCGGCGCGTGACGAACCAACTCGCCATACTCAAGCGCATGGATGGGCCCGGCCGGTGTATCGATGGTGTAGAACACTTCGCGGCCCATGGGCTCGACGGTGACGATCTGCCCCTTCAAGGTTGCGTCGGCATCTGAGCCAAGGGTGATATCTTCCGGCCGCAGACCGAAAGTCACCTCACCATCATATTGCGAGGTGAGGTCCAGCGACGTATCCCCCAACCGTAACCGGCGTCCGGCAGACTTGCCCTTGATCAGATTCATAGGCGGTGTGCCGATGAAGCCTGCAACGAACAGATTGTTGGGGCGGCGGTAGAGATCGTCAGGCGTTCCGATCTGGGCAATCTCGCCATTGTTCATGCAGATGATCCGGTCTGCCATGGTGATCGCTTCGATCTGGTCGTGAGTGACGATCAGCGTGGTGAAGCCAAGCCGCTTCTGAATGCTTTTCAACTCTGCCCGCATGGTGATACGCAAGGTGGCATCGAGGTTGGAAAGCGGCTCGTCCAGAAGGAGGATGTTCGGCTCCTTGACGAGCGCACGCGCCAGGGCCACGCGCTGCTGCTGCCCGCCGGAAAGCTGCGACGGGCGGCGGTCGAGCAGGGCGCTGATCTGTACGAGGCTTGCCGCCTCTTCCACTCGTTTCGCGATTTCCTGCTTGCCCATGCTTTTGAAACGCAGTGGAAAGGCGATGTTTTCCCGCACGGTCAGGTTCGGGTAAAGCGCATAGGACTGGAAGACGATGCCGACATTGCGGTCACGCGCGTCGATGCGGTTGACATTGTGCCCATCGAACGAAATCTGCCCGCCCGTCGGCGCGTAAAGACCCGCCAGTAGGAACAGCGTGGTGGATTTGCCGCAGCCGGACGGCCCGAGGACAGCGACGAATTCGCCATCTTCGATGGTCAGGTTCATGGGTTTCAGAACCTGGGTCTCGCCCCAGCTTTTGGTGACTTTATCGAGAGTGATCTTGGCCATGGAATTATCCCTTGATCCCGCCGAAGCTCATCTGGGTGATGTACTTCTGCGTGAAGGTGTAGAGGAGCAGCACAGGCAGGAGATAGATGATGCCGACGGCGGCGATCATGCCGTAGTCTGCGCCCATATTGTCCTGTGCGACGAAGAAGAGGTAGAGGCTCATCGTCATCTGGCTTTTGTCGATGAGCAGCGTCTGGACGAAGACATATTCCTCCCAACCTCTTAGGAAGGTGAAGGTCGCAACCGCGATCAGGCCGCTACGCACCTGCGGTAACACAATCATGCGAAACGCCTGCGAACGGGTGGCGCCGTCGGTCACGGCACTCATTTCTATGTCCCAGGGCACGTTGTCGAAAAAGCTCTTGAGCACGAAAATTGCAAAGGGCAATTCCAGTGCGCTCATGACCATCACCACACCTGCGAGGTTGTTGAGCAGCCCCATATAGTGGAGCTGAATGAAGATGGCGACAGTTAGCGCCAATGCTGGGAAGGCGTGCAACAGTAGCAGGCCCCGCAGAAAACTTTCGCGACCAGCAAAGGCGAAGCGAGACAGAGCATAGGCAGCCGGGGTTGCAACGAGCGTGACGATCAGCGTCTGGCTAACAGCGAAGATCACCGAACTTCCGAGTGCCGTCCATATGGATGGCATCAAGTCTATGATGGTCGTTTCTGTTCCAGCGATATCCCGATTCCACAAGAAACGATAATTGTCGATTGTCATGTGCGGGGCGAGCAAAATCGCCACCAGAATGACGACGACGATGCCAAGCGCCGACCAGGACAGAGCCGGCTTGCGCAGACGATCAGCCAGAAAGGCAATTGCAATTGCGCCGAAATAGGCAACGAGCGCAATCCCCGCGGTGCGCCATAAAACTAGCCGGCTGACAGCTTCGTCCGAGGAGGTCAGCGATTTCACCAGCAGCCAGAGATACGGCAGAAGAACGGGAACCGAAACAATCGTCAGAAACAGGATGATTGCCGAGAGAAAACCGGCCCTGTTGGCGACACCGCGGCGCTCAAGACGCTGCCAGTGAGCGGAAGGGGCGGCAGGTATGGCATCGGTCTGGACGAGCGTCATCACAGCACCTCGATCTTTGGAGCTGAAAAGGTGGAGCGCATATTGCTGACACGCCACTGGATGAGCGTTACGACCACGCCAATGACCATCAGGCCTAGTGCCAGCGCAGCACCATAGGCATAGGCGCCGTTTTCGAATGCGCGACGATAGATATAGAGCGCGTATGGGGTGGAATCGTAGACCGGGCCGCCGCCGGTGATGAGCAGGATGTACTCATAGGTCGTCATCAGCGAAAGCGCCTGATAAATGGTTATGAAGCGGATGGGCTGCGAAAGCGCAGGCGCCACGACATGCCGCAGCACACCCCATTCGCTGGCACCATCAACCCGCGCGGCGTTGGCAAGGTGGGACGGGATCGAGCGGATGGACGACGTCAGGATGACCATGGCGAAAGACGCGCCGACCACGCCATTTGCGAGAATGACGAGCAAAAGCGGAAAGTCGTTGCGCAGGTTGAGCGTCGGAAGGCCGAAGGTGCTTGTGACCTGGTTGAGCAGACCTGATGGTGATGGATCGGCAATCCATATCCACAAAATGCCGTAGAGGACGGCGGGGCTCATGCGTGGCAGAAGCCAGAGGCCACGGAAGAAATTGCCGAGTTTGTCAGGTATCGCCGTAGACGTCATCGCCAGCAGCGTGCCGAGGCCGATATTGAAAATGAACAGTGTTGCGGTGACGTAAATCAGCGTCGTCAGCAGCACCATCGGCATGCGGGCATCCCGCTGCACGATCCGTTCGAAGTTCTGCGTCGTGAACTGCCCGACGCGCAGATTGGCACCCATATCGGTAAAGGCAATCACCGCATTGACGACGATCGGCGCCAGAAAAAACACGGCAAGCAGCGCTATTGCCGGCGCAAGATAGAGCATGGGCCGTGCCGGACGGTGCGCTCGGAGCTGGAATTGGGACATTGTGAACTACCGATGAGAAAAGGCGTTGCCGCCCGGCGTCATGCCGGGCGGCAGGCAATGAAGTGAAATTTTAGTTGCTGGCGCTATCGCGGATTTCGATGTCCTTGCCGAACTGCATTTCAAGCTCGTCGGCGATGAAATCGACAGCCTGTTCAGCCGTCATCTTGCCGGTTTCAACAGCCTGAAGACCATTGAACAGAACCTTGTTGTAGCTACCAAACTGAGTGTGGTTCGGAACGAACTGGGCATTCGCCATCATCGGAGATGCAGCAGACAGGACCCAGTTTTCCTTGTATTTTGGCATCGCCGTCTGAGCGTTGCTGATTGCCGTGTGATAAGATGTCACGGCATGCTCATTGTTGAAATAGGGCAACGATGCGAGCGCTACGAGGTCGGCAGCGATTTCTGCATTCTTGCTCTTGGGGTTGACGGCGTAAAGAATGGGGTGGGAAAGGTTGGCAGGCTTGCCGCCCTTTTCTGCGGCAGGAGCAGGCAGCCAGCCGATCTTGTGGAAGTAACCTTCCTTGTCGGTCGGCCATGTTGCACCGTTCTTTTCACCAACCTGCCAGGCAACAGCCCAGACGCCCTGATGGAAGATGAAGGCCTTTTCCTGCTTGAACGCGCCCTGGATCGCTTCCCAGCTCATGGCCGTATTGTCGATAGGCGTTACGCCTTCCTTGGCATTGCGCTCATACCAACCCAGCGCCTTGGTCATTTCAGCCTTGGGGAACACCAGCTTGCCGGTCTTTTCATCCATGAACTTCACGCCATAGGACTGGAAGACCATGAGATAGTCGATACCGACATTGGGGCGATGCAGCATGCCGTACTGGGCAGCCTTGCCGTCTACGACTTCCTTGGAGAGAGCGGTCAAATCATCCAGAGTAAACTCGCCTGCTTCGACCTTGGCTGGAAGGCTTTCGATGAAGGCTTCGTCCTTGCCGATTTTGCGCAGCATATCCTTGTTGTAGAAGAACATGCGGATTTCGGCATCCTGCGGAACGCCGTAAATCTTGCCATCATTGGCCTTGGCCGAGTTCCACAGCACCGGCAGGATATCGCCATAAACCCATGGTGAGGCGGCGATCCGCTCATCCATCTGCATTGCATAACCATCTTGGGCAAACTGGTCGATCCACTCGTGCGGAACGGTGTAGATGTCAGGGCCCTGGCCGACAGAGAATGCCTTCAAGTTTTCCAGCGCCAGATCGTCCCAGCCCTTTACGGCGCTGTTATTGGCTTCGATGACGATGTGCTTGTCCACGCCTGCCGATTTGAACTGTTCGTTCATGATCTTGGCCGCACCTTCAATATTGGTGATGCGACCCGGCGCCGTCTTGTCGGCCAGCGTGGAAATCTTGATCTTGATGTCTTCCGCATGCGCTGCGCCTGCGACGAGAGCGGAGATCGCAACGGATGTGAGAAGGGAAACGAATTTGGTCATGGAGGTGTGATCCAGTTGAAGAATGATTATTTAATTAAGTTGCTTAAGTAATAGATTTATGACATCGCAAATTAAATATGTTGAGGATGGACAACCGTGCTGAAACGACTGCGCCCGCTTGACGAGATCGGCGATACACAAGCTGCGGTGCTGAGATTTCTGCGCCGCAGAGGTTCTGCATCACGCGCGGAGATTGCTGAATTTTGTCGCGTTACCCCGGCAGCCGTCAGCATGATGGCGCGTGACCTGATCGAGCGCGGCATCGTTATCGAAGGCGCGCGGCGGGCGGGCGGACGTGGCGCGCCACACATCGATCTGATGCTGGATGGCAATGTTGGCTATGCGCTGGGCGTCCATGCGAACCGCTATACGCTAACGATGACACTCCTGGATTTCTGTGGCAAACGGGTTGGAGAGCAGCATTTACATGGCCCTTACGACACGCTCGCCGACATCCAGATATCTCTGGGCAGCCTCAAGGCGGACCTTCTCAGCACGCACGGGATCGATGAACGCCTGCTGATCGGCGCTGGTATTGCCATGCCGACCCGCTTCCGTCAGGGCGCAACCGTTCTCGACCTTGCAGAAGAAGTCATTTCCTGGGCAGGTTCCGATCTGACGTCGACGCTCAACGAAGCGCTTGGCTGTCCTGTCATCATCGAAAACGATGCCAACGCCGCCGCCATGGGTGAGCTTGCGCTGGGCAATGCGGATGAACACGACAACTTTGCCTATCTCTACCTATCCGAAGGCATCGGCAGCGGTCTCATCATCGGCAAGGAGCTTTATCGCGGTAATCTGGGCAATGCGGGCGAAGTCGGCGCGCTTCGGGCACGCGGCTTGACCCGCCCGTCTTTCGAAGACCTCGCAATCTGGTGCAAAGAGCATGTTCGGCATATTCCAGATGGCCGAGCGTCCGACCGATGGACAGCCTATCTTGAGGAAAACCGTCCTGTCCTCGATGCTTGGCTGGAGCGCGCCGGACCGCAGACCGCGCAGCTTGCCTTCTCGATTGCAGCCGTTCTCGCGCCCTCCGCGATCTACATCGGCGGCACCCTGCCCCCAATGGTTCGCGAAGAACTGGCCAAATGGCTGGACTTTGCGACGTCCAAACCGTTCGAAGGCGCGCGTGTTCTTCAGCCTGACATCCGCATCCCGCAAATCCCGGCAACGGATTCGGTCGCTTTCGGTGCCGCCGCCATGATACTGCACAGCATTCCGCGACAGAACGCCTGACACCGAACTGCTGGTTTCAAAACGAAAAGGGACCGAGCCGCAACGCTCAGTCCCCTATGTGTTTTGGGCTGTGATGGCTTACTTACGGATTTCCGTCAGCTCGGCAATGATCGAGTCGACAACGTCAGGGCCGATCTGGGCCTTGTGCTTTTCATAAACGACCATCGACTTGTCGCGGATACGTGCCTGTTCTTCCGGCGACAGCGTATTCACCTTAAGACCGGCTTCCCGAATCTTTTCAAGCGACGTCTTGTTCAGCTCCTGAATGACCTTGCGTTCTTCATCACGACCAACCACGGCGCATTCACGAAGGGCAGCCTGCTCTTCCGGCGTATAGGTATCGAAAATTGCCTTGGAGAACAGAAGCAGGAATGGTGTGTAGGCGTGGTTCGTCTCGGTGATGTATTTCTGGACTTCGAAGAACTTCGACGTGTCGATCGTCACATAGGGATTTTCCTGCGCGTCGATGGCATTGGTTTCCAAGGCCGAGAAAACTTCACCGAATGCCATCGGCGTGGGGTTTGCGCCAAGGTTCTGGAACGTATCGAGGAAGATGTTGTTCTGCATGACGCGAACCTTCATCCCCGAGAAATCTTCCCACTTGGTGACGGGACGTACGGAGTTCGACAGGTTGCGGAAACCGTTTTCCCAATAAGCGAGATTGACGAGACCGGCCCCTTCCAGCTTCTCGTTCATCATGTCACCGAATTTGCCGTCAAGCACTTTGTAGGCTTCCTGCGGTGTGGCGAACAGGAATGGCAAATCGAAAACGCCAAGCGCTGGAATGATACCAACCAGCGGTGAGGACGAGGTGACAACACCTTCCTGAACGCCGGAGCGAAGGGCCTGCGTCGCCTGAAGGTCTCCACCCAATGCACCGCCCCAGAAAGCCGTGATCTTCAGCTTTCCGCCCGACTTTTCGTCGAGGCAGGCCTGCATTGCCTTGATGCCATTGCCGACGGGGTGGTCAGCGTTGATGCCGTTGGAAATACGAATATTGCGGGCGTTGAACTCGGCAAAAGCCGGAACTGTGGCTGAAAGACCGAATGCAATCGCCGTCGTGGCTAGAAGCAGTTTTCTCATAATATCCCTCCCTGGATTATTGAAAACATCATGTATGGATCGCCAGCTGCTATCGCAGCCAGCGGGCAGGCACGAGTACGAGGTCCGGAAACACGACCAACAGGAACAGCACGATGGTCTGCGCCAAAAGGAATGGCCACACACCTATTGTGACCTTGCCGAGCGGGATGCGTCCAACACCGCTGACGACATTCAACACGACACCAACCGGCGGTGTGATAAGGCCGATACAATTGTTCATGATGAACATCACGCCGAAATAGACGGGGTCGATACCGGCCTGTTTGATGATCGGCATCAGCACCGGCGTCAGGATCAGAATGGTTGGCGTCAGATCCAGCGCCGTGCCGACAACCAGCACGAGGATCATGATGACAAACATCAACAGCATCGGACGATCGATCAGCGGTTCGATATAACCCGCGATTTCTGCTGGAATATTCGCCGCCGTGATAAGCCACGCCGAGACCAAAGCTGCACACACCAGAAACATAATGACCGATGTCGTCTTGGCAGCTTGCAGAATGACGCGCGGCAGGTCTTTTGGCTTCAGTTCGCGGTAGATGACCATGCCGACGAACATTGCATAGGCAGCAGCGATGACCGCCGCTTCGGTCGGCGTGACGATACCAGCCTTGATACCACCCAGAATGATGACGGGCATGCCCAGCGCCCAGGCAGCGCGCCCGGTTGCGCTCAGCCGTTCCGACATCGGCGCCTTCGGCAAGGGCTCGACCTTGTCTTTGCGGACGACGATCAGCCAGGCGATGACAAGTGCCAGCCCCATCATGATGCCTGGCACGATACCGGCCATGAAAAGTTGGGTGATGGAAACGTTTGCCGCCACACCGAAAACAATGAAGGCCATGGATGGCGGAATGACCGGCGCGATGATGCCGCCAGCGGCAATCAGACCGCCAGCGCGCGGCACGTTGTAACCGGCCTTCGCCATCATCGGCAGAAGAATTGCCGCAAGCGCTGCCGTATCAGCGGCAGCTGAACCCGAGATGCTGGCCATGATGATGGCCGCCAGAATGGCGACGATACCGAGGCCGCCGCGGATGTGACCGACGCAGGCAATCGCAAAATCGATGATGCGGCGGGAAAGACCACCGGAATTCATCAACTCACCGGCCAAAATGAAGAAAGGAATGGCCAGCAACGTGAATGTATCGGCACCGGCAATCATGTTTTGCGCAATGATCTGCGTATTGAACATGCCCATGAACCACATGAGCATGACGCCGCAGAACATCAGCGCAAAAGCAACGGGTACGCCGATCACCATCGCTCCCAGAAGCGACGCGATAAAGACGAGAAGGGTCATATCAGGTGCGCTCCGCCAGCTGCTCGATTGTCAGGTTTTCACCGGCAAAGGCCGCGATTTCATCACCTGTCACGCGGCCCGTCAGCAAACGGAATAGGCGCTCGAGCGCAATGATCGTCATGCCTGCACCTGTGAAAAGGCCGATGCCATAGACCCAGATCATCGACATGCCCGTGACCGGGGCCGCCATGCTGGCATTGATGGGAAACTGCTTCCATGTACCCCAGAAGAAGATGGCGGAGCAGGCGACGATGACCAGATTGGACAGGATCATGCAGATGATGCGACCGCGACGCGACAGGAACATCACAAGCGTTTCGATACCGAGATGGCTGTGTTCGCGAAAGGCGACGACGGCGCCGATGAAGGTCAGCCAGACGAAGAAATAGCGCGACAGCTCTTCGGATACGTTGAGGCCCGAATTGAACCCGTAGCGCATGATCACGTTGACAAAAACCATGATCGCCATGCCGGACAGGAGAATGATAAGCAGCACTTCAAGGAAGCGGTAAAAGAGGTCGATTGCTCTTTGCATGCCTCACACCTTTCCCAAAAGACCGCGCCCGGCCAGATTGCGAACCAGCGCACCGACACCGAAGCTCCATTCCGGGCAGGCATCCGTACGCTCGACCCAATTCACAAGACGACCGAGTTTGGCTGTCGAGATTTCCACCCGGTCACCCACCTCATGGGTAAAGCCTTCGCCGACGCCGCGACGATCCTTTACCGGCGCAAACATGGTACCGAGAAATAGAACCGCGCCATCGGGGTACTGATGGTTCCGGTTTCTCAGTTGCGAGGCGAGGCTTTCTGGTGAACGGCTGATCGCTTCCATGGGGCTTTCGCCTGTCATCTCGAAGCCGTCTTCGCCATGAACCTTTAGAGCAACCCGGACCTTGCGCAAATCATCCATGGTAAAGCTGCTATCGAACAGGCGAATGAACGGGCCGATGGAGCAGGACGCGTTATTGTCTTTCGCCTTGCCCAGAAGCAAAGCGGAGCGCCCTTCGACATCCCGCAGGTTCACGTCATTGCCCAAAGTGGCACCGACAATGGTGCCATCGGCGCGCAGAACGAGGACGACTTCCGGTTCCGGATTGTTCCACTGCGAAATGGGGTGAATGCCGACAAGGTCGCCACATCCGACTGACGACATGGGCTGCGACTTCGTGAATATTTCCGCATCTGGGCCAATGCCGACTTCCAGATATTGCGACCACAGGCCCATATCCTGCAGCAGTTTCTTCACCTCGGCAGCCTTTTCAGAACCGGCAACGAGCCCCCGAAGACTGTCGCCCAGAACCGGAGCAAGTTTGGCGCGGATATCCTGAGCGCGACGGGGATCGCCCTTGGCCTGCTCTTCGATGACGCGTTCCAGCATACTGTCGGCAAAGGTGACACCAGCAGCCTTGATGGCTTGGAAATCGATGGGGGCAAGAATTTTACCGGTTTCACCGGAGAGAAAACTTTGCAGGCTACCGAGGTCAGGCAGACTCGACGCGGCATGCAGCGTTTGCACCAGACTATCCATCTCCAGAAGTCCGGACATGGTGGCGGCAATTCCGGTGAGGTCGAGGACACGTTCGTCAGAAATCAGCACCGGGCAAGGGCCGGCGCTGGCATTCGACCAGACACGCCCAACCAACAGAGCCTCGCCTGCATCATCCGGCAAAATGGATTCTGCGCGCAATACACGTTCGGAATTCAAAACTCGTCCTCCACATTCCCCAGGCAAATGCGCCCTCCAGCGCCGCTTGCCCTATTGTCAGGATGTCTGACAATGCTCCTGGTTGCATTTCTAATATGGCTTATTCACTATGTCCAGCGCTCTCGCGCCAGTAAAATTGTATAGGCGGCGGATACCCTGCGGACCGTCGCAAACCTCAATAGACTTCGAGCGTCAGATCAAGGCGTTGCGCAGCACCAATCAGGTGATGGCGCATTGCCGCACGCGCCTTTAGCGGATCACGCGTTACCAAGGCATCCCGGATGGCGACATGTTCGGCGATGGTCGTTTCGACAATTTCTTCAAGAACGGCAGCGGCGCGTGCCGCGTTGATGGCGAGACTGATACGCTCGGCAATGAAGCCTATGAAGAGAGAGAAATACTCATTGTGGGTGGCCGCAGCCAAAGCACGGTGGAAAACGAGATCGGCAACGATGCCCTGGTCCGTCCATTTCTCCGCACCCGTCATCTGCGCAAGCGCATCATCGAGCTTTTGCAGATCGGCATCGTCGTGGTGAACGGCAGCCAGACCGGCGGCCTCGATTTCCAGTGGCATGCGAAGCTGGAACAAGCTGCGGAAGCTTTCCCGATCATACAGCGCGTTCTGCTCTATGCGGATGGAGCCCCGCCCCTTGGCTTCGGTCACAAAAGCACCGATGCCCTGGCGGGTTTCGACCAGTCCCTCATTGCGCAACTCGGCTATGGCTTCCCGCACCACCGAGCGACTGACACCAAAAGTCTTGGCAAGAATATGCTCTGTCGGCAGCTTATCACCGGGCAATATCCGGCCTTCCGCGATTTCCTTGCCGATATGACCGGCAATGCGCGCCGGGAGATGTTCATTCCGTCTGATCTGGCTAAAATCCGCCGTCATGCACTTGTCCGCCTTTGATGATGCCAGACTATTCTACGATATGTCGTTGAAATTCAATTGGCAGCCCGGGTTCATCACCATCGATGGATCGATTGCTCTTTTGACCGCCGTCAGCAAGTCACGCTGCGGGGATGGCAAACGCTCTTCGAAATCTCCCCGCTTCAAACGACCGATGCCATGCTCGGCACTGATACTGCCGCCATAGATGTCCACTACCTCGTTCACCACGACCTTGGCTTTATAAATCATGGCATTCACTTCATCCGCCGGTAGGCCGGATGGCGGCAGAACATTGAGGTGCACATTGCCGTCCCCGACGTGCCCGTAGGAAACGCTGACACAGGTTGGAAGCGCATCCGACACCGCCTTTTCTGCGTCGCGAACGAAATCCGCAAGGCGTGAAAGCGGCACCGAAATGTCCGTGCGCATATGCGGACCGCGCTTGGCCTGCCCCTCATTCATGCCTTCGCGGATCAGCCAGAGATTGCGTGCCTGAGCCTGCGAGGACGCGATCACGCCATCGATCACAAGGCCATCCTCCATGACACCGCCCAGAAAACGCTCCATCAGATCTGGAATATCGACCAAACCAGAGCCGGAGATTTCCATCAGCACATAGGCTGGATAGTCACCCGCAATCGGCAAAGGCAGATCGGGCATTGCTTCGCGGGCAAGAGTAAAGGCGAGCGGCGGCATGAATTCGAAAGCCGACATCAGATCGCAGCAATCGCGTCGCGCGCGGCGGTAAAGAGCGATGACATCATTGAGCGAATTCAGACCCAGCAACGCCGTTGCGACCTGATTGGGGTTCGGCATCAGCTTGATCGAAACCGCCGTGATGATACCGAGTGTGCCTTCTGCCCCGATGAAAAGCTGCTTGAGGTCGATGCCGCGATTGTCCTTGCGTAGCGTCGAAAGACCATTGAAGATCGTGCCATCTGGCAACACCACCTCAAGCCCCAGCACCAGTTCCCGCGTCATGCCGTAGCGCAAGACATTGATGCCGCCTGCATTGGTCGACACGTTGCCGCCGATGCGGCATGAACCCTGTGCACCAAGCGCAAGCGGGAAATACATGCCCTTGGCGGCAACCTGCTCTTTCAACTCTGACAGAATGCACCCGGCCTCGACCACCGCAGAAAAATCATCCGCATCGATATCGCGAGTGGCCGCCATGCGCTCCAGACTGAGGATGACCTGTCCATCAGGCTGATCCGGGATAGCGCCCAGCACAAGCCCGGTGTTGCCACCTTGCGGAACGATGGAAAGCCCAAGCTCCCGGCAGGCAAGCACCGCAGCGCTGACGCCTGCTGTCGAACGCGGGCGCAAAACAGCAACCGCGCCACTGGTCACGTCGCCGTGCCAATCCCGACAGAAGCGCAGCATTTCGGCCCGATCCGTCAACACGATATCGCTGGTCAGTGCAGCGCGGAGAGATTCCTGTAAATTCCTAACCGCACTTGCGACATCGGCTGTCATAGTCCCGCCTTTCCAATTGTACCGCAGCTTCAGAACCCATGCCGATGTCCTTCAGCGCGGTCTGTTTTTTGCGGGGCATAAGTCAAATCCCTGTTTTCAATCCAGCAATATATGGTTATCAGACAACCTTACAACGAAAATTTTTGGCGTTATCTGAGATGCTTGTTGTCGTTATGGAGGAGAGACGAAATGCATATTCTGATCATCGGTGCGGCAGGCATGGTGGGCCGTAAGTTGACGAACCGCCTTTGCAAAGACGGACATCTAGGCGGCCAGCCGATTTTCGAAATGACGCTGGTTGATGTCGTCATTCCAGAAGCTCCCAAGGGCTTTAGCGGCAAGGTGAACACCAAGGAAGCCGATCTGTCGGCACCGGGGGAAGCTGAAAAATTGGTCGAAGCCCGACCAGATGTCATCTTTCATCTGGCCGCAATTGTGTCCGGTGAAGCGGAACTGGATTTCGACAAAGGGTACCGGATCAATCTCGACGGCACGCGCTATCTCTTTGACGCCATCCGTTTGGCCAACGGGGTGGACGGCTACCGACCCCGCGTCGTCTTCACATCGTCAATCGCGGTTTTCGGCGCACCTCTGCCGTACCCCATCCCCGACGACTATCACACAACGCCGCTGACCAGCTATGGCACGCAGAAGGCAATCTGCGAGTTGCTGCTGTCGGACTACAGCCGTCGGGGTTTTCTGGATGGTATTGCCATACGCCTGCCGACAATCTGCATTCGCCCCGGCGTACCGAACAAGGCAGCATCCGGCTTCTTTTCCAATATCCTGCGAGAGCCGCTGGTCGGAAAACCCGCCGTTCTGCCGGTGTCTGAAGACGTTCGCCATTGGCACACGTCGCCACGCTCGGCTGTCGGTTTTCTCATTCACGGCGCGACAATAGACTTGGAAAAGGTCGGCCCGCGCCGTGCACTTTCCATGCCGGGACTCAGCGCCACGGTGGGTGAACAGATCGAAGCGCTACGCCGGGTAGCGGGTGATAGTGCTGTCGCTTTGATCCGCCGCGAACCCGACGACATGATCATGAAGATGGTGGCTGGCTGGGCTCCGGGTTTTGATGCAAGCCGCGCCATATCGCTCGGGTTTCAGGCAGAAACCTCCTTCAACGACATCATCCGAGTGCATATAGAAGACGAGCTTGGCGGAAGCATCTAAGCAGGTTCGGGAGTGGAAAGGCCATCACAAGCCGCCTTTTTTTGTATTTGAGCCCCGTTGGATGACGAGTTATCCACCGATCCCAAATCTTACAATAGCAATGGTTTCCAACGCTGAGCTTTGTTGAAGCATATTAAACTACTCTGAGCATTTTTTACGCAACATCGTTTTGATGTATATTTCCTCACCAAATCTTGCGTTTACATTTCAATAAAGCCATCATAGCATCTCCATAATGCAATTTATGAATAATGAGGCCTCAGGGTGACAACCCTTGAAAACCAACGTCCGGACTCATTGAAAGCTCTCGAAGAGCGGCTTCAGCTCGACCTCCTTTGGCTGAACCTGCCGCCAAAGACATGGATGCCTGCGCTTACCTCCAACGGTCAGACTGTGCTCGATGTCGCTGTCATCGGCGCCGGTCTCTGCGGCCTCGTCACCCTTGCAGCTTTGAAAAAACTGGGCATCGAAAATGCCTGTGCTTTCGACCGTGCCTCGGAAGGCCGCGAAGGACCGTGGGTGACGTTTGCCCGCATGGAAACCCTGCGCACGCGCAAGGAAGCCGCAGGCCCGGCTTTGGGTATTCCGTCCTTGACCTTCAGAGCCTGGTTTGAAGCGCAATACGACGCGCAGGCCTATCTCGATATGGGGCTTATTCCGCGCACCATGTGGATGGACTACCTCGTCTGGTACCGGCGGGTTCTGTCTTTGAGTGTCGTGAACGATACGGCCCTTCAGACCATGCAGCGTCGTGATGACGGGTTGATTTCCCTGTCGTTGCGAAATGGCGAAACAGTGAAAGACGTTCTCGCCCGCCGCGTCGTGCTGGCCACCGGCCTTGATGGCTTAGGCGCACCGACCATGCCAGAGGTCGCCGGGCGCGTGCCATCACATTTCATCCGCCATGGCGCTGACTTGATCGACCGCGCTGAGTTCAAAGACAAGCGCGTTTCCGTCGTGGGTGCCGGTGCTTCTGCCATGGATAATGCCGCAGCAGCGCTTGAGGCTGGCGCAGCACGCGTCGATATCTTCATTCGTCGCGCCGATATTCCCCGCATCGACAAGTTCACCGGTGTCGGAAGCCAGGGGATGACGCAGGGTTATGTCGGCCTGCCGGATGCGGATAAATGGACCTATATGGTCGCGGGCGAAAGGGCGCAGATTCCCCCTCCCCGCCACAGTGTGCTGCGCGTTTCCAAACATCCCAACGCTTTCTTCCATCTGGCAAGTCCCATCAAAGACCTTGCGGACAATGGGAACAGCGTATCGGTCGTAACACCGAAGGGACGTCACGAAACGGACTTCGTGATTTTTGCCACCGGCTTTTCCGTCGATTTTAGCAGGCGTCCTGAATTTGCGATGCTTGCTGACACAATCCAGCTCTGGCGCGATGCCTATACGCCGCCGCTGGGCTGGGAACATGGAGGCATGGGTTCTATGCCCTATCTCGGCCCTTCGTTCGAATTTTTGGCCAAGCCCGGTGTGGAGGCAGAAGCCGCCCGTGCAGTGTCCAACATATTCTGTTTTGCCTACCCCGCCGTGCCATCGCACGGAAAAATCACCAGCGGCATTCCATCGATCAGCGATGGCGCCGCCCGCCTTTCCACCGGCATTGCGCGCTCACTCTTCGTTGAAGACCGCGCTTACCATCTGGATCGCTTCACCAATTTCGAAACGCCGGAACTGTTTGGCGACGAGTGGAGCGATGCGGATCAGCTTCAGGAGATAAACCGTGCAAATGGATGATACCAAGCCGACACTCCAGATTTTCTACGGCATTTCTTCACCATGGGCCTACTTCGGCGCACAGAAGGCAGCAGCCGTTGCGCGTGACAATGGCGCGAAGATCAAACTTCGGCCCATTCGCATTATCGAGGCAAATGGCGGTATTCCGCTGAGAAAACGCCCGGATGCGCGACAGGCCTATCATGATGTCGAGTTGCGGCGCTGGCGTGAATATCTCGACATTCCGCTGAACCTGAAACCAAAATTCTATCCATGCCGCACGATCGAACTCGCCGCCCAAGCCGTTATCGCGCTTCAGAATGCCGGGCTGGATGCCATTTCATTTTCCTTCGCCGTGCAACAGGCGCTCTGGGCTGAAAACCGCGATATCGCCGATATTGTCACGCTGCAGGAGATCGGGCAGGAAGCTTTGGGATGCGCTGCCGTGAAGCTCATCGTTGAAGAGCAGCCAGAGGCCGTCGTGGATGAATGGAACGGCAATTTGGCGGAAGCAGAGCGGCTCGGCATTTTTGGAACGCCGACCTATGTGCTGGGTAAGGAATTGTTCTGGGGACAGGATCGCCTCGATTTTGTTGACCGGGCACTCAAAGCTATCAAGCAGAAGAACGAAACATTGAAGGAACTGGCCGAATGACCGATACGCAATTGCACGACAAGGCGATCATCGTCGATGGCTTGCAGACCTGCCAGTGGAGCCGCGAGATTTTCGAAGAAATGCGCGCCGGTGGGTTAACCGCCGTCAATGTCTCTTCCCTGCTTTGGGAAAATTTCCGCGAAGGCATCGCCTATGTCTCGGAATGGAAGCGCTTTATCCGCGAGAATGACGACATTCTGCGCCCAGTTCGCTCCGTCGCCGATATTCATGCCGCGAAGGCCGAGGGCAAGACCGGCATCATCATCGGCTGGCAGAACACGTCTCCGCTGGAAGACAAGCTGGATTACGTCGAAATCTTCAAGGATCTCGGCGTGGGCATCATGCAGATGACCTATAATACCCAGAACTATTCCGGTGCCGGATATCTGGAAGAGGTCGATAGCGGCCTGACAGGCTTTGGCAAGGAAGTGCTGTCGGAAATGAACCGCGTCGGTGTATTGTGCGATCTCAGCCATGTGGGCGACAAGACATCAGCGGATGTCATTGCGCAATCGAAATCGCCGGTGTGTATTTCACATATTCTTCCGCGTGCATTGCGTGACGTAAAGCGCAACAAGCCGGACGATCTTTTTCTGGCATGTGCGGAAAAGGGTGGCCTGATTGGTGTCAGCCTTTTTGCCCCGGGCCTCGCGGCTGGAAATGACGCGACCGTCGAAGACTATCTCGATGCCATGGCCTACATCATCGATCTCGTCGGTGAAGATCACGTCGGTATCGGCACGGACTTCTCGCTGGACCGCCCACGCCCCGGCCCATGGCTTTTGTGGGCCAATAAGGACAAGGGCACCGCGCGCAAGCTGACCGAATTCGGCAACGTCAAGATTAACAAGCCAAAGGGCATTGAGCGGATGACGGATATGCCCAACCTGACATCACGGATGCTGGCACGCGGCTGGAGCGAAGAATTGGTTTTAAAACTCTTGGGCCAGAACTGGCTACATGTCCTGGATCGTGCCTGGACACCAACGGCATGACAGTTGTAGTGGCGAAAATCATAAACCGCAGATATGAATAACCGACCTATTCGCAGTCACATATCACATGGCGCACATCGCCAAAAACGGAACTGGAGAGAGGAAATGAAGAAGACTATGCAGAGTGGAATTTCCAAAACCCTTCTCCGCGCCGGCGCAGTGGTTGCGGCCTTCGCGGCATTGATGGGATCGGCATCCGCACAGGATGCATCGACCAAAGGCACCGTCAACATCGTCGGCTTCTCCGGCGTATTTGCCGATAACTATCAGAAATTCATCATCAATGCCTTCAAGGAGAAATATCCGGGCATCGACGTCACCTATCAGCAGAGCAAAAATTCTGCAGAAACACTCGCGCTTTTGACGCTTCAGCGCGCTGACCCGAAGGTTGATGTCGCGTTGATCGATGTTTCCGTAGCTATCAAGGCCAGCAAAGAGGGTATCTTTTCCAAGCTGGACGCGGCGAAGGTTCCCAATATTGCCGAGGCACCGGACTGGGCCCGCATCGATGGTGACAAGGCCATCGCCTTTTCTCAGGACAATCTGGCAATCCTTTACAACACCGACGCCGTGAAGGAACCGCCAACCAGCTGGAACGATCTGACCGACCCGAAATACAAGGGCAAGATCGCAGCAAAGCTGGGCGATACACGCGGCGTCATTCTGCTGCCGATCCTCAGCAAATTGCAGGGCGCGGATTACAAGCAGACCATCGATCCCGGCATCGAGAAGCTGACGGAAATCGCTCCCAATGTTTCGACATGGGAACCGGCACCGGATTGCTATGCGGTCGTGCAGAGTGGTGAAGTCGATCTTTCGATCTGCTGGAATGGTCGCGCGCAGTATTTGCATGATACACAGGGCGGCAAGATCGCAGTCGCGGCACCCAAGGAAGGCTCCATCGGCCAGACCAACACGATCGGCCTTGTCGAAGGCTCCAAGAATGCCGAAGCCGCGCAGCTTTTCGTCAATTATGCGCTGAGCGCCGAGGCACAGGCTGCCTTTGCCGAAAAGAGCTTCTACGGCCCGGTTAACACCAAGGTGAGCCTGCCGGACGCTGTGGCTGCCCGCATCTACGGCTCTAAGGAAGCGCAGGCCGCGCAAATGTCGCTCGACTGGAACTTCGTTGCCGAGAAATATTCGGCATGGATCCAGCGCATCAATCGCGAAGTCATCGCACTCAACTGATCGTTAAAGGAAAACTGGACGCCATGGCTGAACAGCACGTCATCATCGACAATCTCGTGAAGACCTATGCAGGCGCCCAGAAACCCTCTGTGGATCACGTCAGCTTCTCGTTGCCGCGCGGCGAGATGCTGGCGCTGCTTGGGCCCTCCGGCTGCGGAAAGACGACGATCCTGCGAATGATCGCCGGTCTCATCGACCCGACATCCGGCGCGATCCGGGTCGATGGCAAGGACGTGTCTTCCACACCGGTCTACAAACGCAACATGGGCATGGTGTTTCAGGCCTATGCGCTGTTTCCGCATATGACGGTTGCCGAAAACATTTCCTTCGGTCTGGAAATGCGCAATGTCGGTCGTGCAGAACGGGAAGAGCGCGTCAACAAAGCGCTCGATCTCGTGAAGCTGACGGGGCTCGGTGCACGCAAGGTCGCCCAGCTTTCCGGCGGGCAGCAACAGCGTGCGGCAATTGCCCGCTCGCTCGTTATCGAACCGGAACTGCTGCTTCTCGATGAGCCGCTTTCCAACCTCGACGCCAAATTGCGTGACGAGATGCGCGATGAAATTCGCGAAATCCAGGCCCGCACCGGCGTTACCGCCATCTTCGTGACGCATGATCAGGACGAAGCGCTGTCCATGGCGGATCGCCTCGCGGTCATGTCGAATGGCAGGCTGGAGCAAATCGGCACGCCGCGCCAGATATTCGACCGCCCACAGACCGAATTCGTGGCGTCCTTCATCGGCGCCGGAACCTTCTTCGAGGGAGAGGCCGTCGAACCGGGCCTCGCCGTCGTCGATGACCTGAAAACGATACGCTTTACAGGCACCGCACCGGTCGGTGCCCGGGTCAAGCTGATGATCCGCCCGCACCGCCTTCGTCTTAGCGAAGGCGCGGCGATTGCTAACACCTTCAAAGGCACGGTCGAGCATATTGTCTATCGCGGGCAGATACTGACCATGAACGTGCGATGCGGCAAAAAGCTTTTGCAAGCCGATCTGCCGACGCATGCCGGCTCTCTTCCCGAAAAGGGCAGTGAAGTCACGCTTTCCGTCGCGCCTGAAGATGTCACCCTTATCGGTGAGGAAGCACGATGAGTGCCGCGGTCGCGACAGAAACGGGCAAGCAGTCTTCGGGTGCACCACGCGGTGTGCTTCTTCTGCTGCTGGTGCCGGGGCTTGCCGCTCTTGTCGTCACTTTCGTCTTGCCATTGATCTGGCTGTTTCGTGCTTCCTTTGCGTCTTCGACCATCGCTGCATTCAGCGGCGGCGACTGGACCGCGCAATCCTATTCGACTGTGGTTTTCGATCCGTTTTACTGGCGCGTGGCGTGGAACACGCTGGTACTTGGTTTCAATGTGGCCCTGTTTGCCGTCATCCTGTCCTATCCAATCGCGCTTTTCCTAGCGCGCACTGAAAGCCGCTGGCGCGGCGTGTTGACGGCACTGGCGGTTGCACCGCTGCTGACGTCATCCGTTGTCCGGACTTATGGCTGGATGGTCATTCTGGGCGACAAGGGTGTCATCAACAGCACCCTGCAATCGCTATCCTTGACCGATGGCGTCATCAGGCTGACGAATAACAGCTTCGGCGCGACCGTCGCGCTTGTCGAAATCCTGATGCCCTACGCCATCCTTGCCATGCTGAGCGGCTTCGGTCGCCTGAATGCGCAGCTAGAAGAAGCCGCAGCCATGTTGGGTGCCAATCGCCTGAAGGTTTTCACCCGCATCATTCTGCCGCTCAGTTTGCCCGGCGTGCTGACTGCGGCACTTCTGGTTTTCGTTCTGGCCATCTCCGCCTTCGTCACCCCACGATTGATGGGTGGCGGGCGCGTTTTCGTCCTTGGCACGGAAGTCTTCAACGAAGCGACGGTGACACTGAACTGGCCACTTGCGGCGGCGCTCTCCGTCATGCTGCTTCTTCTTTTCAGCAGCATCATTGTCATGTACCAGCGCGCGTTGCGCTCTTTGGAGGCGTGAGGCGGACCATGCGCAACAATCTCCTAGGCCGCATCACCTGGAACAGCCTGATTACGCTGCTTTATCTGTTCCTTTTGGCACCGATCATCATCGTATTCATCATTTCCTTCGATACGCGGCAATATCTGGCATTTCCGCCGGAAAGCTTCTCGTTCGGCTCTTATGTGAAGGTCTTCGAGAACGCGAAGTTCATCTCCGCATTCTGGCGCAGCCTGATCATCGGCGTCATCGTGGGTTCTGCCGCCGTTGTGTCCGGCATGCTGCTGTCCTTTTCGCTGGTGCGGTACAAGTTTCGCGGCAAAGGCGCGGTCAATTTTCTGATCCTCGCACCGTTTCTCGTCCCCCATATCGTGCTGGCCGTCGGCATCATGCTTGTCATTGCACCGATTGGTCTGCTGGACAGCTACCCCGGCATCGTTCTCGCGCATCTCGGCATCACCATTCCCTATACGGTGCGGACCATCACCATGAGCCTGATGGCCGTCGATATCCGCGTTGAAGAGGCTGCGCTCGTCCACGGTGCTTCACCGGCCAAGGTGTTCTGGCGCATCACGCTGCCATTGGTGCGACCGGGGCTGATTGCCGGTGCCGTCATCGCATTTCTGATCTCATTCGATGAGGCGACGATTTCGCTGTTCATCGTTTCGGTCAAGGCATCGACGTTGCCGACGGAAATCTATCACTACCTTGAATATTCCACCGATCCACAAATCGCAGCACTCTCCGTCATCCTCATTCTCATTTCGATTACGGTTGTCGTGGCGGTCGAGAAGCTGATCGGTCTGCGCAAGGCATTATAAGATGATTGTCGAGACCAAAGCCGGACGGGTCGAAGGTTTCGAGGAAAACGGATATCACGTTTTTCTGGGCGTACCCTATGCTGCGCCCATTACGCCGGAGCGGCGTTTCATGGCGCCGCAGCCGGTTGCTCCGTGGTCCGGCGTGCGCCCGGCAAAACGCCTCAGTGCCGTTTGCTCGCAAATACCGACTTACGGACCAGTGGGTAAGGCCGCAACCTCAAAGCTGGACTTCGGCACGGATTTTCTGACGGTCAACATCCGCACGTCTTCGCTCAATGGCTCAGCGCCTGTACTGGTCTGGATACACGGCGGCGGTTATGCGGTGGGCTCCGCCAATGAGGCCGTGTTGCAAAGCGGCGCGTTTGCCGCAAGCGGGATCGTGGAAGTCACAGTCAATTATCGTCTGGGCGCGCTTGGTTTTCTGCATCTAAACGATGGCTCGCCTGATAATCGCGGGCTGCTCGATCAGATCGCTGCACTGGAATGGGTTCGAGACAATATCGCTGCCTTTGGCGGAGATGCTAAACGCATGACCTTTGCAGGGCGCTCGGCGGGTGGCTTTTCCGTTGCAGCGGTGATGGCCATGCCCAAAGCCAAAGGCCTGTTTGCCAAGGCCATGCCACAAAGCGGCGCCAGCACCGGCATCGCTACACTGCAGGATGCGCAAAAGCTCAACCGTCGCCTGCTGGAGCGACTTCAGGTGACGGAAGCGGAACTGATCGATGTGCCGCTCGAAACACTGCTGATTGCCCAGCGCGATCTCTGCAATCAGTCCTATGAGGACCATGACTTCGAGCGCGACGGGTCAGCAGCGATGCTGGGCGTTCCCTTCGTGCCGGTCATCGACGGTATTTCACTTCCGGGTCATCCCGAGGAACTGGCCGCAAAAGGCGAGGTCGCGCAGGTGCCAATGATGATCGGCTGCACGACGGGCGAATATGTCACCCATGCCACCGCCCAGCCGCAGGACATGGATTTTTACGGTGCTGCCCGCCTGCTGCACGAACGCGTACGTCCCATGGGTTTGACAGGTGAAGAGATCGTTTCGCGCTATCGTCATGCTCTTCCAGACCACAGCCCGCTCGGTATCTGGCGCGCCATGGCGGGCGATCTGGTTTTCCAAAACCCCGCAACACGTTTTGCCCAATTGCACGCCCGCTTCCAGCCAGTTTACAAATATCTCTATGGAACGCTGGAGGCTGACGAGCTTGGTGCGCCGCATGGTGCGGAGGTCGGCGCGGTCTGGTATCGCCAAGGCATGGATGTGAACAGCCTGCCCGAACGGCAGCGTCCGAGCGACACCGTATTTGCCAAGGCCATCCACGATATATGGGTTTCGTTCATCCGCGATGAGGCACCCCGAACGCCGGTTGGTTTCTGGCCGCGTTTCACGGCCGACAAACCCACCGTGCTTCATGCCGACAACGGCGATTTCCGCTTGGCGACCGATCCTTTCCAAGATAGGACAAATTTGTGGAAAGATATTCCACAAAACCATTCACGGAGAGACGAAACATCGTGACAACAATCAATCGAGCATCGCAAACCCGCCAGACACAGCGCTTCTTTTCTGCAGGATGGAGTGCTGCGTGATGTCAGATTGTCTCTCCACACCGCCAATCACGCCCCTGCCCGCCTGCGAAGACCGTGACTGGGCCCGCCGCGCCATCGGCATTCTTCAGGGCGATGGTCGTCGTTCTGCCGATACGCATCTTGTGAAGCCCGTGTTCAAAGGCTTGCGCGGCATTTCGATCTATCTGAAGGACGAGTCCACGCATCCGACCGGCAGCCTCAAGCACCGGCTGGCACGCTCTCTGTTTCTGTACGGCATCTGCAACGGCAAGATCGCGCAGGGCACGACGCTGGTCGAAGCATCATCCGGCTCCACGGCAGTCAGCGAAGCTTATTTCGCGCATCTGCTCGATCTGCCCTTCATCGCGGTGATGCCTCATTCGACAAGTCCGCAAAAGGTGGAAGCCATCGAGCGTTTTGGCGGCAAGTGCCATTTCGTTGATCGACCTTCGGAAGTCTACAACGTCGCAGAAAAGCTGGCTGCCGAAACGGGCGGGCACTATCTCGACCAGTTCACCTATGCCGAACGCGCCACTGACTGGCGCGGAAACAACAACATCGCCGATTCCATTTTCGAGCAGATGAGAAGCGAAGAACATCCCGAACCCGAATGGGTGGTGATGAATGCCGGAACCGGCGGCACATCAGCGACGATCGGTCGCTACATCCGCTACCGCAACCTTTCCACCCGCCTCTGCGTGGTGGATGTCGAACATTCCGCCTTTTACGCATCCTATATGACCGGCGACAGAAACGTGACCTGCGCGACGCCATCGCGCATCGAGGGTGTCGGGCGGCCACGCGTGGAGCCGTCTTTCATTCCCGGCGTGATCGACCACATGATCAAGATACCGGACGCCGCCTCCATTGCAGCCATGCACGTTCTGTCCGACCGGCTTTTCCGGCGTGTTGGCGGTTCGACTGGCACCAACTTCTTCGGCCTGTGCTGGATTGCCGCCGCGATGATGAAGGAAGGCAAGGAGGGCTCGCTGGTATCGCTGATCTGCGACAGCGGTGACCGCTATGCCGCGACCTATTACAATCCCGACTGGCTGGCGAAGAACGGCATCGATATAACACCCTATCGCGATATGCTGGAAACCTTTATCGATAGCGGCGAATTCAGGAGTTTCGATGCCACCGGATTACCTTGATACCCGCCAACTCGAAGCATTTGTCGCCGTAATTTCCATCGGCAGCATGACGGGGGCCGCAAAAGCTCTCGGCAAGTCGCAACCCGTCATTACCCGCCTGATCCAGGATCTGGAACAGGAACTCGGATTTTCCGTCCTTCACAGAAACGGTCCGCGCATCGCCCCGACCGAACAGGGCGTTGCCTTTTTTGCTCAAGCAGAACTGTTTCTAGGCGGTCTGCGCACAATCAGCGAAAAAGCTCGACAGATCGACAAGGCGCAGGCACGCCCCATCGAAATTGCTGCCATACCGGCCCTTGCTGCCAGCATCGTGCCACTTGCGCTGGGCGATCTGCCCAAGGAAAATTTCCCACATCATGTGCATGTGCAAAGCACGGCTTCCGAAAATGTCGTCCAGTCCGTGGTGGCCCGCACAGCAGATATCGGCATCGCCAGCCTGCCGCTCGATAATCCCGGCATCGATGTGCACTGGATTGGTGAGGTTCCCTGCGTCGCCATCGTCTCGGAGAACAGCGAACTGGCGACCAAAGACATTCTGCATGCCGCCGACCTGAGGGGACACAGGCTGATCGCCTCCGCGAACCCTTACCGCCTGCGCATGCGCATCGACAAGGCGCTGACGGAACATGCAATCGAGCCCCGTGGCGTCATCGACAGCAATGCGACCTATGTGTCGCTTTCGCTGGCGAGGGCCGGTCTTGGCGTCGCCATTGTCGAGTCCACCACCATCGCGGGCCTGCCTATCGAAGGGCTGAAGATATTGCCGCTCGATTTTCACATCCCGTTCTACTGGGGCGTCATCACCGCGACGGGGCTGCCTTTGCCGAACACGGTCAGAACCTTGATCGCCGCTATCGAGCAGCGCGCGTTCACGCTGCCGAGCTTTAGAAAGCACGACAGCCTGCCAAACCTGTATTGAGTGCTTAGCCTCAGCTAGACCCTGCGACCATCCGCGCCGAAAACATGGGCGTTGGCCAGATCGAAGGACAGAGGCACCATTTCACCGATCCGCAATGGCTTCTGACCGTCCAGCAAAACGGTGACCGGCTGTCCATCTGCAGTGTTGGTGTAGATCACCGTCGATCCGCCCAGATGCTCCACCAGCTGAATGTTGCCATCACCCAGACTTGCCGATTGTGCCTGCGGCTGGATGTGTTCAGGCCGGATGCCGAAGGTCAGTGCCTCACCATCCTTGGCCTCCAATGGGCGATCCAGAACGATCTGCTGCCCAGATATTTCGATGGTCCGGCGCGATGTATCTGCGGCCACAAGCGTTGCAGACAGGAAGTTCATTTTTGGCGAGCCGATAAAACCGGCTACGAACTGGTTGGCGGGACGATTATAAAGATCGAGCGGTCGCCCAACCTGCATGATGCGCCCCTCGCGCAGAACCACGATCTTGTCGGCCATCGTCATGGCTTCCACCTGATCGTGCGTCACATAGATCATGGTGCTGCCAAGCGTCTGGTGAAGCTTGGCGATTTCAACACGCATCTGCACACGCAGTTCCGCATCCAGGTTGGATAGCGGCTCATCGAACAGGAAGATTTTCGGCTCACGCACGATGGCTCGACCAATGGCTACGCGCTGACGCTGCCCGCCCGACAGCGCTTTTGGCTTGCGCTGCAAGAGCGGGCCGATCTGCAGCACATTGGCTGCCTTTTGCACCCGCTCCTCGATTTCCTGCTTTTTATAACCGGCGGTCTCAAGGCCGAAGGCGAGGTTGTTGTAGACGCTCATATGCGGATAAAGCGCGTAGGACTGGAAGACCATGGCAATACCGCGCTTTGAGGCGGCGGTTTCATTCACCCGCTCACCATCGATCAGAAGATCTCCAGCCGATATCTCCTCCAGCCCGGCAATCATGCGCAAAAGCGTGGATTTGCCACAGCCGGATGGGCCGACGAAGACCGTGAACTCACCGGGCTCGATCTGAAGGTCAATGCCATGAATGACGGGGAAAGCGCCGAAGCGCTTGACGATTTTGTCGAGAATAATGCTGCTTGCCATATCGTTCCTCCGCCCCGCGATTAAGGTCGCCAGCTTATGTATTTTGGATGACCTGTGGTGATGGGCAGGGTGACATCCGAATTCGTATCACTGGAGTGATAGATTGCTGCGATAAGCTCCAGCGAGCCGCGCGCATCCGATGTACGAACCGGCGCCGGCTCGCCCTTTTCCAGCGCATGATAAAAAGCTTCCATCTGCCCGGTAAAGCGCCGACCCACAGGCGGCATGTCGGCCAACAGCGCGTCAATCTTCTGGCCAATCTCCTCGTTGGCTGGAAGGATGCTCCAAGGGCCGTCACCCGGCGAATAGGCGGCGTGATTGCTTTCGAAGGTGACATTTTCAAAAGCCAACCGTAGACGGCTGATTTCTTCCTGAGAGCCGAGTGTGGTGGTGAGAGACACCAGCGCGCCGTTCTTCATCAGCAGGCTTGCAGACACACAATCCTCAACCTCGATATTATTGACGCGGGTATCTGTGCGGGCAAACACACGCTCAACCGGCCCCATGAGATAAGTCAGCATATCGTGAAGGTGGATGGCATGTGTCATCAATGTGCCACCCAGTTCAGTCGCCCATTTTCCGCGCCAAGGATTGTCGTAATAATTCGCGTCCCGCTTCCACAGCGTTTCTGCCGTACCGACATAGGGTTTTCCAGCGAGACCGCTTTCGATGATGCGGCGGGCCTGCTGCACACCATCGCCGTAGCGATACTGGTAGATCGGCATCAGAGTGCCCTTGGCACTCTTTTCCGCTGCAACGACCTCATCCAGTTCCGCCAACGAACCCGTCAGCGGCTTTTCGCACACCACATGTTTGCCAGCCGCCAGAGCCTGAAGAATGAGCTTCGTGTGAATGGCCGGTGGTGTGCAGATATCGATGATGTCGATGTCGGCCATTGCCATCAATTCATCGGAAGACCGGGTGCGGCCTTTCACGTTGAATTCATCGGCAACCGCATTCAACCGCGCTTCGTCGAGGTCGCAGAGGACAGCAACCTCATATTTATCCGGATGCGCCGCATATCCTTCCTCGATATGGGATCGACCAATGCCACAGCCGATGACGCCAACTCTGTAACGCTTAGTCATTCTGGCGGCCCTCCGCGATCTGCTGGGCTTTCAGGGCAATCTCCATCGCAGCAAAGCAGCGAGCCTGCGGCATGGCCGTTTGCGTGCGGTTGCGGATATCGTCCAGAAGCTGTGGCCCATAGGGCAAGGGCACATCTGCACAATCGAAGTGCCGAACGCCGGCTTTGTCGGTCAGGAACAGGTGATTGCCGCCATCGCGCCCGGCAATATCGACATTCTTGCGAATTTCGATCGCACCTTCCGTGCCTGTTATGAACAGACGTCCATCGCCCCAGCTTGGCAACCCGTCTGGCGTAAACCAGTCTACACGAATGAAGCCGTCCGCATCCCTGGTGGAAAGATGAATATCGCCGCTATCCTGCCAACCCGGCGATTGCGGATTTGCGCGGTTCGAGACTTTGGCCGAGAGAATGTCGGCAGTGTCCGAATTGGTGAAAAATAGGAACTGCTCGCATTGGTGCGAAGCGATATCCACCAGAATGCCGCCATAACGCTGCCGCTCAAAAAACCAGTCCGGTCGTGTGCTGGCACGCAGGCGGTGCGGCCCGAAACCAGCGATCGATACGACTTTGCCGATGGCACCGGCAGCAATCAGCTCGCCGGCCTTGACGGTGGCACGGTTTTCGAAATGTTCGGAATACAGCACCGAAAAAATACGGCCTGTTTCTGCCTGAACCTTTTTGACCTCATCCAACTGAGCGAGCGTTACCATGCCCGGCTTGTCCACCATCACATCCTTGCCAGCGCGCATGGCGTCGATGGCAAGAGGTGCGCGCTCATCGGGAATGGCGGCGCTGATGATGAGGTCGATGGACGGATCGTCCAGCAGCCTGCGCTTGTCGTCTACACGCTGCACGCCCGAAAATGTTTCGGCATATTCCTTTGCCAGATCGTCTTCGATGGCGTGGAAGCCAACGAGTTCAGCGTCTGCATTCAACAGGCAGTTAGTCTGGCCGAATATGTGATTGTGGTTGATACCGATTGTCGCAAATCGAACGGGTTTCATTGTCCAATGCCTTGATGTGTCAGCGTTTCATGCCTGTGGTGGCGATGCCCTCGATAAGGAGGCGCTGGAAGAAGAGGAAGAAAAGGAAAACGGGGATCAGTGAAAGGTTGGACATGGCAAACAGCGCCGTCCAATCCGAGCTGCCGGTAGAATCCACGAAGGATCGAAGGCCAAGCTGCACGGTGTAGGTATTGATATCATTGAGATAGATCAGCGGCCCGAAGAAATCATCCCAGGTCCAGATGAAGGAGAAGATGGCCGCGGTTGCCAGAACCGGTGAGGACAGCGGCAGCATGATTTTCCAGTAGATGCGGAAGGGGCTGCATCCATCCATGACAGCGGCCTCGTCCAGCTCTCGCGGAATGCCCCGGAAGAACTGCACCATAAGGAAAATAAAGAAGGCATCCGTCGCCAGATATTTCGGGACGATCAGCGGAAGCGATGTGTTGACCCAGCCCATTTCCATAAACAGGATATATTGCGGGATCAGCACCACATGATAGGGCAGCATCAAGGTGCCCAGCATCAGCGCGAACCAGAAATTCCGCCCGCCGAAACGAAGGCGCGCAAAGGCGAAGGCCGCCAGGGAACAGCCGACGACATTGCCGATGGTCGCAAGCACGGCGATGAAGAATGAGTTCCAGAAGAACTGCCCGAAGGACACCTGAAGTCCGGTCCATCCGCGAATATATCCGCCCAGATCAAGCGCCGAGGGAATGAGCGAAGACGATCCGAACAGCTCGTCCTGTGGGCGGAAAGAGCCTGATATCATCCATAGGATGGGGTACATCATGGCGATGGATGCAAGGATCAGCGCCGTGTGCAGAAGCACTGATTTCCAAAGCGGGCGTTGCACCGCCTGACCGGGGCGAAGGGAGGTAACGGCATCAGTCATCGTAATGCACCCAATATCGCGCGCTGAGGAAGGAAAAGGCCGTGAAGAGCGAGATGATGACGACCAGAATCCAGGCCAGAGCCGAGGCATAGCCCATGCGGAAGAAGCCGAATGCTTCCTGATAAAGATAGAGCGTATAGAACAGGGTCGAGTTGATCGGCCCGCCGGAGCCTTCGGAGATGATGAAGGCCGGAGTGAATGCCTTGAAGGCATCGATGGTCTGGATCACCGCGTTGAAGAAGATGACGGGTGTCAGCAGCGGCAGCGTAACGCGGAAGAACTGACGCATCTTGCCTGCACCATCCATCTCGGCTGCCTCATACATATCCTGCGGAATCTGTCGCAGACCGGCGAGGAAGATGATCATCGGGGACCCGAACTGCCAGACCGACAGGATGACCAGCGTGTAGATGGAATAGTCAGGGTTGGAAATCCAGCTTGGGCCTTCATAGCCAAACAGCTGCCACAGCACCATGTTGACCAGACCATCCGAGGCGAAAAGCTGGCGCCAGAGAACGGCGATGGCAACGCTGGAACCCAGGAGCGACGGCAGATAGAAAACGGCGCGGTAGAGCGTCAGCCCTTTCATGCCGCGATTGAAGGCCATCGCCACCATCAGCGCGAAGATGAGCTTCAGCGGGACCGAGAGAAGAACGTAGGTGAAGGTGACCTTCATGGCCGCTGCAAACTTCGGGTCTGCCGTGGCGATCCGAACGTAATTCGACGCGCCCACCCAATCCGGTGACTGCAGCAGATCGTAATTCGTAAAGGAGAGATAGAGCGAGGCCAGAGCGGGGCCGAGCGTCAATCCAAAAAAGCCGATCAGCCAGGGCAGCAGGAAGACATAGGCGTGGACGTTGCGATCGAACATCTTTCGCAGTCCACCCTTGGGAAGAGCCGCAGAGCGGCCCTCCCTCGCTACCGTATCGGATCGAAACGCCATTGATCGTTACTTCCGTTTGATAACTGTTTCCGCTTCTGTAACCAGCTGCTTGCCGCCCTGCTCCGGCGTCATTCTGCCGAAAGCAACCTCTTCGGCAGTTCGCTTCAGCACGAAAGCAAATTCACCCGCGCCCGGAGGCGGTGCTGGTGGCAGTGGTCCGACGCCCGGCGTAACCTCGGCAATATATTCGACCATGGCTTTGCTGACGTCGTTGAGTTTGGGGCTGAGCTGGTTACGCATGGATTCCGACGCCGGAACGCCGCGCTCCACGCCCAGAATATCCACGCCTTCCGGAACGGCCACGAGGAAGTTGATGAACTCGACGGCTGCCTCGATACCCGCACTGCCATTGGCCACGCTCATCAGCATCGATGGCTTGAGATAATGACCGGATGGAGAATCCTTCGAGACCTTGGGGTAGGATGTGATCGAGAGCTTGGCCTTGTTGACCGCCTGATAACCGACGAACTGGTTGGAATGGGCGAAGGCTGTTGCGGCCTTGCCTGTGGTCAGGGCGTTGCTTTCGATGTTCAGCTGGTCGAGAGCCTGAATATCGGCTGGCACGCAGGCGCCTGCCTTGCGCATATCGGCCCACATGGTGAACCAGTCACCCGCATCCTTGGCGTTGTAACCAAGTGCTCCCTCTTCACTAAAAAGCGCCTTGTTCTGCTGGCGAAGCCAGTTTTCGAAACTCGGCTCGACGCCGCTGGCATCCGCCGTAGCGAAATAGCCGGGCTTCGGTTTGTTCTTGCCGAACTCCGTGGCGCTTTTGACGAATTCTTCCCATGTCTGCCCGGCGCTCGGCGGCTTGACACCGGTTTTCTCCCAGCCAGCCGCATCATAAAAGACCGCACTGGAGTTCACACCAAGATTGATACCGTAAAGCTTGCCATCCACACGACCTGAATCGATATTCGGCGCGCCGAAATCATCGATCTTCAGTGCCTTGCCGAGATACTCATCCAGCGGGGCGAGAGCGCCGCGGCGGGCATATTCGAAAATGTATCGATAATCCATCTGGATCAGGTCCGGCGCATTGCGGCCCGCGACCTGTGTGGCCAGACGTGGCCAGTAATCCGACCACCCCGCAAACTCGCCAGCAATGGCAAGATCAGGCTTTACCTGCTTGTAAGCCGCGATTGCCTTGTTGGTGCGGTCTGCTCGTTCCTGCGAGCCCCACCAGAGAAGGCGAAGGCGGGCTGCCTGTGCGAAAGCGGGTCCTCCACCCACCGTCGCCAAAGACAAAGCCGCGAGACCCGCTGATAGAACAGCACGTCTTTGAAGCATCATGGACATTGGCAACTCCTCCCTAATTGACTGCCAAATTGAATGATGATGGTAAACAGCGCTTGCCGTTTTATAACTATCTGGTTACATGGGATCATTGATCAGCAACATTGTCAAGCGGCCATTAAACATGGATGACACCGGCAAAACAGTTTCGGAAAAAGCAGACGACGAGCCCGTTCAAAAGGCGGCACCGGTGCGCAAAAAAGCTGCCGCTCAATCTCGCAATCCGGAACGTACCCGTGCCGCCATTCTGGAAGCCGCCCGGCGCGAGGTCGCAGCCAAGGGGCTCGCAGGCGCGCGCATCGATGTGGTGGCAAGACGTGCCGGCACCAACAAACGGATGATCTATCACTACTTCGGAGACAAAGATGCGCTCTATCTGGCGGTGCTGGAAGACGCTTATCAACACATCCGCAATGCCGAACACCGGCTGGACCTCGCCCGCAAACCACCGGTAGAGGGTCTAAGAGAACTTGCCCTGTTCACATGGCATTATTTTCTCGACCACCCGGAATTTCTCAGCATTCTGGCAACAGAAAATCTCAATCAGGCCAGATACTTGCGCCAGTCCGACTTCATACCGGAAATGCACTCCAACTTCATTTCAGAGTTGAAGGACGTTTTGCGGCGCGGCGAAGGAACCCGCGATTTTCGGCCCGGGCTGGATCCTGTTGACGTATACCTGACGATCGCGTCGCTCGGATTTTTCTATCTTTCGAACCGCTTCACGCTGTCTACGATCTTTCAGCGAGACCTCGCAGCCCCCGCTGAACTGGAGCGTTGGGGCCAGCATATCGTGAACACAGTTATTGCTGCACTGCGGCCAATCTGAGCGGTCATTCCAAATTACCCAATAAGAACAACCATCCTTATCTTCGCACATGCGAAATATCGGATATTAGGGTAGTCGCGACGAAGCCCTACAGATTTTCCTGTGTCATTTCCTCGGTCAATTTTCGCATCAAAATCCTCTTGACAGAAACAACCTTTCGCGACCACAAATAACCAAATGGTTACAAATTCTAACCGGAAGACTGCGCCCTGACGGGAGTGGGGCGCTCTTGGAGGAGGTTTCATGCAACGTATCGGCGTCATCATGCACGGCATCACTGGCCGCATGGGATATAATCAGCATCTCGTTCGCTCCGTTCTCGCGATCCGCGATCAGGGCGGCGTAACGCTCAAAAGCGGCGAGAAGGTCATGCTTGACCCTATTCTGGTGGGTCGAAATGGCGAGAAGATCGAGGCGATTGCCAAAAAGCACAATGTCGCCCGCTGGACGACGGATATCGATGCGGCACTGGCCAATCCAGATGACACGCTGTTTTTCGACGCTGGGACTACTCAAATGCGCGGCAGCCTTCTGACCAAGGCGATCAAGGCCGGCAAGAACGTGTACTGCGAAAAACCCATTTCCGATAATATGGAAGAAGCCATTGCCGTGGCGAGGCTGGCCGAAAGTGCTGGCATCAAGCATGGCGTGGTACAGGACAAGCTTTTCCTTCCCGGCCTTCGCAAGCTGGCCATGCTGCGCGACAGTGGTTTCTTCGGCAAAATTCTTTCCGTGCGCGGAGAGTTTGGCTACTGGGTTTTCGAAGGCGACTGGCAACCAGCCCAGCGCCCCTCCTGGAACTACCGCGCAAAAGACGGTGGTGGCATCATTCTCGATATGCTGTGCCATTGGCGCTATGTGCTGGACAATCTGTTCGGCGAGGTCAAAGCCGTCAGCTGCCTTGGTGCAACGCACATTCCGCAGCGTTTCGATGAACAGGGCAACGCTTATGTCGCTGACGCGGATGATGCCGCCTATGCGACATTCGAACTCGAAGGCGGCGTCATTGCCCACATCAATTCATCCTGGGCCGTGCGCGTTCGCCGTGATGACCTCGTAACCTTCCAAGTGGATGGCACACACGGGTCTGCCGTTGCTGGCCTGACAAAGTGCTTCACGCAGCACCGCACCAACACGCCAAAGCCTGTCTGGAACCCGGACCAGCCGCAGACCATCGATTTCTACAAGACCTGGCAAGAAGTCCCGGACAATGTCGTCTACGACAACGGCTTCAAGGCGCAGTGGGAAATGTTCGTGCGGCATCTGGTCGACAACGATCCATGGCCATACGGGCTGATGGAAGGCGTAAAGGGTGTGCAGCTTGCCGAACTCGGTCTGAAATCCTGGAAGGAGCGCCGCTGGCTCGACGTTCCCGCCATCGCCTGAGGAGGTTCACATGACCCAGCTCAACCTGCCCACAGAAGATCGCTCCATCGAGCTTTACACGCTGAGCGGCACACCTATTGCTCTGGAAAAACGCAGTGCCGCGGATTTCAATCGTGTCGCCTTTGCTGCTGCCCATGTGGTGGCCGACCCGTTTGCCGATAACGACCCTTGGCTGACACCGGCAATCGATTGGGACGCCACGCTTCGCTTCCGGCACCGGCTGTGGGATCTGGGGCTGGGCGTGGCGGAAGCCATGGACACTGCCCAACGCGGCATGGGGCTGGCATGGCCGCAGGCAAAGGAATTGATCTCCAGAGCCTTGAAAGAAGCTGCGAGCCGGAAGGATGCGCTAATTGCCTGCGGTGTGGGCACGGATCACCTGACCGGCACCGGTTACAGTCTCGACCAGATTGTCGATGCCTATCAAGAGCAGCTGGATTTCGTGCAGGGCGAAGGTGGACGCGTGATCTTGATGGCAAGCCGCGCGCTGGCCGCCAGTGCAAAATCGCCTGATGATTATCTGGAAACCTATGCCCGCGTGCTGGCGCAGGCCAAAGAGAAAGTAGTCATCCACTGGCTTGGTGAAATGTTCGACCCCGCGCTTGAAGGCTATTGGGGTTCTGGTGACCACATGGCTGCGATGGACACCTGCCTTGAGATGCTCAAGGCCAATGCCGACAAGATCGACGGCATCAAGATTTCCCTTCTGTCGAAAGAAAAGGAAATCACCATGCGCCGCCGCCTGCCAGCGGGCGTTCGTATGTATACCGGTGATGACTTCAACTATGCGGAACTGATTGCGGGCGACGAACAAGGGCATTCCGATGCCCTGCTCGGCATTTTCGATGCGATTGCGCCGGCAGCGTCCAAGGCGTTGGCGAGCTTGAAGCGCGGGGCAAATAACGAGTTCTTCGATATCCTCGAACCGACCGTTGCGCTGTCGCGGCACATCTTCAAAGCCCCTACTCGCTTCTACAAAACCGGCGTCGTATTCCTGGCCTATCTCAACGGATTGCAGGACCATTTCACCATGATCGGCGGGCAGGAAAGCACGCGCTCCACCCTCCATCTTGCCGAGCTTTTCCGGCTGGCGGACAAGGCAAATGTGCTCGCTGACCCGGATGATGCCACGCGACGCATGAAGGCAATTCTCTCCGTCAGGGGTGTGCATTGAGATGGCTGGAGCGCCAACATTAAAGGTCAAGGATACCTCGATTTTCGAGCGTCGCCTGACCATGCGCATGCCGTTCCGTTTCGGAGCAGCGATAGTGACCGAAGCCGCGCAGATTTTTCTCTCTATCGACATCGAGGATGCGCAGGGGCGGATCGCCACGGGTTACTCAGCCGAGTTGATGGTGCCAAAATGGTTCGACAAAAACCCTGCCCTCAGCAACGCGGATAATGAGCAGCAGCTACGCCGCTCGGTCCACATGGCGGCAGCATTTGCGAAAGAAACACCTGCTTCCACAGCCTTCGGTCTTCACGCATTGCTGGAACCACAGCAGCACGCACAGGCAGCGTCGGAAGGTCTCAACGGCCTGATCGCCTCGTTTGGTCTGGCACTTGTGGATCGCGCTATTCTGGATGCACTTTGCAGGCTAAATGATTTGCCGCTGGTGGATGTGATCAGAACCAACCTCCCCGCCATCGACCTGTCGACTACACCCGATCTCAATGGGTTTGACGTGGCCGGTTTTCTAAAGCAACTGACCCCACAGAAGACTCTCTATCTGCGCCACACCGTCGGCTACATCGATCCGCTGACCCCACAACAGATAAGCGGGCCTCGTCGCGATGATGGCTTGCCCGAGTGCCTGAGCGAAGAGATCGAGACCTACGGCATCAAGTATTTCAAACTGAAGGTTTCCGGCAGGCCGCAGGAAGATACGGAGCGATTGAAGGATATCGCCGCTGTCCTCGATCGATTGCCGGCTTACAAAGCCACACTGGATGGCAACGAACAATTTGCTGATGAAGCCGCCGTCATCGATCTGATGGACCGCATCGAGAAAGAGCCCGCACTCGCAAGGCTGCGGCAATCGCTGCTTTTCGTGGAGCAACCGATCATTCGTACTGTGGCGCTGTCTCAACCTGTCAAGACGCTGGCCAAGCGGGTGGCGCTGGAAATCGATGAATCCGACGGCACCAAGGACGCGTTTCTCGAAGCGCGCGAACAGGGCTATCTCGGCGTCTCCTCCAAATCCTGCAAGGGTTTTTATCGCTCGTTTTTTAACAAGATGCGGGTGGAGAAATGGAATGCGGAAACGGGTGGTGGCTATTTCATGTCGGCCGAAGATTTGACGACACAGGCGGGCATCGCCGTGCAGCAGGATCTGGCACTGGCATCGCTTCTCAACCTCGTACACATCGAGCGCAACGGACACCATTATGTCGATGGCATGCAGGGTGCATCGGCCCCAGAGAATGCCGCATGGCTTTCCGCCCATGGCGATCTCTACCGAGATCAACAAGGCCGCGCACGCCTGACGATCCAGAACGGCCAGCTTTCGCTGGATACGGTGCTGGCGGCCAAGGGCCTTGGCGTCGCGCACGCCGCTTCGCAGGCAACATTTCAGACGCTTCAAGAAAAGGAGAATGCCGCATGAGCCTTGAAGGTCTTTCCATCAATTTCGCCACCATCAAGCAGGGCGGATCGTTCGGCACGCTGGTGGATGCCTGCTTGGCACAGGGCATCACCACCATCTCCCCTTGGCGAGACCAGGTGCATGGCGTCGGGCTGGACGAAGCGGCGCGCATCGTGGCACAGAATGGCATTCGCCTCAGCGGTCATTGCCGTGGTGGATTTTTTCCCGCACCAGACGCTGATGGACGCCGCGACGCCATTGAGGACAACAAGCGCGCCGTGGATGAAGCCCAAGCCTTGAATGCCGATTGCCTGGTGCTGGTGGTCGGTGGCTTGCCAGCCGGATCAAAAGACATCAAAGGCGCGCGGCAGATGGTGGAAGACGGCATGGCAGAGCTTCTGCCCTATGCCAGACAGGCTGGCATTCCGCTCGCTATCGAGCCGTTGCACCCATTTTATGCGGCAGATCGCGCCTGCTTCAACACGCTGAAGCAATCGCTCGACCTCTGCGACAAGCTGGGCGAAGGCACGGGCGTCGCAATCGACGTCTACCATGTCTGGTGGGACCCGGAGCTGGAAGAACAGGTCGCCCGCGCCGGTCGCAATGGCCAGATTTTTGCGCACCACATCTGCGACTGGCTGGTGCCGACCACAGACCCGCTCAATGACCGTGGCATGATGGGTGACGGTGTTATCGACCTCAAGGGCTTCCGTCGCATGATCGAAAAGGCCGGTTTTTCTGGCCCGCAGGAGGTGGAGATATTCTCCTATAACTGGAACGCGCGACCTATCGATGAAGTTCTGTCGACCGTCGTTGAGCGTTATCAGACTGTCTGCCAGCCATAAATTGAGCTTCACCGGACAACATCAAAAAGGGCGCGTAAAATACGCGCCCTTTGTTTTGAGTCATCCTTGTGAAGCGATTACCGCTCCTTGGTCACGACTTCGAAACGCGAATACCAGGGGCTAACGATCATGCCTTTGACATCACTACGGTAAGCCGCCGTATCCACCACTTCCGAGAAGGGCTGGATCGAAATAACGAGCTCATCCATATAGGCCTGAATGTCTTCGTACGCCTTGGCCTGCTTGGCAGGGTCGCGCTCGACAAGTGCCTGCTCGATCATTTTGTTCAGCTTTTCATCGAAGAAGCTCGTGCGCCAGCCCTGATAATTGGTGAGCTTTGCCTCGTCGGCATTGTTCGGATTATAGACCATGGCGCGCAGATTGTTGTCCGGGTGCGGCTGCTGACCACCGCCGCCACGACCGACGAGCAATTCGAACTTGCGGTCGCGCATCGCGCCGTAAATCTGGTCGCCGGAACCGCTGATCAGTTCAGCCTGAATACCAGCCTGGCCCAGCGTGTTCTGGATTGCGGTCGCGGCCTTCATGAACGGATCTTCGGACAGCACGCGCAGCGTCGTTTTAAAGCCGTTTGGATATCCGGCTTCAGCAAGCAGAGCCTTTGCCTTTGCTATATCCAGCTTGAAACCTTCGTCCGGCAGAGCACCCAGAACGCCGGTGCTGATCGGGCGCTGGTGCAGCTTGCCGTAATAGGGCATGACGGCCTTATCCAGACCTTCATAATCGATCAGATAACGAAGGGCTTCGCGCACTTTCTTGTTCGCGTAACGCTCATCCTTCATCGAAACGCCAAGGTAATAGAAGCCCGAACCCGGCGTGGATTCGATGTTGATTTCCTTGTCGGCCTCAAGCGACTTCAAGTCCGGCGCCTGCAGAGAGTAGGCAACATCGATGTCACCTTTTTCCAGCATGAGGCGCTGCGACTGCGATTCCGGCAGGTGGCGCATCAAAACCCGTTTCATCGCAGGCTTTTCGCCCCAGTAATCGTCGTTACGGATTAGAATGATGAACTCGTTGGATTTCCACTGTCCCAGTTTGAAAGGACCAGAACCTGCGGAGTTCAAGGTCAGCCAACCGGCTCCGAGATCTCCGTCTTTTTCGTGTTCCAGCACGGCTTTGGTGTCGATGATCGAACCCGGTCCGTTCTGGCCAAGGATCATCAGCAACAGGTTCGGGTCATCCGGCTTTGGCATATTCAAAACGAATGTGTATTCATCCTTGGCAACGAACAGCTTGTCCGCATCCTCGACCTTGTAACCGCGAGTTTTGAGGAAGGAGGACTGCGCCAGATTGCGGGTCAGAACCCGCTTCAGGCTCCAGGCGACATCATTGGCCGTGACCGGATTACCGGATGCGAACTTTGCATCCTTGCGTAGGTGAAACGTGATGGAGTTGCGATCTTTGGAGATTTCCCAGCGCTCGGCGAGGCGGGGCTGAACGCTCCGGTCTTTCTCGGAGAGAATGACCAGCGTGTCATAAACATTGTTCAGAACCTGAACGGTCTCGCGACCCGTGATCGCGGCAGGGTCGAGCGTCAGAATGTTGCTCATGGTCGTTGCGACGACCAGCTGATCCTTCGGCGTTTCTGCCAGAGAACTCAGCGGCATCGCGCCGATCAACAAGGCACCGAGCGCTACTGTTGTAAAAAACTGTCTCATGTTTCCTCCCAATGAGCCGTGTTTCATGACGGCGTTCAAATTACGATCAGGCCACACTCCTCTGCAGCGATGCTGATCAGCACAAAATGGCGCGAACGGGTGCAACAAGCGCCCGCCCTATTTTAGCGGTTGTCTCGGCGTCGAGATGAACGCCATCAACCGATGACGCGCGCGCAACCGTACCTGCATCGAAAAATGCGCAGTTGGTTTCACCGGCAAGCTTCTCGTAAAGCGGCGCCAGACGTCCGGACTCGGCAATTCTGCGTCCCGCCGCAGGCGCACCGGCTGGCCCGGCAACGCATGGCGGCGGCGCAACGATGAGCACTTTCGGCAGCGCTAAGCGCGGCTTGTAGGGAAAGGTCTCCACGATCTGGACCAGGCGTCGCATGCCGGATACGGCAGTCTCAGCTTGTCCACCGTGAACGGGTTTCAGATCGTTGGTTCCCAGCATGATGATGACGAGATCGAGCGGCATGTGGCTGGCCAGCGCAACTTCCAACGCTTTTGCACCGTTGCGGCAGGCCGGGCCAGCATGGTCGTCATAACACGTGGTGCGCCCGCCCAGGCCTTCCGCCAGAACCTTCGCCTCACCAGCAAACTCGGCTTCCAGCACCTCCGGCCAGCGGTATTGCGGCGGGTGGCGCAGTCCGGTTGCCGGGTCTGCGCCCCATGTCAGGCTATCACCAAATGCAAGTATGGTTTTCATCTCAACTTACCTTACGCGGTTGTTCTCGATGAAATTGAAATCTATGTCCTCACCAAGACCGGGACGATCCGGTACATGCACAAAGCCGTCCTTATCCATCGGATCAGACAGCGACTTCAGATAATCGAAGCCATCATCATATTCGAGGAAGGGGTGCAGCAATCCGCGCTCATACCAGCGGCAATTCTTCGTCGCGGCCACCACATGCAGGTTCATCGCCGTATTGCCGTGGACCTCGCATTCCACGCCAAAGGCTTCGGCCAAATGCATCGTCTTCAAGGCGGGCGTGATGCCGCCGACGTCGTTGACGCCGGTTCTGAGAATATCGCAGGCACCCGCCTTCAACCACTCAGCGCGGTGCCAGTGCTTACCAGCAGCGCTTTCAGGCCCAACAACGGGAATGTCGAGATTATCGGCCAGCCATTTGTAGGATGACATGGACTGTTCATCCATAGGCTCTTCGATCCAGTCAAAATCCAGCTTTTCAAGACCACGACCCAGCGCTAGTGCGTCCGTGCGCGAATACCAGTGGAAGGCATCGATCATGAGGCTGATATCCGCACCGACCGCTTCGCGAACGGCGGCGCAGGCCTTCAAATCCATCTTGACGTCAGGAGCCCAACTGACAGGTGGCATCCAGGTGTGTAGCTTGATGCCCTTATAGCCGCGCTTGACCAGCGTCTCAGCGAAACGACCGTAGTCTTCCGGCGTCGCCAGACCGCCCTCCAGCTCGTCACCGCACATGATCGAGCCATAGGCCAGCACCTTGTCGCGATAACCACCGATCAACTTGTATACAGGTTGATTAAGCGAGCGACCTGCCAGATCCCACAATGCGCAGTCTACGACGGCCAAGGTGCGGTCGGTCAACTGCGCCGCAGAGCCGCGCTGCCAGTGGGCAAGGTCCTGCCACAAGCGCTCACGGTCGCGGTGATCCTCGCCGATCAGCACCTTTTTCACGAATTTCTCGATGACATGCGGTCGCACGATCTCCGGCGCCGTAAAGGAGTGACCTTCCTTACCGTCTTCGGTGCGGATCGTCAGCATCGCCTGCTCGACCTGATGCGCAGGACCGGGATGAGCATGGCCGGCGCTATCGGAATGGCGACGCGTTGTCGTCTTGAACACCCGCACTTCGACGTCGGTAATAATCATCTGTCCTCCCAATGCAGCCCGGTGGCCAACGGCAATCTATTGTGCTTCTTATTAGACAGATATTCGAATAATTGTCAAACATGTATGACATGTTGTTTTTGGAGGTGTTGCGGTTTTGGACAGCTGGGCTTGGTGCCATTGATGTCCGTAAAGCGAAATCCTTCACTTTCTTGGTTTTGCATCTAACGATAATCGTCTAAGAGGTTCAGACCTCTCCGCTCATCGTCTGCCCAATCAGAGTTCCCAATGCCTCCTCAATCCGTAGGTTATCTTTACGCGTTAGCGGCTTTCACTATTTTTGCTGCGCAGGATGGCATCTCGAAACATCTTGGTTCCGCCTATCCCCCCATCTTCGTAACGATGCTGCGTTACTGGGCCTTCGCCGTGTTCGTGACCATTCTTGCGTTGAGATCGAAGGGTGGCATCCGGCAGGCTGTCGCTACGGACCGTTTCTGGCTACAGGCAAGCCGCGGGGTCATTCTCGGGGTACAGATCGTTCTTTCGATCATATCCTTTGCGGCGGTGGGTCTGGCTCACACCCACTCCATTCTCGCCTCCACGCCATTGATCGTCGCCGCTTTGTCCGTCCCTATTTTGAACGAGCAGGTGGGCTGGAAGCGCTGGTCGGCCATTCTCGTCGGCTTTCTCGGCGTCCTTGTCATCCTCAAACCCGATGAAAACGGTTTTGACCCGATATTGATCGTGACATTTGCCGCGGCATTCCTGCTTGGCCTCTACGGCGTGCTGACGCGGCTCGCCAGCCGCACCGACAAGGCAATGACGAGCTTCTTCTACACCGGTGTTCCCGGCGCTATTGCCTTGACGCTGGTCGGGCCATTTTATTGGGTGAACATGGTGCCCTATGACTGGGGCTGGATGCTGGCGCTCTGCATAACCGGCATGAGCGGCCACTATCTGCTGATCCGGGCTTTCGAGCTTGCGGATGCCGCGTCCGTCCAGCCCTTTTCCTACTATCAGCTGGTGCTGGTTTCCATCCTAGGCGTCAGCTTTTACGGAGAAGTGCTGAGCACGCATATGGTGGTCGGCGCGGCAATCGTCGTTGCCGCAGGCCTGTTCACCATATGGCGGGAGCAAATGGCGGCCCGCAAAAAACGACTGGAGCGGTTATAATACCGCTTCGGACTGAATTGGCGACGCGGCTTTCGTCGATGCTTCGCATCGCAAAAGCATGCCATAGAGATCTCGCGGCTCGTCAGGGTCAGCCAGCAAATCCAGTTCCTCATAAAGACCCGTCTCGGCAAGCTTCGATCTGACATAACGAAGCGCAGAAAAGTCTTCTGTGGCAAAGCCGACGCTATCGAACAGCGTGATTTGCCGATCCGTCTTTCGCCCAACCGTTTCGCCGGTAATGACCTGCCAAAGCTCTGTTACGGCATGGTCCTGCGCCAATTGCTGAATTTCGCCTTCGATGCGGGTCTGTGGCGGGTACTCTACAAAAATGTCGGAGCGGAGCAGAATATCCTTGTGCAGCTCGGTTTTCCCCGGGCAATCGCCGCCCACTGCATTGATATGAACACCGGGGCCAACCATGTTGTCTGTCAGGATGGTCGCGTATTGTTTGTCCGCCGTCACGGTCGTGATGATATCGGCACCTTCGACCGCCTCTTCCGCGCTTTTGCATGTCGTTATCGAAAAGCCCTGCCCCTCCAGATTTCGCTGACATTTGAGGCTGGCGGCGGGATCGATGTCGTAAAGCCGGAGCTGATCGACGCCCAGAATAGCCTTGAAAGCACGGGCCTGAAATTCACTCTGCGCGCCATTACCGATGATGGCCATGGAGCTCGCATCCTTGCGGGCGAGATATTTCGCCGCAACTGCCGAGGTCGCCGCCGTCCTCAGCGCTGTCAGGATCGTCATCTCAGTCAGCAGCATCGGGTAACCGTTACCAACATCTGAGAGAACACCGAAAGCGGTTACAGTCTGTCGGCCCTGTCTGGTGTTTTTCGGATGCCCGTTGACATATTTGAAGCCGTAGAGCTTACCGTCACTCGTCGGCATCAATTCTATGACGCCCTCTTCCGAGTGAGATGCGATCCGCGGAGTCTTATCGAACGTCTCCCAGCGGCGAAAATCCTCTTCGATTGTATCGGCGAGTTCACGTAAAAACGTGTCGATGCCGACCGTCAGAACCAGCTTCATCATGTTATCGACGCTGATGAATGGGACGATGTTGAGATTGGGTGTCGCTGTCATCATGCTGTTCCTCCTCAACCCGCTCTCGTCGGGCGATCCATCACGCGCTTGCCCATCAGGCTTGCGGTCAGGTCCACCATCAAGCGTGCTGTACGCCCACGCTCATCAAGGAAGGGATTGAGTTCTACTAGGTCGAGACTGGAGACCAAGCCGCTGTCACACAGCATTTCCATAACCAGATGCGCTTCCCGGAATGTCGCGCCCCCAGGCACGGTGGTGCCGACAGCAGGAGCGATTGAAGGATCGAGGAAATCGACATCGAGGCTGACATGCAGCAGGCCGTTCGCGGAGGCAACGCGCTCTAGGAACGCACGCAACAGCACACCCATGCCGTGCTCATCAATCATACGCATGTCATGAATGGTGACGCCGGTTTCTCCCAGCGCTGCGCTTTCCGCCGGATCGACACTGCGGATGCCGATCATGCAGATATTGTCTGGATCGACGGGGTTGGTTACCGGCGGAAAGTAACCTTCGAACCCTTCGCGACCGCTATAATAGGCAACCGGCGTGCCATGCAGATTGCCGCTGCGGGTGGTTTGCAATGTGTGATAATCCGTATGCGCATCCAGCCACAACACGAAAAGCGGCCGTCCCCGCTCTGCCGCACGCCGCGCCACACCCGTAACGCTGCCTGCAGAGATGGCATGGTCGCCACCCAAAAATATGGGCATCGCATTTTCGCTTTCGCGGTAGGCAACCTCCACCAACGCTTCTGTCCAAGCCACCGTTTCCGAGAGATGATGAACGGCGCTGTTGGGATGGTTGAACTCGCGAAACGCAGCGGGCGCGACATTGCCGACATCCACGACAGAATGACCCAACTCTTCCAGAGCGGTTTTCAACCCGGCAATGCGAAGGGCGCTTGGCCCCATCTCACAACCCAGTTGCCCTGCACCGATTTGCAGCGGCACTCCGATAAGCCTGCATTCCATGAAATTTCCCCCTATACCGTCAGGTAATTTCACCACGGCAACATGGCAGATTGAACAATGAATATTGGCAAAAACAGTCCACGTAACTTATCATTTTGATAATTCGATTTATCAAAATGGTGCCAATGGACGATCTGGATAAAAAACTGGTCACGCTTTTGCGTCACAATGGCCGACGCAGCATATCCGACCTTGCGTTGGAAACAGAGACATCGCGTGCAACCGTGCGGGCCCGCATCGAGCGGCTGGAGCAGAGCGGCGCGATCATCGGTTACACGGTCATATTGCGCGCCGATGCTGTGGAAGAGGCTGTTCGCGGTATCATGATGATCGAGATCGAAGGGCACGTCACGGATCGCGTCATTCGCGCACTTGGCGGTTTCCCGGAAATTTCGGAAATCCACTCCACCAATGGTCGATGGGATTTGATCGTGGAACTCAGCGCTTCAACTCTGGGGGATTTCGACTCGGTTCTTCGCCGTATTCGTCTGGTTCCTGGTATTACGGGCAGCGAAACAAGCCTGCTGCTTTCAACAGCACGCTCCACGAAAGCCAGACTGTAAAGACTATCGCGCCATCGCAATTAACCTGCCGCTCGATGGTTGGCGGATGATGTCCATGGGTACATCGTAAATCCGCAACAACTCGTCGGTGTTCATAATCTCTTCCGGCTTTCCATGCGCGATCAAGCGTCCCGAATGAAGCGCAACGATTTCGTCGCAATAGCGCGCGGCCATGTTGATATCATGCAGCACCATGATGATGCTTATGCCCCTCTTGCGGCACAGGTCGGCGGTCAGCTCCAGAACATCCAATTGGTGCCCGATATCGAGAGCAGAGATCGGCTCATCCAGCAGAAGGCAGGTCGCATCCTGCGCAACCAGCATGGCGAGCCAGACGCGCTGGCGCTCACCACCCGATAAGCTGTCCACCATGCGATCTGAAAACTGGCCGATGCCGGTTAGTTCGATTGCCTCATCCACCTTGTCGCGATCTTCCTGCCCGAAACGACCGAGCGCGCCATGCCAGGGGTAACGACCAAGCGCGACGAGTTCCTTGACCAGCATGCCGGGTGCAGATGGCGTGCGTTGCGGCATGTAGGCAAGCCGGCGCGCGAAGGCCCGGTTGCCCCAATCGCTCAAAGCTTTGCCCTCGAATTCAATCGAGCCACCGGTCGGCATCTGCTGGCGTCCGATCAATTTGAGGAGTGTCGATTTGCCCGATCCATTATGACCAATGAGTGCGATGGATCGGCCGGAACCGAGTTTCAACTTCAGAGGATAAAGCAATGTGCGGCCTTCGACTGCAAAGGACACGTCCGACAGAGACAGAAGTGGCGCGTCGATACGCGTGGACTCTTGCTGGGCATTCAAAGGCATTGGAATTCCGCTGGGTAGATTTCGAAGATTGAGGAGTTCGATCTTTGGCCAAGTTGGAGCAGGCAGTCAATATCGCTTGCGGGCCGCCTGTTGAATACAACCGGAAAACTTGATAAAGATCCGCAACTTTTAGCGCTTTATCTCCCTTGAGTCCGTAAATGACCTTTCAGCCGAGAATGCAGAACCAGATTGAAGGCTTTTCTGTTGTGGGAGGGCTGCGCCGCCGATACTGGAATGGCATCACTGCCGATCTTTGGGATGTGGAATGCGCCAGCTATGCAGGCGGGCATTATATCGCCCGCGATCCGCGTCTCTTCATTCTTCTCGATCAGCGAGGTCGTGGCCGCCCCGCCGTCAAGCGCACCGTTCGCGAGCCGGGAATGCCGCAGGATACCGATCTCAGCCCGATCTCTTACGTCCCTGCGGACATGGACCTTTGGGTTGATATCAAGGATGTCCAGTCTATTCGCCACCTCGATATCCACTTCGATGTCGACGCCATCAGCCGCCGTCTGGGTGATGATCTCGATCCCTCGCTTCTGAGAGAACCAAAACTTCTCTTCGCAGACAGCCGGATCGTGACACTGGCGCAGTTAATTGCCGCCGAAATCGCCAGTTCCGATCCTCTGCACGACCTCTACGGCGATGGCCTTGCGCTTTCGCTGTTAATCGATGTGTTCAAGCTCGCCAAGGCACAGCCCCGCAAACGCGGGGCTCTGGCCCCTTGGCAACTGAGGCGCGCAAAGGACTTCATCGAAGAACATTGCCTGCGCAATATCAGGCTGGAAGAACTGGCCGCAATCACCGGCCTGTCGCAATCGCATTTCAGCCACTCCTTCAAGGCCGCCACTGGCGTGGCTCCGCATGATTGGCAGATGACAGCGCGACTGGAACGCGCGAAAGACCTGCTGAAGTCCGGTCGCCATATGTTGACGACGGTGGCCGCAGAAACTGGTTTTGCAGATCACGCCCATTTCAGCCGCACGTTTCGCAAGCATACCGGGCTGACGCCTTCCCAGTGGAAAAAGGCACAATGTGAATAAAACCAGTGAGCAAATGCGCTTGAGCGTGAAATTTGCCCAAATTCGTTCAATTTCCGTGCATACGGACAAGCAGATAAGTTAAATCTGAGTTAACCACTCACCTTATCGAGAGGCCGCCTGAGAGAGCGGTATGAGTGGGGCGCAGAGTGAAGACATTGATCAAATCTTCCGCGATGAAAGCGGGCCTGTTGGCGGGCGTAGCAACGATTGTTCTCAACACCGGAGGACAAGCCTGGGCGCAAAGCGCAAGCGACACCGGCAACACGACAACCCTCGCCCCCATCATTGTTCAAGGCAACAAGGAACAGGGCGGCACCGGGCCGGTGAAGGGCTACTTCGCCAAGGAAACGACGACGGGATCGAAAACCGATACGCCGCTTAAGGAAATTCCGCAGTCTGTTTCGGTGGTGGGCACAGAAGAAATGAACGACCGGGGTGTCCTTGATAAGGTGGATCAAGCCCTGCTCTACACGCCGGGTGTATTTGCTCAGCCGTTCGGCTCAGACCCAGATACCGACTGGATTTATGTCCGAGGCTTCAATGCCAGCCAAACCGGGCTCTTTCTCGACAATATGGCACTAACGAGCCATGCCTTCGGAAACTTTCAGATCGATCCATTTATGCTGGAGCGTGTCGAAGTTCTCAAAGGCCCGGCATCCGTTCTGCTCGGCGGCGCCAACGCTGGCGGCGTGATCAACATGGTGCGCAAGCGTCCCTCGGACGAACCATACGCCTATACTGAGATCGGGATCGATAGTAACGCAAACGGTTTCTTCGGCTTTGATTTCTCAGATAAAATGCCAGGAACAGAGTCCGTAAACTATCGTTTAACCGGCAAACTTTCCGGCGGCAAAGGTTATTCCGATAAGCAGGAAGATATTCGCGGCACGTTTATGCCGCAGATCACCTTCCAGCCAGATGACACCACCAGCCTGAACATCTGGGCCTATATCAGTCATCTGGACCAGACGCATACCTCAAACGGACTCCTCCCCTATTCCGGCACCGTTGTCGCCAACCCATTCTTTGGCAAAATCGACCGAGACGCATATTTCGGACGCAAAGACTTCGACATCGGCTTGGCGACGCAGGCACTGACGGGCTACGAATTCCAGAACGAATTCGAAAACGGGTGGAAATTCACGCAGAATATGCGGCTTGGATATCTCAACAAGCGAGAACGCCAGCTATACCCCTTCGACTTCGCCAACCAAGCAGATGACGAAGTTATGATGTATGCCGATGATGTCCGGTCGAAGGCATATTCCGTCAATATTGATAACCGTCTTGAAAATGAATTCGAACTCGGAGGCGCCAGCCACAAGCTGATGGCTGGTTTGGATTATCGCTCGTATCGACTCGACAATGATCAGCTGGCCACACCGTGGGGTGCATATCCAACTCCAATTAATCCAGATGACCTGCCATACAACCTGCATTTACCGCCGCTTACACCTTTCACGCATCAGGTTTACACAATCCGCCAAGTTGGCGTTTATGCGCAAGACCAGCTCAAATTCGGCGAAGGATGGATAGCGACACTGAATGGCCGCTACGACTATCTCGACAGTAAAGTCGATGACCGTCTCGGAACCGGCGACTTCTCAAGAAACGATGCCGCGTGGAGCGGTCGCGCGGGTCTGGCCTATGAATTCGACAACGGTATTACCCCCTATGCCAGTGTTTCGACATTCTTCAGCCCACTCGTGGGAACATCGTCAGACGGAGCACTAAAACCGGAAGAGGGTGAGCAGTACGAAGCTGGCGTCAAATATGAGCCAAGCTGGCTTGATGGCACCCTGACGACTTCCGTATTCCAGATCGACAAGAAAAACTATACGGTGAGCATAGCAGGTACGTCTAATAGCAGGCAGTTTGGTGAGGTTCGCTCTCGTGGAGTTGAAGTCGAAGGCAAATTCAACCTGACCGAAAATTGGAAAACAATTGCTTCGGCCTCCTATACCAATCTTGAGTTCACCAAAAATCCCGGCGATCCCAGCATGGAGGGGCTTACCCCTTTGCTAGTCCCTAATTCGCAAGCGTCGCTGTGGCTGGACTACACCGTTACGGAAGGCCCTTTGACAGGCCTCGGCCTTGGTGCGGGCGTGCGGTATCGCGGCAAGTCTTGGGCTGATGACACCAATACATTACGTGTTCCAGATGCAACTGTTTTTGATGCCGGAATTCGCTACGAAAAGAATGACTGGAAGGCTTCGCTCAACGTGACCAACCTCTTTGACAAAGAATATGTTGCCGGTTGCAACACCATGTCCTTCTGCGGTTATGGTGAAGCGCGGACCGTCAGTCTTAAACTCAGCAGAACCTGGTAAATGCTTCTGCGAAAGTGGCGCAACAATGCATTTAGAGGGAAGGTCCGAAAGGGCCTTCCTTATTGTCGTTGGAGACAGATGTGAATTCCCGTTTTCTGTTCTCCCGTCGAGCCTTTCTCGCAGGCGCCACATCATTAGCAATCACGCGCTGCGCGCATGCGGAAACGCTGCCAAAAACAGCGACACTTGATTGGGCCTTGCTTGAAACACTTCTCGCCTTGGGCTCCAATGTCGTTGCAGGGCCGGAGCTTCGGCAATTTCGCGAAGTGGTGGTCGTGCCGCCGGTGCCGGAAACGGTTGCCGATCTGGGGCTGCGGGGATTGCCCAATCTGGAAACGCTGTCCTTCACCAAGCCTGACATCATTTTCAACTCCAATTTCTACGCCTGGGCCGATCCTCTGCTGTCAGGCATCGCGCCCACACACAATCTTGGCATCTATCTCTCTGGCGAAGACCCTTATGTCATGGCTCAGCGGGCGACGATGGCTTTGGGGAAGCATCTCGACATCACATCCAAAGCCGAAACCTATGTTGCGGGTACCGCCCAGCGGCTGGTCGATCTGCGAGCAACATTGGCGACACGTGATCGACGTGCCGTGTTGCCCATCAATCTCGGCGATTCCAGGCATTACCGTGTATTCGGCTCAGACAGCATGTTCGGCTCTACGCTAAAGCGGCTGGGATTGGAGAATGCATGGACCGGGCAGACGGCCTATTCGGCAGCTGCGCCCATGGGCATCGAAACGCTTGCCTCCATGCCGGATGCCTGGATCATTCTCATCCCACCGCATCCGCTTGATGCGGTCATGACTTTGGAGCGCAGCGCCTTCTGGAACGCCCTGCCCGCCGTTCGGGAAAAGCGTGTCATCACATTGGGCTCCATCAATCCTTACGGAGCGTTGCCTGCCGCACGTCGTTTCGCCGAAGAGCTTGCGAAAGGTCTGACCGATGCCCGGAACGACTAACGTAGCCTCGATGGCTTACGGATCCCGCCGCGCCATGATGTCCATGGCTGCGATTTTTGCCGCGTGTGCTGCCATGCTGGCGCTTCTCATCGCCACAAGGCCAACGGTGCCGGGTGACGCCGTGACAGCAGATGTGCTCGGCCAAATTCTGCTCTGGAATAGCCTGCTTCCGCGAACCGTCATTGCACTTTTGGCAGGTGCCGCGCTTGGATTGGCTGGCGCGCTGTTGCAACGGGTGCTGCGCAACCCCATCGCGGATGCGTCCACGCTTGGCATTGCCGCCGGAGCAGAGCTTGCACTGGTGGCAGGCCTCAGCTTTTCACCGCTTCTGGCCGGATTTTCGCGTGAACTGGTGGCTTTCTCTGGCGGGCTTTTCGCCGTCGGCCTGGTATTGGCGCTGTCGTGGCGGCGATCATTCGATCCGGTAACGGTTGCGGTATCGGGCCTCATCGTCAGCATGATCACGGCCTCGCTCACCATAACCTTCATTCTTGCGCGTGGCGAATATGCGCTTTCTGTCAGCATTTGGGGTGCGGGTTCCCTGAGCCAGCAGGATTGGCAGGGCGTGCTGTCTTTGGCACCCCGCCTCTCCATCGGCGCCATCGCTGCCGCCATCCTTATTCGTCCTCTCAACGTGCTGGCATTGGACGATACGAGCGCCAAGAGCCTTGGCCTCTCGCTTGTGCGGCTGCGACTGGCCATTCTGTTGCTCGCCGTATGGCTGGCGGCTTCCGTTACCGCCACGGTGGGTGTCATCGGCTTTCTCGGACTTGCAGCGCCTGCCATTGCAAGGCTTTGCGGTGCGCGAACGACGGGGCAGGTGTTGATAGCAGCACCGTTTACGGGTGCCGCCCTGCTGTTCCTCACAGATGCGATTAGCCAGTTGCTGGGCCCCGGCTTTTCCGATCTGGCACCAGCGGGTGCCGCAACCGCTCTCATGGGCGGGCCTGTCCTGCTTTTTCTCTTGCCACGGCTGCACGCCATCTCGCCCGTCACCGCCTCCGCATCTTCCACGGAACGACGCTTGGCACGGCCTAACTTATACATCGTTTTTCTGGTGGTGTTGATCGCTCTGCTCATTCTGGCGGCACTTGTCGTCGGCCCGTCCCCCACAGGCTTGCGGTTTGCATTTGGACAGAGCCTATCCGAGCTCATGCCTTTCCGGCTGCCGCGTATTCTGGCTGCCGGAGGTGCCGGTGCACTTTTGGGAGCCGCAGGCTTCATCATGCAGCGCGTGACGGGAAATCCCATCGCGAGCCCCGAAGTGCTGGGCGTTTCGGCAGGCGGCGGCGCTGGACTGGCCGCCACGCTCTATCTTTTCGGCTCCGCATCGCCAACCGTCATGCTGATGGGCATGGCATTGGGGTCGCTTGCGGTCTTCTCTATCATGATCGCCATCACCGCAAGCCGCGAACTGTCCGCAGAGCGCCTGCTTTTATCCGGCATTGCCATGAGTGCGATATCCATGGCCATCGTCACCATCGTGCTGGCGCAAGGCGATATGAACGCCTTTATTCTGCTGATGTGGATGGCAGGATCGACAAATCGTGCTGGCGCATTCGAGGCATGGACATCACTAAGTGCACTCGTCCTATTCGCGGCACCGCTGCTGTTCATGAGCCGCTGGTTGACGATACTGCCACTGGGCTCCGTCGTCTCCAAGGGCGTTGGCCTTGGTCTCACATCCTCACGGCTCACCCTCGCCATCCTCGCAGCGCTGATGACGGCGGTCGCCTCTTTTCTCGTTGGTCCACTTAGCCTAGCCGGGCTTGTCGCCCCGCATCTTGCCCGCCTGATCGGGCTGACCGGCGCGCGCCAGCAGCTTTTGGCGTCGTTGCTAATCGGCGCTGCGATGTTGATCGGCGCCGACTGGCTGTCCCGCGTCGTCATCTATCCCTATCAGGTGCCGGTCGGCGTGTTTGCGGCTCTGATCGGCGGGCCATATCTTCTGTGGCTCATCTCCCATACCGGAAAACGGTAGGGAGCCGGGCACATCAGGCCACGCGATTTCCCTCACGCCAGACACCCGCGATGAAGGGTGGCAGTCCCTTTGTGGCCCGAACTCGGACAAGATCAGCGCGACGACCGATCTCGATCCGTCCACGATCATTAAGCTTGGCCGCTTCGGCTGGGTTTGCAGAGATCAACCGGATCGCTTGGGGCAGATCGATGATCTCTTTCTCCCAAAGCGTGAATGCCGCCTGCACGAGGCTGAAGGGCACATAGTCGGACGAGAGGATATCCAGAGCACCCTTTTCCAGAAGCTCGAGCGCCGAGACATTTCCGGAATGAGAACCGCCGCGAACGACGTTCGGCGCACCCATCAGCACTTGAAGACCGGCCTCACGCGAAAGCTGTGCCGCCGTGACCGTCGTCGGGAATTCAGCCAGCGAAATGCCAAGGGCGATCCCTTCCGCCACATGCTCGGCAGTCGCATCATCGTGGGAAGCGATGGATATGCCCGCGGCGTGACAACGCTGCGCAATAAGCTGCCGGTGTTTTGCCGAATACATTTCAGATTGCGCGATGCGTCGTGCGCTGAAGGCAGCAAAATCCGCGTCTGAGAGCTTTTTCTTGCCCTGATAATAAATGCGATAGGCTTCGAGACTGACGAACTGGCGCTGGCCGGGCGCGTGGTCCATCAGCGACGCAAGCTTAACGCGGTCATTGGACTTGATCTCATCGAAATGCTCCGCGGCGTCAGGCATCGATACCTCACAGCGAAGATGGATGAAGTGCTCTGCGCGCAAGCGGTTTGCTGCCGTTGCCGCCGAAATGGTCTGCGCCATCGCCGACATATCGTCCGAACCAAGTTCGGTATCACCATCCATACCAACGCGCAGGGCATCAAAAACCGTGGTGATGCCAGCCGTGGCGATCTGTCCGTCATGCGCCTGAAGGGCTGCGTCCAGATTCCAGCGCACTTTCGGGCGCGGCTGGACGTGGGTTTCTAGGTGGTCCGTGTGCAGCTCGACGCAACCCGGGATCACGAAATCACCATCCAGATCCGTTCCCGAGGATGAGTTGTCCTGGCTGACATCGGCGATCTTTCCATCGCGGACAAGCAAGGTGCCGTTGATGATCTCCTGCGGGAGAACGATGGCGCAATTGGTGAAGACGAGATCTTTTTGCATGATGTTCATTCGGTTGATGTGCCGTTGCGAAACGGCTGTGTAGAGCGAAAAAGTAGCAGTTGGGCTCAGATTACGATCCGGCGCAGTTGCTGCGAAATGAGGTCCATCAGTGTCACCGTCAAAACCACGATGATGATGATGGCGGATGCCTGCGGGTAATAGAAACCGCGGATCGATTCAAAGAGAACCTGACCAATGCCGCCAGCGCCGATGAGGCCCAGCACGGTTGCTGAACGAATGTTCGATTCCAACCGGTAGAGCGAAAAGGAAATCCACAACGGCAAAACCTGCGGAATGACGCCGAAAATGACCTGTTGGATGCGCGATGCACCGGTCGTGCGGATGGCCTCAACGGGACGCGGATCAATGGCTTCGACCGCCTCGGAAAACAGCTTTGCGAGAATGCCCGTCGTGTGGATGAAGAGAGCCATGACACCGGCAAAAGGGCCGAGCCCGACCGCCACCACGAAAAGAACCGCGAATACGACCTCATGGATGGCGCGGAACATGTCCATCAGGCGTCGCACCGGCTGGTTGATCCACCACGGTGCCATGTTGTGGGCAGAGAGGATACCGAACGGGATCGACAGAAGCACGGAAAGGAAAGTGCCCCAGAGTGCAATCTGAACCGTGACGATCATTTCTTCGAGGTAATATTGCCAGGTGCTGAAATCCGGCTTGAGGAAATCCTTGGCATAGGCGGCCATGTTGCCGCTGTCACTGAAAAGATAGGTCCAACGCCCCATTTCGGCAGGGCCCCAGCTGATGACCAGCGCGGCAACCAGCCCCAGCGTGAGCAGTCCATTGCGCAGGCCGCCCGGCTGTTTCGCCACCGCCATGGGCATCGCTTTGTTTTGCAGGGATGTTTCACTCATTGTCGTCAATCCGGTGCCAGAGGGCTGGGCGGGCCTTTGGACCCGCCCAGTAGATTTTGGAGAGATCAGGTCTTGGAAGCCGTTGCGAGTTCGGCTTCGAACTTGCTCTTCTGTTCCGTCAGATCCTTGACCTTTGCAGCCTTGGCTTCAGCGGAAAGCGATGCATCGGCGTTCGCCTGGGCAATCGACTTCGACAGCTCCATGACGCGGATCGGCAGAAGCTGCTTGTCCGTGGAAGCGCGGAACGGTGCCCACTTCAGACCGGCCAGTATCTTCTTTTCTTCGGCAACATTTCCGGTGGACTTGTCGGTGCCGTAGGTCAAGAAGAACTCGCGGATCTTTGTCTTGGTGTCGTCCGACAGGTCCTTGCGCCATACGATTGGGTCAGACGGGATCAGCGGCGAGCGCCAGACTTCGCGGATGTTGGCGAAAGCGTCCGGCTTGTTCTGCTTGATCAGCGCCATGTTCTCGGTGTTGTTGGCAGCAGCATCGACCTGCTTGTTGGCAACGGCCATGGCATTGGTTTCATGGTTGGCGTTGGTCACGTTCTTGAAGCAGGACTTCGGATCGATACCGCGTGGGCCGAATACGAAGGTCATCGGCACGAGGTAACCGGACGTGGAGTTTGGATCGCCCAGACCGAAGTTGAGCGACTTGTCGCACTTCAAAACGTCGTCGATTGTCTGGATCGGGGAATCCTTGGGAACGATCACAACAGACCAGTAGCCAGGCTCACCGCCGACGGCAACGCTCTGCACGAAGACTTCGCCATTGGCGCGGTCAACGGCTTCCATGGCGGACTTGTTGCCGTACCAGGCGATCTGCACCTTGTTGAAGCGCATGCCTTCGATAATGCCGGCATAATCGGAAGCGAAGAAGGCCTTGACGTCCAGACCGGTCTTTTTCTTCATGTCGGCCAGAAGCGGATCCCAGCTTGTCTTGAGGTTCTGCTGAGACTCGGTCGAGATGATGCCGAAATTGATCGTGTCCTGAGCAAGCGCTGCGGACGTCATTGTAAAGGCGATAGACATCGCCGCCATGCTTTTCAGTATCGCGTTCATGAGAGGTCTCCGATAACAGGGGAAGTCAGGCGGTGGTAAACGCCGGCTGACGGTTGGGCAGCTCCGTGGCAGTCACGGGAGCCGATTGCTCCGCCGGGGCTTCCGGCAGGACCAGTTCTTCCGATGCCGAACCGTAAAGTTCGGCCAGAAATGCGTTGGACAACGAGGTCGAAGGGCCATCGAAGACGATAGCACCGTTGCGCATGGCGATGGTGCGCTTGCAATAGCGACGGGCATATTCGACCTGATGCAGAGAGACGAGGACCGTGATCCTGTCCTGCGTATTGATATCGGCCAGCACATCCATCACCCGGCGAGCCGATGATGGGTCGAGCGCCGAAATGGGTTCATCGGCAATCAGAATTTCCGCACCCTGCACGAGCGTGCGAGCGATTGCCGCGCGCTGCTGCTGTCCGCCAGACAGCGTGGAAGAGCGCTGCACGGCAACCTGCGGAATGCCGACACGGGCAAGGGCTGCGCGGGCTGCGGCTTTTTCTTCCGCGTTGAACAGCCCCAGCGTTCCGCGCCAGCGCGGCACCCGGCCAAGAAGACCGATCAGCACATTGGTCAGCACCGAAAGGCGACCGACGAGATTGAACTGCTGGAACAGCACCGACACGGCACCGCGTTTCACATATCCGGTCAGGCGACCGGCCTTCTGCGAAACCGTGTCCAGAATCTCGATGCGCCCATTTTGACCGTCACCTGTTTCAAGGCCCGCGATGTGGCGAATAAGCGTGCTTTTGCCGGAACCGGACGCCCCGATTAAAGCCACCATCTCGCCCCGCTCGAGCGTCAGGCTTACGCAATCGAGAGCACGCGTATTTCCGTATTTTTTCGAAAGATTGGATACGGTGATCGCAGTCATTTTTCGCTCCTGATGTCGGTCCATTAGAAAGACATTGGGTGATGTTCGATGATCGCTTGGTGACGGTTCGGTGAAGTTTTTATGTCAACCGCCGTAGCGGCTGAGGAATTCTTCCGCGCCCAAAGCTCGGAAGTCGGCAAGCGCTTCGAAAAGCTTGTCGTGCGGCCAATCCCACCAGGCGAGCTGGTCCATTCGCGCGCCAATTTCAGCCGTAAACCGTTCGCGGATTACGCGGGCGGGCACGCCGCCGACGATGGTGTAAGGCGCGACATCGCGGGACACGACGGCCCCTGCCCCGATAACGGCTCCGTTGCCGACAGTCACGCCGGGAAGAAGCGTTGCCCCATGACCGATCCAGACATCGTGACCGATCACCACCCGCTTGGCGCGGCGGGCAGCGAAGAAATCTGCCTCATCGCCTGCACCTTCCCAATAGTCACCAGCGCGATAGGTGAAATGATGAAGGCTGGCACGGTCCATGGGGTGGTTGGTGGCATTGATGCGGACGCTGGCCGCGATGTTGACGAACTTCCCGATCGTCGCGCACCAGACCTGGCCGCCGCGCTCGATATAGGAATAGTCACCCATTTCGGTTTCCGAGATATGGCAACCCGCAGCCACTTCCGTATAGCGTCCAAAAACGCAATCCTTGACCTGCGCGGTTGGATCGATCAGCGGTTCAATGGAAAGCTTGGTCATGCGGCGGCCTTTCTTGCAGAGAAGCCGGATACGTCAAGCATGCGCGTGGCAACGGCATTGCGAACCGGCAGGTCGTGGAAAATACCGAGGATGGCCGTGCCCTGGGCGAGCTTTTCCTTGATCATGTCAACCACGACATCGCGGTTTTCAGCATCCAGCGAGGCCGTAGGCTCATCCAGCAGCAGGATGGGATGATCGGTGATGAAGCCACGCGCGATGTTGACGCGCTGCTTCTCACCGCCCGAGAAGGTCGCAGGCGGCAGGCCGAACAGCGCTTCCGGCAGGTTGAGCCGGGTTAGCAAAGCGGCTGCGCGCGCAATAGCGTCTTCCTTGCTGACACCGCGCGCCGTCAACGGTTCGGCTACGATCTCCAGCGCCGAAACGCGCGGGACGGCCCGCAGAAACTGGCTGACGTAACCGATGCTATTGTGCCGCAGCGCAAGGATCAGTCTCGGATCGCCGCTGCCGAGATCATTCATGGTGTCGCTCGAACCATCGCGAACCAGAATATGGCCTTGGTCGATGGCGTAGTTGCCGTAGACCATGCGCAGGATCGATGACTTGCCGACGCCGGATGGGCCACCAAGCACGACACATTCGCCGCGATGGAGATCGAAGCTGACATTGCGCACCACCGGCAAAACGATGCCTTCGCGCAGATGCATGGTGAAGGATTTGGCGACATCGCTGACCGAAAGAACGATCGTCTCTGCAAGCGCCGACGTGGGATGATGAAGTGTCATTTCAGCTCTCCGGTATCGAGGCGACAAGAAGCTGGGTATAGGCATGCTGCGGATCGTCCAGCACCCGGTCGGTCAGCCCCTGCTCTACGATGCGACCGCTTTTCATGACGATCATCCGTTGCGACAACAGGCGGGCAACAGCCAGGTCATGCGTGACGATGACCACCGATAGACCGAGGTCGTTGACGAGATTGCGCAAGAGGTCGAGCACACGGGCCTGCACGGACACATCAAGTCCGCCGGTCGGCTCATCCATGAAAATCAGGCGCGGATGGGTGACGAGATTGCGGGCAATCTGCAATCGTTGGCGCATGCCACCGGAGAAAGCCACCGGCTGATCGTCGATACGATCCACGGCGATTTCGACACGCGACAGCCACTCGCCGGCGGACTTGCGGATATCACCATAATGCCGCTCGCCAACCGCCATCAGCCGCTCACCGACATTGGCACCGGCAGAAACCCGCATGCGCAGACCATCTGCCGGATTCTGGTGCACGAAGCCCCAGTCGGTACGCATCAGAAACCGGCGTTCGGCCTCTGAAAGTTCTTCGAGATCAGGAAAACGCCCGTCCCGCATGCGGTACTGAACGCTACCCGAAGAGCGTTCGAGCCGTGCAGATATGCAGTTGAGCAGCGTTGTTTTGCCGGAGCCGGATTCACCGACGATGGCAACGACCTCACCCGGCCAGACATCGAAAGAGACATCCGTGCAACCGATGAAGTCACCGTAACGGCGTTCCAGATTTCGAACAGAAAGGATCGGGCCTGTCATGGCTGGTCTCCCATCGCCAGTTGGGGCAAGCCTGAGCCGTGATGACCCTCTGCCTGGCGGGTTTCGCAATGGTCGGTATCGGAGCAGACAAACATCCGCCCCCCACGATCATCCGTCACCACTTCATCGAGATATACGCCGGTGGCGTTGCACAGTGCACAGGGAGCGGTGAAACGTTGAATGGCGAAAGGGTGATCTTCGAAATCGAGGCTGACCACTTCCGTGAACGGTGGCAGGGCGTAGATGCGCTTCTCGCGCCCGGCACCGAACAATTGCAGCGCAGGAGAATTGTTCATTTTCGGGTTGTCGAACTTAGGGATCGGCGAGGGGTCCATCACATAGCGCCCTTCAACCTTCACCGGATAGGCATAGGTGGTGGCGATATGGCCGTGCTGGGCGATGTCCTCGTAGAGCTTCACATGGATGAGGCCGTATTCTTCAAGCCCATGCATGACGCGCGTTTCCGTTTCGCGTGGCTCCAGAAACCGCAACGGCTCGGGAATGGGAACCTGATAGACGATTGTCTGGCCAGCCTTGAGCGGTGTTTCGGGAATGCGGTGACGTGTCTGGATGACCGTCGCCTCTTCGGTTTTCGTCGTCGTGGCAACGCCTGCCGTCTTTGCGAAAAAGGCGCGGATGGAAACCGCATTGGTGGTGTCGTCGGCTCCTTGGTCTATGACCTTCAGAACATCATCCGGCCCCAGAATGGCGGCGGTGACCTGAACGCCGCCGGTTCCCCAGCCATAGGGCATCGGCATTTCACGCGATGCGAACGGCACCTGATAACCGGGAATGGCAATCGCCTTCAAAATCGCGCGGCGGATCATCCGTTTGGTCTGTTCGTCGAGATAGGCGAAGTTGTAGCTTGGCAGGTTCATTCTGCGGCCTCCTTGGTCGCCAGCAGTTCTTCGTTTTCGCGCCGAAGCATGCGCAACAGGCCGAGTTCCGCCTGGAAATCCACGTAATGCGGCAGTTTCAGATGCTCGACAAAACCGGTGGCTTCGACATTGTCGCAATGGGCAAGAACGAATTCCTCGTCCTGCGCAGGCGCGGCGCGCTGTTCCTGAAACTCGTCGGCGCGGAGAGCGCGATCCACAAGGCTCATGGCCATTGCCTTGCGTTCCGACTGGCCGAAGACGAGGCCGTAGCCGCGTGTGAATTTCGGTCCATCCTCACCCTGCCCTTTGAACTGGGACACCATCTGGCATTCCGTGACGCGGATGGAGCCAAGGCAAACGGCAAAACCAAGTTCCGGCACATCGATCTCGATATCGACCATGCCGATGCGCACTTCGCCGACGAAGGGGTGGGTGCGGCCATAACCGCGCTGGGTGGAGTAGCCAAGCGATAGGAGAAAACCTTCATCGCCCCGCGCCAAGGCCTGCAATCGCAGATCACGGTCAACGGGGAAAGCGGTGGGATCACGCGTCAGATCGGCAGGCTCCTTGTCCGAAGCAACGTCCGGCTCGATCAGGCCTTCATTGTTGAGGATATCTGTTACGCGTGGGTAAGATGGCGCACCATCCAGCGGTCGTCGGGCTGGTTTATCCACCGGCACGTCACCGGCCATGTCAGGGTCGATCAGACGGTGCGTGTAATCGAAGGTTGGGCCAAGCAGTTGCCCACCCGGAATGTCCTTGTAGGTTGCTGACACGCGTCGCTCGATACGCATGTTATCCGTTGCGATAGGCCGCGAATATCCGAAGCGCGGCAAGGTCGTGCGATAGGCACGCAGCAGAAAAATCGCCTCGATGAGGTCCCCGCGCGATTGGCGCACGCACATGGCCGCAAGTTGTGGATCGTAAAGCGATCCCTCGGCCATAACGCGGTCAACCGCCAGCGACAATTGCCCGGCGATCTGTTCCAGCGTCAACGCAGGCACTTCACGGTCACCACGCCGACGATCCGCGAGCAGCTTATGGGCTTTATCGATGGCCGCTTCGCCACCCTTTACCGCGACATACATGGATCAAACCTCCCGAATACGCGTGGTACGCGGCAAGGCAATCGCCTCGGCACCGCAAACAAGCAGAATGTCAAAGCCCAGCGGATAGCGGGCGGCGTTGGCGTCCATGGCATCCACAAATCCATCAGGTAGTCCGACAGGCGCGATGCTGGAGGAGGTTTCGATACCGGGGCCTGTCAGTTCAAGCAGGGCGCCGCCATCCATCGAGTGGACCGGCAGAATGAGGGTCGCAGAACGGTCCGGATATTCCATCGTTCCATGTGCGAAGCCCTGCCATTGCGCCACATCACTTGCCTCAGACAGAAGCACGAAGCTCGCCTTTTCTGGCTGCTGGGCAATGGGTGCGCCGCTGTGGAAGGTTAGCCAGGTAGCAACATGCTGAGCTTCGGAGGCTTCAATCCAGACGGGCGTATCATAGTCAGCCGAGGTCAGCAGAATGGCCGATGCGGCAGCACAAAGCGGTGCAGGGCCTGAAGCCCGCTCACCAAGATTGGCGACCGATCCCGGTCTGGAAAAGGCATGCATGATGGCGTGGAAAACATCCTGTGAAGCAAAAACCGGATCGGCGAAACCGCCATCGAACGTGACTGTATTCATCAGTCTTCTCCTCTCGCGACCGTGAAGAAATCGACCCTTGTCGCTTCCGTCTCTTCAGCCTTGCGACGCTGCTCGTCTTCCATAAGAGCCAAAGCCGGACGGACGATTTCGCCATCGATGCGCGAAACCCAGTCGGAACGCTGACGCAACGCGTCGAGATGCGCGACGATGCGAGCCTTGGTCTGATCCCTTCCCAGAACAACAGAGTGACCGACTTCGCCGCTGTCCAGCTTGACAGTTGCGCGGGTGACGCTTGCTTCGCCAAGATTGAACGCCGCGCCGCCACCGCCGATCTTGCCGCGAACCATGACCGTGCCGATTTCCGGTCCACGTACAGGGGTCGCCGCGGGCATGTCGGATGCCATCAGGTCGTAATGCTGCAAAAGAACATCCGCTGGTGCGCCAGCCAGAATATCCAGCGCCTGCTTTCGATCAAAACTGCTCATCGTTGGGTCGCCATCTTCATTCGTCAAATTTGTCTATTTGTATATACAACCATTCTTATTTGTTTTATACACCCTTAATGATGACGAAGGAATGACAATGGGACGTTTGGCTTGAAATGAATGCAAATGATGATGGCATATCGCGGTGGCGCCGGGTCGCGGATGGCATACGCAGTGCGGTGTCCGAAGGGCGGATCGGCGAGCAATTACCACCGGAAACAGAACTTGCGGCACAATTCGGCGTCAACAGACACACGGTAAGGCGCGCCATCGCAGTTCTTTCGACCGAGGGGCTACTGCGCGCTGAGCGGGGACGCGGCACCTTCGTCAACGCAGTCCAGCCGCGTGTCGTCTATCCCATCGGCACCAGAGCGAGGTTTTCCGAAAACATGATGCGCCAGTCACTCGAACCGTCTGGACGGCTTATACATGCGGAAGTCATCGCGGCGGATGCCGTTCAGGCAAAGCTTCTTCTGTGTGGCGCAGGCGCGCCCCTGCATCGGGTCGAGCATCTGGCGGTGGCTGCCGGTGCGCCTATGTCCCGCTCTGTCTCCCTGTTTTCAGCCGAACGTTTCCCCGGCATCATTTCCGCCTATGCGGAGAGCGGCTCCATCACCAAGGCGCTGGAGCGCGAGGGCTTGGCGGATTATCGACGTAAGGAAACGCGTTTAACGGCTGAACGGGTTTCTATGCGCGATGTGGAACTGCTCAATTGTGCGCCTGACAGCATAGTCCTCGTCAGTCAGGCCATTGATGTCGATCTGGAAGACAGGCCCATCCAGAGCATCGTCACCCGCTTTCTGGCCGACCGCATGGAGCTGGTTTTCACAAACCCTCCAGCGCATTCCAACTGAAGCAATACGGGAGGCGTGCGCAATCGGAAGGCGATGCGCACGGAACTCATCCCTCCATCGCTGGTTAGACCCGGGAACACATCATCCCCCCAACCACACGATTGGAACTTTCATGTCCGATATCAGCCGTCCTATGCCGCCCTTTTCCGAACAGCAGCAGGAGCCACCGGGGCTGACGGCAAAAATGCAGCCGGTGCCTGATCACGGTGAACGTTCCTATCGCGGAGACGGCAAACTTTCCGGCAAAGTCGCTCTTATCACCGGCGCCGATTCCGGTATCGGCAAAGCTGTCGCCATCGCGTTTGCGCGCGAAGGTGCCGACATCGCAATTTCCTATCTCAATGAGGATGACGATGCCAAGGACACGGCGAAATGGGTTGAAGAGGCAGGCCGAAAAGCCATTCTGATGCCCGGCGATATCAAGTCAGAATATCACTGCAGATCGCTCGTCACACAAACCGTCGAAAAGCTTGGGAAAATTGATATATTGGTCAACAATGCAGCGTTTCAACGGACCTACGACTCTATCGAGGACATCACCGCTGAAGAATGGGATGAGACGTTCCGCACCAATATCTACGCGCCGTTCTTTCTGTCGAAAGCCGCCGTGCCACATATGAAATCCGGAAGTGCCATCATCAACACGACCTCAATCCAGTCCCGTCAGCCGTCTCCGGCGCTGCTTGCCTATGCGTCGACAAAGGGCGCGATTTCCAACTTTACCGCCGGTCTTGCTGAAATGGTGGCAGACAAGGGCATTCGAGTAAACGCAGTTGCACCCGGCCCGATATGGACACCTCTCATTCCATCGACAATGCCGGCGGAAAAAGCTGCGAAGTTTGGTGAGAAAACCTTGATCGGCCGCGCTGGCCAACCGGCAGAACTGGCTGGCGCTTATGTGCTGCTTGCGTCTGAACTGGGAAGCTACATGACCGGTGCGGTCGTTCCGGTCACCGGCGGCGAGATCATGATCTGATGTGATCAGAACTATTGAAACATAAATAAATTTGGCATGCCGCAACTGAAATCAGTCGCGGCATGCTTCTTTAATTACATATCGACCTTGGCATTCTCGCCCATGTCAGGCCGGGTCTTGCTGACAGCAGCTGCCGCCATCTTGATGTAGCTGATGACTGTGCCGGGGCTATCCCAATATTCCGCGAAATTTGGCGTTACCTTGAGGATGCGAATGGATGGGTCATCCGCGTCATCCCACCAGGCTTTTGCGGGCGTTGCCCACAATTCACGAATTTTCTCACGGTCATTCTGGACCTCAGCAATACCGGAAATGGAGACGTATTTCTGGCCCTTGGAATCCGCAAATGCCAGGCAGACATTTGGCGCTTTGGAAATTTCCTCGTCCTTGTGGCTCGCCACATCTGTCAGAAAATAAAAGGCATTTTCCAGCTGCTCAGCATAGGCAGACATGGGCCGCGCCCGCAGGTCGCTGCCAGTCTGCGTCGTCAACATGCAGAAGCCAATCTTGTCTGCGAGTTGCCATACCTTGCTGATATCGTCATCGGTGTTGGTCATGCGTCGTCTCCTTTGTGTGTCAAGGAAACGGCATTGGCAGGCCAACGTTCCAATGCTTTTTTATTCCACCAGACTTGCCTGCAAACGGCTTGGCAGCGCAGGATCGTCAAGCGATCCCAACGCGCTTTTGTGCAGCAACTTTGCGATCCAATCGACAAAGACACGAACCTTATTCGTCACATGTCGTGTTTGCGGATAAACGATATAAACCGGCATCGGCTCCTGCTTCCATTCAGGCAAAACGCGAACGAGATTGCCCTTGGCCAGTTCATCCCTGATCGTAAACGGCACGAGTTGCCCGATGCCCATGCCGGCCAGAACGGCATTCTGATAGGTGCGGCTGTCATTGGCGGAGACGATGTAGCGGGCATTGATCTCCACGGACCGTGTGCCGTTGTCGAAAGCCATGGTCATGATTTGACCCGACGTGGCGTTGAGATAGCCGACGCTGAAATGATCGCCCTCCATATCCTCCGGTTGCTGCGGCATGCCGAAGCGCTCGATATAGGAAGGCGCGGCGCATGTGACGAAATCAAGTTCGGAAACCTTGCGCGCAATGAGCGACTGGTCTCGCGGCGTGCCGACACGCAAGGCGCAATCGACGTTCTCGGCAATGTAGTCCACCAATCTATCGCCGACACCGAGATCGAGACGGATGAGCGGATAACGCTGGTAGAAATCGCACAGATTGGGAATGATGATATTATCGGCAAATGCACCCGCCATCTCTACCCGCAAACGGCCTGATGGCTGCACATTGGCGTTGGAGAGGCTTCCGTCCAACTCGTCTATTTCGGACAGTATTTGTATGGCGCGTTCATAATAGAGTGCCCCATCCGTCGTAACCATGACGCGGCGGGTCGTGCGGTTCAAAAGCGTTGTGCGCAAATGCGCTTCAAGGCCCTGCACCATGTTGGTAACGGTGGTCTTTGGCATGTTCAACGCGCTGGCTGCGCGGCTGAAATTTCCCGTTTCCACCACGCGCGCGAAAACACGCATTGCTGACAGTTGGTCCATGGCATATTGACCTTTGATCGATTATCCGTGATTTTGGAATAGTGTTTCCAAATTTGCATGCTTGTGCAATTTCTCCCGAACAATAATATCTGTTTTAGAAATTGCTGCAAGAGGCCGCCTTTAACGACCTCCGAAGGAAACAAGATGAACACGCAGTGGCACACGATTGAGAGCAGCGGAGCGGCACAGCCGCCTCTGTCCGTTCGTGTTTACAAGGGTGCTGGCGAAAACCGGACGCCGCCGCTGGTGCTTTATCTGCGGGGCGGCTCGTTCTTGGAAAAAGGCGGTCAGTGTCCGGAATTACCGGTTGCCCGAGCGCTTGCCGATAACGGCGCTGTGGTCATCGAGGCTGATTACAGCACGACGTCCTGCAACGAGTTTCCAGCGGTGATCGATTGTGCATTCGATGCGCTGGATTGCCTGAGCAACCATCGCAAGCAATATGGCGGCGCGAAATCGCTGCTGTTTGTGGCGGGTGAAGAGGCTGGCGGAAATGTTGCAGCCGGTCTTGCGCTCAAAGCGCGGGATCGGATGCCAGGAAAGCTGGCGGGACAGATTTTGCTCTCGCCGATGATCGACCCTTTGATGGCCACAACCTCTTTTCGGGACGCCGACAAGATTGGCATGCGGCAGCGCTGGGCGGAAGGCTGGAGCCATTATCTGGCCAAGGCCTGCGGATTTGCCCACCCCTACGCGGCACCCTGCCACTGTACGCGACTGAACCGCGTGGCACCGGCGCTGATATTTACAGCCGAGGACGACCCTCTGCGCGACGAGACCGTGAATTACGCCGGTCGTTTAAGTGAGGCGGGAGTTCAGGTTCGGCAGCATGTTTTCCCTGTCGGTTCCGGCTGGACAGGGCTTTATCGCGGTGAAGGTGGCAAATGGCTTTCCGCTGTTTGCACCGAGTTTGCGGATTTCGTTCAAGACCTGAAGCATTAGCATTTATTTACAGTAACTGATCGGCTCCGGATGGAGCCAAGGAGAAACCCATGACGCTGAAGAACAAGCGCCGGGCCCTGGCGGGCGCCGGTATAGGCCTTGCTGTGTCCGTTGCAGCGGCGGCATTCCTATTCGAATTTCCAATGACCACCGGTGCGGTAGCCGCATCCGGCCCGGCGGAAACGCCAGCCATTCCCGTAACTGTTGCGGTCGTCGAAAGCCGGGACGTGACCCATTGGGAACAATTTTCCGGTCGTCTGGAAGCCGTCGAGCGGGTCCAGATCCGCTCACGAGTGGCTGGCCAGATTCAGGCCGTCCATTTCCGTGAAGGTGCTTTGGTAAAGGCGGGCGACGCCCTGTTCACCATCGACCCCGCGCCTTATCAGGCAACGGTAGCCGGTGCTGAAGCGCAGGTTGCCTCTGCCGAAGCCAAGGTCGGTCTTGCCAGAACCGAACTGGAGCGCGGTCGCAGACTGTCAGACAACCGCACCATTTCGCAGAGCGATCTGGACCAGCGCCAGAGCAATGTTGCCGATGCGGAAGCACAGTTGCGGGCAGCACGCGCAGCGCTGACCACGGCACAGCTTGATCTGAGCTATACGGAGCTGCGTGCCCCTGTCTCCGGCCGCGTCGGTAAACTTGATATCACCGTTGGCAACCTCGTTGCTGCGGGCTCTTCATCGCCCGCACTGACCACCCTCGTTTCTGTCGATCCGATCTACGCCAGCTTCAATGCCAGCGAAGAAATGGTCGCAAAGGCTCTGTCTCAGCTTCCGGTTTCCAATGGCGCACTTCAGGCTCTGGAGCAAATCCCGGTCGAGGTCGGTACGCTGGCTGATGAAGGCACGCCGATCAAAGGCACCTTGCACCTCATCGACAACCAGGTCGATAGCGCAAGCGGCACGATCGGAGTGCGGGCCGTATTCGCCAATGCGGATGGGCATTTGATCCCCGGCCAGTTCGTACGTGTTCGCATGGGCGAGCCAAAGTCGGAAAACCGCATCGTCATCACCGACCGTGCCATCGGCACGGATCAGGACAAGAAGTTCGTCTTTGTGGTGGATGGCGAGAACAAGGTGAATTATCGCCAGATCAAGCCCGGCCCAGCGGCTGATGGCCTGCGCGTTGTCGAAAGCGGCCTTGCCGCCGGAGACAAGATCGTCGTCAACGGCCTTCAGCGTATTCGCCCTGGCGCAGTCGTTGCCCCGCAGACCGAAGAAAAGGTCGCGACCTCGCAGTAACCATTCATGGCGGGCCTGTTAAAGGCCCGCCAGCATAATCCAACAGAAAAGCGATCCGCCGGTGGCCCAATGTCACCGGAGCGGTTTTCTGCATCCAAATTCCACCCGGAGGCGAGAGGGCCTTTGCTATGAATATCTCCAGATTCTTTGTGGACCGGCCGGTTTTCGCTGGCGTGCTATCGGTTCTAATCGTTGTCGCAGGCCTTATCGGCATGCGCGCCCTGCCGATTTCCGAATATCCGGAAGTCGTGCCGCCTTCCATCGTCGTACGCGCAACCTACCCCGGCGCTAACCCCAAGGTCATTGCCGAAACAGTCGCGACGCCGCTGGAAGAACAGATCAACGGCGTCGAGGACATGCTCTACATGTCCAGCCAAGCGACATCGGACGGCGTCATGACGCTGACGGTGACGTTCAAGCTCGGGACCGACCCGGACAAGGCGCAGCAGCTGGTGCAGAACCGCGTCTCGCAGGCCGAGCCACGCCTGCCCGCCGAAGTCCGAAGCCTCGGCGTTTCCACCGTCAAAAGCTCACCCGACCTGATGATGGTCGTGCATCTGGTTTCACCCGGCAACAAATACGACCTGACCTATCTGCGCAACTACGCCGTCCTCAACATCAAGGACCGTTTGGCCCGTATCGAAGGTGTGGGGCAGGTGCAGATATTCGGCGCAGGCGACTATTCCATGCGCGTCTGGATCGATCCGCAAAAGGCTGCCGAACACAATCTGGCTGCCGCTGATATCAGCAATGCGATTCGCGAGCAGAACGTGCAGGCCGCAGCTGGTACCATCGGTGCTTCGCCAAGCCTCAACGGCATCGACCTTCAGCTCAACGTCAATGCGCAGGGTCGTCTTTCCACGCCGGAAGAATTCGGCAACATCATCGTAAAGAGCGGCACGAATGGCGAAATCACCCGCCTGCGTGACGTTGCTCGCGTCGAACTCGGTGCGGCGGATTATGCGCTGCGCTCTCTGCTGGATGGCGAGTCCGCTGTCGCCATTCCCGTGTTCCAGGCTCCCGGCTCTAACGCCATCACCATTTCCGACCAGGTGGCTGCCACCATGCAGGACCTGCAAAAGGCAATGCCGGATGGTGTGAAATACGAGATCGTCTACGATACCACGCAGTTCGTTCGTGCCTCCATCGACAAGGTCATCGACACCCTGCTCGAAGCCATCGCGCTCGTCGTCATCGTCGTCATCCTGTTCCTCCAGACATGGCGTGCCTCGATCATCCCGCTGATTGCCGTGCCGGTATCCATCATCGGTACGTTCGCGGTGATGTATGTCTTCGGCTTCTCGATCAATGCGCTCAGTCTCTTCGGACTTGTGCTGGCCATCGGTATCGTCGTGGACGATGCCATTGTGGTGGTCGAAAACGTCGAGCGCAATATCGAGAACGGCCTGTCTCCACGTGACGCGACCTACCGCGCCATGAAGGAAGTGTCCGGCCCGATCATCGCCATCGCACTGGTGTTGGTCGCTGTGTTCGTACCGCTTGCCTTCATCTCCGGCCTGTCTGGTCAGTTCTATCGCCAGTTCGCGCTTACGATTGCTATTTCAACAGTCATTTCGGCTATCAACTCGCTGACCTTGTCTCCAGCACTGGCAGCGCTGCTGCTGAAAGGCCACGACGCACCGAAGGATTGGCTGACGCGTGGCATGGACAAGGTGTTCGGCAAGTTCTTCCGTGGCTTCAACCGTGCGTTCGGGGCAGCCTCGAATGGATATGGCAAAAGCGTTGGCGGCTTGCTGAACCGCAAGAGCATCGTGATGTTCGTCTATGTGGTTCTGGCCGGTGCAACCTACGGCATGTTCAGTGCGGTGCCGGGTGGTTTCGTGCCTGCACAGGACAAGCAGTATCTGATCGGCTTTGCACAGTTGCCGGATGCCGCCAGTCTTGATCGCACCGAAGACGTGATCAAACGGATGAGCGATATCGCCATGCAGCAGCCGGGTGTCGAGCATGCGATTGCTTTCCCAGGCTTGTCCATCAACGGCTTCACCAACAGCTCGAACGCTGGTGTCGTCTTCGTGGCACTCAGCCCCTTCGAAGAGCGGACGAAGCCTGAACTTTCCGGCGGTGCCATTGCCATGGCGCTCAACCAGAAATTCGGTGCGGTTCAGGATGCCTTCATTGCCATGTTCCCGCCACCACCGGTCAACGGTCTCGGCACCACGGGCGGCTTCAAGATGCAGATCGAGGACCGCGCTGGCTTCGGCTATCAATCGCTGGACGAAGTGACCAAGGCGTTCCTTGCCAAGGCCTATCAGGCACCGGAACTGGCAGGGCTGTTCTCCAGCTTCCAGATCAACGTGCCACAGCTCTATGCCGATCTTGATCGTGCAAAGGCAGAGCAGCTTGGTGTGTCGGTAACGGACGTTTTTGAAACGCTACAGATCTATCTCGGCTCGCTTTACGTGAACGACTTCAATGCCTTTGGCCGCACATACAGTGTGCGGGTGCAGGCGGACGCGAAATTCCGCGCCCATGCGGAAGATATCGGTCAGTTGAAGGTACGCTCGTCCAACGGCCAGATGATACCGCTTTCTGCGCTGCTGAAGGTGGATGCCACGACAGGACCGGAACGCACGACCCGATACAATGGCTTCCTAGCCGCCGATATCAATGGTGGTCCGGCTCCCGGCTTCTCATCGGGCGAGGCACAGGCCGCCATTGAACGGATTGCTGCTGAAACCCTACCATCCGGCATTTCCTTCGAATGGACGGATTTGACCTATCAGCAAATTCTCGCTGGAAGCTCGGGCCTGCTCGTCTTCCCGCTAGCCTTGCTGCTGGTTTATCTGGTGCTGGCTGCGCAATATGAAAGCCTCACCCTGCCGCTCGCCATCATCATGATCGTGCCGATGGGTGTTCTGGCTGCCATGACCGGTGTCTGGCTGACAGGAGGCGACAACAACATCTTCACCCAGATCGGCCTCATCGTCCTTGTGGGACTATCGGCAAAGAACGCGATCCTGATCGTGGAATTCGCCAGGGAACTGGAGTTTGAAGGCCGCTCTCCCGTTGCCGCCGCCATAGAGGCAAGCCGTCTTCGCCTGCGGCCGATCCTGATGACATCGCTCGCCTTCATCATGGGCGTGGTGCCACTGGTGATTTCCACGGGTGCCGGTGCCGAAATGCGCTCGGCCATGGGTATCGCGGTGTTCTCCGGCATGATCGGCGTGACCATCTTCGGCATCTTCATGACGCCGGTGTTCTATGTGCTGGTGCGCAAGCTCTCGGGCAATCGCCCGCTGATCCAGCACAAGCCGGAGGAAGCAGCGAATACGGACTACAAGATGGATAAGGCCATCTGACGAGCTGATCTCCACCTCAGACAAATAGAAGCCGCAGGATAATCGTCCTGCGGCTTTATGCTGCGCACTAAGCGACAAGCTCATTAGGCCCGCCTTCAGTTCGCGCTGATCATCTTGATTGTTATCCAATCATCGATATATCTGACATTAGGGAAAATCTCAGAGAGTCGCATGAATGCTCCAAACCTTGCCGAATGAGACCGTTGCGGAGAGCAGCTATCGACGGATACGTTCGGACATCATCTTTGATCGATTACATCCCGGCCAGAAGTTGAAGCTGGACAACCTCAACGACGCTTATGGCACAAGCATCAGCACACTCAGAGAAATCCTGAACCGTCTTTCTGCAGATGGATTTGTGTTGGCTGAAGGTCAGCGGGGATTCGAGGTTGCGCCCGTATCGGCAAGCAATCTCCAGGAAATTGCAGCCCTGAGATTGCTGCTGGAAACCCATGCCCTGTCTCAATCCATGGCCGATGGCGACACGGAATGGGAAGCACGCGTCGTCTCTGCGCATTACAAACTGACGCGCATGGAAGATGTGATAACCTCAAGCGACGCGGACAGTGCGCAGGATTGGAAGCGTTATGACCGGGAATTTCACCAATCGCTGATCTCTGCCTGTGGCTCCAATCTGCTGATGGAAACACATTCCAACGTCTTCGACAAATATCTGCGCTATCAAATGGTGGCGCAGTCCTACCGCGGGAACGTCGCTTCCGCGGAACACCAGCAACTACTGGATGCCGCATTGGCGCGCGACGAAAAGACCGCGAAAAAAGTCCTGACGATGCACATTCACAGCGGCATGGAACACGCTTTGGCGGTTGGCAAGTTCAGCTGAAAAACGCTGCGAAAAAGAGCAGGAAACCTTATGCTGAAACACAGCCAGCCCCCAGCCGAGACCGTTGGTGACATCGTCTTTCGGCAAATCCGCCAGGACATCGTTTCGGGCCATTTACCACCCGGTTCCAAGATCAAGCTGGAACAGGCCAAGGAACATTATCAAATCAGCATCTCCTCGCTGCGGGAGATTCTGAGCCGCCTGGCCATGGAAAATCTCGTTGTCGCGGAGGGCCAGCGCGGTTTTGAAGTCAGTCCCGTATCGCGAAAAGAACTCGAAGAGCTGGCAGACCTGCGCATTGTCTTGGAAACACATGCCATCGGCTTGGCGTTTACGGAGGGCGACCTTGAATGGGAAGGCCGCATCGTCGCCGCTCACCACAAGCTTAATGCCGCAGAACGCAAACTTCTGACGGGCGACGTCTCGCGCACGATTGATTGGGTACGATATGATTGGGAATTCCATCAGGCCATCGTTTCCGCCTGCAATTCTGTCACGCTGATGGCAACGCTGTCCTCAGTATTCGACCGGTTTTTGCGCTATCATCTATTGGCAAGAACGTTCAGAGGCCCCGCCGTGGTCGATGACCACAAATTGCTATTCGAAGCGGCGCTCAAAAAAGACGCCGTGGGTGCCAAAGCAATCGTGCACAAGCACATAAAGAGTGGCGTCGATCACGTGTTGCAAAGCGGGTTTATTCCGTAATCGCTCGCGCGGTTGCCACTTCCACGTCTTTTAAATCCAGATCAAGACTGAAGCGATCGCCCTCGTGACGGTCGTCGTTTGCCTGTGCACAGCGCTACACCGCCAAAACGCAAAACATAAGGAATTATTTTTAGTCGTCATAATTATTATCATCATATGTTTTTAAAAAACTCTGTTGATTTATGTTTCGCTCTCTGCAACCATGCCTCCTAGCAGTCAAAGGTGAGGAATAGCTGCACGGTCGTTTTACGGCCGCCGTTACAGGAGGAGGAAATATCATGATCAGATCGAAGTTGACTCGTCGCCACCTTATGCTTGGCGCAGCCATCCTATCAGCGGGCCTCGGCCTCGCGCAGCCGGCAGCGGCCATCACGCCTGACGAGATCAAGGCCAGGGGCAAACTCATTGTCGGCATTCAGGGCGACAATCCGCCATGGGGATTTGTGACAAGCGCCGGAAAACAGGACGGGCTTGATGCCGACATCGCCACACTTTTCGCAAAGGAACTGGGTGTACCGGTGGAATTCGTTCCGTTGGAAGTGAACAACCGCATTCCCGCGCTGACAAGTGGCCGCGTCGATCTGCTTTTCGCAACCATGGCCATGCTGCCGGATCGCGCCAAAGCCGTTCAGTTCAGCAAGCCTTACGTCGCCAACGCCATCGTACTGATTGGCCCCAAATCCATGTCGATCAAGACCAATGAGGACATGGCGAACCTGACGATATCCGTTGCAAAGGGTGCTGCGCAGGACACCCAGGTAACGAAGAACGCACCTTCGACCGCAACAATCCGCCGATATGATGGTGACGCGGCGAGTGTTCAGGCTCTGGCCTCTGGTCAGGTTCAGGCGCTGGGCGGCAACATTTTCTACATGGACCGGGTTGAGAAGGCCCGTCCGGGTGAGTTCGAAAACAAGCTTGAATTCCAGAAGCTCTACAACGGCGCCTGCACGCGTCTTGGAGAAAAGGAAATCAACGCCGCTCTCAACACCTTCATCGACAAGATCAAGGCAAATGGTGAGTTGAAGACGGTCTACGACAAGTGGATGAAGGTCCCCGTGCCGGAATTCCCCGAAAGCCTTGAAGGCATTTCTTTCGTCGCAAAGTAAACTTCGGTCGGCCCTGCTGACAACAACGGTGGACATCGCCTGATGTCCACCGGCACCCTTCTCATGCTTGCGAGATCATCTCGGCACTAGTCCAAGAGTACGACCATGAGCCAAACCATTTTCATCTTGAACGGACCAAATCTCAACCTCTTGGGCCAACGCGAACCGTCTATCTACGGCACAACGACGCTGTTGGACATCAAGGAGCGGTGCATTGCCAAGGCTCAAACGCTCGGTTTCAATGTCGAATTTCGCCAGACGAATTTCGAGGGCGAATTGGTCGAGAGCGTCCATCAGGCGCGCAATGAAGCGTGCGGCATCATTATCAACCCAGCCGGCTACACCTTCACCTCCATTGCGCTTCTCGACGCACTGAAGACGTTCGAACCGCCGAAGATCGAGCTTCACATTTCCAATGTCCATGCGCGTGAGAGCATCTACCACAATTCTCTCATTTCCCGCGTCGCCACGGCCATCATGATCGGCTTTGGAGCGGCGGGTTACGAACTGGCCGTGGAAGCCATCGCTGGCATGGTCAACAAAGCCGCACCTTCTACCGAGCGAACCAGAGAAGCGTCATGAATTACCAGCTGGATTTCACACCCGTCATCGACGGTTTGCCGAGCCTGCTATCGGCCTGCCTCGGCACTTTTACGCTTGCATTGTGCGGCATGGTTCTCGCCATCATCATCGGTATTGGCGGAGTGGCGTTACGCGACTCCCGATTCAAACCCGTCCGCTGGCTCGTCATCGGCTTCGTGGAGTTGATCCGCAACACGCCGTTTCTGGTGCAAATCTTCTTCATCTATTTTGCACTGCCACTCGCCGGTGTCCGTCTCGACCCCACACCCACCGCGATCATTGCGCTCGGCATCAATGGCGGAGCCTACGCAATCGAAATCATCCGTGGTGGCGTCCAGTCGATATCGAAGGGGCAGATGGAGGCCGGTCTGGCGCTTGGTCTGCACAAGGCGCAGGTTTTCCGGCTGATCATTCTCAAGCCCGCCCTGCGCGCCATCTATCCATCGCTGACAAGCCAGTTCGTTCTTCTGACACTGTCCACCAGCATCGCCTCGGCAATCTCTGCCTACGAGCTGACCTCCGTTTCTCAGCGCATCGAATCCGAAAGCTTCCGAAGCTTCGAAATCTATTTCACCATCACGGCCCTCTATCTGGTGATGTCGTGGATGATGATGCGCCTCTTTTCACTCTTTTCGGCGCGCTACTTCGCCTATCCCGTCAAGTAGGAGCTGGTCATGGGTTACGATGAATTTGTCTTCCTGCTGATTGGGCTGAAATGGACCGTTGCCCTATCTGCTGTAGGCTTCGTCTGCGGCTGCATCGCGGGCCTGCTGGTTGCACTGGCCAGAACATCGGGCATTGTTGTCCTGGAAAAGCTGACATCCGGCTATATCGCCGTGTTTCAGGGCACGCCGCTTTTGATGCAGCTTTTCGTAGTCTATTATGGCCTTGCCCTTATCGGCTTCCGGCTGGATGCCTGGGTCGCGGTGGCGATTGGCCTCACGCTCCATGCCAGCGCATATCTGGGTGAAATCTGGCGCGGCTCCATCGAGGCCGTGCCGAGAGGCCAGATCGAAGCCGCGAAAGCGCTAAGCCTCCGCTATTATCACCGCACGAAAGATGTGGTCCTGCCTCAGGCTATCCGCATCTCGCTTCCGGCGACCGTTGGTTTTCTAGTGCAGCTGATCAAAGGAACGTCGCTGGCATCCATCGTCGGCTTCACCGAACTGACGCGAGCAGGCAACATCATCTCCAACCAGATATTCGAGCCACTGACGGTCTTCAGCATCGTCGGCGCACTGTACTTCGTGATGTGCTGCCCGCTGACGATTTTCGGCGCGCATCTGGAACGAAAATTTGCTGCGACAACACGCTGATCGCGCGCCGTCGCAGCCTCCAATCAGATTGCCTTTAAAACGGCGCCGAGCGTATCCACCAGAAGATCAGCATTTTCGCGCGAGAAAACCAGCGGTGGCCGGATTTTAAGAATGTTGGCATTGGGGCCGGAGGCGCTGATAAGGATGCGGCGGTCGCGCAGACCGTTGACGATGCGGGTCGTCAAAGCGGCATCCGGGCGCTTGGTTGAAGCGTCACCGACAATCTCGACGCCGATGAAGAGGCCCGAGCCGCGGACATCCCCAATTGCCGGGTGAGATAGGCTTTTCAAGCCATCCATCAGGTAGCGCCCAACTTCAAGCGCGTTCTGCTGAAGGCCCTCGATGCGGATCGTATCCAGCACGGCCTTGCCTGCGGATGCCGCTACGGGATTGCCGCCAAAGGTGTTGAAGTATCTGGCACGCGGGCCGAAGTCGGCAATAACTTCCGGGCGAAGCACGATGCCTGCCATGGGGTAACCGTTGCCCATTGGCTTTCCGGTCGTCACCATATCAGGAGCAACGCCATGCCGCTCGAAACCCCACATGGTTTCGCCGGTGCGACCAAAGCCCGGCTGCACTTCGTCGGCTATGAAGAGACCGCCCGCTTCGTGAATTGCATCCACAGCTGGCTTCAGGAAGCCCTTCGGCCCGGCAAAAATTCCGTCGCTCGAAAAGATCGTATCGGTAATCAGCATGGCTGGCTTGATGCCGTGACGTTTCAGGTCCGCGATTGCGGCGCGTACATCTCGACCAAACTTTTCCATCACCTCTTCCGGTGAATTCCGGTAGCTATCTGGTGCAGGGATCGTGCGGACATGCGTGCCAAGTGTGACGGATTCACCCAACGAGGGCGAAAATTCTGCCGTCGCACTCGTCAGGCCATGATAGGCAAGTTCGGTGGCGATGATGCCGGTGCCGCCGGTGACGAAGCGGGCAATGCGCACGGCCAGATCGTTGGCCTCGCTGCCTGTGCAGGTAAACATGGCCTGGCTAAGCGCGTCTGGAAAGGTCGCCGTCAGCGCTTCGGCGTAATCCACGATGCCTTCATGTAGATAACGTGTGTGGGTGTTGAGAACGGCGGTCTGCTTGGTGATCGCTTCCACGACACGCGGGTGGCAATGCCCGAGCGACGCGACATTGTTATAGGCGTCGAGATATTTTTCCCCTGCGCTGTCGTAGAGAAACACACCCTCACCACGCACCAGATGCAATGGCTTTTCGTAAAACAAGCGATACGCTGGACCCAGCACCTTTTCCCGACGGGCGATGAGCGCACGTTCCGTCTCATCCAGCCGGTCAAAATCTTCGCGCGAGAAAGCATTTACCATCGACATGATTCAAGCCTCGGAAAGGTTGGGCACGAGCGTTTTTAGCCGCGCCGGTGTTAAATCGGAAATGTTGAGGATGCCCTGCCAGGCAGAAGCGTGGTTGCGCATGATATAGTCGGCATTCTCCGGAACCCGCGCCGAGCGCCATTCTGCAATGATGATCGACATGGCCAGCCGCGCGCGGGTCAGCACGGGCAGAAGCTCCAGTTCAGCAGGCTCAAGCGTGCGCGCCGAGAGGTAGCCGTCGAGAAAAGCGCCCGTCCGCGCAGCCCAGTTGTCTGTTGCGAGATGATAGGAAAGCGCCACGGCAAGATCGTTGACGAGCGGTGCGTACACCATGTCACCGAAGTCGATGATACCGGCGACCTCAGTCTGTTTTGCCGGGTTGAGCAGAATGTTATGCGGGTTAAAGTCGTTATGGATGATCTGACGACGCGCGAGCCCCTGAATAGCAGGCAGGGCGCTCTCGAATTCACGAAGTATCGCTTCCACTCGCCCGTGACGCTCCGGCGCGACATGGTCAATGACCCCTGTGAGATCGAGCGTGTGGGAAATGTCCCACATCAGCTTTCCGACAGGCGGGCGTCCATCGTAATCTTCCAGACCGATACCCAGTTCAGCCAGCGCCCGACCGACATTGCGGCTCTGCGCTTCGCAGCTTTGCGTACGGTACTGCAATTCACCGCGCAGAAATGTCAGCAAACGCATGATCCGTGGGCCGTCCTGCGTATCCAGCGTGTGGCTGCATTTACCGTCATTCGTCAGCACAAGTCTCGGCACGGGAACACTAGGCGCCGCTGAGGCCAGATGCAGCAGCGCGCCATCCTGAAAATCCAGCGCAACGGGGTCTTCTGCGGGATTGGCGATTTTGAGAACAAATTCCGTTGAGTCGGCGCGCGTATAGAGAAAGGTTTCATCGCGCTCGCTGGAAAGCCGCTTCACGGTGCCGGTAAATCCATAAACACGCTGGACGGCAGCCTCGGCTTCGCCAAGCGATGTCACATTCCATGTGGCCAACATGGAGTCCGGTTTCTTGGTAGCAGCCGATGGCTCCGTCATGCGTCCTCCATTGCGCGCTGTTGCCCGCATCTCCCCAAGGCCTTGGCTGCCAAAAAATCATGTTTTGCAGTCGAAGCCCCATGCATTCCCAATCACTCTGTGAGAACATTAGCAAACGAAGCTTGCATCACGCAAGAAAAGATGCATCAAATATCATAATATTCGAAATCTGGACCAGCGAATGCCTGAATTTTCCACACTGGAATATGAAAATCTCAACAGCGCTGTTTACGGCAAGCTGTGCGATGCGCTCATTCAGGGGCAGTTCCAGCCGGGCGACCGTCTAAAAATTCGCGATCTTGCCGAACAGTTCGGGACAAGCGTGACCCCCATCCGCGATGCAATATTACGGCTCGCCAATGATGAAGCCATCATCTTCCGCTCTCCGCGTGATATTCGCATTCCAGGCATGAGCGAGACCCGCTACAAAGAGATTCGCGCAATCCGCATCAAGCTTGAAGGACTGGCAGCCGAAACCGCAGCGCAGGTGGCAACCAGCGCAGATATTGAGGCTTTGGAGCGCATTGTGCGGGAAAACGAGCAGGCAATTGCTGACGGCGACCGACTGCGCGGCACCGAGCTCAATCAGGCTTTCCACTTCATGCTGCCGAAAATCGCCCAGCTCCCGCTGTTGAATGGTATTTTGAGACGCCTCTGGCTGCAGATGGGGCCGCATATCTCCGATGCCTATGTCCAGGGTGGGCGGGAAATGATAGACCATCATTATCCCGTGATCGAAGCGCTGAAACGTCACGATTCCCCGGCTGCCGCCATGGCCATCGTTGATGATATTCTGCTGGGCGGTAAACCTATTCTTGAACGTCTGGAACGGGGAGACGAGCGGCAATTGCGTCAGGCATAGTTTTTACCAGAGAACGCTTGCATTTCAAAAATCCCCTATTACGATGTATCAAGCATCAACGGAGAATGTTCGCATGACCGAAGAACGCCGCTACATGTTATTGACTGGTGCAAGCCGCGGCATCGGACACGCAACCGTCAAGCTCTTCCAGTCCAAAGGCTGGCGCATCCTCACCGTTTCCCGCCAGCCGTTTTCCGAAGAATGCGCATGGCCATCGGCCCGCGAAAGCCATATTCAGGCGGACCTCGCGGATTTGACGCAGATCGACCGCCTTGCAGAAACCGTGCGCGAACGCTTGCCCAATGGCCGGCTGCATGCGCTGGTCAACAATGCTGGCATTTCACCCAAAGGCCCGGAAAAGAGCCGCCTTGGCGTCATGGGCACAGACGCGGACATCTGGACGCAGGTGCTGAATGTCAATGTCGTCTCCACAGCCCTTATTGCCCGCGCCCTGATGCCGGAGCTTGAGGCGGCCAAAGGGTCCATCGTCAACGTGACCTCCATCGCCGGAACACGCGTCCATCCTTTCGCCGGTGTCGCCTATGCGGCGTCCAAGGCAGCGCTCGGCTCACTGACGAGAGAAATGGCCCATGAATTTGGCCGCCGCGGGGTCAGAGCCAACGCGATTGCTCCCGGCGAGATCGAAACCTCGATCCTTTCGCCCGGAACGGATGCGCTGGTCGCGGCGGAAGTACCAATGCAAAGGCTGGGAGACCCGCGGGAAGTGGCTGAAACCATCTACTTCCTCTGCACGGAACCATCCTCCTATATCAACGGCGCAGAAATCCACATCAATGGAGGGCAGCACGTCTGATTGCGAGCCATTGCCACACCGGCAGGCATCGCAACATCTCTATCGGTTGCAGCATCCAAGGGGAAATGGACGCAACAACCGGAAAAACTGCGCAACACCGATACGCCAAAGGCGACGGTGAGAGCGGTTTACATAAAGCACCATCAAAACGGGACTGCAGGCTTCCTGCAATAACCAAGAAAAGGGGAATACAATGAAAAAATTTATGAAATCCAGCGTCATGACGGCTGTCGCCGTCGTATTGTCCGCAAGCCTCGTCTCTCCGGTTTTCGCACGGGATTTGACCGTCGTTTCCTGGGGTGGCAATTATCAGGACGCTCAACGCAACATCTACTTCAAGCCTTTCGCTGAAAAGACCGGCAAACCGGTACTCGACGAAGCCTGGGATGGCGGCATCGGCGTCATTCAGTCGAAGGTCAAAGCTGGCGCTCCTAACTGGGATGCCGTGCAGGTTGAGGCCGAAGAACTGGCGCTTGGCTGTGCAGACGGCCTTTATGAAAAGATCAACTGGGACAAGATGGGTGGCAAGGACAAGTTCCTCGATTCCGCCGTCAATGATTGCGGCGTGGGCGCCATCGTATGGTCCACCGCTATTGCCTATGATGCCGACAAGCTGAAGGCAGGCCCAACATCCTGGGCGGATTTCTGGGATGTCACGAAATTCCCCGGCAAGCGCTCCTTGCGCAAAGGCCCGAAATATACGCTCGAATTCGCATTGCTTGCCGATGGCGTTTCGAAAGACGAGCTTTACGATGTGCTGGCAACCGAAGAAGGCGTGACGCGCGCGTTCAAGAAGCTCGATGAGCTGAAGTCTAATATCGTCTGGTGGGAATCTGGCGCGCAGCCGCTGCAATTCCTGGCGTCCGGCGAAGTCGCGATGACATCGGCCTATAACGGTCGCATCACCGGCATCAACCGCACTGAAGGCAAGAGCTTCAAGGTCGTCTTTCCGGGCAGCATCTATGCCGTGGATAGCTGGGTGGTGTTGAAGGATGCCGCCAACAAGGATGCTGCGCAGGACTTCATCGCCTTCGCAAGCCTGCCTGAAAATCAGGCCAAGCTGCCGGAATTCGTGGCCTATGGTCTTCCCAACAAGGCAGCTGCGTCCAAGGTACCGGAGAAATTCGCCAAGGATTTGCCAACCGATCCGGCGAACATGACGGATTCCATTTCGCTGAATGTCGATTTCTGGATCGACAATGCGGAAACACTGACCCAGCGCTTCAACGCCTGGCTTGCCAAGTAAGACAATCCTCGCGGAAGGGTGCCGCGCAGGTACCCTTCTCCTTTTGCCAGACGCGATCTCCCGGTTTTATGGGAGCGCCGCCTCCTGCCTCAAGTGATGGAGTGTTCCGTGGCGGAATTCATTCGATTTGACAATATTACAAAATTTTATGGCCCGCTCTGCGTGGTCGAAAACCTTGATCTCGGCATCGATAAGGGCGAATTCGTCAGCCTGCTCGGCCCCTCCGGTTCGGGCAAAACCACACTGCTGATGATGCTTGCCGGTTTCGAGCAGGCGACCTCCGGCAATATTCTGCTGGACGGGACGGCCATCAACAATGTGCCCACCTACAGGCGCGATATGGGTGTCGTGTTTCAGAGCTACGCGCTGTTCCCCCATATGTCGGTGGGGGACAACGTCGCCTTCCCGCTTCAGATGCGCGGCATGAACAAAGCGGATATTGCACAACGCGTGGCGCGGGCACTGGACATGGTGCAACTGTCGGCCTTCGCAAACCGTCGCCCTTCGCAACTGTCCGGTGGCCAGCAGCAGCGTGTGGCATTGGCACGCGCGCTGGTCTTCGAGCCCCGCGTCGTTCTGATGGACGAGCCGCTTGGAGCATTGGACAAGCAACTGCGCGAACAGATGCAGCTCGATATTCGCGACCTGCATCGTCGTCTCGGCCTGACCATCGTTTTCGTCACCCATGACCAGTCCGAAGCGCTGACCATGTCTGACCGGGTTGCCGTGTTCAACAAGGGCAAGATCGAACAGATTGGAACCCCGCGACAGGTTTATGACGAGCCCGCGACGAAGTTTGTGGCGGAGTTCATCGGGGAAACCAATCTCGTGAAAGGCGTCGTTGAAACAATTCAGGCTGCGCAAGCGGTTGTGCGACTACCCTCCGGCGCTCAGGTCGTGTCCGTTGTTTCCGCCAATGTTTCCTCCGGCCAAAGCGTCTATGTCTCCATCCGCCCTGAGCGCGTCGATCTCACCGAGGTCCGTGGCGACGCGCACAACTGCCTGGAGGCGGAGGTAACGGACTCTGTCTATCAGGGCGATCATTTGCGGGTACAGTTGCAGAATGCATCTCATCAGTTGATTGCGAAGCTCGGGCGTCGGTCACGGGAGTTTCAGCCGGGCACGAAGGTCTATGCCGCCTTTTCAGCAGATGATTGTCGGGTTATAGCACCATGAGCGCAATCACCTCTCGAACCAGCCGGTCGCTGCTGTTGCTTGCGCCGTTGTTGATTTTCGTTATCGGCTTTTTTGTCTGGCCGCTGTTCAGCATGATGTCGCAATCGGTGTCCGATACGGCAGTGCTGCGAATGTTGCCACGCAGCGCCGAAGTGCTGCCGGAATGGGACCGCGTATCGCCACCGACCGCTGCCATGCAGACGGCGTTGATGGATGATTTGAAGGCCGTCAATGACGATCAGGCATTGGGCGATATGGTGCGTCGTCTCAACAGCGCGCGTTCCGGTTTCCGCACGCTCATGTCCAAAACCACCAGCGCGCTTGGAGATGCGGCAAACCCGCCAGCCGATCTCGTCTCCATCGACAAGCGCTGGGAAAAGCCCGACTTCTGGCTGGCCATTGCCGATGCGCTCTCGCCGCTGACAGACCGCAATCTTCTGGCCGCTGTCGATCTCGGTCGTAATGCTTCAGGCGAAATCGAACACCTGCCCGCCGATCAATCGGTCAACCGCGTCATTCTCGTGCGTACCTTCTGGATCGCAGCCCTCGTCACCTTCGCCTGTGCCTGTATCGGCTTTCCCTATGCGATCATTGCCGCATCGCTGACGGGCTGGAAACGAGACCTAATGCTGGGGGCCGTTCTGCTGCCGCTCTGGACCTCACTTCTCGTGCGCACGGCGGCCTGGTTTATTCTGTTGCAGGAAAAAGGGCTGATCAACGATGCTTTGCAGGCAATCGGCCTGATCGATGGTCCGTTGCCGCTTATCTTCAACCGCACAGGCGTCATCATCGCCATGACCCATGTGCTTTTGCCGTTCATGGTGCTGCCGATCTATTCCGTGCTGATCACCATACCGAAAAACCTTATGCCAGCGGCGGCCTCTCTCGGCGCCCATCCAATGCGGGCCTTTCTGCGCGTGCTTCTGCCGCTCAGCCTGCGCGGCGTCGCATCGGGTAGCCTACTCGTCTTCATTTCAGCCATTGGATACTACATCACGCCTGCGCTGATCGGCGGGCCGGGCGATCAGATGATATCCTCGATCATCGCCTTTTATGCCATCGGCTCGGCAAACTGGGGCATGGCGGGTGCACTGGGCGTCGTGCTGCTCATCGCGACATTGCTTCTCTACAGTGTCTATGCGCGGCTTTCTGCCGAAGAATCGGAAAGGTATTGAGCCATGCCGATGAAACTCACCAAATTCACCTTCGCGGCCCTCGCCATGCTGTTCCTTGTGGCACCGCTCATCGCCATCCTGCCGCTCGCCTTCACGTCGAGCGTCATATTAACGTATCCGATACCTTCTTGGTCGCTGCGCTGGTTCGAAGAGCTGTTCACGGCGGATGCATGGCGGCGCGCGATCGTCAACAGCCTGATCATCGGCACCGGCACGACCCTGCTCGCGACGGTGCTGGGGACGACAGCATCACTCGGCCTGCGCAATCGGCTCATCTTCTTTCGTGGAACGATGCGAACGCTGTTTCTTCTGCCGATGGTCGTTCCCGCCGTGGTCCTCGGCGTCGGCATGCAGGTGCTGCTTGCGCGGTTTGGCCTGACGAACAGCTATCTGGGCGTGATCATCGCACACACCGTCGTCGCTGTCCCCTTCGTCGTGGTCAGCGTAACCGGTGCTTTGACCGGCATCGACAAGCGCGTAGAGCTTGCCGCGGGAAGCCTCGGCGCATCGCCAACAACAGTCTTTCGACGTGTGACTTTGCCGCTTGCCATGCCGGGGGTTCTATCGGGGGCCGTTCTGGCTTTCGCAACTTCGCTTGATGAGGTGGTGCTGACACTGTTCGTGGCAGGGCCCAATCAGCGAACGCTCGCACGGCAGATGTTTTCCAGCATCCGGGAAAATATCAGCCCCGCAATTGCTGCCGCCGCTTTCCTGTTTATCGCCGTCACGGTCATTGTCGGCGTGATCGTCGTCATGTCTCGCCTGATGTTGGCGAAAAGGCTGGGACGGACGTAGTGGCAGCACTGTGCTGCCACTACGTTCCAAACATCAGAAACGATAGTTCAAACCGCCCTTGACGACATGGTCGCTAAGATCGGTGTGGGATGCAGTACCATTTGCGAAGGTGCGAACATCGCCTGTCGAAACATAGTTGTACTCGACCTTTGCAGAGATTTGTGGCGTGAACCGATGCTCAGCACCAGCACCGAGCAGATAACCACCCTTGGTGCTGTCCGGACCGGTGACACCGCCGCTATCGCGCAGGCTCGTTGCAGTCAAACCGGCTGTACCGTAAACAAGCGTCTGGTCGAGCTTAACACCAGCCTTTGCCTTTACGGCAGCACGCCAGCGCTCCTTCAGGTGTCCGTTGGGAACTTTAACCTGTGCATCGCCAAGATGCGTGGCTTCGACTTCACCGCCGACGACTGCAGATCCCAGATCATAATCGTAACCTGCCTGCGCACCCAGTGCCAAACCCTTGCCGCTGCGGAAAGGATTTGCACTGGGCATCGCCGCGCCGATATGACCGCCGACGTAAGCACCCGTCCAGGACGTCGAGGCCGGGGCTTCGTTGTAGGCAGGAGGAGCCTCATAGGAGTTCAAATCTGCAGACATTGCAGGAGCAGCTGCAAACGAGACCAGCAAAACGGTGGCGAGGGATTTCAGACCATAGGACATTTTATACTCCATACATTGTCCGCCCACTTGACGATGAGAGGGCTTAAGGCATTTGCAGAGTTACCCCGGACAGGCACCTCGTTGACGCCCGTTATGGCGGGAAATCATGCGAAGATAAGGCAAAATCGAGATTTCATTCGAATTTGACTAAAAGCTTAAATGTATGATTAACAATGGGTTAATCAGGTCAACCCAACCGTGATTGAGGCTTGCGATGCACCCTACAAATGCCGTTCCGCGGTCAGCTCAGCACCAGATGCCCCGGCGAAACTTCGGTATAAAGCCTCGTGGGCGCCTCGTACCCCACAGGCCTGACCGGGCTTTTCAGCTCGTCCGTGCCAGCATTGCGGCGAATTCCACGCCGGGCCGGATCGGGCACTGGAACCGCCGCCATCAGCTTTTTGGTATAGGGATGTTGCGGGTTGGCGAAGATATCCGCGCGGGGGCCGATCTCGACGATCTCGCCCAGATACATGACGGCCACGCGGTGGCTGACGCGCTCTACCACCGCCATGTCGTGGCTGATGAAGAGGAAAGCGATCTTGAACTGTTCCTGAAGGTCCATCAGCAGATTGCAGACCTGCGCCTTGATCGAAACGTCCAAGGCGGAAACGCTTTCATCCGCCACAATGACCTTGGGGTTGAGCGCTAGCGCTCTGGCAATAGCGACGCGTTGCCGCTGGCCGCCTGAAAACTCGTGCGGATAGCGATCCATCATCGCAGGTGAGAGCCCAACCCTCTCCAGAAGATCAGCGGCGTTCTTGCGCGCCTGCGACGATGTTGCCGTGCGATGCTTGATCATCGGCTCCGCCACGGCAGCGCCAACCGTCATGCGGGGATTGAGGCTGGAGAACGGGTCCTGAAAGATCATTTGTACGCTGCGCCGCATCGCGCGAAGCCCCTGTGGGTCCAGCCGCAGGACATCGTAGCCATCAAGCGAGACTTCGCCCGACAGCGGTTCGACCAAACGCGTGATCGACCGACCTGTCGTGGATTTACCGCATCCGGATTCACCAACGAGCGAGAGCGTTTCGCCCTGAAACAGATCGAAGCTGATATTCTCCACAGCATGCACGGCACCCGTCACGCGCCCGAACATTCCCGACCGAATGGCAAAGCGTGTGACGAGATTTTTGACCGACAGAACCGGCGTCATGCCACCCATGACCGTATCGCCAAGCTCAGGGCTGTCGCCCACAGCACCCGTCGTCATATCGACTTTCGGAAACCGCAGCGGTCGCTCATGCCCTTCCATCGAGCCGAGTTTCGGCACCGCCGCCAGCAATGCGCGGGTATAGGGGTGCGATCCGCGATGGAAGATATCGGAAGTTTCTCCGGTTTCCACTTGATCACCCCGAAACATCACGATTGTTCGGTCAGCAATCTCCGCGACCACGGCCATATCATGGGTAATGAAGAGAACGGCCATGCCCTCTTCTTCCTGAAGCGTCTTGATGAGATCGAGGATCTGGCCCTGGATTGTCACGTCGAGCGCCGTGGTCGGTTCATCCGCAATCAACAGCTTGGGACGCGATGCAAGTGCCATGGCGATCATCACACGCTGGCGCATTCCACCGGAAAACTGGTGGGGGTATTCGTCAAAGCGGCCGGACGCATTGGGAATACGAACCTTCTCAAGAAGACGGATCGTCTCGGCTCTCGCCTGCGCTTTGTCCAGCCCCTTGTGACGAACAAGAACCTCGGAAATCTGCCACCCAATCGTAAAAACCGGGTTGAGCGACGTCATCGGCTCCTGAAAGATCATCGCGACGTCGTTGCCACGCACATGACGCATGTCCTGTTCGGAAAGCGACAGGATGTCCTTGCCGTTCAACTCGACACTGCCTTCAATGCGACTGTTCTTAGGGTCCAACAGGCGCATGAGGGACAGGGAGGTGACGCTTTTTCCAGACCCACTCTCGCCGACAATGGCGACCGTTTCGCCTGCCTTTACCTCAAATGACAAATCCCGAACGACGCTTTTCCATTCATCATCGATCCGAAAAGATGTGGTCAGATTCCGGACGCGAAGAACTGGCTCTTCATTGCGCTCACTGTTTGCGGCCATGCTCATCGCCCCACTGCATAGGCTTGCATCAGGCGCGGTGTGGCGGCGGCGCGCAACAGCCCGTCCGCGTCACGTCGAGCCGCCGTCAAACGGCCAACGGTCCATGGATCGGCAGGCGTAATATCGTGCCCACGCTGCTTCAGTTCATCCAGAACACCCTGCCCGATACTCGTCTCGATCATGACATTGCCGGGCTGTCTTGTCCGTGGATAGAAGGAGCCGGGGAAATGAGATGTGTGGAACAGCGGCAGGTCGATGGCTTCCTGAAGGTTGAGGCCGAAATGCGCGTAACGCAGGAAGAAGGAAAGCTGCCACTGATCCTGCTGATCTCCACCAGGCGTGCCGAAGGCAAGCGTCGGGCGACCCTCGAACAGGGCAAGAGAGGGCGTCAATGTCGTGCGCGGGCGCTTGCCCGGCGCAAGTGAGGTCGGCAACCCCGGCTGGAGCCAGAACATTTGCGCGCGCGAATTGAGGCAGAAACCAAGGCCCGGCACGATGGGTGAGCTTTGCAGCCAGCCACCGGACGGCGTGACCGACACCATGTTTCCTTCGCGGTCGATGACGTCGATATGGACGGTATCGCCCCGCTTTTCGGTGAGATGCGACATCGTCGGCTCATAAACCGCGCCGGTGCCTTGCATGGAGTTGAGCATGGAAAGCGTGAGCTTGCGCTGATTATCGAAACCGGGAATGAGGCCGGGTCTCAATTCCATCGAAGCCTGCTGCGTGATCAGTTTACGACGTTCGTCATTATAGCCATCGGACAGCAAGGTTTCGACCGGAACCAGCGCGAATTCCGGATCGCCGTAATAGACCTCGCGGTCGGCATAGGCGAGCTTCATGGCTTCCACCACCGTATGCACAAAGTCCGGACCGGCAGGGTCCATTTTTGCGATATCGATGCCCTTGAGAAGCGCCAGAGATTGCAGCAGGACAGGCCCCTGCCCCCATGGTCCGGTCTTGGCAATTGTCCAGCCATGATAATCATAGGTCGTCGGTGCTTCTATCGTCGCGTGCCAATCGGCTATGTCATTGGCGGTCAGCACGCCCTTATGGCGCGCGCCGCTCGCATCCATGACTTCGGCGTCTTTCAGATAGTCGGCAATCTTTTCGGCGACGAAGCCGCGATAGAAAGCATCGCGAGCCGCCTCGATCCCGGCTTCGCGGTCACTCGTCGCCTCCGCCTCTTTCACGATTCGCTTCCAGGTCTCGGCGAGAACCGGGTTCTTGAAGTTGGAAAGTGGCTGCGGCACCGCGCCGCCCGGCACCCATGTTTCATAAGACGTCGGCCATTCCTTTTCGAAGAAGTCTGCCAAGCCAGCGATAGAGGCCGAGACACGCGGCAACATGGGGTGGCCGTTTTCCAGATAGTGGATAGCTGGCTCCAGCACCTCCCGCACGGTCATGGTGCCGTAATCGCGCAGCATCAGCATCCAGCCATCGAAGGCGCCGGGAATGACGGTCGACAGCAGACCGTCGCCTGGAATGATGTCGATGCCTTCGCTTTTATAATGCTCGATGGTCGCGCCGGCAGGTGCAGGGCCCTGCGCGCAGATAACCTCCACCTTGTCCTTTTTCTTGGAGTAGATCACCGCGGGCATATCGCCGCCGGGACCGTTCAGATGCGGTTCCAGCACTTGCAGAACAAAGCCGGTGGCGACAGCAGCGTCAAAAGCATTGCCGCCTTTTTCGAGCATGCTCATGCCAACGGAAGAGGCGATCCAGTGCGTGGAGGTGACGACGCCGAACGTACCGAGGATTTCGGGGCGGGTTGTGAATGCAGTCATGTCTATGTCCTTCGGTCCATAAATTTCAGTGTTCGCGTGGGTCAAGCGCATCGCGCAGGCCATCACCCAGAAGGTTGAAGCCGATAACCACGAGGAAGATTGCAGCGCCCGGCCACATGGCCATCCATGGTGCTTGTGAAAGGTAGTTCTTGGCCACGTTCAACATCGACCCCCAGCTCGCCGCCGGTGCCTGCTGGCCAAGCCCCAGAAACGAAAGGCTGGCTTCTGCGATAATGGCAGTGGCAACCGTCAACGTTGCCTGCACGATGATCGGCGGCACGATGTTGGGCAGAATGTAACGCAGCATGATGTCGTGATGGCCAAGGCCAATCGAACGCGCGCCCTCGATGTAATCTTCGGTTTTCACCGCCAAAACCTGAGCGCGCGTCAGCCTGATGAAGATCGGCATGGCGGAAAGACCAATCGCAATCATCGCGTTGCTGAGGCTTGGCCCCAGAAATGCGGCTAGCGCAATCGCCATGATGAGGAAGGGCATTGCCAGAAAGGCTTCCGTGATGCGCGAAATGACCTGATCGATCCATCCGCCGAAATAGCCCGATACGAGCCCAAGCGGCACACCCGCCGCAACCGCGATGGCAACGGAAATCACACCCGCCATGAGCGAAGCCTGCGCGCCCCAGATCATGCGCGAGAGAATGTCTCGCCCGATATCATCCGTACCCATCCAGTGCGCAAGCGATGGTGCCTTGCGGATTGCACTCCAGCTCGTTGCATAGGGATCAGCCAGCGGCAAAAGCGGTGCGACGACTGCCAGCAGCGCGAAGAATGTTATGATGATCAGCCCGGCAATGGCGCTTTTGTTGCGCTTCATTTTTTTCCAGGCGCGGCTCTCGGACTTCTGAGCGACTGGACCTGTCTCTATGGCGGCGCTCATATCGCAGTCCTCATACGGGGGTTGAGCAACACGGTGACGACATCGGCCAGCAGGTTCATGAGAATGAAGCCGACAGCGCTGCACAGAACGACGCCCTGAACGACGGCGTAATCACGCGTGAAGACGGCATCGACAATGAGTTTGCCAAAGCCCGGAATGGTGAAGATTTGTTCGGTCAACACGGCACCGGCCAGCAGTTCGCCAAACAACAATGCTGCAAGAGTGATGATGGGCAAAAGCGCATTGCGGAAAGAATGGCTGAAAATGACCTGCCAGTTGGAAAGACCCTTTGCGCGCGCCGTGCGGATGTAATCCGACTTCATGACGGAGAGCATGGCCGAGCGTGTGTGCCTCATCAAGGTTGCCGCCAAGGCGTTTCCAAGAACGAAGGACGGCATGATCATGGTCTGGATCGACCGTACGGGATCAACGAAAATCGATTCGTAGCCCGATGCTGGCAGCCATCCCAGCTGCACCGACACCAGTAGAATAAGCATAATGCCCAGCCAGAAGTTCGGGATCGAAAGCCCTGACAGCGCGACGATGTTGGAGACATAGTCGATCCATGTGTTCTGCTTGACTGCGGCCAGAATACCAATCGGTACGCCGATAATGAGCGCAAAAAACATCGACATGAGCGCAAGCTGGATCGTAACGGGAAGCTTCTGTCCGATCAGTTCAAGAACCGGCTGATTGGTCCTGAGCGAAATTCCGAAATCACCCTGCAACACGGAGCCGAGCCAATAGAAATACTGGTAGATGAAAGGATCATTCATCCGGTATCTCTCCCGTAAAAGCTCGATAACAACAGGGTCGCGCTCCTCACCCGCCATGGCGAGAATAGGGTCACCAGGCAACAGCTTTTGCAGGGAAAACACGAAAATGGAGATGATGAGCAGCGTCGGAATGGCCACCAGAAGCCGCTTGCCGATGTATATATGCATGGGATGATCCTTGTGGCGCGCAGGCCGTGTCGGGATTTCCCGATACGCGGCAAGCACCACGTATCGGGAAAACAATCGTCGTCTTACGAACCCTTTTTCACGCCGGTCAGACGGATCATGCCATCAGAGGAAGGCTGGAAACCGGTGACGGCTTTCGACGTTGCATAGAGATAGGCCTGGTGACCCAGATAGATCAGCGGAAGATCCTCATCGAGAATCTTGGTCGCCGCGTCATACTTCTCTTTACGCACCGCATTGTCTGTCGAGGCACGAGCCTCGTTCAGCAGCTTGTCCACGTCCGGATTGCAATATTTCGTGTCGTTGACGCCGCCCTTGCAGGTCACGAACTGGTGGATATTGCCATCCGGGTCGGACCGGCCCGACCAGTCTGAGCGCGAAAGCACGTAATTGCCTGCCGTCTGCTCCGACAGCAGCGTCGCGAACTCCGTTGCCTTCAGCTTTACGTCGAAGCCTGCTTCTGCCACCATGGCCTGAATGACCTGCATCATCTGGGTCTGCGTGGTGTTGTTGGCGTGCTGCAACTCGATTTCGAAGCGGTCATAGCCAGCCTCCTTCATCAGCGCCTTTGCCTTCTCAACATCGCGGGCTGGCACCGGGATATCCTTGTTGAACCACGGGCTGGTCGAAGGCCAAGGCTGATTTCCAGCCACCGCAGTTCCCTCAAACACGACCTGATTGATAGCCTCGCGGTCAATGGCCAGCGAAAATGCCTGACGCAGGCGCTTGTCCTTACCGAACGGATTGTCGGCACGCGCGCCATTTCCAATATTGGCATACATGGCCATGTAACCGGGACCGACAACCTCGCCATAGGTCAGCTTCGGATCGTCCTTGACCGATGCGGCGTCGGATGCGGAAATGCGCTCTGCCATATCGAGGTCACCGGCGCGCAGATTGGCGAGACGCACGGTCGTATCCGGGATCGGGAGGAATGTGACCTTGTCGAGGAAAATATTGTCCTTGTTCCAGTAATCCTCAAACTTCTCCAGAACGATGCGGTCCTGCTGAATGCGTTCGACAAATTTGAATGGCCCGGCGCAAACCGGCTTAGAGCCGAAATTGGCGCCAAGCTCTTTTCCGGCCTTCGGCGAAATCATCATGCCCGCGCGGTCGGAAAGCTGCGCCAGAAGGCTCGCATCGGGGATTTTGAGGGTAAACTTGATCTGATACGGAGCCGTCGCTTCGACTTTCGCGACCGAGGCAAGCTCGCTCTTGCGCCGCGATTCCGGCATCGTCATGTTGCGTTCGATGGTATAGACGGCGGCTTCAGCATTGAAGGGCGTTCCATCGTGGAAGACAACGCCTTCACGCAAATCCATGGTCAGCGTGCTGCCATTATCACCCCAGGCCCATTTCGTTGCCAGCTGCGGAACGACCGCCAGATTGTTGTCGAGATCGACAAGCTTGTCGCACATGCTGGTGTAAACGAGACGCCCGACGAAGGTGCGGGACTGGGCAGGATCGAGCACATCGGCGTCATCTTGCAAACCAATACGAATGTCTGCCGCGTGAAGTGTGGATGAAAGGAGTGCTGCTGCCAGCACGTAACCGGAAAATTTTATCTGTCTTTTCATGTCTTTGTTCCTCTGGTCGGTTTGTTTGGCAGCCGGTTTTCCGGTTCTTGCCGTTACGGAGGGCTTCCCCGCATCAGTCAGTCAGCCATCTCCCTTGGATGAGTGGTCAAGGTGATCCATGGAGGTCTGGCGGATAAGGCGTTCCTGAAGCGTCAGCAGATGGTTGCGCATCGCCTCACCCGCTTTGGACGGATCCCGTTCAGCAATCGCATCGATAATCTCGTCGTGCTGGTCGCGCGATTCCTTCAAGGTCCGGTCAATGCGGCGGGCGCGTTCTCGCACCGCCTGCCAGGACGGGTCCTGGCGAACGCGGTTGACCACGTCGAACAGTGAGAGAAACAGCTGGTTTCCGGCGCTTTGCGCGATCAACCTGTGCAGCGAGCCATCCCACAATTCACGCCAGTCGGCATCCGTGCGTTCGTAAATCTTGGCGCAGGTCTCGCGCATACGGGCGATGTCGGAAGGCTTAGCGCGCATGGCTGCGAGCTGCGCCAGCTGTGGCTCGAGACGAAGGCGAACCTCCATGATCTCCATGAAATTGGTTCCGTCAACGAGGCTCGCCGCATGGTCGCCCCAACTGTCCGGCTTTTGACCGAGAAATGTGCCCGCACCCTGCTTGCGCCAAATCAGACCTTCCGCCTCCAGCACTTCCAGCGCCCGACGAATCTCGCGCCTGCCCACGCCGAGACGCTCGGATAGCGTCCGCTCGGTCGGCAATTTCCCGTCTCGACCGAAGGCGCTGACGGCAATCAGCTCACGCAATCGCTCGAGTGCGTAATTGGCGTTTTCCGGTCCGAGGATTTTGGAGTTGTCGGTCATTGGTTCGTACCAATTATTTATTGGTTCAAATCAATCCGTAAAAAGGAGAAGCGTCAAGCTTAATTTTTGATCGTGCGCGAATTTTATGCATTGACGCTAAAGTGCGGGATGTGGGCGCTCTACTGGGTCCGCGATGCAATCCGGTCTTTCATGGCGCGGACGATGGTCGCATCGGTCTGTTTGAGTGTGGAGCCAGAGAAGCCAAAATCGACGACCGCAGGGTTATTTGAGACAACGCTTGATGAGCAGGAGGAATGCACTTCGGAAACATCGAGCTTAGCAAGCAACCTATCGATCGTCTCGAGATTCACGCCTGAGCCCGGCATGATCGAAATCCGCCCGGCAGCAGTCTTTACCGCCGTCTTGAGGTCATCAATTCCATCTGATGCCGACACCGCACGACCCGAGGACAATATTCTCTCGAAACCACAGGCTATGGCGATCTCGATTGCCTCTTCCATATCCGGCACCAGATCGAACGCGCGGTGCAAGGTGCGCGGCATGGAGCCAATCACCTCTGACAATTGCATCAAAGCGTTCTGATCCAGTCGGCCATCGGGCAGATTGGCGCCGAAGACAACACCTGCTATGCCGCAGGATGCAGAAAACCGTATGTCATCTTCCATCACAGCAAGTTCGTCGGCGGAATAGACGAAGTCACCAACACGCGGTCGGATCATCGCATAACAGGGCACTGGTGAACGTCCGGCAAGGCTCATCAACCCCACCGATGGCGTCAGCCCACCCACGGATAGCGCGCTGCAAAGCTCGATCCGGTCCGCACCGCCTTTGATTGCGGCTTTGAGACCAGCAATGTCATCGACACAGACTTCCAGCAAAATATCAGCCATGGGAGACCTGACGCAGCGATTTTAGGAAGGCAAAACGAAGGATCATCGAATGACGTTGCCGCCATCGTCAAACCGATGCGTGGCATCGCCACTGGGCGAGGCATAAACCACATCGTCAGGCGCATAGGCATGTTCACCGAACATCCGAACTGTCAGAAGGCCGATGGCATCGCTTTCCAGATAGACGATTGTGTCTGCGCCCAGATGCTCAACATGCACGACTTTGCCTGACCATGTCCCGCTATCGCGCGACAGCACGATGTGTTCAGGACGAATACCCAGCGTCTTGTAGCCGCTTTCGTCCATCCGTTCGGCATCGATGAAATTCATCTGTGGCGAGCCGATAAAACCTGCGACGAATAGATTGGCCGGGCGGTTATAGAGTTCCATGGGCGAACCGACCTGCTCGATGCGACCGGCGTTGAGAACGACGATCTTGTCGGCCAGCGTCATCGCCTCGACCTGGTCATGGGTCACATAAATCATCGTCGCCTTCAGGCGACGGTGAAGACGGGCAATCTCTAGGCGCGTTTGAACGCGTAGTGCTGCATCGAGATTGGAAAGCGGTTCGTCAAACAGGAAAAGCGTCGGTTCGCGCACGATCGCGCGGCCAATCGCAACGCGCTGGCGCTGGCCGCCGGACAGTTCTGCCGGACGCCGTTCCAGATAAGGTCCGAGCGACAGCAGGGAGGACGCATTGGCAACCCGCGCCTCTATTTCATCCTTCGGCGTTCCGGCCTGCTTGAGACCGAGACCCATATTATCTTTCACCGTCAGATGCGGATAAAGCGCGTAGGACTGGAAAACCATGGCAATGCCGCGCTTGGCGGGGGGCACAGCAGACACTTCCCGACCATCGATGACGATTTCGCCGGAGCTGATATCCTCAAGCCCCGCGATGGTTCGCAGCAAAGTGGATTTGCCGCAGCCCGATGGGCCGACGAAGATCACGAACTCGCCGTCCTTGACCTCCAGATCGATGCCTTTCAGCACGTCGACAGTGCCAAAGGATTTTGCGACGGATTTGAGTGTCAGATTACCCAAGGATTTTCTCCAGATTCAAAGATCGACCATGCGGCCGGTTCGCGCGCTTTCATCCGCCGCAAGGCAGATGCGCAGCGATTGGACGGCATCGGTCATGTGCCGGTTGAGATCGATATCCTCGCGGATGGCTTTGAGAACATAGGCCTGTTCTCGGTCGCACAGCTCCTGATGCCCCAGTTCGCCCTCCATCTGCAGAAACTGATCCGGCTGGGTGAACTGGCCATCCGGTCCCGTCTGCGCCTTGTGAAGGCGGATGGTTGAGGTCTTCGTATGCGTATCGATATCGTCGGATTTGGCATTCGGGTCCATCACGATGGAGACCGAGCCTTTCGGCGACATCACGTCTTTGACGAAGAATGCCGTTTCCGAAATCATCGGGCCCCATCCCGCCTCGTACCAGCCGATGGAGCCGTCATCGAAGGTGACCTGAAGGTGGCCGTAATTATACATGTCAGGCGCGATTTCGTCGGATAGACGCAGGCCCATGCCCCGAACCGACACCGGCTTGGCATCCGTGATCTGGCACATGACATCGACATAATGCACCCCGCAATCGACAATCGGCGGTGTGGTCTGCATCAGAGCCTTGTGCGTGGCCCATGTCTTACCCGATGACTGCTGGTTGAGGTTCATGCGGAAGACGTAAGGGCCACCAAGCTCACGAGCGAGCGAGATCAGTTTCATCCAGGACGGATGGTGGCGAAGAATATAACCGACCACCAGTTTTCGGCCATTGGCGCGAGCGCAGGCAACGACACGTTCTGCATCGGCCACCGTGGTTGCCAGCGGCTTTTCAACAAAGACATGGCACCCCGCCTCCATCGCCTTGATGGCAAAAGCGGCGTGACTATCGGAATAGGTATTGATCGAGCAAAGGTCCGGCTTCAACTCCGCCAGCGCATCCTCGAAGGACGGCAGAATTGTGTGGCCCGAAAGCTGCGCAGGCAAAGCGGGTGTGGAGCGATTGACGAGACCGACGATTTCGAAGCCCGGATTGGCGGCATAGGCCAGCGCATGGCTCATGCCCATATTGCCGAGACCGGCCACCAGAACCTTGAGGGGTTGTTCGCTCATTTCACCGCTCCTGCCGTGATGCCGCGGATCAATTGCCGCGAGAAGATGGTGTAAAGGACGAGAACCGGAGCAATCGCCAGCGAAAGCGCTGCCAGAACCGCATTCCAGTTCGTTACGAACTGGCCAATGAAGATTTGCGCCCCGAGCGTGATTGTCTTGGTCGCTTCGCTGGGCGCGAGGATCAGCGGGAACCACAGATCGTTCCAGATCGGGATCATGGTGAAGACGGCCACCGTTGCCATGGATGGGCGGATGAGTGGCAAAACGAGGCGGAAGAAAATCTTGTATTCCGACAACCCATCGATTCGCCCGGCATTCTTCAGATCATCGGAAACCGTCCGCATGAATTCCGACAGGATGAAGATTGCAAGCGGCAGGCCCTGCGCCGTATAGACCAGAATAAGGGCAGTGCGCGTGTTGACCAGCCCCGTTGCCACCATGCCCTGCAAGATACCGATGGTGCCAAGGCGAATGGGGATCATGATACCCAGCGCCATATAGAGCCCAAGCCAGGTGTTGCCCTTGAAGCGATATTCAGACAGCGCAAAGGCCGCCATGGCCCCGAAGAGCAGAACAAGTGCAATCGACACGACGGTAACGATCAGCGAATTTTGCAGATAATGCACGAAATCGCTCTGCCCCAGTACGGTGGTGTAACCCACCAGATCAAAGGTCGATGGCAGCGGCACCTGCATGGGATTGCGGAAGATGGCGTTTCGCGACTTGAACGAATTGATGATCGTCAGCACCACCGGGAAAAGCGCGATGGCGGTATAGGTGAGCAGGATCGCGTGGGCGGCGACTGTGCGGGCGATGGAGGACCGGGCTTTCGACATGTCTGCTTCCCCTCTCAGAACTGATAACGGCGCATGCTGCGCTGAATGGCAAAGAGATAGAAGCTGACCCCGGCGAGAATGATGAGGAACATCACTGTCGCAATCGTCGCGCCCATAGAGCGGTCTCCAAGCTGAAGCTGGAAGCCGAAGAAGGTTCGATAGAGCAGTGTTCCCAGAATGTCAGTCGACCCATCCGGCCCGGCAAGCGCGCCTTGCACAGTGTAAATCAGGTCGAAGGCGTTGAAATTTCCGACGAATGTCAAAATGGAGATAATGCCGATGGCGGGAAGAATGAGCGGCAGCTTGATCTTCCAGAACTGGCTCCAACCCGTAATCCCATCCATCTCGGCAGCCTCGATCACCTCATCGGGAATGTTCAAAAGCGCCGCATAGATCAGCATCATGGGAATGCCGACATATTGCCAGACCGAAATCAGCGATACGGCGATGAGGGCGGAATTCGGCCTGCCGAGCCATGGGGCAAACAGGAATTTCAGATGAACGAAATCCAGAAGCGTCGGCGCGATACCCCAGAGCGGCGAAAGGATCAGCTTCCAGATGAAGCCGACGATCACGAAGGAGAGCAGCGTCGGAAGAAAGATGGCGGTGCGGTAAAAGGCCGAAAAGCGCAGCTTTGGTAACGAGAGCAGGGCCGCGAGAGCAACACCGATGGGGTTCTGCACCAGCATGTGGATGATGAAAAAGTAGATGTTGTTGACCAGCGCATTCCAGAAGCTGACGGACCAGCGATCTTCGAAGAACAGCGCTTTGAAATTCTCCATGCCGACGAAAATTCTCTGACCGTCCACTTCCCGGAAGAAGGAGAGCCATAAGGTGCTGCCAAGCGGAATGATCATGACAGCCGTGTAGACCAGAAATGCCGGCAGCATGAATATGAGAATATGCCAGCGAAACGGCCGCCGGATCGATCTTTGATCGTTGGAAGTGATATCGGCGCTCATGGGATCGGTCCGAACTGTCTAAAAGGAAAATCAATCATCGCGCCATGCGCATGGATGCTGCCAGCAATCCTCGCCTGAGACAGCCTGCCAGTAACGGCAAGATGCTCAGGCTGGATATGGTCGATAGGCTGAATGTGCATGGCGACTTTTGATCGCCATGCACGAACCCTAGCCTTACTTCGCAGGCTTGTACCAGCTGTCGAGACCCTTCTGCAGCTTCTCAGCAGCAACGGTCGGTGTGTCCGTACCGTTGATCACGTTGGCGGATTCAACCCAGGTCTCGTTTTCGAGGTTAGGCGTGCCACGTGACAGGATCTGATAGGTGGAGCGGATCGTCGGCTTGCACTTTTCGCGCCAGGACACGAATTCCTGGGCAAGCGGGTCGGCCATCTTTACTGCGGTTTTGTTCAGGCTGAAGAAGCCTGGGAGCGCGTTGGCATAGAGATCGGCGAACTCCGCAGAGGCAACCCATTCCAGGAACTTAGCAGCTTCTGCCGGGTGCTTCGACTTGGCATTGGCACCCATGCCGATGTCGGTATGGTCAGAAATGTAGCAGGTATCGCCTGCCTTTTCGACCGGCGGCGGGAAAGCACCCATCTTGAACTGGGCCTGCGTGTTGAAGCCGGAGATTTCCCAGGAACCAGCGGGATAGATGGCAGCGCGGCCAAGCGTGAACATGTTCTGGCTATCAGGATAGGTTTGGGCTTCGAAGCCGTCGCCGAGATAATCCTTCCACTTGGCAAGCACTTCATAAGGCTTGACCCAATCGGCATCGGTCAGCTTCTGCTCGCCCTTGATCAGCGCCAGACGGCCTTCTTCGCCCTTCCAGTAATTTGGCCCGATGTTCTGGTAGCCCATGGTTGCGGCTTCCCACAAATCCTTGGTGCCCATTGCCATCGGAACATAGGTGCCGTCAGCTTTGATCTTGTCGAGCGCTGCAAAGAATTCAGCCTCGGTCTTCGGGACCTCGATTTTCAGCGTATCGAAGGCTTCCTTGTTGTAGATGAAGCCATGGATAACCGATGCCATGGGCACGCAGAAGGTCTGAGCGCCATCGTCTGTCGACCATGCGGTTTTCGCGACGTCGGAGAAATTCTCCATACCGGGATTCTTGGACAGATCGCTCAGATAGCCTTTCTTGAAAAGCTCAAGCGAGGCATCGAACGGACGGCAGGTGATGAGGTCACCAGCGGAGCCGGATTCCAGCTTGGCATTCAGCGCGGCATTGTATTCGGTCGGCGCCATGGGCTGGAACTGGAGCTTGATGCCCGGGTTCTTGGCTTCGAAAGCCGGGATGAGCTTGTCTTTCCAGATGGCCAGATCGTCGTTGCGCCAGCTTTCGATGGTCAGCGTCACGTCTGCCGCAGATGCCATGCCAGCATAGGCAAACAGGCTTACGCCCAGAGCAAGGGCCTTGGTGAGATTACGGGTCATGTTGTTCTCCCTCTTGGTGTAACGCCGCCACGGCGTTCATCAACTATGGTTGTTGCAGTCTCATTCACCGATCAGCTGAAGCGCGCGCCGAACATTCTGTCCGCTTGTCTCAAGCATGGTTTCGGCTGAATTCTTGTCTTTCGCGCCTGCCGCCAGCAGAATCGCGATCTTGACTGAGCCGGACGCCTTTTCCACCAAACGTCCGGCCTCGTTCATATCCACACCCGTTACGCCCGATACGATGCGTGCGGCGCGCTCGATAAGCTTTTTATTGTCTGCTCTCAGATTGACCATATAGCCGTCATGCACATGGCCAAGACGGATCGCCATCAGCGTCGAAAACATATTGAGCGCGATTTTCTGCGCCGTGCCTGCACCCATGCGGGTGGAGCCGGATACGAATTCCGGCGGGGTTCGCAGCAATATCGCAACATCGCAATCATCGAAAAGTCTGGCATCAGGGTTATTGGCAATCGCCACCACCCGCGCGCCCTTCTTCCGAGCGACCTCTGCGACGGCCAGCGCATAAGGGGTCGAGCCACTGGCGGAAATCGCCACGACGCAATCTCCTGCTCCAATTGCTCCTTCGGCATCCAGTCGCGCCTGATCGACATCATCTTCCGGCGCACCCGGCATATCGGACAAATTGCTGGCGCCGCCTGCAAACAGGATGGCGATCTGGTCGCGTCCGATGCCGTATGTGCCGGGCAATTCCAACCCATCCGCCATCGCCATCAAGCCAGAGCTTCCCGCACCGGCATAAACAAGCTTGTGACCGGACGCGATAGCGTCGGCAGCGAGCGCGGAAGCCACAGCGATTGCGTCACGCACCGCATCCACGGTCCGTGCGGCTTCCTGCTGGCCTGAACTCAAAAGCGACAGAACATCCCCCGGCACCATGGTGTCGAGGCCCTTCGCTTTTTCGTGCAAACCTTCCGTTCCGCTTGCGCTCATCCAAAAACTCCCTGCATCAGGATTTAATGCCAAAAAAATACCAATTGTCCAGCGTCTTTTAAGAAATGGTTTATTTATCGAACTCAGCCGAATGCGGAAAGAGTGCAAAACTCTGTTATCATTGTAGATTATCGCAATCTCAGAAATTTTTGCTTTGCCACTTGGAAATTGGTATTTTTTTGGTATCTTCGCAACAGGAGACAATTTCATGCAGCGATATCTCGTGGGAGTCGACGGCGGCGGCACGAGTTGCCGGGCAGCAGTCGCAGACGCAACCGGCAGAATTCTCGGTCGTGGCAAAAGCGGCGCGTCCAACATCATGACCGCGCCCGATACAGCTATTCTCAACATTACAGAAGCTGCGACAGCGGCTTTTGCAGATGCGGGCCTCGATACCGGCCTCGTGAAAGATGCCTATGCCTTTCTCGGGCTTGCAGGCAACCACGTCGAAAACACCGTCGCCTATGTCATGCCGCGCCTGCCCTTCCACAATTCGATTATCGAATCCGATGGGCTGATCGCTTTGCAAGGCGCTCTCGGTGAAGGCGATGGCGCGGTGGCCATTCTGGGCACCGGCACGATCTATATCGCCCGCACCGGTGCCGACATCCACTACATCGGTGGATGGGGCTATCATTTGGGTGATTTGGGAAGCGGTGCGCGGCTTGGCCAGTTGGCCTTACAGGAAAGCTTGCTGGCCTATGACGGAATTTCGCAAAAGACTGAAATGACCCGTGTGCTGTTGGACGATTTCAACAATGAGCCACGCAAGATGGTAGCCTTTTCGCAAGCCGCAAAGCCCGGTGATTATGGCCGCTATGCACCCCGCGTGTTTGAGTTTGCCGCTGCGGGCGATGAAGCCGCCCTGCTAATCCTGAGTCAGTCTGCAGGCGACATTGATCTCTCTCTGGACCGCGTCTCTGAGCTCACGGATGGTGGCAGGCTCTGCCTTCTTGGCGGATTGTCTGCTCTCTATCCACCTTATCTGGCGCAACGCCATCGCGAACGCCTTGTTCAACCGTTGGAAGATGCACTGGCCGGCTCGATCGCACTTGCGAAAAACGCTTTTACCCGCACGGAAGAGGGGGCGGCATGACGGAAACCCTGTCCCAGTTTCTCTCGCCAGACGATCTGCAATCCAACGGATCCGGCCCGCTTTACATGAAGCTGCGGCAATCGCTGGAAGAGGCTATCCTTTCCGGTAAACTGAGCCATGGACAAGCCCTGCCTCCTGAACGCGATCTGGCAGAATTTGCCAATGTCAGCCGGGTCACCGTGCGCAAGGCGGTGGATGATCTGGTCAAGGATGGCCTTTTGACCCGCAAACATGGGTCGGGCACCTTCGTCATGAAGCCGGTTTCGCGTCTACAGCAGCCCTTGTCGCGACTGACATCCTTTACCGAAGATATGGCACGGCGTGGTTATGTTACCCGTTCCGAATGGCTGGCGCGTGGGCTGTTTCATCCCTCATCCGATGAAATGATGATGCTGGGTCTCAAGGTGGATATGATGGTCGCACGGCTGGAGCGCCTGCGCATTGCCAATGAATTGCCGCTTGCTATCGAGCGTGCCAGCCTCGCCTCCGATATTCTGCCGGACCCGAAGGCGGTCGGAACCTCGCTTTATGCCGAGCTTCACCGCACTGGCCACAAGCCGGTTCGCGCCGTGCAGCGCATCTCCGCCTGCAATGTCAGCCGTGAGGATGCGGGCCTGCTGGCCGTTCCCGAGGGATCGGCGGGGCTCGCTATTGAGCGGATATCCTATCTGGAATCTGGCCGGGTGGTGGAACTGACCCGCTCGCTCTATCGCGGCGACGCCTATGACTTCGTCGCTGAAATGACACTGACAGAATGACCCGGATGGGCGGCTGATTTGCAGGCCGGCACCACAGGAAGAGAGAATGCCATGCCAACCCATATGCGCCAGGAAATCGATGAAATTCCCGATGCCGCTAGCCGTCTGTTGAGCCGCTCGCAGGATGCGCTACACGCAGCGGGTAAAGCGCTGCGCGAGCGTGACCCCGCCTTTCTCATCACCATCGCGCGCGGGTCTTCCGATCATGCGGCGCATTTCCTCAAATACGCTATCGAGCAACAGGCAGGCCGCGCCGTGGCCTCCATCGGTCCATCGCTTGCCTCCATCTACGGCAAATCGTTGAAGCTCGATCAGGCGGCAGCCATCTCCATTTCGCAATCGGGCAAAAGCCCGGACATCGTGGCGCTTGCCCAATCGGCAGCGGCCTCCGGAGCGCTGACGATTTCGCTGACCAACACACAGCCTTCGCCACTATCCGATGCGTCGGCTCATGCCGTCGATATCAATGCCGGGCCGGAGCTTGCGGTCGCGGCCACCAAATCCTTCTTCAACTCGGTGCTGGCCGGCCTCGCAATCCTTGGCGAATGGACCGCAGATGATGATTTGCAGCGTTCAATCCAGCACCTGCCGAAAAAGCTTGCCGAAGCAATAAAGCTGGATTGGCATGAACTAGCAGCCGAATTAGGTGAGGCAGAATCGCTCTACATGCTCGGTCGCGGCCCGTCCTTGGCCATTGCCAGCGAGGCTGCCCTGAAATTCAAGGAAACGTCGGAAATGCATGCCGAGGCCTATTCCAGCGCCGAGGTGCTGCATGGACCGGTGGCTCTTGTAGACCGGCGCTTCCCAGTCGTGACCTTTGCAGCGCGTGACGCGGCACTCTCCTCCGTGCGTAGTACAGCCGACAGTCTCGCAGAAAAAGGCGCGCTTGCCTTCATCACTGCCGACGGTGCGGCCCATGCGCGCCGCTTGCCTTTCGTCGAAACTGGCCATCCGCTGACAGATTCCCTTGCCCTCATCGTGCCCTTTTACGGTTTCGTGGAAGCATGGTCGCGTTCGCGCGGCTTTAATCCTGACGCGCCAGCCGCCCTCAAGAAAGTCACGGAGACCCGCTGATCATGGCTCAAGCACTGACCAATGCCCGGATTTTCGATGGCATGGAGTGGCACGACAACAGCGCCTTGCTAATCGACAGCGGCAAGGTGGCGGGCGTGGTGGCGCAGGGGGAACTGCCATCCGGCATAGAGCAGGTCGATGCCGGGGGCACAATCATCGTGCCGGGCTTTATCGATTTGCAGGTCAATGGCGGCGGCGGCGTGATGCTGAACGACGATCAGTCTGTCGATGGTATCCGCCAGATTTGCGCAGCCCATGCAAAATTCGGAACGACCGCACTTTTACCCACTCTGATTACCGACACGCGCGAGATAACAGCAGCGACCATCGAAGCCGGGTTGAAAGCAAAGGAAGCGAAGGTTCCGGGCTTTCTCGGCCTGCATCTGGAAGGGCCGCATCTTTCCGTTGCCCGCAAGGGCACCCATCATCCGGGGCTGATCCGGCCTATGGAAGATGTGGATCTCGAACGCCTGCTGGCCATCGGCCATAGCTTCGAAGCGCTGATGATTACGGTCGCGCCCGAGAACACGACTAAGGAGCAGGTCAGAGCGCTGGCGAAAGCCGGCTTTACCGTCAGCCTTGGCCACACCAATGCGCCTTATGAGACGGCAAAAGCCTATGCCGAAGCTGGTGCACGCACCGTGACGCACCTTTTCAATGCCATGAGCCCGCTGGAAAATCGTTCGCCCGGCCTCGTCGGCGCAGCGCTCGATCTCGGCAATCTCTCGACTGGCATCATTGCCGATGGTTTCCACGTCCACCCCGCCTCGATGGGCCTTGCCCTGCGAGCAAAGCGTGGACCGGGCCGGGTCTTCATCGTCACCGACGCCATGTCCACCATCGGCACCGACTTGACCGGCCTGACGCTGAACGACCGGCAAATTTATCGCAAGGATGGACGTCTGACGCTGGCGGACGGCACGCTGGCGGGAGCCGACATCGACATGCTGTCATCGGTGCTTTTCGTCCACCGTCAGCTCGGGCTCGATTTTGAGGAAGCCGTGCGCATGGCAAGCCTTTACCCGGCAGAGGCCATCGGTGTGTCGGATCATAAAGGCCGTTTGAAAGCCGGTTACGACGCCGATTTCGTGGTTCTGACCGATCACCACTCTATGAGAAGTACGTGGATTGGTGGCGAGCGAGTATTCGCTGCTTGATGAAGGTAGTTCGACAAAAAATACGCGGAGCATGACCGCCCCGCGTAAATCTTCAGTTCAATCTTGCCCAAAATGGCATGGTCACAGACCAGCCATCACCTTATCCAGCGTAAGCGGCAGATCACGAATCCGCACGCCCGTTGCATTGTAGACCGCGTTTGCAATCGCCGCTCCGACACCCGTGATACCAATCTCACCGATGCCGCGTGCGCCCATGGGCGCCTGTGGGTCTGGCTTGTTGGTGTAGATGATGTCGATGGGCGGGACGTCCATCTGCACCGGTACATGATAATCCGCCAGCGAAGCGTTGACGACGCGGCCTGTTCTCTCATCGAAATTGGTTTCTTCGGTGAGCGCAAGGCCAATACCCATAATGATGCCGCCTTTGAACTGGCTGGTGGCCATCTTGGCGTTCAATATCTGCCCGGCATCGAAGGAGCCGAGGAACCGCGACACCCGCGTTTCGCCCGTTAGGGCGCTGACCCGCACCTCGCAGAACTGTGCGCCATAGGAGTGCATCGAAAAAGCCTCCGCTTCTGCCGGTGGCGGGGCTTCTGCTTCGCAGACCAGCTCTTCACGCCCTGCCCTGCGCAATATGGACTGATAGCTCTCGTAGCGACTTTTGTCGTCCACATGGCTAAGACCGCCGTCCCGAGGTTCGACCTCGGAAAGCGACAGACCGGCCAGTGGCGAGTCATTGCCGGCAAGCTTGATTAGTTCCTCCACAAAGACTTCCGTCGCAGCGATGACGGCACCGCCAATGGAGGCTGTCTGTGTCGAGCCACCAGCGATCACCCCACGCGGCAGGTTGCTATCGCCATATTCGAAGGTCACATGGTCGAGCGGCACGCCCAACCGCGCAGCGATGTGTTGAGCCTGAGCCGTGGCCGTTCCCATGCCCATGTCGTGCACGGCGGTCGATACCGTGACATGGCCCTCTGCCGTCAGCTTGATCCTCGCCGCACCACCGGGAAAACGATGGTAGGGATATGTTGCAGTCGCGCAGCCCATGCCGATCAGCCATTCACCTTCGCGCTTCTGGCGTGGAGTCTGGCTCCTGCGATCCCAACCGAACTTCTCGGCACCTTTCTCATAGGCTTCGATGAGATAACGTGACGAAAATGGCTTGCCGCTCGTCGGGTCCTTTTCCGGCTCGATACGGCGACGCAGTTCGATGGGGTCCATTGCCAGCTTGTCGGCCAATTCATCCAGCGCGCATTCCAGGGCGAATGTGCCGACGGATTCGCCGGGGGCGCGCATGAAGGTGTTGACCAGCATATCCATGTCGGCGACATCCTGCGCCAGGCGGAATGTCCTGGCGGCATAGAGGTGCTTTGCTGGAAAGGTGAACTGTTCCGGGCAGGAATTGTGCAGCGTCATCGCCGCCGTTCCCGTGTGGATCAGCGCATCCAGCGTGCCATCGGATTTCGCACCAAGCGCCACCCGCTGCTCGGTCACCGTGCGACCGCCAATGATACGAAACACGCCTTCGCGAGACAGCATGATCCGCACCGGTCGTCCGGCAAGTTTCGATGCAGCGCAGGCGAGGATCTGGTGGTCCCAGAGACATTTGCCGCCAAAACCGCCACCGACATAGGGCGATGTCACGTGGACCTTGTCCAGATCGAGATCGAAGATATCGGCAAGCTGGCCTTTGGTCAGGTCCAGCAACTGGCTGGCATCATGCACACGCAATTCGTCGCCGTTCCAGGCAACGGTTGCCGCATGCAGTTCGATGGCGTTGTGATTGTGCCGTGGCGTCCGGTAGATGACATCGACCTTGACCTCGGCGTTGGCGAGCGCTGTCTCGGCATCGCCAATTTCCACAACAGGCGGCTGGCCTAGCAGGTTGTCCAATTGGCGTGGTGTCTTCTTTGCCTCATCGAATGACGTTACGGCTGGCAGCAATGCATAGTCCGCCTTGATGAGCGAAGCGGCATAGTCCGCCTGTTCCTGCGTTTGCGCCAGAACCAGAGCAATAGGCTGGCCGTTCCAGTGGATTTCGTCGTTTTGCATCACGGGGAGATCGCTGGAACCTGCCGCAGTCGGCGACGACATCATCAATGACGGCGCCTTCATCCGAGGGGCGTTCTTATAGGTCATGACGAGAATGACCCCGGGTGCAGCCTCTGCCGCCTTCACATCCAGATCGGTGATGCGACCGCGCGCTATGGTGCTGAAGGCGAGCGCCGCGTAGTTGATGTTGTCATAGGGAAACTCTGCAGCAAAACGCGTCTTGCCCTGAACCTTCATGGGGCCGTCGATGCGGGATACGGGCTGGCCAAGCGTGCCGTGTTTGCGCAACATCGGGTCAGACGTAATGGCGGGCTGCCAGCGGCCCGGCTTGCCTGCTTCTGGCAGTGTTCGGGTTTCGGCGCTCATGCGTTTTCTCCCTTCAATTCTTCAAGAACGGCAACGATGGTTCGTTTCGCCAGTTCGATTTTGAACGCGTTGTCACGCAGGCCAACGGCATCCGCGAGTTCCGCTTCGGCAGCGGCGCGGAAACTGTCCGCGTCTGCTTTCTGACCTCTCAAAGCTGCCTCGGCTTTCAGCGCTCGCCACGGTTTGTGTGCGACGCCGCCAAGCGCCAACCTGACATCCTGCACGATACCGGCTTCGTCCACATCCAGAGCCGCAGCAACGGAAATGAGAGCGAAAGCGTAGCTCGCGCGGTCTCGCACCTTTCGGTATGCAGACCGCCGCGCAAAAGCGAGCGGCGGAATTTCGACCGCCGTAATCAGCTCATCCGGCTGCAACTCGGTTTCCACATCGGGCCGGTCACCGGGTAGATGATGAAGATCACGCAGTGGCATGCTGCGAGCGCCCGCCGGTCCCTGAAGGTGAACGACGGCATCTAGTGCAACGAGCGCCACACACATGTCAGACGGATGGGTCGCCACGCAGCTTTCGGATGCGCCGAGAATTGCGTGGTAACGGTTGAACCCTTCCAAGGCGTCACAGCCCGCATGCGGCTGTCGCTTGTTGCAGCGGGCGGCATTGTCGTAAAAATACCGACAGCGGGTACGCTGCAGGATGTTGCCGCCGACCGTCGCGACATTGCGAATTTGCGCGCTCGCCCCGGCGAGAATAGAGCGGGACAGAAGCGGAAAATGAGCGCGCACGGCTTCATGGGATGCAAGGGCTGTATTCTTCACTCCTGCACCGATCAGCAGACTGCCATCGGCGCGCTGTTCAATGGTGGCGGGCAGATGCGAGATATCGACCAGCGTTTCAGGCTTTTCAACGGTCTCGCGCATGAGATCGACAAGATTGGTGCCTCCACCCAGATATTTCGCGGCAGGGCCTGCCTGTTTGAGCGCGATGGCGGAAGATGCATCTGATGCCTGATGATAGGAGAAAATGTTCATGCCCGTGCCCTCTCTTCGGTCGGCATCGCCGTTTGCTGCGCCAGGGTTTCGGAAATGGCTTCGACAATGCCGTTATAGGCGCCGCATCGACAGAGATTGCCGCTCATACGCTCGCGGATTTCAGTGTCGCTAACCGGAATGTTGCCTGCTGAAAGATCGCTGGTGACGGCGCTCGGAATGTTGCGTTCGATCTCGCCTGCCATCCCGATGGCGGAACAGAGCTGCCCGGGCGTGCAATAGCCGCACTGAAAGCCGTCATGTTCGATGAAGGCTTTTTGCAAGGCATTGAGATTGCCATTGGCAGCAAGCCCTTCGACCGTTGTGATGCTGCGGCCCTGATATTGAACCGCAAGCGCGAGACAGGAATTGATGCGCTCGCCATCGACAAGCACGGTGCAGGCACCGCATGCGCCCTGATCGCAACCCTTTTTCGTTCCGGTAAAACCCAGAGTGTTGCGCATGAGATCGAGCAGAGACGTGCGGATATCCGCCTCGACCTCTATCGCTTCTCCATTGATGGTAAAATGCATAGGACATCTCCCTTGGCTGAAACGTATGGATATGATGATGGTCCGCAGGACGGTGAGGTGCCCACGGGTTCAGGTCCTCAATGGAGGACGGTCTGCTTGCCTTGATGCCGCACGGACATGGCCCGGCGGGATGTCTACGTTGTTCAGTCCGCCATCAGCGCGGTCTGCCGACTGGCGGCAATGTCGGCGACAACCGAGAGCGCCAGCGAATGAGCGTCACGCGCGCGCCCGAAAAGCCCGATTGGCGCCTTGATCCGGTCGATTACCTCATCCGAATGGCCGCTCTCGCGCAGTCGCTCCACACGTTTTTCGTGGGTGCGGGAACTGCCAAGCGCGCCGATGTAGAAAGGCCGAGCCTTCAATGCCACCTCCAGCACAGGCATTTCCAACTCGAGGTCATGCTGAAGAAGTGCGACAGCGGTATTCGCATCGATTACAGACGCGTCGCCCGCAGCATGTTCATAAAGCACGACCTCGTAACCGGCAGCCTTCGCAACCTTCGATGCCATCTCAACCTCCAGAGTGCGGCCGAACAACACGACACGGACGGCCGGGCGATAGCTGGTTACGAAGGTATCTCCGTCCCAACCCGTCTGAGCCGACGTGGCACCGAGTGACAGGGCTTCACGACCCGAAGCATAAGATAGCTGCGCTTGCTTTCGGTTTTTCATGGCCTCCAGAACGGAAGAAATCGGCTCGAAATCGCGAAGAAGGTGGATGGCAACAGTAATGCCGCCCCCGCATGGAAGCACGATATCGAAAAAGGGCGATCCCTCGCCCAGCATGACGAAACGGTCGTGACCGGTTTCGATTGCCTGCAATGCTTCTGCCGCAACAGCTGCTTCGGTGCAGCCGCCGGATACATAGCCGCAATAGCGCCCGTCACTGGCGACAGCCATATGCGCGCCAAGTGGACGAGATGACCCGCCGCGAATTTCGATCAGCGTACAGAGCGCCACCTGGCAACCGCTCTTGGCCGCCTGAAGTGCGAAGTCGAGGATTTCGGCAGGACTATCCGTTGAAAACGCCTTCACCGGCAGACGTATTTCCTCCGGCATGGTCTTCAAGGCCAGCCGAGAGTTGGGTCGACAGAGAGGGAACGAATGTCCGCCGGGGTCGTTATGGAGGCTGATGTCGATGGATTGGGTCATTACAGGCTCCTGCTTGCGGCGCTGGATTGACGCCTAAACCTCAAGAATGCCGGATGGTTCCGACATTGCGATTATTCAGCCGGCCCCTCGTGTGATTTCGGCATGACATCTGCCCCCGATTTGAACTAATGATTGAACGGCGCCACGCATAACCGGAGGCGCCTCCGTTTAATCTAGTGACTTGCGATCATTCGTCAAGCCTTTTCGTGTGGAGTGAATTTAAAGTGCCGAAGGAGCGCCCGTCGCAATCGCCTGCGCCGACCCAGTTGCGCGCGGACGCGCGCCGTAATCGTGAAAAGCTGGTCGAAGTCGCAGCAAGTGCTTTTGCGGAACAAGGCGCGGCTGCTTCACTCGAGGATATCGCCCGGCGCGCAGGCGTGGGCATCGGCACGCTTTACCGGCACTTCCCAACCCGCGAACATCTGGTTGAAGTCGTTTATCGCCGTGAACTCGAACTTATTGCCACGGCTGCCACCGAGCTGATGGCGGAAAAAGCGCCAGATGCTGCGCTTGAAGAATGGATGCTGCGGTTCGTTGGCTATATGGCAGCCAAGCGCGGCATGGCCAGCAGCCTGAAATTGCTGTTCACATCAAATTCCACGCTTTTTGCTGAAGGCTCAAATCTTCTGCAATCCGCATTTGGAAAGCTCCTCGACAACGCGGTCGAAGCCGGAGCCATCAAGGGAGACATCCAGCCCGCGGATGTTCTGAACGCGCTGTTCGGCATCTACTCGATTCCAGATGGACCCGATTGGCGGGAGCGGGCGCACAGGATCGTTCGTCTCGTCATGGATGGCTTGCGAAACACGCCGTAGCGGCGGTGCCTAAAACCGATCTTGGAGAGGTTGGACATCTTACAGTTTGCTGGTATGTTCTCTTTTTGTTTCAGCATCTTTCGATCGTCTTATGAGCGCCATTCCCACACAGCCCGTCCGCAAGATCATCCATGTCGATATGGACGCATTTTACGCATCCGTGGAGCAGCGAGACAATCCCGACCTTCGCGGCAAGCCACTCGCCGTGGGTGGGTCTGCGGCGCGGGGCGTCGTGGCTGCTGCCAGTTATGAGGCGAGAACCTTTGGCGTGCATTCGGCCATGCCGTCAGTCACCGCCAAGCGAAAATGTCCCGATCTGATTTTCGTGCCGCCTCGATTTGAGGTGTACCGACAGGTTTCGCAACAAATTCGGGAGATTTTTGCGGAATATACGCCCTTGATCGAACCGCTCTCGCTGGATGAAGCCTATCTCGACGTCACAGAAAATCTGAAAGGCATGGAGATCGCGACCGATATCGCGCTGGAAATTCGGGCAAAGATCAAGGCTGTTACCGGCCTCAACGCGTCCGCAGGTATCTCCTACAATAAATTTCTGGCGAAGATGGCGAGCGACCTGAACAAGCCAAACGGCCAGGCGGTGATCACACCGAAAAACGGACCCGGTTTTGTCGAAGCACTTCCCGTCAAGAAATTCCATGGGGTAGGACCGGCCACGGCAGAGCGGATGAGGCGGCATGGCATCGAGACCGGGCTCGATCTCAAATCCAAGCCCCTCGCCTTTCTCCAGCAGCACTTCGGCAAATCCGGCCCCTATTTTTACGGCATTGCGCGCGGGATCGACGAACGACAGGTCAAACCCAACCGCATTCGCAAATCCATTGGAGCCGAGGATACATTTGTGGAGGATGTCGATGATTTGGGCCTTGCCCAAGCGGAACTGCGACCGCTGGCGCAAAAGGTATGGCGGCACTGCGAGGCGCACGACATCACCGGGAAGACGGTGACCGTAAAAATCAAATATTCGGATTTCACGCAGGCAACGCGCAGCAAGACGGTGTCAGTGGGTATTTCTGACCTCGATACGATTGTTGAGATAGCCGAAACGCTGCTTGCCTCCGTCTTCCCATTCAAATTACCGGTTCGGCTGCTGGGTGTCACGCTGTCATCGCTCGACACGGAAGAAAGCGTCCAAGCGCCGCAACTGGATTTGGGATTGTAGAGAGGGTGGCTCTAAAGCAGAAAAGCCTGCCGCGGGAGGAGGTGCGGCAGGCTTTCCAAAAAGAACCGAACAGCGACTGGGAGGAGGAGTGCCGCTGTTCCGACAGGCGCCCTTGGGAGGAGGATAGGGCTACCTGAATTCGAAGCTTTGCGGGAGGAGGTGCATCGCTTCGATGAGATTAAGATAGCAATTTTCACCGCCTATTAAATAGATTTCCTTGCAGTACAGACATGCACCAAACGCATGGCTAGAATTATGCAGGATTTCTATCGGGCTGAAACGAAAACGCCCGCTTCATCAGCGGGCGTTTTCGTCATAAAGCAAAATTCAAAGCCGAAGCTTAGCGGCCAACTGCTGCGCGGGCTACGCTGCGGATGTCGGCGTGGTTGATGCCGAGGTCCTGAAGTTCGCGCGAGCTCATGCGGCCCAGTTCGGTTACGGTCTGACGGTATTTGCGCCAGTTGTTGAAAGAGCGTGCTACGTTCATGATGATCCCCTTTCTTGAGGCCTCTTGACGTTAGCGACCAGGCTTCGGTTCCAACGTCGTTTCGGTGGTTGAAATATAGGCCTTATTAAGCTGCTTGATAACAGACAAGGATTCACGACCGCCATGCATATGACGCATGGGTAATGTAGATGTGATGAAAAATCATGCGGGCAAAACCACCATCAGAGACCCGTTGCAAACCTACTTGCGGCCGCGGAAGTCATCCATCGTGTGATATATTCCGAGCCATTGCCCACCAATCCTGTCGAACCAGCGGACCGGCAAAAGACCGCGCAGCAGCGGCAAAAAGTTGATGATCCATGGCAGACGCAGAAAAATACGATTGGATTTGACCGCAGCAATGATGCGGTCTGCAACATACTCCGCGTCCAGAATAGGAATGAAGGGTGAGCGGACACCGGCAAACATGCCGGTATTGATGTAGTAAGGCGTCACCGTCGTCACACCGACACCGGTCTTTTCCTGCTCCATCTCAATGCGCAGGGAATCGGACCAGCCGATAATGGCCCACTTGCTAGCGCAGTAGACCGACATTTTGGGATTGGAAACCATACCTCCTGCGGAGGCGATGTTGACGATGTGGCCACTGCGGCGGGCAATCATGCCGGACAGGAATTCTCTTGCCACATAAAGCGGCGCTGCTGCGTTCACATCCATCGTCAGCGCAATGTCTCTGGCGCTGTGTTCCACAAAGGTTTTTCCGATAATGACGCCGGCATTGTTGATGGCGATATCAACCTCTACGCCCGCAGCCCGCATCTCTTCTGCTGCGGCTGCTATCCGTGCTGGATCGGCCAAATCCACAAGGTAGCCAGAAACGTGGAAGCCTTGCCCGGTCAACTCAGAAACAATGTCGTGCAGGGCCTGCTGCTGGACATCCCAGATCACCAGATGCGCTGCGCCCTGAGCCAGAAATCTGCGCCCCAGCAACAGGCCGATACCCGATACCCCGCCTGTGATGAGGACCGTCTTACCGCGCAGTATTTTCATGGGAGACCTGCCAGTGAAAGTTGCTATGAAATAAGGAGAGTAATTACTCTCTTTTTATTCATAATAGGGACTGCCGTCAAGCGCAGAGATTTGATATGCGCGTAAAGTCTGATTTTCAGGAAAACCGCGCTGATGCCTTCTAGACCAACCATTGATGATGCCGACCTGCCCTCGTCTGTGCCACGGCGCGCGCCGGTTCAGGAACGTGGCCGCCGCCGCGTGCAGCAATTGCTGGATGCAGCGGTTGAGGTGTTCGTCGAGGTTGGCGTCGATAACGCGACCACCAATGCCATCGCCGCACGCGCAAAGACATCAGTAGGCCTGCTCTACAAGTTCTTCCCCAACAAGCAGGCGCTGGTGGAAGCGATGGCAGAGAAATATGTCGCCGAAATCGAAGGTTTGATAGGCCTGCAGGAGCAGGAGGGCATTGCCGAGTGGCCCCTTCGCGATGCCATCGACTGGATCGTGCGCGCGACATTGATGTTTCATGAGGCCAATCCGGCCTTTCATCATGTCCTGCGAGCCGTTCGTAGCAACAACACAGATAAAAGTACGGCTTTGCTCGATCATACGAAATATTTGATCTCGCACTTACTTGAACTGCGCATGCCCACGCTTCGCAACGCCCGGGACCTTCACGCGTCAGTGGGTGTTGAGGCTGCTCAGGCTCTGATTGTCTATGCTTGCAGGCTGCCAGAAGATGAGCGCGCAGCGGTGACCGAAGAAACGGTCAAGATGCTGACCCGTTACCTCGAGCCGGAGTATCTGCCCCCGGCTCGAAACGGGTAAACGCCTATTTGGGTTACTGCCCAAACTGTTTGATCACGTCCCGTGCAGCGGTGACGACAGCTTCGGTTGTGATGTCGAACTTCTTGTAGACATCCTCGATCTTTCCGGACGCGCCGAAACGGTGCATGCCGACAAACTTGCCATCGAGCCCGATATAGCGATCCCAGGAATCCTGCACTGCGGCTTCAACCGCAACACGGGCTCGGGTTTCACCGATTACGGATCGCTGATAGGCCGCGTCCTGCTTTTCGAACAACAGCCTGCACGGCATGGAAACGACAGCCGTCGGCACCCCTTCGCTCTGGAGAACATCGCGTGCCTTTACGGCAAGCTGCAACTCGGAGCCTGAGGCAAAGATCGTCAGTTTCCGCTCGCCCCCTTCAGCATCCAGCAGCACATAGCCACCTTTGGCAGATAGATTGGCATTGCCCCGCTCGTGCCTCAGCAATGGCATGGGTTGGCGAGAAAGAGCGATGAGGGCGGCCTGCCGTGGTTCGTCCAGAATGGATTCCCAGCATTCCGCGGTCTCAATTGCATCGCCGGGCCGGTAGACGGCCAGCTGAGGAATAGCGCGAAGCGCGCTGAGATGCTCTATCGGCTGGTGCGTAGGCCCGTCTTCGCCAAGACCGATGGAGTCATGAGTCATCACGAAGATCGTTCGAATTTCCATCATAGCCGCAAGGCGAATGGATGGGCGGCAGTAATCCGAGAAGGTCAGGAAGGTGCCGCCATAGGGAATCAAGCCGCCATGGAGAGCAATACCATTCATGATCGCCGCCATGCCATGTTCGCGCACGCCGTAATGGATGTAGGACCCGGAAAACGCACCGGGCTCGATATCGGTCTGGGTCTTCGCTTTGGTATTGTTGGACGGCGTCAAATCGGCAGAGCCGCCCAGCATTTCAGGGATAGCATCAAACAAATGGTTCAGCACAATGCCGCTGGATTGACGCGTCGCCAAATCCTTCTCGCTTTTCAGCAATTCCGTCTTCGCACCCGAGATCGCTTCGCGCCATCTATCGGGTAGCTCGCCGTCCATCCGGCGCTTGAAATCTGCTCCGAGCTCTCCCTCGCTTTGTTCAACCCGGTCCAGCCATTCCTGTCGCTTCGTGCGGCCCTTGGCACCGATCTTGCGCCAGTCATCCAGCAAATTCTGCGGAATTTCGAAAGGCGGTGACGACCAGCCGAGTAATTTGCGGGCTCCAGCGATTTCTTCTTCTCCGGGTGCATCGCTATGGGCTTTCTGGGTGCCTGCCTTGGTTGGAAAACCGAACCCGATGATCGTGCGGCAGGAGATGAGCGTTGGTTTATCGGTCACATTCCTGGCTTCGATAATGGCATCACGAATAGCATCCGTGTCGTGGCCATCGATTTCCACCACATGCCAATTGGACGCGCGGAAACGCGCAACCTGATCGTCGGACTCCGCGAGCTTGGTCGCTCCGTCGATGGAAATCGAATTATTGTCGAAGAACGCGATCAAACGCCCCAGCTTGCGATGTCCGGCGAAGGATATCGCTTCCTGGCTGATACCTTCCATCAGGCATCCATCGCCCAGAAAGACGTAGGTGAAATGGTCGACCAGATCATCGCCGAAGGAGGCGTTCATGATTCGCTCAGCGAATGCGAAGCCAACGGAATTCGCCAGCCCTTGGCCGAGTGGTCCTGTTGTGGTCTCAATACCGGTGGCGTGGTGATATTCGGGGTGACCTGCCGTGCGGCTATCGATCTGGCGGAAACGTTTGATCTCCTCCAACGTCATGTCTTCATAACCAGTGAGATACAACAAGCTATAGAGCAGCATGGAGCCGTGACCGTTGGAAATGATGAACCGATCACGGTCAAACCAATGTGGGTCTTTCGGATCGAAGGTCATGAACTCGGAAAACAAGACGGTTGCGATATCCGCCATGCCCATCGGCATTCCGGGGTGACCGCTCTTGGCCTGCTGAACGGCGTCCATGGACAAAAACCGGATGCAATTGGCAAGCTCTCGCAAATGCGGGTCGCGTGGCGGCGGCACAGATTTCTGTGGTGAAATGGTGGATTGGTCCTGCATGGGGGAAACTCCTCGACATGTTCGCGGTTGCGACGTCATTGTGGAAAAGCCCGCTCCACCGTCAAATGTTCCAATGACCAAATGTTTTCACCCCTTTTGAGGGCGGAAACCCCTGATGCGCCGTCCGTCGTCGGCGCTGTCACTCACAACATCGATATGTCTTAATTGCTGGCGAAGTTTGGTGATACTGTTGCCCAGAAACCGGGAGAACGGGATGGCAGATAACAGCCTGAACAGGCAGTTCCAGCGACTGCGCTTCGAACATTCCAATCCGCCGGAACCTCCCTGAGCCATGTGGTGTTTATCCTCACCCACGGTGTGCTCACGACATCCTCACCTCCACACTGATCCGCACGCCGCGAAACACATCTGGAATTTCACAAGGAAAATCACATGCAGATCGGAATGATGGGACTGGGCAGAATGGGCGCAAACATGGTCCGGCGCCTGCTGAAAGGCGGCCATGAATGCGTCGTCTACGATATCAACCCTGCAAGCGTAGCTGCTCTCGTTTCCGAGGGCGCGGTCGGCGCGACCTCCATGGAAGACTTCGTTTCCAAACTTCAAAAGCCCGCCTGCGCGTGGCTGATGCTCCCCGCAGCCATCACGGGCGCGAATGTCGATAAGGTCGCGGCCTTGATGTCCGCTGGTGACATCATCATCGATGGTGGAAACTCCTATTACCATGACGATGTGGACAAGGCGGAGCAACTGCGCGCCAAGGGCATCGACTATATCGATGTTGGCACCAGCGGCGGCGTCTGGGGCGTGGAGCGCGGTTATTGCCTGATGATCGGCGGACCGGACGAGGCTGTGCGTCACCTCGACCCCATCTTCGCAACACTGGCTCCCGGCGATACGCCTGACACACAGGCGGCGAGCGAGGGCTTGCGCACCGCCCATCTCGGCTATCTGCATTGCGGCCCGACGGGTGCCGGCCATTTCGTGAAAATGGTCCATAACGGCATCGAATACGGCATGATGGCGGCTTATGCCGAGGGAATGAACATCCTGAAAGCCGCCAATGCCGGTAAAAAGACTCGAGATGTCGATGCGGAAACAAGCCCGCTGCCAACGCCGCAATATTATCAGTTCGATATCGACATGGCGGCGGTCTCGGAAGTGTGGCGGCACGGCAGCGTCATCAGCTCGTGGCTTCTTGACCTCACAGCGGACGCTTTGAAGCAGGATCCAGAGCTGGCGGCCTATGGCGGTCGGGTCTCGGATTCCGGTGAAGGACGCTGGACGCTCAAGGCCGCCATCGATACCGGCGTCCCCGCCCCGGTCCTGTCCTCCGCTCTGTTCCAGCGGTTCAACTCGCAAGGCGAGTCGCTCTACGCGGACAAGCTGCTCTCGGCCATGCGGTTTGCCTTTGGTGGCCACCATGAAAAGCCGAAATCCGGCGCCTGAGCACAATCGAGGACATGACCATGACCGAGACACGATCCGATACGCTGGTGCTGTTCGGGGCAACCGGCGACCTTGCTTATAAGAAGATATTTCCAGCGCTTTACGCCCTTGTGGCGCGGGGCATGTTGAACGAGCCGATCATCGGTATCGCTTTTGAAGATTGGGATGTCGGGCAACTTCTGGCCCGCGCCCGCGAGGGCATAACTAAAGCCGTCGGCACCATCGATGAAGGTGTCTTCACGAAATTTGCCTCCTTGCTGCGCTATGTCAGCGGCGATTACCGCAATCAATCGACATTCGACAAGCTAAAGGACGCAATCGGCCCTGGCCGGCATCCGCTCTATTATCTGGCCGTGCCACCCAGCATGTTCGAACCCGTGGTGCAGGGGCTGGAACAATCCGGCGGGGCCACGGGCGCGCGGCTGATGGTGGAGAAACCTTTCGGGCGCGACCTGCAATCCGCGCGATGGCTCAACCGCGTACTGCATATCGTTTTCGAAGAAAAATCGATTTACCGGATTGATCATTATCTCGGTAAGGAAGCGATCCAGAACCTGCTCTATTTCCGTTTTGCCAACTCTTTTCTTGAGCCAATCTGGAACCGCGATCATATCGAAAGCATCCAGATCACGATGGCGGAAGACTTTGGGGTACAGGGGCGCGGGCGGTTCTATGATGAAGTCGGTTGCATCCGCGATGTCATTCAGAACCACCTCCTCAACATTCTACTGCTTCTGGCCATGGAGCCGCCATCCGGGCGCTCGGCTGACGACCTGATCGATGAAAAAGTACAGGTCCTAAAGGCAATCCGCACATTGACGAAGGATGATGTCGTGCGCGGCCAGTTCGAAGGCTATCTCTCCGAGCCCGGCGTTCAGCCGGCCTCAAGCGTGGAAACCTTCGCCGCAGTGCGGTTCTTCGTTGATACATGGCGTTGGAAGGATGTGCCCTTCTTCATCCGAGCCGGCAAAAACCTGCCTGTCCACGCAACGGAAGTCGTTGTCCGCTTAAAGCCACCACCGCTCAATGTCTTCGATGACATCAAGCCTGCGGACGCCAACTACATCCGCTTTCGCATTGCCCCGGAAGTCTCCGTCGCCATCGGCGCTCGTCGCAAGGCCGCAGGCGATGCCATGCAGGGAGAAAAGATCGAGCTCTATGCCGTCGATGACGATCAGGGCGACATGGAGCCCTACGAGCGTTTGATCAGCGACGCGATGAACGGCAACGGCCAGCTTTTCACACGACAGGATGCCAGTGAAATTGCCTGGCGCATCGTCGAACCCGTGCTGGACGACAAGGCAACCCCGGCAAGCTATCAGCCAGGAACCTGGGGACCAGAAGACGCCATGGCCAATTTCGGCCCTCCGAACGGCTGGAGCGACCCAGCTTAAAACGCTGCTAAATTCAAAAGATCACCAAGGCCCGGCAGCGCGTCTTGGTGGATCCGATACCCGTCTGTCGAGCCTCCATATTTCAAGCCTAAAATATTTTAACCGCTCCTCCGCTTTCGATTGACAAGCGCAAAATCCAAATTTACTTTAATCTTCAAATAATATTGGGGATCGGCAAACACGCCGAAAAGCCACGGAGGGTGACATGCGTATCGTCTGTATCGGTGGAGGTCCTGCGGGGCTGTATTTTGCACTGTTGATGAAGAAGCTGCATCCCGAACATCACGTGACCGTGGTCGAGCGCAACCGTCCCTATGACACCTTCGGCTGGGGCGTCGTGTTTTCAGACCAGACCATGGCCTCCATGCAGGTGTGGGACAAGGACAGCGCCGACGAAATCCAACAGGCCTTCAATCACTGGGACGATATCGAGGTGCTGTTCAAGGGCACGCGCCAGCGCACCACCGGCCATGGCTTTGTCGGGATTGGCCGCAAAAAGCTGCTCAACATTTTGCAGGCGCGCTGCGAAGCGCTGGGCGTGGAGCTAGTCTTTGAGACCGAAGTTCAAAGCGATCTGGAATATCCGGACGCCGATCTTCTGATTGTATCGGACGGCCTGAACTCGAAAATCCGCAACAAGTATCAGGAGATTTTCGAGCCTGATCTGGTGGTGCGGCCCAACCGCTATATCTGGCTTGGCACGAACAAGCTGTTCGATGCCTTCACCTTCGACTTCCGCAAGACCGACCACGGCTGGTTCCAGGCGCATATCTACAAGTTCGATGAGAACACCTCGACCTTCATCATCGAGACGACGGAAGAGGCCTATCAGGCGCATGGGCTGGGCCAGATGGACCAGCAGCAATCGATTGATTTCTGCCAGGACCTGTTTGCCGAGACGCTCGAGGGTTCCGAGTTGATGACCAATGCGCGCCATATGCGGGGCAGCGCCTGGCTCAACTTCACCCGGCTGATCTGCGGCAAGTGGAGCCATTTTAACGGCAACTCGCATGTCGTGCTGATGGGCGATGCCGCCCATACTGCACACTTCGCTATTGGCTCTGGCACCAAGCTGGCGATCGATGACGCCATCGAGCTCGCCAACCAGTTCAACAAGGCAGGGCACGGCAAGGACAGCATTGCCGATGTTCTCAAAACCTATGAGGACATTCGCCGCGTCGATGTCGCCCGCATTCAGAATGCGGCGCGCAATGCCATGGAGTGGTTCGAAGTGGTGGGCCAGCGTTATGCCGATACGCTGCCGCCCGAACAGTTCATGTATTCGATGCTGACCCGCTCGCAGCGCATCAGCCACGAGAATTTGCGCCTGCGCGACAAGGACTGGCTGGAAGGCTACGAGCACTGGTTTGCCCAGCAATCCGGCTTGCAGGTAAAGGACAACGAGCGTTGCCTGCCGCCGATGTTCACGCCCTACACGCTGCGTGGCACCACCCTTGCCAACCGCATCGTCGTCTCGCCGATGGCGATGTATTCGGCAACTGATGGCTTGCTCGATGATTTCCACATGGTGCATCTCGGCGCGCGCGCCATGGGTGGCGCGGGTCTGGTCTTTGCCGAGATGACCTGCGTATCGCCGGATGCCCGCATCACCCCCGGCTGCCTCGGGCTTTGGAACGGCGAGCAGATTGCCGGCTGGAAACGGTTCGTGGATTTTGCCCACGCCAACAGTGCGGCCAAGGTCGGCATTCAGCTGGGCCATGCCGGGCGCAAAGGCGCGACGAAACTGGCCTGGGAGGGCATCGACCAGCCGCTGGAAACAGGCGCGTGGCCGTTGTTCTCGGCCTCCGCTCTTCCCTATCTGAAGCACAGCGTCGTGCCCAAGGCGATGGACCGGGCCGATATGGACCGCGTCAAGGTCGACTTCGTTGCCGCCACCAGGCGTGCCGCCGAAACCGGTGCCGACTGGCTGGAACTGCACTGCGCCCATGGCTATCTGCTGTCGAGCTTCCTGTCGCCACTGACGAATTTGCGTGATGACGAGTATGGCGGCAGCCATGAGAACATGGCGCGTTATCCGCTGGAGGTGTTTGCGGCTGTGCGTGCAGCCTGGCCAGAAAACAAGCCGATCTCGGTTCGCCTGTCCTGCCATGACTGGGCAGAGGGCGGCAACACGCCTGATGATGCGGCGATCTATGCCCAGATGTTCAAGGATGCGGGAGCCGATCTGATCGACTGCTCCTCGGGTCAGGTATCGAAGGAAGAAAAGCCTGTTTATGGCCGTCTGTTCCAGACACCGTTCTCCGACAAGATCCGCAACGAAATCGGCATTCCGACCATTGCCGTCGGTGCGATCTCGGAGGCCGATCATGCCAACTCGATCATCTCGGCCGGTCGTGCGGATCTGTGCGCCGTCGCTCGTCCACATCTTGCCGATCCGTCCTGGGCATTGCATGAGGCTGCCAAGATTGGCCTGAAATCCGTGGCCTGGCCGAAGCAATATATGTCGGCGAAAGGCCAGTACGAAGCCAATCTCGAGCGCGCAGCGGCGGCAAAGTGAGGCTGACATGGTAACCCAGAGCCTTGAGGGCCACCACGCGCTGGTGACCGGTGCCGGAAGCGGTATCGGTGCGGCCATTGCCATGACGCTGGCGAAAGCCGGAGCGAAGGTGACGCTCGCCGGACGTCGTCGCCAGCCGCTGGAGGATGTGGCCGCCGCCATCGGCAGCAACTGCCTTGTGCTCGATGGCTTCGATGTCACCCAGCCAGACGCCATCGCGAGTGGTCTGGAGCGCGCGCGAAAAACGTTCGGGGCCATCTCCATTCTGGTCAACAATGCCGGGGAGGCTCCGAGTGCCTCCTTCGAGAAGACCACGCTCGACATGTGGAGCCATGTGCTGTCGGTCGATCTGACCGGTGTCTTCAACGTCACGCAGGCAGCCCTTGCCGACCTCAAAGCCCATGGTGCCGGTGCCCGTATCGTCAACATAGCGTCCACGGCGGGTTTGACCGGCTACGCCTATGTCTCCGCCTATTGCGCCGCCAAGCATGGCGTCATTGGCATGACTCGGGCGCTCGCGCTGGAGCTGGCCAAGAAGGGCGTGACGGTCAATGCCGTCTGCCCGGGCTTTACCGATACGCCGATCATCCAGCGTGCGCTGGAGACAATCATCGAAAAGACAGGGCGCAGCCGCGATGAGGCTTTGGCCGAGTTCACGAAATCCAACCCTCAAAGCCGTCTGATTCAGCCGCAGGAGGTGGCCGATACTGTGCTGTGGCTGGCATCACCGGGTGCAGGCTCGATCACGGGCCAAGCCATTGCCATTGCCGGTGGCGAAATCATGGTTGGCTGAGCGAGTTAAAAAGCGAGAACACACATGCCCTATACCCATTCCAAGCCGATGCGTTTTGGCGATTGCGACCTGACCGGGATCGCCTACCATCCGGCCTATCTGTCGATGCTGGTCGATGTCAACGAGGCGATGTTCGCCTCCTTTGGTGTCACCTGGAAAGAGATCATGTTCGAGCGCAAGCTGGGCTTGCCGACCGTGACCATGAACCTCGAGTTCAAGAAGCCTGCCGTCTACGGCGATGTGCTGGATTTTGCCGTGTATGTGCGCGCCATCGGTCGCGCATCGCTCGATCTCGAAACCATCGTGACCGTTAACGGTGACATCATCTGGACGGTGCGCCAGCGCATCGTGATGACGTCGCTGACCGACCATAAATCCCATCCCTGGCCCGACGATATCCGCGCAGGCCTGACACGTTATCTGGAGCCAAGACATGATGCATGAAATCATCCAGCCGGACGGATGGGCAAAGCCCATCGGCTATTCTAACGGCATCAGCGCCCGCGGGCGCATCGTTCAGGTCGGCGGCCAGATCGGCTGGGATGAACATTGCCAGTTCCATTCCGATGATTTTGTCGATCAGGTGCGCCAGACGCTTCTGAACATCGTCAGCGTGCTGGAAGCTGCCAATGCCAAGCCAGAGCATCTCATCCAGATGACATGGTATTTTACCGACCGCGAGGCCTACAAATCGCGCATGCGGGAAATCGGTGCCATCTACCGCGAGATCATCGGTCGCCACTTCCCGCCCATGGCCGCCGTTCAGGTCGTGGCACTGATGGAAGACCGCGCCAAGATCGAGATCCAGTCGCTGGCCGTGGTGCCGGACTGATCACCATTCAAAGAGGAGGAGAATTCGATGACCAGCAACGTCAGGCCCGTGATTACCCGCAAGGGACAGGAAGACACAGGAACAGGCCAGTCCGGCGGCTGCGTGCGCATCTCCGGCGTCAGCCCGCAGCACACGCCCGCCACCAAGATCTGGTTCGGCAAGGTCTCCAACGACCCCGGCTACCGCTCCTATCCGCACCATCATGGTGAGGCAGAGACCGGCGGTTATGTGCTGAAGGGCAAGGCGCGCATCTATTTTGGCGAGAACTGGCAGGAGTTCCTCGACATGGAGGAAGGCGACTTCATCTTCGTGCCACCCAACTGGCCGCATATCGAAGTCAACATGTCCACGACGGAAGAACTGGTCTGGCTGACGACCCGCACGCCCGACAATATCGTCGTCAATCTGCCCGACGTCGATGACAGCGTTCTCACCGGCTTCAGGAGAGCAGAATGAAACTGTTGAGACTTGGAGCGCTTGGCGCTGAAAAGCCCGCACTTCTGGCAGACGATGGCACATTGCGCGATCTTTCCGGGATTGTGCCGGATATTGCGGGCGAAACGCTGGGTGATGAGGCTATCTCCCGCATCCGCGCCGTCGATCCGGCAAGCCTGCCCGTTGTTTCCGCTGATCGCGTCGGCGCCTGCGTCAGCAATGTCGGCAAGTTCATCTGCGTTGGCCTGAACTATGCCGACCACGCCAAGGAGACCGGCAAGGAGCCCCCGCCAGAGCCGATCCTGTTCATGAAGGCCACGACCGCTGTCGTCGGTCCGAATGACGATGTCGAGATACCCCGTACCTCCGCAAAGACCGACTGGGAGGTCGAGCTTGGCGTGGTCATCGGCAAGCGCGCCAAATATGTCAGCGAAGCCGATGCGCTGTCGCATGTCGCGGGTTATTGCGTCGTCAATGACGTGTCCGAGCGTGCCTTCCAGTCGGAACGCGGTGGACAGTGGACCAAGGGCAAGAGCCATGACACCTTCGGCCCCATTGGCCCATGGCTGGTGACGCGCGACGAGGTGACCGATCCGCAGAATCTGGCGCTGTGGCTGGATGTCGATGGCCAGCGCCGCCAGACTGGCAACACCTCCACCATGATCTTCGGCGTCTCCCACCTCGTCCACTATATCAGCCAGTTCATGACGCTGATGCCGGGTGATGTGATCGCCACCGGCACGCCGCCGGGCGTGGGCATGGGCATAAAGCCAACACCGGTCTTCCTTCAGCCGGGTCAGGTCATGACACTTGGCATCGAAGGTCTTGGCGAACAGCGCCAGACCACCATCGCAGCGAGGGCATGACCATGAGCGACCTCAAGGGCCGCCTGGCCATCGTCACCGGTGGCGCACGCGGACAGGGCGAAGCCGAAGCGCGGCTGTTTGCCTCCAAGGGTGCCGCCGTCATCATCGCAGATGTGCTGGCCGAAGAAGGTCGCGCCTTGGCGCAAGCCTTGCAAGATGACGGGTTCGAAGCCCGCTATGTCCATCTCGACGTGACCGACCCGGTAAGCTGGGAAGGCGTCGTTACCCTTGCCACCGAATGGAAAGGGCGCATCGACATTCTGGTCAACAATGCCGGCATCATCAACCGCTCGACGGTTGCCTCGACAGGTCTGGAAGCCTGGGAACGTGTCCTCAAGGTCAATCTGACCGGTGCCTTCCTCGGCATTCAGGCGGTCACCGACCGCATGGCGCAAAGCGGCGGCGGCTCCATCATCAACATCTCCTCCAATAGCGGCTTTTCCGGCCACTACGACCCGGCCTATACCGCCAGCAAGTGGGGCCTGCGCGGCCTCACCCGCAGCGCGGCTATGGAGTTGGTTTCGAAGAACATTCGTGTCAATGCGGTGTGTCCGGGCCTCGTCGTCACCGGCCTTAATGCCAGCAGCCCGCATTTGAAGCCAATGATCGAGATGACACCAATGAAGCGTAGCGGAAAGCCGGAAGAAATCGCCGAGCTCGTGCTCTTCCTCGCCTCCGACGCATCCAGCTTCATCACCGGCGAAGACTTTGTCATTGATGGCGGGTTTACCGCAGGCGCCGCCTATCGCCGCGTAGCAACGCAGACGAATATTTTCCCCGATAGTTGAGGCCCGATGCCTCTTCCATCATTCGGACGCGGAAATCGCTCTGCGTCCGAATAAAAATATAAATTCTGCAGGGAATGAAGTTTGCTTCACCCGCTGTTCCGGCTAGCAAAGATTGCAATGCGCTGATATGCCAGATGTTCCTTGAATGTTCAAACATGTTGACGTAAGTCGGTATTTGCCATTCAACGGCGTGCAAGGGGCGGGACTATGTCGGCGGTCGATCTCGAAATCATCATCAGCGATACGCAAGAGGGCAAGAAGCAGGAGCTTCGCCTATGGCTGCGACTGCTGTCCACCACCAAGCTGATCTCGCAGGAAATACGCCGCCGCCTGCGCCGCGAATTCGGAGCCACCCTGCCGCAATTCGATCTGCTATCCCAGCTGTACCGGGAGCCGGAAGGTTTGCGTCTTGGCGAATTGTCGAAACGCACCATGGTCACGAATGGCAACATTACCGGCCTCGTTGAACGGCTGGAATTGGATGGCCTCGTGCTGCGCGAACGGCCAGCCGATGACCGACGCGTCATTGTCGCGTGCCTCACAGACAAGGGCCGGACGATATTCGAAGCCATGGCGGAAGCGCATGGCGGCTGGCTGGAAGATATGATGGCGGATGTGGACCCGATCGTGGTCTCGGGCCTTCTGACCCATGTTGGACAGGTCAAACGGTCGGTGCACAATCATCTTTCTGCCGATGAAGGCGACGACCCTTAGAGACAACGTCACCGGCTTGATTGCCTACACGCGTCTATAACGGTTGATCCATAGTGCAGTTTTGGCGCGCCTCCACGAGCGTGTAAGAGATACAGAGCCTTGCTCAAATCTCGATGTTCTTATCTGCCGCTCTGCCACCACCATTAAAATCAAAAAAGCCTGCTCTTCAGCGCCGACGCATGTTTGCCTCGGCGGGATGCATAATGCCTGAACTAGCCTTTCGCAACAAAGTACTCAAGGCCAACTCGCCTCAAAATATCCTTTAAAAGCAACGAACTTTTTGTGCATATCAAAAATCTCATTGCTCAGTAAATCGGCGTATCGGCAATCAATTTTGCATATATTTTAAACGCCAACATACCAATTTTGCACTTCAGAAAAAAATATTACAAACTTAAACTTTCTCTCTTGCCAGAGCCAAATTCAGGTGCAATTCTGGACAAAAGGCAAAAAGCCACATCGATAAGAAGAACTGGGAACATAATTATGCTGGGACCGTCAGGCCATCAGGATACCTTTGCCCGCGATAATCTTCCGCCCTTCGAAGAATGGCCGGAAATCAAGCTCGATGGGTTCGACTACCCCGAATGGATGAATACCGGCGTCGAGCTGACCGACCGGATGGTCGAGCGAGGTTTCGGCGATTATACCGCACTCATCGGCAATGGCCGCCGTCGGACCTACAAAGAGCTTGCCGACTGGACGAACCGCATCGCCCGGGCACTGACAGAGGATTATGGCGTCAAGCCGGGCAACCGCATTCTGATCCGCTCCGCCAACAACCCTGCCATGGTCGCGTGCTGGCTGGCTGCGATGAAGGCGGGCGCGGTCGTCGTCAACACCATGCCCATGCTGCGTGCTGGCGAGATGACCAAAATCATCGACAAGGCCGAGATCACCATCGCGCTCTGCGACACCCGCTTGATGGATGAGCTGGTGATGGCGGCCAAGGAAAGCGACTACCTCACCCAGGTCATCGGTTTTGATGGCACCGCCAATCACGATGCCGAACTGGACCGGGCGGCGCTCAACAAACCGGTTCGGTTCGAAGCGGTCAAAACCGGTCGCGATGACGTCGCATTGCTCGGTTTCACCTCAGGTTCGACCGGCGTCCCCAAAGCGACGATGCACTTCCATCGCGACATTCTCATCATTGCCGACGCCTACGCAAAGGAAGTGCTGGATGTACAGCCAGAGGATATCTTCGTCGGCTCGCCACCCCTAGCATTTACCTTTGGTCTCGGCGGCCTCGCCGTTTTCCCTCTGCGTTTTGGCGCGAGTGCCGCCCTTCTGGAAACGGCCACGCCGCCCAAGATGATCGATATCATCGAGACTTACAAAGCGACAATCTGTTTTACGGCCCCCACCGCATATCGCGCAATGATGGCCGCGATGGATGCAGGCGCCGATCTCTCCTCGCTCAGAATTGCGGTTTCTGCCGGAGAAACGCTACCCGCGCCTGTCTTTGACGAATGGGTGAAAAAGACCGGCAAGCCGATCCTGGATGGCATCGGCGGCACGGAAATGCTGCATATCTTCATCTCCAACCGCCAGGACGATTTCAAACCGGGCTGCACCGGCAAGCCGCTGACCGGATATGAAGCGATGGTGGTTGATGCCGACATGAACGAGGTGCCGCGCGGTACGCCCGGCCATCTGGTCGTCAAAGGCCCCATCGGCTGCCGTTACCTTGCCGACGACCGCCAGCGGAAATTCGTTCGCAATGGCTGGAACCTGCCGGGCGACACTTTCGTGCAGGATGAGGATGGTTATTTCCATTTCGCCGCCCGTTCTGACGATATGATTGTTTCCGCCGGCTACAATATTGCCGGTCCGGAAGTCGAGGCGGCACTTCTGAAACATGCCGCCGTTTCGGAATGCGCGGTCATCGGCGCGGCCGATGACGCGCGCGGGATGATTGTTGAGGCCCATATCGTGCTGGGGCCGGGCTATGAGGCCAGCGATGCGATGGCGAAAGAACTGCAGGAGCATGTGAAGGCTGTCATCGCGCCGTATAAATATCCGCGCTCGGTCGCCTTTACAGATGCCTTGCCGAAAACCGAATCCGGCAAAATCCAACGCTTCAGGCTGAAGCCAGCTCAGACGATGTAATCGGCTTATATCCAACTTTCGTCATGTTGTGACATTGCAAGTCTTTCCGTGTTTGTGGAAGGTAACGGTTCCACCCGGCAGCCAGCCGGGCAGAGTAGAAACCAAAAAGGGGAATATCTCAATGAGGAAAATGCTTGTCACCGCCACGATGGCGCTTAGCCTTGGCGTATCCAGCCTGGCCGTGGCCGAACCGCTGAAAATCGGCATGATTACAACGCTTTCGGGCGGCGGCGCGGGTCTCGGCGTCGATACACGTGACGGCTTCATGCTGGCCATCAAGCAGTCTGGCAACAAGGACGTCACCGTTGTGACGGAAGACGACGCGCAGAAGCCGGAACTCGCGGTTCAGATTGCCGACAAGATGATCCAGAGCGACAATGTCGACGTACTGACCGGCATCGTTTGGTCGAACCTGTTGATGGCTGTCGTGCCGGGTGCGGTTGCCCAGGGCAAGTTCTATGTATCGACCAATGCCGCACCCGCAGCACTGGCCGGTAAGGGTTGCAACAAGCTTTACTTCAACTCCGCATATCAGAACGACAATCTTCACGAAGCCATGGGCCAATATGCCAACAAGGACTTCAAGAAGATGTTCATCCTGGCCCCGAACTACCCCGCTGGCAAGGATTCGCTGGCTGGTTTCAAGCGCTATTACAAGGGTGAGGTCGTCTCCGAAGTCTATACCAAGGTTGGTCAGACGGATTACGCCGCCGAAATTGCGCAGATGCGCGCATCCGGTGCCGATGGCATTTTCACATTCCTCCCCGGCGGCATGGGCATTGCCTTCATGAAGCAGTTTGCCCAGTCGGGCGTCAAAATTCCGGTCATGGGTCCCGGCTTTTCCTTCAGCCAGGATGTTCTGCCTGCCATCGGCGATGCGGCCATCGGCGCCAAGGCTTCCGGCCAGTGGGTGCCGGATTTCGATACCGAAGTCAGCAAGAAATTCGTTGCCGATTTCCAGAAGGAATATAACCGCCTGCCGTCCATCTATGCCCTTCAGGCTTACGATGCGGCACAGTTGATCCTGTCCGCTGCTGCCAAGGCCAGCGTCAAGGATACAGACGCTTTCCGCGCCGAACTGTTGAAGGCCGATATCAAGTCTCCGCGCGGCAACTTCAAGTTCAACACCAACCAGCACCCGATTCAGGATCTCTACATCACCGAAGTAGTGAAGAAAGACGGCGTGCTGACCAACAAGACGGTCGAGAAAATTTTCTCCGACCACGGTGACGCCTATGCCCAAGATTGCAAGATCTAAGGCCATAGCGTGACCATTGCACTTGCTATCGAACAGTTGCTGAACGGCATCCAGCTCGGCGTCATGTTGTTTCTCATGGCTGCCGGGTTGACGCTGATCTTCGGCGTCATGGGGCTGATCAACCTCGCTCATGGCTCGCTCTATATGGTTGGCGCATTTGCTTGCGCCACCGTCGCCGCCTGGACCGGCTCCTTCTGGCTTGGCCTCGTCGCAAGCCTCATCTGTGCGGCGGCGGCTGGCGCGATTGTCGAACTTGCCGTCATCCGTCGGCTCTATGACCGGGACCATCTTGATCAGGTTCTGGCCACCTTTGCGCTCATCCTGATCTTTTCGGAAGGCACCCGCTGGATGTTCGGATCCTTCCCGCTCTACCTCGATATCCCGCCCCTTCTGCAAGGCGCAGTTACTCTGCCGGGTGATGCGAGCTATCCGGTCTATCGTTTGGCCATCATCGCTGTTGGTGCACTCGTGGCCCTCGGTCTTTACCTCCTCATCGGCAAGACGCGTCTCGGCATGCGCATTCGCGCTGGCGAAAGTGATCGCGAAATGATTGGGGCACTCGGTGTAGATATCCGCACGCTCTACACACTGGTCTTTGCGCTCGGTTCCGCTCTGGCAGGTCTCGCCGGTGCGCTGGTGGGCGCCTTGCAATCGGTGCAGGTCGGCATGGGTGAACCGGTGCTGATCCTCGCCTTCGTCGTGATCGTCATCGGTGGCATTGGCTCCATCAAGGGAGCACTTTACGGCGCGCTTCTGGTCGGCATCACCGATACGCTTGGACGCCTCTTGCTGCCGCAACTGCTCGGCCTCTTTGTCGATCCGTCTCAGGCAGGCATGATCGGTGGCGCTGCGGCATCGATGCTGATCTATGTCGTCATGGCCATCATCCTGGCTGTCAAACCGCGCGGGCTCTTTCCGCCAGCCCATGCGTGAGGCCCCATGCTGACCCGTGAAAACACCGTCAATCTGCTGCTTGCTGCCCTACTGCTGGCAGCGCCGCTGGCCGCAAACGCTCTCGGTCAACCCTTCTACATTACGCTTGCCACCCGCATCGCTATTCTGGCACTGGCAGCGCTGGGTCTCAATCTCGCGCTGGGGCTTGGCGGTCTCGTCTCCTTCGGCCATGCCGCCTTTTTCGGCATTGGTGGATATGCCGCTGGCATTCTCGCAAGCCACGGCTTTTCCGACGAGCCGATGATCTTCGGCCTGCCCGGCACGGTGCAGATGCCGGTGATCTGGATCGTCGCGGCCTGTGCATCGGCTATGGTCGCCTTTTTGATCGGTCTGATCAGCCTTCGCACGACCGGTGTCTACTTCATCATGATCACCCTCGCCTTCGCGCAGATGGTCTATTATTTCGCGATTTCCTGGCCTGCCTATGGCGGTGAGGATGGCCTGTCTATTCTGGTGCGCAACCAGTTCCCCGGCATCAACACCATGAAGCCGCTGAGCTTCTTCCTCGTCAGTTACGCGGTGCTGATGGCGAGCATCGGTCTTTTCGCGCTGATCCGCGCGTCGCGCTTCGGCGCCGCCTTGCAAGCGGCGCGACAGAATGAAACCCGCGTTGCAACGGTCGGCATCCATCCCTACCGCATCCGCCTAGTAGGCTTCGTCATCTCGGCGATGATCACCGCTTTGGCCGGTGCGCTTTATGCCGACCTCAACCGCTTCGTCAGCCCCTCCATGCTGTCCTGGCACATGTCAGGCGAACTGATCGTGCTGATCATTCTGGGTGGAACGGGAAGGTTGTTTGGCCCGCTTGCCGGAGCTGCCCTCTTCGTCGCTTTCGAATTTGCCTTGGGCGGGCTGACAGAACGCTGGCAGTTCTTCCTTGGGCTCATTCTTCTCGGTGTCGTGCTGTTTGCCCGGGGTGGCTTGCTCGGCCTTTTGGCCGGAAAGGCAAAACATGGCTGACGCTGTTCTTCAAATAGACAATCTCGTCAAGAATTTCGGAGCGTTGCGGGCCACCGACGGCGTGACGCTCGATCTTCGCCCCGGCGAAATTCACGCGCTGATTGGCCCAAATGGTGCTGGAAAATCCACGCTCATTCACCAGATTTGCGGCACGCTGAGACAGGATTCCGGCACGATCCGTTTTGCCGGTGAGGATATCGGTGCGCTCAACACTGCCGAGCGCGCACAACGCGGTCTGGGACGAACGTTTCAGGTGTCATCTCTGGCACCGGAATTCTCCGCACTGCGCAACGTCATGTTGGCGGTGCAGGCCAAGCAGGGGACGAGCTTTCGTTTCTTCAAACCGGTCATGCAGGACAAGTCGCTGGTTGATCCATCCATGGCTATCCTCGAAAGGGTTGGACTGGCGGACCGCGCTCGCCTGCCGACCGCCGAACTTTCGCATGGTGAAAGGCGACAGCTGGAAATCGCCATGGCGCTGGCGCTTCAATCAAAAGCCTTCCTGCTCGATGAGCCGATGGCCGGCATGGGGCCGGAAGGGTCGAAAAAACTTACCGGCTTCCTCGATATGCTGCGTCACGAAGCGCCGATCCTGCTGGTGGAACACGACATGGACGCGGTCTTTGCGCTTGCGGATAGGATTTCCGTTCTCGTTTACGGCAAGGTCATAGCAACGGGCACGGTGGATGAAATCCGCAACAACCCGACAGTCCGCACCGCCTATCTTGGAGATCACGCCTGATGCTGTTGAATGTGCAGGATATCACCACCTATTACGGTGCCAGCCAGGCGCTTTTCGGTGTCGATTTCAACGTGGCCGAAGGCGAAGTCGTGGCGCTGATGGGCCGCAACGGCATGGGCAAATCGACGACGATCAAGTCGATCTGCAACCTCATGCCGCCGAAGACCGGCCGCATCTCCTTCAGCGGCAAAGGAACAGAGCGTCTTGCGCCGTATAAGGTCGCACGTCTGGGCGTTGGGCTTGTCCCAGAAGGACGGCGTTGCTTCCCCAATCTCTCCGTCCACGAAAATCTGGTCGCGGCAGCCAGACCCGGCCCGTGGACACTGGAAAAGGTCAATGCGCTTTTCCCGCGCCTACAAGAGCGCCATACCCAGATGGCCAAGTCGCTCTCCGGCGGCGAACAGCAGATGCTGGCCATCGGCCGCGCCTTGATGACCAATCCGCTGCTTCTGATCCTCGATGAAGCGACAGAGGGCCTCGCCCCTGTCATTCGTCAGGATATCTGGCGGGCGATACGCCAGCTCAAAGCCGAGGGCCTGTCCATTCTGGTGGTGGACAAGACACTGACCGAACTTCTGCCCGTTGCCGACCGCTGCGTCATTCTCGAAAACGGACGAAGCGTCTGGCAGGGAACGAGCGGCGATCTAGCCGCCGATGTTCAGGATCGCTATCTCGGCGTGTGACGACGAGCCTCTGTTTTGTTGAGCCGACAAAGCTATTCGTGCCCCCACTCTTGAATGAGACCCTCCCCCACCCCATTCATCTATAGCGGACAGAAATTTTTGTTTTCCGTGTAGGAGTGTCAAATGGCAACGAGAACATGGAATGCGAACCGGGCAGCTGAGGGTGCCTCTGACGAATTCATCGATAGCGCACAGCGACTTCGCCGCTTGAAGCGTCTATCCGGCATAGCCCGTCTTATGGATACGGCAATCGGCATCCCCGGCACCCGCATCCGCTTCGGTGCAGATTCCATCATGGGTATGGTGCCTCTCATCGGAGATGGCGCTGGTGCGCTGGTCGGCCTCTACATCGTCAATGAAGCCCGGCGCATGGGCGTGCCGCGCGAAAAACTCATCCGGATGGTCGGCAATGTCGCTGTGGATTCCGTGATCGGCAGCTTCCCTCTCGTCGGCGACGTGTTCGATGTCTATTTCAAGTCGCATCGCCGCAATGTCCACATGATCCTGGATCATTTCGGCATCGACCGCGATGAGTTGAAAAGAAAGCGATAGCCGCCGTTTCAGCGGAAATGGCCCACACGGACCCTCGTAAAAACCAGTGTGAGGAGCGTAGACGCCGTGATATGGGTTGGCGTTCACCGAAAGCATTTCCTTATGAATGAAACAGACAACCTGCCGCCGACACCTGCCAACATCGCCGATTTGCCGCATCTTGCCGAAGCGCTGGATGATGATCGGTTCCGGCAGTTTCTCGACCACGTTCCATTCGCAGTGGCGGTTGCGGAGTTTGGTAAGGAAGAGCTTATCGTTTACGGCAACATTGAATTCGAGCGCTTGACGGATTTGACCGCCGAAACCATTCAAGGCAAGCCGTGGTCGATCCTTCCTTCAAGCGCGCCACTTGTCGACGGGCCTGAGCTTTCCGATGCCCTGCTGGAAAATGAGGAATATCTCGGTGCCTTCACTATAAAGACGGAAGAGGCGACACGTGTCGTCGATGTCTGGTCGAACACGATTGTCGATGACTCCGAGAAGCCACTGTTCCGGTTGCTGGCCATGTCGGCACGCGACAGGGCCGACGTCACCTCCGTTTTGAGCGATGCAGTCGCCGAAAAGGACGTGTTACTGAAGGAGTTGCAACACCGCGTAAAGAACAATCTCCAGATGATAACCGCGCTGATCCGTATGGAAGCCCGCAATGTTCAAAGCGAGGAAGAAAGCGCACAGTTTGGCCGATTGGCAGGCCGCATCGACGCACTTTCGATCCTCTATAAGTCTCTATATGGCGGCAAAGAAACCGAGACCGTCGATCTTGGCATTTATGTCAGCCAGATCGCGTCTTCGGTCATGGCCGCTCACGCCGTCGAGGGAATTCGGCTGGAACTGAAGATCGATACATGGCCGGTGTCGGTCAATGTGGCCATGCCAGTCGGCCTCGTCATCAACGAGCTTATGACCAATGCGCTGAAACACGCATTCGTCGGTCGCGATGGCGGCCTGATCGGCGTCCGTTGCACTGTGGATGACGAAGGTTGCAAGATCATCGTCACGGATGACGGTGTAGGACTTTCTGACGCAGCGGATTGGCCTAAGCGCGGTAAACTCAGCGCCATGATTGTTGAGTCGGTGCGACGAAACGCCAAAGCAGAAATTGATGTGGAATCCGAGCTCGGTCACGGCATGAAGGTGACGATTGCGTTCAAGCGCATTAATGCAGTAGAAGCTTGAATTGAAGGGAAACTAGCCTTTAAATTTTGCCCTATGAGGCGCAATTCGGGAAAACCAGAGCATTGTTGAAATATCCACCATATGCACTTTGCGGACGATACTTTGATTTTTCCTATGCCTTTCGATGCAAACACTTAAAATCTTAGTAAATCCGTCAATAAAAATAAAATAGTTTATCGGATGCAAAATAATTTTCTGAGTTCAGTCGATTTCATGCGTTATTCCTGATAAGCTCATCACAATCAGCATGTGGCGAGTTACATTGTTTAAATCACCCAGCACCAACCATTACCTGACGCAAAAACAGCATTTTCAACACCTTCAATTCGTTTGCCGTATCGCTCTTCCCGTTGGCGTCGCGGTGAGCGGAGCGTGGCTGGCAGTTTTTGCGCTGATGCAACACTGGCCGCTGGTGGTGATCGAAGGGTTGTTATGCGCCATCATATTTGCGGGATGGGCAGCAGCAAAGCGGGGACACATATCTTCCGGCATGCTGGTCTCTCAAGTTGCGTGTGTTTTATTCATTATCTGTTTTTCGTTGCTCTTTGATGTGCCGGATGATTCCGCGCCCAGGGTTTCGCATATTTACCTGTTGATCATCGCCTTGGCGGGCTTCGTGAATCTCCAGCTGGACCCAACACGCCTTCAGCTTGGAATAATTATTACATCTATCTTGGGCTTCATCCTGTTTTCGGCAAGCCCGATGCGATTTGGCTTTGCGACCCCGCTACCGGACGAAATTCGAACGATTACGGCTTGGGCCCACGCGGCGATTGCGAGTGCCGTGTTGTGCGGCGGCATCCTGCTTCTGCAGCGCAAGCTCGGTCCCGATAGCAGACTTGTCCGTGAGTTGCGCACAGCAGTCGCCAAGGAGCAGCTCGAACTGTTCTTTCAGCCGCAGGTCGATCGTTCCGGTCGTCTGATTGGCGCGGAAGCGCTGCTCAGATGGAAGCATCCGCGCCTTGGCTATGTCGCGCCGGATAATTTTATTCCATTGGCGGAACGCGCCGGTCTCATGCCCGAAGTAGGCGGCTGGGTTCTGAGCAAGGGCATCGAAACCCTGTCCAAGTGGGGCACGAAGGATGAGACAAAAGACATTGTTCTGGCGATCAATGTCAGCCCGGATCAGTTCTTCCAGGAAAATTTCGTAGCGAATGTCATGTCGGCGCTCGAAGCATGCGCTGTTGCACCAGGGTCGCTGAAACTGGAACTGACCGAGACGATGTTCGTGTCCGAGGTCAACGAACTCATAGACAAGATCAAGGTCCTGAAAGACAAGGGCATCGGCATTGCGCTCGATGATTTCGGTACGGGTTACTCGTCTTTGAGCTATTTGCGCCAGCTTCCTCTTCAGCAGTTGAAGATCGACCGCAGCTTCGTGCGCGCCACAACGACCGAACGGGGCGCATTGATGGCGCGGAACATATGCCAGATGGGGCATGATCTGGGTCTGGACATTCTCGCCGAAGGCATCGAAACCGAAGAGCAATTGCGCTTCATGACCGAATGCGGCTGCAGCGCCTTTCAAGGCTACTATTTCGGGCGACCAATTGCTTTGGAAGCGTTTGAAACTCGTTTCCTCGCTTGAGCGAAAAACGTGCCGCGCCAGCAGCAATCATCTGCTGGCGCAGCGATGCTGATTAGGCACCTGGAATACGTGCGATCACCTTGATCTCGAAATCGAAACCAGCGAGCCACGTTACCCCGACCGCGGTCCAGTTCGGATAAGGCGGCTCCCCAATGAAGGCTTTGCGGACGTCCATAACCGTTTCGAGCTGCGCCTCGGGATCTGTGTGGAACGTCGTAACATCCACGATATCATCAAGCGTGCAGCCGGCAGCGGCCAGAACGGCCTTCAAATTGGTGAAGGCCTGCTCCACCTGTTTGCGGAAGTCTTTCTCCGCTGAACCGTCAGCGAGGCTTCCGACCTGCCCGGAAACGAACAGCAGATCGCCAGAGCGGATGGCGGCGGAGTATCCATGCTTTTCATAGAGTGCGTGGCGGTTCTCGGGAAAAATAGCCTGTCTATCTGTCATCATTTTCTCCTTGGTATCGGTTTCGCTTTCCGGCGAGATCGAAATTTGATATACGCACCGTATGTCAAATAATAACATACGCTGCGTATGTCAACTTACATACGCCATGTATGCCTTTTGTTGGAATTGAGAATGGCCGGAAAAACGCGTTCAGAAATGATAACGGAAACGAGGCGCAAGCTCATTTCAGCCGCGCGTAAGACCTTTGCGGAAAAAGGATTTGCAGGCGCCTCCATGGACGATCTGACCGGATCCGTCGGCCTGACGCGCGGAGCGCTCTATCATCACTTCGGAGACAAGACTGGATTGCTCCAGGCCGTTGTCGATGAAATTGATGGAGAATTGGCAGCGAGGGCACAGGCCCAAGGAATGCGTGAGAAAAATGACTGGGACGCTCTGATGGCGGAAGGCATCGCCTATATCGAGATGGCGCTGGAAGACGAGGTTCAGCGCATCGTGCTTCTGGACGGGCCATCCGTGCTCGGTGACCCCTCCAAATGGCCAAGCCAGAACAGCTGTCTGAAAGCTACGATGGAGAAGATCGAAACCTTGATTGCCGATGGCATCGTCAAGTCGGTCGACCCGGAAGCGGCCTCGCGCTTGCTGAACGGGGCCGCCCTCAACGCGGCCCTGTGGGTTGCTGCCAGCGACGAGCCGCAGGCCGTGCTGCCCAAAGCGCTCGATGCATTTCGAGCCTTGGCAAGCGGAATGCTTACGCAGCATTAAGCCGCGCTTGGCGCACTCTTTCTCAAGGCGAGATATTCCCAGACTGCGACCAGTAGAAGGACGCTTACGGCGGAGATTTGCAGAGCGTAAAGCGGCATGCCTTGCAAAAGCAGCAACACGGCAAGCACAGCGATACCGACGAAATGCGATACCGGGCGAATGTGGGAAGACGCGATCTTCACCCCGATATTTCCCGCCAGAAAAAGGATCGGCCCTCCAACAATGGCCATCGCCTCACGAAGTGTGGAATGTTCATGGCTATGCGACAGACTGAAATCTTCACCTACAGCCGTGAGGATGATGCCGGCCACGATTGGCAAATGACCGTAGTTGAACAGGTTCTGCGCAATCTTTTCTGGCTCTGCGGTTTCCTCAGCCTTTTCAGACACCTTTTCCTGCCCGTGATGGAAATAAATCCACCACATCAAAACCGTGCTTGCAAAAGCCGAGCAAAACACGACGAAGGTCAGGCTGGAATTCATATAATCAGTTGCGGTGCGACCGGTGGTGAGGATCGTTTCGCCCAGGCAGATGATGACAAACAGCGCGCAGCGTTCCGCCAGATGCTCTCCCGACAGATGCAGCCTTTCATCCTTGCCGGTCTTCAGTCCCGGAAAATAATACTTCGTCACTGGCCCCAGATACTCGATGCCGATGGCGACGGCCCAAAATCCAATTTGCCAGATAAGAGTGTCAGACAGACCGCCTGCGATCCAGAAGATGCTGGAAATACCAAGCCACAAGGCCATCCGCGCAAAGGTTAGCGAGTTTTCGTGATCCACACCTTTGAAAACATAAAGGGCGAAAAGCGAACGCATGATCTGCATACCGCTATAAATCACCGCAAAGATGAGGCTCTGTTCCTGAAACGCTTTCGGCAAGGCTATGGCAAGCAAAACCCCTGTAAACATCATTGAAAACAGGAAAAGCCGGACAAGCCCGGCCTCGGTATTCAGGAGATTTGTGAGCCAGGTGATCTGAATCCAGAGCCACCAGAGCGCAAGAATAAGAAGGGCGGCTTCCAGAAGGGCCGTCGAACCAAAATCCTTGGCCAAGGTGTGGGACAACTGAATGAGCGCAAATACAAAAACGAGATCAAAAAATAATTCAGGAAATGTCGGCTTTCCCGCTTCGGCATCGTCCTGCCGGATGAGGCGCCATTTCGGATCGGTTTTCGCGCCCTGATCCGCAGGAGAATTCTTCATACTGGCATTGCCCTCAGCACTGGACGCTAAATATTTCGGGTAAGCTTCTTATCGCGCGGCAATTTCAGATCTGGCTTCTTCCCGCAGGAGAGCTTGTGTGCGACCGAGGAGTTCAACTTCGTTGGAATTGTCTGCAAAGAACCGAGGCCCCACAAGACGAACCTGTTTTCCGCTGACATCAACGATGTAGCGAGGATCCTTGGCAGCGGGCTGCGCTTTCTCGTGCTTCATGTTTGTCTGCTTGAGATCAAGGCTGCTGACTTCAATATCCTGAGCAACAGCGGCGGTAACAAAACACAGAGCAACGCCCATGGCGGCACCAACGGCAACCCGTCTCATCAATAATCTCCTGAATGTATTGAGCTTTATGCCTCAACAACATCGAAGATCGTCTTTTGGTTCCATGTGGATTTATGGGATGACAAACCACGCGAAAAATCGTGTGGTTTGTCGGCTAGCCAATAGATTCAGCGACCCTTGGCTTTACGCCATTCCGCAAACTCCTGACGCGGCGCGTCGCTGGTGGCGGGATAGAGGCCAATGATGGTGGCTCCACCCAAAACCTTTTCGGTGACGAAGTCCTCATAGGCCGTCATTTCAACGGTTTCATCGGCAATTTCATCGGCAATTGCAGCTGGAATAACAATGACGCCCTCGTCATCACCAACAATGACATCTCCCGGCCACACGGCGACATCGCCGCAGCCAATCGGCACGTTGATGTCGATGGCCTGATTGAGCGTCAGATTAGTGGGGGCAGACGGCCTGTTGTGGTAGGCGCGGATGTCAAGATCGGCAATTTCAGGGCTATCCCGGAAGCCGCCATCTGTCACCACGCCCACGGCACCACGCACCATCAAACGCGAAACCAGAATGGACCCGGCGGATGCCGCCCGCGCGTCCTTGCGGCTATCCATCACCAGCACCTGTCCAGCCGGGCAGGCTTCGACAGCTGCGCGCTGAGGATGTTCAGGGTTTTGAAAAACGCTGAGCGGGTTTAAATCCTCCCGGGCCGGAATATAGCGCAGCGTAAACGCCTGCCCGACCATGTTTCGCTTTTTTGCTGAAAGCGGTCGCACATCCTGAATGAACTGGTTGCGCAGTCCGCGCTTGAAAAGCGCCGTGGCAATGGTCGGTGTCGCCACGCCCATCAGCTTCTGGCGGGTGGCATCGCTCAAAACGTAATCTGTCATCAATCTTATCCCTATCAATAAATATCGGGTTCGGCAGCGGTGTTGCCAAAGCCCGTTTCCAGAAAATCGAAATCCGCGCCCGTATCGGCCTGCGCAACATGGCGCGCGAACATCCAGCCATAACCACGGCCAATCTTGTCGGCTGGCTGCACCCAGTCGGCACGACGGCGGGCAAGCTCCTCTTCGTCTACCAGCATGTCGATGGTGCGCGCCTCAAGATCAAGCTTGACGATATCGCCATTGCGCAACAGCGCCAGAGGTCCGCCGACATGGGACTCCGGCGAGACGTGCAGAATGCAGGCGCCGTAACTGGTGCCGCTCATGCGTGCATCGGACAGGCGAAGCATATCGCGATGCCCTTGTTTCAACAGCGCTTTTGGAATGGGCAGCATGCCCCATTCCGGCATACCCGGCCCACCCTGCGGCCCCGCACCCCTCAAGACCATGACATGATCCGGCGTGATATCGAGATTTTCATCATCAACCGCAGCCTTCATCTCAGGATATGTATCGAAGACGACCGCCGGGCCCTGGTGCTTGTGAAATCTGGGATCGCAGGCGGCCGGTTTGATGACGGCGCCATTCGGCGCGAGATTGCCCTTCAGAACGGCCAGAGATCCTTCGTGATAAACGGGATTATCCAGTGAGCGAATGACATCATCATTGAAGCATTCCGCTCCCTTCAGCGTCTCACCCAGCGACAGTCCGGAAACGGTCAGCGCCGTCTGATCGAGTCTATCGCCCAGCTTGGCCATGAGGGCGCGCAGACCACCGGCATAATAAAAATCCTCCATCAGATAGGTTTTGCCGGTGGGCCGGATATTGGCGAGCACGGGCGTGGTCCGTCCGGCGCGATCCAGATCCTCCAGAGTCAGCTTAATGCCTGCGCGGCGCGCCATCGCCAGCAGATGCACCACTGCATTGGTGGAACAGCCCGTGGCCATGGCAACGGCAACGGCATTGTTCACGGCGGCTTGCGTGAGGATCTGGTTTGGCGTCAGGTCTTCCCACACCATCTCCACGATGCGCCTGCCGCAGGCTGACGACATGCGAATGTGGTTGGCATCAGCCGCGGGGATGGAACTTGCGCCCGGCAGCGTCAGCCCCAGCGCCTCGGCAATCGCCGTCATCGTGCTGGCAGTGCCCATGGTCATACAGTGGCCGTAGGAGCGGGCGATGCCAGCCTCTACCTCGACCCATTCATTTTCTGTGAGATTTCCAGCCCGGCGCTCATCCCAATATTTCCATGCGTCGGAACCGGAACCAAGGGGCTTTCCCTGATAGTTCCCACGCAACATCGGCCCAGCCGGGAGATAAATCATCGGCAGGCCCATGCTGATCGCCCCCATCACAAGACCCGGCGTGGTCTTGTCGCAGCCACCCATCAGCACCGCGCCATCGACAGGGTGGGAACGCAGAAGCTCCTCCGCCTCCATTGCCAGCATGTTGCGATACAGCATCGTGGTTGGCTTTACGTAGCTTTCCGACAGAGACAGGGCTGGCAACTCCAGGGGAAAGCCGCCCGCCTGCAAAATGCCGCGCTTCACATCTTCCACGCGATGTTTGAAATGCGCGTGGCAAGGATTTGCATCCGACCAGGTGTTGAGGATGGCGATGATGGGTTTGCCCATCCACTCCTCAAGCGCGTAGCCCATCTGCATGGTGCGAGACCGATGACCGGAACTTCTCAAATCATCCGGCGCGAACCACCGTGCGCTGCGCAGCATGTCTGCTGTTTTTTTCTTTTCCATGATGCCTGCTCTGTAACTCCTCATAGGAACAGCTGGTCTTAGCCAGCGAAGTCCCCCTGCCCTCCTCAAGACGTAAATGCATTGAAGCACTAAAACATCAGTGCATCAATGGTGAAATTGTGATTTAATGGTTTTACGGTAAAGCCTTGGAAGAGGTCGAAGGACTCATGATCAGAGACACGATGCTGGATCGCTCACGACAGGTGGCGCTACAGATTTACGAGATATTGCACAGGCGCATTCTGACGGTTGAGCTTGTTCCGGGGACCGTGCTTTCGCGTGCTTCCTTGCAACTGGAATTCGGGGTGAGCCAGACACCGGTGCGCGATGCATTGATGCGCTTACAGGAAGACGGCGTGGTAGATGTCTATCCACAATATGCGACTGTCGTTTCCAAGATCGATATTCGCCACGCTCAGCAGGCGCAGTTTCTTCGGCTTTCACTGGAGCTGGAGGCAGTCACGCGTTTGACGAAAGACAGCCCTGCCGCCACCGCCGCCGAACTCACCGATATTCTCGAAAAACAGAAAACCTTCGCGTCACCGGAAACCTATGACAGTTTCGACGCAGCCGACCGGGAATTTCATAGAAAACTCTATGAGCGGGCGGATATTCTCGACCTCTGGACCAATGTGCGCAGGCAAAGCGTGCATCTGGACCGCTTGCGACGGCTGAACCTGCCCATGCCCGGAAAAATGCAGACGGTACTGAGAGATCACCAGTCGATCATCGATGGTATCCATTCAGAAAACCCGGCGGAGGCCGCGGCAGCCTTGCGCAAACATCTCTCCGGTACTCTTTCGATTACCGGTTTGATCAGCGAGAAATTTCCGGAATATGTGCGGCAATAACCATCATTTTTCACGCTTTAGGTTCCTGTGCGTGAATGATGATCAGCTTATTATGACCTGCGTAACTTGCTATAAGCCATAAACATGATAATTCTTATCATAATATGGCATCCATTCTCGCGAATTTTCTCCGCTATTGTCGCTGCTTGAAAGCTGGCGGCGCGGCGTCTGAACTGCAACGAATTCGCGTAAAATGCCAGTCTTGAAAACCGATGAGACAGGTTTACGACTGTGACATACCTCCACTCGATGACATGCTTTACCGATGGCATCCGCGCTATCGGACCCGCCAGATGGCGCGGGCTGGATGGGCTGATCAGCGTATTCTGGGATGCGGAAGGACATGCGGGCGCCACGGGCTATTACCTGTCTCCCGACCCTCGCATCGTCATCTTCTTCAACGACGTCTCATCCCACATTCGCATGACGAACCGCGACAGCAGCGTTGCCGAACACTACCGCCCGATGAAGAGAGCGATTTATGTTCCCGCAGGCGTTCCGCTCTGGACGAGTTTTACGTCGTTCCATCGCTTCTCGCATCTCGATATCCATCTGCACAAAGACCGGATGCTGAAATATCTATCCCCCTCGGTCGGAACCTCAGTCGCACTTACCGCCTTGCGGCGACCCGTGGAGATACAGGATGCAGGCGCCATCGAGGCCTTGGCCAGCCTGCTGGTGGATGAAGTCTCCACACCTTCGAAACATGCCATCTATGCTGAAAGCCTTGTCGGCAGCATCGTCACCGGTCTGCTCGACATCGGCGGAGAGCCCATCGAGCAGACGAATGCGAGACTGACGCAGGCGCAGATGAACAAGCTCATTGCCGTGGTCAATGCACGCGCCGATTACCGCATGACGGTGGGCGAGATGGCGGAAACGGTCGGGCTTTCTGAAAGCTGGTTTGCCAATGTCTTCAAGCAAACGACGGGCAAAACACCGTTGCAATGGCAACTCGGCAAACGCATCAGCCTCGCCCAGAGCATGCTAACCGAAAGCGACCTCAGCGTCGCCGCCATCGCCGCCCAACTCGGATTTTCAGATCAGGCCCATCTGACGAAAACATTCAGGCAGGTCGCGGGTGAAACACCTGCCGCATGGCGGCGTATGCGGCAGGTCGAGTAAAAGGTCCACCCGCATTTAGGCGGATGGACCTTCGTGCGTTACCAGGTCTGACGCAATGTCGCGTAGATCGCACGGCCGGGGTTGTAGTACACCCCCCCGCTATCCTGACTTGCGACATGCTTTTCATCGAACAGATTGCTGGCGTTAAGTTGCAGTGTCGTGTTTTCCTTGATTTTGTAAGTGAACGCCGCGTCAAATATGACAGCGCTTTCCGAAGCGATTGTATTCTGAATGTTCGTAAAATAGCTGTCGGTGTAACGCGCACCTAGGCCGAACGTCATGTCGCCCCGAGCACCCTCACCTTCGAGTGTGTAAGTTGTCCAAACTGAAGCAAAATGCTTGGGAACGCGCATCAGGCGGTGCCCATCATTTGAGCCGCCGGGCTCTTCGATTTTGGAATCGATATAGCTATAGGCTGCAACAATATCGATATTGTCCGTAATCTCCGCCTTCGCCTCAAGTTCCAAACCACGGTGACGAATTTTATCCACAGTCGTGGGCACGTAGGTCACATTGTAATAGTCATAGACGCTGAAGTTTTCCTTCGTCAGATCATAGATTGACGCCGTGAACAAAGCTGGGATTGCATCAGGCCGGTACTTTACGCCAACCTCGTATTGCTTCCCCGTCGTCGGTTCGGTTCCAACAGGTGGAGGTGCAGCCGATTCGGAGTAACTTGCAAAGGCTGCAAATTCGTCAGTGATTTTGTAGCTGACGCCAAATTTTTTGCTCAACTCACTATGATCATCGGACGTCTTTGCGCCCGACAATAATGTTGTCTGGCTGAGATCAAGCCAGTCGTTACGCAAACCAACGCTGACGGTCAACTTGTCGTTAAATACGACATCCTGCTGGAAATAAATTGCCTTGGTTACCTGATCGTTCCCATTTCCTGGGGTGAGTCCGGCACTAGGTCCACCAGTGTAAATCGGATTTGTCGAGTCGATTGGAGAGGGTGCGCCCACAACTCCAGCAGCGCCAGAAAGATAGAGGCTGGCTTCCTTTGATTTGAAATTATTGTATTCGGCACCGAGAAGCGTCCGGCTTTCGACGTCATCGAAGTTCTGTTCATAGATTAGGTTGGCATCGATGATGAATTGTTCGGAAGATTTCTCGTTGCCGTAAAAGTAACGATCCGTCAAATTTGGAAACCCTGCCACTGGCGCTTCCAGATAGGCACTTCCAAATCCCGTTGTCGTCTTGCTGTATCGGGCTTTCGATCCGAAACTCAATCCATTTCCGAAATCGTGATCGAACATCATGCTGTATGAGTTGCGGTTGGTGTTGCTGAAGTAATAATCCGGCTCACCAAAGAATTTGCTTCTGTCAAAATCCGTCCCAAACGGATGCCCGCCACTACCGGGCACACCATCCCTATTGAGATGATCGAAGACGAAGGAAAGGCTTGTTACGTCAGTCGGGCGCCATGTAAGACCGCCCATGATGAACTTCTCGTTGTCTTTCGAATAATCGTATTCGGCGTCCGCATCCTGAAACTTTCCAGTCAAGCGGTAAGAGAGTGTGTCGTCTTCGGTAATGTTGTCGCCAAAATCGAGGCCAACTTCCTTATGGTTGAAGGAGCCACCGGTGACGTAAGCCTCCCCAAACCTCTCGGTCTTCGGCAGCTTTGTCACGTAGTTCACAGCACCGCCGGGTTCGGCTGAACCGAAGCCGCTAGAACTGCTTCCCTTGAGCACCTCGATCCGTTCAAAAGCGTAAGGCTCTTCACGAACTCCGCCGAACGTCCTCCCAATGGCCAGCCCATCACGGTAGGTGTAGGGGGTAAAGCCACGGATATCGAAGAAATCCCAACGATCGTCCGAACCATAAAAATCGGTAACCACGCCTGCGGTGTATTGCACGACCTGCTCGACGCTTGTCGCAGCGCGCTCCTTAATTTCTTTTGCGGTGATGACAGAAACTGAGGCGGGTGTCGTCAGCACTTCACTTGGCATCTTTCCAGCGCCAGTCGTCTGTCGGGCGACGATGGACCGCTCGTTATCATCCCCACCCGTGGCCTGAACCGTGATCGTTTCCAGCACCGTGCTGCCACCCTGTTCGGCGGCATCTTGAGCCAGCAGGCGCACAGGGGCAAAGGCGACAAGCGCTGTGCAGCCGAGCAAGAGGGCGCTGCGATATCGGCGTTGCGACTGTGTTCGGTCTGCGCTTGTCGTTTCGATGGTCATGATCAAATTCCAGAACTCATGTTGCTGTGTCTGGCAAGCTGGGTGAAAATCCAGTTGCCCCCCTTGATGGGCTGATAACTTGAGAGCGTTAGTCTGGTATTGTACAATTCCACGGTTTTGTAAAAAACCATGGAAACTTCGCCGCTCTTGGCGACGCTTCTCCCACATGGGTCTTGACCTTGTAGAGTGAAGCTGAGACGTGAAGTCAACTTTTAACGTCGAGAGAGTGTCGCCAATGCTGCGCTTCGTTCGCGCTTTTGCGCCCGTGATTGTAACGTTTCTATCGCTTGTAATGGGCAATGCCGCCTTGGCCGGGGAGAACACTTCCTACCCCATCGTCATCAAACATGCCTTTGGCACGACCACGATTCCCAAGAAGCCCGAGCGCGTGGCGACTGTTGCATGGGCAAATCACGAGGTGCCGCTGGCGCTGGGCATCGTCCCGGTCGGCTTTGCCTCGGCCAATTTCGGCGATGATGACGGTGACGGCATCCTTCCCTGGGTGGCGGAGAAGCTTAAGGCACTTGGTGCAGACAAGCCCGTTCTCTTCGATGAAGGCGATGGCATTGATTTCGAAGCCGTCGCTGCGACGAAGCCGGATGTCATCCTGGCTGCCTATTCCGGCCTGAGCCAAGCCGACTATGACACTTTGAGCCAGATTGCCCCTGTCGTCGCCTATCCAGAATCGCCATGGGCAACCGATTGGCGTGACATGATCCGCTTCAATAGCGCTGGTCTCGGCATGGCCGAGGAAGGCGAGGCACTGATCAAACGCACGGAAGCCGAAATTGCCGAAGTCGTTGCCGGGGTTCCCCAACTCAAAGGCAAATCGGCCATGTTCGTTACCCATCTGGACACGACCAATCTCAGCACGGTCAATTTCTATACCGCCAATGATACCCGCGTGAAATTCTTCGCCGATCTCGGTTTGTCATCCCCCAAAAGCGTCAGGGAAGCAACGACGCCCGGCCAGTTTGCCTCGAGCGTCAGCGCGGAGCGCGTGGATGCGTTTGACGACGTGGATATCGTCGTCACCTATGGCGGCCAAGCACTGCTGGACGCGGTGAAGGCCGATCCGCTTCTGTCCAGAATGCCAGCGGTCGAGCACGATTCCATCGTTATGCTGGGCCGAAATCCGCTGGGTACGGCAGCCAACCCGACACCGCTTTCGATTTCGTGGATTTTGAAAGATTACGTCGGCATGCTTGCCAAGGCCGTGGAGAAGGCTGGAAAACGGTAATGACGTTTCGATACGTCAGGCAGAAAGCGCCGGGTGTCGTTCTGAAGCGCTCGAACAGCGTCAGATCACTCTGGCTTCTGGCGCTGATGGCCGCTCTTTTTCTGTTGTGCATGCTATCCGTCGCCGTCGGTACGCGTGATGTTGCCTGGGGCGACATTCTCTTGGCACTTAGCGGACAGGTGGAGAATATCGGTCAGGCGGCGGTTGCGGTTCGCATTCCACGCACCGTGCTTGCCATGGTCGCGGGCGCGGCGCTGGGACTTTCCGGCGCGATCATGCAAGGCGTCACGCGCAATCCGCTGGCTGATCCGGGCATTTTAGGCGTGAATATGGGCGCTTCGCTGGCCGTCGTTATCGGTGTTGCCTGGTTTAATATCGCCTCAGCCAATGCCTTCATCTGGACGGCGATCATTGGCGCTGGCTGTTCGGCGGTTTTCGTTTACACGATTGGCTCGCTGGGTCGCGGAGGTGCGACACCTCTCAAGCTGGCGCTGGCTGGTGCTGCGACCTCTGTCGCCTTCTCTTCGCTGGTCATCGCGGTCGTGCTGCCTCGAAACGATATCGCTGGCGGCATTCGGTCCTGGCAGATCGGCGGCGTTGGCGGCGCGACATTCGATCGTATTTCGCACATATTGCCATTTCTGGCCGTCGGCTTTCTCATCAGCCTCCTCTCGGCCAGAAAACTGAACTCTCTCGCCTTGGGTGATGAACTTGCTGCCGGGTTGGGTGAACGTGTGGCCATCGCCCGCGCTTTTTCGGCACTTGGCGCAATCACCCTTTGCGGGGCAACGACCGCGGTCTGCGGGCCAATCGGCTTTCTGGGGCTTGTCGTGCCGCATCTCTGCCGCCTGCTTGTCGGCGTCGATCACCGTTGGCTTTTGCCATTTTCGGCGGTGGGCGGCGCATGCCTGCTGCTTGCGGCCGATATTGTAGGGCGCATCGTTTCCCGCCCGGCGGAGCTTGATGTCGGCATCGTAACAGCGCTGATCGGTGCACCGTTTTTCATCTGGGTCGTCAGACGCCAGCGAGTGCGCGACCTATGACGATGCTGTCTCCGATCATCGATTCCATCGTGGAACAGCGCAACAAACATGCACGCCGCCGCATGACGGTGATTGCGGTTCTTGTCACGCTGCTGATTGCCATATTTTCGCTTACCCTTGTTCTCGGTCAGTCCTTGACCCCACCGGCGGACGTGTTGCGTGTTCTGCTGGGTGAAGATGTGGCGGGGGCTAGCTTTACCGTTGGCCAGTTGCGGCTGCCGCGAGCGCTGCTTTCCGTTCTCGCTGGCCTGAGCTTCGGCCTTGGCGGCGTTGCCTTTCAGATCATGCTGCGCAATCCGCTCGCAAGCCCCGACATTATTGGCATTAGTTCCGGTGCCAGCGCGGCAGCGGTGTTTGCCATCGTTGTACTGTCGCTGAAAGGGCCAATTGTATCCGTCTTTGCGGTGGTTGCCGGTCTTGGAGTCGCTTTGTCGGTCTATGCGCTGTCCTCCCGCAATGGGGTTGCCGGAACACGGCTTATCCTCGTCGGCATCGGTGTTTCCGCCATGCTAGAAAGCGTTATCGCCTATATCCTGTCCACAGCCCCCGCTTGGAACCTGCAAGAGGCGATGCGCTGGCTGACGGGCAGCGTTAACGGCGCTCAGCTTTCGCAAGTCCTGCCGCTTCTCCTGGGGCTTGCCATCTTCGGCGGTCTGCTGCTGAGCCGCCAGCGTGATCTGGAAGCTTTGCGGCTGGGCGATGACACGGCTGCGGCGCTTGGCGTGCGGGTCGGCGTCACCCGCATCGTGGTCATCGTGGCGGCTGTGGGGATGATTGCCTTTGCCACCGCTGTTACAGGACCAATCGCTTTCGTCGCTTTTCTCGCAGGGCCGATTGCCGCCCGGGTCGTCGGACCCAACGGCTCACTGCTTATCCCTGCCGCTCTGATCGGAGCGCTGCTTGTCTTGGCCGGGGACTATGCCGGGCAATTCCTGCTGCCAAGCCGCTATCCCGTGGGTGTCGTCACAGGGGCACTCGGCGCACCCTATCTGATTTTCCTGATCATTCGCGTCAACCGGACCGGAGGCTCGCTTTGACCGCCCATTCCCTTACCGCTAGCCGACTTTCCGCCGGTTATGGTGACAACGTCATTCTGGAGGGGCTCGATCTTACCGTTCCTCCGGGTCAAATCACGGTGATTGTCGGGGCCAATGCGTGCGGTAAGTCCACGCTTTTGCGCACCATGTCACGGCTTATTTCTCCGCGCCGCGGGCATGTCTTGCTGGATGGGAAATCCATTCACAGCACGGCCCCTCGCAAGCTTGCGCAGACGCTGGGCCTGCTTCCGCAATCGCCAATCGCGCCGGAAGGCATAACCGTTGCCGACCTCGTCAGCAGAGGACGCCACCCGCATCAGGGACTGTTGTCCCGCTGGACCACAAAGGATGATGAAGCAGTCGCAGCCGCACTCGAGGCGACGAAGACCTTTGAACTGGCGGAACGGCCCGTCGATGAGCTCTCCGGCGGCCAGCGGCAGCGTGTGTGGATTGCCATGGCGCTGGCCCAGCAGACCGAAATCCTGTTGCTGGACGAGCCGACCACCTTTCTCGACATCAGCCATCAGGTCGAGGTTCTGGACCTTCTGACGGACCTCAATCACACGCGCGGTACGACCATTGTCATGGTGCTGCATGATCTCAATCTTGCAGCACGTTATGCGGACCATTTGGTGGCCATGGCAGCCGGACGTCTGCATGTCATCGGCACGCCGGAGCAGGTCTTGACCGAACGGAATGTGCGTGAGGTCTTTGGGCTGGAAAGCCGCATCATTACCGACCCTACATCGGGCAGGCCGATCATGCTTCCCATCGGCCGCCACCGGATGAGTTCCGCGCAGGACGACGCGGGCATCGCCTGAGATTACGGCTGAACGCAGCCGCATTCATCTCATTCGTCAATCGCTGTAAACAAATTGTCATGATCGCTGGGCATTTTGCCCAGCATCGACTCACGTCTGGCTATGACGTGTCTCGCAAAGGCATATTACAATAAATGAATTGAGGAGGCTGTCATGGCCAAGCTACGCGCATATTTCCCACTTTTCCGCTCAACCCTGCTTGCATCCGTCGCTGCATTCGGCATCGCAACACATGCGCAAGCGTTTGACGCTGCCGAGCCTTCCGGCAACGGCTACAGCATTGCCGTGCCTGCTCCCTCAGTCGAATATCCGCTCCCTGTGGCGGAAAACTATCACAACCAGACGGGCAAGAACGCCAAGGGCGAAAGCGTCAACGCCTATGACGACAAGGACAATCCCGTCATCAAAATCCTGTCTGGCTTCAACCGCCTCTGGACGCTGGGTGATGAGAATTGGGCCAATGGCGGCGCGAACGGCGATGGCCCGAAAGACTACAGCAAGGTGACAGTCCTGAACCCAGTCGTCTGGACGGAGAATATGCGTTACGTGCTTTCCGTCACCGGAAAGAACCGCACGGACGCTGCCGCTCTGGACGCCTATCTCAACGACCGTCGCTCGCAAAGCTACAGCGTCATCGAAGGCCTGGGACCGCTGGCGGATTGGTATCGGGAGGGCGCAGGAGCGACCACCACCATCACCCACACGCTGAGCGACTTCAACGTCAATGAAGTCATCACAAAGCGGGAAGACGATAAGGGAACCGAAGCAGGTTCGCCGGACTCGGAGCTGAAGAATTTCGTCGCCTTCATGGCGCTGATGCGCGGCCCCGAGGGCACGACCTCGCCCTCCAAATATTTCTACTCCACGCCCCGTCCATGGCGCATGAATGCCAAGGGCGAGGTGATCGAGACTGGCACCGAAACCATCGGCGACAAGACATTCGAGCGCTACGAGTCCGAGCCTGACGTCACCGTGCCCGCCTTGCGCTATGCGCGCGAAAACCGTGGTCGCGCCAAGGATGGTGGATTTCCAAGTGGCCACACCAATGCCGCCTATCTGGCGGCAATCGCCTATGCCTATGCCGTACCGGAGCGTTTTTCCGAACTGCTGACAAAAGCATCACAGCTTGGCGAAACCCGCATCGTGGCAGGCATGCACTCGCCGCTCGATGTGATTGGCGGACGCATCACCGCCACCGCCATTGCTGCTGCCGTTCTGCAGGACCCGAAAGTGGCCGATGTGAAAAAGGCCGCGCATGATGAGGTGCAGGCCTATCTCACGAAGCGTTTGCCGCAGGGCCAGACCCTTGAAGCCTTTGCGCATAGCGCGGATATAACCTCAGACCGCTTTGCAGATGAGAGCACCAATAAGGCCGATTATCGCAAGCGCATGACCTATTCGTTCAAGCGTGATCTGTCTGCTCCGAACCTGGCCATGGTCGTACCACAAGGTGCCGAAGTCCTGCTGGAAACCCGCCTCCCCTATCTCGACGCGGCCCAACGCCGTGCGGTTCTCTTTTCCACCGGTATCGAATCCGGCTATCCCTTGCTGGATGACAGTAATGGCTGGGGCCGCATCAATCTCGTCGCCGCGGCTTCTGGCTTTGGATCGTTCGATGGCGACGTGAATGTGGCGATGGACGCAGCCGCTGGCGGATTCAACACCAAAGACCGCTGGACAAATGATATTGCAGGCACTGGTCGTCTGGTAAAATCCGGCACTGGCGCACTGGAACTCGCTGGCACCAACAACTATTCCGGCGGCACCGTTCTCAAAGACGGAACGTTGACGGCAGCGTCGAAAACCGCACTGGGAACCGGCAGCGTGCTGGTGTCTGGCGGAACGCTGAAACTTGCGACGTCCGATGCGGTCGATATCAACGGCAACTACAGCCAGACCGCTGGCACACTCTCTCTCGACGCAACGAAAACCGCACTGCACATCAAAGGTAAAGCCGATATAGAAAATGCCACGCTTGAGCTGACATTCGAGGGCGATACGCCAGCGGCGGGAACGCGATTTGACGTGCTGTCGGCTGATGGCCTGACTGGCTCTTTCGCCTCCATAAATGCCAATGGCGTGAAAGTCCGCCCGGTTTACACCGGCACCACCTTGACCATCATCATCGAATAGTCACGCCATAACCTTTCAAGGAGGCGCGGACCTGATCGTGTCCGCGCCCCTTCACAACGGTCCCGACATGGGTTAGAAGCCGCACCGTAATCCGGTCGCAGCCCACCCGGTCAAAACAAGGGATCCTGAATTATGAAGACTATCGTCATCTGCTCCGGCGGATTGGACTCCGTTTCGCTCGCGCATAGAATTGCGGCGGAACATGAACTTTTAGCCCTCGTCTCATTCGATTATGGCCAGCGCCATAAGAAAGAACTGGACTTTGCGGCGCTCTGCGCAAACCGCCTCGGCGTTCCGCACCACATCATCGACATCAGAACCATCGGCGCACATCTGACGGGTTCCGCATTGACGGATGATGTCGAGGTTCCCGACGGCCATTATGCCGAGGAAACGATGCGCTCCACCGTCGTTCCCAACCGCAACGCCATCATGCTGACCATCGCCTTTGGTCTGGCAGCAGCCCAGCAGGCGGATGCCGTGGCCATCGCGGTCCATGGCGGCGACCATTTCATCTATCCGGACTGTCGTCCCGGTTTTATCGACAGCTTCAACGACATGCAGCGCCACGCCTTGGAAGGCTATGCCAGCGTCAAGCTTTTCGCTCCCTATGTTACGGTTTCGAAGGCCGACATCGTGACCGATGGCGCAAAGCACAACACTCCCTTTGCCGACACATGGTCCTGCTACAAGGGCGGACTGCGCCACTGCGGACGCTGCGGCACCTGTGTAGAGCGGCGCGAAGCGTTTCATCTTGCTGGCGTCGATGATCCAACGGATTATGAAGACCCGGATTTCTGGAAGGCTGCCACCAGCGCCTATGCCGCGCAAGAGGTGCGGTAATGTTTCGTATCACCAAGGAATTTCATTTTTCCGCATCGCATCAACTGAAAGGCCTGCCCGCAGATCATCAATGCGCGCGGCTGCATGGTCACAATTACATCGTCGAGGTGGAGCTTTCCGGTGAGGAACTGAACGAGCATGGTTTCGTTCGCGATTATCAGGAACTTGCGCCGCTCAAGCATTACATTGATGACCACTTCGACCACCGGCACCTGAACGACGTTCTCGGTCATGACATGGTGACGGCGGAGCGTCTCGCCCAGCATTTTTACGACTGGTGCAAGGAACGGCTGCCGGAAACCAGCGCTGTGCGGGTTAGCGAGACGGCAAAGACCTGGGCGGAATATCGGCCCCGGCGCCAGCCATGAGCGACCGCAAAGAAGCCCCGATCCGCATCAGTGAAATCTTCGGCCCCACCATTCAGGGCGAGGGTTTGCTGATTGGCGTTCCCACCGTCTTCGTGCGTACCGGCGGCTGCGATTACCGTTGTTCGTGGTGCGATACACTGCATGCGGTCGATAGCGAATACCGGGATGGCTGGAAACCCATGCCTGTCGACGCCATCTGGCAGGAGGTGACGCGGCTATCCGGCGGCAAACCGCTAACCATTTCCCTTTCCGGCGGCAACCCGGCCATTCAGCCACTTGGGGCCTTGATCAAGAAAGGGCACGGCGAAGGCTACCGTTTCGCGCTGGAAACGCAGGGCAGCATTACGAAAGACTGGTTTGCCGATCTGGACTATCTGGTTCTCAGCCCCAAACCGCCATCCAGCGGCATGCAGACAGACTGGGCGGCTTTCGAAGCCTGTCTTGATTCAGCCGGGCAAACACCGCAGATCGCTTTGAAATTCGTGATCTTCGATGATGTCGATTACGCCTACGCCAAGGCTGCGTCGGCACGCTATCCCCATCTTCCGGTCTACCTCCAACCCGGAAACCACACGCCACCCCCGCCGGATGACGACGACGCGGTGGTCGATATCGATGGTGTGATGGACCGGATGTTGTGGCTGGTGGACAAGGTCAGCGCTGACCGCTGGTTCGATGTTCGCGTGCTGCCGCAACTGCATGTTTTACTGTGGGACAACAAACGCGGCGTCTGAAGCAGGCTTATGTCTTGCGGATATGAAACCTGTGTCCACCGTCCGTCGCGACGGTTTCCAGCAGTTCATGCCCGTCTTCGCGGCACATATGCGGAATGTCGATGACGGCCAGCGGATCGCTGGTTTCCACCCAAAGCTCTTCGCCCGCGCTCATAGTGGACAGTTTCTTGCGGCTTTTCAAAACAGGAAGGGGGCATTTCAGCCCCCTTAAATCGTAGATATCCTGAACGGACGCCGTCATTCCTTGGCCCAGAACTTCCAGAATGGTTTCTTCTGGGCATCTTCAGCCGATGGCTGTGCCGTGAAGGCCAGTGGATTGACGGCCGGAACCGGAATGCTTTGCGCTGCTGCGACCTGCGGGCCCGAAGGCGCCGGGGCTGCGGAAGCCACCATAGTTGGGGCTGCCGGACGGGCCGTTGCTGGCTGCTGCGTCGTAGCAGTCGGAGCGACCGTCGCGCGCGGATTGGCAGAGGATGCGATGGCGGTTGCGGCTGGAGCGGTCAGACCCTTTGCGGCCTTCTTCTCCATCAGCGCAGCAAACTCTGTTTCTTTCATCAGCTTGCCAGCCTTGAGGGCGGAGCCGGTCGGCGCATAGGCAGGTTCACGGCCCTTGCGCTTTTCGGCAACCAGCGCCTTGCGCTCGGCTTCGCTCGGATCATACCAGACCATGCCATCGAGCTTCTTTGCTGCCTTATCATAGGCAACATCATAGGTCTTCTCGTAGCTTGAAAGCGCGCTCGCCAAAGCAGGCGGCGTGCTCATCTGCGGGCAGGCTGCAGAGGCATTGAACTGACCGCCTGCCGTCTGCTGGTTGAAGACGTATTTCTTTTCGCAGACATTGACCTCGGGCGGGCGCTTGGTGACTTCGAAATTGTCGTAGCCGACCTTGAGCATTTTCCAGAATTCGAAATGCTCGCTGTTGCGGTGGCGCGCCATGTTTTCCGCTGTCATGCGGAAGGGCAGAGCCTGAAGCTGCACGGTCTTCTGTCCGCCCTTGAAGGCGTCACGCGCAAAGCCATAGATTTCCAGCACCTGCGCATCGGTCATGGAATAGCAGCCAGACGACGAGCAGGCGCCGTGGATCATCAGGTTCGTACCATTGCGGCCATTGGCCTGATCGTAACGGTTCGGGAACCCCGTGTTGATGGCCAGATAATAGTTGGAGTTCGGGTTCAGGTGCCCCGGTGTCAGGTTATAATAACCTTCAGGCGCCTGACGGTCGCCTTCTTTGACCTTGGGTCCAAGCTTACCCGACCATGCGCAAATGTCGTATGACGCGATCATATCGAAACGATTGTCGCGCTTGGCTTTCCAGATTTCGAGCTTACCCTCTTCCTTGAAGATACGGATCATGATCGGCGCATTGCGATCCATATTCTTCTTGTCCATCTCGGCCAAAATGGACGGAGACAGCGGGTACTCGACTTTGTTTTTGACATGGGAAACGTCCCGCTCGACGGTTTCGAGCGTTTCGTTACAGCCTGCCAGCATGAGAGCGGTACAGGCAAGCAGCGCAATATGTCTCAAACGCATGGCGTTTCACCGGTTTGCAGGATGTGACACGGTGGTAAGATAATTCCGATTTGATTACAAGTCTGTCGACTTGCGATCGGCAGCCAATTTCCGGCAAATGTGTCCTGATTGACGGTCATGAGGTCATCGGTTTCGTTGAAATTCTGGCAATTATTATAGCTGACAAAGCCTTAACACATCGCTACCCGGCCTGCGAACCGCGCGACTTGCAGCAAAGTCGAACTCCATTATATTCCCTATATGATTGATCTGTTTACGACTTATTGGCCCCACATATTGGCAACCCTGTCTATCATTATGGGTGCCAGTGCCGCCATTCATGCGACGATGACGAAGCAGGAGGTGCGCACGGCGTTGGGTTGGGTCGGGGTGATCCTGCTTTCGCCTGTCGTGGGGGCCGTGATTTACGGCATCGCCGGCATCAACCGCATCCGCCGCAGTACATTGGGACAGCAGCGCTCGTTGATGCATGGCACGATCATGGATCGCGTCGCCCGTTTCGATGCCGATCATGACCTCGTGGTGGAGCGTTTCGGTCGCCGTTTCGTCGCCATGAAAAACGTAGGCGACCGCGTTACCCGCAACGCCCTGACGACGGGCAACGAGATCGAACCGCTCATCTCCGGCGACATCGCCTATGCCGCCATGCTGGAAGCCATCAGCAACGCAAAACGATCCATCATTCTGGAAACCTATATCTTCGATCAGGATCGGATCGGTCTTCGTTTTGTGGAGGCCCTGGCGCAGGCGCGGGACCGCGGCGTCGAGGTGCGGGTGCTGGTGGATGCGGTTGGCGCGCGCTATTCCGTTCCCAGTATCATGCCAAGCCTCAAGAAAGCGGATATCCATGCCGCCGTTTTCAACGGCAACGTCATTATGGGATTGCGCCTGCCCTATGCCAATCTGAGAACGCACCGCAAGATTCTGGTGGTCGATGGGCGGATAGCCTTTACCGGCGGCATGAATATTCGCGAAGTCTTCACCGCCGAGTTTTCCGGCGACCGCCAGTCCCGCGACACCCATTTCAAGGTGAAAGGTCCGCTCGTCTCCGATCTGTTTACTGTTGCCGCTGAGGACTGGCGGTTCACCACCCGTGAATTGCTCGATGGTCCGGTCTGGGATATCACCCTTCCCGGGGGCAAGCCCGGCTCAGCGGTGTTTGGCCGCGTGGTGCCATCGGGGCCGGATAACAGCATCGAGACCAGCCACAAGATGCTCATGGGCGCGTTTTCGGTCGCGCGCTCGTCCATTCGCATCATGTCCCCCTATTTCCTGCCGGACAGGGAGCTGATTTCGGCGCTGACGACTGCCGCACGGCGCGGGGTGCAGGTCGATATCATCGTTCCCGCAAACAACAATCTGACGCTTGTCGACCATGCGATGACGGCGCAGTTCGATCAGATACTGAGAAGCCAGTGCCGCATCTGGCGTGCCACGGGCGCATTCAATCACTCCAAACTCCTCGTCATCGATGACCGCTGGTCCTATGTCGGATCATCGAATCTCGATCCACGGTCATTGCGATTGAACTTTGAGGTGGACATAGAAGTTATCGATGACAGGTTCGCCCATGCGGTTTCCGAAAGAATGGCGGAAGCCATGGAACAGGCGACGCCAGTGAAGCTGGAAGAACTGCGGGCAAGGCCATTTGTGCTGCGCCTGTTCGAACGGGTTTTATGGCTGGCATCGCCGTATCTTTAAGGAGCCCGGCAAGACCGTCGTATATTCGCATTATAGCTTTGCGAAACCGGCTGAAGTGATTGAGGAATGAGGATTTTTGATGCGAGACAAGAAAATGATGCGCACGAAACCTGAAAGCCTTTCCTCGGTTCTCATCACATCCTTTCGCAATCGCAAAAAACGTCAGAGTGAAAGCGACACATGCAGCGAAGAGGGCTTTCCCGTCATTGCATCCTACAATGTCCATAAATGTGTCGGGCGGGATCGCAAATTCGATCCGGATCGTATCTGCCACGTCATTCAGGAAATCGGTGCCGACATCATAGCCTTACAGGAAGCCGACAGCCGTTTCGGCGAACGTACGGGCTTGCTTGATCTTATCGGACTGGAGCGGGATTGCGGACTTGTTCCGGTTCCCATTGCGGCTGGCACGAAGGCGCATGGCTGGCACGGCAATGTCGTCTTGTTCAAGGAAGGTGCCGTTCGCGACGTGCACCGCCTCAAGCTTCCTGGTCTGGAACCTCGCGGGGCGCTGGTGGTGGAACTGGAACTGAAGCTGGGCGGAACGCTGCGCATCATCGCCGCACATTTCGGTCTGCTTCGCCACTCGCGCGCGCAACAGGCTAAAGCACTGGTGGAACTGTTGAGCACGCGTGACGAACAACCAACCATCCTGCTGGGCGATCTCAACGAGTGGCGATTGGGGAATGGCTCTTCCCTCAATACATTCCGCGAAGCTTTCGGCACATTGCCGCCCGCCGTTCCAAGCTTTCCATCCGGCATGCCTGTTTTGGCCCTGGATCGGATCATTTCCAACCGCGTTGGCCTGATCGATCATGTGACAGCGCATGATAGCGCGCTGTCACGCATCGCATCCGATCATCTGCCGCTGAAAGCCGCTATCCGAACCGATATTCTTACCGCGTGAAAAGGCGGGGCAGCCAGCTGCGCCCGCCTTTAGCCATCAGCGAAGCAGCGATTGTGCTTCCTCGATACCCAATGCCGCTGGCTGGGTGCAGGTTGTGGTCAGCTCGATGAAGCGACCCTCTTCACCCGATTTCAGGATCGATGTCATCACGTCGATGCCGTGCAGCGAACGATCCAGCGAGCACCGTGCATCGCGTCCCTCGGTCAATGCAATGGCCATGTCTGCCAGACCTGCCGTGCGATAGTTCGCGCGCGCACCGTTCGGGCTTTCCTGATTGGCTATGCCAAAGGGATGATCCCAGTTTTCGAGTGGCTTGATGTCCTTGTCGCGACCGCTGGCCTCGACAACACCCCCGAAGAAGTTGGGATCCGGCACATAAATCGAACCTTCAGTGCCATATAGCTCCATGTTGGCATGGCGATGAGACCAGACGTCCCAGCTGGCTGAGAGCGTGATCGTCGCGCCATTTACGAATTCCAGAAGGGCATGGATATTCGTAGGCGTTTCGACTGGAATGATCTGACCGTTCAGCGGCTGGCTGGTGACCGTACGGGTCGGATTCGCCATCGAGGTCAAGGCACCAACGCGTTTGACGGGGCCGATCAGATTGATGAGATTGGCGATGTAATAGGGGCCAAGATCAAGGATCGGGCCGCCACCGGCGAGAAAAAAGAAGCCGGGGTTGGGGTGCCACATTTCCATGCCGGGGCTCATGACATGGCATGTGCCGGATGTGATGCGCCCAACCTTGCCCTCATCGATATATTTGCGGGCAAGCTGGTGCGCGCCACCGAGAAACGTGTCCGGTGCGCAACCGACGGCGAGCTTCTTTTCCATCGCGATACGCCGCAGTTCTTCGCCTTCTTCCAGCGTCAGCACAAGCGGCTTTTCCGAGTAAACATGTTTGCCCGCTTCGAGAATGGCCTTCGAGACACCAAAGTGGGCGGATGGGATGGTGAGGTTCACCACCACATCGATTTCGTCGTTCTGAAGCAGCTCCTCGATGGATTGCGCTTTGACACCGTATTCTTCAGCTCTCAGCTCTGCGGCACTGCGGTTAAGGTCTGCGCAGGCCAGAACTTTCAGGCCCCTGAAAAGCGGGGAGAGCGAAAAATAGGTCGTTGAGATATTGCCGCATCCAATGATGCCGACGCCAAGTTCCTTGGCCATGAATGTCACTCCGGATTTTGGATTAGTAGCTGTTGAAGGATGCGATCGATCGGGTGATCAAACGGTCGACATCCTTCGGATTGTCATGTTCGACGACATAATATTTGACGGCGGTTTTCTTCAGCACATCGACAAGGCCTTTCCAGTCCACCGTGCCGTGGCCAACATCCGCCCAGCCGTCTTCATCCGTATTTTCACCGGCTGGCGCGATGTCCTTCACATGCACAGCCGTGATGCGGCTGGCGTAACGCTCAATCCATTCAAGCGGATCGGCTTTGCCGCGGATGATCCAGGCGATGTCCGCTTCCCACTCCAGCTCAGGCCCGCCTTCAAAGATTTGCTCCTGTGGCGTGGAGCCGTCTTCCAGCTTCACGAATTCGAAATCGTGGTTGTGCCAGCCAAATGCCAGACCTGCGTCGCGGTAGGGCTTGGCAGCTTCCTGAAGGCGCTTGCCGAAAGCCAGCCAGCCGACGGCGTCGGTTGGGCGCTGATCGGGCATGAGGTGAGGGCAATAGATCGTTTCAACGCCCAGAATTTTCGCGATGTTCAGCGCTTTCTGCGGCTCTTTCTCCAGCATGTCCAAACCGAAATGGCCGGTCGGCATGGTCAGATTGTTGGCATCGAGATCGCTGCGCAGAGCTTTCAGGGCGGCATCGTCCATTGTGCCGTAAATGCCGCCGAAGCCTTCGACATGGGCGTAGCCTGCCGCTGAAAGCTTCTTGAGAATATCCGAAAGCGGCGGGAAGTTGCGCGCGCTGTAAAGTTGAAAGCCGAGTTTCGTCATCTGTCTCTCCTGACATTGGGACGGTGTCTGGTGGAATGAAGGATTGTCTTAGATGCGCTCTTCCGTCGTCGCATCGAACAGTGAGGCCATGGACATATCGAAGGCGAGCTTGACCTTCGTTCCGGGCGAGAAGCGCCGGTGGCCGCCAACGCGAACCGAAAGCGTGTGGCCAGCAAGCTTGAGCCAGATAAGGTTATCCGCACCCATCGGCTCTTCGATATCGACCACGGCATCATGAATATCGCCGCCGGTGATGTCGTTATCGACCCGCACATGCTCCGGACGCACGCCGAGAACGGCAGGGGTTCCTGCGGTGAGTGGCGTGGAGGCATCATATCCATCGAGGGTGAAGCTGACGCCATTGGCCAGGAATTCGACCTTGCCGTTTTTCTCAGCCAGTTCGCCGCGCAGGAAATTCATGGACGGGGAACCAATGAAACCGGCAACGAACAGGTTCTTCGGCTTGTTGTAAATCGAAATCGGATCATCCAACTGCTGGATGACACCGCTTTTCATAATGGCGATGCGGTCTGCCAGCGTCAGCGCCTCGATCTGGTCATGCGTGACGTAGATCATTGTGTTTTTCAGCGACTGATGGAGCCGTTTGATTTCTACGCGCAGTTCCGAGCGCAGTTTTGCATCAAGGTTGGACAGGGGCTCATCGAACAGGAACACATCCACATCTCGCACCAATGCGCGGCCGATGGCGACACGCTGACGCTGCCCCCCCGAAAGCTCGGCGGGCTTTCTTTTCAACAGCGGCTCGATCTGGAGAATGCCCGCCGCGCGCTTCACGCGCCGGTCGATCTCATCCTTCGGTACTTTGGCCACTTGCAGGCCGAAGGAGAGGTTTTTTTCCACCGTCATCTGCGGGTAGAGCGCGTAAGACTGGAACACCATACCGATGCCGCGATCTTTCGGCTCTTCCCAGGTGACGTTGCGATCCTTGATGAAGATCTGACCTTCCGTCGGCTCCAGAAGTCCGGCAATGCAATTGAGCAATGTGGATTTTCCGCAGCCGGACGAGCCGAGAAGAACGAGAAACTCACCTTCGTAAATATCGAGATTGAGGTCTGTCAGCACGTTGACCGCACCGAATGACAAAGACAGGTCGCGAATGGAGACGCTTTTATTCATGAAGCTTAACCCTTGACTGCGCCTGCGGCGATGCCGCGGACAAAAAGTCTGCCTGAAACGAAATAGACGAACAGCGGAACGGCACCGGTGAGAAGGGTTGCCGCCATGTTGACGTTGTATTCCTTCACGCCTTGAACCGAGTTGACGATATTGTTGAGCTGAACCGTCATCGGGTAATATTCCGGTCTGGTGAAGACGACGCCGAACAGGAAGTCGTTCCAGATACCGGTAACCTGCAAAATCATGGCCACCACGAAAATCGGCAGCGACATGGGCGCCATGATGCGGAAATAGATTTGCCAGAAATTGGCACCATCGATACGTGCCGCCTTGAACAACTCCTCCGGCAGACCGGCAAAGTAGTTGCGGAACAGCAGCGTGAGGATCGGCATGCCGAAAATCGTATGAACGATGACAAGTCCCGTAAGCGTGCCGTAGATACCCAGTTCACGCAACACGATCACGATGGGATAGATCATGACCTGATAGGGAATGAACGCACCGATGATGAGAATGGAAAAGAAGAACTCAGACCCTTTGAACTTCCAGTTTGCCAACGCATAACCGCTAACTGAAGCGATCACGATCGATACGATGGTGGACGGGATCATGATCCGCACGGAGTTCCAGAAACCGCGCGACAAGCCATCGCAGTTCAAGCCCGTGCAGGCATTGGCCCAGGCCTTGACCCAAGGTTCGAAGGTGATTTCCAGCGGTGGGGCGAAGATATTGCCCATACGGATTTCCGGCATGCCCTTCAGCGATGTAACGACCATCACGTAAAGCGGCAGCAGGTAATAGAGAGCAGCAACGGTCAGCGTGCCGTAGAGTATGATATTGCGTCGGGACAAGCGCTTGCGCGGTTTACGTCCGCGCGGACCGCTGACGTCATTCGAAACGGCATCCACGCCTGCGGCAACAGTGTTAAGCGTCGAGATATTAGCCACGCTTGCGCCCTCCAAATTCGAGGTAAGCCCATGGAACGATAATGATGGCGACGGTGAGCAGCATCATGGTGGAAGCGGCAAAGCCCTGCCCCAAATTCTGCGCCTGGAACATGTAGTCATAGACATATTTCGCAGGCACTTCCGATGCGATGCCGGGACCGCCGCTGGTTTGCGCGACAACGAGATCGTAGACCTTGACGATGCCGCTGGCGATGATGACCAGCGTGGTGATGAAGACGGGGCGCATCATGGGAATAACGATGAGAATATAGGTCTTCCACATGGGAATGCCGTCCACTCGCGATGCCTTCCAGATGTCCTCATCGATGCCGCGCAGACCCGCAAGCATAAGGCACATCACAAGACCTGTTCCCTGCCACAGCGCGGCAATGAGAATACCGTAGATAACGAGCTGGGAATTATAGAGCGGGTCGAATGTGAAGCTTTCCCAGCCCATAGACCGTACCACGGACTGGATGCCGAATTCCGGGTTCAACAGCCATTGCCAGACGAGACCGGTGACGATGAAGGACAAGGCAAAGGGATAAAGGAAGATCGTTCGGAACGTATTTTCAAACCGAATTTTCTGGTCCATCAACGCTGCCAGCACGAAGCCGATGACAAGGCTGAAGATCAACGAAAGAATACCGTAAATAGCCAGATTCTGGATGGAAATAATCCAGCGCGGTGCGGCCCACAAACGCTCATATTGCTCGAAGCCGATAAAGTTCGCACGCGGCAACAGCTTGGAATTGGTAAAGGAATAAACGACTGTCCAGATCGTTCCGCCCAGGAAGATGACCATCGCGGTCAGGATCATGGGTATCGATGCAATCTTAGAATTCAGATTGCGGAACAGCTGGTTTGGACGACCAGAATGGCTTTTGACTGCCATGACCACTCCCTATCAATCATAATGGTTGATTGTGCAGCGGGTAGCTTGCAGCCATTCCGCGGCACATTTCCAGACACGCCACAACAGCGTTTTAAGGTCTGGCAAGGAGGTGTCTGAACCGTGAGGCGAACCGCCCGGTTCAGACAGTACAATCAATCTGCAGAAGAGATGATGTCAGCGAAACGCTTCTGGGCCGCTTCAGCCGTCAGAGATGCGTTGGCGAAAAACTCCGCCATCAAATCTTCCTTCTGCTTTTGCGTATCAGCGGAAATCAGCTGATCAGTGCTGGGAAGAACGCTGCCCTTCGCCAGAATGGCCAAGCCCTTTTTCATGCAGTCATTGGCCGCACCAAGGTCAACATCGCCTCTGATCGGCAAAGAACCCTTCTTCAGGTTGAACGCAACCTGTGTCTTGGGATCGACAATGACTTCGGCAAGAACTTCCTGCGCCTTTGACTTGGCTTCATCCTTCAGCAGCGGGAAATAGAAAGCGTCACCATTGGCTGTCAAATATTCATTGAGGCCGAGACCTGGAAGGCAAGTATAGTCCGTGCCGGCTTTCTGATTGGCAAGCTGAAACTCGCCCTGCGCCCAGTCACCCATGATCTGACCGCCTGCTTTACCGGTGATGACCATGTTGGTTGCCTGGTTCCAGTCCTGAACGTTCGAACCCTTGGTCAGCTTGCGGGCTTCGTCGGCAGCAGCGAAGATTTTCTGCATGTCCGCGCCAGCGGCGACGTCAGCGTCCTTATCCTTATAGACTTTTTCGTAAAGGTCTTTACCGCCCAGCGAAATCATCAGCGTGTCAAACAGACCGTTGGCCTGCCAAGCCTGCCCACCCAGAGCGAGTGGCTGAATGCCAGCCTTTTGAAGCGCTGGGGCTGCGGCAATGAATTCAGTCCAGTTTTTCGGAACTTCAACGCCAGCCTTTTTGAATGCAGCATTGGAAAGCCACAACCACTGCCAGGAGTGAATATTGACAGGCGCACAGTAAATCTTGCCATCTATAGTGCAGCTATCCAGCAAACTGGCCGGCTTGATGACCTCTTTCCAGTTGCCTTTTTCCGCAACATCCGTGAGATCCCGCATCAGACCCGACTGAACGAGTTCTTCTGCCTGACGCCCATGGTTGAATTGGGTTGCACCCATCGGGTCACCGCCGGTGATGCGGCTGATCATAATTGGCCTTGCGGTACCACCGGAACCCGCAATTGCGCCATCGATCCATTTATTTCCAGTTGCATCAAACGCCTTGGCCAGCTCTCCCACCGCGGCGGCTTCACCACCCGATGTCCACCAGTGCGTCACTTCAAGGTCAGTGGCTCCGGCTATACCCGCCGGAAGCATGACACCAGCCGCCAAGGCGGCCAAAATAGAACGAATGCGCATGAGTCTCCTCCCTCACTGAAACGTTGCCGTAAAAACCTATGCGAAACATCATGGTTCTGCAACAGCATGATTGATAAAAAAACTGTGCGCTCCATAAGCCAATAAAATCAATATATTGGATGTAAGGCGCGGACCGGAATTGCGATAGCCGTGGTGGCGACTAGGCGAATTGGAGCCGAGATCACGACAAAAACTATTAAAGGTCGCTGGTTCTTAAATTCCATTATCGATGGACACATTTATTTAAGAGGAGATCAAATTGGAAACATGTATTGCAGCAGATTTCATCGCATCGGAGCGGCTGTAAAAACCCGAAAATACAAATCAAATTTAAACAACCGAAGCCAGACGTGATGTATATCAAAAGTAGTGAAAAACATATTTTTGAAAGATTTCAACAAATTAAGGCGATATCGCCACAACTCTTAAAATACATGCGACTAATCGCAACCGCAATTAACCACGCCTTAACCAATCAAACGATATCAATAAGCTAATATGATAGCTATGCAAAACACATAATGACGACGGTCATGAGTGCGCCGCTATCGTGACGAGTTGCATGACGCCAACTCGAATTTCAAAAATGTATCGATTTGGAACGCTTTCTTGCTTTGGCAGGGACGGCGAAGTCGTGGACGTTTCTGAATTTCATTGGGCTCTACCAAAGACTTACTTTGGTGGCGAAAGACTTGTCTTTCACGTCGTGCTCGCCGCCCCGTGCCATTCCGCTTGAGACCCGACCTATCGCCGCAAGGCCTCCAGAATGCAGCCATTGCAGGATTGCAGGACCGCGTCCGGCATCAAGCAACATGCACGCGAAAATAGAATCGAAGACGATCGAGGATGTTTAGGAAAAACTGATGACACCAGAACTGCTCTCTTTACCTCCCTCGCTTTCCATACGCGGCGCGGCTGCCGTGCATGAAAGCCTCCTCGACGCTTTGAAGACGAACAAAGCCATCACCGTCGATATTCCTGACGATGCTCAGGCCGATCTGAGCTTCATCCAGCTCATCGAGGCATCCAGAGTCTATGCCCGGACGGAAGGCAAATACATCACACTGACGAAACCAGCCTCTCCCGGCATTGTTGATACGCTTCGGCGCGGTGGTTTCCTCACGAATATGGATGAGGCGTCTCGCCTCTTCTGGCTGCATGGAAAGGAAATTCAATGAGCGCCAACATTCTTACCGTCGATGATTCTGCAAGCATCAGAATGACAACGAAGATCGCCCTGACGAATGCCGGATATCAGATCACGGAAGCAGTCGATGGTGCAGATGGTCTGACCAAGGCAAAAGGCGGCTCATTCGACCTCATCGTTACCGATCTCAACATGCCGAACATGAACGGCCTGGAAATGATCGAGGCACTGCGCCAGTCGCCTGCGCATACGGGTATTCCAATCATCTTCCTGACCACGGAATCCGATGCGGATATGAAAGCACGCGCAAAAGCCGCCGGTGCCACGGGCTGGGTAACCAAGCCTTTCGATCCGGAAAATCTCGTCAAAATCGTCAGGAAGGTTCTTGGTAGATGACCATACTGGACCCCATTCAGGTTTTCAGAACAGAAGCAGCCGAGCTTTTCGAACAGATCGAAAGCGGCCTGCTCGACCTGTTGCATGACCTGTCCAATCAAGGGCAGATCGACGCCGTATTCCGCGGCCTGCATACCCTCAAGGGGTCCGGAGCCATGTTCGGTTTCGAGGCATTGGCCGCCTTTACCCACCATTGCGAAACCGCATTCGACCGCGTCCGCAAGGGAGAAGTGCCTGCAACCAGCGAACTGATCGCAGCCGTCCTTGAGGCGCAGGATCACATGCGCCGCCTCGTCGACAATCCTGCAACAGCTTTTCCTGAGACGGGTGATCGCCTGCTCGCAAAGCTGGAAGCAGCTGTTGGAACCGGCGCAAGCACCGTCCAGCACACCGCGCAGAGAGCCCCCGTCGCCAAGGCTGACGAACCATCCGTCGCCACCTGGCAGATCGATTTCAGCCTGCCTGCCAATGCCATGGCCAATGGCACCAACCCGCTGGGCCTGCTGGACGAACTGGCTGAGCTTGGAGAATGCACGATTGCCGCAAACACGGCAGCGATTCCCGCGCTTGATACGATCGACCCGACCAACCTTTATCTGTCCTGGTCTGTCACGCTGACGACGGATCAACCGCGCTCGGCCATCGACGACGTTTTCATCTTCGTCATGGACGATATGGAAATCGACGTCAAAAAAATCTCGAGCGAGCCTGCACCGTCCGCCGAGATCGTGCCGCCACCGGCACCGGTCGAAGAAGCGGCCAAGGCAAACCCTGCCGCCGCGCAGGCCAACGCCGATGGCAAGCAGAACAAGAGCGCCGAAAACGTTCGCGTTCCTGCCGAACGCCTTGACGAATTGATGGACCGCGTCGGCGAACTCGTCATCGCCCAGTCGCGTCTATCGCAGCTGGCCAATACCAGCGTCGATATTCAGCTTCGTTCCGTCTCGGAAGATGTAGAACGCCTTTCGGGCGAGCTTCGCGACACGATGATGGTGCTTCGTATGGTGCCCATCACGCAGCTTTTCGGCCGCTTCCGCCGCCTCGTCCACGATCTCGCGCGCGAAACCGGCAAGCAGATCGAGCTTGTGACAGAAGGTGAAAGCACCGAAGTCGACAAGGCCGTCATCGAACGTCTTGCCGATCCGCTCGTGCACCTCGTGCGCAATTCCTGCGACCACGGTCTTGAAACCCCGGATGAACGTGTTGCAGCGGGCAAGAACCCTTCCGGTCAGGTAACCCTGATCGCACGCCAGACCGGCGGCGATGTGACCATCACCATTCGCGACGATGGTCGCGGGATTGATCGCCAGCGGGTACGGGCAAAGGCGGAGTCCTCCGGCCTTGTTGCAGCGGGCGCCACGCTGACGGATCAGGAACTTCTGCAGATGATCTTCGAGCCCGGTTTTTCAACCGCTGCTCAGGTCACCAATCTGTCCGGCCGCGGCGTCGGCATGGATGTGGTGAAGAAGACCATCGAAGCCCTGCGCGGAACGATCAACGTCACAAGCTCGCCGGGCACAGGTTCGGAAATCACGCTTGCCATTCCGCTTACGCTGGCGATCATCGACGGCCTCCTCGTGCGGGTCGGCTCCGGCTGCTACGTCATTCCGCTGTCTGCGGTGGAAGAATGCCTTGAGCTTTCTCCCGAAAATGACGTCAAGTCGCGTGGCCGGTCGTTCATTTCGCTGCGGGAAAGCCTCGTTCCGTTCATTCGCCTTCGCGAGCTTTTCCATACGGGTACCAAGCCCGACCAGTTCCAGAAAGTCGTCGTCATCTCCACCGGATCGGAGCGTGTCGGTCTCGTCGTCGATCAGATTATCGGCGACCACCAGACGGTCATCAAGGCGATGTCGAAACTGCACCACGATGTCGCGACCTTCTCGGGCGCAACCATTCTGGGTGATGGCAGCGTCGCCCTCATTCTCGATGTCGGACACCTCGTGGCCGCAGGCCAGCACCAGGAGGCGCAAATGCGTATTGCCGGATGAACCAGCCCCTTATGAAACAGCACGAAGACGTGTGGGGCAGCAGCGACGACCTCGAAGTCCTGACCTTCAGCATCGAAGGCGAAACCTTTGCCATCGAAGCCGTGCAGGTTCAGGAAATTCTCGATCTTCTGCCTGAAACCGCCGTTCCCGGCAGCAAGCCATTCGTGGCCAGCGTCATCAATTTCCGTGGCAAGGTCATTCCACTGGCCGATATCCGTCTGGCCTTCGGCATGGGCGCTGCTGAAAAAACCATCGACAGCCGCATCATCGTCATTGAACTCCCGATTGAAGGCGAACGGACGCTGGTCGGCCTGCGCACGGACAAGGTTTACGAGGTCACGACCTTCTCCAAATCCGCCAGCGAGCAGCCACCAAGCGTCGGCATGCGGTGGAGGCCGGACTACATCAAATGCCTGGTCAAACGCGGAAGCGAATTTGTCATTCTTCCCAATCTCAATGCGATCTTCACGTCACAGCCCGACACATCCGTGAAAGGCACTTCCCGCAACAACATCGTAGAACTCTAAGGAATTCTGAAATGCGATTCACCATCAAAATGAAACTAGCCGTCGCGTTCGGATTCCTGATCTTGATGCTTGCGGGAACTGCAACTTACGGCATTCTCAGCTTGGGCGCCTCCAAAGCCGCCATGGATCAGGTTGTCGAACGCACTGTTGTCCGCCTTGACAAGGCCCACCAGATGAACGAGCTGTCTCTGGTCACAGTCCGCGCCCAGAAAAACCTGATCCTTTCCAAAACACCTGCCGAAGCACAGACAGTCAAGAAGGTTGGTGACGAAAGCCGTGCGGAGCTCCACCAGATCCTTGACGACATGGAGGCTACGGCCAGCGAGAGCACGCGCAAGGACTGGGTCGAATTGCAAGCCATCGCCAAAGCTTTCGATGCCAGCGATGATCGCATTCGCGCCTATATGCAGGAGGGAGATACCGCAGCGGCTGCGGCTTACTCTTCTGGCGAGGGTCGTGATGCAGCAAATCTGCTGACGCAAAAACTGAATGAGCGCGTACAGACCAACCGCGACCTTCTTGATCAAGCCAAGCAGGCAGCCAATAACGACTATGAGCAAACCCGCTTGCTGCTGACGTCCTTATCTGTAGCAGCCGTCATTATTGCTATCGGCACGGCGCTCTGGATCGCTGTCGGCATCAGCAATGGCCTGCGCAAGATCATGGTTGTTGCCGAAGCCGTCGCAGTTGGTGACCTTAATCAGGATGTCGATATTAAGACCAATGACGAGATCAAGGATCTGGTCAATCGCATCAACATTATGACCGGAAATCTGCGCAATACCGCAAGTGTTGCCAACGAAATCGCAGACGGTAATCTGACGATCACGCCGAAGCCGCTCTCCGACAAGGACACGCTGGGTATTTCCCTGGAGCGCATGGTTGAGCGTCTTCGTGGCGTTGTAGGCGATGCACTCGCAGCCGCCGATAACGTCTCCTCGGGTAGCCAGGAACTGTCTGCAAGCTCTGAACAGCTTTCGCAGGGTGCGACCGAACAGGCATCGTCTGCCGAAGAAGCATCCGCTTCGATGGAGCAGATGGCAGCCAACATTAAGCAGAACGCTGACAACGCCGCCCAGACCGAGAAGATTGCCCGCCAGTCTTCCAAGGATGCGGAAGCCAGTGGCGAAGCCGTTGGTCGTGCCGTTTCGGCCATGCGCACCATTGCCGAGAAGATCTCCATCGTTCAGGAAATCGCTCGTCAGACCGACCTTCTCGCTCTGAACGCCGCGGTCGAAGCCGCTCGCGCTGGTGAACACGGCAAGGGCTTTGCGGTTGTCGCATCTGAAGTCCGCAAGCTTGCAGAACGCAGCCAGGCCGCCGCCGCTGAAATCTCCTCGCTTTCCGGCGAAACGGTTCAGGTTGCGACCGAAGCCGGTGAAATGCTGAACCGTTTGGTTCCAGACATTCGCAAGACTGCCGAACTCGTATCGGAAATTTCTGCCGCATGCCGCGAGCAGGATATCGGTGCAAGTCAGATCAACGAAGCCATCCAGCAGCTCGATCTTGTCACGCAGCAGAACTCCGGCGCTTCTGAAGAAATGTCTGCAACATCTGAAGAACTGGCGGCACAGGCCGAAGAGCTTCAGGCAAGCATCGCCTTCTTTAAGGTGGATCGTGCTGGCGCAAGCCACGCTCCAAAGGCACAGGCTGCTGCGCGCTCTGCGGCTCCCGCACCTCGCCCGGTCGCGAAGTCGGCTCCAGTGCGTCGCCCTGCTCCAGATCATTCGGTTCAGTCACAACAGGCACGCGCCAAGGGTTTCGCGCTTGATATGTCGATGGGCGGACCAGATGCCAATGATGCGGACTTCCGCGAAAGCGCGTGAGTCATAACGAAGATTGGGCTCGGGATCGTTTCCCGAGCCCAATGTGATCGAGGTAACTACTATGACTGTCGTATACTATTGCAGCAAGTGAACTGCATTACGGCTAATTCAAATTGAAGTAAAATTTACCTTTCCACCACCGTCTTATATTTTTTCGAAGGAATTATTATGCGCTTCACAATTAAACTAAAACTGGCTTTGGCCTTCACATTAATCATCGCGATGGCTGCAGGCATGGCGACAATGTCAATTTTCAATCTTGCTTCTCTGAACAATTCTGTGACGCAAATTATCGATGGCCCAGCAGAAAATTTGCAGGACCTTACGATCATGTCTGACGCTGTCTCGGCGGCAATTCGGTCCGAGAAGAACGCAGTCATGACAACTGACGCTCAAAAAATAACCACTTATCGTAATGAGGTAATGGAGCGCCGAAAACAGATTGAAGCAATTCTCGGCGAGTTTGAACAGGAAACCAAGGGTGACATCAAGTCAGCTGCATCGATTTTCCGCTCAACATACACCGACTGGCTGAAGACGCAGGATGAAACTCTATCCTTGGCAATGCAAAATACCGCTGAAAGCAACGAGCACGCCGGTCAGCTATCGATGACTGAAGGTGCCGCAGCAACAGACCGCTTGGTTGCAACATTGGCCACGTTGTCCTCAACGATCAACACCGACCTTCGCAATACTGACCAGGCAACGAATGTTCAATATGAAACGGCTAGGAATATACTTGTGGCCGGATCAATCGCGCTAGTCGTTCTCTCCGTCATTATTGCTTTCTTTATCGCTTTGGGCATCAGCCGAGGGCTCAGCAAGGCAATTTTTGCCTCACGCAACATCGCTATCGGTGATCTGGATCAGAATATCGAAATCAAAACGAATGACGAAATTAAAGATCTCGTTGACAGCATGAACGCCATGACGGCCAATCTGCGTGCTACGGCCAGCGTCGCCAACACGATTGCTGCCGGCGACCTGTCGGAAGACGTCAAACCATTGTCAGACAAGGACACACTCGGCTTGGCGATGCGCAGCATGGTCACAAATTTGCGGAAAACCTCTGAGGTCGCAGACCTCATCGCAAATGGCGATTTGACGATTACGCCAACGCCGCTTTCCGACAGAGACACACTGGGAATGGCACTGCAGCGTATGGTCGAGCGTTTGCGTGGTGTGGTTTCGGATGCTCTGTCGGCAGCCGACAATGTTTCTTCAGGTAGCCAGGAACTATCTGCAAGCTCTGAGCAGCTTTCGCATGGTGCAACCGAACAGGCATCCTCTGCCGAAGAAGCATCCGCTTCGATGGAGCAGATGGCAGCCAACATCAAACAGAACGCCGATAACGCCGCCCAGACAGAGAAGATTGCACGCCAGTCTTCCAAGGATGCAGAAGCTAGCGGCGAGGCCGTTGGCCGCGCCGTCCACGCCATGCGCACCATTGCCGAGAAGATTTCCATCGTTCAGGAAATCGCACGCCAGACCGACCTCTTGGCGCTGAACGCTGCGGTGGAAGCTGCTCGCGCCGGTGAACATGGCAAGGGTTTTGCAGTCGTTGCTTCCGAAGTCCGTAAGCTTGCCGAACGCAGCCAGGCCGCTGCCGCTGAAATCTCCTCGCTTTCTGGCGAAACGGTTCAGGTCGCAACCGAAGCTGGCGAGATGCTGAACCGCCTGGTTCCGGATATTCGCAAGACGGCAGAATTGGTATCAGAAATCTCATCCGCTTGCCGTGAGCAGGATATTGGCGCAAGCCAGATCAACGAAGCGATCCAACAGCTTGATCTTGTCACGCAGCAGAACTCCGGCGCTTCTGAAGAAATGTCCGCAACATCAGAAGAACTGGCCGCACAGGCCGAGGAGCTTCAGGCAAGCATCGCATTCTTCAAGGTGGAGCGTAGCAACGTGCGCCAGGCACAAAACACCTATGCTGCCCCACGCGCGCCCGCTCCTGCACATCGCGCCGCTGCAAAGCCTGCAGCCGCCACGAGCCGTCCAGAGCAGTCCATTCAAGCACAACAGGCCCGCGCAAAGGGTTTCGCGCTTGATATGTCGATGGGTGGCCCGGACGCCAGCGACGCGGATTTTCGCGAAAGCGCGTGACAACAATCAAAAGGGTTCGGAGACTTTTTCCGAACCCTTGGAACCAATGCGACGATGATTGTCGTGCAAATTGTCGTGGAGAGTGAATGCATCACTTAATCCGCGATTGCAGGGTGGCAAACACCCGGATGCTCATCATCTCAATCGTTGCATAGAGGACCTACCATGCGGCTTACCATCAAACTGAAACTCGGCCTGATATTTGGACTTCTCGTCCTTCTTATGGGGGCATGTGCTGTCTTCGGCATTAACGGCTTAAGACAGATGGACGGCCTCAAGGACAGCATGATCAGCGGCCCGATCCGCCAGGATGACGCTGCCAATGAAGTTTCAGGCGCTTTTGATGGCCTTGGCCTTGCTGAAAGCGACTTGCTTCTCTCGACGTCACCCGAGCGCATGCAAAACGCATTGAAGATGATCGAAACCGAACGTAAAAACTTCACAGACGCCCTGGCAATTGGCGAACAAAGTGCGTCGGAAGCGTTCAAGCCGAAATGGGCGGAAATTCGCGATTTTTGGGATGATTTCACCGCCCTTCAAGATCGCGTCATCAATTTGGTAAAATCGAATAATCGCGAACAGGCACTGGAACTCAACCAGAACGAAGGAACGGTCGCATCCGAAAAGCTCGATGCCATGACCGAAAACCTCGCCGTATTGACGGAAGAGGGTATCGCGGCATCTGACAAGCTGAGCGAAGAGGCCTACAACAACACCTTCACGACGCTTCTCAGCCTCGCTGTCGTCGCCGCCATCATCTCTGTGATTTCAGCGGTCCTGATTTCCATCTCCATCAGCCGCGGCCTTAACAAAGCGATCACGTCCGTTCGCAATGTTTCCGAAGGCGATCTTACGAACATGGCCGTCATCACCACGCGCGATGAGATCGGCACGCTTCTTGAACACGTCAACACGATGATCGAGCGTCTGCGCGGCGTCGTTTCAGACTCCATCTCGGCTGCCGAGAACGTTTCCACCGGTAGCCAGGAACTGTCTGCAAGCTCCGAACAGGTCTCTCAGGGCGCGACCGAACAGGCATCCTCTACGGAAGAAGCATCCGCTTCGATGGAACAGATGGCCGCCAATATTCGCCAGAACGCTGAAAACGCTGCACAGACGGAAAAGATCGCTCGTCAGTCCTCCACGGACGCGGAAGCCAGTGGCGCCGCCGTTGGCCGGGCCGTTGTCGCCATGCGCACGATTGCTGAAAAGATTTCCATCGTTCAGGAAATTGCGCGCCAGACAGACCTTCTCGCCCTGAACGCAGCCGTTGAAGCCGCACGCGCCGGTGAACATGGCAAGGGCTTTGCGGTCGTTGCTTCCGAAGTTCGCAAGCTTGCCGAGCGCAGCCAGTCTGCCGCTGCGGAAATCAGCTCCATGTCCAGCGATACGGTAAAGGCTGCCGCTGATGCCGGTGAAATGCTGAACCGTCTAGTGCCGGATATTCGCAAGACCGCAGAACTGGTTGCCGAGATTTCTGCAGCCTGCCGCGAGCAGGACATCGGTGCCGGCCAGATCAACGAAGCGATCCAGCAGCTGGATAAGGTGACACAGCAGAACACCAGTGCGTCTGAAGAAATGTCCGCGACATCCGAGGAACTGGCAGCACAGGCCGAAGAGTTGCAGACGAGCATCGCCTTCTTCAAGGTCGAGCGTAGCAATGGTCGTGCGACACCACCTGCTGCAAAGCAGGCTGCATTCCAGCAGCATAGAGCGCCTCAGAAGGCACCAGCTCGCAAGGCTACCTACGATCATACCGTCAGGACACAACAGGAACGCGCAAAGGGTTTTGCACTGGACATGTCCATGGGCGGTCCTGATGCCAACGACGCGGATTTCCGGGAAAGCGCTTAAACCATGGCTATCACATCTTCTGACACCCAGTATGTAACGTTCAGTCTCGGCGAGGAGGTCTTCGCCGTGCCCGTCGATGTCGTGCGAGAAATTCTCGACCATGAAGAGGCGTTCAAAATCCCCCATGGGCCGGATTACCTGCTGGGTCTCAGGGATGTGCGCGGACACGGCGTGCCCGTCATCGACCTGCGTCTGCGTCTTGGCATGAGCAGAACGGTCAAGACGCCGCACACCCGCATTCTGGTGCTGGACATTCCCGTAGGTGGCAAATTTCTGGCACTGGGGCTGGTGGCCGACAAGGTCTTTGAAGTCACCCCCTTCCGGCACGAAAACATCGAGACCGCACCCGACATCGGTGTGCGCTGGAATTCGGCCTACATCGCTGGCGTGGTGCGGCGCGAGGGCGACTTTGTCGTCATCATCGACCTTGCCGAGCTTTTCTCCAGCGAGGCCGGTAGCCTTGCCCAAATCAACAATGGCCCTGTTCGCGCTGCTTAATGGAGTAAAAACATTTGAATGCCCCCGCTTACAGTATGTTCGACGACAATCTGAGTTCGCGAGATTTTCGTCAGCTTGCCGACTTCATTTATAATTATTGCGGCATCAAAATGCCCGAGACCAAGCGCTCCATGTTGGAAGGTCGCTTACGTAAACGGCTGAGAGCCACCGGCTGCCCAAGTTTCAGCGCCTATTGCGACCTCCTCTTTCGCCATGGTGGTATGGAAACGGAATCCGTTTTCCTCATTGATGTCGTGACGACGAATAAAACAGACTTTTTCCGCGAGCCGAACCATTTCGACTTCATGGAACAGGTCGCCATGCCCGCCTTGGCGGACAAGGGTCATCAGCGCATTCGGGCCTGGAGTGCTGCCTGCTCGACCGGAGCGGAGCCCTATACCATGGCCATGGTCATGGCTGAGGCTGTCGAGAGAAAGGTCATCTCCGATTACAGCATTCTCGCAACGGACCTTTCCACAGATGTGCTGAAAAAGGCGCATAGCGGGATCTATGCCAGAGACCTGACCGAGCCCGTCCCCTCAGATCTCGCGCGAAAATACGTGATGCCAGCGAGGGACAAGCAGCGTGACGAGGTGCGCATAACACCGAAACTGCGTTCGAAGGTCGGTTTCGCCAGGCTCAACCTCATGAACCCAAGCTATGACGTGGGAGAGGCCTATCAGATCATTTTCTGCCGAAACGTTTTGATCTACTTCGACAAAAAGACGCAGGCGCATGTGCTGACCCAGCTTTGCAAATGCCTGATGCCCGGCGGCTATCTTCTGATTGGCCATTCCGAAAGCGTGACCGGCATCAATCTTCCCGTCAAGCAGGTTGCCAATACCGTATTTATGAAACAGTAATGGCGTAACATGGTGAAAAAAACGCGTGTCCTGATTGTTGATGATTCTGCCAGTGTACGTCAGACACTGACGGCGGTGCTTGAGGCCGATCCTGCCATAGAGGTGATCGGCGCAGCGTCCGATCCCTATATGGCTGCCAAGAAGATACAGGAAGATTTGCCTGATGTGATCACGCTGGATGTGGAAATGCCGCGAATGGACGGCATTACCTTTCTCCGCAAAATCATGTCGCAACATCCGATTCCCGTGGTCATGTGTTCTTCACTGACGGAAGCAGGCTCGGAAACCCTGCTTCAGGCACTGGAAGCCGGGGCCGTAGACATCATTCTGAAACCACGCATCGGCGCTGCCGATCATCTGGCAGAATCGGCTCTGCGCATTTGCGAAGTCGTGAAAAGTGCTGCCCATGCGCGAGTAACGGGCGTCAAGGCTGCACGGTCTGCGGCTGCGAGTGGACCGCAAGCCAAACTGACAGCAGATGCCGTTCTGCCTCCGCCCTCCGGGCGAGCCATGGCGCGAACGACAGAAATGGTCGTCTGCGTCGGCGCCTCGACCGGCGGCACGGAGGCCTTGCGTGAGATGCTGGAAAAACTGCCTGCCAATTCACCGGGCATGGTCATCGTCCAGCATATGCCGGAAAAATTCACCGCAGCCTTTGCCAGACGTCTGAACACGCTTTGTGAGGTCGAGATCAAGGAAGCGGAGGATGGCGACCCGGTTCTGCGTGGCCATGTGCTGATTGCTCCCGGCGACAAGCATATGCTGCTGGAACGGCAGGGCGCACGCTATTATGTTTCCGTTCGAAACGGCCCCCTCGTCTCCCGTCACCGCCCCTCGGTCGATGTGCTTTTCCGCTCGGCTGCTCGCTCCGCAGGCTCCAACGCTATGGGTGTGATCATGACGGGAATGGGCGATGATGGCGCGCGTGGGATGCTTGAAATGCATCAGGCTGGCGCTTTCACCGTCGCGCAGGATGAAGCGTCGTCCGTTGTCTTTGGCATGCCCAAAGAAGCCATCGCTCACGGCGGCGTCGATAAAACCGTTCCGCTAGATCATATCGCCCGTGAAATCCTGTCGGAAGACCGTCGCCGCTAACCGGAAGTAGCCCTGCAATCTTCAGTCCCTGTTAACCATATTGGTTAATGATTGATGAGCGCCATGATTCTGGCGCTTCACATGGGCGATGAGCGCCGCACCCATTACGGGATATGGTTATGGCGGTTATTACTTTCGCAAATACTAAGGGCGGCGCTGGCAAAACGACGGCAGTTCTACTGCTGGCTTCGGAACTGGCACGCCGCGGACTGAAGATTTGCGTTATCGATACTGATCCGCAGCGCTGGCTTTCCAAGTGGCGGGAAGCAGCCGACTATCGTGTCGACCTCTCCGTCATCACCTATGTTTCGGCATCCAGCCTGCAGCAACATGTCTTGGACAACCGCAGAAAATTCGACCACGTCATCATCGATCTCCCCGGCGCCCAGTCTCCCCTTCTGGCGACAGCGGTTGGCCTTTCCAACCATGTGCTGATACCCGTCCAGGGAAGCACCATGGATGCGCAAGGCGGGGCGCAGGTTCTTGAACTCCTACGCTATCTCGACGATCGCGCCTCCATCAAAATCCCCCATTCCGTCGTCCTCTCCCGCGTCAATTCCATGGTCACAACGCGCGCGCTTCTGGCGGCAAAGGCACTCTTGGCAAAACGCGACGTGAACGTGCTGAACACACCTATCATCGAACGCGCCGCCTTCCGGGACATGTTCGAATTCGGCGGCTACCTCCACATGATGAGCCCGTCGCAGGTCAGCAACCTCGACAAAGCCCTGCAAAATGCAAACGCATTTGCCGAAGACGTCCTTAGGCTTCTGCCAGCGCAGTCAATCGCGAGATATTCTTCGGCGGCTTGAGATTCCTGCCGATTACCCACCCGGCTTGAATTGAGCGGTAACCACATGGCGATTGCCGGGATAGGTCAGTTGCACATAGGTCACCGGCCCGTTCGGCCCCCAGGTCAAACGTTCGATCAAAAGGCACGCATCTTTTGGGGAAATGTCGAGGTTCTTCGTCTCTTTCGGTCCCGCGGTGATCGCCTGAATGCGATGTTCGGCGGTCGTCCAGGGAATTTGCGACAATAGCCAGGGGCCGGGCGCCAGGCTTTCGAAATCGAAATCGACGGCTTGCGGCACCGCTGCCAGACTGATGAGGCGCTCCTCCAGGCAAAATGGCTGTTCACCCGCATAGTGCAGGCATGTCACCTCAATCACGGCATGCGGCTTGGACAGGGTGAGGCGGGTGCTGTCCTCTGCGCTCGCCTGCCGCTTCTTCAGCGACAGCACCTTGTATTGGTAAGCGAGGTTCAGAGAACGGACCTCTTCCTTGATGTCGTGGATATCAAGAATTGCGGATTGGGCGCGTGGCTGCGTTACGAAGCTACCGGATTTCTTGCGGCGCTCGATCAGGCCGGATTTGGCAAGCTGGCTCATGACCTTGTTGACGGTCATGCGGGAACAGGAATAGGCCGCAGCCATGTCCACCTCAAACGGAAGCCTATGGCCAGGCTGCCATTCTCCGGACATGATGCGACCTTCGATGTCGTTCAATATGCGCTGGTGCAGGGTTTCATCCCTGCTGGTGTCTTTTGTCACGCGTGATCGCTCTCAATGAAATCCAAGCGATAGACCTAACTCAAACCGTGTGAAACGGGAACATCAGCGCGACAGAAGATCAGCCATTGCCGCATGAAACCGGCGAGAAATCTCTGCGCGGCGAACATGCTTCCCACCTTCGACCTGTTTGCGCCCCGCAGACCAGACAGCATCCACGGTGACACCGCCAGCAAACACCCAGTGGTCAAGCAATCTGTCCTCGGAGAGATAGGGCACCGCACTCGTGTCCAGCGCCACCATATCGGCCGTACCGCCTTCTGCGAGTCCGCATTTGGATTGAAGCGCGGCATTGCCGCCCAAGAGCGCCTGTTCGAACAGCTTGCGCCCTGTGGAACCGCCCGCATCGGCCACCACATTACGCGCCCGCAGTGCCAGACGCTGTGAATATTCCAGCATTCGCAACTCTTCCGGCACGGAGATCAGGATGTTCGAATCCGACCCGATACCGTAACGGCCACCGTCTGCAAGGAAGGACGGCGCAGGGAAAACGCCGTCACCCAGATTGGCTTCGGTTATGGGGCACAGCCCTGCAACAGCACCACTTCTTGCCATTCTGCGCGTTTCGTCGGCAGTCATATGTGTTGCGTGGATCAGGCACCAGCGATCATCGACAGGCGCGTGGTCGAAGAGCCATTCGACAGGCCTTGCGCCCGACCATGCAACGCAATCTTCAACCTCTTTCACTTGCTCGGCAACGTGAATGTGGATCGGCCCACCGGCGGCGAGCGGAAGGATGGCCTCAAGTTCTGCACCCGTTACTGCACGCAGACTGTGTGGGGCTATGCCGAGAACACCGCCCGGCAAACCAGCCACTACACTGGCGGCGCCCTCCATCAGCCGCCCATAGCTTTCGACGGAATGAATGAAGCGCCGTTGCCCCTCGATAGGTGCCTGACCGCCAAACCCGGAATGGGCGTACAAGACCGGCAGTAACGTCAGACCGATACCGGTGGCAGCACTGGCAGCCCCGATGCGTTCCGCCATCTCGGCGATATTAGCGTAATGAGAACCGTCTTGATCATTGTGCAGATAATGAAACTCGCCGACACGGCAGTAACCGGCTTCGAGCATTTCCATATAGAGCTGTGCTGCGACCGCCTCGACATGATCCGGCGTCATGGACAGGGCAAACTTGTACATGACGGTGCGCCAGCTCCAGAAGCTGTCGTCGGCAGGCCCACGGATTTCGGCCAGGCCCGCCATTGCCCGCTGGAAGGCGTGGCTGTGCAGGTTGGGCATGGCTGGCAGCAACACGGATTTTCGGTCATCGCCGGGTTGCGGCTCAACACCCACCGTCAGCGAATGGATCGTTCCGTCCATGATCTCGAAACGCACGTCACGCGCCCATCCACTGGTCAAGAGTGCGGATTTTGCATGGATCGCGTTCATTCAACTCTCTCCAATCATGGACCGATTAGACCGCCAATTCGCGGCGATTTCAATTTTTGTCTTGCCAAGACGCCTATTATGTATAGACATGTTATCGACAAATGAAAGGCGTAAATCTGATGCCCGGAAATAATTTTTCGAAAAACAGGACCGCTGATGCGTCACCAAGCCTGTGGCTCAACGCCCGCATCGCGACGCTCGACGCTAAGAAAACAGGCCTCGGCGTGATCGAAAATGGTGCTGTTGCCGTGAGAGACGGACGGATTGCTTGGGTGGGCGAAGTAGATGCTGTGCCAGCCGATATGGCGCAGGGCGTGACCGTTCACGATCTCGGCGGGCGCTGGCTGACACCCGCTCTGATCGACTGCCACACCCACCTCGTCTATGGCGGCAATCGCGCCCGCGAATTTGAAATGCGCCTTGAGGGCGCGACCTATGAAGAGGTGGCGCGCGCCGGTGGGGGCATCGTTTCGTCCGTCAAGGCAACCAACGCACTCTCTGTAGATGAACTTGTAGAGGCGGCACTGCCTCGTCTCGACACACTCCTGTCCGAGGGCGTGACAACTATTGAGATCAAATCCGGCTATGGCCTGAATATCGATGCCGAACTGCGCATGCTGAAAGCCGCCCGCATGCTGGAAACGATCCGGCCAGTCCGCGTCGTCACCTCCTATCTGGCTGCCCACGCTGTGCCGGTCGAGTACACAGGCCGCAACGCTGATTATATCGATGAAGTCGTGCTTCCGGGTCTGCGGCAGGGTCACGCGGAGAGGCTGATCGATGCGGTCGATGGTTTCAGCGAGGGGATCGCATTCTCGCCAAACGAAATCGCTCGCGTGTTCGATGAAGCCGAGGCTCTGGGCCTTCCCGTCAAACTCCACGCGGAGCAGCTTTCCGATCTCGGCGGTGCGAAGCTCGCCGCCTCCTATGGCGCGCTCTCGGCAGATCATCTGGAATATCTGGACGAAGACGGCGCGCGTGCGATGGCGGAAGCCGGAACGGTTGCGGTGCTGCTGCCCGGCGCTTTCTACGCCATCAACGAAACGCGCAAGCCGCCAGTCGCTGCCCTTCGTGCAGCGGGCACGCGCATTGCAATTGCCACCGATAGCAACCCCGGCACATCCCCGCTCACCTCGCTGCTTTTGACCATGAACATGTCGGCGACCCTGTTTCGCCTCACCGTCGATGAGTGCATCGCCGGTGCGACACGCGAAGCGGCCCGCGCGCTGGGTCTGCTGGACGAAACCGGCACGATCGAGGTCGGAAAGTCGGCGGACTTCGCCGTCTGGTCAATCGAAAGCCCAGCCGAGCTTGTCTATCGCATCGGCTTCAATCCGCTTTTCACACATGTTTTCAAGGGAAAGAGAATAGATCGATGACCATCACCCTCACGCCTGGCTACGTTTCCCTGAAAGAGCTGGAGCAGATTTACTGGACAGGCGAGCCCGCCCGTCTCGACCGCTCCTTCGACGCGGGCATCGAAAAGGCCGCAGCCCGCATTGCCGAGATTGCAGCGGGCAATGCGCCTGTCTATGGCATCAACACGGGCTTCGGCAAACTGGCGAGCATCAAGATCGATGCTGCCGACGTCGCCACCCTGCAGCGCAACCTCATCCTTTCCCATTGCTGCGGCGTCGGCCAACCGCTGGCGGACAACATCGTGCGTCTGATCATGGCGTTGAAGCTGATCTCGCTGGGGCGTGGTGCATCCGGCACGCGGCTTGACCTGGTGCGACTGATCGAAGCCATGCTGGAAAAGGGCGTGACCCCGGTCATTCCGGAAAAGGGCTCCGTCGGCGCGTCCGGTGACCTAGCGCCGCTGGCCCATATGGCTGCGGTTATGATGGGCGAAGGGGAGGCTTTCTTCGGTGGCGAGCGGCTGAATGGCCGCACAGCACTGGAACGGGCCGGTCTCACACCCGTCATTCTAGCCGCCAAGGAAGGCCTTGCGCTCATCAACGGCACGCAGGTCTCCACAGCGCTTGCGCTGGCCGGATTGTTCCGCGCCCACCGCGCCGCGCAATCGGCCCTGATTACCGGCGCTCTTTCCACCGATGCCGCCATGGGCTCGTCTGCGCCTTTCCATCCCGATATCCACACGCTTCGTGGCCACAAGGGCCAGATCGATGCGGCGTCTGCCTTACGCGGCCTGCTCAAAGGCTCGGTCATCCGCGACAGCCACATCGAAGGCGATGAGCGCGTTCAGGATCCCTATTGCATCCGCTGCCAGCCGCAGGTCGATGGCGCCTGCCTCGATCTTCTGCGCTCGGTTGCCCGCACGCTCGAAATCGAGGCCAACGCGGTAACGGACAATCCGCTGGTGCTTTCGGACAATTCCGTCGTTTCCGGCGGCAATTTTCACGCCGAACCGGTGGCCTTTGCCGCCGACCAGATCGCGCTCGCCATCTGCGAAATCGGTGCGATTGCACAGCGCCGTATTGCGCTGCTGGTTGATCCAGCGCTCAGCTACGGGCTGCCGGCGTTTCTCGCCAAGAAGCCCGGCCTTAACTCCGGCCTGATGATTGCCGAGGTGACGTCTGCCGCGCTGATGTCTGAAAACAAGCAGATGTCGCATCCGGCTTCTGTCGATTCCACGCCGACATCGGCCAACCAGGAAGACCATGTCTCCATGGCCTGCCATGGTGCCCGCCGCCTGTTGCAGATGACCGACAATCTTTTCTCCATCATCGGCATCGAAGCGCTGACGGCGGCGCAAGGCATCGATTTCCGTGCGCCGCTTACCACCAGCCCGGAACTGACCAATGCCATCGCTGCAATCCGCAAAGTCGTGCCGACACTGGAAATCGACCGCTACATGGCCAACGACCTGAAGGCGGCCAGCGACCTAATCGCCACCGGTGCGCTCAACGCTGCGGTTTCTTCGGGCATTCTTCCGGTTCTGGAGGCGTAAATGAGCGTCTTTGAAGTCAAACAGGGTTCATCACCCGTTATTCTCGGTTTTCCACACACCGGTACCGACGTTCCGTCTGCGATCTGGGATCGACTGAACGACACCGGTCGTCTGCTCGCCGATACCGACTGGCACATCCACCGCCTCTATGACGGCCTGCTGCCTGACGTGACGACCGTGCGCGCCACCTTCCACCGCTACGTCATCGATGCCAATCGCGACCCTGAAGGCTCAAGCCTTTATCCCGGCCAGAACACCACGGGCCTTATTCCGGATACGGATTTCGACGGCCTATCCATCTGGAAAGATAATCAGAAGCCGACGGAAGCGGATATCGCCGCACGTCTGGCCGAGTTCCATGCACCCTATCACGCGGCGTTTTTGGCAGAAGTCGAGCGGGTCAAGGCAATTCATGGGATGGCCATTATCTATGATTGCCACTCCATTCGCTCGCATATCCCGTTCCTCTTTGAAGGCAAGCTGCCGGACTTTAACGTCGGCACGGATATGGGCAAGACCTGCGATCCGGCTATCGAAGCGGCAACGTTCGACGTGGCCTCCAAGGCCAAGGGTTACACCAGCATTCTCAACGGTCGCTTCAAGGGCGGTTGGACGACACGCCATTACGGCAGGCCGGGGACCGGAGTTCACGCCATCCAAATGGAACTGGCGCAGTCCACCCATTTGACAACCGAAGCTGCACCCTTTGCTTATGACGAAGCCAAGGCCGAGAAGCTCCGCCTTCATCTCAAAGACATTCTTGCGCGCATCGAAGCGTTCGCGCTGACACTTTCTACACAAAAAGGGGAAACGAAATGACCAATCCTCGTCACAACATTCGCGACGTGCGCGCTGCTCGCGGCACCGAACTGACGGCAAAATCCTGGATGACCGAAGCGCCGCTGCGCATGCTGATGAACAATCTCGACCCTGAAGTGGCGGAAAACCCGCATGAGCTGGTGGTTTATGGCGGCATTGGCCGTGCCGCCCGCACCTGGGCGGATTTCGACAAGATTGTCGAAACGCTACGTGACCTCAACGAAGACGAAACGCTGATGGTGCAGTCCGGCAAGCCGGTCGGCGTGTTCCGCACGCACAAGGATGCGCCGCGCGTTCTCATCGCCAACTCCAATCTCGTGCCGCATTGGGCAACCTGGGACCATTTTAACGAGCTGGATAAGAAGGGTCTTGCCATGTATGGCCAGATGACCGCTGGCTCGTGGATCTATATCGGCAGCCAAGGCATCGTACAGGGCACCTATGAGACTTTCGTGGAGGCCGGTCGCCAGCATTATGGCGGTGACCTCACGGGCAAATGGGTATTGACCGGTGGCCTTGGCGGCATGGGTGGTGCCCAGCCACTCGCCGCCGTCATGGCCGGTGCCTGCTGCCTTGCTATCGAATGCAATCCCGATTCCATCGATTTCCGCCTGCGCACCCGCTATGTCGATGCGCGCGCCGAAACGCTTGATGAAGCAATGGAAATGATCCAGCGCTGGACCGCCGCTGGTGAGGCCAAATCGGTCGGCCTTCTCGGTAACACCGCAGAAATCCTGCCGGAAATGGTTCGTCGCGGCATCCGTCCGGATATGGTCACAGATCAGACCTCCGCACATGATCCCATCAATGGTTATCTGCCCAAGGGCTGGACGATGGCTGAGTGGAAGGACAAGCGCGAAAGCGATCCGAAAGCGGTTGAGACTGCGGCGCGTGCCTCCATGCGCGAACATGTCGAAGCGATGATCGCCTTCCAGGACATGGGCATCCCAACCTTCGACTACGGTAACAACATCCGGCAGGTTGCCAAAGACGAAGGCCTCGAGAATGCCTTCGCCTTTCCGGGCTTCGTACCGGCCTATATCCGCCCGTTGTTCTGCCGAGGCATCGGCCCGTTCCGCTGGGCCGCACTCTCGGGCGATCCGGAAGATATTCGCAAGACCGACGCCAAGGTCAAGGAACTGACGCCCGGCAATAAGCACCTGCACAACTGGCTGGACATGGCCGCCGAACGCATCGCTTTTCAGGGCCTGCCTGCACGCATCTGCTGGGTCGGCCTGGGTGATCGCCACCGCCTTGGTCTGGCTTTCAACGAAATGGTCAAGAATGGCGAACTTTCCGCCCCCGTCGTCATTGGCCGCGACCATCTCGATTCAGGCTCCGTCGCCTCACCTAACCGCGAGACGGAAGCCATGAAGGACGGCTCGGACGCCGTGTCCGACTGGCCGCTTCTGAACGCGCTACTCAACACCGCGTCAGGCGCGACATGGGTTTCCTTGCACCATGGCGGCGGCGTCGGCATGGGCTTTTCTCAGCACTCAGGTGTGGTCATCTGCTGTGACGGCTCGGACGATGCCGCCCGTCGTATCGAGCGGGTGCTGTGGAACGACCCCGCCACCGGCGTCATGCGCCATGCCGATGCGGGCTATGACATCGCGCTGGATTGCGCCAAGGAAAAGGGTCTGCGCCTGCCCGGCATTCTGGGAAACTGAACCTCGATGAAAATACTGCGGGCCAGTGACTACAAGCATATGCCGTGGAAAAACGGCAAGGGAGAGACGGCGGAGATCGCCGTCTTTCCTCCAGATGCCTCCATCGAGACTTTCGACTGCCGTATCAGCATGGCCTCGGTTGTCGAGGACGGCGCTTTTTCTACTTTCGACAACGTCGACCGAACTTTGATTGTCTTAGACGGAGAGGGCATTGTGCTTTCCGTCGAAGGATCAAACCCAGTTGAGTTGCGTCCAGATTCACCACCCCACAGCTTCGCCGCCGACGCACCCACAACAGCAACGCTGCTGGGTGGGCCCATCACCGATCTCAACATCATGACACGCCGTGGCAAGTCGGAGTGCAGCGTCCGCCGCCAAACAGCAAAGCCCGTCCAGGCCGGCGATGAGGGCGTGACATTGGTGTTTGCGCTTGATGAATGCACCAAAGGTGGGCTTCCACTGCTGGCCCGCTATGATTCCATCAACCTTGAGCCGGGCGAGTTGGTGGCGCTTGATCTAAATGAAAACGCCGCCATTCTTGTAATCGAGGTGCACTAGTCAGCACTTTATCCAAGGCACATTAACTGCCGGTGAGGACGATCATCCTAGTTGGAAGATCAGTCGTTCGTAGCTCGGCATATCCCCGGAAGGTCGAAAGCAGGTTTGCACGCTGTAACGATTGATCGCTCAAAACCGGTCACCAAATGATCCGCCTTACAATAAATTTTGAAACGGTGCCGCCGCAATATCGGCGCCACCGCTTTAGCAATCCTAAAATCACATAGGTGGCACGACGCCATTGGTGCCGACGACGACACGACCGCTCGACATGGACCCATCGGCTGCCTTCTCAGATGGCACGAACACGGTGGCACCTGCCTTGAGATCGGCTTCGGTAGCCGGCGCGAATGTCACGACCGGCGTACCGTCAGGGATCGAAATCTTCTTTTCCTTGCCCTTATAGGTGACTGTCACGGTGCGGCCATCGACCGATTTGACCGCATCAGCGACGGTGGCGTTGGTCATGGAGCTGTTGGGTTTCAAATCCCAGGCATAGCTGCCTTCGCCGGTGCCCTTCATGGCGGCAGGGAAAATCAGCACTTCGAGCGCGCCGTCACCACCGCTTGCCGTTGGCATCGAAGCAATGCCGACAAAATCGCCCGGCTTGATGTCATCGACCGAGGCTTTGGCGACGCTCGAGACTTTCCAGTCATCCTTGAGCATGATCTTGGCGTCCGTGCCTTCGCGCGTCTTGACCGATAGGGTCTTGCCCTCGAAACTTTCGACGGTGCCGCGAACCCGCACCTGATCGGCGGCCTGCGCGGCAAAGCCCGCAGACATGGCCAGCAGCGTGCCCGCGATGACCGATGTGCCGGTTCTCGATATAACCTTGGAAATTGATAGCATATCTTCTTCCTTTCAGAGCCCTATCGTTTCAAACCACCGGCAGATGCGGGTTGGAAATCCGCCGGTTTTTCAGAAGGGACGGCAAACCCTGCCGACCTGTTGAACATCAGATGCCAGCGTACCACTCGTAGCCGCGGTCTTCCCAGAAGCCGCCATTCCCGCCATAGATGCTGGAAAGATCGGCGACGGCTTCCATGCGCATGAGGTATTTCGCCTGCTTGTAACCGAGTTGCCGTTCGACCCGCAGCCTGAGCGGCGCGCCATGCGGCACTTCCAGATCGTGACCATTCATGGAATGGGCGAGAATGGTCTGTGGGTGGAAAGCGTCAACGAGATCGATGCTTTCATAATACCAGCCACTGCCATCAAGGGATTTTTCGTATTCGTCCGCGCAGTGGAAGACGATGTAGCGGGCTTCCGGCTTCAAGCCCACCTTGTCCAGCAACGCGCCAAGCGGCACGCCGGTCCATTGGCCAATGGCACTCCAACCCTCGACGCAGTCATGGCGGGTAATCTGCGTCCGCGATGGCATCGCCTTCAGCGCGGCAAGCGACAGTTTTGTCGGCTTTTCGACGAGGCCGCCGATTTCCAGCTGCCATTGCGAGAATTTCTGGGAGAGCAGGTCCTGATATTGCGGGCTATCGGGCATACTGGTGCCGTTGGCGCGAAAGGTCGGCGAGATGTCCGCCACGGTGAATTCTCGGGCCAGCGTGTTGTCGCCCAATAGAAGGCGCTGTGTGCGCATCGTCAGCCCCTCGGCCATGCGCAAAGCCTGCTGCACCGTGGGGTTCTCGACCAGCGCATCGCAACCGCTGAGCCCAAGCGCCGAGGCTGTCAGTGTTGAACCGATCAGAAAGCGGCGGCGAGTAATGAGTGGGCTCATGGTTTCGGCTCCACTTGAATGGCGTAACGGCCCGTGATCATCGAGCGCATGTTGTTGAAGACGCCGGAAACCAGCACCATGACGACATGGACGACAACGAAGGCGACAAGTGCGTTGGCGGTAATGAAATGCAGCGTGCGTGCCGATTGCCTTCCACCGAACAGATCGAGCAGCCATGGCGCGAAGGCATCGAAACCCGGGGACATGGTAAGGCCCGTGCCGATCATCGTCGGTAGCAGCAAAAAGATCACCAGCAGATAGGTTAGCTTCTGAAGCGCATTGTAATGGCGAGCGTGTTCACCTTTGGGAAAGCGCAGGCGCGCGTGGTCGGCAATCTCATGTCCGAGATGGCCGGGTGTGAGCTCGTCCCGACGGGGCAGCAGGTCATGGCGAAAATGCCGGGCGATGAAGCCGTAGGCCATATAGATCAGCCCGTTGATAACGAACAGCCATGCGAAGAAGAAGTGCCAACGGCGGCCAGTGGCAAGGTCCTGATAACTAGGCAGCGTTGCCCAAGCGGGAAAACCGCGTGCGGTCGGCTCGCCATCGACATTGGAAACGCCAAGCAAACCTGTCGTATTGAAGGAAAGGCTGCCGATACGAGTAACGCCTTTGACGGCATCGCCATCCTGAACCGCCTCCATTGAAATAAAAGAAGGATCATTGTCAGCACCGTACTGGCCCCAATAAAGGCTCGGATGGGCGTTGAATATTTGCAGGCCGCTGAAAAGAAGCACAGTCATGCACAGCACGTTGAGCCAGTGTGACAAGCGCACGGTCAGACTATGGCGACGGATGAGCATGCGTGTTGTCGGAGCGGGCTTGGCGGAGGCGTCCATGACTTTTCCTCATGACGATGTGTGTCGTTCTTGACGTGGCGCCCTCGCAAACATGCGAGGGCGCCGAAAGGTTACTTCATCGCCTCGCAGGACTTCATCATGTTGGATTTTTTCATGCTGTTCTTTTCCATGCCCGCTTTGTGCATGCAGTTAGCCTTGCGACTGCTCATCTTCATGCCGTCGGTCTTCATGCTATTTTTGCTCATCGTGTCGGTTTTCATGGCATCGGGCTTCTTCATCGAGTCCATGCTGGTCTGCGCCTGAGCTGCGCCGGTCGCCAGCGAGAGGCCGAGAAGGGCTGCAAAGGCAGCAGTACTGAAAAGACGAATTGTCATTGTTTTTCTCCCAGTTGATGTGCCCGCCGCACTCCACGGCTGTGGTTCACAGGAGATCATTCGGGCGTCAGCAAAAGCGGTTACAGTCATCACAGCGATGTGATCGCGTTTTCTTGTCCAGCGCCTTCCTCGCTTTTATTTCGGCAGGCGTGTAACTGTTTTTATGCAGGCCCGTATGAGACGGAAACGACATGAAGCAGCTGACCGAGTCCGAACTGAAAGCGCTGATGCTCTTGTCTCTCGATGGAGACGAGGCCGCATATCGCTGTCTGCTCGATATGCTGCGGCATCTGCTGAGCAATTATTATGCCCGCCGGATTGGCCGTTCGGCTGCTGCCGATGTTGATGATCTGGTGCAGGATGCACTGTTTTCGCTGCACCAGCGACGCATTACATATGACCAAGACCGACCGTTCACGGCCTGGTTTTTCACCATCGCCCGCCACAAGCTGGTGGATCATCTTCGACGAAGCGGGCGCCGTTCGCACATTGGGTTGGACGCGGTTGAGGAGATTGAGGACGGCTATAGCGAGGACGCGGTATCGGCCAACATGGATGTGAACCGACTGCTTGCCAGTCTACCGGCATGGCAAGGCACGATGATCAGGCAGGTGCGACTGGAAGGCCTTTCGGTTGCAGAAACGGCCGCCAGCGGTGGCAAAACAGAAGCGATGGTGAAGATTGGTGTCCACCGGGGTATCAAGGCACTGGCTGCGAGATTGAGAGGCGAACGTGGCTAAGATGGATGATTTCATGGACGGCTTGGCGAGAGACCTGCGGCCCGTGCGCAAGGGCGCATTGGGCAGGTTGCTGGTGCTTGCTCTCCTGCCGGGCCTGGCACTATCAGCAGCATTCATCCTGCTCGGCCACGGTTTTAGGCCCGACATTTCCACCGCTATTTCGCTGCCCGTTTTTTGGGTGAAATCCGCCTATCCGCTATTTCTGTCGATTGTTGGCGTCATTGCCTTGATGAAAGTGGCGCGGCCGGGTGTAAGACCAGTGGGTGCAGCATTCCCGGCGCTGATCATCTATGGGCTTGTCTTCGCAATCGGCGTTATCCAGCTCAACGCGGCGTCCTCGCCTGAGGAGCATCGCAGGCTGATCATGGGTATTTCCTACTGGTTTTGCCCCCTGATCATCCTGGCATCCGGTGCCCCGCTGATGGCAGCGACCTTCTGGTTCCTACGACGCGGCGCCCCCACCCACCCGCGTCTCGCCGGTCTCATTGCCGGCATGACGGGAGGTTCAATCGGTGCCTGGGTCTACAGCTGGGGCTGCATTGAAAACGGCCTGACCTTCGTCGCCCTATGGTACACACTCGGTATTTTGCTCTGCGGACTTGTGGGCGGTCTTCTTGGACGACGCCTGCTGCGGTGGTGACGGAGACCGCCAAGACACATAACGCTATTTCTACGAGCTACGCGTAAGCAGCGGAACTATCAGCAAATCCGGCGGTTAGGTTTGACACTTCACCCGAACCTCCGGAGCAATGATGTCAGAACTCACCCTACATGACCTGTCGAAAAAGATGGCGAAGCTCGATTTCGCGATGCTGACGACGTCTTCCCACGCTGGAAGTCTTACATCTCGCCCCATGAGCAACAATGGCGACGTTGAGTATGACGGAGACAGCTATTTCTTCGCTTACAAGCAGTCGCGTAAGATTGCTGAAATCAACGAAAATAGCGATGTCAGTCTGACCTATACAGGCGCGGTCGGCATGCTGGGCGGTTCGCCGCTGTTCCTCACTGTCGAGGGATCAGCAACGCTTATCGATGACAAATCCACATTTACCGACCACTGGACAAAAGACCTCGACCGCTACTTCCCTGATGGGATCGAGACCCCGGGCGTTGTCATGATCCGCGTCAAAGCCAAGAATATTCGATATTGGGACGGCGAGGATGAAGGGCAAATCTCTTTGTGAGATCTCGCTTGACCGTTTGAAACAGGCGACGACGTCTGTGTAAATTTGTCTCTAAAAAAGGGCATTTTTATCAAGAGTGCGCAGGCTGCAAGATTGCTCATACAGTGAGCCATTATGCGGCTTGCGCCTACTCCAAGTTGTGGTTACACCGTCGGAATGCGTCTTCTTCTGTAAAACGAAGACGCACCCCATAGTCAGCGTGAACTCGCTGCGCGCGTCGCGGCACAGGATAGAGGCCGTCCTCCTTGCGCCTTCTCCTGCCAAGATCGATCATCCACTCCATTCTTCGAACGGTCGCCCTCATACGATCAGTGTGAAATGTGCTTGGACATAGGGGCATTTCGTTTGACCTTACAAGACGGAACGAACTTTCCAAAAGCGCCTTCTAAAACAAAAAAATGATCTAAAAAGCCCAATTATTGAGCAAAAATAATCATTGCATATTTTTCAGATCATGCAATATTTGAATTGATTAAAGCCAATGCTGCAAAATATGCATTATAGGTCGATGATGGAAATCAAACAGCTTGAAGTGTTTCTGGCAGTTATGTCGGCAGGCAGCATTACAGCAGCTGGACGATTGCTCGACCGTTCTCAGTCTCAAGTCACGCGACTAATACAGGAGCTGGAAGCTTCAATTGGTTTCTCACTTTTCGAGCGTAACGGACCTAGAATTACGCCAACACCCAAAGCGATTTCCTTTCATTCTGAGGCCGAACGCTTTCTAAGCGGCATGGGCCAGCTGCAGGAACGGGCCAAGACAATTCTCGCCGAAGAACTGTCGCCAATCGAGATCGCTGCAATTCCGGCCTTTGCAAGTGGCCTCGTGCCTTTGGCACTCGCAGAACTGTCGCAGAACATCACCCCGCGCAACGTGCATTTGCGCAGTGTCTCCGCAGAAGCTGCGGTGCAATCGGTTCTTGGTCGTACCACAGATTTTTGCGTCGCATCGCTTCCCGTCGAGCATCCCGGGCTGGAAGTTCATGGGCTTTTTCAGTCGCCTTGCGTTGCGGCTGTATCGAGCAGTGACCCGCTGGCCCAAAAGCAGACGATTTCCATCAGCGATCTGGCAGAGCGCTGCGTCATTACCATGGCAAATCCTTTCCGGCTGCGGCGTCGCGTCAATCAGGCCCTGGCAGCCGCAAATGTCAGGCCGGCTCGACTGGTCGACACGAACGCAGCGATCAACGCGCTACAATTGGCCTCAACAGGGTTTGGTGTCGCGATCGTAGAGCCCGCGACAGCATATGGCGTGCAGTTGAAAAACATCGAGATCAAGCCTCTCGATGTCGACATCCCATTCCTCTGGGGCATTTTTTCTGCGGCATCGAAGCCACTGCCTGAAAGCGCTCGCGAGTTGATCCAACTGATTATCCGCATTTCATCAGCCCGCATGCCCGGTTTTGTTGCGCATGATCCGGCGCATCTCGAACGTGTTGCCGATGCCACTTTTGGTGTCGATCCTCATGAACAGGAGTTCTGACGTGAACGCGCAGCCCCGTCCGTCCGTCACTGGTCTTGCCAATCTCGAACAGAGACTTGCCGAAGACCTATCCCTGCTAGAACTGCCGCCCAAGGAATGGGTGCCTGTGACGACACATGACGGCCAGCGTGTGTACGATACCGTGGTGATAGGCGCGGGCATGTGCGGACTGGTCGCTACGGCCTCGCTGAAAATGCTGGGCATTCGAAACGTGATTTGTCTGGACCGCTCAGCGGAGGGGTTTGAAGGTCCATGGATTACCTATGCACGCATGGAGACACTGCGCTCTCCAAAGCAACTGACCGGCCCTGCCCTTGGCCTGCCTTCACTGACCTTTCGTGCCTGGTATGTTGCACAGTTTGGCGCTGATGCCTGGGATGTGCTCGGCAAAATTCCCAAGGGCCAGTGGATGGATTATCTGGTTTGGTATCGCAAGGTGCTCGGCCTTCCTGTCCGCAACCGCATTTCCGTGAGCGACCTCGAACCTGTCGATGACGCCCTGATCGCAGTGACCGCGAATGATGTGGACAGCGGCTCGACAGAACGTCTGTACGCACGGCATGTGGTGCTAGCGACCGGCCGTGACGGTCTCGGCAGCGGTTACGTACCGCCCTTCGTAGAAAAGCTTGACCATCGCTTCTGGGCGCATTCGGCAGATGATATCGATTTCGCCGCGCTGAAGGGCAAGCGCATCGCTGTCGTCGGTGCAGGAGCCTCGGCGATGGACAATGCTGCGACAGCGCTTGAGGCGGGTGCAGCAGGCGTGGACATGATCATCCGCCGCAAGGATCTTCCGCGCATCAACAAGTTCACGGGAATTTCCAGCCAGGGTGTCGTGCACGGCTTTGCTGGCTTGAGCGATGACTGGAAGTGGAAGTTTCTGCAACACACACTCGGCGCCCAGACTCCACCGCCGCGCGACTCCACGCTGCGGGTGTCGCGTCATCCAAACGGCCGCTTCTTTCTCGGTACAGGCGTGAATGGTGCACGCGAAGACGGCGACCTCGTGGTTCTGGAAACTGCTCGCGGCGACATGCACTATGATTTTCTGATTTTCGCAACTGGCTTCAATGTCGATCTTGCCGAGCGACCTGAACTGAAGAATTTCGCTTCGCAGATACGCTTCTGGAGCGATGTGTTTCAGCCTGAAACCGGCATGGAAAATGGCGAACTGGCAACCTCGCCATATCTCGGTCCAGATTTTGAGTTCACCGAAAAAGTGCCGGGAAGCAGCCCGGCTCTTCGCTTGCTTCATTGCTTCAATTATCCGGCTTCGCTTAGCCATGGCAAGCTGTCGGGCGATATTCCGGCGGTTAGCGATGGCGGACGCCGACTGGCGCGCGGTATTGCCCGCAGCCTCTTCGTTGCCGATCGTCAGACCCATTTTGATAATCTGGTCGCCTATCAGACGCCGGAGTTGCAGGGTGACGAATGGACAGACTCCTCCGAGCTGATCCCGACCTTGAAGAAAGGTGCCGCGGAATGAGGTTAACCAGAACCGCATCAGTGGGAGGGGCGCCGTGAGCCGTTACCTTCTCGTCAAGCTGGCTGAAGCAGCGCTTGCCATCTGGGGTGTGGTGACGATCGTGTTTTTCGTCAGTCGCGTTCTGGGTGATCCCGCAGTTTTGCTGGTGCCGGTCGGTGCCAGCCAACAGGATATCGATACGATCCGCGCTTCGCTTGGCTTAGATCGACCGATCATCGAACAGTATTTCGTCTCGCTTCTGTCCATGCTGCGTGGCGATTTTGGCATGTCTTTTCAGCAGGGACGGCCAGCGCTGGAGATCGTGCTGGAACGTATGCCTGATACGGCGCTTTTGGCCAGTACCGCTTTGGTGTTCGGCTCGATTATCGGTGCTGTTTGCGGTGCAATCGCGGCGCTCAAGCGAGGGACGCTTTCGGAATTCATCGTCATGGTGGCTGCTTTGCTGGGTCAGGCGACGCCCGTCTTTTGGCTCGGTATCATGTTGATCTTGATCTTTGCAGTCGATCTTGGCTGGCTGCCGACCGGTGGTGCCGGAACGTGGGCTCATCTGGTTCTCCCCGGGGTGACGCTTTCCGTTTTCGTTTCCGCTTCTATCGCGCGTTTGCTGCGCTCCTCCCTGCTCGACATCATGCGGGAGGACTATGTCCGAACGGCAAGGGCGAAGGGCCTACTGCCAAGAACCGTGTTCTTCTGGCATATTGCCCGTAACGCGCTGATCCCGGTCGTCACGATGATCGGCATCATTGCCGGCGAGTTGCTCGGCGGCTCGGTTGTCATCGAAACTGTGTTCGCTTGGCCAGGTGTTGGCCGCGTCATTATGCAGGCCATCCAGTCTCAGGACTTTCCGGTCATCCAGGCCGGTGTCGCGCTGATCGCCGCAATCTTCATCATCGTCAACCTGCTGGTCGATCTCCTTTACGGTGTTCTAGATCCGCGTATTCGTCGGCGATAGGGAGCGATGCCATGAAATCCTTTTTCTTCGCTCTCCTCAAAAGCCGCGCCGGTCTGTTCGGTTTCATACTGGTGGTCGTGTTCGTACTGGCAGCGGTGTTTGCGCCTTATCTTGGCCTGCCGTCGCCGACGCGGTCAAATCTGGTCGCCCGCATGGCTGAACCCACATGGACGGGCATTTTCTCGCCCGGTGCCCACCCGCTCGGCACAGACGAACTTGGTCGCGATGTTCTGTCCCGTATCATTCACGGCAGTCGCATCACGCTGGCGATTGCTGCAGCGTCGGTCGTGCTTGGCGGCATCGTCGGAACGCTGCTGGGCATCGTTGCCGGTTATTATCGTGGCATCGTCGACCGCATTCTGATGCGCGTCGTCGATATTCAGCTGGCTTTGCCGCTGATGCTGCTAGCGCTGCTGGTCGTGGCCGCACTCGGGCCATCGACACGGAACCTGATCATCGTTCTTGCACTGACAAGTTGGCTCCGTTACGCCCGCATCATACGCGGTCAGGTTCTGGCCCTGCGCGAGCGCGAATTCATTCTATCCGCCCACGCGATCGGCGCTGGCACCTGGCGCATCATGATCAAGCATCTTTTGCCCAATGTCATGACGCCCGTACTGGTCATCGCCACTCTGGAACTGGCCCGTATCATCATCATGGACGCGGCGCTTTCTTTCCTTGGTCTCGGCATACAACCGCCCAACCCAAGCTGGGGCCGAATGCTTGCCGATGGCAGAGTCTATATCTCGACCGCTTGGTGGATCGTCACCTTCCCCGGTGTTGCCATCGTGCTGACCGTGCTCAGCATCAACCTTTTGGGTGACTGGCTGCGCGACTATTTTGATCCGAAATTGAGGACTATGCGATGACCCAAACTTCCGCCCTGCCACCGCGCGTCGGTCGTCTGAAAGCTGAGATGGCGAAACACGACATCGATGTAATCGTGTCCTTCAAGCCGGAAAACAGCTTTTATTTCACAGGCTTCAACCCGATCATTTATTCACATCCGGTTATCGCCATCCTGACGCGCGATCATGATCCGATCATGCTCGTCCATGCACTTCGCGACGACCATGGCCGCGCCAGCGCCTGGGTTCCAGATATTCGTCTTTACGGTTCCTGGTCCACCAAGGTGACGATGGGCCCGAACTGGCAGGACGCGCTGGCCTCCATTCTCGGCGACCTCGGGCTTGCCGGAAAAACTGTTGGTATCGAGGAAGAATTCATCTCGATCCAGCGCATGAAGCAGCTGCGAGCTGCGCTGCCAGATTCGAATTTCGCCGATGCCAGCCACCTGATCGACCATTGCCGCCTGATAAAGGACCCGGACGAGATTGCGCATGCCCGCATTGCCGCGCGTGTTGCTGACCTCGGTATGGATACGGCGGTGTCCGTTCTGGCCGCAGGTGGAAACGAGCGCGAAGTCGCCATCGCCTCCATGCACGAGATGAACAAGCTCTGGGCTTCGGAATATCCGGATGTCGAGGTTGCCGATTTTGGTTCACTGGAAGGCGGCGTTCAGAACGGCATGGCCACTTGGGTTCTGTCTGGCCCTCGCATGTTCTTTAACTGTGATAATCCCACTCAACGCAAGCCACAGCGCGGTGAAGCAGTCTCCGTTCTGATCTGGACGATTGCCAATGGCATTCACGCGGAGAATGAGCGGACCATTGCCATGGGTTCATTGCCAGATGCCAACCGTCGTGCGCTCGACGCCATTCTGGAAATCCGCGAGGAGGTCGATCGGCTGATCAGACCCGGCACGCCTTACAAGGAATTGTTCGAAAAAACCCGTGAAGGGCTTCAGGCGCGGGGATATGGTGCCAATATTCCGGGCCGCATCGGTCACGGAATAGGTCTTGGCGCGCATGAGCATTCCTCACTCGATGCCGCTTCGACGCTGGTGCTTGAGCCCGGCATGCTTTTCACATTCGAGCCAAATATCCGTGTTCCCGGCGTTTGCGCCACGCAGATTTCCGACACCGTTCTCATCACCGACGACGGACGCGAATATCTGACGCGCTCCGCTGGCGGTTATCTGGAGGTCTGAGGGGCACACATGGCGCCATTGCTCGAAGTCCGCAATCTGACTGTCGCATTCGACACCCCATCAGGCACGGTGCATGCCGTCAATGACGTCTCCTATACGCTTGAAGAAGGCGAGACGCTGGGCATTGTCGGCGAGTCCGGTTCGGGCAAAAGCGTGCATGCGCTATCCATGGTCGGGCTGATCGCCTCGCCACCCGGCCGCATCGTTGGTGGAGAGGTTCTGTTTAAAGGCCGCAACCTGCTGACGCTGTCTAAACGCGAACTGTTCGAAGTGCGCGGGCGAGAGATCGGCTTTGTTTTTCAGGACCCGATGACGTCGCTCAACCCGGTGCTGACCATCGAGCGACAGATCGCCGAGCCGCTGCGCAGGCATTTTGGAATGTCGGCAAGGACCGCACGCGACCGCGTAGTCGAACTGCTCGAACTGGTCGGCATTCCCGATGCCGCGCGCCGGGCGAAACAGTACCCGCACGAGTTTTCAGGCGGTATGCGGCAGCGGGTGATGATCGCTATCGGCATATCCTGCAATCCGAAACTGCTGATCGCCGACGAGGCAACGACCGCTCTGGATGTCACCGTACAGGCGCAGATCCTCGATCTGGTGCGGGATCTAAAGCGTCGCATTGGAACGACCGTCATCTGGATCACGCATGACATGGGGGTCGTTGCCGGCCTCGCAGATACGGTTCAGGTCATGTATGGAGGCCGCATCATGGAACGCGGGCCGGTTCGTCCGGTCTTCCACGATCCGCGCAGCGCCTATACATGGGGCCTTCTAAGATCACTGCCGCATGGCGGTAAGCGCGGCGTCAACAGGCTCTATCAAATTCCCGGAAATCCGCCTGACATGAGCAAGCCACCAGTCGGCGACCCTTTTGCACCGCGCAATCCCTTCTCCACGCCGCGCTGCTTCGAACAGGTGCCACCGTTGGTCGATGTTGTCGGCAGTGTGCCGGGCCATAAGGTCGCAGCCTGGTACGATTTGAGAGCTGAGCTAGCCAAGCAGGAGGCCCAGCCATGAAGGACATGCAGGTTTTTTCTCCCGCCGCGCAGCCGCTCGTATCCGTTCATAATCTGAGCAAGATCTATGGCGGCGAAAAACGTTTTCTGAGTGGTAATGCGCCGATATTGAAGGCGGTGAACAATGTCAGCTTCGATATAGCTCCGGGCGAAACGCTTGGTCTCGTCGGCGAATCCGGCTCCGGTAAAAGCACGACCGGCCGCGTTCTCCTCCAACTGGAAGCGCCAAGCGGCGGTGACATTCTTTTCAAAGGCCAGAACATTACGGGCCTTTCCAAGTCGATGCTGAAGCCTTACCGGCGTGACATGCAGATCATCTTTCAGGATCCGTATGCCTCGCTCAATCCGCGCATGACGGTGGGCGAGTTCGTTGCCGAACCTCTCGACGTGCATCGCCTGAGCGGCAATCGTAGCGAAAGACAGGACCGAGTTGCAAATCTCTTCAGGAAAGTCGGCCTTGATCCGTCTTTCATGAAACGCTACCCACACGAATTTTCCGGCGGGCAGCGCCAGCGCGTGAACATCGCTCGCGCAATCGCGCTAGACCCGGCTTTCATCGTTGCCGATGAGCCGATTACGGCGCTCGATGTGTCGATCCAGGCGCAGATCGTCAATCTGTTTCAGGATCTGCAGGATGAGTTGGGTCTGACGTATCTGTTCATCGCCCATGATCTATCGATGATCCGTTATCTTTGCCATCGCGTCGCCGTCATGCTGCGTGGCCGTATTGTCGAGATCGGGCCGTGTGAAGCGATCTTCGAAAACCCGCAACATCCGTACACGCAGGCGTTGCTATCAGCTATTCCGGTGCCTGATCCCGATATCGAGCGCGGTCGCAAGCCTCTGGTTTTCGACGTCAGCACTCACCTGCCCTCCGAAACCGCAGAACTGCAGCCACTCGGCGGCGGTCACCTCGTGTTGCGGGGCTAAGCGATGCACCTGTTCGCCACGCATTTCGGTACTTATGAAGTCGGCCCGGATGCGCTTGGCAAACCCTGCCTTCTCCCATTCCGACATGATCCCAATCCGTCGGAAATGGGCTTCGGCTATCTGGCGCTGGCTGATCATCCGCAGCGGGTCCGCACACCAATGGTACGCAAGTCATGGCTGGAACGCGGCCCGTTGGCGGGCACTGGGCAACTGCGCGGCGATGATGAATTCGTAGAGGTTGGCTGGGATCAGGCGGCGTCTCTGGTCGCCGACGAGGTCCGACGCGTATCATCCACTCATGGTAATCAGGCGATCTTTGGCGGTTCCTACGGGTGGGCAAGTGCTGGACGTTTCCACCATGCGCAAAGCCAGCTCAAGCGCCTGCTCAATCTTGCCGGTGGCTTCACCTCCTCGGTCAACACCTATTCCTATGGAGCAGCCGGGGTGCTGCTGCCACATGTGCTTGGCGCCGATTACAAGGATGCCTGCGACACCTCACCGTCCTGGAATGACATTGCCGATCATTGCGACCTGCTGGTCGCGTTCGGCGGCTTCCGCCTGACCAATGCACAGGTGGAAGCGGGCGGGACCGGCAGCCACAGCGCCACGGAATGGCTGAAGCGCGCCCAGGAGAAGGGCGTCGAGTTCGTCATCTTCAGCCCCGTAGCAAGCGATGCACCGGCCGGGGTAAACGTCCGGCATATCCCGCTTCGCCCCAATACCGATGCGGCGGTCATGCTCGGCATGTGCCATACCCTCCTCACGCAAGGCCTTCTGGACCGGGCTTTCCTGAGACGCTGCACAGTCGGATTTTCGGAGCTTGAAACATATCTGACCGGCGAAATCGATGGCGTGGTCAAGGATGCCGCATGGGCCTCGTCTATTTCGGGCGTGCCTACTGACACGATTGTGGCAATCGCCCAAAACCTGCATGCTCGACCGAGCCTCATCAATGTGGCGTGGTCGCTGCAGCGGGCGCAGTCCGGCGAGCATCCGTTCTGGTCGGCAATTGCACTTGCTTGCATGGCGGGCCATGTTGGCAAGGCTGGCTGCGGCTTTGCCTTTGGCTTAACGGCCGTAAACTCCGTCGGCCAGCCTGTCCGGCGTCTGAAAGGTCCGGCTTTCGATCAGGGCCGTAATCCGGTTGATCAATATATTCCCGTCGCGCGGATTACCGAGCTTCTCGAAAATCCCGGCGGGACAATGGATTATGACGGGCAGGTTCTCTCTCTGCCGGATATCAGGTTGGTCTGGTGGGCGGGGGGCAACCCCTTCCATCATCATCAGGACCTCAACCGGCTGAGAAGGGCGTTTCACAAGCCCGAAACCATCATCGTTTCCGAACCGATGTGGACAGCGACAGCGAAGATGGCCGATATCGTATTGCCATCCGCCCTTCCGTTCGAACGCGACGACATCGCCGCATCCTCGCGCGATAATTGGCTGATCTACAGTCGCCGGGTGATGGACCCACCCGTTGGCGTTCTCAGCGATCATGAATTCCATTGCCTCGTTGCCGACCAGCTGGGTTTTCGCCAGCAGTTCGATTGCGGACTGACCATCAACGAGTGGCTGGCAAAAATCTACGAAGGGTATCGGGATCGTTATCCGGAACTCCCTGATTTCCCAAGCTTCCGTATGCGTGGCTTTGCCGCTCTCGACGAGGGGGAGGATGCACCGGCTCCAGCCGATCATTTCCGTCGCTTCACCCGCGATCCCGTCTCGGCACCGCTGAAGACGCCGAGTGGTCGTATCGAGATTGGCTCGAAAACGATTGCGGCATTCGGATATGACGACATGCCGGGCCATCCGGCATGGGTTCCGCCTGCGGAATGGCTTGGTGCACCGCTTGCCACAAAGCACGGATTGCATCTGCTATCACCGCAGCCAGCGCACCGTCTTCACAGCCAGCTGGAATATGGATCGGTCAGTCAGAACGCAAAACACCATGGTTTTGAACGGTTTTCACTAAGCGCTACCGATGCCGCCAGCCTGGGTTTGCGCGATGGCGACCTTTGCGAGCTGTATAATGACCGCGGTCGGGTGATCGCTGCGCTGGTCGTGGATGCCGGGTTGATGCAAGGCGTGGCCCTACTACCGACTGGCAGTTGGTATTCTCCCGATGCCGATGGCATCGACCAGGGTGGAAATCCGAATACGCTCACCGACATCGCGCCTGCCTCTACTTTGTCGCAGGCTACCGCGCCCAATTCCTGTCTGATCTCGGTTCGTCTGTGGAGACGGATCGGACAGGTGACAACATGAGGACTGAGAACATGGATCAGATCGATCGTTTATCCGGTATCATGCCGGACTCGGAACTGTATCAAATTCGCCGGGAACGGCCGGATTTCGTTGATGGCACCGAGCTTTGCCGTCAAACGGTTTTAACACCGGCACACGGTTTCGATCTCGGCCACGCGCTGCGCGCAGCACTTGCTGCCCGAATGGCCCGTTTCCTGGGGCACAACGATCTGAGCAAAGCCTATGACGATATGTTGGCGCAGGCTGGTGCCACGCCACTTCTGTCTGGCATCGCCGGTGGCGCAGACCTCCCGGTCGATGCTGATGGTTTTCTGCGGGCTATCCTGCGTCACGTCGATCTCGTCACCAAAACACCGCGCGAAAACACCAGGGCAGATATCGAGGCGCTGAAAGCAGCAGGCATGAGCAACCCGCAGATCATCGCGCTTTCCGAGTTGATTGCCTTCGTCAATTTTGAAGCCCGCGTCATCGTGGGTCTCGAAGCCTTGGGAGAGGTTGCATGAGCGGCGCGCGTTTCAAGGTTAAAGCGCTATCGTGGTCGCCTTATATCGAGCCGGTCGATGTCGCGACGGCAACGGAAGAACAGCTGGCTGCCATGCAGGTGACGCCATCCAACACCAAGGTATCGCCTTATGTCCGTACCTTGGCACATGATCCGGAATCCTACGTTGCACGGACAAAATTATTCAATGCCATTATGTACGCCAAGGGCGGTCTGGACCGCGCGGAACGGGAATTGGGAGCGCTGGTAGCCTCAGCCGTCAACCGTTGCGTCTATTGCGCTTCGGTTCATGCGCGGCGTTACGTCGAACTTTCGAACCGCGAAGAAGTGGTCGAGGAAATCTATGTCCGGGGTCTTGATGGGTCGTTTGACGAGAAGACAAAAGCCATCGTCGATTTCTGCAAAACGCTGTCGCAAACGCCGTCGCATGTGACCAAGGAACAGATCCAGAAACTGCGCGAACACGGCATGTCGAAATCCGAAATTGTCGATCTTATTCACTCGGCTGCGATTTTTGGCTGGGCCAACCGGCTGATGCACACGCTCGGTCATTCGGTGCCGGTGGACACCAGGTGATGGGAAAGACGTGGCAATGGTATAGCCGCCGCCGCGATATCAGAAAATGCGAAATACTTCTTCTCAAGGAGACGAGCAAGAGGAAAACCGGTTCCTTGTGAAGGCACGACTGGCATGAAAAAGACAAGATAATTCAAGGTCATTAGGAGACGGAACATGATACGTAAACTGCCTTTGGCGGCGATTGCCGCTTTGTCTATCAGCACATTGATTTCATCCACGGCGCTGGCGCAAGAAAAGACGCTGACGATTGCCGTGACGAATATGATGAACACGTTCGATCCCCATATGACGGCTTCGGTCGGCACGGATCTGAGCCTGCTCAGCCACATCTATCCGTCGCTGGTTCTCCGTGGTCCCGATCTGAAGATCGCGCCTTCGCTTGCCACGGAATGGAGCAATGTTGATGACCTGACCTGGCGCATCAAGCTACGTTCCGACGCCAGCTTCAACGATGGTGAGAAGATCGATGCGGAAGCAGTGAAGTGGAATTTCGACCGCGTCCGCGACCCGGCTGTCAATGCCCGCATCAAGGCATGGTTCACGCTGATCAGCGACGTCAAGGTCGTCAGCCCGACAGAAATCGAGATCAAAACCAGCTCGCCTTACCCGGCATTGATCGACCAACTGTCGATGTTCTTCCTGCTGCCGCCCAAATGGGCCGCCGAACACAAACCGGCTACCGAGACCACGTCGGGCGGACCTTATGTGATATCGTCGGTCAAGGCCGGTGACAGCATCACGCTCGAAGCCAACCCCAAATACTGGGGCGAAAAGCCGGCCTTCGATAAATATGTCATCCGCGTCATTCCCGATGCGGCAAGTCGTGTTGCAGCCCTTTTGGCCGGAGAGGTCAATTTCATCAATTCAATCCCGACCACCGAAATCGAGCGTATCAAGACCAGTGGGAGCGCTCAGGCCGGTGCTGTGCCGAGCACGCGCACCGTGTTCATCAAATTCAACACGCTGAAAGCCCCGCTTGATAACAAGCTGTTGCGCCAGGCGCTGAACTACGCCGTCGATAAGGAAGGCATCGTCAAGGCTATTTTCAACGATCAGGCGGAAGTCGCACATTGCCAGGTGACGTCGAAAAACTATTTCGGCTTCAATCCAGACCTAAAGGCCTATCCGTATGACCCCGACAAGGCAGCTGAACTGCTGGAAAAAGCAGGCGGGGCGCCAGCAGAGCCAATCGAATTGGAAGTCCCCACGGGCACTTATTTGAACGGTGAAGAAGTTGTTCAGGCGGTTGCGAGCCAGCTAGAAGAGATTGGGGTAAAAACCAAGATCACCGAGATGCAGTTCAGCACCTATATGGACAAATATCTGAAGGCAAAGGACCTGGGCCGAATGAGCCTGCTTAGCCAGGCATGGCCGACCATTGATGCGGATGGCCTTCTGACGCTTTTTGCACCAGGTAACATGTACGCCTATTGGAACAATGCCGATTTTGGCAAAGCGTTGGCCGATGGCCGCTCCACCATGGACAAGGCCAAGCGGCTGGAAGCGTATAAAAAGGCAACCGAAATCATGTGTGACGACGCGCCTGCCCTCTTCCTTTACACGCAACCGACCACCTATGGCCTGTCGAAAAAGATCACTTGGGCGGCCCGCGGTGACGATTGGGTTCGCGCCTTCGACATGAAGCCAGCTGCCAACTAACGGAACGGGCACTTCGCGCGCTGCTGTGCGAAGTGCCTCCTCACCGCCAAGTTTGCGGCCTCTCTATTTTCCCGAGAATGCCATGCTGACTGTCGATTTTTCCGCCGACCGGACACTTGCCGATATCGCGACGCGCGAGTGGTCGTTCCGGCGTCAGCATGTGGTGCGCGAACTCGGCGCTTATGTGCCGCTGAGAAGCGTACTTCCCAAACTGGATCCAGCAAACCAAGCCGAAAAGCTGGCATTCTGGACGACGGTTCTCCGCGAACTTGATGAACTGGATGTCAGTACGCTATCGCCAACCGGGCGCGAGGACCGACTTGTTCTGCGTCAGCAGGTGGAGGCTCTGCGGCTTTCTCAAATATTTCGAGAATACGAGCGTCCATTCAACGCTTTCACCAGTTTTTGGGATGACACCGCCGCCGCCATACGCGAGGAGAGCTTCGACCACGAAAACAAATATCGTGATGCCATCAGCATGATGCGCGAGATGCCACGGTATTTCGACGAGGCGATCGCCAATATGGAGACCGGGTTGGCGCGCGGATTTAGCCAGCCAAAGATTGTTCTGCCAGCAGCTATTCGCACCATCCAAGCCGTCCTTGCGCAGACCCCGGAGGAGACCGATTACTTTCGGCCTTATCACACGTTTCCGGACGCAGTGCCGGTTACTGTGCGACCGGAGCTTTTGCAGGAGGCGAGGGCCGCGATAATAGAAGCCGTTCTGCCTGCCTATGCGCGGCTTCTCGCCTTTATGCAGGATGTCTACGCTCCGACCGCGATCGAGAGCATCGCCGCAACAAATCTCCCAGACGGTCCTGCTTATTACAATGCCAAGGTGAACGAGTTCACGACACTCGAAATGCCCGCTGAAGACATTTATGAGCTCGGGCTTGCCGAAGTCGAAACTTGCAGCGCTCACATGCTTGCCGCTGTTCGCGACAGTGGTTTCGGGGGGACGCTTGAGGAATTCCTGACCTTCCTGAAATCTGAACCACAATTTTATCCAACGTCAGCGGAAGACCTGCTGATGCGTGCCGCATGGATAACCAAAAAGGTTGAGGCCAAGCTCGGCAGCTTTTTTGGCCTATTGCCGCGCCGCCGCTTTGCCATTGAGCCGGTGCCGGAAAATATTGCACCAAATTACCCGATGGGCACCGGCGCGCCGGGCCTATACCTGCTCAACACGTTCAATCTGGCATCACGACCGCTCTATATCCTGCCTGTGCTAACGCTGCACGAGGCGGTGCCCGGCCATTGCTTCCAAATGTCGCTTGCTGCCGAAAACGAGGCACGACCACCTTTCCGGGCGCAGACGTATGGCATTGCTTATGGCAATGCCTGGGCGCTGTATTGCGAAAAGCGGCTGGGCGTGGAAATGGGCATCTACGAGACGCCCTATGATGTCTTTGGCATGTGGAGCCTGCTGACCCTCAGGGCCGTGCGAATGGTCGTGGATGTCGGTGTTCATGCCAAGGGCTGGAGCTACGACCGCGCTCGCGACTATATGAGCGAAAAGACTGGCTTGCCGCTGTTGGTCGTCGAAGCCGAACTCCAGCGCTACATCAGCTGGCCTGGTCAAGCACTGGGCTATTATCTCGGCATGATGGCCATTGAACGCGCACGCGAAAAGGCGGAGAGAATGCTCGGTCAGGCTTTCGATATCCGCGCTTTCCATGACCGCATTCTGGCGCTTGGCCCGGTTCCGATGACATTGGTCGAAGACAGTATCGACCAGATGATAACCGAGCAGCTTGATGAGCAAGCAAAGCGCGTATGACACTACAAAGAGGAGATATTCTATGCCGACCGTGACCCTCAATGACGCCACTTTCGTCTATGACGAGGCTGGTGATCCGGACGCCGAAACAATCATCGCCCTGCACGGTGGCCGGGGCATTGGCGATCGCAAAGGCGAGTTCAACGCCTATAAGGTGCTTTCAGACAACTACAGGGTCATCGCCTATGACCAGCGCGGCTGCGGCGAAACCAGCCTGACGCCGCCCTATACGTTCGAGCAACTGGCAGACGATGTCGAGGCATTCCGCGTCAATCTCTGCGGAGGCAGGAAGATCATTCTCGAAGGCGGCTCGTTCGGCGGCATGATCGCGCTGACCTACGCGGTCAAATATGGCCAAAATCTCTCGCGCCTCATTCTGCGCGGTACGGCAGCAAGTTATCATCACGAGGACGATGCGATGGTTGTCTTCAAGGAGCGCATCCACAAGGCGCCGAGCGCATCGCTGGACATGCTCGACAAGATGTTCTCCGACCGGGTCATCGACGACACCGAGCTGCGGCTGATCTGGCTGGCGCTGCAGCCCCTCTATTACGAAAAGTTCGATCCCGACGCAGCACTCGAGCGCACCCGCACCATGCATCTACACGCAGAGACGCATAATGCCTTGTTCAAGGAGCGTCTCTACGATTTGCGCGACCGTTTGAAGGATATTTCAGTACCGACGCTTGTCATCTGCGGCACCGAAGACTGGATTTGCCCACCCAACCATTCCCGCCTGATTGCCGAAAGCGTTCAAAACGGCGAGTTCTTCGAAGTTCCCGGCGCCAATCACGCCGTCCATGCGGAAGCGCCCGATAAGGTCATTGCTGCCATTCGCAGTTTCTTAGACAGGACTAAGACTGACAGATAAGAACTGCATTTGTCGAGTTGCGCGAGATGGCTTCGACCATGGCTGACCAAAGCGGATTCGCCCTTGCCGTAATCGCCGCAAATGGTCTCGCTTTGTCCGCCGTTTCCATTATCTAGCCGAGAGCGGCCACGGCAACATGTGCACCTTGCCGGATCTACGAGATCGAATCCTTGGCTCGCCAACCAAATGATAACGGATCTACAACTCTAAACGTCACTACCCTGTCAGCCATCAGGGAGTGATCGCATCACAAACATAACGCCGTGCTTTTAGCGTTAAATCTCACCGCTTGTTCGGTCTGATCTGCTGGCGCAACTCTACAAGCCGGTCGAGAGCTGCGAGCGTCTTGTCCCTGTTTCGGGCGGCGAGGCCAAGGGTCAATACTTCCACGCAGACCAGTGAAGCGCCGTGCATGGCGACCTTTTCAGTCTTCGCACGCGGTAAAACGATTGCTGCTGCGGCATGTGCGGCGAGCGCCGTCTCTTGTTTTCCAACGATGGCGACGATCGGTATCGAGAGACGCTCCGCCTCCGAAATCGCCGTCATGACCTCGCGGTGCGGGCGGCCTTGAGCAAGGATCAACAGGACATCGCCGGTCTCCATCTCGAGAAGCTGTTCAGCCAGCATGATGCCTGTTCGGTTCAGCGAATAGGAAGGAAAGCCCGATCTGACGAAGTTGCGCGACGCGTAAGTTCCAATGATACCAGAGGCGCCAATTCCGAATACGCCGATCTTTCTGGCATCCGATAACAAGCTCACCGCGAGTGCAACTGCGCCCCTGTTTTCCTCCGAAGACAAGGCTGCCATGGCGTGACCCATATCGGCCACCACGAAGTCGATTGCAGAATTGGTGTCATCCAGCAATTCGTTGGTGGTCGCCGCCATTTTCTCGGACGGTGAATCCGTTTCTCCGAGGTGGCTTTCCAGCGTGTCTTTAAGGTCCACGAGGCCTTCGAAACCGAGTGCCTGTATTGCTCTGATGACCGTTGCGTCCGACGTTCCAATCTCGCGGCCAATTTCCAGCGCGGATTGTGCCAGCACCGCATGTCGATGCTTGTCGATATATTCGGCCACGGCCAGAAGCCCGGGCGATAGCGCGTCTCGCTTCTTCTTCAATCGCTCTCCGAAGCGATCTATATGGCGTTTCTTCTGAACGGAATGACCTGTCGATACCATGCTTGTGACTTTAAAAGGGTCGGTTCAGGCACACTGCCTGACGCACCGTAGTTTTTAAAGTCGAAAGCTCTACCTCATTCCTGGTCGTGGTGCGATTGCAGATTTTACGACCGCTGTCATCAGAGCCATGGCAGCATAACTGTTTGAAATCGCTTCTTCTCTGGAAACCATGATGTAGTGGCCCGCGATACAGGCTTTCAGGAAACTGCAAAAATCCGGCACGACCTTCTCCATCGCGTCGATTTCCTGTTTTGACGTGCCGCCAGTATCCGAGCGATACGGGTCGAATATGAAATCCGCATCGACATCTGGAAGGCGCTCGCCGCTGACCTCAATGCGTCCGCCTTCGGGAATATCATCGATGATCTTTGGGAACTTGAAGCCTGCATCCCGCAGAACCTGACCCAGCGCCCGGTAGGTGTGATAGATATTGATCTTTCCGTTGAGCGGCTGGATGACCGACACGGAGATGTTTCCGGTGTCGATGGCAGTTTTGAGTTCTTCAATTCCCGCCCGGTATCGCTGGTCGAGAATGGCGAGCTTGTTTTCGGTTCCCGTCAATTCGGCCAGTTTTCGATAGGCATGCGCCGTTCCAAATCTGGTGGGATCAATCACCACGGTTGGCGCTATTTTCTCCAGCGTCGCGATGGGCGTGGGTCGGCCAGCAGCGGTTATGATCAGGTCCGGCTTCTGTTCGGCCAGCGCCTCGAGGTCTATGTCCACCGCACCGAGAAAAGCCATGCCGGAATTGCCGAAATCGACGCCGGTCAGGATCGCGCCAGAGCGCAGATAAGGTTTGCCGTCGACACCGACCCTGCCATGGCTGGCAATGGGCGTGATGCCGAGTTCGATCAGCGGAATGGTGACGTCGATATCGTGAAGCGATGCGATGCGCAGCGGGCTGCTCGGAATGATAACAGTGCGTCCGGTATCGTCCTGAAACGTTCGCGTATCCTGCGCTGCCACAACGTTAGGAACGACAAGAAGCAGAAGCGTAAAAACAAGCATGCGCAGCATGGAAAACCTTTCACAATTGATCACGACGGCGCCAGAGGAGCAGGAGTAAAATCGGAACACCGACGAGTGCGAGGACGATGCCAGCAGGAATTTGCAGGAGCGCGAAGGCGGTACGGCCAATGGTGTCGGCGAGAACGACGAGCGCTGCACCTATCAGCATGCTTGCCGTCAACAGTGCAGTCTGGCCACCGCCAATCGTCATTCTTGCCGCGTGCGGAGCGATAAGCCCGACGAAGCCGATGCTTCCAACGCAGGAAACGGCAGTCGCGGTCATCAGAACCGGGGCCAAAAGGCTTATGATTGCAAGTGCCTTGGCGCGAACGCCCAGCCCTATGCTCGCACTGTCTCCCAGTGTGGCCACGTCCGCTGCGCGTGCTGTGGCAAACAGCAGTGTGGCCCCGACGCATAAGCCCGTAAGCGCAATCGGGAGCATGTCCGGCGTGACTGTTGCCAGGCTTCCCGCCATCCATGTCAGGGCGATCTGAATGCGGTCGATATCCGACACGGTCAGTAACAGCGAGATGGCGGCGGACAAAGCCCAAGAAAATCCGATGCCGATCAACACGAAGCGCAGACGGGAAAACGATCCCGCCAGCATCGCAACTGCGGCAGCAACCGTAAACCCGCCCGCCATGCCGATGAATGGTCGCAACACCAGAGGTGTTTGCGGAAACGCGATGATGACGGTGACGATAGCAAGGGCTGCGCCCTCTTTCACACCCAGCAGACCGGGATCGGCAAGCCCATTTCGCGTCAGGGATTGCAACGCCGCACCCGCAAGCCCAAGCATGGCCCCGCAACTCATTGCCATGACGGTGCGCGGCAGCCGCAGATCACCGATGATGGACAAATCGCCCTGGTTGGCAGAGCCGTTGATGAATGCCACGAGGTCGCCAATCCCGGCGCGCCCACTTCCTGAAACAAGCGCCATAAGAACGAGAAGCACAAGGACTATCAGAAACGCCGTTGCTCCAGCCAACCTTTTCGGATGCAGCTTCATGCTCAAGGCTTGGAATTGAAAAAGGCGATAACCGCCGCCCAGCTTTTTCACACTCATCGCAGCACCCGCGTCACGACTGCGATGAAAACAGGAGCGCCGATGAAGGCCGTCAGCACCCCCGTTGCCAGATCCTGAGGTGCGGCAATGGTTCTGGCGGCGATATCGGCAGCGATCATGAGATTGGCGCCGAGCAATGCCGCCAGCGGGACGGAAACCATGTGCCGCCCACCAGCCATGCGATGGGCGACACCGCCGACGATAAGGCCGACGAAGCCGATGGGGCCGGACAGCGAGACGGACGCGCCGCAAAAGAGCGCGGTGGCTATCAGCCCGATCAGTCTGGTTTGGCGCACCGGCACGCCAAGGCTTGTTGCGGCCTTGTCTCCCAACGCCATGATATCCAATCGCAAGGTAATCCAGGCCGTAGCTATTGCGGCAACAGTTACGATGGGGAGGACGGTCTGAATATCGGAAAGGGAAATTCCAGAGAGATCACCTGCAAGCCAAAACCGCATCTGTTCGAGCGTTTCCTGATCGAGAATGAGGATAGCCGATACGCAGGCCGAGGCCAGGGCAGATAGCGCTATGCCGCAGAATGTGACCTTGGTCATCGTCAGCCCGCTACGTCCTGCCGATGACAGAAACAGAACGAGCGCAAAAAGAACCCCGCTTCCAGCCGCGGCAATCAGCGGGCGGCTGGCCGGAAACATCATCATGCTTGCAGGCAAAGCCGTGCTTGCCACCAGGGCAAGGCTTGCACCCGCATTCAGGCCAAGAATATGCGGTTCAGCTATTGGGTTTCTCAGGATCGATTGCAGCAACCGACCTGCGATGCCCAGCGACGCACCGCACAGGATGGCGGCCAGCAGGCGCGGCAGACGGAGCTTGAGAAGGATTTGTTGCTCGAAACTCGTATGGTCTTGGGCCGTCAACGCATCGATGATCAGTTGCGGTGATACGGGTCTTGCACCGACGCTCAGATGCATGAGGGCAAGAGCCAGCAGCACAACAAGGCCGCAGGGGAGCCAGAGACCGTAAAGTGCTGTTTTCGAGCCCCGTATGTTGTAGGCCGCCGTCACAATACGGATGCTCCGGAATGCGGATCGGGCAGGAACACCGGCTTGCCGGTCGTCGGATGCCTGACAGCGATGACCTTCGTATCGAAGATGCTTTCTATATGGTCGGCGCGGCATTGATCGACGGTTTCGGCAACATGATGAATTGCACCGCCCTTAAGGAAAACGATGCGATCCGCATATTGCAGGGCGGCGTTCAGATCATGCAGAACGGCAACGACGGTTCGATTTGCCATGCGGCTGAGGCTCGACAGAAGCTCCATGACCTCGACCTGATACCGGAGATCGAGAAACGTTGTCGGCTCATCGAACAGGATCGTTGCAGTATCTTGCGCCAAAGCGAGCGCAATGAAGCAACGTTGGCGCTGCCCACCCGAAAGACTGTCTACCGGCCGTGTAGAGAGTTCGCTGATGCCGGTAATATGCAGGGCTTGGATGACGGCTCCTTCATCCCCTTCATCCCAGGATTTGAGAATGCCGCGATGCGGATAACGGCCACGCGACACCAGATCATAGACGCTTAGACCTTCAGGCACGATCGGCGCCTGGGGAAGCAAGGCAAGCTTGCGCGCCACCTCTTTTGTCGGCAGTCGGTTCACATCCTGTCCGTCGATAAGAACCGTTCCGCCGGATGGTTTGAGAATGCGCGACAGCACGGCCAGCAACGTTGATTTGCCCGATCCGTTCGGGCCTGCAAGAGCGGTGAACTTTCCTTTGGGAACGATAACGGAGACATCGGCAAGAACATTCAGGCGTCCATAACCTGCCGTCACCCGCTGGGTATCCAGCGCATTGTCAGTGTTATCGGATTGCATCAATTCAGCCGTTTTCTTTCCTCAAGCATGCGCTTGATCTGTAATTTATGAATGTAGTAGTCAACAATTATCCTGCTCGAATTTTCTTTTCCAGACACGTTTCAAAGCTGTGTAAGCGGATTTTTGGCCGCCAAACTCTCCTCGAAACACTGAAAAATCGAGCCTCCCAAAAGCTTTGCTACACAGAACAAAGTTGACTACTACATTCATGAAATACAGAAGGCCAGCATTCTGATGACAAGACGAGCGTTGGTGGGGACTGATGACGATGAGATTTCATGGACTTGAACGATCGACGGCTTTGGCCGTGATTGCCATTGCCGGAACAATGGTTGCCTTGCCGTTGCAGGCGCAAGAACGTGCTGAAATCAAAAAGACATCGCGCCAGTCGGACAGCGCCAAACCTGTCACCTCGGAAACCTCAACCGTTCTCGCGCCTATCGTCGTCACCGGTGCCGGTGCGACGCAGGGTTATCAGCCGAAGTCGACCAGCACGGCAACGCGCACGGATACGCCGCTCATCGACATTCCGCAGGCGGTCAATGTCGTCAGCGAACAGGTTCTTAAAGACCAGAATGCAAGCAATCTGGATGAAGCGCTGGGCAATATCAGCGGCGTGACCCAGACGAATACGCTGGGTGGCACTCAGGACTCTGTTATCCGCCGTGGCTTTGGCGATAATCGCGACGGGTCGATCCTGACGAACGGGCTGAAGACCGCCCTGCCGCGCTCCTTCAACGCTATGACGGAACGGGTGGAAGTTCTCAAAGGCCCCTCCTCCACGCTCTATGGCATTCTCGATCCAGGCGGCATGGTCAATGTTGTTACAAAGAAACCGCAAGATACGTTTGGCGGCGAAATCTACGGCGGTCTTTCCAGTTTTGGCGGCGGCACGACGGGGCTGGATTTCACCGGTCCGATTGAAGGCACCGACTTTTCCTATCGTCTGATCGGGGAATACAAGCACATCGATTATTGGCGCAACTTCGGTGAGACCAAGAACTGGCTGATTTCTCCGTCGCTGACATGGACCGGCGAAGACACGGAAATCACGGCGACTTACATGCACGAGGATTACAGCGTGCCGTTTGATCGCGGCACAATCTTCGATGTCACGACAGGTCGTCCGGTCAATGTGGACCGGAAAATTCGCTTTGATGAGCCTTATAATATCACCGACGGGAAATCCGATCTGTTTCAGGTCGAGATCGATCACGAATTGTCGGAAAACTGGAAGCTGGGCATCGATTACAGCTACAGCCGGAATGTGTATTCGGACAATCAGGCGCGTGTCATGGGTTACACCCCGGCGACTGGTAACCTTTCGCGCAGGGCCGACGCGACCAATTATTCGACGATCTACAACCACGCCGTCCGCGCGGATCTGACGGGTGAGGTCGAGATCGGCGGCATGCAGCACGACCTGTTGTTCGGTGCGTCCTATGATTATAGCGATACTCTGCGCACTGACATGATCCGGTGTGCCGCATCGACAAATTTCAACATCTACAATCCTGTGTACGGCAACATGCCCGAGTGCACGACTGTTTCCGCCTCCGATAGCGACCAGGTCGAAAAGCTGTCTACGGCCTCGGTCTACATGCAGGACTCGATCCACCTCAATGAACAGTGGATCGTTGTCGGTGGGCTGCGTTACCAGTATTATGATTTGCTGGCTGGCAAAGGCCGCCCTTTCAATAACAATACCGACAGTTTCGGTGACGCTCTCGTTCCCAACGCGGGCATTGTCTACAAGCTCACGCCTGACCTTTCGCTTTATGCGAATGCCGCCAAGACCTTCCGTCCGCAATCGTCCATTGCAAGCGAATACGGCAATCTGAAACCGGAAGAAGGCGTGTCCTATGAGGTCGGCTCGAAGTTCGAATTGCCGTCGGGACTGACCGCCAATGTTGCGCTCTACACATCCGACAAGGAGAATGTCGCCTATAATGACGGAACCGTTGTCAAAACCGCAGGGTTGGTCAGATCACGAGGCGTGGAAGTGGATGTCGCCGGGTCGTTGACAGACAATCTGGATTTCATCGCAAGTTATGCATTTACCGATGCGAAGGTTTTGGAAGGTGAAAATGCTGGCAAACGCCCCGTGAACGTAGCCCGCCATACAGGGTCACTTTACCTTGCCTATGATGTGGGAGAAGTCAGCGCGTCTGGCAATACCCTGAAAGTTGGTGGCGGCATAAGAGCGGTCGGCGACCGGGCCGGTATCAACAGTAACTCCTATTTCCTACCCGGCTATGCAGTTGTCGATGCCTTTGCCGCCTATACGTTCGAGCTTGAACGGCCAATCACCGTTCAACTCAACCTGAAGAATATTTTTGATCGCACCTATTACACGTCCTCGATTGGCGGGACCGCCTTCGGGAACCAGATCGGTGAGCCCTTCAACGCAACGCTGACAGCGCGCGTAAAATTCTGATGCAGTTAAGTCGCGGCGTCGGCGGACTAGATTAGACGTTATGAACGCTAGCCTCAGCCCAATCGATCATCGATGAAATTCGTCAGATCGATTGGGCGCCTGCGATCAAGCCCTTCATGCAGCTTTGGTTTTCTGGGCATGCTGAAGTGTCCGGATTGGACGGAAAGTTACCAATAGTTCTACGGCTACGACTACGTCTGTGGCCATCGGACAAGGGCGTCGCGACCAGCATCGGTCAGGCCATAGACACCTCTGTCCAGACGCTCGAACCAGCCGTAAACATTCGACAACAGTATCTTGCCGGCTTCAGGAACGCCCGCCCTAATATCGCGTACACGCAGCGGTCCGTTCAAAAGAGCCGCGGCACAGCCCAGTGCCTGTTGGCGATAGGCGGTCATGACAGGCACACGCGTGCTGCCGCCAAGAACAGGATCGCCTCTTCTTTTCTGGTGTTCTCGCACAAGCCTTGATCGCCGCTTCGGATTGGTCCTCGGCATTGGCGTGACGGAGGCGACGATCACGCTGACATCTCCACGGTCGGAAATGCCGAGCATCCCTATGCCGAGTCGACGACAGAGATCGCGATAGCGTTTGTCGGCCTCCCGCCCCCTGCCCTTGGCGGATATTTTTGCGGCAATCCAGACCTCGTCCGCGATTGCAGCCCTATCGACAGCCTGAAGAACGACCTCCAGATTGAAGCTCATCTTCAACTCGCAGATCACGACGACAGGCGGCTCGTCGCCGCTGATCCCCACGAGGTCGCAACCGCCGATCTCACCCTTCACCAAATAGCCCGCGGACTCCAGAAAGGCTTTTACAGGAAGGTATAGGGAAGTTTCCATGTAACGCGCTGATCCACAACCGAGTGAAGGAAATGCGGATATTCCTGTTTATCGAAGATGATCAATATTGCTGAATACCCGACATCGACAAAAGGCTTAGGACCCTGAGAATTTCACCGTCACGCCGCGTTGCCGGAAATAAGCCTGCATTAACTTCCTGCCGGAACGATTGTTCTGAACCAGCCTCGTCGGGTCGAATACGGCCTCTTTCAAACCAGCCTGCATCAACGCAGCCTTGAGCGTTGCGATATGAGCGTCGATATCGGCATTATCCGCCTGAAGCGATTCATAGATGCGGTTGGTTGCATCTGCTACGGTAAGTTCGCTCACCAAAATTCTCCTGCTGTTGTTTGGCTGGCGCTTACCACAGTTTTTGTCGTTACCCCAACACTGGGCAACATTTTCTGAAAATGAGTTGCAACGTCCCTCCAAGACCTGAACGGGAACATGTCGCGACCTGACCGTTCGCGGTCGCATGGTTCTGCCTCATTCCATTATCGGTTGCAGCCATCCGTGGCGTAATGGTATTCGGATATTTACATCGCGGCCTTCGCGTCGCGGCAAGACTGGACTAACGGAGCAAGGCTTTGAACGACAGCGGCCAAGAGCAGATTTATCTTCAGACGATGCTGACGCAACAACGGCAAGCTTTCGAGCAAGAGCCGTCTCCGTCTCTGGCGGTCCGACGTGACAGGCTCGACCGGATCGGCCGTTTGCTAAAGGACCATCGCGATGAACTGTGTGAAGTGGTTTCCAGAGACTTTGGACACCGCTCCTCGCACGAAACGACGATGTTGGAAATCGTGCCGATGATGGGCTCCCTGCGTCACACCCGTTCCCATCTGCGCAGCTGGATGCGGCCGGAACGGCGCGGACGCTCGATTGAATTCCTGCAAATGTCGAACTGGGTGCAGCACCAGCCACTCGGTGTCGTCGGCATCATGGCGCCCTGGAACTATCCGCTGCTGCTCGCGCTCGGCCCACTCATCGATATTCTGGCGGCTGGAAACCGGGCGATGATCAAACCATCGGAGCTTGTTCCTGAAACTTCCGCATTGCTGGCAAAACTCGTTGCCGAGTATTTCAAGCCCGAAGAGGTGACCGTTGTCGAAGGTGGGGTGGAGGTAGCCGCTGCATTTTCCGCCCTGCCATTCGACCATCTTCTGTTTACCGGCTCCACCAATATCGGAAAGAAAGTCATGGCGGCGGCGGCGGCCAATCTGACGCCTCTCACGCTGGAACTCGGAGGTAAATCACCGACGATCATTGCTCCGGACTATCCGGTCGCCAGCGCCACGCAGGATATCGTTTTTGGCAAGCTGATGAATGCGGGACAGACCTGCATCGCCCCGGACTACGTCCTTGTCAAAAAAGACAAACTCGATTCGTTTGTTGAGGCATTTGTTGAACAGGTTCAACGCTTCTATCCGAGCGCTACGGGATCAGAACAATTTACCAGCCTTGTCGGCGCGAGGGCTCATGACCGCCTCCTCAAGGGACTGAATGAGTGCCGGGAGCGTGGCGTCGATATCCGCACGGTTGATATCCCGCTTCCGAAATCCGGCCTTGGCCTCCAGCCAACCCTGCTGATCAATCCTCCAGCGGATTGCCTGTTGATGGAAGAAGAGATTTTCGGACCGGTTCTTCCTGTCATTCCCTATGAAACGCTTGACGATGCCATCGCTTTCGTCCGCTCGCGCCCCCGCCCGCTGGCGCTTTACATTTTCACGCACGAGTCCGAGACACAGCAAAAGGTCCTCGAAAAAACGATCTCCGGCAATGTGACCGTCAATGGTACGCTGTTGCACATCGCACAAAACGACCTGCCCTTCGGCGGTGTCGGCCCCAGCGGCCTTGGCGCTTATCATGGCTATGAAGGCTTCAAGCGATTTTCCCATGCACGGGGTATCGCCAAAGTCAGGCTGTTCAACCCCGCCCGCATGGCCACTCCGCCCTATGGCCGCTTCACGGCACTTCTTGCACGGTTTATGGGACGATAGGTGGCGCAACGAAAAAGGGCGGTCAAGCCGCCCTTGTTTCAGCACATCCAGAAGATCACTTATGCCGGAACCGATGCCAATGCGCGGGCGACGGCCTTGCGGATATCCGGCAGGGCAAAGGGCTTCGGCACCACATCGATGATTTTTTCCATCAAATCGTCGGCGCGCTCGCGCTGCTCGGCATAACCCGTCATCAGCAGAATTTTGAGGCTTGGAAATTGCGATGCGGCGCGGTGCGCCAGCTCGATGCCATCCATAACCGGCATACGGATATCGGAGAGGAGAAGGTCGAACTTGTGTTCGCTCAGCTTCTCGAATCCCTGCTCGCCATCGGCGGCTTCATAGGTTTCGTGCCCATCCAGACGTAACGCACGCGCTACAAAGGTGCGCAACGCATCTTCGTCTTCAGTAATCAGAATCTTCGCCATTTTCCATCGCTCCTGGTATTCATTCCAGCGAGCAACAAAGTCGGTCATTTCCCTTTGCAAGAGGTAAATGGCCGGGGCGATCCGGGTGGCATGGTTAACAATCCATGGCTGTAGCCACCCGGCGTCGTCTCAGATTGAGACGGGCATTCTACTCAGCGTCACCCGTAACGACGCCGACAAAAGGCAGTTCGCGGAAGGCGTAAGCCACGTCCATTCCATAGCCAACGACGAAGTAATCCGGGCATTCGAAGCCGACATAATCCGCTTCGAGTTGTTCCTTACGCTTCACTTTCTTGTCCAGGAGAACGGCAATTGAAACGTTGCGCGCGCCGCGTTCGTAGAGCAGTTCCTTTGCGAAAAGCAGCGTGCGACCGGATTCGAGAATGTCGTCGATCAACAGAACGTCGCGGTCCTTCACATCGCTGTCGATGTCTTTCACGATTCTCACACCTTGAGACACCGTGCCGGTGCCATAGCTGGAGAGCGTAATGAATTCGACTTCCGGGGCCAGACCGCTGTCGTGCAGGGCGCGGATGAGATCGGCGGCGAAAATGAAGGAGCCCTTCAGAACCGCAATGACCAGCAAGTCATTCGTCGGACCGCTTGCAATACGCTTTGCAAGATCGCGATTACGCTCTGCAATCTGCTCGGCAGTATAAAGCGGCTCGATATTTTTTCCACGAACGACGGGCATGTCTTCTCCTGCGCTTATCCGGCGCCAGCATCAAAGAATACGGGCATCAGGGACGGAACGAAGGGCGTCCGGTAGCACAGTCAGCGCTCGGAAACACCCGTTTGCGCGAAAGAAAGCTTGATTTCCGGCGTTTTTCCACCGGGATGGCGCAATTTTGCTGAGAAGCCATGGCTCAGACCCGGCTCGATCTCTGTCACAGGCGGCTCGATCAGCATGCTTGCGACCTTCTCACCCTTGGCCGCGAACAAATCCGCGCGAATGGCCGGTATGGTCTCGACCTCACCGCCATTGTTTTCAACGATGCCGTTGATGACAAGCACTTCCATGCCGCCCGCGTCTTGCGGCGTGACGGTGATGTGACTAATGCCCAGCGGGGAAACCGGTGCCCCAGCCGTGGATTTTTCCTGCATCATCACGGTAAAGCCGCCCGACAGGAAGAACACGCCGACAACTGCTGCCGCCACGATAGCCGAATAACCATCGACGGAAAGGCCGGACAGCTTTCTGTCCACCCAGTCGATGAACGAGCGCAGCGCGCTCAAGGCCGAAACGGGTTTCGACTCGTTCTGTTGATAAGCTTTGTGGCGATTGTCGTTTCCGTAGTCACGAAACGGCGTTTCCTTTATCGTGACAAACTCGGCATCTACGATGTCATCACCGTTGCGCGTTCGCCATGTCTGGCGAAGCGGCGTCTCCGGCATCAAAAGGTCCAAATCGAGTGCCGCGTGCCGGCGAGATGAACGGAACATACCCATGAAGTTCCCTCGGTCAGGTTTTCGGCCCGATAAAAACTGGGCATTGAATGAAATCCTGCCTAGTCGTAAATTTAATTGGTTAATGCTTTGCAAAGATCGTTGATGAGCCGCCCGCAGAGCCGCATAGCGTGTAAAAGGCTCCAACGATGACGCAAATCACGCGCCACGAAAGCAAAAGACTGGAAGTTCATTGATCCATTTCGAAAATGTCGGGTTGCGGTACGGCATGGGCCCGGAAATCCTGCGGGATATGACCTTCGATATCCCCAAGGGCTCGTTCCAGTTTCTGACCGGCCCTTCAGGCGCTGGCAAAACCACGCTTCTGCGCCTGTTGTTGATGTCGCTGCAGCCGACGCGTGGTCATATCCGCATGTTCAGCCGGGACGTGTCGCGCATTCCGCGCAGCGAATTGCCGCTGCTGCGTCGCCGCGTCGGCATCGTGTTCCAGGATTTCCGCCTTCTCGACCATCTCACCACCTATGAGAATGTCGCGTTGCCGCTGCGTGTGCGCGGCAAGGAGGAAAGCGCTTATCGCAATGATGTGATCGAGCTGTTGAAATGGGTTGGCCTTGGCGAACGCATCAATGTTCTGCCGCCGATCCTGTCCGGCGGTGAAAAGCAGCGTGCCGCCATTGCCCGCGCGCTGATGGACCAGCCCGAAATTCTTCTGGCCGACGAGCCGACGGGTAACGTCGATCCGCCCATGGCCAAGCGTCTGCTGAACCTGTTTCTGGAGCTGAACCGGCTCGGCACGGCTGTCGTCATCGCCACCCATGATTTCGGACTGATGGATCAGATCGATGCGCGGCGCATGATCCTGACGGAAGGACGGCTTGACGTTTATGAATGAGATAAGCCGCAAACCGCTTAAAGCCGAACAGAAGCCAGCTCCCAAGCTGCCGCAAATGCGCATCAGGCCCATGGCACCCATTCTGCCGCCATCCAATATTCAGGGCAATGCGCTGATCGTGGTTATCGCCATCATGGCTTTTCTCGCCTGTCTGACGCTGGGCGCGGTCAGCATGGTGCGTGCCACCGCCGCCACATGGCAAAGCCAGATTTCGCGTGAAATCACCATTCAGATCAAGCCGGAGGAAGGGCTGGATATGAATGCGGCGCTGAACAAGGCCCGTAATCTGGCGCTGAGCTTCGTCGGCACACGTGAAGGCACGATCATGGATGATGCGGCCACCGCGCGCCTGCTAGAACCCTGGCTGGGCACCGGTCTTGACCTGTCGGAACTGCCTGTACCCCGCCTCGTCATCATCACAATCGATGAAAGCAATCCGCCGGACTTCGAGGCGATGCGCGCCATGCTGAAGACCGAAATTCCACAGGCGTTTCTGGATGATCACCGCACATGGGTGGATCGCCTGGTCTCCATGGCACACACCACTGTCATGATCGGCCTTGGCGTGCTGATCCTCGTTTTCAGCGCCATGGTCTTGACCGTGGTCTTTGCCACACGCGGTGCACTTTCAGGCAACCGACACATCGTTGAGGTTCTGCATTTCGTCGGCGCGGAAAGCAGCTTTGTCGCCCGCGAATTTCAAAAGCATTTCCTCAAGATCAGTCTGAAGGGTTCGGGCGCCGGAAGTGCCCTCGCGGCCTTGGTCTTTCTCGCCGCCGGCTTCTGGCAGTCCCGCACCTTGGCGACGCCGCAGAGCGATCAGGCCAGCGCCCTGTTCGGCTCGTTTTCTGTCGGAGTGGATGGTTATCTCGGGATTTTCGCGACCATGATGATCATCGCTTTGTTGACCACCATCACAGCCCGCGTCACCGTCATCCGCACGATTGACGACATCGATCGCGTGCGTTCCGATCCGTCGAAAAGTGAGGGCGTTTGAGGTTGAATAAGCGCGCCGCAGAGCCGTCACAACCGCCTGTTCCTTGCCTTAATCCACGCTTATGGATAACTCATGGCAATGAGTCGCACAGACCCTGATGACCAGTCGACACAGACGCCGCGAAACCGCTGGTTTTCGCGACGTGGGCGTTTGCGCCGGTTCGTGCGGGCCGCCATCCTGATTTTCGTGGTCATTGTGGGGGCCATTTTCGGCGGTTTTTTGTGGTTCGCTGATTCGGTCGCTTCGATGCGCCCACCATCTTCAACCAAGGCCGATGGCATCATCGTCCTGACCGGCGGCTATCTAAGAATTGATCAGGCCGTTGGCCTGTTACGCGATGGTGTTGGCAAACGCCTTTTGATTTCTGGCGTCAATCCATCCACCACCCGCGCACAAATCCGAAAAATGACGCAGAGTTCGTCCGATCTTTTCGCCTGCTGCGTGGACATGGGCTATCAGGCTGTCGATACAATCGGCAACGCGAGTGAAGCGGCGCAGTGGATCAAGGACCGGGGTTACGCAACGGTCGTTGTCGTCACCAACAATTACCACATGCACCGCAGCCTGCACGAATTGCGCAGTTCCAGCCCGGACACGAACTTCATTGCCTATCCGGTCATCAATTCGGATCTGGCTCGCACCAACTGGTTTTCAAACCCGGATGTGGTGCGCACCATGATCTCCGAATATATCAAATTCGTTGCCGCCGCCGCCCGCGATCTGACCGGGCTTGGCAAGGGTAACGGCCTGCGCAACGGCTCATCCGCGACCTGACCACTGCTAGTACATTGGCCTTGCTGAAACACCCTGTTTTCGTGTAGGCGTTCAGCCCTGCGCACGACATCGGAGATTGCTTCCTTTCGTTGATACGGATGCGCCTGGAGAAGCTTTTTTCATGCTCAGACTGCGTTCCATTCTCTTCAACACGCTGTTCTATCTCAACCTCATCCTGCGGATGATCGTGCTGACGCCGATCTATTTCCTCGTGCCGCGCAAAATGGCGTTTGAGATACCGAAGGCTTGGGCGCGCTCCAATCACTGGCTGATGAAAGTCATCGTCGGAACCACCTTCGAGATAGAAGGCCTGGAAAACATCCCCGAATCCGGCTGCATCTTTGCGCCGAAACACCAGTCCTTCTGGGATACCTATGCGCTGTTGCCGAACCTCAAAGACCCCGTTTACATTTTGAAGCGGGAGCTGATGTGGATACCGCTTTTTGGCTGGTACGTGGCCAAGCAGCGAATGATCCCGGTCGACCGCGCCGCGCGCGGCAAAGTCATGCTCAAGGTCATGGAGCGCGCCAAGGAAGAAATGGCCAAAGGACGCGAACTCATCATCTATCCGGAAGGCACGCGCCGCCCACCCGGTGCCGAGCCGGAATATCGCTATGGCATCGCCCGGCTCTATCGCGACCTCAAAGTCCCCGTCGTGCCTGTCGCCATGCATCCCGGCCTGTTCTGGCCGCGCCGCTCGACAATGCGCTATCCCGGCCACTTCAAGGTCCGCATCCTGCCCGCCATTCAGCCCGGTCTCGACCCTGATGTCTTCTTCAAGCAGTTGATCGAGGTCACGGAGAAGGCAAGCGACGAGCTTTTGCTGGAAACCGCACGCAACAATCCTGATCTTCCCATGCCACCAACCGCCGTCAAACGGCTGGCAGAACTTCAGGGAACGGCTGCAGACTGAGCCTTCACATTGGAGACGACACGCTCCAGAAGCGCATCCCGGATGCCCATGTCTTTCAGGTGTTCAACGGTGTTGAACACGTAATCGACATTGGGGCCGGAGCGGCCGGACGCGTGGCGCACGATGGTTGCGGCATCTTCCAGCGCCAGATCACCGATATATTGCGGATGCTTGCAGTCTGCCACATAGGTCAGGGCCATCTGCCGCCTGCCGTCCGACAGGCCGACAGACAGAACCCGTTCCTTATAAACATTGCTGACAAGCTCGCGCTCGCGCAGATAATCGACAACGGGTTCACGGTCCGCATTCGATACGCGGAATGCAACGCCGAGGCAGGAGCCGCCGCGTTCCAGTCCCAGAACCAGTCCCGGATTTTCATCCGTTCCGCGATACACATTCGAGCGTATGCACAGCGAACGCCGGTATCCATATAAGCGCGCCTGCTGGCGCTCCTCAAACGGGAAGCCGGGGTTCCACATCAACGAGCCGTAGCCAAAGACCCAAAAATCGTCCATATCGCAAGCCAAACCAAATCACCTGTGTGTACCATTGGAGATCATCATGGCAGCGTCAAGCCAATCCCGAACCGGTAGAAAATTCCTTTTTCTCGGTCTTGGGATAATAGTTTTCGTTGCCATTTACACTGCGGGCTGGTTTTACGCCGCGCACAGGCTTCAGGAAACCGTTATTCGGACACTCGCACCGGGCGGTTCTGCCGGCGTCACCGGCGAGTGCCGCGACATCGCTTTCAGGGGTTACCCTTTCCGTATCGGCCTGTTCTGCTCCAAGGTCGATGTCCAGAATGCCCGCAACGACATGACGGCATCGTTTGGCGCGCTTCGCTCGGCAGCGCAGCTTTATGCGCCCGGCCACATCGTCTGGGAACTGGATTCGCCCGCCACCATCCAGACCGGCCATGGCCTCGACATTTCCGCGCAATGGACCAGCCTGCAATCCAGCCTCGTGACGAAGCTGAAAGGCATTGACCGCACATCGCTGGTTATCGACGGGCTGAAGGCAACCGCCGTGTCCTCGGTCACCAGCCAGACAATCGATTTCGATGCCGCCAAGACGGAAGTTCACCTGCGCCAGAATGGCCCAGACCTCGATGGTGCCGTGACGCTGACCGACGCATCCACCATCATCAAGGACTGGCCGCAGCTTCTGCCGCGCCTGAATGCGATTGCCGATGTGACGCTTGCCGGCAAGGCTGGCATGATCGACGGCAGTGATCGCACCGGGCTTTATGGTGCCAGCGGTGAATTGCGTCGTGTCATGCTGGATATTGGCGATGGCCGCACCATGCGCATCACCGGCCCCTTCTCCTTCGATAATCAGGGCTATCTCTCGGGCCAGTTCAAGCTGGAGATCGAGAAGCTGGGGGATTGGGCCAACAATGCCAAACAGGCCTTCCCGCAACTGCGCTCGACAATCGACACCGCCCGCAAACTGCTCGGCGCTCTGGCCGGTGGGGGCGACCGGGCCTCGGTCGATCTGGTGGTCGATCGCGGTCGTGCCACCGTCAGCGGCTTCATTCCGCTTGGAAAAATTCCACCGATCTGATGTTGAGCGCGGAACGAAGGCTTCGGCCTTCGTTCCGCAGTTTTGAAGCAGATTACTTCTTCTGATCTAGCGTATGGCGCCCGAAGTCTGGCGCATCCACATCCTGTCCTGCCTGAACGATGGAACGGCGGATGGTGCGCGTGCGGGTGAAGAGTTCAAACAGCTTGTCGCCCTCACCCCAACGGATTGCTCGCTGTAGATAGGCCAAATCTTCGGAGAAACGCGCCAGCATTTCCAGAATGGCATCCTTGTTGTGCAGGCAGATGTCCCGCCACATGGTGGGGTCAGAAGCAGCCAGGCGGGTGAAATCACGGAAACCGGACGCGGAATATTTGATGACTTCCGATTCCGTTACCGTGCCCAGATCATCTGCTGTGCCGACGATATTGTAGGCAATGATATGCGGCAGATGCGAAACGATGGCCAGAACTTTGTCGTGGTGCTCCGGCTCCATCTCATCGACGCGTGAACCGAGCTTTTCCCAGAACGCCTTGAGCTTGCCAAGCGCTACCGCATCAGTGCCCGGCAAGGGCGTGAAGATGCACCAACGGTCATGAAACAGGCCTTCAAAACCGGCATCGGGGCCTGATTTTTCCGTACCTGCCAGCGGATGGCCTGGAATGAAATGGATATTGTCAGGCATGTGCGGTGCCATTTGGGCAATCACCGATGCCTTGGTAGAGCCCACATCGGTCACGATAGAACCGGCTTTGAGATGCGGCGCGATCTGCTGCGCCACGCTTTCGGACGCACCGACCGGCACGGACACAATCACCAGATCGGCATCCTTCACCGCATCAGCGGCAGAGACGGTGTAGGACGTGCCCAGCCCAAGCTCTTCTGCCCGCTTCAGCGTCGCTTCGCTACGCGTAGAAATCACCACCTCGCGGGCAAGCCCCAATGCCTTGATATCGCGTGCGATGGACGAGCCAATGAGACCAATGCCGATCAGGGCAATGCGGTCGAACAGAATATCACTCATTACGCCTGCCCCATAAATTCGGTGAGAGCAGCGATAACGCCGAGGTTTGCTTCTTCCGAGCCGACCGTCATGCGCAGCGCATTGGCAAAACCATAACCGCGCACGGCACGCAGAATATAACCACGGCGCGTCAAAAATTCGTCAGCATCAGCTGCACGCTTTCCATCGACGTCGGGGAAATGAATAAGGACGAAATTGGCAACCGACGGTGTGACGGTGAGACCAAGCTCGGTGAATGCGCTGGTCAGCTTTTCGGCCCATTGGAGATTATGCGCCACAGCCTGCTGCATGAACGCCTGATCGCGTATCGCAGCTGCACCGGCAGCGATGGCGGGCGCATTCATGTTGAAGGGACCGCGCACACGGTTCAGCGCATCGATGATTGCGGCGGGACCATACATCCAACCGACACGCAGTGCCGCCAGACCATAAACCTTGGAAAAAGTACGCGTCATGACGACATTGGCGTTGCTGGAAACGAGTTCAAGCCCTGCCTCGTAATCGTTCTTGCGAACATATTCTGCATAGGCAGCATCCAACACCAGCAAGACATGCTTGGGCAGGCCCGCCTGCAAACGACGGATTTCCGAAACCGGCACATAGGTCCCTGTCGGATTGCCGGGATTGGCGATGAAGACCATTTTGGTCTTCGATGTCACGGCGGCTAGGATTGCGTCTACATCGACGGTACAATCCTTTTCCTTCACGGTCACGACGGTTGCGCCTGCGCCCATGATCTGGATCTTGTAGACCAGAAAGCCATGTTCGGTGATGATCGCCTCATCATCTGCACCCAGATAGACGTGGCAAAGCAGGCCCAACAGCTCATCCGAACCGTTGCCGCAAATGATATTGGCGATATTCAGCCCGTGGACGTCGGCAATGGCCTGACGCAACGCGGTTGCCTGTCCATCCGGATAGATTTGCAGATTGGAAGCGGCGGCCTTGAAAGCCTCTATGGCTTTCGGGCTGGCACCGAGCGGCGTTTCATTGGAGGAGAGCTTATAGACCTTGGCGACACCTTCCGCGTGCTCCTTACCCGGAACATAAGCGGCGATATCCAGAATACCTGGACGCGGAACAGGTTGGTTAAGCTCTGCACTCATTTCATCGACCTTCGGAAAAACGCCGGGAACCCCGGCAAGACAATGCCGCAGGCATTAGACCGGAACGACGCATTTGTCGAGTGTCAGCCGGGCTTTCCCGGCTCCGTCGATGTTCTGGTAGTGGGCACACCCTGAGGCGCTAAAACGGGCACGAAGACGCGGCGTGAGGCCCGCTGGCTGACGGGCAAGCCCTGATAGAGCCGCTTTTGCGCTTCCACGATAATTACACCGGAAAAGACCGGCCACAGCTTGCGGCCTGTCGTTTCCAGATACCGCCGAAACCGCAGGATCGACCGCACCTTCGAGGGCGGAAAAAACAGCGCTTCGGCGGTGGCACCGGGGGTAAAGTTCGTTTCGCGCAGAAGCGATGTCAGCTGGCTACGGGAATAGGGGCGACCGGAACCGAAAGGCGTATGTTCCATCCGCGCCCAGACGCCACGCCTGTTCGGCACCACGATCACCAGCCGTCCGCCGGGGGCCAGAACCCGCCAGAACTCTTTCAAAGTCTCGCGCGGATTTTCCGCAAATTCCAGCGAATGGACCATCAAAACCCGGTCAATCGAGGAATCGGGCAGCGGCAATTCTTCATCGAAAACAAGCGCGGTCGAAGAAAGCTCGCCTGCCGGCCAATTCACCGCCCCCTGCCCGGCGGGCATGAAAGCAAAGGTCCGCTCGGTATCGCGCCGAAACCGCTCCAGAAATGGCACCGCATAGCCCACACCCACCAGCCGCTCATCCGGCAAGGGAGGCCAAAGCGTCGATAGCGCCATGGTAATCGCCTGCTCGGCGGAGCGGCCAAGCGGAGAATGGTAAAATTCGCGCAGATCGACAATATCGGTGTTCATGGTCAGAATGTAGCAGTCCCCGGTTGGACTTCAAGGCTGACGGGTCTACATAGAACATAGTCATGGTCTGAAAGCGCGAAGATGGAGAGGAAACATGAAGCCGTTGGAAATAGAGGTCTTTTCTTGTCGCAGCGATAATTTCGGCGTTCTGCTGCATGATAGCGAAACTGGCGTCACCATTTCGATAGACGCGCCCGAGGAAGCCCCCATCATCGATGCGCTCAACCGACGCGGATGGACGCTGACCCATATTTTCACCACGCACCATCACATGGATCACGTCGAGGCCAATCTTTCATTGAAGGAAAAATTCGGCTGCGAAATCCATGGGCCTTATGAAGAGGCAGTCGCTATCCCCGGGCTGGATAAATCTGCCGTTGATGGCGACGAGTTTGAACTTACCGGACGCCGTGTGCAGATCATCGCCACACCCGGCCACACCGCCGGACATATCTGCTACTATCTGCCGGATGACGGCCTGCTGTTTGCCGCCGACACGCTGTTTGCCATGGGCTGCGGCCGCCTGTTCGAACGCCCCGCTGCTGACATGTGGCATTCCTTCCAGAAACTCATGGCGCTTCCCGACGATACCAAGGTCTATTTCGGCCACGAATACACGCTCTCCAACGCCCGTTTCGCTTTGACGGTCGATCCTGATAACGCCGCGCTTCAGCAACGCGCGCGCGAAGTGGAAGACTTACGGAACCGGGGAGAGTTCACCATTCCCACGACAATCGGCCTTGAGAAAAAGACAAACCCCTATATGCGCGTGGCCGATGCCAGCATCCGCGCCCATCTCAACCTTGAGAGTGCAACGGATGCGGAAGTGTTTGCGGATATCAGAACCCGCAAGGACAATTTCTGATGGCTGGCAGCGTCCTTTCCGCTGAGGCCATCATTGCTGAACTGAAACTGGAGCCGCACCCGGAAGGCGGCTTCTACCGCCAGACCTTTCGCGATGCGCCGGATGGTGGACGCGGCCATTCCACGGCTATCTATTATCTGCTGGAGAAAGGCCAACGCTCTCACTGGCATAGGGTCATCGACGCTGCCGAAATCTGGCACCATTATGCCGGTGCGCCGCTTGCGCTGCACTTGAGTGTGGATGGTAAATCCGTGGAGACGGTAAAGCTCGGACCTTCCCTCTTCGACGGCGAACGACCTCAGGCTATCGTCCCCGCCAATTGCTGGCAGGCCGCCGAAAGCCTTGGCGATTTCACGCTTGTCGGCTGCACCGTTTCACCGGGCTTCGTCTTTGAAAGCTTCGTCATGGCAGAGCCCGGCTGGTCACCGGGCTGAGCTCATTGCCGTCTCAAACGCGCAGCGCCTCAATCAGCACCCGCACGCCCGCCGACAGATATTTCCGTGTCGGATAATAAAGGTAAAGCCAGTCTTCTGGCGCACTCCAGGATGCGAGGCACTCCGTCAGCCGTCCATCGGCAATATAGGGGCGCGCACGCTCTTCCCACACATAGGCAAGGCAGACGCCGGAAAGCGCGGCTTCTACCATCAGCTCATGATCATCCAGCGAAAGCGGACCGTTCGGCTCGAATTCAATGATCTTTCCCGCGCGGCTGAACTCCCACGGATAGGCTTTTCCGTTTGGATAGATATTGCGGATGCACACATGCTGGTGCAGATCGGCAGGCGACTTTGGCAGGGCATGTTGCTCGAAATAAGCGGGCGAACCGACCACCGCAAAACGCAATCGCGGCTTGATCTTGACCGCCGTCATGCCATCGCGAAGGCTTTCCCCAAGCCGGATTCCTGCATCGAAGCCCTCTTCGACAATATCGACGAGGCGATCCGTCGCGACGATTTCCAGTTCGAGATTGGGGTTTTGCGCAATCACCGGCCCCAGCACGGAACGAAAAACAAAGGGCGCCACGGAATTGGGCGCATTGATGCGAACCTTCCCGAACGGCGTGTCCCTGAACTGATTGAGCGCATCAAGCGCCGAGCCGATGTCTCCGAAGGCCGGGGACAACTGAGCAATCAACATTGAGCCTGCATCGGTGAGCGATACGCTACGGGTCGTCCTGTTCAGCAGACGAATGCCAATGCGTGCCTCCAGATTGCTGACCGCATGGCTGATGGCAGATGCGGTTACGCCGCGCTCTTCTGCGGCGCGTCGGAAATTACGATGACGGGCAACGGCATCGAAAGCCGCAAGTTCTGAGAGATCTGTGGTGCGCATTACTGAATTTCACTCAGCATTGATGAAAACATTATCCATCTAATCCTTCAGATCAAAAAGGTCCAGATTTCTCCTCGTAAACGGCGCTGGTGCCGAACAATAAGGAGACAGGACAATGGCCGACTTCATTCCTCCCGCACATAATCGCACATCGCCCTTTGCCGATATGCGGGGTCATCACGTCGCGGTTCGCACGCCGGACCTCGAAACAGCCAAGCGCTGGTATATCGAAAAGCTCGACTTCCGCGTCGTTGCCGAATGGGATTATGCCGATGAGCAGCTCGCCTACCTCGCCCCTGCCACGGACGACCATTTCTATGTGGAAATTCTGGGCGGCGGAGATCCGTCTCCTAAGGAGGTTCGCCCCTATACCGATCTCGGCGACAGCCTCAACTATGCCGGCTACCACCACTTCTGCCTGAGCGTTGAAAGCGTGGATGCCACCGTCGAGGAGTTACGGTCCCGTGGTGTCACCATCGTTACCGAACCGTTCGAACTTCTGACCATCAGCCGCCGCCTCGCCTTTTTCTGCGATCCGTTCGGCAATCTAATCGAGTTGGCCGAGGTCCTGCCCTGAGCCTCTCACCGAGAGGCCGGCTTTCGCCCTCAATACGTCAACAGTCCTATTTCACTGAAACGGCGCTGAGCGCCAAACACTCATCGAAGGATAATGATCATGAAAGTCTGGTTCATCACTGGTGCCTCCCGCGGCTTCGGCGCATTGGTCACCACAAGAGCACTCGCACAGGGCGATGCCGTGGTTGCCACCGCCCGCAATCCCAAAAGCGTCAGCGAGCGCTTTGGTGAACACCCCAATCTGTTGCCCGTGGCCCTTGACGTTACCGATGACAAGCAGGCGGTTGCCGCCGCCAATGCCGCAATCGAACGCTTCGGTAAGATCGATGTCCTGCTGAACAATGCCGGATTCGGCCTTATGGGCGCCGTCGAAGAAGCAACACCCGCAGAAGTCGAAGCCGTTTACCGCACGAATGTCTTCGGTCTATTGAATGTCACTCGCGCCGTGCTGCCCTTCATGCGAAAAGCGCGCTCGGGCCGCATCCTCAACATTTCCTCCATCGGGGGTTATCGCGGGGCAGCAGGTTTCGGCGTCTATTCCTCCACGAAATTCGCGGTCGAGGGATTGAGCGAAGCGCTACATGACGAGCTTGCACCTCTTGGCATTAAGGTCACGGTGGTCGAGCCGGGATATTTCCGCACTGACTTTCTGGACTCCTCTTCGCTGTCCGTCAGCAACACGGTCATCGACGATTACGAAGCAACGGCGGGAAAAGTCCGTACCATCGCCGCAGGTCTCAGCCACAACCAGCCGGGTGATCCGCAGAAGCTGGCCGACGTTCTGACAGCCTTCGCAGATGCGCCAAATCCGCCGGTGCGCCTGCCGCTCGGTAGCGATACGGTCGCTGCAATCGAGGACAAACACCACAAGGACGGTTTGATCCTGTCTGAATGGCGCTCGGTATCAGTCTCGACCGATTTCGCTGCCGACTTGTGATCTGACCGTTCGAGCATCTAGTCTCGATACAAATAAAAAGGCCGCACGGCAGAACCGGGCGGCCAAAACCATTCTGGAATCAGGCGAATTTACCCGCCATATTTGGTCGCGGTAATGTAGACCTGACCCACCTTGGTGGGAATGCGCGCGTAGACCGGCGCATAGACATCCATATTGCTTGCCTTGGCAAACCAGATTTCCATGGAAATCGACTTCAGATACTCAATGTCTTTTCGGCCCTTGCGGAAGCCGGACTTCGGCACGTAGCGCGCATTGCAGACAATGGCGTCACCGGTAAATCCATTGGTCGCAAACGGCTTGGTGCCGCCGGAGCTCAAGACCAGATCCAGACGCGATTCCCCATCATAGATCGGCAGGCGGCTGGGGCATATGCGGCCACCCACGGGAAAGATCAACCCCGAAATCGGATCGAGCACCGAGCGCAGATCGCGGTCCTTCACATCGACCCAATTGTCGGGCCGCGTTTTCGGCGCGGGATCGACCGTCGTGGAGGTCACATTGCCGTTGCGGTACTGCACATCATAAGTGCGCGTACGCTTGCCATCCTTGTAAACCAGCGAATATTCGTTAGCCTGCATGCGGTTTCCACGCTTGGCACCGGAGACATTTGTGCGCCCGGAAATATCCTTCAGTACGCTGGCGATGCCTGCGGAACTGAACGAGCCCGAAATGGAATAGGTCGAACCTTCCATGCGGGTCGAAAAATTCGCGCGGGCAATGGGAAGCAGGCCCAGATTGATGCTGTATTCGCTATCGTGGCGTGTTTCCGCGGCCATCGCTGGCGACAGGCTTGCAAGCGTGATGGCAAGGGCTGCGAAAAACCTTTGTGCTTTGACATTCATTCAGGTAACACCTCGACAGACAGGAAAAGCTGTCCTCTGCCGCGATGATATACGCCGACTTATGGCAATAAAAAAGCAGAGTGACGTGGAAATCCGGCGAAATCGCTCACAAAAAAGAGCGAGCGGCTTGACTGGAAGTTCCTGTCTGACTATAGAACCGCAACTTTCCAATCATTGCCAGTTGGATTGCTCACCGGATTTTGCCGGGTAGCGAGCCGTTGGTGAAACAGACGATAACAAATAGGTGTACCCATGTCCCGTGTATGCGAATTGACCGGCAAGGGCGTCCAGACGGGCAACAACGTCAGCCACGCCAACAACAGAACCAAGCGCCGGTTCCTTCCGAACCTCTGCCAGGTTACGTTGATCTCCGATTCTCTCGGCCAGCGCTTCCGTCTGCGCGTTTCTGCAGCTGCTCTGCGTTCCGTTGAGCATCGTGGCGGCCTCGACGCGTTCCTGCTGAAGTCCAGCGAAAACGACCTTTCGATGCGCGCTCGTCTGCTGCGTCGTCAGATCGCCAAGAAGACCGTTGAAACAGCAGTTGCTGCTGCTTAATAGCGGTTTCATTACTACTGACTTTCAAAAGGCTTGACTGGCAACTGCCGCTCAAGCCTTTTGCTTGTTTAACTTTGGCTCCAACTGGTGGCATCACCCAGGATAAAAAAATGCCCTACCTGCGCCCTACCATCATTTACGTTCTCCTGATGACCCTCGTTGTCGTCGCATCGAACATTCTCGTTCAGCACCCGCTCTCCGGCACATTGTTCGGCATCAATCTCGGCGATCTGCTGACCTGGGGTGCGTTCACATATCCCATCGCCTTTCTGATCACCGATCTGACCAACCGGCAATTCGGGCCATCCATCGCCCGCCGAGTCGTGCTGGCAGGTTTCGTCGTCGGCGTGACGCTGTCTTTCTGGACATCCATACCGCGCATCGCGATTGCGTCAGGCACCGCCTATCTCATCGGTCAATTGCTGGATATCTCGGTCTTCAACCGCCTGCGCCGTCAAAGCTGGTGGCGGGCACCGCTGGCTGGCTCCATGCTCGGCTCCGTGTTGGATACCGCCCTGTTCTTCTCGATTGCCTTTGCGGCCACCTTCTCCTTCGTCGGCCCCAATGATGCTTTCGCAATCGAACAGGCGCCGATCCTCGGGATTTTCGCCAGCGAGGCTCCGCGCTGGATTTCCTGGGCCCTGGGCGATCTCTCCGTGAAAGTGCTTGTCGGCATCGTCATGCTGCTGCCCTACGGCGCATTGATGAACACGCTGAAGCCAATGCCACCTGCCAAGGTGCAGTAACGGGCGAGAGCTGAAATTTGGGCGGGAATATCGGATGCGAATCGAGACGTTTTTAAAGTCAAAACGAGCATTCGCCATACCGCCGAACCTCAGATTAAGATATAACTGAAATACACCTGTGATTCCTTCTACCGACCCGTTGCGGTCGCCTGAAGTTTACGGCAATCATGCGTTAAGTTTTACGTTTTTGGAGTCTTGCATCATCATGAAAAAGTCACCCAATTCGACCGATATACATGTGGGCTCACGGATTCGGCTGCGCCGCGTGATGCTGGGCCTCAGCCAGGAAAAGCTCGGCGACGGGCTGGGCATTACGTTTCAGCAGGTCCAGAAATACGAGAAGGGCACCAACCGGGTCGGCGCAAGCCGCCTGCAGCACATTTCGGAATTGCTGGACGTTCACATCTCCTACTTCTTCGAAGGTGGGCCAGATGCGACCGAGGACAAGGCCCTCGCCGTTCCAAGCGTGCTGTCGCAGTTCATGAACTCGAAGGAAGGCGTGTCGCTCGCAAAGGCATTCTCGGCCATCGAAGACAGCCGCGTCCGTCGTCGCGTTCTGGAACTGGTTCAGTCCCTGGGCGGCAGCGCTTCAGCCGAGACACAGAAGAACACAGAAACCTCCGTATCCACGACACATTGATCGACATGCCATTCAGACTGGCTACATTGGGTCGTTGCAATCTGGAAGATGAGGACGGAAACGTCATAAACGTTCCGACCCAGTCTCTTCTGATCTCTGCCTATCTGTTCGACATCGGCAGACCGGTTGCAAGACGCGATATCGCCAATCTGCTTTGGCCCGGCAATGGAGAAGCCGCCGCAACAAATCTGCGCTCCACCCTTCGCCGCTTCGCACTCGCGACACAACAGGCGCCGGTTCCGTTGATCACGGTCGAAGCCAACAGCCTCTCACTGAATAGAGAGATGATTGGTTGTGATCTGGATTTCACGGGGTTATCCGATCCGTTTGCGCGGCTTGAGGCCGCTTGTGGCGCGGTTGCCATGCAGTTTCTTCCCTCTCTCGGGGAAGGAAAAGCTCCGTTAGACACCTGGGTCAAGGACGTCCGGCTTCGGCTTCTGGGCATCCTACGCGCCCAATTCCTGGATATCGCCGATTCTCCCGCCTTGCGGTCTCAAGCGCACGCGGAGTTGAGACGTGCGGCAGTGTTGCTGCTTGAAGCAAACCCGCAGGATCAAGACGTCAGGCAACGCCTGTCCACTGGCCTTAGCGCCACAAGGACAACCGCTGCTTCGATGCCAGCAACGCCTGCCACCACAGCGCCAGCCATCATCCAACAACCCGTCGCGAACCACGCTGCACAACCGCGCATCGCGCTTCTTCCTCCCCACACATCGAAAGAGGCAAGCCGGGACGGATCGATAGCCAATGCCTTGATCGAGGATTTGACGATCGGGCTTTGCAGCAGCCGCTTCGTTTCCGTGGTTGCGCCCTATACGTCGGAACGCATACAGGCATCGAAAGACAAGGCGTCCGTGCTCGAAAAGCACAATGTCGTTTACGCGCTCGACAGCCGGCGTAACGACACCCACCTGTTCGTGCAGTTGATCTTCACGCCAACCGAAGAAGTCATCTGGGCAGAGCGTTTTGAACTGTCACCGTTTTCGATTGCGTCACACCGCGACACGATCACGTTTGCCATCCAACGCGAATTAATGAGTAGAATTGGCCTGCATCAAAGCGCAGTCGGCGATTTTTCGCGCAGACCTGAGGCCTATTTTCTATACCTCAGGGGCTTGCAAACTCTTTCCAGCGTCAGCCTGCCTTCAATCCGGCGGGCGCGTAAGTATTTCAAAGAAGCGCTAGAGCACGGAAATGACCTGCCCGAAGCGCTTGCGGCCATGTCACGCACACTCACCATGGAGTGGCTAGTGACAGCAAGATGTGATGACGATCTCCTTGTCAAAGCGCAGCATTTTGCCGATTGCGCCATTAAAGAAAACGGTGAGTTTGCCGGCGGCTTTAAAGAGCTTGGAGTCAGTCGTCTTTTTATGGGCAAGATCGATGAAAGTCTGGCAGCGCTTTCCCAGGCTGAAAATCTAAGCCCGCAATATGCAGATGTTCTGGCCAGTCATGCCGACAGCCTGATCCATGCGAGCGATCCGACCAGTGCAATGGTCAAGATCAAACACGCAGTTTCTCTCAATCCAATCTCACCGGATATCTACTTCTGGACTGCAGCAGGCGCTAGTTATTTCTTAGAGGAATACGATCAGGCGCTGGGTTACATAGGCCAGATGAGCAATAAACGTGCAGCTTCGCGGCTTGCTGCAGCCTGTTGTGGCATGCTGGGAGAGATTGACAAAGCGCGCGCTTTTCGTGCAAAGGTTTTCGAAGACAACCCAAATTTCGATTTGGAACGCTGGCTTTCTGTTATTCCCCATAAAGAGGAGTGGCAGACCGAAATGTATCGCGATGGCCTTAAGAGGGCCGGATTTTAAGCAGGAAAAACAATGACGCAGACAGTGATTTTAGGGATTAAAGGTGAAGACGGTCTTTGGTTGGTCGACCTGCAATCGGGTACCGTAACCGCTATTAAAGACAGCCTGTCCGGAGAACTGGGGAAGGCTGCATCTCTGCGCTCATCAGACGTAACCGTTACCAAAGGCATCGATTTTGCGATAACGGCATCCGCCGAGACCCTGGTTGCGTCCGGTATTCACGAAGGTAACGACTGATCTTGCAGCTCGACAATTATCGGGCGTGTTCTGCGGGCGAAACTCTGGAAAGGGTTTCGCCTTTTCTTCGTCGCCTCGGCATTACGCGGCTCGCCCGGCAGACTGATCTGGATGATATCGGCATCGCCGTGTGGTGCGCTTATGCGCCCAATGCAAAGGCTATCGTCATTGCTCAGGGCAAAGGGATGGATGACGATGCGGCCAAAACATCTGCTGCGATGGAGGCAATCGAACGGGCTGTTGCTACCAATCCCGCCTGCGTCAGGCGTATCACCAGCAGGCAGAAGATCGAGGAGGAAGGACAGACCGTTCACACGCTCGATAACCTGCTTTCCCCTCACGCAAAAGCGGTGGCACCAGCGGAAGATTTGAGTTGGGTGCGCGCCGATCACCTCCTAACCGATAAACCCTTATGGCTGCCCTATGACTCTGTCCATCTTGACCGCACGGTTTTATCGCCACGCTATTGGCAATCCTCCGATGGGCTTGCCTCCGGCAATACGCGGGAAGAGGCTCTGTTGCATGGACTGCTGGAACGGGTGGAGCGCGATGCGCTGACCCTGTGGCAGGTAACCCCCGCAGCCAAACGATACAGATCGGCCATCGATACGAAGACAATCACCCAGCCCGCCCTTCGCGAAGCTCTGGATAAGATAGACTGCGCAGTCCTCGATATCGTGCTGTTCGACATCACCACGGATTTGGCGATCCCCTGTATCGTCGCGCTTCTCGGACCGAAAAACCGCGCAAATCCACGCGCCATTCGCCATGTCGATATAACGCTCGGCGCTGGCGCCTCCACCCTGCCCGCTGTCGCTGCCATGAGAGCCATCACAGAGGCTGTGCAATCTCGAATGACATTCATTGCCGGGGCCAGAGACGATCTTTTGCCGGATATATTCTCGCAGCGCGCAGATATCGCCTCGGTCGAAGCGTTGAATGCCGAGACCTGCAAAGACCTGAACGATCTGCCCTTGCTGGATTCGACATCAACAAAAGCCTCGCTCCAAACGGTTCTCACCCGTCTGGAAAATTGCGGCATCCACGAACTGTTCGCGGTCGATCTCGCGCCCGAGTGGCTGCCCGCCTCCGTGGTCAAGGTCATCGCTCCGCAGCTTGAAAATCCGGACGGTGACCGCCACCGCCGCTTCGGCAGCCGCGCACTTTCCAGGGCTTTGTAATGAAGATCGTCTTTGTCGGGCCGAGCTTGCCGAAAGCTCAAGAATTTGCCGCGCCAGACATCGAACTGCGTCCCCCCGCCTGTCAGGGAGATGTCATGCGGGCCTTGGCGAATGGCGCAACCGCCATTGGCTTGATCGATGGCCAATTCGCCATGGCGGCCCCCGTCTGGCACAAGGAATTGCTGTTTGCCCTGTCGAAAGACATTCCCGTTTTCGGTGCGGCCAGCATGGGCGCATTGCGAGCTGCGGAATGCGCGGCCTTTGGTATGATCGGCATCGGCAAAATCTTCGAGGATTTCGCCTCTTACAAACGTGTTGATGATGCGGATGTCGCCCTGACCTATGGGCCCGCCGAGTTTGGATATCCGGCCTTGAGCATTCCGATTGTGAATGTAGACGCCACCATCGATAAAATATCCGATCTTGAATTGTTAAGCGAAGCCAATTGCCAGACATTACGAGATGCGGCCCGCAAGATTTTCTTCAAAAGGCGCAGCTGGAAGAGCATCGCAGAGATGTCCGGCATCGAATTCGCGGTGCTAAAACCCACTCTTGCAACGTGCCAGGTCGATCAGAAAAAGCTTGATGCCATCGCACTCTTGCAAGTGATGCAGCAAGACTTGCCGCTGAGAAATGTAAGAGACTGGGAATTCAACGCCACGCCGCTATTTCGGCAGATGTACCTATAGTTTCCGCATAAAGCGAATATGATTGTATCGAAATCTAGCACTGCGTGTGCAACGCTTTTGCAACGCGCTAAATGCAACGTCTGCGCATAGGATGACTCATCGCAACCGAAATTTGATGAGCTTACCGATGACATCCATTCATACTGACGCCCAGATCAATGAACGCCAGGAAGATTTCCTCACCCTCATCAACATGCTGACCTACGCAGAAGGCGTAGCAGAATCACTGGGTGCCCCTTCCGCCAGCTGGTATATCGACGTCGCCAAACAGGCTCTTCAGTCTGCCTTGAGCAGCGAAATGGAGATTGAACTTTCCAACGCTGAGATCGTCAATCTGGCCTCTGTTCGCGCCGGTCACTGCTGATTATTATTTCTTTTCAAGAAATCTCCCACGCCAGGATGAGGTTTACTCCTTATTCTGGCGTTTCTTTGCGTAGCATCTGGATGATGGCGGAAAAGTCCCTCAGTCCAGCCCCGGCATCGCTGAAGCGTTGATAAAGGGCCGCGGCCTCATGGCCAAGCGGTGTTTGCGCACCTGTCATTTTGGCCGCATCCTGCGACAGCAGCAGATCCTTCAGCATCAACGCCGTGGCGAAACCGGGCTGATAATCCTGATTGGCAGGCGAGGATGGAACGGGGCCCGGCACCGGACAATAGGTCGTCAGGGACCAGCACTGGCCCGACGAAACCGACGCGACATCGAACAGAGACTGTTGCGAAAGGCCAAGCTTCTCCGCCAGTACAAAGGCTTCCGAAACGGCAATCATCGAAATCCCGAGGATCATATTGTTGCAAATCTTAGCGGCCTGCCCCATCGACTGCCCGCCACAATGGACGATCCGCTTGCCCATAGTTTGCAAGATAGATTCCGCCTTAGCGTAGGTTTCGGCCTCGCCACCAACCATGAAGGTCAAGGTGCCGGCCTGTGCGCCCGTGGTTCCGCCCGATACGGGCGCATCCAGTGACGGACAGCCTTTCTCCTTGGCCATTTCATGCGCATTCCGGGAGCTTTCAATATCGATGGTCGAGCAATCGATCAGCAATGTTCCCGATGGTACGAGAGACACGAGTTCGGTCCAAACGGCCATTACATGTTTACCCGCAGGCAGCATGGTGATGACGACATCGCAGCCTTGCACGGCCTCTTCCATTGAGCCGCAGGCGACGACACCCTGCCCTGCGGCTTCGGCCAACAAGTCAGCCACCAGATCAAAACCTCGGACCGTGTGCCCGGCTTTGACGAGATTGGCGGCCATGGGCCCGCCCATATGACCAAGACCGATAAACGCGATGGATGTCATGTCCGCCTCCCTCTTAAACCCTGCCACGCCTAACCATGCAGCCCATGGCCCAGCGCCTTGAACGCCGCCTCCTGAAATGCCTCGCTTCTCGTCGGATGTGTGTGGATCGTGCCTACAATGTCTTCCAAACGCGCGCCCATCTCGACAGCCAGCGCAAATGCGCCTGACAGTTCCGAGACACCAGAACCAACCGCCTGTATGCCCAGCACCAGATGATTATCAGCGCGCGCGACAATCCGCACAAAACCGCTTTCATCCCCCATGGTCATAGCCCGGCCATTGGCACTGAAGGGAAATTGCCCGATTGTCACTTCATTGCCCTGCGCTCTCGCTTCGGCAGGCGAAAGACCGACACTGACCACTTCCGGATCGGTAAAACAGACAGCCGGAATGCACCGCTTGTCCCACACGCGCTTTGCGCCGGACACAATCTCGGCCACCATCTCACCCTGAGCCGAAGCGCGATGCGCCAGCATCGGCTCACCCGTGACATCGCCTATGGCAAACACGCCGCGCATGGAGGTGCGGCAGCGTTCATCGATGCGAATGAAGCGTCCGGCCATATCGAGGCCGAGTTCTTCGAGGCCAAGCCCGTCCGTGCGCGGTCTTCTGCCGACCGTCACCAGAACCTTGTCGGCAGGCAGCGTTTTTTGCTTCCCATCGGGATCAGCAATGACCAACCCCTCGTTATCAAGGCCTTTGGCTTTCATATTCGTCAGCACGGTAACACCGAGTTCGGAAAGCCGCTTTGCGACGGGCTTCACCAGATCGGCATCATATTGCGGAAGAATTTGCCCGGTCGCCTCCACAATCGTGACGTCCGAGCCCATTTTGGCAAAGGCCGTTCCCAGTTCGAGCCCGATATAGCCGCCACCGACGACAACCAGCCTGCGCGGCACCTCTTGCAATGAAAGTGCCTCTGCCGAGGAAAGAACATTGCCGCCGAAGGGCAGATCAGGCAGCTCCACCGGTGCTGACCCGGTGGCGATGACAATGCTTTCCGCCCGCACGATTTGCGAGCCCGTTTCGGTTTCGACCAGCACGGTTTTGCCGTCTCGAAATCTTGCCGTGCCTTCCAGCACCTTGACCTTGGCTTTTTGCAACAGGCCGACAATGCCATTGTTCAGGCGGCTGACGATGCCGCTTTTCCACACCATCGTCTCGGCCAGATCAAGTGTCGGCTGCTGCACCCGAATACCGAACAGGGCCTTTTCCCCGGCCATCTGGCGAACCTTGTGAAATTCTTCGCCCGCTTGAATCAGCGCCTTGGAGGGAATGCAGCCGACATTGAGGCATGTGCCGCCGGACTTTGCCTGTTCGACAATAACTGTATCGATACCGAGCTGGCCCGCGCGAATGGCGCAGACATAACCACCCGGCCCCGCGCCGATGATGAGAAGTTTGCAATTTATCTCTTTCATGTCGGCCTCAGCTTTCAATGAAAATCAGGGCTGGCGTTTCAAGCAGCGCTTTGATGCGCTGAATGAAATGCGCCGCATCCCAGCCATCGACAATGCGATGATCGAAGCTGGAAGACAGGTTCATCGTCTTGCGTGGAATGAACTGGCTGCCATCCCAAACCGGCCGCGTCACGATCTTGTTCACGCCAATGATCGCGACCTCGGGGTGATTGATGACGGGCGTCGAGGCAATTCCGCCCATGGCGCCCAGCGAACTGACGGTGATGGTGGAGCCAGACAGTTCCTCCCGCTGCGCGCTGCCATTGCGGGCGGCATCGGCAACGCGGGCAAGTTCGGTTGCGCAGTCCCATATGCCCCGCGCCTCGGCGTGGCGGACGACAGGAACGACAAGCCCCGCCGGTGTCTGGGTCGCGATGCCGATATGGACGGCGCTGTAACGGCTGATCACACCCGCCGCATCATCAAACGTCGCATTCATCGCCGGTTGCTCGGCAACAGTTTTGACGATTGCCTGCATCAGAAACGGCAAAATCGTCAGCTTGGGTTGCTCCGGCTTGCGAGCGGTATTCATCTTCGCCCGCAATTCCTCGAGATCGCTGACATCCACCTCCTCGACATAGGTAATGTGCGGAATGCGCGAGACGGAGAGCGCCATTTTCTCCGCGATTTTTCGCCGCAAGCCAGTGATCTTGATCTCTTCGACCGCTGTCTTTCTGGCGGGTCCGGCAGGTTTCGCTTCAAGCGCACCGGAGCCTGAAAATGCGTCAATATCCTCATGTGTGATCCGGCCTGCCGGACCGCTGCCTTGCACCTGGCGAAGGTCGATCCCCCCATCCAGCGCACGGCGACGAACGGCGGGTGAGGCCAGAGGTTTTTGCGCGGATAGCGTTGCAGGGGCGGAAGCGGGCTGCACCTTTGGCGTTGCGGTCTTCAACGGTTCCGCAATTAATGCGGCAGCGCGCTTCTCAGGTTCCGGCATCTTATCAGCTGCGACGACCTCACCACTGCCTTCCGTTTCAATGCGCACCAGTGGCGCTTTGACGGCAACCGTTTCTCCCACCTCCACGGCAATCCATGTCACGGTGCCAGCCACGGGCGCGGGTATCTCAATCGTCGCCTTATCCGTCATCACGGCAGCGAGTACCATGTCCTCGCGCACCGGATCGCCCGGTTTCACATGCCATTCCACCACTTCGGCTTCCGCGACACCTTCACCCACATCGGGCATTTTCAGAACATATTCCGCCATGCTCACGCCTCCATCAGTTCGGTCAGCGCGCGGCCAACGCGGGCAGGGCCGGGGAAGTAATCCCATTCCTGCGCATGCGGGTAAGGTGTGTCCCAACCGGCGACCCGGATGACCGGTGCTTCCAAATGGTAGAAGCAATGTTCCTGCACCAGCGAAACGACCTCTGCACCGAAACCTGAAGTCAACGTCGCCTCATGCACCATCAGACAGCGACCCGTTTTGGAGACGGATTGCACGATCGTATCGAGATCAAGCGGAAGCAGGCTGCGCAGATCGATCACCTCGGCATCGATACCCGTCTCTTCCGCGGCAGCCAGCGCCACATGCACCATTGTGCCATAAGCGATGACGGTAACCTGCGCGCCTGCCCGGCGGATTTCCGCCTTGCCGATGGGGATCGTGTAATGCTCTTCCGGCACCTCCCCCAGATCGTGCTTGGACCATGGAATGACAGGCCGATCATGGTGACCGTCGAAGGGGCCGTTATAGAGCCGCTTCGGTTCCAGAAACATCACCGGGTCCGGATCTTCGATGGCAGAGATCAGCATACCCTTGGCATCGTAAGGATTGGAGGGCACCACGACTTTTAGCCCGCAGACATGGGTGAAAAGCGCTTCCGGGCTCTGGCTGTGCGTCTGCCCGCCAAATATGCCACCGCCTGTCGGCATGCGAATGACGATGGGGCAGGTGAAATCGCCATTGGAGCGATAACGGATGCGCGCCGCCTCCTGCGTGATCTGATCGTAAGCCGGGTACATATAATCCGCGAACTGGATTTCGATGCAGGGTTTCAACCCATAAGCTGCCATCCCGATGGCGGTGCCGACGATGCCGGATTCACTGATCGGCGCATCGAAACAGCGTGTCCTGCCATATTTGGCCTGAAGCCCCTGCGTCGCGCGAAACACTCCGCCAAAATAACCGACATCTTCGCCAAACACGACGACATCGTCATCGCGGCCCATCGAGACATCCATGGCGCTGCGCACCGCTTCGATCATGGTCATTCTGCTCATGTCAGTACCCTGCCTTCTGACGCTGGCGGCGAATATGGGGTGGCATTTCAGCGTAAACGCCTTCGAAAATATCGCGAACGGAAGGTTTTCCGCCGGCATGCAGCGTGCCGTGGCTTTCCGCCTCCTTCTGCGCTTCGATCACCTCATCCATGATTTCGGCCTCTGCCTGTTCATGCCGCTCTTCAGACCAGACTCGGCGAACGATGAGATGGTTTTTCAGCCGCAGAATAGGATCGCCCAGCGGCCAAGCCTCGGATTCCGTCTTCGGCCGGTAAGCACTTGGATCATCGGAGGTGGAATGTGCGCCTGCGCGGTAGGTGACATATTCCACCAGCGTAGGACCCAGATTGCGCCGCGCGCGTTCGACGGCCCACTTCGCCACCGCATGGACAGCCAGGTAATCATTGCCGTCGACACGCAGTGCCGGAATGCCGAAACCAAGGCCACGCGCAGCAAAAGTGCCAGATCCACCCCGGGCGATGCCCTGAAAGGTGGAAATGGCCCATTGGTTGTTGACGATGTTGAGAACGATGGGCGCCTTATAGGTAGATGCAAAAACCAGCGCCGAATGAAAATCCGATTCCGCCGTCGAACCATCCCCGATCCAAGCCGCCGCGATCTTGGTGTCGCCCTTGATGGCGGATGCCATGGCCCAGCCCACGGCCTGCACATATTGCGTGGCCAGATTGCCGGAGACCGTGAAGAATCCATGTTCCTTGGAAGAGTGTAGAACCGGCATCTGCCGCCCATGCAGTGGGTCTTTTTCGTTAGAGAAAATCTGGTTCATCATGGTGACGAGCGGATAATCGTCGGCGATCAGTAGCCCGGCCTGCCGGTAGGTGGGGAAATTCATGTCCCCCTTGGACAGCGCCTTTCGGAAGGCGCAACTGACCGCTTCCTCGCCCAGATGCTGCATGTAAAAGGATGTCTTGCCCTGCCGCTGCGCCATCAGCATGCGCGCATCGAACGCTCTCAGCCGCATCATATTGCGAAGCCCGACCAGAAGCTCATCGTCCGAGAGCGTGCCCGCCCATGGCCCGACGGCTTCACCGTGACGGTTCAGTACCCGAATGATCGAGTAGGCGAGATCGCGCATGGTCTCGGGCGCGGCATCCACCTCTGGCCTCGGTACGGCACCGGCTGCGGGTATTTTGACATTTGAGAAATCCGGCTGCCCACCGGGCCGCACCGCAGGTTCCGGCACATGCAGGCTCAAAGGCGTGGTTTCCGTCATCGCTGTCCGCTCCTCCTCAGAACATCCGCCTCCTCAAGCGGTCGACAAACTTCATAAATTGCGCGCGATCACCATTCGCTGCACATCGCTCGTTCCCTCGTAAATCTGGCAAATCCGCACATCGCGATAGATGCGCTCGACCGGGTAATCGGCCATGTAGCCGTAACCGCCATGGATTTGGATAGCGTCGGAACAGACCCGTTCGGCCATTTCGGATGCAAAGAGCTTGGCCATGGAGGCCTGCATGAGACAGGGCTCACCCGCCTCCTTCAAAGCAGCGGCGTGCAGAACCAATTGCCGCGCCGCCTCGATCTGCGTGGCCATATCCGCAAGTCGGAAGGCCACGGCCTGATGTTCGCCAATCGGTTTTCCAAAGGCCTTTCGCTCGTCGGCATAATCTTTCGCCGCCTCGAAAGCCGCCCGCGCCATACCAACAGCTTGCGCCGCAATGCCAATGCGCCCACCCTCGAGATTGGCAAGCGCAATCCTGTATCCCTCGCCCTCTTCACCCAATCGCAACGCGACAGGGATTCGCATATCCGTAAAGGCAATCTGACAGGTATCGGAGGAATGAAGCCCCAGCTTTTCCTCCACCCTCACCACCTCATAGCCAGGCGTATCCGTGGGAACGATGAAGGCCGTTATGCCCTTCTTACCCGCGTCAGGGTCCGTCACAGCAAAGACGATGATGACATTGCCGTTTTTGCCTGATGTGATGAATTGTTTCGAGCCGTTGATGACGTAATCGTCGCCATCGCGCACGGCACGCGTTTTGAGATTGGAAGCATCCGATCCGGCTTGCGGCTCTGTCAGTGCAAACCCTCCGATCCATTCGCCGCTGCTGAGCTTCGGCAGGAAACGCTGCTTTTGAGCCTCTGACCCGAATTTCAGAATCGGCACACAGCCGACCGAATTGTGCACGCTCATGATCGTAGAACAGGCACCATCGGCAGCCGCAATCTCTTCCAGCGCCAAAGCATGGGCAACCGCACCGGTGTCAGAGCCACCATAATCTTCCGAAACCAGCATGCCGAGAAAACCCAGCTGTCCCATGTCGTGCAATTCATCGCGTGGAAAACGGCTTTGCCTGTCCCGCTCGGCAGCGCCGGGCGACAAGCGTTCCTGCGCGAAAGACCGCGCCATATCTCTGATCTGTTGCTGGGATTCACTCAGGATCATGCCGCCTCCCAAACGAAGGCTGGCGTGACATTGCCGGTAGCAATCCTGTCTGATGCAGTCACTTTCCACCTCCCTGGAAAGAGCCCTGATGTCGCACCCGCCCTCCTCCAGGGGTCAATGCGTGGCAGCGCTTGAACGCCCGCCATTCACGAACGGTAACACCACAAGGACGAGGATACAAAGCCAATTTGATTGACATTTGTTGCCAATAACGTAGGTTTGATCCAACATTCTCCAAAACGTTAGATCAATTGATCCAATATGGAACTCGACAGCTTCGATCAGAAAATTCTGCATGTTTTAGGCGAAGATGGCCGCATCAGCTGGCGCGATCTCGCCGACCGCATCGGGCTGTCTTTTTCGCCGACATTGCGGCGCGTGCGCAAGCTGGAGGAGCAAGGCATCATCAGAGGCTATACCGCAGTCTTCGATGAAAACCGCCTGCTCGGCACCATGGGCGTTTTCATTTCCGTCACGCTCGAACGGCAGATCAAGGATGCACTGGTTACTTTCGAACACAGCGTTGCCTCCATGCCGGAGGTGGTCGGCGGATATCAGACCAGCGGCAGCTCGGATTATCTGATCCACGCCATGGTGCGGGATTTACCACATTACCAGCAGCTGCTGGATTTCCTGACGACAGTACCCGGCGTCGCCCGCATTCAGACCAACTTTGCGACGAAAACCTTCGTCAGACGGTCTGCGGCTTTCACCGGTGAACCGTAAAACCTATCGAGATGGCGGAAACTGCATCGCAATGGCCCTGACCTCATCAGCCCATGCGTGACGCGCTTCGGCTGTGGTCAGGTTATGATCGGCATTGGCGATATAAACGATGCGCGGATTGCCATAGCGGCTGGTCAGCAGCCGACCACGCGGACCAAAATTCGTCTCCAGCATTGCAGCTCCGATATCGCCATCCGTATAGACGATCGACATACGCGTATCATTCGCAGCAATCGCAGTAAAATCCTGAGACAGCTTATGAAAACGTGGAGACAGGAACGGGAAACGCACCATGATCGGCGTCGTGAAGGACACGACTTTGCTGACAATCATGGCCCAGAGATTGACGATGCCGTTTCTGATGCGAACTTCGCCGCTCAAAACCCTGCGCCAGAACTTGCCGGACATCAGCTTTGCGCCATAGCTCGAAAGAGGTTGGCGTGATGAAATCAGCAATGCTTCGACGTCGGCATCGTCAGGGATATAAAAATCGAACACATTGACCGGCACGACACCGCTGAAGCGTTTGTCTCTCACGCCACTTCGAAATGCCGCCCAACCGCCGCTGCACCGCCCGGTGGCGACCACGGGAAAGAGGTTCCGCTCTTCCAGAAAGTCCATGGCGTCATCGATATCCGCCATTTGTCCATCGCCATAGATGATCTGATCCGGCTGACCGGGAACAGGCGGGCTATCGGCAATATTGGCCATGTCGAAACGCAGGCTGGCGATGCCAGATTTTGCCAGATCTCTGCAAAGTCGGGCGGTAATGCGACCCCAGCCGGAGGCGCGCTCATAGCCGGTCGGTAGCACCAGCACGGTCGCGCCGGTGCGCGGTCCCGTCGGCTCTGACAAGATGCCATAGAGGCGATTTTCCTCACCGAAGCGAACTGGCGTTTCCTTGAAGCCACAGCCTTCCAGCGCCGCAGGCAAAGGAATCCGCCGCTTGGCTTGAAGTTCTGCCGTAACTGGGCCTCGCCCGGCAATGCCGCTGGCCCAATCGGCGAGAGTTTCAATGGCGGCTGTGGGGGGGACGGAGAAGAGGACATCGCGGATAAAGCGATCATATCCTTCAAACAGCAGAGACCGGGTCGTTACACCCAATGTCTGGATATGCTCTGCAAACTCCGCATCCGCGTGGCGGTTTTCCTGTTGCAGCAACAGAATATCAGGTGCAGGCGCACGGGTGGCGGACGCTATGGTCAGCTTTCGCAATCCGGCGGCCACCGGGTCTGGAATGATCTGCTCACCCATGGCTGGACCAGCAGAGGTCGTCATGGGCAGCGCACCTTGATTGGCGATGCGGCTCAAGGCCACGAATTCGCGTAGCCAATGGCGGCCGGATAGCGCAGGCGCTGCCAGTGCCAGACCTGAAACATCATCCATCGCTTCCGCGACGCGCCATGCCAACGCACCGCCAATGCCATGGCCGATCAGCAGAATCCGCTCCGCGCCCGACAGTTCCTTCAGCGTCTTTGCGGCGACCCTTGTCGTGTCGAGCCAGACATCGAGGCCCGTGCTGTAATCTGCATGGTCAAGCGCATCACCCGTACCGGGATAATCGAAACGCATGCTCGCCATGCCCCGCTTCGATAATTCGACCGCAAGCCGTTGCCAGAACTTGCGCGCGCAGAGTTCTTCAAAACCCCATGAGCCGACAAAAAGAACAGCCGTATTCGTTGCCGGCGACACGCCTTCCAGCTGAGACAGATTTCCGAATGCGATGGAGTCAGCAGGCCGAAAGAGGCCAACCGTATCTGCAAAGGTAACGGGATAGTCAGCAGCGATTTGCGCGCTATGTCCCTTCATCTGATGCAGACCAAAACCGGCATTCATATTCCACCCTCCAATGGATGCTCCAAGTAAAAACAACGCAACAATGCGCCACCCAGGTTAAGTAATCTTGAAACCCTACTCTCAATAATGACACGTTGTTGTCTGCTCAAACAATTATCAGGCTGAATCTACATTCCTGGCAGCAAGTGCCGTTTCCAGAATGCCATTAAGCCGCTGGTAATAATGGGAGACTTCCGATGTTCCCTGAAAGCCCACAATGCCCGGAAAATGTGTGTCCCGTTCCAGCCACCAGCGCTCATGCCCGATAGAGAGCGCTTTTTCCAAAGTCTCGACAAGAGAGTTCTCCCGGTCGGGATCGTAACACCAGCCCGTTCCAAGGTCGCGCAAAATCTCCGGCGTACCGCCGCGCTCCGTTCCAATGACAGGCACGCCGTAGGTCGCGGCCTCCATCAAGATCAGGCTTTGCGGCTCGTGCCAGCGTGATGGCACCACCACGACATCCGCAATCTTATAGACCTCTTCCGGTGGCACGAAACCAAGGAACTGGATGGGAGCGTTTCCGACCAGTGATTTCAAATGTCGCACATAGTCTTCACGACCGCGTCCGGCAATCAGCAATGTTGCGGGCTCCGGATGAGTTTGTTTCAGGAATGCCCGGATCAAATCCTCGACACCCTTCTCCTCAGCCAAAGCGCCCAGATATCCAAATGTGAAACGCTCGCTCGTACCGCTTTTACGGCCAACCATTGGCGCGTGAAACAGCGTCTCGCTGCGATTGGCGTTCAAAAGCACATGCCAGTCGGCTTTCGGAAGGACACCATTGCGCAAAAATCTCTGACGCAACGCATCGCTGACCGAAATGGCTGTGACGCCTTCACCATCGCTGGATTTGATGCGCGCGGTCAGAAGGCGACACTCAAGACATGGCTTTTCGCAATTGCCGGAACTGCGGAACATGCTCGATTTCGGGCATAGCAGGGCATAATCATGCAGATGCAGACAGAGCGGAATGTTAAGCGCGCTGGTGGCCTCAAAAATCGCAGGCTGCATGCGTGCGGAATTATGGGCGTAAACGAGGTCCACTTTCTCGCGCAGCAGCAGATCCTTCACCTCTTTTGCAGATGTCGCACCCAGTGCGCTGCGGATATGCCATGCCAGTTTGCCAAGCTTGCTGACCGCCGGTTTGCGTGGACCCGGCAGATAGCTATTGTGCCAGTTGACGCGCAGAACCCTGATGCCATCGCTATTGATGCTCTCACCCGGAGGCGCAACCTTATCGCCCTCAAGGCCCAGGGAGAGAATGATGACATCGTGATAGCGCGCTAGCTCTGCCGCGCACATGCGTGCCACGATCTCTGCACCGCCCTCCTCCTGGGGAGCAAATGTCTGTGCGACGATACAGATTTTCATGGGTTTCGTTTCTTCTCCATCACGCACTCAACATCCGGCGGGGCCGGGAGTGACGCTGATCTCATATTATTTCAGCAAGTGTAAACATAGCATCAAAGATCGGAGACAGCTTTCAGCAAGGCGCTTGCACTTCTGTCCCATGAAAATGCAGCCGCCCTTACATGCCCGCGCGCAATCATCTCACCACGCAGATCGGGATTTGAGGTCAAATGATCAATAGCCTTGACGATGTCCTGAGCATCTTTGGGATCGAAATAAATGGCCGCATCGCCGCACACTTCACGCGCAGGCTCTATGTTGGAGGACAGAACCGGACAACCGAGGAACATTGCTTCCAGCGGCGGAATTCCAAATCCTTCATAGAGACTGGGAAACAGCAGCGCCCCGGCATTGGCATAAAGCGCAACGATTTCTTCGTCGGACAGGCGACCGGTAAAGACGACCCGCTCGTTTTTCGGGCGCCCGGTATCCGCATCCCCCTTGAAAACACTGGCGGCTGCGGCCCCAACGACTACGAATTGCGGCGCTCTCTGATCCATGATGCCGATGGCTTCGACACCGCGCAGAATATTTTTGTTCGGCGTCGGAGAGCCGACAAACAGCAAATAGGTTTTCGGCGTCAGACCAAGACGATGCAACACCGTCTCATCCGGCGTGATGGATGCCATGTGCTCGCAGCTGTTGGGAATGATCGAAACGTTTTTCGCACCGATGGTCTGCGCCAGTTCCCGCCGCGAAAATTCCGACACGGTCGCGATCCGGCCGCAACGTGCCAGAATTTTCCCAAGCGCGCCGTGCACGGTACGGTAGGCAGCTGAGAAATTCTCCGGCGTGCGAAAAATCATCGCATCATGAATGACCGTCAAGCTTTTGCCATGCAGAACAGGACCGCTATTGCAGAGATTGACCAGCCTGCCTTTGCGGGACGCAGCAAGAAGCTGGGTCTGCTCCCAAAGATGTCCAGACAGGGTACCCACATGCCGCTGTTTGATCGAAGAAAGCTGCATATCCAGCACTGCCCCCTCCGGCGCCAGCAGAACCCATTCATCCCTGCTTTGGGTGGATGACAGGTGCCGGTCGAGCGCCTTGACGATCTCTCGCGCAAAGCGCTGAACACCACTGGTCTTCTGGGTCAAAAACCGGCCATTGATGAAATTCATCATGCGTTTTTTCGTCTCTCAACGCGCTCCACATCCACCGAGACATCGTTGAAATAGGTCACAGTCCGACCGGGTATCGTCTCAAAAACGCGCAGAATCCTCATGATCCACCTTATTCACGGCATCGCATCGAATGACGACCTGCCATTTCGAAGATAACTTAAATCGCAAATTCCTTAATCAAGATGGAACAGAAGGAGCGAAATATTCTTCCCCCTATGTAATTTCGCAAGCAGCGTGGACACAACATTAAGAATGTTTTGAAGTTCTGCGCTCCGCTCATTCTATTGTGATGGGACGTCTCAAGACTATGATTTTTGCTGTGCTGCCATTCAATATATTTAAATAGTTGAGCGGGCATAAGTACGGGTAAGCAAAAACACGACGCGTTTCGCGGAAAAAGGGAAGCGGATTTGAAAATCTGCATCGTATCGCAAACTTTCGCTCCACAAGAGGAGGGCGGCGCAGAGATTTCAGCGCGTCTGGGTGCGATGGAGCTTGGGCAGCGTCACGATGTCACCGTGCTGGCACTGGGCAAGGAAGGCGATGCCATTGCCCCACCGGGTGAGAGCCGACTGCAGGGCGGCATCCGCGTCGTTCGTCTTCCCTGGAACAATAGCTATCTGCCGCTACCCCGCAAATCCTCCGCCGGTTTGCTGCGTCGTGCCAGCTGGCACCTGCGCACGGCATTCGGCGCGATCTGTCCGGAACAGCTGACCCAGTTCCTGGTCAAAGAAAAGTTCGACCTGATCTACGCTCAGAATTCAGCCTATATGCAGCCGGCGCTCTTCATTGCCGCACGGACGGCAAAGATCCCCATTTGCCTGCATCTCAGGGATTACGGCCTGCTCTGTCCCAAAACCAGCATGTTTCGCAATGGCGACAATTGCAAACGCCCCTGCCTCGACTGCTCACTGCTAAAGCGCCGCACGCGGGAATTGACCGGCAGCGATATGACCGTGATCGCCGTCAGCGATGCTCTACGGGAAAGATTTCTCAGCAATGGCGTGTTGCAGGATGCCGACTGGCACGTCATGCACAACACCAATGCGACCGAAAGCAGTTTCGAAACGGCACTGATGGGCAGACAAGCCCCTGCTGCACCGGTTTTCACCTTCGGTTATCTTGGTTCTCTTGCGGATGAAAAGGGCGTGAAAGACCTGATCAACGCCTTCCTGTCGCTGCCAAACCATAACGAAGCAAGGCTGATCATCGCCGGTCGCGGTCGTCAGCGCGATCTGGAAAAGCTGAAGCAGCTTTCCCAGGATGCCTCCGTCGATTTCAAGGGTTTCGTTCGGCCGGAAGAAATTTATCGCGTGGCAGATGTCGTCATCGTTCCGTCCCGCTGGCACGAACCGCAGAGCCGCATTCTCGTGGAAGCACCCATATACGGAATTCCCGTTATCGGCACCGCGCGCGGCGGCACGACGGAAATCATCCGCAAACATCAGACGGGCTGGTTCTACGATCCCGACAAGCCAAACGCCTTGTCCGAGCTCATGGCGAATGCTCTGTCCATCGGCCAAAGGCAGTGGTGGGAAAAACGCGACGAGATTTTTCCAGGTCTCGCAAACTTCAAGGGTACTGCCGAACAATCCGGCTATTACGGACAGCTCGAAACCATACTGGTCGCAGCAGCAACGCGTTAAGCATCACTCCTGCCCGGTGCGAAACGTCCCCGTCGGTTTGTCCTTCCAGAACGTGCCGAGCCATGCATCCGTCGATGGCGGTCTGAATGCGCCGAAGCTGGATGTAGGACTGAAGGTCATTTCCCCGAATATCGGGCCGGATGGTTTGTCATAGAAATCGATACGGACGAATTCGAAACCTTGTGCCAGCGTGCGTGCAGCCGCCAGAATCTCCTCCAGATGCGGTGGGCGTGGCAACTCGCCGGTTTCGAGCGGATAATAATGTCCGAAATCGAGCTTGTTCCAGTGCTCGTCATAAAAGCAGCGGCGGTGATCGGTAAAGCGCGCCGTATCGATCTGGATGCAGGGAATGTCGTTTTCGAAGCAGAACAGCTTGTAATCGACAGGCGCTTCGCCATCATCACCGATGAAAGGCTCGATGAAGATTTCGGGATCGATGTGGTTGTACCACTCTTCCGCCAAGCGCCATGCCGTGCGCCCAGCCAGCCAGGCGTCGCATTTTTCCTTGGCGCCGACCAGATCCTCAGGACCATAGACGAAGATATTGCGGTCCGAGCCGTGATTGACCTTGATGACATAGGGAAACGGCAGCGGCGGGCAGTCATTAATGTTCTTGCCGCGCCACAGAATGGGCGTCACCCATTTTTCACCCAGAACCTTCGCAACATGCGCCTTCACCGCAATCTTGTCGCTCAGCATCACAAGACGCGGATCGGACTCCGGCCCCGTCCAGGCAATCTTGCGGGCGGCCAGATGCTCGTTAAGCGTCTTCGGATTGTCGAGATTGGCCCATAATTTGTGGTAGCGATAATATTGCAGTTGCGTCGCCTGCTTGATCGGCAGGCTTTGAATGACGGCATGATAGAGTTTTTTGAAAATGCGACGTCCGAGAGAATGTTGTGGCTGATCCGATGCCATGGTTTCAATCACCCCTGATAAAATGGTTTTTCAATATAAAATGTCTCATAGCCCTTAAGATCGCGAGGCCCGCCAGAGCAAGGTGCTGGAGATCGTCGCGGTCACGAGCGCTGTGAAAAATGCGGAAAGTCCGGCGCCGATGAAGCCGAACGTGCTGATCAACAAGACGCTCATGCCGATGGACAAAAGCACGCTGGACAGGTTCACGAAGGCGTAATGGCTGTCTTTGCGCAAGCTGTTGAGGCCAAGCCCCATGAGATCGGTACAGGACCGCACAACCGCCGTCAGCAGCAGAAGCGCGAAAATACCCTGATGCTGACCCAGCTCCGGCATGTTCATCAGATGCACGAGAATATTGCCGCTGACGAAAATCGCCACGCCGAGCCCGAATGCCACCGCAGCCGTCTTGGTGAACTGCCAGATCATCACGTCCCGCCATTCTTTCATGGAGCCGGTGTTATAGGCTTTGAAAAGCGCGGGGATCGCCACTTGCAGCACTGCGGTCGAAATCAGCGTCTGCAACGCATTCGCCAGCGACCAGTAGAAGGTGTAAACACCGGTCAGGGAGAGCGTCAGCAAAAGCGAAACGATGTAACGGTCGGCATAGACGAGCCCGACATTGCTCATATCGCTGATATAGATCAGCCATGCCTTACGCATGCGCTTCTTGACCCAGCGATAGCGCATTTTCGTCTGAAAAATACGCCGGAACGGCCAGTTGCGTAGGAAAAATGCAAGGCACACAAACATCGGAATATAGCCCAGCGCCCAGGCTGCCATGATCGTTTCGATGTTGCGGAAAAACGGAAAGGCCAGTCCTAAACCAACAACGGGCACGATCCACGATGATGTTCGAAGGAAAAACAGAACATTGGCCTGGCTGGACATTTCCTGCGCAATCAGCGGCACATGAATGTCGCAGGATATGGTCTCGAGCCAGACGACCAGAAGAATGAGGAAATAGAGCGGTATCACGGGGTGACCCATGAAATAGGCCGCGATCAGACCGATGGCCGTCATCGCCGCCAGCGACGTCACCGTCACCATCAGCCTTGTCTTCATGTAAAGACCGGCTATTCCAGAGGTTTTACCGCTGATATCACGAGAGATGAAGTAGTTCAGCCCCCAGCCCAGAATGGCCGGTGCCGCACTGACGACGCCAAGCGCCAGGCCATAAACGCCCGCCGCCTCAAGGCCAATGAATTTGACGATGTAAAAGGACAGCGCAAAACGCAGAACAAGCGTGGAGCCGCGAAGGCCCATATTGAAGATGACATTCAGGCCCGTGACGGAACGTCCCTGTAGAAAAGGGATGCGCATAGCCGCCCGTTCGTTGTTCTCAGCCAAAGTCAGCCCTCAATATTGCAGACCGGAACGCGTCATGCGTAACACTTTGATGTCGTCCATTCCGCTTTCTTCCAACGTGACAAGCGCGATGACGACACTGCCGGTATCGTCTTCATGCTGCATGAGGAACACTTCATCCAGATCCCGACGAAGGCTTGGGCGAATGCGCGATTTCGCCGCCACACCACCATCGACCACGATCAGATCGAAAGCGTCGCCATTCTTGTCCTTCGGGTCGCGGATCGCGATCTCGCCCTGCGGATATGCCGGTGCGAAATGGAGAAGGGGAACGGCTTCCACGCCGTAAAAGTCATCTGCTTCTGTTTCACCGGCACTCTGCTCAGGTAAAAGCATGGCCGTCAACAATGGATCATGGGTTGCCCCATCGACCAGAAGAACCCGCCGTCCCAGTTTCGACACTTCAACGGCAAGGTTGAAAGCGGAATAGGGCGCGCGATTTTTAGGGCCGGTGGAAACGACCAGAATGGCGTGATTGGCCGCAGGTTTGATATGCGAAGAGACAAACGCCGCAAGCCCGCCGAAATCCTCGACGGTAGGTGCATTCAATGCCTTGGTATCGGCTTCCCGAATGAGGCGCGGTTGGTGAGCGGCAGGAGGTGCGGCAACCGCCTCGACCTTATCGGATGCCGGTAACAGCGTGACCGTGCCATTGCCATCTCCGCCTGCAACAAAAGGCGTACGCACAAGCTGTTTCGGCTCGTCCTGCTGCCCGCGGAACTGGTCGCGTAAAATCAGAAGTCCGGCAGCGAGAATAAGGCCCAGAATGCCACCACCCGCTGTTATCAGCGCGCGCGGCGGGCCAGCGGCACGCAATGGCGGTTCTGCGCTGGAAATGATCTGCGGATTTTCGCTGGATGTACCCTGCTGCTCGGAAAGCTGCTTGGTTCTCAACAGAAATGCTTCATAAACCGCTCTGTCGCTTTCCAGCTTGCGCTGCAATTCGCGCAGGCGAACCATGGTCTGCTCATCGCTGTTAAGCGTGGTCTTCAAGGTATTGGCATTGGTTCTGAGCAGCGTCAGCTGGTTCTTCAGGCGCTCAAGATTGCCCGAAGTCGCCGTTGCGAAATTGCGCAGCTGCTCATCGAGAATATTGGCAAGCGATTGCGTTCTTGCGCGTGCGGCCTGCAAGGACGGATGCTGTGCGCCGAGCGAATTCGCCTGAACGGATTCCTCTTCGCGACTTTCCTGATACCGCGCCCGCAGGGAAATAATCGCTGGTGTCAGCGATGTGTCGGGAATGGAGCGCAGATATTGCCGGTCATTTCTCGCACGGTTGAGCTCCGCAACGAGAGCTTCACTTTCGGCAACCGTCGCAGACAGTCGGGAAATCTCGGTATTGGCGTCTGCAATGCGCTGCTCGACATCCGGGCGGCCCTGAATATCCGCCAGATTATGCTCTGCCCGGTAGGCCTGAACCGCGCGGTCACCATCTTCCACGGCTTTGCGCAGCTGATCCAGTTGTGCAGCGAGCCCGCCACCGGTGCGGCGCAGAACATCGCTGTTCATTTCGACGCGCACTTGCGTGTAGGTGTTGGCGATGAGGTTGGCGAGGTCGGCGGCCCGTTGCGGGCTGTCGGACCTGACAATCACGTTGACGACGTAGCTTCGGCCCGCAGCATCAACGGATATGACCTTGCGCAACGCATCGAGCGCCAGATTGCTGCGGCTTTCCTTGTCCGGATAAAACGGCTTGGCCGCGCCGAACTTCGGGTCGTCATAGAGTTTTTCACTCTCAACGATGCGGGAAAGCACCTGCGCGGATGTGATGATGTATTGCTGATTGAGGACATGCGAATCCACGGACCTCGGCTGGCCCGGCAGATCGCTTTCCAGAACGCGCGAACCTTCCGGGTCGAGCAGAATTTGCGACGTGGCAACGTAATAGTTCGGGATCAGCAGAGAGACGCCGAATGCCAGCGCCGCGCAGATAATACCGATAAGGACGATGAACAGGATGTTGCGCCACAGCAGGGCCGCCAGGCGCAGGAGATTTTTCGGTCCACTGGCTTGCTCACGGTAATGCGGCTCGTAAGACGTGGTGTCGTTAATCGCCATATCGGTTTACGATCCCATATTCTTGCGGAAGCTGCCGTGTGCGATGTCCTGATATCGCCATGCTCTTCAACGTTTGCTCACTGTGTTCTGGCATTCGAAACATCGGGGCTGACACGCCAAAGGCGGCGCCTTTCAGTCTCACCTGCCGACACCGGACAGAACGATGCCCGGCATTTGGCCAGCCCGCAGTTTAGGGGTGACGTGTTAATATACCGTTTTGCGAAAACACTCCGCCCTAACTCCACCGCCACCGGATGTGGGCGCATCGACCGGCGCAGGCTCAGTAATTGACGGTCACCACCACCGTATCCGAATAGAGCCCCGGTGCAGGCGTATTTTGCGCCGGAACACGACCATAAACCGTCAGCGTCTGCGAAGTGCCATTTCCGGTGCCGGAAGCGATCTGCCCTGCAGCGCTTCCCCAGACATTGGCCCGGTTTGTGTCACGATAAAGACCATAGGTCACGGAAGCGCGAGAGCGGGTCATCCGCCGCGCCGCCGGCGGGCTGTTGCTCAGGCCGCCATTGAGCGAAACAGTGTAAGGCAGATTGGCTGTGCAGGTCAGCGAGATAGAGCCCGTTGCATCCACGGCTGTCCTGAGAACGCCGTGACTGCCAAAATTGATCGACTGCGCGGACACGATACAGGTCGGCTCGACCGCCGCCGTGACGGTAAAGGGCACACGGGTCAAGCCTTGAGTCATCCCCGTGCAGCTCGGAGCCCCAAGAGTATATGCGGCGTAGTTGAACCTGGTTTCCATGCCAGCAAAACTGGATGTGTATAGGCCCTTCGCTGCCGAGGCCTGTGAGGCGGAAATCCTGCCATAAACCGTATAAGTGGCACTGTTGATCAATGCTGGCAGCAGCATGTCGATCACCAGAGGTGAGCCAATCGCCGTCTGATCAACCGAGCCCCAGGGCGTTAAACGCAACGCATCCTGATACAATTGATAATTGAGAGCGGTGGACGTGCTGCCCAATTTCATCTGCCGGACACCGCTGACCTGCCCCCCACTTCCTGCATTGATGTTTGCGCAAATGCGGACCGACAGACCGCTGCCGGAGTTGTTGTTGCAGGTGACGTTGAGCGTACCCGTACTGTTCGGAGAAGCACCGCCGGCAAGATTGACGAAGCCGAAATTCATGTCGGACATGCTGAAACTGCAACTTTGCGCCCAGGCCGGTGAGCCACAAAGAATTGCGCTTAAAGCGACTATGGTATGGCTAAACCTCATCATGGAACACTCCTGCAAATGGCATCCAGCGTGACGCGTTTTTCCTCACCCGCTACCGCAACCACGTCCGCCTCGCATTTTCCCTTTGTCGGTTGGGTGATGGTGAGACGTTGCCTGTCCGCGACATCATCGAGATAGGCCTGCCCGTCATAACCCACGACGAAATCGCCCTTTGCGTCGGTAACGCCCGTCGATCCCGTCTCAACGAACTCTCCGCTTTCGTCCCTCAGCGTAATCAGCGCCACGCGCCCCTGCGTTTCCACCTGAAAATCGACAACCGCCCCTGCCCTGTCGGCTGGAACGACAACTTGCTTGGTCCTGTCTATTTTTGCGTCCAGAGGAAGATTGCTCGGGTCCAGCGTAATATCGTTGGCGTCATAGGATCTGAGATTGGGTAGCAATATCTTGCCGCGGCGGTTGGTCTGACCGATGGGGCGGTTCTCCAGCAGGATTTCTACCCCCGGGGCTCCCGCATCCACCACGGCAAAGGCGTCATCGATCCGGTTTCCAACGAATATGTCGCCACCTGCCACGGCAATCGAGCCTTCGATCTGCCCATAGGCCTGTGTCGAGCCGTTGAACTGATCGACCCCGGCCGAAACACGCGCGACGCTACCGCGATAGCTGCCCGCTGCCGATATGATATCGTTGGCACCACTGGAACCGCGCATCCGCCAGCCGTAACTTCCCTCTTTCTGCTCTTCGGATTTGGCAATGTCAGCCGTCATCGAATACCCGTTGGCATCGCCCGACAAAGCCGCCGACGTCGAGATGCCGCCCCCGAAAGCCCAGGAAAGCCCGGCAAAAATACCGTAGGAATTCTTGTCTTCGAGGTCCTTATAGGCGGTGACGTAGATATTGCCGTTTTCGCCCAAAGGACGCGTAGCCGACAATCCCAGCAACCGGGACTTTTGCCCATCAGCACTTTCGAACTGGGTGTAGGAAAAATTCAGGCTCGTTTCATCGAAGACGAGCGGGGTAGAAACCGATATCTGGTCCACGGCACGCGGCGCACGCGCGCTCAGCAATCCCGATGGCGTTTGGATTTTGCTCGTGTCTGCAGAAACGGACGCCAGATCATTATAGTCGCCAAAGGTCCGCTGGGATCGCGCGAAGAAATTCATGCCGAACAATTCGGCTTCGGCACTTGCGGCAAGCTGATAGCCGCTTTCACCGCCAAATCGGCTGGAGGAACCGGACAAGGTTCCCAAGCCGTAGGTGCCAATTGAAAAGACGCCTCCGACGCCGAAATTGTAGAAATCCTCTCCCCCTTCCGCGTGCCCTTCGATTGTCAGCCTATCGGAATATCCATATCTGACCGTTGCCGAGCCGAGTGGACTTTCATCATAATCGAAGGACTCAAGACCATAATTGCGCCGCGCAAAACCAAGCTCGGCGGAAAAATCCAGCAGGCCCGGAGCCAGAAGATTGGTGGAGGCAAAGAACGGTGTTTCCGACACGGTCTCGCGGCCCAGCGCATCGCGCACGACCAGCCTTGCATTGCCCGACCCGTTGATGACCGGAAGGTTTGTGATGGAGAACGGCCCCTCGGGGACTTTTTGAGAAATGCGCTTCACATTATCTATATAGACATCCACGGTCGAGGGCACCGCCGCCGAACCTGCAAATTCGGGCAGCGGCATGGTCACGATATCGGACCGCAAATCGAAGTTGCGCCTAATCTGTATGCCGCCAAGCCTTGCCGGTCGCGTCCAGGAAAGACCGCCGGTGATCATGTCGCCCGCCCGGTAGGTCGTCAGGCTTTCCTCATCCGAATAGGTCCAGTAGCTGTCCAGACGCTTGGTATCGAATTGTTCGTTCTGCGACGTGCTCAGAATTTGAGAAGAAGAGACCACCCCCAGCGGCCCGAACACGCGGCTTTCCAGAAGAGCGGACGCCCCGTTGAAATCCGTCAGATCAGACCAGCGATTTCCACCAGAGGCACCATAGAGCGTGTAGTTGACGAGCCCACCCATGTCCTTCGCCACCCTCTGTTTGCTCTCGCCGTCCTCATCTTCTTCTACCCGTCTGGGGCGGCCCGAGACATCGATGACCTTGCTGGCGCGGGCTTCCATCGGCAGGTCGAAATAGATGGACTGGCTGGCTTCATCGTAGCGTGACGTCACACCGGGCAACTTGGAAATATCGATCCAGCCGTCATTGGCCTTCGCAGTTTCCACCGGCGTAATCCCGACATTGGTCAACTGTTGTGGCTCGATCAGCAGCGACCCGGCACTGTCTTGACGAAATGTGGCGATCAGTTCCGTGGACACAGTGTTGATGTACACTTCGAGCTGCAACTGTCCGGCCTGTTCGGCGGCAACAGGGACGGGCGGTGCCGCAGGAACATCCTGCGCCACGGAAAAACGGCTCGATGAAAGGATCGTCAAACTTGCAATCGCCAAAACAGCGAGGCTATCCGCCTGTAACGCGCGCCGTCGCATTGACGGGGCCGCCTTCGCTGTCTGCCGAAATCTTCAATGCGCCACCGGATCGCTTGCCGCCTGCCGCTGGGACCAGCCAACTGGCACCGGATTTGCCCAGCACATAACCCACCAGCCCATCCTGCCCCGCCACGGGTTTACCGCTGTCATTCAGCAGTTTCAGATTGGCGACGCGCAGTCGCTTGGTGCCATTGTTGGAAACCGACACCCGATAGCCATTCGCCTGTGGCGTTACCGACCAGACCGTCTGCGCTTCACTGGCCGTATTCTCGGAGAAGAAAACCGGGATCGAGTGGCGAAGAACGAGATTGATCGTGCCTGACGGTTGCTGGCCCGTTGGCGGCAACTCATCGACAATGATGCGGTAGCTCTCTTCCGCCTTCACCGGCTTTTTCGAAAGCCGGACAATGCGCACGACATTTTCCGCGCCCGGCTTCAGAAGCGTCATCGGCGGACTGGCAACCACATCATTTGCGGGGGTCAGAACATCCGAGCCGTTCTCCTGCGTCCAACGGAAGATGCGCACCTGAACATTGATCGGCGTTTTGGCATCGTTCCATACGCGCAAAGTAGACGATGCGGTCGGTGCCTTGAGGTCGAGAATGACGGGCGATACCCGCAGCGACGCAGCATTGACCGGCGACACGGACAGACCGGCAAGTAACACAGCCGCTAAGGTTAAAAGACGCATTGGCAATCCTCCCTTGAGCGTTAGTAGTTGATGGTAGCCCTGACAGTGTCGCTGTAGGCACCTGCGGCAGGTGTGTTCTGGGCCGCGACCCGTCCATAGACATTGAAGGTCTGAGGCGCACCCGTCCCTGTTCCCGTCTGTCGATCTGTACCGACGGTATTTCCCCATACGCTTGTATGTGTAGAATCGGTGTAGAGCGAGTAAGCGATCGTCGCACCGGCACCAGATGCCATCAAACGAGTGGCCACTGTTGCTCCGGTTGTACTGCCAGGTCCCAATCCTAGCGAGAAAGGGGTATTATTCGTGCATTGGACGATGATCTGGCTTTGCGCATCCACATTGCCAGCGAGAACCCCGCGTGTTCCGAAATCCAGTGTGCTGGCAGAGTTGATCCGGCATTCGCCCTGAATGGTGATCTGGACGTTGAAATCCGTTGTCGCGACCTGCGCAACTGCCATACTCGGCGCTAGGATCAAGGCTGCAACGAACATTCCATAGCCTGTTGTGGTGAACTTCATGCTCGCTCCCTCCCGGCTGATGCATCGCCGATGCTACCCCACAGGCGGCAAAAAGTCACGCCGATAGCGGGTAATAAGAATATGCTAATGCTCGCTTGAGGAGGGTTAACGGTGTCTTAACGTGGCAATAGGAAGAATTAACAGGCGAAATACAACAGCGGATACAACCAGTTTTAGAATAAAACTTTTCTGGCATCGGCGCCTTTTATGGCCACCGATATGATCTCTTAATAAACCACACAAAATAATTCGTCGGCTACCTTTTTATGCTACCACGATCAGAAGCTTGGAGGCGTGCAGGCACTGATCACCTCGCACGGCACCGGCCCGACGCATCGAAACGTATGGGGTCGCCTGCTCTCGAAATAATAGGCATCGCCCGGCCCCAGAATGCGGCGCTCGTCATCCACGGTAACCTCCAGCCGCCCGGACAGCACGATGCCGCCCTCCTCTCCCTCATGCACCAAGGGCACGCGACCAGTTCCGGCACCCGGTTGGTAGCACTCCTTCAAAATCTGCAGGCTTCGGCCAAACAGGTTGTCACCGATCTGCCGATAGGAAATCGGTCCCTTGCCAATCTCCACCAGCTCTTCGGCGGCGTAAAACGCCTTGCGCGGTTTGTCCGGCTCGAAGGCAAAGAATTCCGCAAGCCCGATGGGAATGCCGTCCAGAATGCGTTTCAATGCCCCGACCGAAGGGTTGGCCGAGTTGGACTCGATCAGTGAAATCGTGGAGTTCGTCACGCCCGCACGTCTTGCCAATTCGCGTTGTGACAGTTTGTGAATGGAGCGCAGATGGCGCAACCTGTTACCAATATCAACGACCACCTGACGCTCCGCGATTTGCATATGTTCGATATATCGCAACTCTTACAGATCACCTCAATGATTACAATGGATTAGAGGACGAAAGAAAAAGACTTGTTCGATCCGGAGAAGTCAGGATTGATACGTCATCTCAAAGAGGGAATTTCGATGGACCACAGCAGCAAACCCAACATGCCCAACCTTGCCAATTTCTGGATGCCGTTCACGGCTAACCGGCAGTTCAAGGCCTCGCCGCGCCTTCTGGCGAGCGCAGAAGGCATGTATTACACCGATGTCGATGGCAACAAGGTTCTGGATGGCACGGCGGGCCTTTGGTGCGTCAATGCCGGGCATGGTCGCCGCCGCATTGCGGAGGCTGTAGAGCGTCAGCTCTCGACCATGGATTTTGCCCCAACCTTCCAGATGGGTCACCCCATCGCTTTCGAATTTGCCGAGAAGCTCGCAGCCAACGCGCCGGGCGGCGCAGAGGCGCAGCTCGACCGCGTCTTCTTCACAGGCTCCGGTTCCGAGTCGGTCGATACGGCGCTGAAGATCGCAATTGCCTATCAGCGTGCCATCGGACAGGGAACGCGCAGCCGCATCATCGGTCGTGAAAAGGGCTATCACGGGGTCGGCTTCGGCGGCATTTCTGTTGGTGGCCTCGTCAACAACCGCCGCGTCTTTCCTCAAATTCCCGCAGACCATATGCGCCACACGCTGGATGTGGATCGCAACGCCTTCTCGAAAGGCCTGCCGGAACATGGTCTGGAACTGGCGGAAGATCTGGAACGGCTGGTCGCTCTGCACGGCGCAGAAACAATTGCCGCCGTCATCGTGGAACCCATGTCGGGCTCAGCCGGTGTCATCCTGCCGCCGAAGGGTTATCTCGAGCGTCTGCGCGCCATTGCCGACAAGCACGGCATCTTGGTGATCTTTGATGAGGTCATCACCGGCTTCGGTCGCCTCGGCAAACCCTTCGCCACGGATTATTTCGGCGTCGTGCCTGATCTCATCACCACAGCAAAGGGCATCACCAACGGCGCAATCCCCATGGGCGCAGTCTTCGCCAAGCGCGCTGTTTACGATGCCCTCATGCAGGGACCAGAAAACCAGATCGAGCTTTTCCACGGCTACACCTATTCCGGCCATCCGGTCGCCTGTGCCGCTGGTATTGCAACACTGGAAATCTACGAGGAAGAAGGCCTGCTGACCCGCGCTGCCGATCTGGCCGAGGCATGGCAGAATGCCCTCCACTCCCTCAAAGGCCTGCCGCATGTTGTCGACATTCGCAACCTCGGCCTCGTCGGTGCTATCGAACTGGCACCGCGTGATGGCGCGCCGGGCACCCGCGCTTATGACGTCTTTGTGGACTGCTTCCAGAAGGGTCTGCTGATCCGCGTGACCGGCGATATCATTGCGCTGTCGCCTCCTCTCATCGTCGAGGAAAGCCAGATCGGCGATATCGTTTCGATCATCGCTGACGCTCTCAAGCGCGTGGCCTAACACATACGAATGTGGGGAACGATGTTGGTCGCTCCCCACATAAATCCATTGACTTTGACTTAATTTTTTAGAAATTTACGCCCTTGTTTTCGTTGGCGAAAAACATCCAAACGAAACCTAAGCGGCACTTACATTTCACCACTTCGTATGGACAAATCTGTATGCTCTGGAAGAGCCTGCGCGTGAGACTTGGCTGAAAGTTCGGCTATCTCCTCAGCCACTTTGCGAGTCTGTATTCTTATGTCAGGCACAGCAGTAATTTCCCAAAACTGCCCCGCTGTCAAGGCACCTACCGCAAACAACCCTTGCCGTGGATCACCCTCACAGGACAGAACGCGGGAATGGTCGTCCACACGAATACCCAATCCAAGGGCATCCGTATCGAGCATATTTTGCTTTTGCATATCCTGCAGCAGCGGTGAATGGCCGATCCCGGCGCGCTCCATACCGGTACAATTCACAAGCCAGTCGAAGGCCAACGACGTTTCCTCGGTTGAGCCACGCTGCCGGAAGGTCAGGATGTTTTGGTCCTCACTGCGTGAGATCTTGGCGACGAAACCGGCGTGAACCGTGACCGTCCCGTCTTGAATGAGTTCATCGAACACCTGGTGGACCTGGGGTGCGACCCGGTGGCGGTGAATGTTCCACCATGCCAATGCGTGGCGGAGAAAGCGTGAGCGCTGCTCTTGCCCCAGCTTTTGCCAGAGCATTTGCGTCTTCGGTCGCAAACCATCCATGACCGCTCGCCACGCGACGCCTCCCCTCACCTGCGCCTTGAGCCCGGCCAGGATTTGGCTGACCTCAAGCCGCGATATATCGATGGAAGGTTCAACGGGTGGAACGGGAACGGTGCTATGCGAATGCGGCACGAGCCCACGCCGGGACAGGACATGGATTTTGCCGCGGTGTCCTTTGTTGCGCAAGGACAGGACCTGGTCGATCATCGTCAGTCCTGACCCGAGGATGGCGATAGTATCGTCAGGCTTCACCCGCGACAGCCAACCCAGCCGCCATGGATTTCGAACCACACGCCGCAGCAGCGCAATATCCGCATCGGAAGTTAGCCGCGGCAAACTTGCGGTGCCAACACCAAGACACAGCGCAACATTGAGCGCTCGAAACTCGCGACCGTCACCCAGTTTGAAAACCGATCCCTCATCACTATGCGACAAACAGGACACGGCTTTGGCCTTGATGAAATCCACCCGCGCCCGCTGCTGCTTGCTTCTCAACAGGGACGCCAGTGTGTCCCTCAGATAAAGACCGTAGTCATTTCGCGAAGCAAAGCTGCTCCCATCGACGGTGCGCCCTCTCTTCGTCAGCCACTCCAGAAAATCATTCGGCTTGTCCGTAAAGGCACTCATGCGCGCAGCTGGCACATTGAGGCGATGGAGATGTAACTCCGTTCGATAAGCGGTACCGCGCCCAAAAGCAGAGTCGTCACCCACAATCGCAATTGACGCCGTGGCAGGAAGCAACTGGAGAAGATTGGTGACGAGACTGATTGCGGAAAACCCGGAGCCGACGACAGCGACATCATAGATCACTTAGAATCTCCTCTTCATTCATGCGCCGCGCAGAAGACCCGAAAAGAGCTTCAAAGGCAAACATCAATTCAATGAAGCCTACTAGGTTCCGACGTCGAAGAAGTGACAGCTGGATCGCCGCTGACAGGGAGTTAGCCGCGGCTAACTCGATACGTTCCTGATGAGGTTGAGATGAAAAACGCTGAGATATTTCAATCTCCAACATCAAAAATGACTCTTAGCCGGCTGAAAAGATTCATGTTTAGGCAGGACGAATGGCTATTGCACCAAAAAGAGAATCGGCGCTTATATCTCAGTTGCGGAAAAAACCGATTTCAGCGGAAAAAAACGCAACTGATCCAACAAGTGGAAAAGATGAGATATGACACAAAGCGCCGATCTGAAATCTGCTGACAAGGCACCCGATTTGACGGGCCTTATCCTACAGCATTCGGCCGCGCTGTCCGCGCAGCTGCAAGCGCACAACGCAAATACATTCGCACCGCTTGCGGAAAAAAGCATGCGGAATTTTTCGCCGTCCGAAACGGCCAAGCTTATCGGTATCGGTGAAGCCTATCTTCGCCAGATCGCTGCCGAGCAGCCGGACCTCAGCGCGTCCCAGAGCGGTGGACGGCGCAGCTATTCCGTCGAAGACATTCACGATATCCGCAAGTTCCTCGATCAGGGCGCACGCGGCACGCGTCGCTATCTTCCGCATCGTCGTGAAGGTGAAGATTTGCAGGTCATCGCTGTGATGAATTTCAAGGGCGGCTCCGGCAAGACCACGACATCGGCGCATCTTGCACAATATTTGGCGCTGCGCGGTTATCGCGTGCTTGCCATCGATCTTGATCCGCAGGCCAGTTTGTCGGCGCTCTTCGGTCATCAGCCCGAACTCGATGTCGGGCCGAATGAAACGCTCTACGGCGCCATTCGTTATGATAGCGAGCAGCGCCCTATCGCCGAGATCGTTCGTGGAACCTACATTCCCGATCTCCACATCATTCCCGGTAATCTGGAACTGATGGAATTCGAGCATGATACGCCAAGGGCTCTAATGCGCCGCGCGCCGGGGGACACATTGTTCTTCGCCCGTATTGGCCAAGCTATCGCCCAAGCGCAAAACTTTTATGACGTGGTCGTTATCGATTGCCCGCCGCAGCTCGGTTATCTGACGCTGTCGGCTTTGACGGCTGCTACATCGGTTCTGGTGACGGTTCATCCGCAGATGCTGGACGTCATGTCCATGAACCAGTTTCTGGCAATGACCGGTGATCTCCTGGCCGAAATCGGCAGAGCCGGTGCGCGTTCGGATTATCACTGGATGCGTTATCTCGTGACCCGCTTTGAACCCAGCGACGGACCGCAGAACCAGATGGTCGCGTTTTTGCGCTCGATCTTCGGGGAGCATGTGTTGAACCATCCCATGCTCAAAACCACCGCCGTTTCCGATGCCGGGCTGACGAACCAGACCTTGTTCGAGGTGGAGCGCACGCAGTTCACCCGGTCGACCTATGACCGCGCGCTGGAATCCATGACCAATGTAAATGCCGAAATTGAAGGCTTGATCAAGAAAGCCTGGGGTAGGGCCGCATGAGCAGAAAAGAAATCTTCGCCAATCTGGGCGGTAAGTCCAACGAGAATACGGAAGCGCCTGTTGAGCGCGCACGTCCACGTATCCGTCCAATCCTCGGTTCGCCGGAGTTGGTCACGGATGTCGTGAATTCTCCCGTTGGTATGATCGGTCAATCGCTGAACGAGGTTTCAGAGCGCTCCAAACGCGCCGAAGAGATCGAGAAGAAGCTTGCCGAAGGCCTGACCATCGTTGCGCTTGATCCTGCTGATGTCGATCCATCCTTTATCCCTGACCGTATGCCCTCCTCCATCGAGGCTGATGTCGGTCTGGTGGAAGCCATTCGTGAGCAGGGTCAGCAGGTTCCAATTCTCGTTCGTCCCCACCCTGAGCATGCCGGTCGTTATCAGGTCGCCTTCGGTCATCGCCGTCTGCGGGCCGTCGCTGAGATCGGTATTCCTGTTCGCGCCGTTGTTCGTAACCTGACGGATGAGCAGCTGGTTGTCGCACAGGGCCAGGAAAACAACGAACGTCGTGACCTGAGCTATATCGAGAAGGCGCGCTTTGCCCAGAAACTTCAGATGCGCTTTACCCGTGAAACCATCATGGCGGCCATGTCTCTCTACAAGGGCGATTTGTCCAACATGCTCTCGGTTGTCGGTCGCATACCTGATGATATCGTCGACAGCATCGGCCCTGCACCTGGTGTCGGACGGCGCAACTGGATGGATCTGGCTGAACAGCTTTCCTCTTCGAAGGTGAACGAGGCTGCACGCGCCTATCTGCGCGACGAGACCGTTGCTCGGCTTCCTTCTGAAGAGAAGTTTAAATCCATTCTCGAGTTTCTGAAGCCCAAGGCAGAGCCGAAGAAGACCGGCGTTCTGTCGACTGAGAGCGGTCAGAAACTCGCAAAGATCGTTGAGACCGACAATCGTCTCGATATTTCCATCGATCGTAGGCAAGCGCCAGAATTCGCGGCCTTCGTTCTTGAGCATCTGCAATCACTGTTCGAAGAGCATCGCTCCAGACAGTAAGCAGCCATTTCGATTGAACCACTAACAGGAGCAGCAAGCACAAAAGAAAAAAGCCCCCGAACGTTGCCGCACGGAAGCCTTTCTTTGATCTAAGCACCCAAAGAATCTCATTTCCGCGAATCATAGTCAAGAGTCTTGGCATCGATATTTCCTCGGTGAGCGATTTTCTTTTGCCTTTTTGAAGGTGAAAGACATGAATAGCGATATTGTAACGACGCCTTTCGGGCGGCGAGGGGTTTCTGTTGGCCTTCTCGCAAGCCAGTTCGCGTCGAGAGACATCGATCCTGCGCGGTCGATCGATAAATGGAAACTGTTTCGCGCCACGTGCGAAGCCCGTCCTCTGCTCGGTATTTCCGACAGATCGCTGGCTGTGCTCAACGCGCTGATCAGTTTCTACCCAAAAGCGGAACTGTCTGAGGAAAACGGCCTGGTGGTGTTTCCATCTAACCAGCAGCTTTCTCTTCGCGCCCACGGTATGCCGGAACAAACTTTGCGCCGTCATCTCGCGGCACTTGTCGAAGCCGGCCTCATTCTGCGCAAGGACAGTCCCAACGGAAAACGCTATGCCCGCAAAGACCGAAGCGGTGGCATTAGCGATGCCTATGGATTTTCGCTCGCTCCCCTGATTGCGCGTGCGGATGAAATCCAGTCGATTGCCCAACAGGTCGTCGAAGAGCGTTTGCAGCTCCAAAGACTGCGCGAAAAGATCAGCCTTTGCCGTCGCGACATCATCAAGTTCGGTGAGATCGCCATTGCCGATGGCATCGAGGGTGATTGGGATCGCTATCGCCAGCAATATCTCGTCGTCACTTCCGCGCTCGATCGCAAATCCAAGGCTCCTTATCTGGCACTGGTGCTGGAAGATTTGAGCCATTTGCGCGAGGAGATGGCTAACCAGTTGGAAAAACACGTAGAAAAACAAAAAATAAGCGCCAATGCCTATCAAAATGAGCGGCTTATACAGAGTTCAGAATCCGAATCCATTATTGAAGTGCAACATGTGGATAACGAGGAAAGCCACGCGACTGCCGAGCAATTGGAGAGGCAGGCGGCTTTGGAAAAGTGGAATGCGGGAAACAATCAGATCGACGTGACCAAACCAGCCAGAGGTGAAGGTTTCGATCTTCAAACGCTGCTGAAGGCCTGCCCGGAGATCGCTTTCTACGGCCCAAATGGCACCGTGAGGAGCTGGAACGACCTGAAACAGGCCACCAGTGTGGTCAAAACCATGCTCTCCATCAGCCAGTCCGCTTATGATGAGGCGGAGAAAGCGATGGGATCACAGAATACGGGTGCAATTATAGCGTGTATTTTGGAGCGTTCCAGCGTCATTCAATCGGCAGGAGGATATCTGCGCAGCCTCACCGAGAAATCGCGGGCGAAGCAATTTTCGATCAAACCCATGCTGATGGCCCTGCTGAGAACACGGCTATCGCCACCATCTTCGAGCAGTCATTCCCTTTGCTCATGAAAAGCATGTATTTAAAGACCAGATCGCGCCGATAAAATTTGACTCTGAAAGGAAAGATTTTTATGTGCGCTGGAGCGATGAGAAAAGGATCAAGACATGACTGCTGCAGAACTGGCCATTCAGACACCCGAGCTTGAACCAAGCCGGACAAAACGTCTGAAAGCAGCAACGCGTGAAGCCCATGAAGTGCTTGACGGTTTCATCATGTCCGCAAAACCTTTCGAAAGCCGCGAGAACTTCGGCAAATTCGTACAGACACAATATCTGTTTCACAAAGACCTCGATGTCTTCTTTTTTAACCAAACTCTGGACGGACTTCTTCCCGACCTGAAGGGCCGCCGCCGACTTGGCTTCATCGAGCAGGATCTCGCCGATCTGGAGATTTCGACACCTGAGAGCACAGATGCCCGCTTCAGACAGAATGATGCCGCTTTCGATCTGCCAGAGGCTCTGGGCTGGCTTTATGTCGTGGAAGGTTCGAACCTAGGCGCTGCCTTTCTTTTGAAGGATGCCGCGAAAATCGGTCTTGGCGAGACATTCGGCGCCCGCCATCTGGCCGGTGCACCTGAAGGACGCGGCTTGCATTGGCGCACATTCGTGGCCGCGCTCGACGCCATCGAATTGAGCGAAGCGGAAGAAGGCCGGGTCATTGCCGGTGCCGAATCCGCATTCCGCGCAGTGCATGCCCATGCAAAGCGTACGATGGCCTGATACCAGTGCGCGAAGGCATAGACTTTCGCGTGACTTGCTCTCAAGCGCTGTTGAGCTACACTGTTACGGTGGCGGGGAGGCCACTCCACAGGAGGTTCAATGACACATTCGCTTTTCAAACGGCGTGCTGCTCTGGCGCTCGCCGCATCTGCACTGTCCTTTCTTTCGTTTAGCAGCACAGGGCAGGCACAGACTTTCCCGGATCGAACGATCACGCTGGTCGTACCCTTCGCCGCCGGTGGGTCCACGGATGTGGTTGCCCGCGTCATCGCACAGAAAATGGGTGATGAACTCGGCCAGCAGGTCGTCGTTGAAAATGTGGCGGGCGCAGGCGGCAATCTTGGCGCAGACCGTGTCGCGCGGGCAGAACCCGATGGTTACACGGTCTTGATGGGAACGGTCGCCACCCATGCGCTCAACCCGCTGATCCTCAAGACCAAGCCCTATGACCCTGAAAAGGATTTTGCGCCGATTTCGCTGCTGGTCGTCGTGCCCAATGTGCTGGTGGTCAACCCGCAGCTGAAGGTCAATAATGTTGCGGAACTCGTTGCCCTTCTGAAGGCAAATCCGGACAAATATGCCTATGCGTCCTCCGGCAACGGAACGCCGCTCCATCTTTCTGGTGAACTCTTCAAGGCGATGACGGGCGTCAGCATGCAGCATGTGCCCTATAAGGGCTCCGGGCCTGCGCTGAACGATCTTCTGGGCAATCAGGTGTCAATCATGTTCGATAATTTGCCATCGTCTTCAGGACACATGAAATCCGGCACTCTGCGCGCGCTGGGTGTCACGACGGCGGAGCGGGCTTCGTCTTTCCCGGATGTTCCGACGATTGCAGAAACGGTGCCGGGTTATGAAACCTACACCTGGAACGCTTTGTTTGCGCCAGCCGGAACCCCGCCGGAAGCGGTCGATAAGCTCAATGCGGCCGCGAAAAAGGCGCTTGCCGATCCCGGCGTCGCTGCGCGCATGGCTGACTTCAGCGCCAAGATCGTTGGCTCGTCACCGGACGAGCTGAAAACCCATGTGGCGCAGGAAATTGCCAAATGGGGACCGGTCGTCAAAGACGCGAATGTGCAGATGGACTGAGGCGACTAAAATAAGTGGCTGAGTTTTCTCATGGCGGACGGTGCAGCAACCGTTCGCCATGATGCATTTTGAGGGTGATATACGCCCAAAAATTTCTCTGAATTTCCGAAAAACAGCTGCCGATTTAATGAGCAGTATTTTTATCAAACGGTAAAAAATTTATCATTTGATAAACGCAGCATTTCAGCTACCTTATAAATCATTGTTTTTACTAGGCATCAGAGACTGGCACGGAACCTGCATTTTATCTTTCAAAAGTTCAACACGGGAACAGGAACTGGAGGATGCAAATGGAAATCGGTGTTTTCATTCCGATTGGAAACAATGGCTGGCTGCTTTCGGAGAACGCGCCGCAATACAAGCCAAGCTTCGAACTGAACAAGCAGATCACGCTGGCGGCGGAAAAATACGGCTTCGATTTTGCGCTATCGATGATCAAGCTGCGCGGCTTTGGCGGCAAGACGGAATTCTGGGACTACAATCTGGAATCCTTCACGCTGATGGCAGGGCTTGCTGCCGTGACCTCCAAGATCAAGCTTTTCGGCACGACGGCAACGCTGGTCATGCCTCCGGCCATCGTTGCGCGCATGGCAACGACCATCGATTCCATTTCTGGCGGTCGTTTCGGCATCAACCTCATCACCGGCTGGCAGCGGCCGGAATATAGCCAGATGGGTCTTTGGCCCGGCGACGACTATTTTGGTGATCGCTACGAATATCTCAGCGAATATACCACCGTGCTTCAGGACCTGCTGACGACCGGCCAGTCAGATCTCAAGGGCAAATATTTCACCATGGATGATTGCCGGATGAAGCCGGTGCCGGAAGGGGATGTGAAACTCATCTGCGCCGGTTCGTCCGACAAGGGCATGGACTTTTCCGCCAAGTTTGCGGATTACAGCTTCTGCTTTGGCGTTGGCGTCAACACGCCCACGGCCTTTGCTCCCACGAATACGCGCCTCATGGCCGCGACCGAAAAGACGGGCCGCGATGTGCGCTCTGTGGTGCTGACCATGGTGCTGGCAGAAGAAAAATCCGAGGATGCCTGGGCCAAATGGGAGCATTACAAGGCGGGCGCGGATCAGGACGCCATCAAGTGGCTCGGCTTGCAAAGCTCCGTGGATACGAAGTCGGGCTCGGACACCAATGTTCGGCACATGTCCAACCCGGTCTCTGCCGTCAACATCAACATGGGCACGCTCATCGGCTCCTATGAAGAGGTCGCGGCCATGCTGGATGAGATGAGCGAGGTGCCGGGCACAGGCGGCGTAATGCTGACCTTTGACGATTTCGTGGAAGGCGTCGAGAAGTTCGGGAAATATGTGCAGCCATTGATGAAAAGCCGCAAGCATGTGACGGCTGCTCTGGAGGCCGCAGAATGACGGACGCCGTTGTTGCTGGCTATCATCCACCCAAAAGCCGTTCCGAGAGCGTTACCCTGCCTGCACGACCTGAACCGATTTCGCTGAAACCAAGCGAAACTGCCGTCGTGGTGGTTGATATGCAGAACGCCTATTCCACCGAAGGCGGTTATGTCGATCTCGCAGGCTTCGACATATCGGGCGCAAAATCGACCATCGCCAATATCGGCAAGACTCTGAATGCCGCTCGCGCGGCAGGTGTGCAGGTCATCTATTTCCAGAATGGCTGGGACAGCGATTATGTGGAGGCGGGTGGTCCCGGCTCTCCCAACTGGCATAAGTCCAATGCGCTGAAAACCATGCGGGCGCGGCCCGATCTGCAGGGCAAATTGCTGGCCAAGGGCACATGGGATTACGCCATTGTCGATGAACTCCAGCCGCAGCCGGGCGATATTCTGGTGCCGAAGACCCGTTATAGCGGTTTCTTCAACACCAATATGGACAGCGTGTTGCGGGCGAGGGGCATTCGAAACCTCGTCTTCGTCGGTATCGCCACCAATGTCTGCGTCGAAAGCTCGCTGCGCGATGCCTTCCACCTCGAATATTTCGGCGTGATGCTGGAAGACGCGACCCACCATCTGGGCCCGGATTTTATCCAGCAGGCGACCGTCTACAATGTCGAGAAATTCTTCGGCTGGGTGGCGACCGTCAATGATTTCTGCGCCGTCATCTCGCAGGCCGCACCCATAGAAGACTGACCAACGCTATAAGAGGAGAACAGACCATGCCGAAGACCATTATCGTCCCTGAGGGTACATCCAAGCCAATCGCACCCTTTTCGCCGGGAACGCTGGCGGATGGTGTCGTCTATGTGTCGGGCACGCTGCCCTTCGACAAGAACAATGATGTCGTCCATGTGGGCGATGCCGCGGCCCAGACCCGGCACGTGCTGGAAACCATCAAGTCTGTGATCGAGACCGCTGGCGGGACAATGGAAGACGTGACCATGAACCACATCTTCATTACCGACTGGGCCAATTATCAGGCCGTGAACAAGGTCTATGCGGAGTATTTTCCGGGCGACAAACCAGCACGTTATTGCATCCAGTGCGGATTGGTGAAGCCGGATGCGCTGATCGAAATCGCAACTGTCGCCCATATCGGCAAATAAGGGACGGCGGGATCGGTGACGATGTATTTCGAGGTTCAGGGCCGAAAAGAGCCGGACGCACCCACCTTTCTTCTGTCGTCGGGTCTTGGCGGATCGGGCAGCTATTGGGCGCCGCAGATGGAGATGCTGCAACAGCATTTCCGGGTCGTCATCTATGATCATCGCGGCACGGGGCGAACCGGTGGGGAGGTGCCGCAGAATGGCGGCATTTCCGCCATGGCGGATGATGTGCTGGAGATTGCCAGCGAGCTGAACCTCGATAAATTTCACTTCATGGGCCATGCGCTGGGCGGTCTGATCGGGCTCGATATCGCGCTTCGCAAGCCCGGTCTGATCGACCGTCTGGTGCTGATCAACGCCTGGAGCAGGGCGGATGCCCATTCCGGGCGCTGTTTCGACACCCGCATTTCGCTGCTGGAAAATTCCGGCGTGGAAGCTTTCGTGAAAGCCCAGCCGGTGTTTCTCTATCCGGCGGTGTGGATGTCGGAAAATGCGGAACGGCTGGCCAAAGACGATGCGCATGGCGTCGCGCATTTTCAGGGCAGGGACAATGTGCTGCGCCGGATCGCGGCATTGAGGGCGTTTGATGTCGATGAGAGGCTGGCAGAAATCGAAAACAGGACCCTCGTCATCGCCGCAAAAGACGATCTGCTGGTGCCTTACACGCGCTCTTTACGGCTGGCCGAGGGCTTGCCAAATGCGGAGCTTGTCGTGTTCGATGAGGGCGCGCATGCGGTGAATATTACCGACGTTGCTGGTTTTAACGCGGGGCTGGAGAAATTTCTGCTCGCCCCGGCATCGATATAGAGCGAGGATTTTTTCATGACATTGGATCATCAGGCGCTGGCCACTTTGTTTACGGAAGCACGCACTCACAATGGCTGGCTGGACAAGCCGGTTAGCGATGCGCTGCTGCGCGAAGTTTACGATCTGACCAAGATGGGCCCGACATCGGCCAATTGCTGCCCGGCGCGCTTCGTGTTCGTGCGCTCGCCCGAGGGCAAGGAAAAGCTGAAACCGTCGCTGTCGTCAGGCAATCTCGAAAAGACCATGGCCGCACCCGTGACCGTCATCGCCGCCATCGACAGCGAATTCTACGAAAAGCTTCCGGCCCTGTTTCCGCATGCGGATGCCAGATCGTGGTTCACCTCCAGCCCGGCGGTGGCGGAAGAAACTGCGTTCCGCAACGCCACGCTTCAGGCTGGTTATCTCATTCTGGCTGCACGGTCGCTGGGGCTGGATACGGGTGCGATGTCGGGTTTCGACAAGCCCAAAGTGGACGAAGCGTTTTTTGCCGGCACGACATGGAAATCCAATTTCCTGATCAATCTTGGCTATGGCGATCCATCGAAGCTGTTTGGCCGTCTGCCGCGTTTGCCGTTCGAAGACGCCTGCGTACTGGCTTGATGAAGTTTTAGGAAAGGTGGGTTAGATGCAGACATTGTCTCTCAAAGAGGAAGCCGTCATGGAGACGAAGACTGCGGAACAACGCGGCCTGGATTACCGCAACGCCATGTCGCAACTGGCTGGTGCCGTCAACATCGTCACCACCGATGGGCCGGAAGGCAAGGCCGGTTTTGCGGCAACCGCGGTCTGCAGCGTTTCGGACAATCCGCCGACCTTGCTCGTCTGCCTCAACCGCAATTCCTCGGCCTATAAATATGTGGTGTCCAACGGCGTCGTCTGCATCAACACGCTGGCTGCCGATCAGGAAAATTTGAGCAGTCTGTTCGGCGGTAAAACCCCTATTGATGCGCGGTTTGCGGCGGGCGAATGGACGACGCGCGAGACCGGTGCGCCACTGCTCGTCGGGGCGCTTGCCTCTTTCGATTGCCGCATTCGCACCATTCATGATGGCGGCACCCATGACATTCTGATCTGCGATGTGCTGGATACCGTCATCAATGGCGGTGAAGAGGCTCTGATCTATTTCAAACGCGCTTATCGTCATCTGTGAGCGCTTAGCCGTTGGGGCGACGGAACCTGGCGTGCCACACTGATTATGGCACAGATATCGCCTAAAAGACCTTGCACTGAATGGCGCACGGCGTGGTACCCGCGTGCCCGCAAATATTAACAATCGATAAATCAGCAATTGACTTTGATGAAATCTCGTCTTTACTGGGTTGCAATTGGTAAGACCATTTTACCAGATGGAATCGCGGGAGGATTTCATGTTCGTGGCATTGGAGCCGCGCCGCCTGCACAGGCAGGTCGCGGACCAGATTCGTGCACTCATCGAGTCGGGAGAGCTGGCGCCGGGTGCAAAACTTCCGGCTGAGCGTGATCTTGCCGAACGGTTTGCCGTGTCTCGCCCTACCATCCGTGAAGCGCTGATCGTTCTGGAGGTGGAAGGCCATATTCAGATCCGCGTTGGATCGGGCGTCTATGTCAGCCAGCGCCCCAGCCAGTCATCCACTGTTCTGCCTGTCGATGAAAACGACAGCCCGTTCGAAATTCTGCAGGCCCGCAGCATCATCGAAAGCGCGATTGCCGAGGAAGCTGCCCGCGTGGCAACACCAGCAGGCGTTGCGCGTCTGGATGAATGTCTGGGGCAGATGGAGAAGGCGATTGGCGATCCGGTCGATATGCTGGTTCAGGACCGCGCCTTTCACACCGCGATTACCGACATCATCGGCAATGTTACACTGCACCGCCTGACCGGCCAAATCTTCGACCGGCGCATTACGCCCTATTTCGAGCGACTGGCCAGCCATTTCGAAGGCCCGCACACATGGCGGCTGGCGCTGGAAGAACACCGCATCATCCGTGATGCCATTGCGGCCCATGATGGCGCTGGCGCGCGTGATGCGATGCGCCGTCATCTGACGCTGTCGCAGAAGAGATTTTCTGAAAGCTTCGGAGAGGAGCCGTAAGAAAAAGATGGTGCCGTCAGGAGAGAGGGCGGTGCCGGAAAACAGACATATGACATCAATCCGGGAGGGAAAACGATGACATTGAAATTATACGCATTGCTGGGCGCAACGGCCATAGCACTGGCATCCGCCTGCGCCGCGCAGGCACAGACGGCGCTGAAATGGGCGCATGTCTATGAAACCACTGAGCCGTTCCACACCGAATCCGTCTGGGCTGCAAAAGAAATCGAAAAGCGCACGGATGGACGCTACAAGATCGATGTTTTCCCGGCTTCGCAGCTCGGCAAGGAAGTCGATATCAATCAGGGTCTGAAGCTCGGCACGGTCGATATGATCATTTCCGGCTCCAGCTTCGCCGCCCGTGACTACAAGCCTATCGGCGTGACCTATTTTCCTTACATCTTCCGCAATCCTGAGCACCTGATCGCCTATACCAAAAGCGATATCTTCAAGCGGCTCGCAAAGGGATATCAGGACAAGACCGGCAACGTGATTGCCGCCGTCAGCTATTACGGCACGCGCCACACCACCGCCAACAAGCCGATTGCCACCTGCGGTGATCTGGCAGGCGTGAAGATGCGCGTTCCCGATGTTCCTGCCTATCTCGCCATGCCACGCGCCTGCGGTGCCAACACCACGCCGATTGCTTTTGCCGAGGTCTATCTGGCGCTTCAGAACGGCACGGTCGATGCGCAGGAAAACCCGCTGACGACCATCGAGGCGAAAAAGTTCTTCGAAGTGCAGAAGAACATCGTTCTCACCGGCCATATTGTCGATCACCTCAACACGGTGATTTCCAAGAGCCGCTGGGCAAGCCTCTCGGATAAAGACAAGAAAATCTTCGTTGATGTCATGCAGGAAGCGGCGACCAAGACGACCAAGATCATCGAAGAGCGTGAGAAAAAGCTGGTCGATGATTTCAAGGCCCGAGGCCTGTCGGTGACGGAGGTCGACAAGGCCGATTTTGAGAAGAACGTGCTCGAGAAGGTGAAGTTCGAGGACTTCGGTTACGACAAGGCCGACTGGGAAGCCATTCGCGCCATCCAGTAAAGCCGCGTCCGGCGCGGTTTACGGGCCGCGCCGCCCTTCCTTCTCAGCAGGGACAATTCAATGTCGCAGGAAACTCATACTCAGGTGACACCTGAGGAACTCGCCCATACATTCGATGAAGCGCCGCCCGATGCCGATCTATCCGTCTATGCCTTTGAAGACTGGGTCACGCTTGGCCTGTTCTGGGGCATGACGGGCTGCGTGTTTTTGCAATTCTTCACCCGCTATGTGCTGAACGACAGCTACGCCTGGACGGAAGAAATCGCCGTCAACTGCCTGATCGGCGTTGTTTTCCTGGGCTCGGTCATGTGCGTGCGCATGTCGCGCCATATTCAGGTGGATGTGCTTTACCATTATCTTCCGGCGCATCTGACGCGGGTCATGTCGCTGACCGTCGATGTGCTGCGCATCGGCTTCTTTGCCTACGGATCATGGCTGATGTGGCGCTATCTGGAAATCGTTGCCGATGAGGAAATGGTGACGGTGGCGCTGCCGCGCGGCATCGTTTTTTACACGGTGTTTGCCGCTTTCGTTTTGATGTTCCTGCGGTCCATTCAGGTCTTCGTCGCCAATCTGCGGCGCGGTTATTCCGTGCTGGAACGACCTGAAGAATTCCAGAACGTGGAGGAGCTGTGACATGCTGGTTCTGATCGGTTCATTCCTTCTTCTGATGCTTATCGGCCTGCCCGTTGCCATCTCCATGGCGGTGTCTTCGTTGCTTTACATCGTCTCCTACAATGTCGCCCCTGATATCATCGCCGCGCAGCGTTTGATCGCCGGTGTGGAAAGCTTTCCGCTGCTGGCGGTGCCCTTCTTCATTCTGGCCGGCAATCTCATGAATGTGGCGGGCGTCACGGGCCGTATCTATTCCTTCGCGGTTGCCCTCGTTGGCTGGATGAAGGGTGGTCTGGCGCAGGTCAACATCATCGGCTCGGTGATCTTTTCCGGCATGTCAGGCACCGCACTGGCAGATGCGGCCGGTATCGGCACCATCGAAATCAAGGCCATGAAGGACCATGGTTATCCGGTGGAGGCTGCCGTTGGCGTCACCGCCGCCTCGGCCACGCTGGGCCCGATCTTTCCGCCATCTTTGCCATTCGTGATCTATGGCATGATGGCGAATGTCTCCATCGGCGCGCTGTTCATGGCGGGCATCGTTCCTGGCGTCGTCATGACGCTGTTGATGATGATTACCGTCGCCGCCTTCGCCTATGTCAAGAACTGGGGCTCGGACACGCCTTTCAGCCTGCGCACCATCTTCGGCGCTTCGTTGGAAGTTATCGTCGTCATGCTGGTGCCGATCAGCATCTATCTGCTGACGATGTTCGGCATGTCACTCAACCTTGCCATCGTCATCGTGCTTGCGGTGCTGATTGCCTGTGACTGGTATTTCGACTTCTCCGCCGTCATGGCGTTGATGACCCCGGTCATTCTGATCGGCGGCATGACCATGGGCTGGTTCACACCGACGGAAGCCGCAGTCGCAGCCGTTCTCTGGTCCCTGTTCCTCGGCCTTGTGCGCTATCGCACCATGACGTTCAAGACGCTGGCAAAAGCCACCTTCGATACGATCGAGACTACCGCTTCGGTTCTCTTCATCGTGGCGGCGGCTTCGGTCTTTGCCTGGCTTTTGACGGTCAGTCAGGCGGCGCAGGTGCTGTCCAGCGCCATTCTGACACTGACGGACAGCAAGTGGATATTCCTCGTGCTGGTCAATCTGCTGATGCTGTTTGTCGGCTGCTTCCTGGATACGATTGCGGCGATCACCATTCTGGTGCCGATCCTTCTGCCGCTTGTGCTGCAGTTCGATATCGATCCCGTGCATTTCGGCCTCATCATGACGCTGAACCTGATGATCGGCCTCCTGCATCCGCCGTTGGGCATGGTGCTGTTCGTCCTGTCACGGGTGGCACGATTGTCGGTGGAACGCACGACGATGGCCATTCTGCCATGGTTGGTGCCACTTTTCGTGGCGCTCATCCTCATCACCTTCATTCCCGCCATCACATTGTGGTTGCCAACGGAAATGGGGCTGATCCGCTAAAAAGCGACGCCCGCGCGATTCATCGCGCGGGTTTCTCCGTCCACACACAGGAAAGCAAAGTGCATGTTGACCCGCGTCGCGCGTCTTTACGGCAAACAGGATATCAAGGTCGAAACACAGGCTCTGCGGCAGACCGGTGCCGGGGAAGTGCTGCTGCGCATGGCATCAGGTGGCATTTGCGGATCGGATCTGCATTATTATCAGGACGGCGGTTTCGGCCCCATTCAGGTGCGCGAGCCGATCATTTCAGGACATGAAGCGTCAGGCTATATCGAATCGCTGGGTGAGGGCGTCAGTGGCCTTGCCATCGGCGCGCTGGTGGCGGTTAACCCGTCGCAACCCTGCGGCACGTGCCATTATTGCAAGGTCGGCCAGCCTATCCACTGCCTCGACATGCGCTTCATGGGCAGCGCCATGCGCCTTCCGCACGAGCAAGGCATGTTCCGCGACTGGCTGGTGGTGCCCGCCAAACAATGCTTCGCTTTTGATGGCAACTCAACGCCCGCTGAAGCAGCCTGCGCCGAGCCGCTGGCCGTCTGCCTGCATGCGGTGGCCCAAGCGGGTGATCTGACTGGACGGCGGGTGCTGGTTACCGGTGCCGGTCCCATCGGACTGTTGACGGTGGCGGCTGCGCGCCATGCCGGTGCTCAAGAGATCGTCGTGACCGATCTTGCCGATGCGGCGCTTTCCCGCGCGCCTGCCATGGGTGCGAGCCGCACCGTCAATGTTCTGAACGATCCGCAGGGGCTTGCGCCCTATCAGGAAGGAAAAGGCGTCTTCGACGTCGTGTTCGATTGTTCAGCCGCAGGACCCGCGCTGCGCGCTGCCTTTGCCGCCGTCAAGCCACGCGGCACCATCGTTCAGGTGGGCGTGACGGGAGATATCACGATCCCGCTCAATGCGCTGGTCGGTAAGGAAATCGTCTGGCGCGGCTCGCAGCGTTTCGATCAGGAATTTGCGCAGGCCGTCAAACTCATCGCGTCGCGCACCATCGATGTGCGCCCGATCATCTCCCACGAATTTCCGCTTGAACAGGCCGTGGAGGCTTTCGAACAGGCCGGTGACCGTTCCGTTGCCTGCAAGGTGCAGATCACCTTTGGCGGCTCTAACTGATATCTGAAGGACAAGACAATGAAGCATACATGGCGCTGGTTTGGGCCGGTGGATAAGGTCACGGTGCGGGATGCAGCGCAAGCTGGGGCTGAAGGCATCGTCAGTGCGCTACATCACATCGCAACCGGTGCCGTCTGGCCCGTAGAGGAGATTGCCAAGCGGCATGAAGAGATCAGGGCCGGTGGTCTCTATTGGGACGTGGTGGAAAGCGTGCCGGTCTCGGAAGATATCAAGACCCAGACCGGCGACTGGAAGGCCCATATCGCCAACTGGCAGGAAAGCCTGCGGCGGCTGTCAGCAAGCGGCATTCGCACGGTCTGCTACAATTTCATGCCGGTTCTGGACTGGACGCGCACCGACCTGCGTTCGGAAGCACGCCACGGTGCCAAGGCCATGCGCTTCGATCTCACCGATTTCGCCGCCTTCGACATTCATATTCTGAAACGGCCTGAAGCGAAGGCGGATTATCCGGGCTGGCTGGTGGAGGAGGCTGCGAAGCGTTTTTCCGACATGCCGGACACCAAGATCATCGCGCTAGGCCTCAATATCGGTGCTGGCCTTCCCGGTTCCGCAGATGGTTATACGCTGGATCAGCTGCTGGAAAAGCTCAGAACGTACCAGGGTGTCGATCGCAAAAGGCTGCAATCCAATCTGGTGGATTTTCTCTCAGAGGTCGTGCCTGTCGCCGAGGAGGTGGGTATCAATATCTGCGCCCATGGTGACGATCCGCCCTGGCCGCTCCTGGGTCTGCCGCGCATTCTCTCCACCGAGGCGGATTATGCGCATATGTTGGGTCAGGTCGATAGCCGGGTAAATGGCGTGACGCTGTGCACCGGTTCGCTCGGCGCGCATAAGGACAATGACCTGCCTGCCATCGCCAAGCGCTTTGCCGATCGCATCCATTTCGTGCATCTGCGCAATGTCACGCGCGATACCGACACAGTTCCATGCTCCTTCTTCGAGGACGAACATCTCGAGGGAGCAACCGATATGGTTGCCGTCATTGCGGCGCTGCTGGAGGAGGAAAAGAGAAGGCGTGCCGAGGGTCGGGAAGACCACCGCATCGCCATGCGCCCGGACCACGGACAGGAAATTCTCGATGATCTCTCCCGCGGCGCACAGCCCGGTTATCCAGCCATCGGTCGGCTGAAAGGACTGGCGGAACTGCGTGGCATCGAGCGCGCGCTTCTTCATCCCCAATTCGGTCGAGTATAACGCCATGAACAGACTTTCCAACTCCACCGCCCTGCCTGCGGCCGTCTCGGTTCCAGCCTTCGATCGCAAGGCGCTGAAACCGGGCATCGTTCATATCGGGCTTGGCGCGTTTCATCGGTGCCATCAGGCGGTCTACACACAAAAGGCGCTCGAGACGAGTTTCGGCCCCTGGGGCATTGTTGCCGTCAATCTGCGCTCGGCGGAGCCGGTAAAAGCGCTGGCTGAGCAGGACGGGCTTTATTCCATCATGGTGCGCAGTGCTGAAGGTGACAGCGCCGAGGTCATCGGCGCAACGGTTGACTGGCTGTGCGCAGCGGACCGGCGGGAGGATGTGCTCGACTATCTCTCCAGCCCGGATATTCGCATTGTGACGTTGACGGTGAGCGAAAAGGCCTATGGGCTCGATCCTGTGACGGGCGGCCTCGATTTCAAGCATCCGGCCATTGCTGCGGATCTTGCAAACCCGCAGGCACCTGTCGGCGCCGTCGGTTTTCTGGTGGAGGGGCTGGCTAGACGCCGGGAGCGCGGCATTCCCCCTTTTACGGTTCTGTGCTGCGATAATCTTCCATCCAATGGCCATGTGGTGCGCCGTCTGGTGCTGGACATGGCGCGGCGGCGGGATGCCGTGCTGGCGCGGTGGATAGAAGAAGAGGGCAGGTTCCCATGCAGCATGGTAGATCGCATCGTGCCCGCCGCGACGGATGAAACACTCGCGCGCGCAGCGCAGGTGCTGGGTGTGGAAGACAGTCTTGCGCTCGACACCGAACCCTTCATGCAATGGGTGATCGAGGATGATTTCGTGTCCGGCAGACCTCAATGGGAGGCGGCAGGCGCGGTGTTTGCGCAGGCGGTTGCCCCTTACGAAGACATGAAGCTGCGATTGCTCAACGGCTCCCACACGCTGATTGCGCATCTGGGCATTCTGCATGATCTGGAATTCGTTCGAGACGTCATGGCCGTGCCGGAATTCGTTCAAATCGTCGAACGTCATATGCAGGCGGCTGCGGCAACGCTGGAGCCAGTCCCCGGCATCGATCTGCCATTTTACAGAAACCAGCTTCTCGAACGTTTCGCTAACCCAACCATTGCCCATCGCAACGAACAGATTGCCATGGATACAAGCCAGAAACTGCCGCAACGCATTCTGGCAGCAGCAGTTGAGACCCTCAAAGCTGGCGGTAACGCTGCCGAATTCGCTTATGTCGTCGCGCTCTGGATTGCGTCCATCCACAAGCGTGGTGATTTGAACGACCCGCGCCGTGATGAGATTCTGGCGGCGGCGAAGCGGTTGGACAGCAATGATCCTTCAGCGGCGTTTTTCGCTGTCGAGGGATTGTTTTTGCCGGAGCTGGTTCAGAACCGTGACTGGCGGGATTTGGTCAATGGCGAGTTGCAAAAGCTTTCAGCCTGATTCAGCAACAAAAAACCCGGCGAGATCATCGCCGGGTTTTTCATTATTAAGCTTTTCCTCTGTCGTCATCCTCGGGACAAGCGCGGGGATGACGTTGAGGGCGAAGGCATGCCTTCATTCCATCAGGACTATTCCATCTTGTGGATATCACGGTCCTTGGTTTCCGGCAGGAACAGCAGGCCGAAGACCAGTGTGATGCCTGCGAAGACGATCGGGTACCAGAGGCCGTAGTAGATATCGCCCTTGGCGGCACTCATGGCGAATGCGGTCGCGGGCAGAAGGCCACCGAACCAGCCGTTACCGATGTGGTAGGGCAGGGACATGCCGGAGTAGCGGATGCGAGTCGGGAAGAGTTCGACCAGCAATGCTGCAATCGGGCCGTAGACCATCGTCACGTAGATGACGAGGACGGTGAGAACAGCGATGATGACGATCCAGTTGACCGCAGCAGGATCGGCAACCATGGCAAAGGCGCCGCCACCAGCCACGGTGTAGACAGCCATATCTGTTGCGCCGTTCAGTTCCGCAGGTGTCATCAGCTTGTCTGCCACCAGCTTATCGGCAGGCACCGTCTTTGCCGGTGTTGCGCGGACCGCATCGGCATTGAGGCCGAGTTCAGGGTTTGCAGCAATGAAGGCGTCGAGCTTGGCAGCCGGCACCTGTGCGGCACCACGCACCAGCGGATAACCGCTGTCATGAAGTGCGATGTTGATCTGCTTCTGGAATGTCCGGTCATTGGCGGCGGCATTGGCACCCGCTGCAACGGCGTCGTAGCCAGTGATCGTCTTGTCACCGATCTTGACCGTTGCGGGCTGGCCCGCAGGACCATTCACCACATCGTATGGCACCGAGTTTCTGGTGAGGAACGAGGTGGCAATATCGCAGGACGTGGTGAATTTCGCCGTGCCAGTCGGGTTGAACTGGAAGCGGCAATCGCCAGGCGCAGCGGTTACGGTCGCACGAACAGAGGCCTGAGCCTGTGCGAGTGCAGGGTTACCTGCCCATGTCAGTGCCTTGAACAGCGGGAAGTAGGTCAGCATGGCCAGAACGAGGCCTGCCATGATGATCGGCTTGCGACCGATCTTGTCGGAGAGCCAACCGAACAGAACGAAGAAGCCGGTGCCGAGAAGCAGGGCGCAGGCAACCATGATATTGGCGGACTGCCCGTCTACCTTCAGAATGCTTTGCAGGAAGAACAGGGCATAGAACTGACCCGTGTACCAGACGACGGCCTGACCGATGACGGCGCCGACGAGGGCGATGATGGCGATCTTGGCGTTCTTCCACTGGCCGAAGGCTTCGCTGAGGGGTGCTTTCGATGTCTTGCCCTCTTCCTTCATCTTCTTGAAGGCAGGGGATTCGTTCATCTTCAGACGAATCCAGACCGACACGCCGAGCAGAATGACGGACAGCAGGAACGGAATGCGCCAGCCCCAATCGGCAAAGGCCTCACGACCGACGGCAAACTGGACGCCTAGGATGACGACGAGGGACAGGAAGAGACCGAGCGTTGCGGTGGTCTGAATCCACGAGGTGTAATAACCGCGGCGGCCATTGGGTGCGTGTTCCGCCACATAGGTTGCCGCACCGCCATATTCACCGCCCAGCGCCAGGCCCTGAAGCATGCGCAGGATGATGAGGATGATGGGGGCTGCGATGCCGATCTGCGCCGCGCCTGGCAGAATGCCGACGACGAAGGTCGAAAAACCCATGATCAGAATGGTGATAAGGAAGGTGTATTTACGTCCGACGATGTCGCCCAGACGCCCGAACACCAGCGCGCCGAAAGGACGGACGAGAAAGCCTGCCGCAAAGGCCAGAAGTGCGAAGATGTTGCGCGTCGTTTCCGGATACTGGCTGAAGAAGTTCGCGCCGATATAGATGGCCAGCGAGCCGTAAAGATAAAAGTCGTACCACTCGAACACTGTTCCCAGAGAAGAGGCGAAAATCACCTTCTTCTCTTCCCCCGTCATGGGACGGGCCTTCTCCGCTGTCGCGGTTGCTACATTCGCCATTGTCTGTCCTCCACAGATGTCAAAACGACACATCGCAGCAGCCCGACTCTCCTCCAGGCTGCCCTTTCGGCGCGATGCACCTGACCACAGATTGACAGAAAATTAACAAAAGGAAGAGCGATGCTTTCGGCTTATGACTTTAGTCTAATGTTGAGCATCGTAAATCTTGCGCTCCCGCGCGGCTTTGCCCGCGTCCGAACGGAATTGCCATCTGTTTGCGCTTGACAGAAAATACAAACACCATAATAGCTTTGCCACGAAAAGGAGCACGATCTTGATCAGACATGTCCACGACATGGTTGTCATGCACAATCCGGCAGAGCCTGCCGGTGATCTGTCGCGCTTTTCTGGTTCCATCCGAATTACGGCCAAAACGACGATTAAAACCGTCTAACGTCTCTGGCCCGCCGCTCTCTCCCCGGTTTGGTCGGGGAAGAAGGAAGCCGCAGTTATGCGGGTTCCCCTCACCAAAAAGAGGAGAGGCAGAAAGAGAGCTTTATCATGGGTTTCAAAGTTGCAATCGCAGGCGCTACCGGCAATGTCGGTCGTGAAATGCTCAATATTCTCGCCGAGCGCGGGTTTCCGGCAGACGAAGTCGTTCCTCTGGCCTCTGCCCGCAGCCAGGGCACGGAAGTTTCTTACGGCGACCGCACGCTGAAGGTTTCCAATCTGGAGAATTACGATTTCTCCGATACGGATATTTGCCTGATGTCGGCTGGTGGCGATGTCTCCAAGAAGTGGTCGCCAAAGATCGGCGCGCAGGGCTGCGTCGTTATCGATAACTCGTCCGCATGGCGTTACGATCAGGACGTTCCTTTGATCGTGCCGGAAGTCAACGCCGATGCCATCGAAGGCTTTACCAAGCGCAACATCATTGCCAACCCCAATTGCTCCACGGCGCAGCTCGTCGTTGCCCTAAAGCCGCTGCATGATTTCGCAAAGATCAAGCGCGTTGTCGTCTCAACCTACCAGTCCGTTTCCGGTGCTGGCAAGGAAGGCATGGACGAACTGTTCCAGCAGACCCGTGCGGTTTTCGTGGCAGACCCGATCGAAGCCAAGAAGTTCACCAAGCGCATCGCCTTCAACGTCATTCCGCACATCGATGTGTTCATGGAAGACGGTTACACGAAGGAAGAGTGGAAGGTTCTGGCCGAAACCAAGAAGCTGCTCGACCCGAAGATCAAGGTCACATGCACCGCTGTGCGCGTTCCCGTATTCATCGGTCACTCAGAGTCGGTCAACATCGAATTCGAAAACGAAATCACTGCCGATCAAGCCCGCGATATCCTGCGCGAAGCACCGGGTTGCCTCGTCATCGACAAGCATGAAAACGGCGGATACATCACACCGGTCGAGTGCGCTGGCGAAGATGCGACCTATATTTCGCGTATCCGCGAGGACGCAACCGTTGAAAATGGCCTCAACATCTGGGTCGTCTCGGACAACCTTCGCAAGGGTGCAGCCCTCAACGCCATCCAGATTGCCGAGCTGCTCGTCAATCGTGGCCTGATCAAGCCGCGCAAGGCCGCAGCCTGATACGGTTTTTTAATAAACATTAACTATAACCCGTCCATTACACTGCTGGAATGGGCGGGTTTTCTGGTGTTTTGTTATCACGGGCAGTTTATTTGCCGGTTATGACATAGCTAGGCAATTTGAAACTCGGCGAATTCTCTGTGGTGTTGCGACAGGGCTGGGTATAATCCCAAAATATTGAAGGCAGATTCTGATGCGGGCAATGAAAGCTTTTTCCGTTGGCGTGGTAATGGTTGCGGCACTGGCGGCGACGCCGGTTCTGGCGGCGCAATGCGGCAATACATCGGCAGGCTTCAATGCCTGGGTCGGCGCGTTCAAGCAGGAAGCGGCTGGTCGTGGCGTCAGCGCCTCCGTTCTGGACCGTGCCTTCTCGAATGTATCCTATAATCAGGCAACGATCCGTGCGGACCGTGGCCAGCACAGCTTCAAACTCTCCTTTGACCAGTTCATGCAGAAGCGTGGCGGTCAGGCTATCATTTCTCGTGGCAAGGCCATGAAGAAGAACAATGCAGCACTGTTTGCCAATATCGAGCGCGCTTACGGCGTGCCAGCTGGTCCGCTTCTGGCCATCTGGGGCATGGAAACAGGCTTCGGCGGCTTCATGGGCAACCAGCACACGCTGTCTGCCGTCGCCACGCTGTCCTATGACTGCCGTCGTTCGGACTACTTCACCGAACAGCTCTACGCAGCCCTGAAGCTGGTGGGAAGCGGCAATCTGAGCATCACGGCCAAGGGCGCTGCCCATGGCGAAATCGGCCAGACGCAGTTCCTGCCGCTTAACGTCGTGCGCTACGGCGTCGATTTCGACCGTGACGGTCGTATCGATCTGGTCGGCTCGCGCGCCGATGCTCTGGCATCCACTGCGAACTTCCTCGTAGGCCACGGCTGGCAGCGCGGTGCGGGATATCAGCAGGGTCAGACGAACTTCTCTGCCATTCAGGGCTGGAATGCGGCCAGCGTTTACCAGCAGTCGATTGCTTACATCGGCAAGGCTATCGACGGCCAATAAGCCTAGAGGTCTCTTCCGTCACCCCGCATCAGGTGCGTGGTGAGGGCGTCGTTAGCATAACGTTAGCGTCAATCTTCTTGATCAGGCATTCGGGCGGCGAAAGTCGCCCGTTTTGCCGTCCATCACCCACAATTCGCCGGTGGAAATATCGAACCAGGCGCCATGCAGCTTGACCTTGCCTGCCACTTCCTGCGCCTTGACGAAGGGGAAGGCGCGCAGGTTGCTGATGGAATTGCGGATGGACACACGCTCCAGCGCGGTCTGGCGCTCGGAAGCGGTCATCACGTCGTTGCTCTGGATTTGCTCGGCAGCTGACTTGACCATGTTCATCCATTTGCCGATGAAGTCACCCGGAGACAGGGATTCGAAGTTGGGGTCGAGCGCGGCCTGAATACCACCGCAGCGACCGTGGCCCATGACCACGATGTCTTTGACCTTCAAAACCTGCACGGCATATTCAATTGCCGCGGATGTGGCGTGGAACTGGCCGTCGGGCTCGAAGGGCGGCACCATATTGGCGACGTTTCTCATGACGAAGAGTTCTCCCGGGCCGCAATCGAAAATGGTTTCCGGTGCGGAACGGGAGTCACAACAGGCGATAATGAGGGTCTGCGGCTTTTGGCCGGTATCTGCCAGTGCGCGATATCTCTCGCGCTCATCGGTGTAACGCCCGGTCATGAAGTTGGTGTAGCCGGTGAGAAGGTATTCTGGAAAATCGCTCATGATATCGCAGTACCGTTGTCTTGGGGCCGGGCTCGTCAATGAACCGGCCTATGTTGAAACCCGTTTTTCGCTCCGCTATTTGCGCTTGCTTCGCGAAGGATGCAAGAGATGACGCATCTGAACCATGGCCATGGGCGTGGAAAGACTGGACGCATCCGTCTCCAAAGTCAGCTCATTGACGCCACGTTTCATGGTGCGCGCCAGCACTTCGAAGACGCTGGCGGTTGCCAGTTGTAGCGCTTTTTCATCGTCCATGCCCTGCAGCAGCCGTGCCAGAAACAGCGCTGCGAGAAGATCGCCAAGACCGTTCGGCACATTCTCAATTGCGCGATGCTCAGCCAGAAGCGCGTGACGACCGCTGAGGAAAAGATTGCCAATGCCGCCCGCCATCATCGGCACGGCTGATGTTACCAGCATTTTCGCCGGTCCAAGCGCCAAAGCCGCATCCATGATCTCGTTGTTCGTCTCAAGCTCTGCGCCGCTCATCCACGCCAACTCATAGCGGTTGGGCGTGCAGACGGTTGCCAGCGGCACCAACTCGTCACGAATGGCCTGTGCCGTTTCAATCGGCACATAAAGCCCGCCCTTGTCTCCCATCACGGGGTCGCAGACATAGATGAGGTCGGGGTTGCGCTCTTTCATGCTTCGAATGAGCCGGGCGACGGAGTGCACCTGATCGGCGCTGCCGAAATAGCCGGTCAGGATGGCGCGGACTTCGCCCGCCCATTTGGAGCCGGCCAAATCCTGCATGGCCTTGTCGAATTCGCCGTTGTCGAAGCGCAACCTCGTCGAAGGTCCGTGGCCGGGGTGCCAGGGCATGACGATTGTCGGAACGGCCCAGACCGGGAAACCGAGGGTCTCCAGCCCGAAAACGACGGCCCTGTTGCCGACGGAGCCACGCATGACGTGGCTGGAAATAACGATGACGGAGCCGTTGGTGTTTTCCTGCATGGCGTACTCATTCAGTTTGGCAACCGGTGCCGCGTCTGACATCACGTCTTCAGCAGCATTCATGGCCCGTCATGGCATATTGGCCCGCCGCTTTCCACTGCTATGTCGCAGTGCGGGATACGGCAGCTATTTCCCGGCGCGTTCCAGTGCTTTCAGCACGGTGCGCTCGGAAAGGTTCAGATAAAGCTCCATCTGCGACGCTGCTTCCGCCACTTTGCCGCTTTCAACGAGACCGAGGATTTGATCATTCATATCCACGAAGGGAGAATGCAGCTGTTCCGGGTCGTTCAGAAGCCCGAAGCTGAGGCGCAATTCCGCCGCGACACGCGCGTAAAAATCGCTTAGGCGGCTGCTGTCGGAAAGATCGACCACGGCGGCGTGGAAGCGCATATTGGCGCTACCCACTTCACGCCAGTCACCCAATTCGCGCTGTTTCTTGGCATGTTCAACCGCCTGCCGCATGGTGGCGACCGACGGATGTTTCTGCCAGGCCTGACGCAGGGCGCCACATTCCAGCATGCGCCGCACGCGGTAGATGTCGATGATCTGTTCCGTGCTAGGCACTGAGACGAACACGCCGCGATTGGCCTCGTGCCGCAGCAGCCCATCCTTGGTCAGAAGCCGAAAGGCCTCCCGCAGGGAGTTTCGCGAGACATCCAGACGTTCGCTGAAGGCGGCTTCCGACAGTCTTTGGCCGGGCGTCAGCGCACCAATGATCAGAAGATCGCGAATGTCTTTGGCCACGCGGTCCGCTAGCGGCAAAGGTTCAGTCATGGCGGTCCTTCATCTGATCGTCTGTGGCGGGCAATCGCGGTTGTTGGCGTCCTGTATATCGGTTGCAATACCACAATTTATGAGCAGTACACGTAAAAATCCTGCTTATTTTCAACGCATTCGTCCCAAATATTGCGCAGAATGAAAGAACGATAGAATTTAATTGTTCAACAATATTGACAATTTTGTAGATGCGGCCAAAATCCCCTCAATGCATCCGCGAGGGGCGGATTGCCAATGGAGCGGAGAACATCCATGGAGCAAACAAAAATTGCCCAAACTGTCGAATTTGCCAAATCGAGGCGCGCGTCTCTAACGGCCGCGATCTTCCTGATGGCGACCTCGGCCATCGGGCCCGGTTTCATCACGCAGACAGCAACCTTTACCGCAAAGCTCGGATCGGCCTTCGCTTTCGCCATCCTTGCGTCGATCCTGATTGATTTTGTCGTACAGCTGAACATCTGGAGAATCGTAACACTGACCCGCATGCGTGCCTCCGATATCGCCAATGCAGCGATACCCGGCTCGGGTTATGTTCTGGCCATTCTGGTCATCGTCGGTGGTCTTTTCTTCAACATCGGCAATATCGGCGGCTCCGGCCTCGGCCTCAACGCCATGCTGGGTCTCGATCCCAAGTGGGGTGGCGCGCTGAGTGCACTTCTGGCCATTGGCATCTTCCTGTCCAAACGGGCGGGCATGGCGGTTGACCGTTTCATCATCTTCGCGGGTATTTTGATGATCGTTCTGACGATCTATGTTGCCTTCGCATCTGGCCCTCCGGTGGGTGAAGCCCTGTTCCAGACCTTCCTGCCATCGACCATCGATTTCGCAACCATCACCACGATCGTAGGTGGAACCGTCGGTGGATATATTACCTATTCCGGCGCGCACCGTTTGCTGGACAAGGGCATGGTTGGTGCCGAAAACCTCGGTGCCGTCAATCGCGCTGCCTTGACGGGGATCGCTGTCACAGGTGTCATGCGCTATGTGCTCTTCCTTGCCATTCTCGGTGTCGTTGCCAGCGGCGTTGTGATCGACGTTTCTGGAAAAGGTGCCAATCCCGCGGCGCAGGCCTTTCAGGTCGCGGCAGGCGATATCGGTCTGAGAATATTCGGTGTGGTTCTGTGGGCTGCTGCCATCACCTCCGTTATCGGCGCTGCCTATACATCCGTTTCCTTCATCACCGTCTTCAACAAGGACATCACCGAGCGCGGTCGCAATATCGCAACCGTTATCTTCATCGCTGTCTCGCTGTTCTTCTATCTGGTCATCACCACGCCGCCCGCACAGATGCTGGTTTTCGTTGGTGGCCTCAACGGTCTCATCCTTCCAATCGGTCTGTCCATCTTCATCTATGCAGCTTGGGCAAGGTCCGATCTGATGGCTGGTTATCGTTATCCGCGCTGGCTTCTTGTGCTCGGCATCATCGTTTGTGCACTGACCTGGTACATGGGCTACAATTCCATTGGTCCCATTTTTGCACTTTTGACGGCATGAGGAGAGAGACATGGCTTCCATCGATCTGAACAGCGATCTTGGCGAAAGCTACGGTGCATGGAGCATGGGAGACGATGGCGCGATGCTGTCAGTCGTTTCCAGCGCCAACATCGCCTGCGGTTTCCATGCGGGTGATCCCTCGGGCATTTACCGCACGGTCAAAGCCGCCGCCGAAAACGCTACAGTCGTTGGAGCCCATGTCTCCTATCCAGACCGCGTCGGCTTCGGTCGGCGCGATATGGATGTGACGTCGGAAGAACTGATTGCCGATGTCATCTACCAGATCGGCGCGCTGCAAGGCATTGCAGCCGCTGCCGGAACGACGGTGCGTTACGTCAAGCCGCATGGCGCGCTTTACAATCGCATCGCCAATGACGCAAAGCAGGGGCAGGCGGTCATCGATGGTATCAAAGCCATCGACCCGTCGCTGGTGCTGATGGGGCTGGCCAATGCGCCCATTCTCGAGCTTGCTCGCAAGTCCGGCCTGTCGGTGGTGGCGGAAGCCTTTGCCGACCGCGCCTATACGCCGCAAGGCCAACTCGTTTCCCGTCGTGAGGCCGGTGCGGTGCTGCATGATGCGGAGAAAATTGCCGACCGGATGGTGCAGCTTGCCCGTGAAGGCACGCTTGAAGCCATCGATGGCAGCATCATCAACATCGAGGCGCAATCCATCTGCGTTCATGGCGATAGTCCCGGCGCGGTTGCCATTGCCCAGCAAATCAGGCAGCGGTTCGAAGCCGAAGGCATCGATATCCGTTCTTTCGCGTCCAGCACATAAGGAGCGTCCATGACGATCCCGACATCTTATCTCAACCACACGGATGCGACAGCCGCCCGCAAGGCGCGGGCCGATTACCGCAACGGTCTGGTCGCGCCAACATCCGGCATCGCGCCCGGTTTCACGCAGGCCAATATGATTGTGCTGCCGCGCGACTGGGCCTTCGATTTCCTGCTCTATGCGCAGCGCAACCCCAAGCCTTGCCCGGTGCTGGACGTGTCCGACCCCGGCGTGCCCACCACCTTGCTTGCGCCCGGTGCCGATCTTCGCACCGATCTGCCGCTCTACCGCATCTGGCGGGATGGCAAGCTGGTCGAGGAAACGGCAGATGCCACCAGCGCATGGGCCGAACGGGACGATCTCGTCGCCTTCCTCATCGGCTGCAGCTTCACCTTTGAGACGCCGATGGTGGAAGCAGGCATCGAAATTCGGCACATGACGGACAAGTGCAATGTGCCGATGTATCTGACCAACCAGCCCTGTCGTCCGGCAGGTCGGTTGAAGGGCAACATGGTCGTGTCCATGCGTCCCATTCCCGCGTCAAGGGTGGCGGATGCAGCGACGATTTCCGGGCGCTTTCCCGCCGTCCATGGGTCGCCCGTTCATGTCGGCTCGCCAGCAGAGATCGGCATTGCCGATCTTGCCAAGCCTGATTTCGGTGATGCGGTACGCATCGAACCCGGCGAAGTGCCGGTCTTCTGGGCGTGCGGAGTAACCCCACAGGCGGCGGTCATGGCGTCGGGTGTGCCCTTTGCGATCACCCATTCTCCCGGCCATATGTTCATCACCGACATTCCCGATTCCGCCTATCATGCGTGAGGACAAGATGCGCTTTTTACCCGTCAGCCTCACGACCATTCTGGTGGAACTTGCCGATCTCGATCAGACGCTTGCGCTCTTCGCATCGCTGGAGGCCGACCCTATCGATGGTATCGAGGAGACGGTTCCGGCAGCCCGCACGTTGATGATCCGTTTCCGGCCGGAGAAGATCGAGGCGGAAGCCTTGGCTGGCGAAATCGCCACGCGTGATCTCTCCGCCAAGATAGCGCCATCCGACAAGCTGGTCGAAATTCCGGTGCGTTATGATGGCGAGGATCTGGCCGATGTCGCCGAGTTGACGGGGCTTACCGTCGAAGAGGTCATTCGTCGCCACACGGACAGCGAATTCACCGTTGCCTTTTGCGGCTTTGCCCCGGGCTTCGGTTATCTCGTGGGTGGCGATCCCGCGCTGCATGTGCCGCGCCGCCAAAGCCCACGCACCCGCATTCCAGCCGGATCGGTTGCGCTCGCCGGTGCCTTCAGCGGCGTCTATCCGCAAAACAGCCCCGGTGGCTGGCAAATCCTTGGCACCACGCCGCTGAAAATGTGGGATATCGAACGCGAGCCAGGCGCGCTTTTCCAGCCCGGTTACCGTGTCCGGTTTTTCGACATGGACAAGGCGGGACGCAGCATTGAGGCTCCCGCTGCCAAACCTGCTGCTGCCAAAGCCGTCGCGAACAGCGATGCCGCGCATTTCGAAGTGCTGGCAACACCCATGCCCGCAGTGTTCCAAGACCTTGGCCGTTTCGGGCAAACAGGGCAGGGCGTGTCGGCCTCCGGCGCTCTCGATCGCTCTGCCTTCAACGCTGCAAACCGCATCGTTGGCAACCCGGCGAATGCTCCATGTCTGGAACTGACGCTGGGAGGCTTTTCCTTCAGAAGTTCAAGCCGTGCCGTGATCGGCGTTACGGGTGCGTCCTGCGTCATAACAGTTAAATCTGAAACTTACAGCTTCGAAGCCACCCCCTATACGCCGATCTCGCTGGAGACCGGCGATGTCGTAACATTCAGCAATCCCTCGGCTGGCATGCGCTGTTATCTCGCTGTCCGTGGCGGTTTCGATGTCGCGCCGGTTCTGGGCAGTTCTGCTACCGATACACTGGCCGTCGTTGGGCCGGAGAGTGTCGTGGCCGGTTCCGTGGTCAATCTGCGCGATGAAAAAAGCGGACTTTCCAGTGTCTCCATCGATGAGGTTCCAGCTTTCGATCTGCCCAAGGCAGGCGACGTCGTCACGCTGGATGTCGTCTACGGGCCGCGCACCGACTGGTTCACGCAAAAGGGCATCGAAACGCTGACAAGCCAGCACTGGCAGGTCACGCCGCAATCCAGCCGCGTCGGCATTCGCCTTGCGGGTGAGGTGCCGGTGGAGCGCAAGGACAGTGCGGAATTGCCGAGCGAAGGCACGGCCACCGGCGCGATCCAGATACCGCATAGCGGTCAGCCAGTTCTGTTTCTGGCCGACCACCCGCTGACGGGTGGATATCCTGTCATCGGCGCCGTTGCGGAATATCACCTCGATCTGGCGGGTCAGATACCCATCAACGCCAAAATCCAGTTTCGCCCGCTCGGGCCATTCACGGACATTCCGGTAAAAAAGAACACAGAAATTTCGGGAGACAAGCCATGAAAAAAGTGCTGATCGCCAATCGCGGCGAGATCGCGGTGCGCATCATCCGCGCCTGCCGGGATTACGATATCGCCTCCGTAGCCGTCTATGCCGATCCCGATCAGGATGCGCTTTTCGTGCGTCTGGCGGATGAGGCCTATGGGCTGGAGGGTGTGCGCCCTGCCGAAACCTACCTCGATATCGAAAAACTGATTGCCATTGCCAAGCGCTCCGGTGCCGATGCGGTTCACCCCGGCTACGGCTTCCTGTCCGAGCGCGCCGAGTTTGCACAGGCCGTGATTGATGCCGGGCTGATCTGGATCGGCCCCGATCCTGAGGTCATCAAGGTGCTGGGCGACAAGGTCGAAGCACGGCGCATCGCCACCAGCGTTGGTGCCCCGCTCGTTGCTGGCAGCGACGGTCCGGTGTCGACATCGGCTGAGGTCATCGCCTTTGCCGAACAACACGGCCTGCCGGTTGCCATCAAGGCTGCGCATGGCGGTGGCGGGCGTGGCATCAAAGTCGCGTGGAAAATGGAAGAGATCGCCGATCTCTACGAATCCGCCGTTCGTGAAGCGACCGCTGCTTTTGGGCGCGGCGAATGTTTTCTCGAACGGTTCCTGGACCGTCCGCGCCACATCGAAGCGCAGGTCATTGCCGACAAGCACGGCAATGTGGTCGTGCTGGGCACGCGCGATTGTTCGCTCCAGCGCCGTAATCAGAAGCTGATCGAAGAAGCGCCAGCACCCTTTCTGACGCCTGAGCAGCGCCAGAAAATCCATGATGCGGCCAAAGCGATATGCGCGGCGGCGGGTTACTCCGGTGCTGGCACGGTGGAATTCCTGCTGGGCGTCGATGGCACGATTTCCTTCCTCGAAGTCAACACCCGCCTTCAGGTGGAACATCCGGTGACCGAGGAAACGACGGGCATCGATTTGGTCATCGAGCAGTTCCGCGTGGCGGACGGCCAGCCGTTGCGCATCCTCGAAACACCGGAAGCACGCGGCCATTCCATGGAATTCCGCATCAATGCCGAAGACCCCGGTCGTGGCTTTCTGCCAACCCCCGGCGCGATCACGGTTTTCGATCCGCCATCCGGCCCCGGCATCCGTCTGGATAGCGGTGTTGTATTAGGCTCGACCATTCCCGGCGTTTTTGACTCGCTGATGGCAAAGCTCATCGTCACGGGCGTTGATCGCGACCAGGTGCTGCGCCGCGCCCGCCGCGCCCTGAAGGAATTCCGCATCGAAGGCATCGCCACGGTTCTGCCCTTCCACCGCGCCGCAATCGATACGGATGATTTCATAGGCACGGACGGTTTCAAGGTTCACACCCGCTGGATCGAAACCGATTTTGCCGCCATGCCCGATGCGATGGAACGCCCCGCTCCGGCAGAGGATGCCTCCGTCACCCGCACTTGGCTCGAAATCGACGGCAAACGCGTCAGCGTCGGGCTGCCCCATCTGTTGCTTTCGGGCCTCGGCGGAGTGGGCAGCAATGGCCCTGCTGCTACCTCATCCGCAAAGCCGCAGGAAGACGGGATCACGGCGCCGGTCTCTGGCACCTTGCAGTCTTTCAAGGTGGCGGATGGCGATGCCGTGTCAGAGGGTGATCTCGTGGCTGTCATGGAAGCCATGAAAATGGAAACGCAACTGACCGCGCCGAAATCCGGCAAGGTCCGCTTGCGCGTCAAGGAAGGTGATTACCTTCAGGCAGGTGATGTGGTGCTCGTTTTCGAATGATGGGCGGTTAGCTGCTCGTAAACAAGGGCCAGGACGCTGGCCCTTCCCCAAGAACAGAGTGGCAGCAATATGCGAAGGGTGGATGGAGGTTTCGGTTTGGCCCGTTAGACGGGCAAGGCCGAAGCCGCTCCCGTCTACCGCCGCAACCTCCTACCCGTAACCCTCACGCTCAGAGACCGTTCGCTTCACTCTGCGGTCCCACAGACTGGAGCAGGGAAATAAGATCAGCCGTGCGGTAAGGTTTGGATAGGCGCGGCGTCGCGGCGAAAGCTTCCGGCATTGAAAGATCTTCAAGGCCGGAAATGAAGACGAAGGGCGTCTTGTGCTTGATCAGCAATTCGGCCGCAGGAAAAACCATCTGTCCTCCCAGATCGATATCGAGAATGGCGGCGTCCAGTTTGAAGCCGGGATCGGCCAGCACCTCAACCGCCCGTTCTACATCCGAGATCGGCCCGAAGACTCTGGCGCCTGCCTCCTCAAGGGTCATCAATATGTCCGAGGCTATGAGATATTCGTCCTCCACCACGAGAAACTGACGTCCCGCAAGAAGCTGTGTCGACATGGTTTTTCCTCCCGTCATGAAAACCGGGCAAACACCGAAAAGTTCGCTGGGCAGAGTGGCTATAATCGTTAAAAATGATGCTGGGCGTGCAGATAACCTGCAAAGACGACGGTTTTATAAAGCGGTGAAAGACCAAAATCATCAGGAGATGACGCAAGTTGACAGAATTCGAAACGCTGCCACTCGAGCGCCTGAGCGGTGAGGGATGTGCCGAGACCGGGGCGGATGCCCGGGCCTTTTGCCTTGGCGTCATCCAGCAGGTCTATGGCATCGCCTATCATCCCGATTGGCATGCCGATCTCGATTCGCTTGCTCTTGCGGCTGCAGATAGCTGGTTTTCAAACGAAAACCGCGGTGCTTTCTTTCTCGTCCGCAATCTTCAGGGTCAGATCATAGCGACCGGAGGCCTTTATGATCTAGCGCGAAAGCCGAACACGGCAAACCGTCTGGCGCAGCGTTATGATGCGATGGAAAATGTCTGCCAGATCGTGCGCGTCTATCTCGATGCATCCGTGCGGCGCATGGGTCTTGGAAGCCGGATTGTCCGTGTATTGGAAAACGAGGCGAAGACCCTGAATTACAATGCAGCCTATCTGCATGCGGATGCCCAGACCGCGGGCACGTTGCTGTTCTGGAGAGACAGCGGCTACCGGGAGTTCGACCGCTTTACCTATCCGTCCCCGACAGGAACCGACACCAGCGTCGATTTCGACAAGCTTTTGGCATGATAAAAAAGCCGCCCGATTTTGCCGGGCGGCTTTCTGTTTTGAAACGTCTATTCCCAAGACGGGAAGCGAAGGGGACACGCCCTTAGATGGACGTATCGGAGACCGGACCGAGCCATAGCGTCGGGTTGTCGATAACGATACGGCCGCGAATATCACCAGCGTTTGCGGCAATCACCAGCTCATATTGACCTTCATCCGAACGGAAGGCTTTCGCGTCCACATCGAAGAAGCTGAGATCGCGTTGTGTCACCTTCAACGTCGCGCTCGCGGTTTCGCCCGCTGCCAGTTCAAGCTTGGCAAAAGCCCGCAGCTCTTTCTCCGGTCTGGAGACGGAAGAACCCAGCGCACGCACGTAAAGCTGCACGACATCAGAGCCCTTGCGCGCACCCGTATTGGTCACATCGACAGTGACGGTGATGCCGTTTTCACTCATGACGCTGGTGGAGGCCTTGGCCTCGCCCCAGGCAAATTGCGTGTAGCCCAGACCGAAACCGAAAGGGAAGAGCGGCTCTACGCCGTGGGTATCGTGGTGACGGTAACCGACGAAGACGCCCTCGTCATAACGCACATGCCCATCCTGACCGGGGTAGACCAGCGGATTGTCGGTGATCGCGGAGTTATCCGAAAGCGATTTCGGGAAGGTCTGCGGCAGGCGTCCGCCCGGTTCCGCATCGCCGAAGAGAACGTCGGCGACGGCGTTGCCGAGTTCCTGACCCGGATACCACAGCTGAAGAACGGCTTTGACCTTGCCCAGCCACGGCATTTCCACGGGACCGCCGGTTTGCAACACGACGACGGTGTTGGCGTTGACGGCGGCGACTTTTTCGATCAGCTCTTCCTGGCGACCGGGGAGGCGCATATTGGGCAGATCGAGCCCTTCGGTGTCCCACTGGCCTTCACGGCCGACAAAGAGAATTGCGACATCGCAAGCAGCAGCCTTGGTAACGGCCTCTTCGATGGCGGCATCGCCCAACGGCTTTTCGACGCCGAAGCGAATGGCGGTCAGGTGAATACCGTCAGCGGTAGCGGCAGGGGAGCAATATTCGATGGTCAGCGTGTAGCTGCGCCCGGCTTCCAGCTTCAGGGATTGCCGCTGTTCTCTGTTGGCGGTGCCGAAATAGTTGTCGCCGGGTGCCCAGCCGTCAAAACCATTTACCACCAACTCGCTATCCACATAGAGCTTGGCGAGGCCGGCATTGGTCATGCCGAAGATATGCTCGCCGCTATCGGACGGCACGTAGCGCGCGGTGATGCGGGCGGAAAAGTCTGCCGGGTTGAGCTCTGCCGAGGGCAGGTCGAACCAGAAGAACTCGCCCTTAGCTGCCGCTTCACTGTGAACCGGCGTGCCTTCCAGCTGTCTTCCCTTGAAGTAATCGACCTGCATGTCGCTTGCGAAAACTTCGATCAGACGGTTGTTGCTGCATCCGGCAGCGTGGTGGACGCTGTTGGCATTGGAAAGGGCAGCTTTGATACCCTGAAGTGGGCTGACCGTATAATGCGCGGCTATCTGGGCGCTGCCGCCACCCATGACGCGGGCTTCGGCGGCATTGGGGCCGAGAACGGCGATGCTGTCGAGCGTGGTCTTTGCCAGTGGCAGAATGCCGTCATTCTTCAGAAGCACGGCACCCTCGGCACCGATCTGGCGAATAAGCGCACGGTCTTCGGGAAGGTCGAGAGAGCTTTCGGTAAGATCAGGCGCGGTTTCGAATGCACCGACGCGCTCCAGAAGTGTCAGAATACGGCGCGCAGCCTCGCGCACGGTTTCCGCCTTGACCTCGCCCTTGTGCACGGCTTCAACAAGCTTCTCGCCACGGTCGCGGCTTGGGCCAGGCATTTCCAGGTCCAGACCGGCATTGACCGTTGGTGCGGTGGAATGCGAGCCGAACCAGTCGGACATGACAATGCCATCGAAGCCCCATTCCTTCCGCAGCACCTGTGTCAGCAGCCATTCATGTTCGCTGGTATAGGTGCCGTTGAGGCGGTTATAGGACGACATGACGGCCATGACGCCTGCCTTCTTTACCGCCTGCTCGAAGGGCAGCAAATAGAGTTCGCGCAGGCTGCGCTCATCGATATCCGAAGACATGGTCTGGCGTTCGATTTCGGATTCATTGCCGACGAAATGCTTGATCGTCGCAGCAACGCCCTTGCTCTGTACGCCCTGAATATAGGCAACGGCGAGGGCCGCCGTTAGCAACGGGTCTTCGGAATAGCATTCGAAATTGCGGCCATTGAGGCCCGAGCGGTGAATGTTGACGGTGGGCGCCAGCAGAACCGACGCGCCCTTGCTTTTCGCCTGACCTGCCAACGCAACGCCCATGCGCTCCACGAGCGCCGGGTTCCAGGTAGCACCCAATGCGATGGCCACGGGAAAGCAGGCTGCCTTGACACCAGCGACCAGCGATCCGGCACCGCGCGCGCCATTGGGGCCATCCGTGACCTTGATCTTGGGAACGCCAAGACGCTCAACCGGCACTGTCGTCCAGAAATCGGCACCGGCAAGCAGCGAAACCTGCTCTTCAAGCGTCATTTGGTTCAGGATATTCTCGATCATACGAGCCTCCGATATTTTTCATGCGAGTGAAAAAGAGACGCGCCATCATGAACGGCGCGTCCCGACATGGTGTCAGCGAACCCCGCGCACGGGGGCGATGGCCAGTGCGCCGAGGAAGGCGCTGATGGCCGCAGCAGCATAGAGGACGCCATAATTCTGGCCTCCCGCATTGCCGATGGCGAGAAGAAAGGGTGCCACAGCCGGGGCAATGGATTGCGGCACGGCATTGGCGATGTTGAGAACGCCGAGATTTCTGGCCGCATGGGTTTCCCGGTCTGGCAAGATATCCACGACAAGTGCCTGATCGACCGCCATATAGACGCCAAAACCTATAGAGGTGACCGCGATGCCGCTGTAGAACATCGTCAGGTCTTTTGCGAAAACGATGACCACGATCCCCAGCGCATAGGTCAGCGCAGCCACCAGTACGAAAGCCTTGCGGCGACCGATGCGGTCGGACATGGAGCCTGACACGAAGGACGAACCGACGACGCAGATGGCGGTTATCAGCGTCGAAACGAACATGATGTCGCCGATATCGGCTTCGGCAATCTTCAAGTGGTCCATCAGATAATAGACCTGATAGGACGTTAGCACGGCAAAGCCGAAGAACACTAGAAAGCGGCTGAGCCAGGCATAGCCGAAGTCCGGATGCTTGATGGGGTTTACCCAGAAGCTGCCTAGCAGTTCGGACAAGCCGGGCGCTGTTTTCTGCGGCGCATCCGTCAAGGGGCGGTCTTCGATCACCAGGACGAAGACGAGAACCGAGACTAGGCCGATGGCTGTTGGAATGAGAAACATCGCGTTGCTGGCTGTTCCTGTCAGCGCCAGAATGCCACTGCCGATCAAAAGCGCGATATAGATCGACATGCCTGCAAGGGCGGAAACGAGACCGCGCTGATGTTCCGGCACCTGATCCGGCACGGTTGCCACCAGCGCTGCCAGCATGGCGTTGTAAGCGGTCTGGATAACGCACCAGGCGATACCGATGACAATAAGACTGGATGTATAGGCCATCATGATCTGAGCAAGGCTGCCGACGACGACGCCAGCCACCAGCCAGGGTTTACGCCGACCGAAGCGGGAACGCGTGCGGTCTGAAAGCTGACCGAAAATAGGGTTTGCCAGAAGAGCGAAAAGCGCGCCAAGCCCCAGAATGGTGCCAAGGCTTGCGCCCTTGCTCACCGGGTCGAGCGTGTTGACCCGAATGGCCAGCGTCATCGCAACAGGCGTCATGACCGCCGTAAAAAAGCCGACACTCGCAAGGCCGTAAGTGAGAATGAATGGCAGGCCGACCGAGCGTTCATCGCCCGTTTTAGATGCCTGCGCACCGAGATTTGGGGTTGCAATACTCATTTTTGAAAACCTCCACCGCAATACATTCGATAACAACGTCGTCCTCCACCGAACTTCGTGTTAAACCTACCGACTACTCGGTTATGGCGGGGAGTCAACTTTTTTCTGTGCCGCAACGAACCATCGCATGGTTCTTAAAACGTTTACGCGCAGGGCCTTTCAAGGCTAAAGGTGCAGTCGGAATGGGGGAAACAGCAGATATGACGGATGAAATGAAAGAGGCGATGTCGCTGGATTTAGCGCCCGGCAAAAAGCGGAAATCCCCCAAAGGCATGATTCGCCGGGAGGCCATTCTCGCTGCCGCCATGCAGCATTTCGCCAAGGATGGCTATCAAAACGCATCCTTTGCAGCCATCGCCGCAGAGGTGGGCCTGTCCCTGCCGGGCCTCCTCCATTACTTCCCGACGAAAGTGGATCTGCTCCTTGCCATTCTGGAAAAGCGCGACATCGAAAGCGCGTCTGCCGTGGGTGAAGAATATGCGGACTGGCACAAAGTGCTGCTTGGCCTTGTCGAAATCGCCAGAGCCAACCAGAAAATCCCCAGCGTGGTGCAAGTATTTGCCGTTCTTAATGCCGAAAGCCTGACGACAGACCACCCCGCCAGCGCATGGTTTGCCGCCCGCGTCAGCCACCTGCAGAAAAACCTCGTCTCTTCCTTTCAAAAAGGCGTGGCGGCTGGCGAGTTGAGGCAAGACATCGATCCCCATTCCATTGCCGCCGAACTGATCAGCATGATGGACGGACTTCAGATGCTGTGGCTCAGATCGCCGGAAGAGTTCGACATGGTGACGGTGTTTTCCGCCTATGTCGATCGGCTGATCGAGGCTATTGAGGCTCGCTGAAACGAAAGCTTTGCAGCTATCACCGAAAAGCGATCCGTTAACGGGTTCTAAATATCGCAATTCTGCGTCAAGATAGGATAAGAGCTGTTTCAGCATAACAATCAGGATCATGCGGAATGCGCATAAAGTACCTCGTCTTTGGCCTCATCCTTTCCATCGCGTTGCCAGTCTACGCTCAGGAACCCGCCGCGCCGCCAACGCTGGAGCCGGTGCCGAGCCAGGCTCAGGCCGCCAATCTCAGCGCGCAGTTTCTGGAACGATATGCCTACAAGCCGGTGGCGCTTGATGATGCTCTTTCCGTCAAGGTCATGAACAAGTTCATCAAATCGCTGGACCCGGATCGCATGCTGTTCATGCAGGCCGATATCGACCAGTTCATGAAGGACAGCAAAAATATCGATGATGCCATCGCCAGTGAGGATCTGGAGATTCCGTTTTCGATCTTCAACAAATATACACAGCGCGTCGTGGAGCGCATGACCTATGCGCGCAGCCTGCTCAGCCAGGGCTTCGATTTTACGGTCAATGAAGATTTCCCGATTTCTCGTGAAGACGCGCCGTGGGCGCAATCCGAACAGCAGAGCCACGAGCTTTGGCGCAAGCGCGTCAAGAACGACTGGCTGCGTTTGAAACTGGCGGGTCAGGCGGATGCGGCCATCCGCGATACGCTCGACAAGCGTTACAAGAACATCCTGGACCGCGTTTATCCTTATAAGAGCGACGATGTGTTCCAGTCCTTCATGGCCGCCTATACGACGGCGGTAGATCCGCATACGGATTATTTCGGCGTTTCCGCATCGGCGGAATTCGATATTTCCATGAAGCTGTCCTTGGTTGGCATTGGTGCCGTTCTGCAGGAGCGGGATGGTTACACCACCATTCGTGAGCTGGTGGCGGGTGGCCCGGCGCAACTGTCCGGCAAACTGGCCATCGGTGATCGCATCATCGGCGTCGGTCAGGGTGAAGACGGCGCCATCAAGGAAGTGGTCGGCACCCGTCTCGATGAGGTGGTGCAACTGATCCGTGGTGCGACGGGCTCCGTAGTACGGCTCGACATTCTGCCTGCCGAAACCGGCGACAGTGCAGGCCACCGTGTCATCAGCCTCGTGCGTGATAAGGTCAGCCTTGAAAAACAGGCCGCGAAGAAGACCATTCTCCCGATCAAGGACGGTGATGTCACACACCAGATCGGTGTCATCACGCTGCCGACTTTCTATGAGGATTTCGAGGCGCGTCGCAACGGCGACAAGAACTATAGAAGCGCCAGCCGCGATGTCGCCAAACTGCTGGGCGAGTTGAAGCAGGACAACGTCGATGGCGTTCTGATCGATCTGCGCGACAATGGTGGTGGATCGCTGGCTGAGGCGATTGAACTGACTGGCCTGTTCATCGGCAAGGGTCCTGTCGTGCAGCAGCGCGATGCACAGGGCACGATCAAGGTCGAAAGCGACGATCTTTCCTCAGCGGTCTGGAAAGGCCCGCTTGGCGTGCTGATCAATCGCGGCTCGGCCTCGGCCTCTGAGATTTTCGCCGCAGCGATCCAGGATTACGGTCGCGGCGTGATCGTGGGCGAACCGAGCTTTGGCAAGGGAACGGTGCAGACTGTTGTTGACCTCGACCGTGCCGCAGGAAACAACAAGCCGCAGCTGGGCCAGCTGAAGCTGACGATCGCGCAGTTCTTCCGCGTGGATGGCGGCACGACGCAGCTGCGTGGCGTAACGCCTGATCTGCCGCTGCCGGGCTTTTCCGATCCCAAGGTTCTGGGCGAGGCAAGCTATGACAACGCCTTGCCATGGACCCAGATCAAGCCAGCGAAATACGCTACTGAAGGCAATATCACGGCATTGGTTCCGCAGCTGAAAAGCCGCCATGACGCCCGCATCAAGGATGATCGCGATTATAAGCGCTTTGTCGAAGATGTGGCTGACCTGAAGGCTCAGCGCGAAAAGCGCACCATTTCTCTCAACGAAGAAGAGCGCCGCAAGGAAATGGCCGCCACGGCAGCCCGCCTCAAGGCGCGTCAGCAGGCTGGTGATGGAACGGTGCCGGAACAGGACGATGGTCTGCAAGCCAATGAACGCAGCTTGAGCGCCAATATCGCCATTGAAAACGCGCGCAAGAATGCAAAGGACGTTCTGCAAAACGAAGCCGCAGCCATCATTGGCGATGTGGTAGATTTGACGTCCAATGGTGCCAAGCGCCAAACGCAGAAGGTCGTGCAGTAACGAGCTTCTACACGCATCTTGTATCGGTCTTCAAAACACCTGCGACACATGTTCGCGGGTGTTTTGTTTTTCACTGACCGAGGCTCGTATCCGTCAGCTTTCGGCAGACTGTGGAAACCTGCTCAGGCCCGCTCGACCCTCACTGGCACGGATTTGGCGGCAGGCGTTTTGCTTTCTTCCGCATATTGCCACAGCGGAATAAGCGCATTGCATTCCGGGTAATAGGCGGCGCAACTTCCGGATGGGATGTCGTAGTCGATGACCTGAAAGTCGGTCATCGTGCGCAAAATTCCGTCATCGACGGCCGTCGTCATCCGTGCAAGCCCATCCTTTTCGATGCCCAGTCGAATGCGGTCATCGGTATTCATCATCACGATCATCCGGGATTTGTGGATGCCGCGCAGGCGGTCGTCGTAGCCATAGACCGTGGTGTTGAACTGATCGTTCGACCGCAGGGTGATGAGGCGCAGAATGTCGTGATCGTGACTGGCCGCGAAGCTGGAACAGAGCGATTTCGGCAGTCTGAAATTCGCCTTGCCCGTCTCCGTTTCCCACTCCCGGTGTCTTGCCGCCACGGGGCGGGGGAAGCCCCCAGGCGTGTCCAGTCTGGCGTTGAAGTCTTTGAACGGTTCGGGATAGGTCGCCTCTATTGCGTCTCGCACCAGAGCATAATTGTTGACCCACTCTTCCCATGGCACTTTGGGATTAGGGGTGAGGGTGCTTTTTGCAATTTCGGCCACGATCCGCGGTTCGGAAAGCAGGGCCTCGTGCGCGGGCTTGTATTTCCCGCGTGAGGCGTGAACGCAGGTGGTCGAATCCTCCATGGTGACGATCTGCGGGCCGGACAGCTGCTCGTCGATTTCGGAGCGCACCAGCGTCGGCAGAATATAGGTTGTCTTCGCCACCACCAGATGGCTGCGGTTGAGCTTCGTCGCGATCTGGACGGAGAGGTCCATCTCCCGCCACGTCCGCTCCATCAATTCGCGCTCGGGAATGGCGCGCACGAAATTGCCGCCAAGGCTGATAAAGGCTTTGACCGACCCGTTGACGATGCCTTCGCAAGCCTCGACCGTGTTCAGCCCGTCTTCTCTGGGAGGCTCAAAACCGTACTGCTCGGCAAGATGATCGAGCGGCACCAGCTTGGTCTTTTCGGAAATGCCGACCGTTCTCTGGCCCTGTACATTCGAGTGGCCGCGCACGGGACAGATGCCCGCACCCGGCTTGCCGATATTGCCGCGCATCAGCAAAAGGTTGATCAGCATCTGCACATTGCTGACGCCGTAGCGGTGCTGGGTCAGGCCCATGCCATAGATGGCAATGACGGCATTGGCTTTCGCATAGGTCTTCGCCGCAGCCTCAATGGATGCGTAGCTCAGGCCTGAGACTTGCAGGATTTCGGTCCAGTCCGCTGCGCGAACCCGTTCCTCGAACTCTTCGAAACCGTGGGTGTGGCGTTCGATGAATTCGACATCCAGAACGCGGCTGTTACCCCGCGCCTTGGCTTCATCGTCCCATGTAAACAGCAGTTTCGCCATGCCCATCATGACAGCAATGTCACCACCGGCGCTGACTTGATAATATTGCGTGGCGATTTGCGTCGGCTTGTTGGTGGCCATCTGCACGGGGCTCTGCGGATTGACGAATTCCTGCCAACCCCGCTCTTTCAGCGGATTGAACACGATAACCGGCGCGCCCCGCTCTCGCACTTCCTGAAGGCTGTGCAGCAATCGCGGCGCGTTGGTGCCGACATTCTGCCCGAAGGACAAGATGCAGTCGGTGTGGTCGTAATCTTCCAGAAGAATGGTCCCGACCGGCGTGCCAATGCTTTGCGGCAAAGCGACCGATGTCGTCTCGTGGCACATGTTGGAACTGTCGGGCAGATTGTTGTTACCATAGAGCCGCGCCAGCAACTGATACATGTAGGATGTTTCGAGTGACGCGCGGCCGGAGGCATAAAACACCACCGAGGCGGGGTCGTAACCTTTCAGCTTCTGGCCGATATCGGCAAAGGCTTCCGGCCAGCTGACCTCGACATATTTATCGCTTGCCATATCGTAGCGCATGGGGTGGGTCAGGCGGCCCTGATTTTCCAGATCGTAATCCGGCCAGTTGAGAAGCTCACGAACCGTATGGCGCGAGAAGAACTCAGGCGTCGTGCGCTTGGCGGTCAAATCCCAGAAGGTCGCTTTGGCTCCGTTTTCGCAGAACTCGCCCAGATGCGGCTTTCCCGGCTTGGCCCATGCGCAGCTGGTGCACATGTAGCCGCCCCGCTTGTTGTGGTCTTTCAGAAGCCCCGGCGCGGTGCGGATCGCGCGTTGCTGAATGGCATCCGCGAAGACAGATTTGAGGGAACCCCACCCGCCTGTCGGCATCGTATATTGCTTGTATTTGACTTTACGGTCCATGGCGTCCACCTCATGCATGTCATGCACAGCGAACAACCCAACAGCATGTTGGTTCCACCTTGGAACACTTGGCCCATCAACCAATTGATCACAGTGCCGTTAGGCCCGCGAACAAAGCTGAAAACGCATCTGATGTCCTTTGAAAAAGCGGATCATCTCCTGCTCGTCTCAACAAGAAACATGAGGCAGCTTCAGGGTGCCGTGGGTTTCAAAAGCGGCAGCAACTGGTCACCCTGCCGCCTTATTTCCTGAAGATAGGGCGTGTCGGAAAGCACGAAGTGGGTGATGCCCAGCTCCTCATATTTGCGCAGCGATCTCGCTACGTCTTCGGCTGAGCCGACAAGCCATGTCGTTCCCGCGCCACCGCCGCCATATTTGCCCGGTGCGGTATAGAGATTGTCATCCAGCACATCGCCCCGGCTGGTCAGGTCCAGAAGGCGCTTCTGACCGACGGCTATCCCTTCGCGGTGATCCTGCCAGTTTCCAGCCGCACCCTCGGCCATTTTGACGACCTTGGCTTCCGCATCCGCCCAGGCCTGTTCAGTCGTGTCGCGCACAAGGGTCGTTATCCGCAAGCCGAATTCCAGCGGTGGGAGATCGCGGTCGAGCGTCTTGCTCAGCCCCTTCAGCCGCGCGATCCGCTCGCGCACGCCGTCCAGCGGCTCACCCCAGAAAAGCTGGACATCCGCTTCTGTGGCCGCCACATGTTCAGCGGCTTCGGAAGCACCGCCGAAATAGAATTTCGGATGCCGTCGCGCACCTCTGGCCACCAGTCGCGGCTCGACCGTGGAGCCTGCAACCTGAAAATGCTCGCCACGGAAGGTCACGTCCTCTTCCGTCCACAGTCTTCGGACCAGACGCATGAATTCCTTGGTGCGCGCATAACGATGGGCCTGATCACCCTCCTCGTCGCCATAGGCGGCCAGATTGTCCAGCCCGGAGACGACATTGACGCGCACGCGACCGCCGCTTAGATAATCGAGCGTGGCAGCGGATGACGCAAAATTCGCCGGCTTCCAGTAGCCCGGACGCACCGCGATCAGCGGCTCGAAAGTCTGGGTGCGGGCAACCAGCGCTGTTGCAAGGGTAAATGTGTCAGGTCGCCCCCAGCCGGTGCCGATCAGTGCGCCTCTCCAGCCATGGTCTTCCAGCGCCTTGGCCTGCGTTGTCAGCGTATCCAGACTGTTATGGTCGGCGTCTGCCACATCGCCGCGATGTCCGGCTTTGACGTCGTTGGGAATATACCAGAGAAACTCGGAATGACTGCTCATGATTGCTCCGTGATCTGATTTCGAAGCTTGCCCTCATCGAGCAGGAGCCTAACGGTCTTTGCCGCATTGCGGCGCATCTCGATGGCCGCATGGTCAGAATAAAAGGCGTTGTGCGGGGTAATCACCAACCGCCCTGCAAGCCAGTCGGCGCGTTCGCGCCATGCCGAAAGCAGCGGATGCTCAAGCGGTGGCTCCTGCACCAGCGTATCGATGGCCGCTGCCGCAACATGCCCGCTCTTCAGCGCGGCCTCCAGCGCATCCAGATCATCCAGCAATTCGCCGCGCGCGGTGTTGACGATCATGACGCCCGGTTTCAGACAGGCAAGACCGTCAGCGTCCAGCAGGCCCCGCGTCTGCGCATTGGCCGGGCAGTGCAGGGTCAGGATATCGGACTGGTCGAAAAGCTCGTCCAGCGTCTCGGTCCGTTCATAGCCAATGGCCTTTTCGTGTCCTGGCGGCTGGCCGGGATCATAGCCCAGAATACGAAAACCGAAGGGCTTCAGCCGGTTGACGACGGCGGTCCCGATCCGGCCAACGCCAACGACACCCACCGTGGCGCGGTTGGAGCGGGACAGGGGTTTTAAGCTATGCACCTGCCATCCGGATGAATAGCCACGGGCGCGGGCATCATGCTCCCAAAGCCGCCGATGCAGCGAAAGGATCATTGCCACGGCGTGGTCTGCCACCTCTTCCGTGCCGTAATCCGGGTTGTTGGCGAAGGGGATGCCGGCGCTTAAAAGTGCTGCCAGATCGATCTTCTCGTAACCGACGCCGTAGCGCACCACGCCTTTGCACCGGGTCAGGTGCTTTATGCTCTGGGCTCCCAGCCGCGCGCCCCAGACCATAAGTGCATCGAGGCTTGCCAGACGGGCGGGATCGAACTTCGCCTCATCGGTCGTGGCGAAGAAGTCGATCTCGACGTCTGCGCCCAGCACCTCTGCTTCCAGATCGGGTGCGCCGATCATGTGGTCGGTGATGCCCACCACATATGTCTTGTTTCCTGTCATTTCTGCATGTCCCTGCGCGCTATCGCGTCATTCCCCATTTGGCCACGGTGCGCTGTTCCAGCTGGCGGAAGAGAACATTTTCGACCAGAAGGCCGAACAGGATGACCATGATCAGCCCGGCAAACACCCGGTCCGTATAAAGCTCGTTGCGGTTCTGAAAAATGTACCAGCCAAGCCCGCCCTTGCCGGATGACGCGCCGAACACCAGTTCGGCGGCAATCAGCGTGCGCCATGCAAAGGCCCAGCCAATCTTGAGGCCCGCAATGATGGAAGGCAGAGCGGCAGGCACAAGGATGATAAGTACATAGCGTAGGCCTTTCAGCCCGTAATTGCGCCCGCCCATGCGTAAGGTTTCCGGCACGGCTGTAAAGCCGGTATACATGTTGAGCGCCAGCGGCCACAAAACCGAATGGATCAGCACGAAGACCAGACTTCCCTGACCCAACCCGAACCAGAGCAGCGCCAAAGGTAAGAGCGCAATCGGTGGCAGCGGATTGAGCATGGATGTCAGCGTCGAGAGAAGATCGCGCCCGATCTGGGTGGAAACGGCAAGCGATGTCAGCACGAAAGCGAGAATGACACCGGCCAGATACCCCTTGATCAGCACGTTCAGCGAATTGATCGCCCGGTCGGGAATGACGCCGCTGGCGATGTCTTCGAACAGCGCCTTGATGGTTGCGGAAAAGGGCGGCAGCAGCAGCTCATTGCCCTGAAGTCTGGCCGCAACTTCCCACAGCAGCGCAAGACAGATGAGAATGACGCTTTTGCGGATCCACGCGTTTTGCCACAGCCGCTGATAAAGCGGCAGGGCCTTGTCGACCGTGGCTGCCGAAAGCGGTTCCAGCGGCAACTCATATTCGGGGCGGATCGGCGGTGTGGAGTGCGCGGTGGTGGCGACGTCGTCGCTGGTCAATGTCTCAGTCATGGCTGGCTCCATCGACACTGTCGGCCTCTTCGAACAGAAGACCGTGAATGCGGTTTGCGGCGGCCTGAAATTCCGGGCTGCCACCGCTTTTCAGGTCCCATTCGTGGCTGTTGATCTCCGCCCGCATCCGGCCTGGATGCGGCGACAGAAGCGCGATGCGGTTGCCGACGACCAGCGCCTCCTCGATGGAATGCGTCACGAAAAGCAGGGTGAAGCGCGCCTCTTCCCAAAGCGCCAGAAGCTCCTCCTGCATCTTGCGACGCGTCAGTGCGTCAAGAGCGGCAAAGGGCTCGTCCATCAGCAGAATGCGCGGCTCCATCGCCAGCGCGCGGGCAATCGCCACGCGTTGCTTCATGCCGCCGGACAAGGTGTTGGGATAGGCATCGGCAAAGCGGGTCAAGCCGACCTTTTCGATGTAATAATCGGCGCGTTCCGCCGCTTGCTTGCGGTTCAGCTTGCCGGAGATACGCACCGGAAAGGCGACATTTTCCCGCACCGTTTTCCACGGCGGCAACTGGTCGAATTCCTGAAAGACGACCACACGGTCGGGGCCGGGGCCTGTCACCGGCTTGCCATCCAGAACGATGCGGCCTTCACGCGGGGCAATGAAGCCGCCGACGGCTTTCAGCAGGGTGGATTTGCCGCAACCGGACGCGCCCAGCAGAATGAACCGGTCCGCCTCCCACACATCGAAACTGACATTTTGCGTGGCGCGAACCACGCGTTCAGCGGTGCGATATTCCAGCGTGATGCCTTCGACCGAAAGAAGCGGTCGGGACGACGGTTCTTCTTGGCTGCGAAGCGGTGCGGTCATGCCATGCATTGTCAATCCATCTGATCTTAAAGCCCATGACCGGCTTGCCGCGACAAGCCGGTCATGGGCTGTTTCAAGTGGGACGGGCGTTATCAGCCGCCGTTATCGCCGTAGGCTTCGGGGAAGAAATAATCCTTCCAGGAGCTGGCCTCGTTCTTCAAGACGCCCAGCTTGTGCAGTTCCTGCGCATAGACGAAGGTGTTCTGCGGAACGATGGTGAAGTCGTTTTCCGGGTCGTTGATGATCTCAAGTACGAGCTGCGGCGAAAGCTTGGAACTCTGCTGGCGAATGAAGGTTTCGGCAGCCTTTTCCTTGTTGGCGTTGATCCACTGTGCCGCTTCGCGCAGGGCAGCGTAAAAAGCCGCATAGGTCTTCGGATTTTCATCGTGGAAGGCTGCGCTGCTGTAAAGCACGTTGAAGGTCGCCGGGCCGCCTAGAATGTCATAGGAGCTGATGACCTTGTGCACGGCCTTGTTGCCCTGCAAAGCCTGATAATAGAAGGGCGCGGACGAGAAGTGCGAATTGACCTCCGTGCCGCCTGAAATCAGCGCGGCAGTGGCGTCCGGATGCGGCAGGCTGATGGAAATTTCGTCCAGCTTCTGGAAATTGTCCGGGCCAAACAGCTTGGCAGACTCGATCTGCAAGGTGCGTGACTGGAAGCCGACACCGGCAGCAGGCACGGCGATGCGGTCCTTGTTGCTGAAATCCTTTAGGCTGTGCACATCGGGATTGGTGGTGATGAGATAGTTGGGCAGAGAACCGAGTGCGGCCACCAGCTTCACGTCCTGACGACCCTTGGTGCGGTCCCACATGGTCAAGGCCGGCGGCACGCCTGCGGACACGATGTCGATATTCTTGGCAAGAAGCGCTTCATTCATGGCGGTCGCGCCGGAAATGCTGGCCCATTCGACGTCGATATCGACACCGGCTTCCTTGCCATGCTTTTCGATCAGCGCCTGATCGCGCACGACATCGAGAATGAGATAGGCAATGCCAAATTGCTGGGCGATCCTGATCTTGCCCTCGGCGGCGGCCTGTCCGGCAAACAAAGTGGCCACGATACCGAAAGCAGCGCCAAGCAACGCGTGACGATTCAGTTTAACGGTAGATGTCGAAACGCGACGTGCCGTCATAAAAACTCCATCCAGCAAATGACCAAAAAAACAAAGGCGCTACCAGCGCTTTCCCGCAAGCAGCCGGGCAAGCCTCATCTTCGCTGAAGCGTGAAGCCAGCCCACACACGTAAGGCTATGGTTCCCCACCAAATCCATCAACATTGTCACGTTCTATTCTGCCGCCGGAAACGAGAACAGAATCGCCCCGTTTTGCCGAATGGCCGAATAAATTGCCGGAAGTGGAGGTTCGTTAGCGCGCGCTTGCGCTAGGCCTCAGCGGTTTCGAAATACCGTGCAGGGCACATTGGCGGCGCGGATTTGCTCGCACAGACGGTTGGCTTCTGCCCGTGTTTCACGCCCCAGTCTTGCCGCATAACGCGGGCGGTTGCCGAAATTGCCGCCTCGCTGGCGCACGATCAGGGCGCGCTCGTCGTTAAGAGGCGCGGGCAGGCGCAGGACGGCGCGGGTAAACAGTTGCTCGACCACCGAGGGGCGATAGTGGGCCGCAAGCTGCACGCCCCATGGTGCCCAATCCGCAGACCCTGCAAACACAGGCTCCTGCATGCGCCGCGTTTCGGCAAGAACCACGCAGGCTTTCTGGAAGGGCAGGGCCGTGTCGAGTTCCGGCGCGGCGATCTTTGGTGGTGCATCGCGCCAGGTTTCGGCGGTCTGGCCGGTAATGGCAAAGACATAGTCGCGGGTTTCAATCGGCAACCGTCCCTCGGAGAGAAAGCGCGCCAGCCCGTTTTCCCCGGCATTGTAGGCAGCGGCGGCAAATCCGAAATTGCCGAAACGGCTTTCGAGCTCCTTCAGATAGGATGCGGATGCCTCCAGCGCATCGATCACATCGAAACTGTTGCGCAGCCCCCGGCTTCGCGCCGTGCCGGGCATGAACTGCGCAATGCCTTCCGCCCCCTTGTGGCTCACGGCTTCGGGGCGAAACAGGCTCTCGCGCCAGATCAACCGCGCAAAGAAGGCAGGCGGCACCTCATGCGCTCTCGCAAAATGCTCGATGGTACGGCACAGATCGGCATTGAAGGTTTTGCGGCTGATGCAGATCGCATTTCTATCGTCCGACCGCTCATAAAGGCAGGCCAGTTTCTTCTCTTCCTCAAGTGCAAAAACAGCCTGTGGCGGAGCAACGGCCAGCAGGCACATCACCATGCGTGATGCGATCATCCCCATCGATCTCAGACTTCTGATGCCCATGTGGGAGACTATACACCCGTTCCAGCGTCGCGCGGCAAGCTACCAGACAATGGTGCTGCCATCATAGGCGATGAACGATCCGCTTCGATCTGCCGTCAACCCATCCAAAGCCTGCAATATCGAACGCGCGGCTTCGTCCGGTGCCACGGTCTTGTGGCCTGCGGCAAAGGGCTCCGACAGTTTGGTTCTGACGGTGCCGGGGTGGATGGCCGCGAGAACGGCTTCGGGATGCGTTCTCCCGTATTCTATTGAGGCGGTGCGAACGATCTGGTTGAGCGCTGCCTTGGCTGCCCGGTAGGAAATCCATCCGCCCAGACGGTTATCGCCAATGGAGCCGACGCGAGCCGATAAAAATGCGGCGATGGAACGCTGTTTGCGATCCAGCAAAGGCAGAAAATGTTTCGCCACCAGTGCGGGGCCAACGGCATTGATCGCAAGCTGGCGCATCATTCGGTCTGGGTCGATGTGGCGCAGAGCCTTTTCCGGTGCATGGCCATCGGTGCCGAGAATGCCCGTGGCGCAGATCAGCAGGTGGATCGGCTCACCCTGAAGCGCTTGCGCTGCTGCGGCGATACTGGCTTCATCTGCAAGATCGAACTGGTTGTCGCTGCGAGATAAGGGGATGACATCCCCGACGTGGGGCTCGTTACGCAGGCGCTGGCACAAGGCAGATCCTATGCCGCCACTTGCGCCGATCACCACGGCGCGGAATCCGTGGGGCAGGGAGGGGAGAAGAGTGTCGTGCGCTGTTTCCATGGCAAGAGAAACGAAGATGACCGCCCTATGTTCAAAATTTTGAAGGATTTAACGCAGGCGCAATTACATCATAATCTTCTAATGTCAGCGTAACCCTTCAAGGGAACTTCGAAGCCTGCTCTTGGTTTGTAAGGTGCGTCATCCGGCGTTGCTTACGGGGTTCATTCTACTTATGACATCGAAAATTGCCATCATTGGGTCGGGCCCAACGGGAATCTACACGTTGAAGGGTCTGGTCGGAAAATCCGAACCACTGTCCATCACCGTTTTTGAAAGTGAAGCCGACCCCGGAAAAGGCACGCCCTATCACCCAGACCTCAACGACCGGGCGATGCTGTCCAATATCGCCAGCATCGAGCTTCCGCCGATCTGCGAAACCTTGAACGAATGGCTGCGCCGCCAGCCGGATGAGGATTTGCAGCGGTTCGGCATCGTGCGGGATTTGATCGCTGATCGCGAATTCTACCCGCGCGTCGTTCTGGGCGAATTCCTGCATGCGCAATTCGTGCAGCTTCTCAATATCGGCAAGGCCAATGGCCACACCATCGAGGTCAAGGCATCTCATCGCGTTGCCGATATCGAGTTGCGGACGAAGGATATCCGGTTGAGCGTCACGGCGCCTGAAGATTTGACCGAAGAGTTCGCCTTCGACCATGTTGTCATGGCAACCGGTCATGATTTTCCTGAAACGACCGAGGTCAAGCCGGGCTATTTCATGTCGCCATGGCCTGCACCTGCGCTGAAGAAGATCGAACCCTGCAAGGTCGGCATTCTCGGCACGTCGCTCAGCGGCATCGATGCGCTGATTACGGTCGCCACCGCACATGGCACCTTTCTTCTGGATGAGCAGGGCGTGCTGCAATACCATGCCATGCCGGAAACAGAGGGCCTGCACGTCACCATGATGTCGCGAAAGGGCGTTTTGCCGGAAGCGGATTTCTATTGCGAAATCCCCTATCGCCCGCTGCAGTTCTGCACCGAAGCCGCCATCGAAAACCTGATTGCCACCCGGCGTCATGATCTGCTGGATGCTGTTTTCGAGCTTTTCAAAGCCGAGCTTCTGTTCTGCGATCCGGAATATGCCTCACGCATCGGACTGTCGATGCTGGATATTGAGACCATCTCCAAGGCCTATTTCCATGATCGCGAAACGACGCCACCTTTCGTCTGGGCCGCGCGCAATCTGGCCGAAGCCGAAGCCAACAAAAAGCGCCATTACACGGTCGAGTGGCGCTACGCCATCTTGCGGATGCACGAGGTCATCGCCCTTGCGATCCCGCATCTGGATGAGAAGGATTTGAAGCGGTTCCACGCGCACTTCAAGACGGTCTTCGTGGATGATTATGCCACCGTTCCGCACGCCTCCATCCAGCGTCTGCTGGCACTTTATCGGGCGGGCAAGCTCGATATCATCGCGCTGGGCAATGATGGCAAGATCGATAATGAAGGTGTCAGTCACGGCGCTGCCGTTCGCGCTCAGGGCCAGGTGCTGGAGTTCGATGCTTTCATCGATGCCACCGGCCAGCACACCTTGTCTGCCCGGGACATTCCTTTCCCGACCCTGAAAGAACAGGGTGTGATGCGCAAGGCGACGACCAGTGCAGTTTCGTCCTTGGTGGGCAATGAGGATCAGATGGTCCGCACCGGTGGGGTCGATCTGGATGAGAAGTTCCGGCCGATCTTTCAGGACAATCTCACCAACCGGCTTTACTGCGGCTCCATTGCGTTCCTGCTGCACAAGCTGCCCTTCGTGCAGGGCATTACCAGCGCCCGCGACATCGGCACCGTCGTGTCGCAGGCCATTTTGGAAACAAATGCAAAGCTGGAACTGTCGGCGGCCTGATCAAGCGTCGATCAGATCGGCACGATCTCCTATCGATATCGTGCCGATCGTTTCGATGGAGGCATAAACGCCGAAATTCCTGCGGTTCTGCCGCAGGATGGATCGCAGAATTTCAGGGTTCTCGCTAACGTCAGGCTGCGCAATCAGCGTCAGCCCGCATCTTTTGGTTTCTTCGCCAATGTGGATCACGCTCGATCCCAGCTGTAGACGCTTCCCAAGCCACGCTTTTTCCCGAAAATCTGCTTCTCCCTGCGTTCGCAGCACAATGTTGGGGCGAAAGCGCTTGCTTTGAACCTTTTCGGTGCCGACCAGGGCTGAGAGGTGATCCAGCGCACTGGTGGTGATGAGGTGAAGCGGGCTCGGCTCGTAACGATTGACAGCGACATGCCGAGTATCAGGCAGCTCCGCGCCAGCCTTTGCATAAGGCCAAGCCGCTACATCGAACCCGAAATGATCCGATAGCTTTGAGCAGAGGCCCTCGTCCAGAACCGAAAGCCATGTGCCATCGGGAAAACCGATATCGGGCGTATTATCAGTCAGTCTCGATTGTAGAAAAACGGCGGCGCGCCAGCGCTCTTCCTTTTCAGGGGCTGCCGGTTGGCCGGTTGCTGCATCCACCACGGACCAGCTTCTGTCCCCGGCAATGCCGTCAGCTCCCAATTCCACCGATGTCAGCCTCTCGCCACCAAGCGAACTGACGGGATAGCGCCAGATTTCCTCAATCGTCCCCAGTGCGTCCACGCTTTTCCGATCTTACTGTCATGTGTCGTGAACAGGGAACTGCATTGGGGGCCGCTGGTTCCCTGCAAGGTCACACCGAACTGGCAAGAGCGACGGCATCGGCCACGCTCTCCCATTTGTCTTCGGTCAGCGTCGAGGTGGCAATGCGGATGTAATCTCCCGGCAGCAGCGAAAATTTTCGGCCGGGATTGATGGCAATGTTGCGGGCAGCAAGGGTGACCATGGCGAACGGCTCGGCTGCAACCGGCAGCCATAGACAGAGGCCGCTGCCGGGATTGGACATGACACCGCGCTGTTGAAGCGCATGGGCCAGACCGTTGCGGCGGTTCTGATAGGTTTCGCGCGCCTGTTTCACGATCTCCCAGCTGTGCGGGTTGCGCAGCAGCCATGCGGTCGCACCCTGAAGCAGGCGGCTGGTCCATCCGGCGCTGAAGGCGCGGTAGGACTGGATTTGCTCGACAATGGGTGCCGAACTCGACAGTACCGCAAGCCGCAGATCCGGCCCTAGCGTTTTCGAATAGGACAGAATGTGGATCGTCCGGTCTGGAAAGCGTCCGCCCAGCGAATGCGATGCCGCAGTGGAAATATCGCCCATTCCATCGTCTTCGATGATCAGCGTATCGCTACCATCGAGAATATCGCCCAGTTCCGCCAGCCGCTCAGGGCTCACGGTCTGGCCGGTCACGGAATGCAGGCGTGGCTGGAACACGAAGGCCGCCGGACGGTCCTTTAGTGCGGCGTGAAGGGATTGCGGTGTCGGCCCCTCGTCATCGCACAGAACAGGGATGATCTTCACCCCGAAATCCTCGAGAATATCGAGAAGCCGCATGGCGGTCGGGCTTTCGATGGCAACGGCAGAGCCCGGTGAAACAAGCGCGCGGATTGCGGTGTAAACGGCATTGTAGCCGCCATTGGTTACCAGAAAGGCCTCCGGCTCATAGGGCCATCGCTGAAGCGCGGCATCATGAAGCTCGGGAATGATGCGGGTGCGTTCGTAATTGTTCAGCTTGTCCACCGTTGCGGCATGCGCCAGCGCCTCTTCCAGGGGCGGAAGCAAAGACGGGTCCGGCACGGCCATGGTCAGGTCCAGCGCATTGGGTCCGTAATTGCCAGCACTGGCAAAGCGCTCCGGCTTGGCAATGAAGCGGTCGCCGCTGACCCATGTTCCGTTCCTGCCGCGCCCGGTGATGATCTTGTGGCGGCGCAGATCGGCCCAGGCTTCGGACAGCGTTGCCGGGCTGATACCCAGCTCATAAGCCAGATCGCGGATCGAAGGCAGGCGTGTTCCGACAGGCAGAACGCCGGCGCGGATCAGGGCGCTAGTTTCCAGCGCAATCCCGCGAATGCTGCGATCGGCTATTTTTTCGGCAAGCCACTGTGCCGTGTAGAGATTGCCCATTAAATTGCCTTTTTAAATGTTCAATAACGTAATAACATTTGATCTTTGTAATTTGAACATTTAACTTTTTCTTATCGAGATTTTTTTGTGAGCATTCCGCATGACCGTAACGCTTCGCCTCGCTCTCCGTGACTGGGACTATATGACCCCGCTGGTTCTCGGAGACGTATCCTCGCCCCGCCTCAACATTCAGGTAGACCGCGTCGGCACGCTCATTTCCAATGTCGCGACCGATCCCGCATATGATGCGGCCGAAATGTCGTTCAGCCGTTACGCACAGCTGCGCCATGATGGTGATGAGACCGTCGTCGGCGTACCCAACTTCATCATGCGCGGCTTTCGTCATCGCTGTATCATCACCAGCAAGGCCAGCTCCATCCGCCACTTGTCCGATCTGGGCGGCAAGAAGGTCGGCGTCACCGGCTGGCGGGATTCCGGCAATACCTGGACGCGCGCCGCCCTGCGCCGCGAAGGTGTGGGCGTAGAAGATGCCATGTGGTATGCGGGCCGCCTGACGGACGCCCATCCAATCACAGATCGTCTGGATGGCTTCGGTCGCCCCGGACGCATCGAAGCGGCTCCCGGCGAACGGCCCATGGTCGATCTGCTTCTGGATGGCGGTCTGGATGCCGTCTTCACACCCTTCATGCCGAAAGGCTTTTTTGACAAGGATTCCCTGCTGCGTCAGGTGCTGGATGACTACCGCTCTGCCGAAGTCGATTATTTCAACGATGTCGGCTATGTGCCGGGCATGCATCTCATCGGCTTCAAGGCGGAAATCGTGCGCGAACATCCGTGGATCATGGACGAGCTGAGCGATCTTCTCGACGCATCGCAGCGCATGTGGCTGGAAAAGCGCGAGAAATATGCCGATACCACACCCTGGATGATCGATGAATTGCGCCGCTGCGCTGCCGATCTTTCTCCCGCGTGGAACGTTAATGGATTTGAGGCCAACGAGAAGATGATCGCCGACTTTGCGATGGAGCTTCATGAGCAGAAAATCCTGCCGCGCCTTCTTTCGCCTGCCGACCTGTTTCCAAAACACGCCGCTGGCCGCTGATGTAAGACTTCAGACAAGACACAGTTTCCGAGCCAATCAAAAAAGGGGAATGCCATGTACTCGAAATTGACCACTTCCGTCGCTCTTCTCGGCCTCTTGCTGGCTGCACCAGCACTGGCGCAGGATGCAGCCATTCCGCAACAGACCGTCAACAAGGAACTGAATGCCCGCCTGCCGGAGAAAATTCGCACCGAAGGCAAGATGATCTCCGTCAACAACGGTTCTTTCCCTCCCTATGAAATCGTCACCGGCACGGAAATGACCGGCGCCAGCGCTGATCTGACCGATGCGCTCGGCCAGCTGCTCGGCGTTAAGATCGAACACGCAACCGTTGGCGGTCTTCCCGCTCTGCTGTCGGGCGTCAATTCCGGTCGCTACCAGTTCGCTTTCGGCCCCGTGGGTGATTTCAAGACCCGTCAGGAAGCCAATGACTTCGTAGACTGGGTACAGGAATTCGTGGTCTTTGCCGTGCAGAAGGGCAATCCAAAGGGCATCGTTTCGCTGGATTCGGCTTGCGGCACCCGCATCGCCGTCATGGCTGGCGGCTCGGCTGAAAAGGTCATCAAGACCCAGGCTGAAAAATGCACCGCGGATGGCAAGTCGCCGCTCGAAGTTCAGTCCTACACGGACCAGCCAAGCTCCATTCTGGCCGTCCGCTCCAAGCGCGCGGATGCCTTCTTCTCCTCGCAGGCACCTTTGACCTATTTCGTTTCGCAGGCCAATGGCCAGCTGGAACTGACGGGCGTTGGCGAAAAGAACGGTTTTGAAGACCTGTTCCAGGGCGCTGTCGTGCCAAAGGGCTCGCCGCTTGGCGAAATCCTGCGGGATGGAGTGAAGGTCCTCATCGATAATGGCACCTACGGCATCATCATGAAGAAGTGGGGCCTTGAGAACAACACCATCAAGACACCCGGCATCAACCTGGTTGGAGTTGAAAAGAAATGAGTGCGGCCAACGCAGAACTCGCATCGCCTTCGGGCGGTGCGGACCCGCGCGATGTGGCAAACGCCCATCGTCCATTTCAAACTGGGCGCGTCACACTCTGGCTCGTCACCGTACTGATCGCGGCCAACTTTGCCTGGATCGTCGCCAAAAACGAAAATTTCGGCTGGCCGGTCGTCGCGCAGTATTTCTTTGACAAGACCGTCATGCAGGGATTGTCCGTCAGCCTCGGCCTCACCGTCGTCGCCATGCTGATCGGCGTTGTCATGGGGCTATTGCTGGCCGTGGCGCGCATGTCGCAGGATGTGCTGGCAAGCTCGCTGTCGGGCCTGTTCATCTGGTTCTTCCGCGGCACGCCGCTGCTCGTCCAGCTGATCTTCTGGTACAATCTCTCCACGCTGTTTCCGGAAATCTCCCTGTCCATCCCTTTCGGTCCAACCCTGATCAGCTGGGATACGAACTCGGTCATCACACCCATGACGGCGGCCATCGTCGGGCTCGCGCTTAACGAAGCGGCCTATATGGCGGAAATCATTCGCGGCGGCCTACTGTCGGTCGACCGTGGCCAGGCCGAAACGGCGGAAGCCTTCGGCATGACCCGGGCGCGCGCCTTGTGGCGCATCATCATTCCGCAGGCCATGCGCTCCATCGTGCCGCCCACCGGCAACCAGCTCATCAGCATGATCAAGGCCACCTCGCTGGTCAGCGTCATCGCCATGGCGGATCTGCTCTATTCCGTGCAGTCCATCTATAACCGCACCTTCGAAATCGTGCCGATGCTGATGGTTGCGGTCATCTGGTATCTGCTCATCACCTCCGTTCTCAACATCGGTCAGGGCTATATCGAGCGTTATTACAGCAAGGGCGAACGCCGCACCGCTGCCGCGCCCACGCCCGCCGCTCAGCAGGAGGCAAGCCATTGACCACTGCAGACAGCCAAAAGCAGCCGCTGGTACGCGCCCGCAATGTCCACAAGTCCTTCGATCAGCTGGAAGTGCTGAAAGGCATCGATCTCGATGTTTTTCCGGGGGAAGTCGTGGTCATTCTGGGCCCGTCCGGTTCAGGCAAGTCCACCTTCCTGCGCTGCATCAACCATCTGGAATCGATCAATCGCGGCTCCATCGAAGTGGCGGGCGAACAGATCGGATATCGCTTCCGCAACAACAAGCTGGAAAAACTCTCCGGCAATGCCATTGCCGCACAGCGCCGCAACATCGGCATGGTGTTCCAGCAGTTCAACCTCTACCCGCATATGACGGCATTGCAGAACGTCATCGAAGCCCCCGTCGGCGTGCATGGTGAAAGCAAGGCGCAGGCCACGGCCTATGCACGCGAGCTTTTGCAAAAGGTTGGCCTATCGGACAAGGCGGATAATTATCCGCGCCAGCTCTCCGGCGGCCAGCAACAGCGTGTGGCCATCGCCCGCGCATTGGCCATCAAGCCAAAGCTCATGCTGTTCGATGAGCCGACCTCTGCACTCGACCCTGAACTGGTGGGCGAAGTGCTGGCCACGATGCGCGATCTGGCCCGCCAGGGCCTGACGATGATCGTCGTCACCCACGAAATCAGCTTTGCCAAGGAAGCGGCAGACCGCGTCGTCTTCATGGATGGCGGCCATATCGTGGAAATGGGCAAGCCGGAAGACGTTATCGGCAATCCCCAGCATCCGCGCACGCAGGCCTTCCTGTCGCGCTTCCTGTGATCGATTGATGCGACGCCCCGGCATCTCCGGGGCGTTGCCCGCTTCTCTTTGCAGCGCGTTTAACAACGCGCCTCGCACCATTGCATCCGGACTGGAGACCGTCATGACCGCGCTCGACAATGCCTATACCCGCGTATCTGATTTCAAGGACATGGAGGCCGAACTCATCGAGACGCGGCAGCATCTCCACGCCAACCCGGAACTGTCCTTCGAAGAAACGGAAACGTCGCGCTTCGTTGCCGAAAAGCTGGAAAGCTGGGGCTTTGAGGTCACGCGCAATGTCGGCGGCCATGGTGTCGTAGCCCGCATGACGGTGGGCGAAAGCAAGAAAAGCATCGGCATTCGCGCCGATATGGATGCGCTGCCCATTCTGGAAGAAACCGGCGCGCTTTATGCCAGCAAGGTACCGGGCAAAATGCACGCCTGTGGCCATGATGGCCATACCACAGTTCTGCTGGGCGCGGCCCAGCATCTGGCCAAGACACGCCGTTTCAACGGTACCGTCACGCTCATTTTCCAGCCTGCGGAAGAGGGCGGAAAGCCGAGCGGCGCGCAGAAGATGATCGATGACGGCCTGTTCGAGCGTTTTCCCATCGATGCCATTTTCGGTCTGCATAACCATCCCGGCGCACCGGAAGGCACGCTTCTCCTGCGCTCCGGCCCGATGATGGCCTCTTCCGACACGGCCAAGATCACCATCAAGGGTAAGGGCGGCCATGCCTCGCGTCCGCATCTCACCATCGATCCTGTCGTGGTTGCCTGCAATCTGGTCGTTGCCCTGCAAACCGTTGTCGCGCGCAACATCGACCCCACGCAGACGGCAGTCGTGACCGTTGGCACCATTCATGCGGGCGAAGCCGTCAACGTCATTCCTGAGTCCGCCAAGCTGGCGCTCAGCATCCGCTCTTTCGATCCGCGCATCCGCGATCTGTTACAGGAGCGGATCACCAAGCTGACCAATTCCGTGGTCGAAGGCTTTGGCGCATCGGTCGAGATCGATTACGAGCGCGGCTATCCCGTTGTCGTCAACTCGGAAGAGGAAACCGCCTTTGCCCGCACCGTGGCTGAAGAGTTGATCGGAACGGACAAGGTATCCACCTGCCATCTCATTCCCGGGAGCGAGGATTTCGCGTGTTTCCTGGAGCATAAGCCCGGCAGTTTCCTGCGGCTTGGCAACGGCATGAACTCCGCCATCCTGCACAGCGCGAAATATGATTTCGCCGATGCCAGCCTCACCGTGGGCGCTGCCATGTGGGCAAGACTTGCGGAGCGTTATCTGGCATAAGACCCCGGTTGATTCCGGGAGTGTTGAATTGATCGTCTGTTTCGATATTGGCGGAACCGCCATCAAGGGTGCTGCGGCCTATGCAGCGGATGATGTGCGGCCGCTCGCGCGGCAACAAACGCCGATCCATGATTTCAATGCCTTCGTCTCGGTGCTGAAATCCGCGATTGACGAGATCGGCGGCACACCGGAATGCGTGGCGCTGTCCATTACCGGCATCATCGATCCGGATACGGACACATCCTTCATCGCCAACATTCCCTGCGCCCACCAAAGGCCGCTAAAGGCGGATCTGGAAGCGGCACTCGGCCTGCCCGTTCTCATTGCCAATGATGCCGATTGCTGCGCCTTGGCGGAATATGGCGTCGGCGCTGGTCGCGGACACCGCGTGGTGTTCAGCGCCATTCTCGGCACCGGCGTTGGTGGCGCTCTGGTTATCGATGGCAAGCTCATCAATAGCGTCGGTGGCTTTGCCGGAGAATGGGGCCACGCCCCTGTCGCGGCCACCCGCGCCGGTAACCCACCCGAGGACTTGCCGCGCTTTGCCTGCGGCTGCGGTCTGGACGGCTGCCTTGACGCCATCTGCAGCGCCCGCGGCATGGAAAAGCTTCATCGGCACCTGACAGGCAAAGCCATGGCGGCGGAAGAGATTCTCGAAAGCTGGCAGGCAGGCGAAGCGGATGCCGCCCGCACCATAGACATCTATATCGACATGCTCTCCGGCCCGCTGGCGCTGGTGGTCAACGTCACAGGCACCACCATCATCCCGGTCGGTGGCGGCCTGTCCAATGCTTCCGCCTTGCTCGAAGCTCTGGACCAAGCCGTCCGCGCCCGCATCCTGCGCCGCTTCACCCGCCCGCTCGTCGTACGCGCCGAATGCACCATAGAGCCCGGCCTCGTAGGTGCTGCCGTCTTAGGGTTCGATTTCGTGCGGCAGCGCTCAGCGCCGTAAAGTCGGCTACGCCGTTGCGCGGTTGACGATTGCAAAGCCCATATCGATCATCGGCTCCGGTTCCTCTTCACCATCAAGCCTTTTCAGAAGGGCTTGTGCCGCACGGGTGCCAATCTGGTGCCGGTCGATACGGACGGTGGTGAGGGGAGGATAGGTGTAAGGCGCGAAATCGAAATCGCCAAAGCCGATGATGGCGACATCCTCTGGTAGTTTGCAGCCACGGGAATTGGCTTCCGTCAGGGCCCCATGGGCCACCACATCGGATGAGCAGAACACCGCCAGTGAGCCACCCTTGCGATCCAGCAATTCGGCCATCGCCTGTCGGCCATCCTTGAAGGTGGACGGAGAACTCAACTCGGTGGTCGGCATTTCCACCTCTGCCTTACCGCTCAGACGGCTGATGAAGCCATTGCGTCGTTGACTTGCGCGCGGGTCGTTTGCGCCGATCTGGGCATAGCGGTCATATCCCTTGCTATAAAGATATTCCGCCACCAGAGCGCCCGCATCAAAATGCGAAAACCCAACCGCCACATCCAGCGGGGAGGGCGTCGAATCCCATATTTCAACGATTGGAAGACCGGCACCCGTCAGCATTGCGCGCGTCTCTTTCAGATGCGAAATGCCGGTGAGGATGATGCCATCCGGCCTGCGCGCCAAGATCGCCCGCGTCAGTTCAAGCTCGCGTTTGGCGTCATAGCCGGAAAGCCCCAGCAGAAGCTGATACCCCGCCGGAACCAGTTCCGCATTCAGCCCCTCGATGGTCTCGGCAAAGATCGTGCTCGATACGGACGGTACGATGGCGGCGATCAGGCGCGTGCGGCGGGATGCCAATCCACCTGCCAACAGGTTCGGAACATATCCGGTCCTCGCGATAACGTGTTCTATCGCCTCGAGCGTGCGAGGTTTGACGAGGTGCGGCGTATTGATCGCTCTCGACACGGTAACAGGCGATACGCCTGCCAGCTTCGCAATATCTGCAAGCGTTACAGGGCCTGAAATATGGGCCATCTGGCCGCTATTTGACTGTCTCGACATGAACCATCTCCCACAAAATGATTTACGCTTTCATTTGTGAGATCAGCAAGCTTTTTGTTCGGCACCTCTCTTTCTATCCCGCCTTACCAGCACAATCACTCTTCATGAGGACTTGCGCTCTGCAATTCTGGCGTTAAAATGAAAGCGCTTCCATTTCTTTTCGGGGAGGAAATCCAACGAGAAGTGGCGGGTTGATGCTGGTTTGTACCAGCCAAAGAGGAGGAGAATTTATGAGCTTGAAGCGTTTCATGACGTTTGCGGCCCTTGCCGCTTCTATTTCTGTACTCGGCACCCATGCTGGGCACGCCGACGACTATCCCACCAAGACAGTGACGGTCGTCGTTCCCTTCGCCGCAGGTGGCAATACGGACACCTTCGGTCGCCTCGTGGCCGAGGAGTTGGACAAGCGCCTGGGACAGCGCTTCATCGTGGAAAACAAGCCGGGTGCCGGTGGCAATGTCGGTCTGGGCGATCTGGCGCGCTCAAAGCCGGATGGCTATACGATCGGCCTTGGCACGGTCAGTTCCAACGCCATCAACCAGACGCTTTACAAGGCCTTGCCCTATGACAAGGAAAAAGGCTTCGCTCCGATTTCCCTCATTGCCACATTGCCGAATGTTCTTGTGGTCAATCCCGATAAGATTAAAGCCAATACGGTTCCTGAGCTGATCGAGCTTCTGAAAAAAGAGCCGGGCAAGCACACCTATGCATCGTCAGGTGTCGGCACCTCCATCCATCTTGCGGGCGAACTTCTCGCCAACAAGGCAGGCGTGAAGATGACCCACATTCCCTATAAGGGCAGCAGTCAGGCCATTCTCGATGTCGTCGCCGGTCACGTCGATATGATGTTCGACAATATTCCGACAGCCGCCCAGCAGGTCAAGGCAGGCAAGGTCAAGGCTCTCGCCGTCACCAGTCTGGATAAGGCGGCTTTGCTGCCGGAAGTCCCGACCATGGCCAGCGTCATTCCCGGCTTTGAGGCAACCTCCTGGCACGGCATCTTTGCCCCTCCCGGCACGCCACCAGAAATCGTGGACAAGCTTTCCAAGGAAGTTCAGGCCATTCTCCATGAGCCTGCGATGAAGGCAAAGCTCGAAGCAATGGGTGCAACACCGGTTGGCAATACGCCGGAAGAGTTCACCGCTTTCATTCAGGGTGAAACGGGAAAATGGGCTGAGGTCATCAAGGCCGCAGATATTCCTCTTCAGTAATATCGGTCCCGACCGGTCGAATGGCCGGTCGGGATGCCTTTTTATCCGCGAGTATTGAGCCATGTTGAAGATAAAAAATGGCCGCGACTTCGTCGGCGGCATGACGATGATCCTCATAAGCCTGCTGTTCATCTGGTTCGGGCAGGAGCTTCAGGTCGGCAATGCCTTTCAGATGGGCGCCGGTTATTTTCCAATGATGCTCAGCCTGTTTTTAATCGCCATCGGTGGATTGATGATCATTCAGTCCTTCGTGGTGATGGCTGATGAGGAAGACAGCGTCGCGCCGAACTGGAAGGCCTATGGGCTCATCATTTTCGGCCCGGTCTTTTTCGGCTTCGTCTTGGCGGGCCTGGGACTTGCACCAACCATGTTCTTCATGGTCGTGGCCGTCGCGACAGCCAGTGCCTTTGCGAACTGGCGCCACTCCATTCTGCTGGGACTGTTCATGGCGGTTTGCTCTGTGGTTCTGTTCACGCGACTTTTGTCACTTCCCGTCAGCGCTTTCGGGCCTTGGGTGCCGTTCATCGGCGACCTTTCCTGATTTGGGCGCTCGTCACTTGTCAAAGCATCGCATGATCCGAAACGTCCGTTCCTCGTTTCGGTCCGATGCTCTCATACCGGCAAAACCGGATCGGGATTGATCATGGATTTATTTTCAGACCTCTGGCTCGGTGCAAACACCGCCTTTCTGCCTCTCAACCTTGTCTATTGCTTCATCGGGTGCCTCTTGGGCACGGCCATCGGCGTTTTGCCGGGCCTTGGCCCAACCGCCACCATTGCCATGCTGCTGCCCATCACATTCGGGCTTCCGCCTGAATCGTCCCTAATCATGCTCGCGGGCATTTTCTACGGCGCACAATATGGCGGTTCTACCACGGCCATTCTCATCAACCTGCCCGGTGAAAGCTCGTCGGTGGTAACCGCCATTGACGGTTACCAGATGGCGCGCAACGGGCGGGCAGGCCCGGCATTGGCCACGGCGGCACTCGGTTCGTTTTTCGCGGGCTCGGTCGCCACAGTGCTTCTGGCGGTCGCCGCCCCGCCGCTTGCCGCCGTTGCGCTCAAATTCGGCCCGGCGGAATATTTTTCGCTGATGATCCTCGGTCTCGTGGCCTCGGTCGCGCTTGCCAGCGGCTCACTGCTCAAGGCAGTGGCGATGATCCTGTTCGGTTTGCTGCTGGGGACCATCGGCACGGACGTGGAAAGCGGCAGCCCGCGTTATGTCTTCGGCATTCCGGAACTCTATGACGGCCTCAATTTCGTTGCCGTCAGCATGGGCATCTTCGGTATCTGCGAGATCATGCGCAATCTGGAAAGCGAGCATGAACGCTCCGTCGGCGTGAAACGCGTCACCGGCCTCATGCTGACCAAGGATGATTTCAAGCGAATTATCGGCCCGGTCCTGCGCGGCACGACGCTTGGCTCGTTGCTGGGTGTCTTGCCCGGTGGTGGGGCAATGCTTGCCTCTTTCGCATCCTATGCCGTTGAAAAACGCGTTTCACGCAACAGCGCGGAATTCGGCAAGGGCGCTATCGAAGGGGTCGCCGCCCCGGAATCGGCCAATAATGCCGGTGCGCAGACCTCCTTCATTCCCATGCTGACACTCGGCATTCCCGGCAATCCGGTCATGGCGCTGATGGTGGGCGCGATGATCATTCAGGGCATTACGCCCGGTCCCAACGTCATCTCGGACGAACCCGCAATGTTCTGGGGCATGATCGTCTCCATGTGGGTGGGTAACCTCATGCTCGTCATCCTCAACCTGCCGCTGATCGGGCTTTGGGTGCGGATGTTGACGATCCCCTATCATGTGCTGTTTCCGGGTATCATCGCCTTCTGTTGCATCGGCGCTTACAGCATCAATAACAGCGTCTTCGATGTGTTCGTCATGGCAGGCTTCAGCGTCATCGGCTTTGCGCTCAGCAAATTGCGGTTTGAACCGGCGCCCTTGCTGCTCGGCTTTATTCTCGGCCCCATGCTGGAAGAAAACCTGCGCCGCGCCATGCTGATCAGCCAGGGCGACCCGACGATTTTTGTGCGCAGCCCGCTCAGCCTTTCGCTGCTGGTCATCGCCGTTCTCGTTCTCGCACTGGTGCTGTCACCCAGCATCAGCCGCAAACGCGAAGAAGCATTCACCGAATAATCTCGCAGGCCAGCGGCCTGCCGCATATAGCATCATTCAATAGAGGTTTTTGTCATGAATACGCATGTCGTGAAGTCCGATCTCGTGCCGCCGCAGACCGGTGGCGACAAGATCGCCTGGATCAAACTCTCCTCCATCTATCTGCCGCTCAAGACGCCCATCAGCGACGCCAAGGTTCTGACGGGTCGGCAAAAGCCCTTGACGGAAGTCGCCTTCCTCTTCGTTGAGGTGGAGACGACGTCAGGCCACAGCGGCATCGGCTTCAGCTATTCGAAGCGCGCTGGCGGCCCCGGCCAGTTCGAACATGCCAAAGAGGTCGCGAATGTTCTGATCGGTGAAGACCCAAGCGATATCGGAAAACTTTGGCTGAAGCTCTGCTGGGCAGGCGCTTCGGTCGGGCGCAGCGGTCTTGCCGTTCAGGCCATCGCCGCCTTCGATATCGCGCTCTGGGACCTCAAGGCCAAGCGCGCGGGCATGCCCCTTGCCAAGCTACTGGGCGCCCACCGCGATTCCGTTCAGTGCTACAACACCTCCGGTGGCTTCCTGTCCTCGCCCATCGAAGAGGTTCTGGAGAATGTCGACCATGCGATTGCAAGCGGCATCGGCGGCATAAAAATCAAGGTTGGACAGCCGGATATGGCCACCGACCTGAGACGCGTGCAGGCCGTGCATGAGCATATTGCGGGCCGCGCGGCGATGATGGTCGATGCGAACCAGCAATGGGACCGCCCGACTGCGATGCGGTTCGGCAGGCTGATGGAGCCCTATAATCTCACATGGATCGAAGAGCCGCTGGATGCCTATGATGTGGAAGGTCACGCCGCACTGGCCGCACATCTCGATACGCCCATCGCCACCGGCGAAATGCTGACCAGCGTGCTGGAGCATGTGGCGCTGATCAACAATAATTCCGTCGATTTCATCCAGCCGGATGCTCCGCGCGTCGGCGGAATCACACCCTTCCTGAAGATTTGCGCGCTGGCGGAGGCCAAGAAGCTACAGCTTGCGCCGCATTTTGCCATGGAAATCCATCTGCATCTGTCGGCAGCCTATGAGCTGGAGCCATGGGTCGAACATTTCGACTGGCTCGATCCACTGTTCAATGAACGGCTTGAAATCCGAGATGGCCGCATGCTCGTTCCGCAGCGACCAGGGCTCGGCATCACACTGTCGGAACAGGCCTTCAAATGGGTCAGAGGCGAAGCCGAATTCGGCAAGCGCCCCTGATCGAGGGGGCTCTGCCTAAAACCGCATACCCGGAACGGCCAGCGGATTGTCCATCACCGCTTGCCGGTCTGGCTTGTCGATGCGCACCGCACCGGTGAAAGCACCGAACAGGTCTTTCACGAAAGCTTCCGAAAGATCATGGGTAATCAGCACCATGCGCGTGCGCCTGTCGGATGGGTCGGGCCATGCGGCAAGGCGTTGCGGCGGGTGGAAGATGGATTGCACGCCGTGCAGCACCAACGGACGGTCCGGATTGTCGGACAGCTGTACGATGGCCTTCATGCGCAACAGCTTTTCGCCATGGGCAGACCGCAGGAGATCAACGAACATTTCCAGCGCCATCGGGTCGATGGGCTGTTCATGAACGATGGAGAATGAGCGGATCGAGCTATTGTGCCGGTTCACATCGTGATGATGATGGTGGTGATGATCGCCGTGGCCGTGGTCGTCATGGTGGTGATGTTCATGCCCGTGCTCGTGGTCATGCGCATCTTCTTCACCAAGCCAGCGGCTGACATCGCCCAGCTTGTTCGTCGCGTCGTACAGGCCGTTTTCCAGCAGTGCCATCGCTGGCCAGTCTTCACTATCGCCGTTTTCAATCGGCGCGCGGGGATTGAGCGCGGCCAGCCGCTCAGTCAACGCGGCGACCTGCGCCTCGCTCGCCAATGCCTGTTTGGTCAGCACCAGTCGGTCGGCCACCGCCACCTGCTTTACTGCCTCTGGGTGATGATCGAGCGTCGCTGCGCCGTTCACGGCATCCACCACCGTCACCATGCCGTTCAGTGAAAAATTCTGGGCGATGACAGGATTTCCAATGATCGATTGCATCACCGGTGCCGGGTCGGCAAGGCCGGTGGTTTCGATGACCACGCGGTTGACCTGTTTCAGCTTGCCGGTCTGAATTCCATCCATCAGCTCCGCCAGCGTATCCACCAGCTCGCCGCGCACCGTGCAGCACAGGCAGCCCTCCGCCAGCTCGATAATGCCGTCGCCGGAACGCTCCACCAGCAGATGGTCGATGCTAACATCGCCGAATTCGTTGATGATGATCGCCGCATCCTGCATGGCAGGGTCTTTCAGAAGACGATTGAGCAGCGTCGATTTTCCCGCGCCGAGAAAACCCGTGATGATAGAAACCGGAATACGTTCGAGTGCCATGTGGCGACCTGTAGTGTTAGAACATTACGTGCTGAGGCACGTCTTATAGCAAGAATGCCCGCCTGCGAAAGCATCGATTTTATGAAAAAGAAAAAGGCCCGTTCCGGAGAGCGAGCCTTTGTGAGGTGCGGATCAGAATGCCGGGCGCGGAATGGGGATCGGCACATTGGCCGGGCTGCCCTTGGCAGTCGCCGTGGTCGCTGTAGCAGGGGTTGCATTGGCGGCAAGGGTTTCGCTGCCGGGAATAAGGCCCGCATAGGAATAGACCGGCGGACGGGTCATTTCCTGCACATAGGGTGATTTGATGATCATGCGGCCTGCATCATCCCGGCTTTCGCTGCGCACTTTCGCGGCCTTGGGATTGCAGATATCGGCGCTGACATCATTGAGGTCGGTGTCGCCATAAGGCGCCAGCGACGCCAGCGATACGCCCTGTCCCGAAGGTGAGGTCAGGCCCATTTGCAGCAGGTCGGCGGACTGGTCGGTACGGCCCGCAAGGCTGTCTGCACCCAATACGACGCTGACGACCTGACGGCCATTGCGCGAGGCAGAGGACACCTGATTGAAGCCGGACGCACAGATGAAGCCGGTCTTCATGCCATCGGCACCATCGAAGCGACCGACCAGCATGTTGTAATTGGCATAATTCTTCTTGCCGGTGCTCACGCCTTCCAGCGAGAAATAGCCGGCATATTCGGGAAATTCGCGCTTGAGGATCAGCGCTAGAACGGCCAGGTCACGGGCTGTCGTGTACTGCCCCTTGCCGGGCAGGCCATTGGGGTTGATGTAATGGGTGGATGACATGCCCAGACGCGCGGCCTGCGCATTCATCTGCGCCACGAAATTGTCGGTCGTGCCACCCACGGTCTCGGCAATGGCCACGGCCACGTCGTTTGCGGATTTGATCAGCAGCAGCTTCAGTGCGCTATCCAGCGTCAGCTTCGAGCCGGGCTTGAAATACATCTTGCTGGCGGGTTGATCGGCAGCCTTTTTGCTCATCACCACTTCCGTCGTGGGGCTCAGCTTGCCGGATTTCATGGCGCTGAACGCCAGATAGGCCGTCATCAGCTTGGTCAGCGAGGCGGGATACCACTTGCGAAAGGCTTCCTGATGCGAGATCACCTTGCCAGTGCGCACGTCAATCACCATCTTGGGGTTGGCGTGTCCAACGGATGTCATCGCCAGCACACTGGCAGAGATCGCGGCAATGGTTTTTACGAGCCGCCCTGCGGCGCGGCGGTGTCTGGAGTTTTCCTGCAAGGCGTATCCTCGAATTCCCGTCATCGTTTCGGGATTTGCAATATTCACCATATATGGCCTAGCAATGGCAAAGTACATTGATTGCGTCAATTATGCGGCGCAATATCCACCGCGGAGGAGCTAAGCTTATCATGTCGAGAATGGAACATCAGGGATAAATGAATGCCGATTTTGAATAGAGCTGCGGAATTGCAGGCGGAAGCCAGCGAATGGCGACGTCATCTCCATGAAAACCCTGAACTGCTCTACGATGTGCATGACACCGCAGCCTTCGTTGCCGAAAAGCTGAAATCCTTCGGCGTTGACGAAATCGTGACGGGTATTGGCCGCACCGGCGTCGTCGGCGTCATCCACGGACGCCACGGTCAAGGCCGCACCATCGGGCTGAGATCCGATATGGATGCCCTGCCCATCGTCGAGGAGACCGGTCGGGAGTGGGCCTCGAAAGTCGATGGCAAGATGCATGCCTGCGGCCATGACGGCCATATGGCGATGCTTCTGGGTGCCGCAAAGCATCTGGCGGAAACCCGCAATTTCTCCGGCTCCGTCGCCCTCATCTTCCAGCCCGCCGAAGAAGGTGGCGCAGGCGCGCTTGCGATGGTGGAAGACGGCTTGATGGAGCGTTTCAAGATCGATGAGGTCTATGGCATGCACAATATGCCGGGCATTCCCTTAGGCGCCTTCGCCATCCGCAAGGGCGGCATCATGGCTGCACCGGACAAATTCTCCATTCTCGTCAAGGGACGCGGCGGCCATGCGGCGCAACCGCACCGCACGATAGACCCGATTTCGATCGGCGCGCAGATCGTCACCAATCTGCAGATGATCGCATCGCGCAACACCGATCCCATCCGCTCAGTCGTCGTGTCCGTCACCCGTTTTCAGGCGGGCTCCAGCCACAATATCATCCCCAATGAAGCTCTGATTGCGGGCACGGTGCGCACTTTGGACGAATCCGTGCGGGATGCCGCCGAAGCGCGCATCAAGCAGATGGCAGAGGGCATCGCGCAGGCCAATGGCGCCGAGGCCGAGGCAGTCTACGAGCGCTACTGCCCCGTCACCGTCAATCATGCGGATGAAACCGACCATGCCATCCGCATCGCGCGTGATGTGGTGGGCGACAAGAATGTCGATCCCGATGTCGATCCCTCCATGGCCGGAGAAGACTTTTCCTACATGCTGAAGGAGCGCCCCGGCGCTTTTATCTTCATCGGCAATGGCGATAGCGCCGGTCTGCACAATCCCAGCTACGACTTCAACGACGACGCCATCGCTTACGGCGTGTCCTATTGGGTCAAGCTCGCCGAACAGCGTCTGGGTGGGTGAAACGATTTCGAGCGACCGTGCGTCATCGTGCGGTCGCAGCCTCTGCCAGCTTTTTTAAAACAATAAAAAGCAGCCGAAAATGACGACGAAATGGCTGCGGATAAGTGTCGGAATGAATGGAAATTGTCGGCCCAATACTGGGCCTCGGTGGCAATTTTCTCAGTCTGAGAAAAATTGGAGCGGGCGAAGGGATTTGAACCCTCGACCCCAACCTTGGCAAGGTTGTGCTCTACCCCTGAGCTACACCCGCTCAAATCCGCTGGTTCGGGGTAGATCGCTGAACCGCGGGTCGCTGCGTTGCGGCGACGAGGGCTATATCGCTCAACCGCTTTTTAAATGCAACAGGGAAATGACAAAAAGCTGCAGAAATTTTTGAAAAACCACACAAGTAACGGAAAACATTTGATTTTTTTGATACTGAAATCTCAAAGCCAATTGCAAAACCGGTTTTGAGGGCCTAATGACAATGGCAACGAAAACCGAATCCGATGTCGCGAGAAACCCAATATGACCGAGCAATCGCCCAAGACAGCGCAGGACCTTTTCGCTTTGCTGGATGGGCTTGGCATTGCGCATACGACCGTCGACCATGAGCCGGTCTTCACCGTTGCCGAGTCGGAATCGCTGCGGGATCGCATTCCCGGCGGCCATACCAAGAACCTTTTCGTGAAAGACAAGAAGGACAGATATTTCGTCCTGACGGTGGAAGAAAATGCGACTGTCGATTTGAAGACGGTCCACAAGGTCATCGATGCGTCCAGCCGCGTGTCGTTTGGCAGGCCGGAAAAGATGCTGGAATATCTGGGCGTCATACCCGGCTCCGTCACCGTTTTCGGTGCCATCAACGATACGGGGCACGACGTGACCTTCGTGCTCGACAGCGAGTTGATGAAGCATGATCTCATCAATGGCCACCCGCTGTCCAACGATGCCACCACCACCATCGGGCGCGACGACCTCATTCGCTTTCTCGAAGCGACGGGTCACACACCGCTCGTCTTGAAAGTGACCGAGTAAAGTACGATCTTTGCGCCAGATGGCGGCATGCTGCGACATGAACGGAGACTTTATATGAGCGATAATCCCTACGGAACGTCCAACAGCGGACAGATGACTGGCTCCGTCAATTATGGCAGCGCGCCGGCTGCGACGGCTGCGGTCTCGCATATCAAGGATACGACGACGGCGAATTTCCCCAAGGATGTCATGGAGGAATCGCGCCGCCAGCCCGTGCTGGTGGATTTCTGGGCGCCGTGGTGCGGCCCGTGCAAGCAACTGACGCCTGTGCTGGAAAAAGTCGTCAACGAGGCGGGCGGTCGCGTCAAGCTCGTCAAGCTCAACATCGATGACCATCCGTCCATTCCCGGCCAGCTTGGCATTCAGTCCATTCCCGCCATCGTCGCCTTTCAGGACGGTCGCCCGGTGGATGGCTTCATGGGCGCCGTGCCGGAAAGCCAGATCCGGGAATTCATCGACAAGATCGCCGGTCCCGCCGCCAATGATCCCGCAGCTGAAATCGAAGCGGCCCTTGCCGAAGCAAAGCAGCTTCTGGCGGATGGCGATCATCAGGGCGCAGCACAGCTTTTCGGCTTCGTCATGCAGGTTGACCCGGAAAACGCAATTGCAATTGCCGGTATTGCCGATTGCATGATTGCGCTTGGCGAATACCAGCGCGCCAGCGATCTTCTGGCCTCCGTCCCCGCAGAGCTTCTCGAGGATCCCGCGCTTCAGGCCGTGTCGAAAAAGCTGGCGCAGTATGAAGAGGCCCGCCTGCTGGGTGATCCGGCAGCGCTGGAACGCGAATTGTCGGCCAATCCGGACAATCACGATGCCCGCATGAAGCTTGCGAAAATCTTCAACGCGCAGGGAAAGCGCGACGAAGCTGCCGATCAGTTGCTGACCGTCATGCGCAAGGACCGCACCTTTGAAGACGATGGCGCGCGCAAACAGCTCGTGGAGTTTCTGGAGGGCTGGGGCTTCAAGGATCCGGCCTCCGTCACCGCACGCCGCAAGCTGTCGTCCATTCTGTTTTCATAAGCTTGCTTCTTGCGATCAGTGGCCGCAAACCACATTTATAAAGGATATGCCGCATAGATGCGCAGCAACTGCAAGGCAGATGTCTGACGCGGATATGCAATCGCGACGTTCCGTAACGTCGCGATCATGTCTCCAACCGAGGGCTCATCCATGCATGTCGGAAACGCGAGATATCTGAAAAGCTCCGATCTTCCGGATGCGGTGCCCGTGTTTCCCCTGCCCGGTGTTCTGCTTTTGCCGGAGGGGCAATTGCCTCTCAACATATTCGAGCCGCGCTACCTTGCCATGTTCGATGCCGCCATGGCCAGCGACAGGCTGATCGGCATGGTCCAGCCCTCGCTTCAGGCATTGGATAGTGGCACCGGCACCGGTCCCCTTAGCCAGGTCGGTTGTCTCGGTCGCGTCACATCCTTTTCGGAAACGGGCGATGGGCGCTACATCGTTTCGCTCAGCGGCGTTTGCCGCTTCCGCCTGTTGGAAGAAGTCTCCACCGGCAAGCCCTACCGTACCTTCCGCCACGCACCCTTCATCTCCGATCTCTCGGGCGAATATGATGAGGATGCCGTGGATCGGGAAAATCTGCTGCGGGTGTTCCGGGCCTTTCTGGATGCCAACCAGCTGGAAGCGGATTGGGACAGCGTCGAGCGCGCCGGAAACCGCGTTCTCGTCAACTCACTGTCGATGATGTCGCCCTTTGGGCCAGCGGAAAAACAGGCTCTGCTGGAAGCTCCGGACCTCAAGTCCCGCGCCGATACCCTGATCGCCATCACCGAAATCGCCGTTGCCCAAGCCGGCAATGACGGCGGCACGACATTGCAGTGATGGGGCTCCGATGGATGAAAAGGTGAGCAATGTCGATCCCAAGCTGCTGGACCTGCTGGTCTGCCCGCTCACCAAGGACCGGCTATCCTATAATCGCGAGCGCAGCGAACTGATTTCCGAGAGCGCCAAGCTCGCCTACCCGATAAGGGATGGCGTGCCGATCATGCTGATCTCGGAAGCGAGACGGATCGAGGACTGAATGTCACTATTCCCGTCATCCCGTAGTTGATACGGGATGACGGGGATAGCTTTCGAGATCAATCAAACCTCAAAGAAACTCCGCCCGGTGCGGCGTAAACGTATCGATCAGGCGTCCCTTTTCCAGCGCCTTCACCCCATGCACCAGATCAGGCTTGACGATGAAACTGCCGCCCTGCGCCAGTTCCTGTGTAACGCCGTCGATTGTCACCTCAAAGCGTCCTTCGGCCACGTAGCTCGCCTGAATATGCGGGTGTGAGTGGAGCGAGCCTATGGCGCCCGCTTCAAAGACGACTTCGACCATCATCATTTCCGGCAGATAGGCCATGATGCGGCGGGAAACGCCGGGTTCCGTCGGCGTCCACTGGCCGTCACCGGCATTCACGAAGGCTTTGCTCTCGCTCATATCGCGTGTCCTCACTTCAGATCATCAATGGCGACGAGATCGACGTCGGTATAGTCGACATTGTCACCGGCCATGGCCCAGATGAAGGAATAATTGGCCGTTCCGGCGCCGGAATGGATGGACCAGCCGGGAGACAAAGCCGCTTCCTCATTCTTCATCACCAGATGGCGCGTTTCGTTCGGTTCACCCAGGAAGTGGAAGACGCGCGCCGTCTCCGGCAAGTCGAAATAAAGATAGGCTTCCATGCGCCGGTCGTGAATATGGCATGGCATAGTGTTCCAGACGGAGCCAGGCGCAAGGCTGGTCATGCCGACAACCAGCTGGCAGGTCTTGACGCCTTCCGGATGGATGAACTGGAAAATCGAGCGTTCGTTGCTGGTTGCCTGCGAACCGAGATCGACGCGCTTGGCATCATTGATGCTGATATGCTTAGCCGGATAGGCGGCATGCGCCGGTGCGCTGAGCAGATAGAATTTCGCAGGCGTTTCGGAAGAGGCGGATGCGAAAGACACCTTCGCACCAAGACCCGCATAGACCATGTCGCGCGTGCCGGTTTCAAACGCTACGCCATCCACCGTCACCGTGCCCTTGCCGCCAATATTGACGACGATCAGCTCACGACGATCCAGAAAGGATTTCGTGCCGGTCGGCTTGATGGCTTCCAGTTCCAGCGAACCGGACACCGGCACGGCACCACCCACGATCATGCGGTCGTAATTGGTGTAGTGCAGCTGAACAGTGTCGTTGACGAACAGCGGCGGCAGCAGAAAGTTCTCGCGAAGTTCCTCTGTGCCGAATTTGGCAGCCGTCTTCGGGTCGATAGCGAAGCGGTTCGTGTACTGTGTCTGGCCCATTGTTCTCCCAATCATATCTCAGGCAAAGTTGTCATACATATATGCGATAGAAATCCTATGTCAATCGATAGCGACGAAAGGATCGGCAGCGGTTTACCGTAGGAAATGGCTGCAAACGCTGAATTCCATGGATGTGCCAACATGTAAGGCAGGTTTTGTAGCCACGCTTTTGTGCAAGCCACTGCGGGTAGGAAGCGCGGGATATGACTGCGCCCAAGCACTCCAGATCGCATTGACTTTCTCAATGAAATCCGAGCAGAGTCGCCGCTGTCGTGCGTACCGGGGAGGAACCAATGTTCGTGCGTTCTGTTTTGAAGAGCCTGTTTGTCGTTGCAGCCACTCTGGCCATCCAGCCAGCGCTTGCGCAGGACGCAACGCGAAAGGTCGTCACCACCCAAAATGGTGATTATTTCGGCTTCGATCTTCGCACAGAGCAGAATGTCTCCCTGCCGCAATGCGAAACCATCTGCATCAACGACAAGGCCTGCAAGGCCTTCACCTATAATCCCAAGGTGCAATGGTGCTTCCTGAAATCGGATTTCAACCAGCTCAACGCCTTCCCCGGCGCGGTGGCTGGCAAGGTGGTGGACGTCGCCAGCGAGCCGGATCTTGGCGCGCCGCAGAAACTCTCCTTCGTGGACGACAGCTTGTACCAGCAGGCACGGCGTCTGAAGGCAGGCCTTGCGGCATCGGATGCGGGCCAGTCGCAGGGTGTCGAAGCGCTTCTGGCGCAGGCCCGGCGATTTGCAGGCGCGGCCAATATTCCCCAGGCGGTCGAGAGCTATAAATCCGCTTTGGCGCTGAACCCGGATGATGGCGCGGTTTGGTCCGAGCTATCCCGCACAGCTGCAAGAATAGACAATAATTACGAGATATCGGGGCAATCGGCCACCGCCGCCCTCAATGCCTATTCGCTCAGCCGCACCGTCAGCGCGCGCATTGATGCGCTCAACACGCTGGCAAAGGCCTTTGAAAAAACGCAGAGCTACCGCGCAGCGCTCGATAGCTACAAGGCCAGCCTTGCGCTGTCGGACAATGCCAAGACCCGCGCCGCCTATGTGGATTTAAAGGCGCGTCAGGGCTTCCGGGTCACCAACAACACGGTCGATACCGACAGCGTCAGCCCGCGCGCCTGCATCCAGTTCTCCGAACCGCTGGTCAAAAACGGCGTCGATTATTCCTCCTTCGTCACGCTGGATGGCGCTGCCCCCAAGGCCATCGAAGCCAAGGGCAGCGAGATTTGCGTGGAGGGCCTGACACACGGCCAGCGCTACAAGATCGCGCTTCGCGCCGGTCTGCCGTCCTCGGTGGAAGAGCCGCTGGAAAAACAGGTCGATCTCGACATTTACGTCCGCGACCGGTCCGGCTCGGTGCGCTTTACCGGTGAAAACTTCGTCCTTCCCGGCACCGCTCGTCGTGGCATTCCGCTCGTTTCCGTCAATATCGATCACGCCGATCTCAAGCTTTACCGGGTGGGCGACCGCAGCATCACCAGCCTGCTCACCAACTCGCAGTTCCTGACGCAGATGGATGGCTATGGCGCAGAGCGTATCGAAAACGAAATCGGTGAACTCGTCTGGCAGGGCGGCATCGATATCCAGAACGAACTGAACAAGGATGTCGTCACCAGTTTCCCGGTGGATGAGGCGTTGCCGCAGCGCAAGCCCGGCATCTATGTGCTGACCGCCGTTCCGCCCGGCACCGCGCCGGAAAGCTGGGATTCTCGCGCCACGCAATGGTTCCTCGTTTCAGACACCGGTATCACCACCTACGCCGGAACGGACGGGCTGAATGTCTTCGTCCGCGCGCTCAGCAGCGCAAAACCGCTGGATGGCGTGGCGCTCCAGCTTCTCGCCAAGAACAATGAGGTGCTTGGCACCGCAACGACGGATGCGCAGGGCCGCGCGGTGTTTTCCGCAGGCCTCATGCGGGGCACCGCCGGTCAGGCGCCTGCCATCATCACGGCGCGTAATGGCGACAAGGATTACGTCTTTCTCGATATGACCCGCGCCGGGTTCGACCTCTCCGACCGTGGCGTCACCGGTCGCTCCGCCCCCGGTGCCATCGATGTCTTCAGCTGGACGGAGCGCGGCATCTACCGTGCCGGTGAAACCGTGCATGCGGCGGCGCTGGCCCGCGATATCGAAGGCAATGCGGTGGCGAACCTGCCGCTCACCTTCATCTTCTCGCGACCCGATGGCGTGGAGGACCGCCGCTTCGTCGCCGATGGCAAGTCGCTGGGCGGCTATGCGGTGGATCTGGCCCTGCAGGACAGTGCCATGCGCGGCACCTGGACCTTGGCCATCCATACGGACCCGAAGACGGCTGCCATCAGCCAGAAATCCTTCCTTGTCGATGACTTCGTGCCGGATCGCACCGAATTCGATCTGACCAGCAAGGCCAAGGAGATCGACCCGGCAGGCGATACCGCCATCGATGTCGATGGCCGTTATCTCTACGGCGCACCCGCCGCCGGGTTGACGCTCGAAGGTGAAATTGCGCTGAAGCCCACCCGCACCCATCCGGGCTTCGAAGGCTATATGTTCGGGCTTGCGGATGAGGAAACGGAAGAGGAAAGCCGCACCACGCTGGATGATCTTCCCGTGCTGGATGAAAACGGAAAGGCAACCTTCAACGTCGCGCTGGCCGATCTGCCCTCCACCACGCAGTATCTCTCCGCCGATATCACCCTGCGCATGCGCGAAGCCGGTGGCCGAGCCGTTGAGCGATCGCTGACTTTGCCGGTCAAATCCGATAGCGCGATGATCGGCATCAAGCCGGAATTTTCCGGTGATCTGGCTGAAAATTCCATCGGTCGTTTCCACGTCATCGGCCTTGGTCCTGACGGCAGCAAACAGGCCATGAGCGGCCTCACATGGAAGCTCATCAAGGTCGAGCGGAACTATCAATGGTATCGTCAGGGCAATTCCTGGCGTTATGAGCCGGTCGTCTACACCAAGCAGGTGCAGACAGGCACTTTGGCCATCGATGCCAATGGTGGCGAAATTTCCGTGCCTGCATCATGGGGTCGCTATCGCCTCGAAGTTGAATCCGCGGAAAACAACGGCCCCACCTCCAGCGTCGAGTTCGATGCTGGCTGGTTCGTCTCCGCAAGCTCCACCGAAACGCCCGATGCGCTGGAAATCGCACTCGACAAGCAGAGCTACAAGATCGGCGAGACCGCCAAATTGCAGGTCACGTCGCGCTATGCAGGCCAGCTGATGATCACATCCGGCTCGGAAAAGCTGATTGCGGTCCAGAATGTCGAGATCGGTGACGAGGGCGGCGAGGTGGATATTCCCGTCACGCAAGAGTGGGGTGCCGGTTCCTACGTCACCGCCACCCTTTTCCGCCCCGGCGATACGCAGGAAAGCCGCATGCCCATGCGCGCCATCGGCATCAAATGGCTGGCGGTCGATCCCGGTGAACGCAAGCTCGGCATCGCGCTCACACTCCCCAAGCAGACCCTGCCACGACAGCCGCTGGAAATCCCCGTTCAGGTCTCCGGTGCCGGTGCGGGTGACAAGGCCTATGTCACGGTTGCCGCTGTCGATGTCGGCATTCTCAACCTCACCCGTTACGAACCGCCCAAGCCGGATGACTGGTATTTTGGCCAGCGGCGTCTCGGTCTGGAAATCCGCGATCTCTATGGCCGCCTGATCGATGGATCGCTGGGAGCCACCGGGCGTCTCAGAACCGGCGGTGATGGCGGACAGGTCGCCTTGCAAGGCAGCCCGCCGAAGGAAAAGCTGGTTGCGTTCTTTGCCGGTCCAGTCGAACTGGATGCGCAGGGCAAGGCCACCATCCGTTTCGATATTCCGCAGTTCAACGGCACCGCCCGCGTCATGGCCGTGGCCTGGACCAAAACCGGTGTCGGCCATGCCGTCTCTGACGTGGTCATCCGCGACCCCGTCGTCATCACTGCCAGCGCGCCGAAGTTCCTGAGCCCCGGCGATGTCTCGCAAATGCGCATCGATATCGCCAATACGGATGGCGAAGCAGGCGATTACAAGCTGGGTATCGCCAGCAACATGTCCATCACCGTCGATGAGGGTGAGGTCTCGCAGACGCTCGCCTTGCCAAAGGGTGGCAAGACATCGCTGACCGTGCCGCTGACGGGTGAAAATCCCGGCGATGGCGCGATTACCATCACGCTTGCCAATGCCAGCGGCCTGTCACTGCAGCAGGTGCTGAACATTCCGGTTCGCCCTGCCGTGCTGCCGGTCACCACCAGACGCAACATTCAGATCGCGCCCAACAGCAGCCTCACGGTGGATGGCAATCTGCTGGCGGAGAGCATGCTGCTTGGCTCATCTGTCGCCGTCAACGTCACCCGCTCGCCTGCCTTCGATGTGCCCGGTCTGGTGATGATGCTGGACAAATACCCCTATGGCTGCGCAGAGCAGACCACCAGCCGTGCTCTGCCTCTGCTCTATCTCTCCGAACTGATGAAGCAGCGCGGCGGTGCCGACGATTCCGATACCCACAAGCGAGTACAGGATGCGATCTATCGCGTGCTGTCCTTCCAGTCCTCCTCCGGCGGCTTTGGTCTCTGGGGTCCGGGCGAGGGCGACCTGTGGCTGGATGCCTATATCACCGACTTCCTGACGCGTGCGCGCGAACAGTCCTTCGATGTGCCCGAAGCGGCGATGGTGCAGGCGCTCACCAACCTGCAAAATGGTCTGGCCTATGACAACAACGTCAAGGATCGCGGCAACGAGATCGCCTACTCGCTCTATGTTCTCGCCCGCAACCGCAAGGCCGCCATCAACGATCTGCGCTATTATGCAGACACGGCGCTGAAGGATTTCCCAACGCCGCTTGCCAAGGCGCAACTGGCCTCGGCCCTGTCGCTTTATGGCGATGCGGCACGGGCCAAATCCGTCTTCGGCGCATCGCTCAGCATGGCGTCGGCCACCACCAAGGTCAGCCTTTCCAGAGCCGACTATGGTTCGGTCCTGCGCGATGGTGCCGCCTCGCTGGCACTCGCCGCCGAAAGCCGCCCGGTGCCTGCGGTCGTTCCGCAACTGGCCAGTGCGGTGGCCAAGGCGTGGGACGCCAAGCCCTATACCAGCACGCAGGAACAGGCCTGGATGCTGCTCGCCGCCCGCGCCCTGAAGGGCGAAGACAAGGACGTCAAGCTCGACATCAACGGCACGCTGGAACAGGGCGGCTATAGCAAGAGCATCAGCGGTGATGAACTGCTGCAATCGCCCATCAAGATCACCAATGCCTCGAAAGACACGGTAACGGCTGTCGTCACCACCGTTGCGCCACCTGCACAGCCGCTGCCAGCTGGCGGCGAAGGCTTCGATATCCAGAAGACCTATTATTCGATGGATGGCGAAGAGGTGAACATCAGCGAAGCCACCCAGAACGAGCGTTATGTCGTCGTCCTCACGGTTACCCCCAAGAACGACTGGCAATCGCGCATCATGGTCACGGATCTCCTGCCTTCCGGCTTCGAGATCGACAATCCAAGTCTCGTCAACAGCGCAGCCCTTTCCAATTTCGATTGGCTGCCGGAAACCGAGGCCGCTCACACCGAATTCCGCTACGACCGTTTCGTCGCGGCCTTCGACCGTGCATCGGGTGATAGTTCGGAGATAACGCTCGCCTATGTCGTGCGCGCCGTCACACCCGGCACCTACGATAATCCGGCAGCATCGGTGGAAGATATGTACCGTCCGCAATTTTCCGCCCGCACCGCAACCGGGCGCATGGAGGTCCGCGCAGCGCAGCAATGATCAGGTGGCGGGCGTTTGTCAGTGGTTTTGTCGTCTCGGCCGTGCTGACCGGCGCTGCCGTCTACGGCCTCGACCGCCTGGACCGCGCCTTTCCGCCGCCGCTGCAAAATGCCCGCATCGTCTCGCAGGAAGTGCTGGATGCCGATGGCAAGCTGCTGCGCGCCTTCGCAACACCGGACGGACGCTGGCGTCTGCACACGTCGGCTGCGGATGTCGATCCGCAATTCGTCCGCATGCTGGTCGCCTATGAGGATCAGCGCTTCTTCGATCACGGCGGCGTCGATTTTCAGGCGCTGGGTCGCGCCGCCTGGCAGTTGCTGACCCATGGCCACATCGTTTCCGGCGCCTCCACGCTGTCCATGCAGGTGGCACGGTTGATCGAGCCGCGCACGGATCGCTCCTTCAGCGCCAAATTCCTCCAGATGGCGCGCGCCTGGCAGATCGAGCGGCGGCTGACCAAACAGCAGATCATCGATCTCTACCTCAACATCGCGCCCTATGGCGGCAATCTGGAAGGTATCAGAGCCGCCAGTCTGGCATGGTTCGGCAAGGAGCCGAAACGGCTGGAAACGGCAGAGGCGGCGCTCCTCGTTTCCCTCCCGCAACTGCCGGAAAAACGCCGCCCGGATCGTTTTCCCGAGGCCGCAAAGCTCGCGCGTGAGCGCGTGCTGCAACGCCTCGCCGTCTCAAAAGTGGTGGGGGAAGGCGAAGCCGCCCGCGCGACAATCGCCGCCATTCCGGTAAAACGGCTCGATCTGCCCTCCTATGCCCCGCATCTGGCGCAAACGGCGCGCGCCCGCTTCCCGCAATCCGTCACCGTAGCCTCCACCCTGCGCTTACCGGTTCAAAAAGAACTCGAAGCCCTGGCGCAGCGCTCCGCCGAAAAGCTGGGCGACAAGGTTTCCGTCGCCATCGTCATGGCCGATAGCACCACCGGCGACATCATCGCAGACGTCGGTTCATCGGATTTTCTCGACAATGACCGCCGTGGCTGGGTGGAAATGTCCCGCGCCGTCCGCTCCCCCGGCTCAACGCTCAAACCCTTCATCTATGGCCTTGCCTTCGAAAACGGCCTGATTGCGCAGGAAAGCATCATCGAAGATCGCCCGGCAGATTTTTCCGGCTACCGCCCGCGCAATTTCGACATGCAGTATCAGGGCGATGTCAGCATTCGCCAGGCCCTGCAACTCTCGCTCAACGTCCCCGCCGTGCGCCTGCTGGATGCCGTCAGCCCCGCCGCTCTCATGGTCCGCTTCCGACGCGCGTCGGTTCAGATGGTGCTGCCGAAGGCAGAAGCGCCGGGGCTCGCCATTGCGCTCGGCGGCGCGGGCCTGTCGCTCGTCGATCTCGTCCAGCTTTACGCAGCGCTGGCCAATGGCGGTCAGCCGGTGCAGCTGGGAGATGGCGTTCGCGCCAGACCGCAGGTGCTGGATGTCGATCCGCTGTTTTCCAAAGCCGCGATCTGGAACATCACCGATGTCCTCTCCGGCGTGCTTCCGCCCCTCGGCATGAAGCAGCGCGGCATCGCCTACAAGACCGGCACCAGCTATGGTTATCGCGACGCATGGTCGGTGGGTTACGATGGCCGCTATGTCATCGGCGTCTGGGCAGGCCGGGCCGATAACGGCTCGGTTCCCGGCCTTGCCGGCTACGTCTCCGCCGCGCCGATATTGTTCGAAGCCTTCACCAAATCCGGCATCGCCATCACCCCGTTCCCGCCTGCACCATCGGGCGTCTCCCGGCTGGCCTACAAGGATCTCCCCGCCAACCAACGCCGCTTCAGCATTACCCCATCAGGCCTGTTATCGGCGTCGCGCCGCGAACCCTCACCCCAGATCGTCTATCCGCCCGAGGGCGCCCGCATCGAACTCACCGGCCAGAGCGGCGAACTCTCCCCCCTTGTCCTAAAACTCCAAGGCGGCCGCGCGCCCTTCCACTGGCTGGCCAATGGTAAGCCTCTACCCGAACCATCCCGCCGCCGAAGCAGTGAATGGTTGCCGGAGGGGCAGGGGTTTTCGACGCTGACGGTGATCGATGCGGATGGACGGGCGTCAAGTGTGCGGGTTTTTGTGGAGTAGGGGTTGTCTCGGCTTCTGTGGGCGTTAGCCTTTGGAAAGCAATCCATGGTGCCGTAGATGCAGGCAATGTCAGAGATCCACCGCAACAGAGCAACCCTCATCCTGAGGTGCCCCGTAGGGGCCTCGAAGGACGGGGGTTGCGTGCTCGGGGCAGAGTATGCGGCGGATGCTTCGAGGGTCGCTTCGCTCCCACCTCAGCATGAGGGCGGAGGGTGTGGCGGGCCTCCCATGAGAGGGTGGAGGTTGTGGTTGCCCGGCTGACGAAAAAAAGCCGATGAGGCGGGGCACAACGGAGCAACCCTCATCCTGAGGTGCCCCGCAGGGGCCTCCAAGGACGAGGGTTGCGGACTTGAGGCAGTGAGGACTTGAGGCAGAATGCGCAGCAGATGCTTCGAGGTTTTGTCCTTCGGCCAAAGCACCTCTCCTTCGACGGGCTCAGGATGATGCATGAGGTTGGCGGGTGTGGCAGCCCTTCCTTTGAGAGGGTTGAGTGAGCGGTTGGACGTGCGGCACACCGCAGCAACCCTCATCCTGAGGTGCGGAGGCGCAGCCGGAGCCTCGAAGGACGGGGGTTGCGTGCTCGGGGCAGAATGTGCGGCGAATGCTTCGAGGGTCGCTTCGCTCCCACCTCAGCATGAGGGCGGTGGGTGTGGTTGCTCTGCTCCATCGAAAGGTCGGAGCCAGCCGCTCACCCCCCCTGTCCTGCCGGGCATCTCCCCCTCAGGTGGGGAGATTGGCAAGAGGCACGCTCCTCGCTCCAATCGTAGCCGTCAGAAGGAGGTAACCGGCAGATATGCTTCCCCCGTCCACAACACTCAAGATGGCCAGCAAGCTCACCCCCAGCCAATCTCCCCACCTGAGGGGGAGATGCCCGGCAGGGCAGAGGGGGGTAAACCACACCCAAAACCCTCAAACAATAAAAACATACAAACCAAATCAACACCTTACCCAAAATCTGCCACCCCCCGCAAAAAAATTTCCCGCAAAATTTCATTCACAGCCTCTCAACCTCAGCGACAATGGCCCCGTTCCGCCCTCGGATACACCGCAAGGCGTTGCGGCGAGGCGGGACCGGCGCTGATGGGTGAGAGGCTACGCAACCTCTTGACCATCGGGGTCGAGCAGCAATCCCCCCGGCGGCAACGGGAGGAGCGTGACACGGTTTCGGACCGGCCAGTGTCATTCTCCCGATGCCCGAAAGGCTTAACCGCCGCCGGGTGTACCGACAGCTCATCGTCCTCTGGTCGAACGCGACCATGGGGTGAGAGGCGAAAGTCAGGCGGTACACAGGAACACGCTGCACCTGCCCCGCACCGTTGTGAAACGGCGCGGACGGATCGTAAGGCGTTTGCCGCAGCCATTATGGACGCGGCAAGCCCTTGCGAAAAACGGATCGATCCTCCCGCCCCTTGGATTATCGGCGCGGGAGCAAATCGAAGGCAGGTGCAGCCGAACTGGCAGGGTGCGTCTTCCGCAAGGAAGCAGCACCACCCGGATGGGAAGGGTCAGGCCTTGAAAAATGTCCGACCGGTTCTCCGGCAAGGTTTCGCCTTCGCCATCCGGGTTCTGCCAGCCGTGGCAAGTGGATTGCTGTTTGGCCAAAAGAGCCGAACGGGGCGCTGCGAGGTGCCATTTATAGACTACCCAACGAGGCAGCTTACAGCGCCCCGTCCGAATACCCATGGCCGTAAATGGTGATGGGACCTGAGAGTAAAGCAAACCACGGGCAGATGCTGCCGCGTGAACGGCGAAGCTTGGGCACGAGCAGGCCGGGTTTTTTGACAGGATCGGATTTTGGAGGGTGTGGCTGGATGCAGAGCGCAAGGCGAAGAACGCCAGGTGCAACAGAGCAACCCTCATCCTGAGGTGCGCAGGCGCAGCCGGAGCCTCGAAGGGCGAGGGTTGCGGGTTTGTGGCAGAGTATGCGGCGGATGCTTCGAGGGTCGCTTCGCTCCCACCTCAGCATGAGGGCGGCGGGTGTGGCTGGCCCTACTCATCAGAGCGCAGAGCAAGATCACCCCCCCTCTGCCCTGCCGGGCATCTCCCCCACAGGTGGGGAGATCGGCAAGACGCTCGCTCTCGGCCATCTTTGCCGTTGCGGATAGAGTGGTGAGCGTGCCCCCAGCCAATCTCCCCACCTGTGGGGGAGATGCCCGGCAGGGCAGAATGGGGGAGCGGCTGGCTCCGACCTTT
>UCLB01000005.1 GCA_900473205.1 Hyphomicrobiales bacterium
TGCGTCCCTTACAGGAGACAAATCCTAAAGGATTTGCTCCGAAATGGTCATGTCCCTCAGAGGACAAACAACGGTATTTTGCCTTCGGCAAAAACCAGACCAGATACGCAAACCTAAACAGGTTTGCTCTGGCGCGATAAATCCCTACGGGATTTACGCTGGACGCGGGGTGGAGCAGCCCGGTAGCTCGTCAGGCTCATAACCTGAAGGCCGCAGGTTCAAATCCTGCCCCCGCAACCAAAATTCTTTTCCAAAATCACCGAGAATAATAAGAATGAACCGACCCAAACGGCAGTGCCCGCAAGGACACGGAACAGAATGACGACCATGTGGACATCACGGGGCGGCGATCCGAAATGATCAGACGCAGTCCAAAAACTCAACCTACCGAAGCTTCGCCTTCAAAGATGCATCCGGAAAACACGACGGGGCTAACCCATTCCTAGACTGCCAATCCCCAAGCGACCGACGCGTCTTGAAACCAGCCAATCCATCCGCCCTCCCAACGTCATAACCCTTGCTCACGAGCGCCTGCTGCATCGCCAAGACATCAGACCGAAGCATCGAGCCAACGTCGCCCCATGTGGCTCGGAAAGGTCCAGTATTGTTCTTGCCACCAATTAATGCGCTTCAGCGCGAAGCAAACTTTGTAGATAACTACTTTGTCGGTGATTCTGCTCATAGGACATGGACATATGTGCCGGACGGCAACCCGACTGCCTTAGCGCGCCTCAGCACCCATCAAACCCCACGCGTCGCCGGGATCACGATATCCACCCGCAGGCCACCAGAAGCTATATTGCTGGCTGTTGCGCCGCCGCCGTGCCACTTTGCGGCGCGGCGGGTGATGGCGAGGCCCAGGCCGAAGCCGGAGCGGGTGGTGACGGTGGAGCTTTGCGAGAAGGGCTGGAAGATGGTTTCGAGCTCGGATTCTGGTACACCAAGACCTTGGTCCTGAATGGAGAGGGAGAGATTGGCGCCTCTGACCTCGGAGGTGACGACGACCGATGTTCCAACTCGGGTGTGCGTGATCGCGTTGCGGATGACGTTTTCCAGTGCCCGGTAGATCAGTTCGCCGTTCACTGATGCCACGAATGTATCGACGCCCTGATAGGTGACTTTAACCTCCCGGTTCTGGCCTTCGAAACTGGCGTCTTCCACGATCTCGCGAACGAGGTCGATGACATCGAGCGTTTGTCGGTCGAAGCGCAGGTTGTCTCTCTCCGAAAGTCTGGCCAGCGTCAGGATTTCGCCGACCAGTTCGTCGAGGCGCTCCACTTCGCGACCCATTCGCTCGACCATCACAGTCAGTCGAGCCGGGTTTTGTTGTAGAACGCCGATGGCTGCCTGCAGCCTCGACAGTGGCGAGCGAAGCTCGTGCGAAACATCGTGAAACAATTGCTGCTGCGTTTTCTGAAGCTCCTGCAAACGTGCGGCGGTCACGTCGAGATCGTGGGCAAGCGAGGTGATTTCATCGCGCTTGCTGCCGATTGTGTGGGCGATACGAACGTCGAGCTGGCCATTGGCCAAAGCGCGAAGCCCGTAACGAAGCTGCTCGACTGGGCTGATGAAATAGCGAGCGAGCCAATAGGCGGCAGCCGCAGCAGTCAGGAGGGCAGCCAGCCAAGGTACGGCGCGTGGCCAGGTCTTGGAAATCATGCCCTGCAAAGAACCCGCAATCTCGATGCGATAGCAGTTCCCGTCGCTTACGACGGCTTTCATGAATTCGCTGCCCGCTGGTGTTGCACAGTCGGTGGCAGGACCGGCTGCGCTTATGTTGATGGGAATGTCCCGGCTCGTTCTTTTTATCGCCGCGAGTAAAGTCCTGGCTGCGTCCAGACCATTGGATTGCAATAGCTGCGACGTTGCTTCCATCGCAAACACATGTTCGCGGTGGGTGACCTCCTCCTCGAAAGGGGATTGAAACAATATGCTAATCGTGAACAGAAACGCGATGGAGCCAGCCATGGCAAGCCATACGACGGTGAAGAATTTCCAGAACAGGCGACGCATTTCTAGCCTTCCAGCAATTGATAGCCACGGCCTCTTACGGCCTGTATCCAGGGTTGTTCATCCGCCCGGGTTCCCAGTTTTTGACGGATACTGCTGATATGCACGTCGATGCGCCTGTCGAAGGCAGTCAAAGGTTTGCCGAAGGCGCGAAGAGAAATTTCCTGCTTGGAAACGAGTTGACCCGCAGAGCGCGCAAGCACTTCAAGCAGGCTGAACTCCGTACCGGTCAGCTCCAGCGGTGTACCGTGCCATTCCGCGGTTCGTTTTGACGGATAGAGAACAAGGTCGCCGGTTCTGATTTCTTCCACCAAACCATCGCGTTCGCTCCGGCCCGATCGGCGCAGAATGGCGCGGATGCGCGCCGCCAGCTCTCCCGGTGAGCAGGGTTTCGACACGTAATCATCGGCGCCGAGATTGAGACCAGAGATACGATCGACATCATCGCCACGGGCCGTCAACATCAATACGGGCACATCGCTGACCTGCCGGATTTTGCGCAGAACCTCGATACCATTCATGCGCGGCATCATGATATCGAGAACGATGAGATCGGTTGATCGCGACAGGGCCTTGGCGACACCGATCCTGCCGTCGGCAGTGGCTTCCACGGCAAAACCTTCCTCGGTCAGATACTCACCAAGAAGATTGGTGAGTTCCGTATCGTCATCGATCAAAAGAACCTGGGTCATGGTGTAATCCATCGGGTAGATGGACGACCTTTAAGGCTTACCATCTGCGAATACAGCAGTTTTACATAACTTTACGCATTCTTGACCGACATTAACATCGCGATCTCTAAAGTACGGCCTTGAGCTTTTCAGGCAGTCCGGATCCCATGCGCATTACGGTTTTTCATTCCTTTTCAGTTTTCGCCACGGCAGTTGTGCTCACCGGCTGCACAAGCCTCGGTGAGCTGAAGCCTGTGGCCTCCGTCGTTGCCGCCAACTGGCACGCCACCTTGCCCCATGGCGGTCGCTCCAGCGATCTTCTGGCCTGGTGGGCGAGCTTCAAGGATGGTTCTCTGGATACATTGCTGAGAATGGCAGAGCAGGACAATCCGTCCATTCAGGAAGCGGTGGCCAATATCGACAAGGCGCGGGCGACGCTCAACAGCACCAAGGCTGGCCTTTTCCCTTCACTCGATGGCTCCGCCTCAGCTAGCCGCGAGGGTAATAAGGGCGACGATCTCAACGTGCTTTCGGCGGGGACGACCAAAAGCGGCGGGCTCGATGCGTCTTGGGAACTCGATCTATTCGGAAAAACCAAGAAACAGGTGCAGGCCGCGGCGTCGAGAGCGCAGGGCAAGGTCTGGTCTTGGCATGATGCGCGCGTGTCCGTTGCCGCCGAAGTCGGTGATTATTATGTGCAATACCGCGCCTGCCGGCAGCTGGAGCGGCTTTACAGTGACGAACTCGCCTCCCAGAAAGAAACGATCCGGGTGACGGAAAAATCCGCGCAGTCGGGCTTCACCTCGACAGCCGATCTGGCGCTTGCCCGCGCCAGTGCTGCATCGTCTTCGTCAAGCCTCACTTCCCAGCGCGGGGCTTGCGAAATCCTCCTAAAATCCATCGTTCAGTTGACGGGTGGTGACGAGGTCGCTGTCAGAAAGCTTCTCGACCACGGGCCGAGCCGCATTCCGCAACCGTCCCAGTTACGCATCACTTCGGTTCCGGCAGAGGTCCTACGGCAACGGCCCGATATCAATCAGCTGGAAACCGAAGTTGTCGCGACGGTTGCGGATGTCGGTGCTGCCAAGGCGGATATGTATCCCAGCCTCAGCCTGAGCGGTTCGATTTCCATCAGCCAATCCACCGTTACCGGCAGATCGGTGCCATGGTCCTTCGGTCCTGCCCTGTCCATTCCCTTGCTTGATGGGGGATCGAAGCGGGCGGCGGTCAGAAGCGCGGTTGCAGATTACGATGTCGCTGTGGCGAGCTACAAGGACGGTGTCCTGAGTGCGGTTTCCGAGGTCGAGACAGCGCTTGTGAATGTGAATACAGCGCTGAAGCGCATCAACGATGCCAAGTCTGCCGCAGACAATTACCAGAGCTATTTCCGGTCTATCGATCAGAACTGGAGGTCCGGCGGGGCCAGCATTCTCGACCGTGAGGAGGCGCGCCGTTCTGCGCAGTCCGCCGCTATCAGCCTTATCGAAATCCGGCGCGATGCGGTCCAGTACTGGATTGCTCTCTACAAGGCTCTTGGAGGCGGCTGGGCTGCGCCAGCCAATGTCGCTGTTGCCTCCCTCAATGGAACACGCTGATGCAAAAATATGTCTTCATTCCTGCTGCGATTGCAGTTGCACTCGCTTTTACCCTGAGTACCGATGCGCGCGGTGAGGACAGTCAGCAGACGACCACCCGCGCGGCGGCGCTGAGCGTGAACGTGACCAAGCCGGAGGTCGCGTCCTGGCCCGTGACCATTCCTGCCAGTGGACGACTTGCGGCATGGCAGGAAGCTGTCATCTCGGCTGAAGTCAGCGGCCTGCGGATCACCGGCGTCAATGCAGATGTCGGTTCTGCCGTGAAGAAGGGCGACCTTCTGGTCCAATTCGACCCCAAGACATCGCAAGCGGAACTCGATCAACAAAAGGCTTCTGTCGACAAGGCTCAGGCAGAGCTCGATCAGGCCGTCGCTGATGCAGACCGTGCCCGCGGATTGACCGGATCCGGCGCGCTTTCGAACCAGCAGACGACGCAATATCTCATCACCGAGCGCACCGCCAAGGCGGAGCTTGCGTCTGCGCGCGCATCTCTCGCCTCCGCGCAACTGACGCTAGACCGAACCAAGGTCTATGCGATTGATGACGGCGTGATTTCCAGCCGCTCAGCCTCCTTGGGCAAGGTCGTCAATGCTGGCGACGAGTTGTTCAAGCTGATCCGCCAGAACCGCGTTGAATGGAACGCGGAACTGCCGGTCAAACGTCTGGCCGATGTGAAGGAGGGGACGAAAGCTATCATCGCCACACCTGCGGGCGATGTTCATGGTGAAGTGCGGTTGATATCGCCCACCTCGTCCACGGATAACGGGCGGGTGATTGTGTATGTCGCGCTGCATCCAGACGCAGGCATGCCGCAGCCCAAGACCGGTGTTCTGGTCAGTGGTCATTTCGAATTTGCCCAGACCGATGCCCTCACGGTTCCCGCTTCGGCGGTGACACTCAGAGACGGCTTTTCCTACATCTTCATCATGAACCCATCGCAGCAGGACACGGTTTTGCGAAAACGTGTCGATACCGGCCGACGGCAGGGGGATCGCGTTGAGATTCTCTCGGGCATAGACAAGGCGGATAGCATCGTCGCATCGGGCGGCGCCTTTCTGGCGGATGGCTCAGTCGTGCGGGTCGTAGGGGCAGCCGAAGTTGCCGAAGGGCAGGCCGCGAAATGAATTTCTCCTCTTGGTCCATCCGCAATCCGGTTCCGCCGATTCTACTTTTTGTGCTTTTAACCGCCTGCGGTCTCTGGGCGTTCAACCGCCTCGATGTGCAGAATTTCCCCGATATGGATCTACCGACCATCGAGATTTCAGCGTCGCTGGATGGTGCCGCGGCATCCCAGCTGGAAACGGAAGTGGCGCGCAAGATCGAAGATAAGCTGACGGGTCTGACGCAGCTCGATTCGGTTACGACGACAATCACCGATGGCTCGGTCAGCATTTCCGTAGCCTTCAAGGTCGGCAAAGATACGCAGGTTGCGCTGGATGAGGTCAAAAGCGCCGTTGATCAGGCTCAACCCGATCTGCCGCAGGATATGAACGCGCCGACCGTTTCGAAACAGTCTCTCAATTCGTCGCCGCTCATTACCTATGTGGTTCATTCTGACAAGCTGGACGATGCGGAACTGTCATGGTTCATCGACAACGACATGTCGCGCGCGTTGATGGCCGTGGATGGCGTTGGAGAAGTCGGCAGGCTGGGCGGCGTCGATAGAGAAATCCGGGTAGCACTGAACGCCGATCTGCTGGATGGTCTGGGTCTGACGGCCAATGACGTCAACAGCCAGGTTGAGGCGGTGCAGTCCGATCTTTCGGGCGGCAAGGGGCGCATTGGCGGCGAAAGCCAGTCGGTTCGCACGCTGGCTGCTGCCAAGAGCGCGGATGAGATACGCGCGCTGCCCATTCCGCTCTCGAAGGGAAGCTGGGTCCGGCTGGACGAAGTCGCCACGGTGACCGATACCCACAGCGACCTGACATCGCTGGCCTATCTCAATGGCAAGCCGGTGATAGCTGCGCAAATCAAGCGCTCCAAAGGATATTCCGATACTGCCGTGACAGACCGCGTTCGCGAGGCGATCAAAACATTCGCCGCCGCCAATCCGCAGGTGACGATCGAGGAGGCCTATAACACCATCGTGCCGACGGAGCAGAATTACGAATCCTCGATGCACATGGTCTATGAGGGGGCGATCATTGCCATTCTGGTGGTCTGGCTGTTCCTTCGCGATTGGCGCGCGACGCTTCTCGCCGCCGTAGCCTTGCCGCTTTCCATCATTCCCACCTTTCTCGTCATGTATCTGCTCGGCTACAGCCTCAACACGATCACGCTTCTGGCGCTTTCGCTGGTGGTGGGCATTCTCGTGGACGATGCCATCGTTGAAATCGAGAATATCGAGCGACATCTCAATATGGGCAAAAGCCCCTTTGATGCGGCCATGGAGGCGGCGGATGAGATCGGACTTGCGGTCATTGCCACTACCTTCACTTTGGTCGCCGTATTTTTGCCGACGGCATTTATGGGCGGCATACCCGGCATCATCTTCAAGCAATTCGGCATCACGGCCTCCGTCGCCGTTCTTGCCTCCCTTCTGGTTGCGCGTCTGGTGACGCCGATGATGGCGGCCTATCTGATGAAGGCGACCGGCAAGGGCCATGATGAGGATGGCCGTATCATGCAGGCCTATCTCTGGCTTGTGAAAGGCGCACTGAAACGTCGCTGGCTACCCGTGCTAGGCACTGCGGCTTTCATGGGCTTTACGGTTTTGCTGTTGAGCCATCTTTCGACGGGCTTTTTCCCGGCATCCGATAATGCACAAACGCAGGTGACGCTCACCACGCCTTCAGGATCGACCATCGAATCGACGGATGAAGCCGCGCAAAAGGCGTCCCGCATTATTGCAGGCGTGGAGCATGTGACATCCGTGTTTCAGGCAACCGGCACGGCATCGACCGGCGGGATGAACAGCACGTCCACGGCTAACACGGACAGCGCCACCATCGTCGTCAACCTGACACCCATCGACGACCGGGATATCAAACAATCCCAGATCGAAGCGGATTTGCGCAAGGCTTTGGAACAGCTGCCCGGCGTCCGCATCGAGATCGGTTCCGGTGGGAATGGTACCCAGCTGACGCTGACGCTTGCGGGCGACGATTCCGATCTTCTGGAAAAGGCTGCATCCAGCCTTGAGGCCGATCTGCGCACCCTGCAAGGCATCGGCAACGTCACATCGTCAGCCGCAATGCAGGCGCCGGAAATCACCATCAAGCCCGATCTGGCAGAGGCGGCCTCTTTGGGGGTAACGTCCAAAGCCATTGCCGAGGCTGTGCGTGTCGCAACGTCTGGCGCCTACGATGAAGCGCTTTCCAAGCTCAATCTGCCGGAGCGTCAGGTGCCTGTTCGCGTCATGCTGGATACGGTCAATCGTCGGTCGCTGGATGCGATCTCGCTGATCCCCGTGGAGGGCAGGGACGGCAATGTCGCTCTCGGCGCGATTGCTGATATCACCATGGGTTCCAGCCCAAGCGAAATCGACCGGCTGGACCGCTCGCGCAATGTCTCGCTTACCGTCGAACTCAATGGCAGAAGTCTGTCGGAAGTTCTGGCGGAGGCTGAAAAGCTGCCGAGCTACCAGAACCTGCCACAGGGCGTGAAATTCGTGGAACAGGGAGAATTGAAACGGCAGAGCGAGCTGTTCAGCAGTTTCGGCGTGGCCATGGCCATCGGCATTTTCTGCGTCTATGCCGTGCTGGTCCTGCTCTTCCACGATTTCCTTCAGCCGGTCACCATCCTCATGGCCCTGCCGCTCGCCTTTGGCGGTGCCATGCTGCCTCTGGTGCTGGGGGGGATGAGCTTCTCCATGCCAGCCGTCATCGGCCTGTTGCTGCTGATGGGCATCGTCTCGAAAAACTCCATTCTTCTCGTGGAATATGCGATTGAGGCGCGTAGAGGCGGCATGTCCCGCTACGATGCATTGATCGATGCCTGCCACAAGCGGGCAAGACCCATCGTCATGACCACCATCGCCATGGCCGGCGGCATGCTCCCGGCCGCCCTCAGCCTCGTCTCCGGCGACCCCAGCTTCCGCCAACCCATGGGCGTCGTCGTCATCGGCGGCCTGATTACGTCCACCTTCCTCAGCCTTCTCATCATTCCTGTCGTGTTTACGTTCCTGGATGATGTGCTGATTTGGGTGAAGGGGCGTATCGGCCACTCCACCCACCATCACGCCTCGGATAAAAACGTCGCGATGACTTCCAGAAATGCCGGGCCGTAACGGTCCAGTTTGGCATCGCCGACGCCGGGGACTTTGGCCATTTCGGCGCGGGAGGTGGGTTTGGCCCCGGCGAGTTCTATGAGCGTCTTGTCATGGAAAATGACATAAGGCGGCAGGTTCTGGGTGCGGGCGATTTCCATTCGGCGTTCGCGTAATGCCTGGAACAGTGCGGCGTCCTCGTCTGGGAGGCTGATGGCCGGTCTTCCACCTGCATTGCGATCACGGCTTGTTTTGCGTGGCGCCTGCGGTTTTCGCAGCATCAGGCTTGGTTTTTCGCGCAGGAACTGACGCCCGGTCTCCGAGATCGACAGGCCGCCGTGTCCTTCGAGATCAACCTCGATCAGGCGGGATGCGATGAGCTGGCGCAGGATGGCGCGCCAGGTGCGGTTATCGTGTTCCTTGCCGATGCCGTAAGTGGTGATCTGGTCGTGGCCGAAGCGGGTAATGCGCTCATCTTCTGCGCCTAAGAGAACACTGATGATATAGGCCTGGCCGAAGCGCTCCCCCGTTCGATAGATGCAGGACAGGATTTTCTGGGCGGCGATGGTGCCGTCGAAGAGTTCCGGCGGCTCAGCGCAAGTGTCGCAATTGCCGCAGGGTTCGCAACTGTTACCGAAGTAGGAGAGCAGGGCCTGTCTGCGGCATCCTGCTGTTTCGGCCAGACCCAGCAAGGCATCCAGCTTTTGCCGTTCCATATGTTTGCGCTGGTCCGGCGCATCGGAGGTTTCGATGAAGCGGTTGCGCAGCGCGATGTCTTCTGAACCGTAGAGCATCAGCACATCGGAGGGCAATCCATCGCGCCCGGCGCGGCCTGTTTCCTGATAATAGGCTTCGATGCTGCTGGGCAGATCAATGTGAACGACGAAGCGCACATCCGGCTTGTCGATGCCCATGCCGAAAGCAATGGTTGCAACCATGATGATGGCCTCGCCGTGCTGAAAACGGGTCTGGTTTTTCTCGCGCTGCTCGCGCTCCATTCCCGCGTGGTAAGACAGGGCATCATAGCCTTCGGAACGCAGCCATTCCGCCGTTTCCTCGGTCTTTCGTTTGGAGAGGCAATAGATGATGCCGCTTTGATCCTGATGGTCCCGCAGGAAGCGTTTGACCTGGGCGCGGGGATTGTCCTTTTCCATAATGGCATAGCGAATATTGGGGCGGTCGAAACCGGCGATGAAGGCATCGCTGCTCTCGATGCGCATATGCTCCAGAATTTCCGCCCGCGTCGGCTCGTCTGCCGTCGCCGTCAGCGCCATGCGCGGCGTATCGGGAAAGCGCTCGATCAACATGTCGAGTTGGCGGTAGGGAGGACGGAAGTCGTGGCCCCATTGCGACAGGCAGTGGGCTTCATCGATAGCGATGATTGATAGCGGCACGTTCTGAAGAGAATCGAGAACGTCCGGTTTCAACAAGGTTTCCGGTGCGGCATAGAGAAGACTGACCTTGCCAGCGCGAATATCGGCCCATAATGCGCGTCGCTCGTCGGGCGCCAAGTTGGAGTTCAAGGCTTCGGCTCTGACACCGGCTTGACGCAGAGCTGCTACCTGATCGACCATCAGTGCAATCAGCGGCGAGACGACGAGGCCCATGCCGGGGCGGGAGAGGGCAGGAATCTGATAGCAGAGCGATTTGCCTCCGCCCGTCGGCATCAGCACGAAGGCATTGTTGCCTGCTATGACGTGCTCAACGATATCGGCCTGCTGTCCGCGGAATGTATCGTAGCCGTAGATGGTCTTCAGAATATGGAATGGATCGGTATTCAAGGGCATCTTCTTCGAGATTCGGTTGCCCGGCACCTCATTCCATATTCATGATAATCACAACCCCTTTAGAGCGTGAAACACAGGCAATCACTCCGCTGCGGTCTTCATGCAACCCTCGATGATGCCTCGGATTTCTGCGCGGCAGGAGCCGCAATTCGTGCCCGCGCTCAAGGTCTTGCCGATGGCTTCGACGGTGTGGCAGCCATCGCGGATGGCGGCGGTGATCTGGTTGACGCCGACATTGAAGCAGGAGCAGACGGTGGCGCCGGGGTCTGCCTTGCCCGCCCCCGGGCGACCGGCAACAAGGGCAAAGCGCGTGCGCAAATCTTCGTGCAGGGCGCAGAGTTGGGAAATTGCCCAATTGCGGGCGACGGCAACGGGCTTGTCGGCAATGAACAAGGCGGCAAGTAACGTCTCGCCATCGAAGAAGGCAAGACGGACCTGGGCGGTGCTGTTGTCGGCGTAGCCGATGGGCTCGATGCTGACATCGATGCCGAAAACGGTGCGGGCCCAGCGGCTCCAGTCTTCGGGTATCTCATCGAAGGCGATCTCCAGACGATAGCCGCCGTCGGCTTTTGCCAGCGCCCAATAGGCGCAATCGAGAGCCTGCGGTTTTGCCTGCGTTACCGCGAAGGCATAGGCTTTCGCCTGAAAACGGCGTGCGATAACGGCGACGTTTTTCGATGCCGGTTGACCGGAGAAGGGGTCTGTTACCGGTGGCACCAGCCTGTCCACACGCGCATTGGCGGCGAACTGGTCGTTCCAGTGCATGGGCACGAAGATATTGCCGCGCGCCTGCCGTTCCGTGACCAGCGCCCTCACGATGATCTTGCCGAGCTGGCTTTCGATTTCCACGAGATCGGCGCTGTCTATGCCTGCATCCATGGCATCGCGCGGGTGCAGTTCAACGAAGGGTTCTGCGAGATGGGATGACAGGCGGGCACTTCTGCCGGTACGTGTCATGGTGTGCCACTGGTCACGGATACGGCCGGTGTTGAGCGTCAGCGGGTAGGCTGCATCGATGCGGGATGTTTGCGGCAGGGCGGTGCTGATGAAACGGGCCTTGCCATCGGCATGATAGAATTGTCCGTCTGCGAAGAAGCGTGTCGTTTCGCGTTGCCCGGAGGCAGGCTGCGGCCAGTTGAAGGGTGGCAGGCCGTCATAGGCTGGCTTTGTCAGGGTGGAATATGCGCCGATGTCGAAATCACGCGACCCGTTATTTTCAAAGGCGGAAAGATCGGCATGTTCGGTGAAGATATCGGCTGGGGCCGTGTAATGGAACGCCTCGGCAAAGCCCATGCGGCGACCAACCTGCGCCAGCTGCCACCAGTCTGCCGTGGCTTCTCCCGGCGCGGACAGATACCCGCGCTGGCGGGAAACTCGCCGTTCAGAGTTGGTGACGGTTCCGTCCTTTTCGCCCCATCCCAGCGAGGGCAGGAGGACGTGCGCGTATTTGGCCGTATCGGTGGTTGCGAACATGTCGGAGACGACGACAAAGGGGCAGGCTTTCAATGCGGCTTCGACAGCGCTGGCATCCGGCATCGAAACCACTGGGTTGGTCGCCATGATCCACAACGCCTTGATCCGTCCATCGGCCACGGCTTGAAACAGATCGACGGCTTTGAGGCCCGGTTTGTCTGCAATGGCGGGTGAGCCCCAGAAGCGCTGAACGCGGTCGCGGTCATCGGCATTTTCGATGGCCATATGGGCGGCGAGCATGTTGGCGAGACCACCCACTTCGCGGCCGCCCATGGCGTTGGGCTGGCCAGTCAGCGAAAACGGTCCCATGCCCGGTCTGCCGATGCGGCCGGTTGCGAGATGGCAATTGATGATGGCGTTGACCTTATCCGTGCCGCTGGCCGATTGGTTGACGCCCTGGCTATAGCAGGTGACGGTCTTTTGCGTGCGCTCATAGAGTTCGTAGAACTGGATGAGTTCGGCGATGGTCAATCCAGTCGCTTCTGCAATTTCGGGAGGGCTGTATTCGGTAGCGGATTGAACGGTAGCATCGAAGCCGTTCGTGAAGCTCTCGACATAGGTTCGGTCGATGGCAGGGCCGTAGGCGAGATGGGCCAGAAGGCCGGTAAAGAGTGCCACATCACCATCTGGCCGGATTGCCAGATGAATATCTGCAATATCGCAGGTCATGGTGCGGCGCGGGTCGATAACGACGATGCGCATATCCGGGCGCGCGGCTTTGGCGGCGGCGAGGCGCTGGTAGATGACCGGATGGCACCATGCCAGATTGGAACCGGTGAGAATGACGAGGTCAGCCTCGAATATATCCTCGTAAAGACCCGGCACTGTATCCGATCCAAAAGCGCGGCGATGGCCTGCGACGGAGGAGGACATGCAGAGGCGCGAATTGGTATCGATATTGGCCGAACCGATGAAGCCCTTCATCAGCTTGTTGGCGACGTAATAATCTTCCGTCAGCAATTGGCCAGAGACGTAGAAGGCGACCGAGTCAGGTCCGTGTTCGGCAATGGCTTCAGAAAATTTAGCGGCCACGAGGTCAAGCGCGTCGTCCCATTTAACCTTGACGCCATCCACCTGCGGATAGAGCAGACGCCCGTCGAGATCGATGGTCTCAGCCAGTGCCGAGCCCTTGGAACAGAGCCTTCCCAGATTGGCAGGATGATCAGGATCGCCTTTGACGGTGACAGAGCCATCGTCTTCGATCTTCGCAATCACGCCGCAGCCGACGCCGCAATAGGGACAGGTGGTCTTGACCTCTTGTGCCATGCTCACTCCGCCGCGATCATGAGGCTTTCGATTGATATCGACAGCTTGCCGTCCACATTGCGAACGGGAATTGTGCGCACCGCACCTTCATCCGCTCCCAGAGCCTTGCCGGTTTCGAGCGAGATCACCCAATTGTGTAGCGGGCATGTGACCGAGGCGCCGTGGACGATGCCTTGGCTCAGCGGCCCGCCCTTGTGCGGGCAGTGGTCCTCGATGGCATAGACATCGTTGTCCGCCGTGCGGAACACCGCGATCTTGCCAGATGGCGTTTTCACGCAGCGTGCGCCGCGCAGAGGAATGTCCGAGATATCGCCGATATCGACCCAGTTCATTGCGTTCATCCTGTCCTTGTCGATGATGTCTACGGGTGGGCGGAAACTCCTCTTTCCGCCCACCCGACTGCCCACGCGTCCGTCACGCCTTGCGGCGGTCGGTCACTCTGCGGCTTGATGGAAGCCGATGGTCGCCATCGGTTTGAACTCGTGCTTGTGCTCGCCTGAGACGCGCTCCGACCACGGATCGACCTGCGCAAATTTCTGGCTGAAGACGAAGCGCTCGAAATAGGCCTTGCGCTTTTCGGCATCGCCCATGATCTGGCGGCGAACCTCGTCGTAACCGATGCGCTTGGCCCATTTGTAGATGCGCTCGAGGTAACGGCCCTGTTCGCGGTACATCTGTGTCAGCGCCACGATGTGCTCCAGCGCCTCGTCCTCGGTTTTGACGAGACCGAGAACTTCCGTACCCTTGATGTCGAGACCAGCAGCACCGGCGAAGTGGATTTCGTAGCCACTGTCCACACAGATCACGCCAATATCCTTGCAGGTTGCTTCGGCGCAGTTGCGCGGACAGCCGGAGACGGCAAGCTTCAACTTGGCCGGCGTCCAGGAACCCCACATGAATTTTTCGACGCGAATGCCGAAGCCGGTCGAATCCTGCGTACCGAAGCGGCACCAGTCCGAACCGACGCAGGTTTTGACGGTACGAAGGCCTTTTGCGTAGGCTTGACCGGAGATGAAACCGGCCTTTCCAAGATCGGCCCAGACGGCGGGCAGGTCTTCCTTTTCGATGCCGAGAAGGTCGATGCGCTGGCCGCCGGTGACCTTCACCATCGGTATCTCGAACTTATCGACAACATCGGCAATGGCGCGCAATTCATTGGAATTGGTCACGCCCCCCCACATGCGCGGCACGACGGAATAGGTGCCGTCCTTCTGAATATTGGCGTGGACACGCTCGTTGATGTAGCGCGACTGGTAATCGTCGGCATATTCATCCGGCCAGTCGGAGACGAGGTAGTAATTCAGCGCCGGGCGGCATTTGGCGCAGCCGCAGGAGGTTTTCCACTCCAGTTCCTGCATGACGGCGGGGATGGTTTTCAGACCCTTGGCTTTGATCAGACGACGGACGTCATCATGGCCAAGCTCAGTGCAGGTGCACATGGGCTGAACGGCTGCCGGATTATAGCTGTCGCCCAGCGTCAACGTCATCAGTTGTTCGACAAGGCCGGTGCAGGAACCGCACGAGGCCGAAGCCTTAGTGTGGGCGCGCACATCGTCCAGCGATGTCAGTCCCTTGCCGGTGATGGTCGAGGTGATCTTGCCCTTGCAAACGCCGTTACAGCCACATATTTCCGCATCATCCGGCAAGGCTGCAACGGCCGCCATAGGGTCCAGTGGGGACCCTCCCTGATAGGCTTGGCCGAAAATGAGTGTGTCGCGCATCTCCGAAATATCGGTCGCTTTTTTCTTCAGGTCATTGAACCACGCGCCATCGGAGGTCTCGCCGTAGAGAACGGTGCCGATGATGCGGTTGTCTTTCAGGATCACGCGCTTGTAGACGCCTGCGGTGGCATCGCGCAGCACGATTTCCTCACGGTCGTCTCCATCGGCAAAGTCACCGATGGAGAAGAGATTGATGCCGGTGACCTTGAGCTTCGTTGGCGTATCCGCATGGACGAAGGCCGGTGTGGTGTCGCCCGCCAGATGCGAAGCAGCAACCCGCGCCATTTCATAAAGCGGGGCGACGAGGCCATAGACCATGCCATCCACCTCGGCGCATTCACCGACGGAAAGAATATCGCCATCCGACGTCTGCATGCCCGCATCCACGACGATGCCGCGATTGACGGCAAGACCCGCGTCCTTCGCCAGACCGGCATTGGGGCGAATGCCAACCGCCATCACCACCAGCGTTGCCGGGATGATCGTGCCATTGTCGAGCTCGATGCCTTCGACCTTGTCGGTGCCGACGATCTGCTTGGTGTTGGCCTTGGTGATGACCTTGATGCCGCGATCTTCCATCGCTTTTTGCAGCAGGTAGCCAGCGGCAGGATCGAGCTGACGCTCCATCAGCGTCGGCATCACATGCAGCACGGTCACGTCCATGCCCCGCATGGATAGGCCGGCGGCGGCTTCCAGCCCCAGCAACCCGCCACCGATGACGACGGCCTTTGCCCGGGATTGGGCGGCGAGCAGCATCGCATCCACATCATCCAGATCACGATAGGTGATGACGCCAGGCAAATCCTTGCCCGGAACGGGGATGATGAAGGGAACGGAGCCGGTGGCGATGACCAGTTTGTCGTAGCTTTCCGTCACGCCATGGTCGGATGTGACTGTCTTCGCCGCACGGTTGATGTTGACGATGCGGTGGCCCTTATAGAGCGTGATGCCGTGCTGGATGTACCAGCCATCCCCATGGATGATGATGTCCTCATAGGACTTCTCACCCGACAGTACCGGCGAGAGCATGATGCGGTCGTAATTGACGCGGGGCTCGGCGTTGAAAATCGTGACTTGATATCGCCCCGGTGCTTTCTCGAAGAGTTCTTCCAGCATGCGCCCGGGGGCCATGCCGTTTCCGATGATGACAAGTTTTTCTGTCATGGGGGTTACTCCGCAGCTTCGACGAAGCGATGACGTTCGTAGAGGAACTTCAACACGGCTTCGCGGCATTTCAGATAGGTTCGGTCGGATGCAAGCTCGATGCGGTGGCGCGGCCTTGGCAGCGGCACATCGAGAATTTCGCCGATATGGGCGGCAGGGCCATTGGTCATCATGATGATGCGGTCCGAGAGCAGCACGGCCTCATCCACGTCGTGGGTAATCATGACCATGGTGTTGCCAAGACGCGCGTGGATTTCCATCACCGCATCCTGCAAGTGCGCGCGGGTCAGAGCATCGAGCGCGCCGAAAGGTTCATCCAGCAGCAGGATTTTCGGCTCCATGGCCAGTGCACGGGCAATGCCCACGCGCTGCTTCATGCCGCCGGAGATTTCCGATGGCTTCTTGTCCTTGGCATGCGCCATCTGCACGAGGTCTAGATTGCGCATGACCCATTCGTGCCGCTCCGCCTTGGATTTGCTGTAGCGGAAGACCTTTTCGACGCCGAGATTGACGTTTTCGTAGACACTCAGCCACGGCAGCAGGCTGTGGTTCTGAAACACCACGGCGCGTTCCGGGCCGGGTTCGTTCACTTCGCGGTTCTCTAGAAGAACGACACCGGAGGAAACCTTGGTCAGGCCCGCGATGAGGTTCAGCATGGTGGACTTGCCGCAGCCGGAATGGCCGATGACCGAGACGAATTCACCCTTGCCGATGGTCAGGTTGATGCCCTTCAGCACCTCGGCGCGGCTACCGCCCTTGTCGAAATATTTGTCGATGTTGTCGAGCTTGAGATAGGCGTTCATTTTTATCTCCCTCAATTCGCCGCTGCGCCGCGGGTGATGACATTGCCGAGTGCCGCAACCAGCTTGTCCAGCACGAAGCCGACGACGCCGATGTAGGCGAGGGCGACGATGATGTCGGGCAGCCGCGAGGAATTCCACGCATCCCAGATGAAGAAGCCGATGCCGACGCCACCGGTCAGCATTTCAGCGGCAACGATGGCCAGCCACGAGAGACCGACACCGATGCGCAGGCCCGTGAAAATGTAAGGGGCGGCGGATGGCAGCATGATCTTGTAGAAGAATTCCAACTGGTTCAGCCGCAGCACCTTTGCCACGTTGCGGTAATCCTGCGGAATGTTGCGCACGCCAACGGCGGTGTTGATGATGACGGGCCAGATGGAGGTGATGAAGATCACGAAAATGGCCGATGGATTGCTGTCCTGAAAGGCAGCCAGCGACAGCGGCAGCCATGCCAGCGGCGGCACGGTGCGCAGCACCTGAAAGATCGGGTCGAGACCGCGCATCGCCCAGACGGATTGACCAACGACCGCACCGAGGATGACGCCGGCAATGGCGGCAAGGCCGAAACCATAGGCCACGCGCTCCAGCGAAATCAGAACACGCCAGCCGAGCCCGATATCCTGCGAACCGTTGACGAAGAACGGATAGACGATCAGGTCGTAGCTTTCCTGAAACACCTGGCTCGGCGGCGGCAAAGTTGCGCCGGGGGAGGAACAGAGCATCTGCCAGACGACCAGCATGATCACCAGCACGACGAGCGGCGGAACGACGTTGCGGGCGATAGTGGCGGCGATCTTTTTGGCGTTCAGTGCCGGTGCCTTGCGGCGGTCGATGGCAATCACGGTGCCGCTCTTTGGAATGGCGCTCGTCGTTGCCATGCTGTCTGTCTTGCGGGCGGTTGCGGTCATGGTTTTATCCTGTCGCGTTTAGGAGGCGGCTTTGATCGAGAGGCTTTCGAGATAGGCGGATGGGTTTTCCGGGTCGAAAACCTTGCCATCGAAGAAGGTCTCCTTGCCGCGGGATTTCGATGTCGGGATATCGGCAGCAGCCACGCCCAGTTCCTTGGCGGCTTCGCGCCACAGGTCTTCACGGTTGACCTGGGCTACCAGCGCCTTGATGTCTGTGTCGGGTGCGAATTTGCCCCAGCGGACATTCTCGGCCAGGAACCAGCTATCATGGCTCTGGAACGGGTATGATGCGCCGTCCTTCCAGAATTTCATCTGCAAATCGGTGCCATGGGCCACGCGGCCATTGCCGTAATTGATGTCACCCTTAAGGCGACCCAGCACGTCCTTTGGCGGAACGTTGAACCATTGGCGCTTGCCCAGAATGGCCGACATCTCATCCTTGTTGTCCATGCTGTCGCACCATTGCTGAGCTTCCATCACGGCCATCAGGATGGCTTTCGCCGCATTCGGGTTCTTTTCCACCCAGTCGGCGCGCATGCCGAGCGCCTTTTCGGGGTGGCCTTTCCAAAGCTCGCCGGTTGTACAGGCGGTGAAGCCAATACCCTGATTGACCAGCTGCTCGTTCCACGGCTCGCCCACACAGAACACATCCATGTTGCCAACCTTCATGTTGGCAACCATCTGCGGAGGAGGCACGACGATGGTGGAGACATCCTTGTCCGGGTTGATGCCGCCAGCCGCCAGCCAGTAGCGGATCCACAGATCATGGGTGCCACCGGGAAACGTCATGGCCGCCTTGATTTCCTTGCCCTCGGCCTTCTTCTTCTCGAAAGCGGCTCTCAGCTTGGACGCATCCATCTGCACGCCGGTTTCGGCATATTCCTTGGCAACCGAAATGCCCTGGCTGTCGAGATTGAGGCGGGCGAGAATGGCCATCGGTACCGGCACATTGTTCTGCGTCACCTTACCAGTGTGCATGAGATACGGCATGGGGGTAAGAATATGCGCGCCATCGATACCATTGGATGCGCCGCCCAGAACGAGGTTGTCGCGCGTTGCACCCCAGGAGGCCTGCTTGGCGACTTCCACATCCGGCATGCCATGCTTGGCGAAGAGGCCTTTTTCCGAAGCGACGATGAGGGGTGCTGCATCCGTCAGCGCGATGTAGCCGAGTTTTGCGCCGGTGACTTCCGGTGCAGCGGTCGCTGCAAATGCGCCGGATGGGAAAGCGGATTTCATGGCCGTGATCAGGGCTGCGGTGGCAGTGGTCTTCAGCATGCTGCGGCGGCTTATGGTGCCGGTGAATGTCGGTTTCATGCGCATGTTCCCCATTTTGATCCGCCATTCCGGCGCTGTTTGCGAAAGGTAAAAACAAAAAAACGCCGCTCGGAGATTGCGTTTGCCGGGAGGGAGGTCCCGGTCAGCAAAAACCTTGCGACGTCAGTGTCGTTGGTAAGCAGCAGTGAAGCGCTTTTATCCTCGATCGCCGTTGACCGAGTGTTTTAGACAAAGCAAACGCCGTGCCAGTTTGATCGAGCTTGAATAAGCGTCTGATATGAAATCGTTATTTCTGAAAGGCGTATGGTTTGTTCAAAATTTAAACGCGAAGTTCAAGGCTCATATTTTGCGCACATGATGTCGTTGCGGCTTTTTCGGTGCGTAGCATTTGTGCAGTGCGTTAGAGTCAGGTGTCGTCTGCACGGGCAGCACCGAGGTTTCTCGCGCTGACTGCGAAGCCTTTCACATAGTCCTCAATCGCGCTCGGGTCGAAGACGTGGCCATCCATGAAACGGTCGCCATCCGTGTCACCTTCGATACGCGTATCGGCCTCCGGCGGTGTGTTCTTCGCGCCCAAAGCAGTGCGATAGAGATCGCTGCGATAGGCCGATGCCGCAGCCTCTGTGGCTTGTTGCGTGAATTGAGCTTGCCCCCAGCGGATCATCTGGCTGTAAATCCAAAGCGCCTGACTTTTGCGCGGATAATTCGCGAAATTATCGTGGAAAGTGAAATAGCGTTCGATCACGCGCTGGTTGCCCTGCGCATCGACGCTGAAGCGTCCCGCCAGTACCTGACGGATGATCTCCACGGGTGCGGCGATGTATTTCGCATCCGCCAGTGTCTCGGCCAATGCGCCGTGATTGTCGGCTTGGTCGCACCATCGGGCGGCGGCATCCAGCGCCACCAGCAGGCGGGAGACGGCTTCGGGCTGCGCATCCGCCCATTCCGGGCGCATGCCGATGACCTTTTCCGGTGCCGAAGGCCAGATGTCCTGTTTGGCGGCGACGATGCGGCCGATGCCGCGTTCGCTTGCCACCATATTCCACGGTGCGCCGACGCAGAAGCCGTCGATGGCGCCTGCGGCCAGCGCATCTGACGTCAGTGGCGGCGGCACCACGACGAGTTTCACGTCTTGGTCAGGGTCGATACCGCCAGCCGCCAGCCAGTAGCGGAATTCGTAATTGTGCGATGAGAAGGGGTATGTGACACCGAAGGTTGGTGCGGTTTCGCCCCGTGTACGCATCTCATCGAGAAGCGTTTTCAGCGCTTTGGCATTGTCTAGCGCGCTTGCGGTCTCCGAAATTTCCGCCATCTCGCGCATACGCGCAAACAGCCGCGTCGACAGGGTAATCGCGTTGCCGCCGCGCCCCAGCGAAAACGGGGTGATGGTGGGCGAGGGGTTGGAGCCGAGATCCAGCATCGAAGCGACCGGCATGGGAGACAGCATGTGGGCGATATCGAACTGGCGGAAGGCCAAGCGGTCGCGCACATTGGCCCAGGATACGTCCTTCACGAGATCAAGCTTCAGGCCTTCCTTCTCCGCAAAGCCGAATTCGGCGGCGGCAATCAAAACGGACGCATCGACAAGCGGAATGAAACCAGCCCGCAGGGTGCGTTGGCGGTCATTGCCGATCAAGGCAGGTCCGGTTTCACCGCTGCCGCTTTTCGTTACCTCGCTGACGATGGTCGTCATATCCTTTGCTCCATTTCCTCGCCTGCGCCGCTCACATCAACAGGCCCGCAGCCGTCACGACGCTTTGCGCAATCTCGGACAGTTTTTTCTTCTCGTTCATGGCCGTCTGGCGCAGAAGGGCGAAAGCCTCTTCTTCCGAAAGACCGCGCATCTTCATCAGAATGCCCTTGGCGCGCTCAACGATCTTGCGATCCTCCAGCGCCGATTTCGCTTCCGCCAGTTCCCGTTGCAGGCGGCTGAAGGCATTGAAGCGGCTGACCGCCATGTCGAGAATGGGTTTGACACGCTCTTTCTTGAGCCCATCGACAATATAGGCCGAAACGCCCGCTTCGACGGCGGCTTCGATGGAGGCCGTATCCGAGCGATCCACGAACATGGCGATGGGTCGCCCCACGGTTCGGGTCAGTTGGAACAGATGCTCCATCATATCCCGATTGGGATTTTCGATGTCGATGACGATGACGTCGGGACAGAGCGTGTCGATAATGCGGGCCACGCCGTGGACTTCATGGATCACCGTGACGCGGTCATGCCCCGCCTCCCGCAGGCCCTCTTCGATAATGGAGGCGCGGATAGCGTTTTCATCGATCACCAGAATGGTCAGGTCGCGGTGCGTCATGGTCGAATAGATGCCGCAGGGCAAAGAGATTTGCAATCTTTTTAATCGCGATTAAAAACGAGGCATTTCTTGTTGAGTGTTTGTGTCAAATCCTGTCTCGTCATCGTAGGCAGCTTGACAAGTATGTTATGTTTATAAAAAGTTAGCCGCATGAGTGCTGGGGCGGAATGGTTATCTGAAACGAGCCCGATCAGCCGCAAGAGTGCGGCGGAATCGGTCTTCGAAGATTTGCGATTGGCAATCGTCTCCGGGCGATTGACGGTGGGCACCCGCTTGCCTGCGGAAACGCACCTTGCCGGTCGCTACGGCGTCAGCCGACCGATTGTGCGTGAGGCGCTACGGTCTTTGCAGACGCTGGGAATGACCCAGACGCGGACGGGCAGCGGCACATTCGTTCTGACGGACAAACCAAGCCGCGAATTAAGCTATGGCGGTTATTCCGCTCGCGATCTCATCGAAGCGCGTCCCTTTATCGAGGTTCCCGCTGCCGGTTGGGCCGCTGTGCGCCGCACCAGCGAGCAGTTGGCGCGCATTCTGAAACTCTGTGACGCCATGGATTTGCAGGAAGATCCGCATAAATGGGTCAAGCTGGATTCCGAGTTTCACAGCACTATCGCCGAAGCCTCCGGCAACGCGCTTTTTGCCAAAGTGGTGGCCGATGCGCGCGATTCCCTGAGCCAGCAATCGGAACTGCTGAACATCATGGCCGATCGCCGTATCGCCTCCAATATCGAGCATCGGCTGATTGCCGAAGCCATTGCCGCAGGTTCGGATGAAACTGCCCGAAGCGCCATGGAAGCGCATCTCGGGCAGGTCAAACAGGTCGTCACCGCCATTATCGGTGATGAAAAGGCGCTCCGTTAGAGCGCATCTTCCGGCTGCGGTGTGAGGCTGAACAGCGGCAGATTGGCCAGCAATTCCGGTCGCAAAGCCTGTTCAAGCTGTTCGGCATTCAGATAGCCTTTTTCCAGAACCACCTGAGCGACCGTGCGCCCGGAGGCCAGTGCTTCCTGCGCCACCTGCGTTGCCGCGTAATAGCCGATCAGAGGGTTGAGTGCGGTTGCGAGGCCAAGGGATTCTTCCAGCCTGCGCGCCATGATCTCGACATTGGCGGTAATGCCATCGACGCAGCGTTCCGCGAGTGTGCGGCAGGCGGCGCTCAGCTGCGCGATGCTATCGGACAATGAGCGGACGATAACAGGCTCGAAAGCATTGAGCTGAAGTTGCCCGCCCTCGGCGGCCATGGTGATGGTGATGTCATTGCCGATGACCGAAAAGGCGACCTGATTGACGACTTCCGGAATGACCGGATTGACCTTGCCCGGCATGATGCTGGAGCCCGCCTGGACCGGCGGCAGGTTGATTTCGCCGATGCCCGCACGAGGGCCGGAGGATAGCAGGCGCAAATCGTTACAGGTCTTCGACAGCTTGACGGCAACCCGCTTCAGCACGCCGGAGAGATGCACGAATGCGCCGGGATCCTGTGTCGCCTCGATCAAATCTGCGGCGGTGACAAGCGGACGGCCTGTGAGTTCGACCAGATGCTTGCAGGCAACTTCGGCATAACCGGCGGGCGCATTCAGCCGCGTGCCGATGGCCGTCGCGCCGAGATTGATTTCATGCAGCAAGGCTGCGGATTCGATCAGGCGAAGACGATCTTCGCCGAGCATGATGGCGAAGGTGCGGAATTCCTGACCCAGCGTCATCGGCACGGCGTCCTGCAACTGTGTGCGACCCACCTTGAGAATACCGTCGAATTCCTTGGCCTTACGCTCGAAAGCGTCCTGCAGGATCAGCATCGAGGCGGCAAGATCATCGATGGCTTCGATCAGCGCGACATTGATGGCGGTGGGGTAAGCGTCATTGGTCGATTGGCTGAGATTGACGTGGTCGTTGGGGTGGAGATGAGCGTAGTCGCCCTTTTTGTAACCCAGAATTTCCAGCGCGCGATTGGCGATGACCTCGTTGGCATTCATGTTGGTGGAGGTGCCTGCACCACCCTGGATCACGTCGATGATGAACTGGTCGTGCAGGGCACCCTCGCGGATTTCGCGGCAGGCCTGTGAAATAGCGGTCAGCTTTTCGTTGTCCAGCAAACCCAACTCATGGTTTGCCCTTGCCGCAGCCTCCTTTACGAAGGCCAGCCCGCGAATGAGGTAAGTATATCGGCCGATAGCGATGCCGGTGATCTGGAAATTTTCCGCGGCACGCGCCGTATGCACGCCCCAATAAGCCTCGCTCGGAATGTCTTTTTCACCGAGCAGATCGTACTCCTTACGCATGGTCATCACGGTTTCCTCCACATGGGCAAACATTAAAATCTGTAAAGCTGCTTGACAGATTTATGTTTTGTACGCCTAGTATGGGGCAGCGTCAACGGGGGTGGATTGAGGGTTGACGCACGGTATAAGGGCCAGTATCTGGCAATAATCTGTCTTACAGCATTACAGAATTTGGTTATTTAGCATATTTTGTAGTGGTCTATACAACATTGAAAGTCGCTGATCCCGCCATGCCAGGATAGGCCATCCGGGTGGAGAGGATTTGCTGACGACGAAAGCTCTCAGGGAGGGGCGATGTCAGTGGACAAGTTGAACCAAGCCAACCATCAGGTGGAAGCCCGGGAAGACCTCGGTTACCACAAGGCGCTGAAACCGCGCCAGATCCAGATGATCGCCATCGGTGGCGCCATCGGAACCGGGCTTTTTCTCGGCGCAGGCGGGCGTCTCGCCGTCGCCGGGCCGGCTCTTATTTTCGTTTATGCCCTGTGTGGCTTCTTCGCATTTCTGGTGCTGCGCGCGCTTGGCGAGCTCATCATGCACCGCCCGACATCGGGCTCCTTCGTGTCCTATGCCCGCGAGTTCTACGGCGAGAAAATGGCGTTTGCGGTCGGTTGGATGTACTGGCTGAACTGGGCCATGACCTCGGTTGCCGATGTGACCGCGGTTGCGATCTACATGAATTTCTTCAAGCAATATGTGCCGTGGATGCAGGGCATCGACCAATGGGTCTTTGCCCTTGGCGCACTGATCATCGTGCTGGCCATGAACATGCTGTCGGTGAAGGTGTTTGGTGAGCTGGAATTCTGGTTCAGCCTAATCAAGGTCATTGCTCTGGCCACTTTCCTCGTGGTTGGCGTTTACTTCGTCATCTTCGGCACGCCCATCGAAGGTCATGTCACCGGCTTTAGCCTGATTACCGACAATGGTGGCTTTTTCCCCAATGGTATTCTGCCAGCCTTCATCATCGTCCAGGGGGTATTGTTCGCCTATGCCTCTATCGAGTTGATCGGCACGACGGCGGGCGAGACGGAAGATCCGCGCAAGGTCATTCCGGGTGCCATCCGCACCGTGGTTTTCCGCCTGCTGGTATTTTATGTCGGCTCCGTGCTGCTTCTGTCGCTGCTGTTGCCCTATACGGCTTATAAGGCCGGCGAGAGCCCGTTCGTAACGTTCTTCGGCTCCATCGGCATCGAAGGTGCAGATATCATCATGAACCTCGTGGTGCTGACGGCTGTTCTTTCGTCGCTGAATGCCGGGCTTTATTCCACCGGTCGTATTCTGCATTCCATGGCGGTTTCCGGCTCTGCACCGGCGGCTCTGGCGAAGATGAACAAGGCAGGCGTGCCCTATGGCGGCATTGCGGTTACCGCCGTCGTCACCGTCATCGGCGTCATTCTGAATGCCATCGTTCCGGCTGCCGCATTTGAAATTGCCCTTAATGTTGCGGCACTTGGCATTATTTGCGCGTGGGGTGCCATCGTGTTATGCCAACTCAAGCTGTGGCACCTGTCCCGGCAGGGGAAAATGAATCGTCCTGATTTCAGACTGTTTGGCGCGCCTTACACCGGCATACTGACGCTTGTCTTTCTCTTTGCCGTACTGGTACTGATGGCACTGGATTATCCGGCTGGCACATGGACGGTGGGTTCGCTCATCATCATTGCACCGGCTCTTGTTGCGGGGTGGTATCTGTTGCGCAATCGCATTCATCAGCTGGCAGAGGCAGACACATTGAGAAGCGCGGATGCGCGGGGACAGAAGTGAGCATTGTGGAATCGAAATTGCTGGTGGCGGTCATTGCCACCGGCGGCACCATTGCCAGCACGCGTGATGAAACCGGTGCGGCCAAGCCCGCACTTTCGGGCGAACATCTGATTTCAGGCCTGTCCGACGCCGAGGTTCTGGTCAAGCCGGTCGAGCTGATGGCGAAGGATTCGTCCAGCCTCACCATATCGGACATGCAGGATATCAGCGATGCCGTGGGCCGGGAGCTGGCCGATCCGGCGGTGTCAGGCGTCGTCATTCTCCATGGCACCGACGCCATGGAAGAAAGCGCGCTTCTGGTTCACCTCCAGCATCGGCTGACCAAGCCGGTCGTCTTCACCGGCGCGCAGTTTACCGCGGATCATCCGCAGGCGGATGGCCCCGGCAATCTTTCCGCGGCCATTGCCGCATCTGCCGATCCGGCCAATGCGGACAAAGGCGTTCTTCTCTGTTTCGGCGGCAGGCTTTTGCCCGCATGGGGGCTATACAAGCGCTCATCGGATGAGCCGGATGCCTTCGATCTTTCCGGGCAGGACAGCTGTTCGCAAAGCCCCGGTTTTACCGCAGGCGTTAAAGACGTCCGGGTGGATATCGTCGCCATCTATCCGGGTTGCGATGCGGTTCATATCGACGCCAGCCTCAACGCAGGTGCCAAGGGCATCGTTCTGTCTGCGCTCGGCTCCGGCAATGCCAATTCGTCCGTCGTTTCGGCGGTCCAACGCTGTTTCGAAAACAACGTGCCTGTCGTGGTGTCCAGCCGGGTTCCGGTTGGTGAATTGGTGGCCGGTTATGGTGGCGGCGGCGGGGGTCACGACATGGGTGCCGTGGGGGCAATCCATTCCCGCACACTGAGAGCAGGGCAGGCAAGAATTTTGCTTGCAGCCATGATTGCTTCTGGGAAAAACCACAACGATATGGTCAGCGCATTCAACGATTCTCAAAAAGTGGCGAAAGCGTGATTTTTTCAGGAACCTTTGTGACCTGATGCCGTTTCCCCGGCTGGGAGACCACCGGGGGCTATTCATGGCAGTGACATCAACTGCAGTCATCCTGACGCTTATTGGACTTGCAATTTTCGGCTTCGGTTCTCAGCTCGTTATGCTGGGCGGAAGCTTTTATTATGCATTGGCAGGCCTCGCATTCGTTGTGACGGCCATTCTTTTGTTTCAGAGAAACAAGGCGGCATTGCATTTTTATGCCGCTTTCGTCATCGCGACCCTGCTTTGGGCCTTGTGGGAAGTCGGCTTCGATTGGTGGCAGCTCGGCCCCCGTGGCGGCTTCATCATTCTGATCGGCATGTGGCTGTTGATGCCATGGATCAGAAAGCCGCTCGGCTTCACCAGCCCCACCGGCACATCTTACGGCGCCAACGCCGTTCCCTTGCTGACTGCCGTTCTGGTGTCAGTCGGTGCTGCAGCCTTTGCGATGACGCAGGACCCGCAGGATATGGAAGGCAATCTGCCCGATGAGGTGGTGACCGCCAATCCTTCCTATGGAAATCCCGTGCCTGATAATGAGTGGCACCAATATGGACGCACTTCTTATGGCCAGCGCTATTCGCCGCTGACGCAGATCACGGCCAACAATGTTGGTGAACTGAAGGAAGCGTGGCGCTACCAGACTGGCGACGTGAAGTTGCCGGGCGATGTGGGCGAGACGACCTATCAGGTGACTCCCTTAAAAGTCGGCAATTCGCTTTACATCTGCACGCCACACAATTGGGCCATCGCCATCGATGCCGCTTCCGGTAAGGAAAAGTGGAAATACGATCCCAATTCGGGCATGAACCCGGACCGTCAGCACCAGACCTGCCGTGGCGTGACATATTATGCCGACCCAGCGGCACAGGCTGGTTCGCCCTGTGCGGCACGCGTTTATCTTCCGACTTCGGATGCGCGTCTGATTGCTCTCGACGCGGAAAGCGGTCAGGTTTGCACGTCCTTTGCGGACAAGGGCACGCTGCATCTGGAAAGCGGCATGGAGTATAATCCAGCCGGTTATTATTACTCGACGTCCCCACCTGCCATTGCTGGCAACAAGATCATCATCGGCGGTGCCGTCAACGACAACTATTCGACGCAGGAACAGTCTGGCGTCATCAGGGCGTTCGACGTCAACAGCGGTGCCCTGATCTGGAACTGGGATTCGGGAAACCCAACCCAGACCCAACCGCTTCCGCCGGGTCAGACCTATACGACCAACTCTCCCAACAGCTGGTCAGTCTTCAGCGTCGATGAAGCGCTTGGGCTCGTCTATATCCCGCTCGGAAATCAGGTTCCGGATCAGCTCGGTATGGGCCGGAGTGCGAATGTCGAGAAATACTCCTCCTCCATTGTCGCGCTGGATGTGAACACCGGGCAAGACAAATGGGTGCGCCAGTTCGTGCATCACGATCTGTGGGACATGGATGTTCCCGCGCAGCCTGTGCTGCTCGACATCACCAAAAAGGACGGGCAGACGGTTCCGGCACTGGTTGGACCGACCAAGCAGGGCGATATCTACGTGCTGGACCGCCGCAGTGGTGAGCCGATCCTGGCGATGACCGAAGAGCCTGCGCCATCTGGTACGATCCCCGAAGATTTCAGTGCTCCAACGCAGCCGACTTCGGCGCTGTCCTTCAAGCCTGATCCGCTTCAGGAAAAGAACATGTGGGGCGTCTCCATGTTCGACCAGCTGGCCTGCCGCATCAAGTTTCATCAGCTGAATTACAAGGGCCGCTACACGCCGCCATCGCTCAATGGCAGCATCATCTATCCCGGCAATTTCGGCACCTTCAACTGGGGCAGCGTCGCGGTCGATCCAGAACGTCAGGTCATGTTCGGCATGCCGACCTACCTCGCCTTCACATCGCAGCTGGTGCCGCGCGCTCAGATTCCTGCAAAGGGGCAGGATGAGAAGGGCAGCGAACAGGGACTGAACCGTAATGATGGTGCGCCCTATGGCGTTCTCATGGGACCGTTCCTCGGCCCGCTCGGTATTCCCTGTCAGGCTCCGCCATGGGGCTATGTGGCCGGTGCCGATCTGCGCACGGGTGAGGTTGCCTACAAGCACAAGAACGGTACCGTTTACGACATGACGCCGCTGCCGCTGCCCTTCAAGGTCGGCGTACCCGGCATAGGTGGTCCGATGATTACCAAGGGCGGCGTTGCCTTCCTCGGTGCGGCTGTCGATGATTACTTGCGCGCCTATGATCTGACATCCGGCAAGCAGCTGTGGGAAGCGCGTCTTCCCGCAGGTGGACAGGCAACGCCGATGACCTATGCCATGAATGACGGCAAGCAATATGTGGTCATCGTCGCAGGCGGACACGGCTCCGTCGGCACGAAGCCCGGCGATTATGTGATCGCCTATACCCTGCCTTGAATGGCGGTTGAATAAGGTGCGAAGTCATGGCCGGGACGCACGTTCCGGCCTTTTTGCTTTGTGTTACCGCCATGCCGTTTTTTCCGAAATCATGTCTTGCAATCGATATGTAATAACATTACAGCAATCATTGCTTGACGACGGTTTCTGAATAGGTCTATCTGCACGCGACGGTTTCGAGCGAGTGATCGCAAGGAATAATAGGGAATACGGTGCGAACCTTGGTTCAATGCCGTAGCTGCCCCCGCAACTGTAAGCGGATTGTCGAACCCTTTGGCGCTTATTCAAGCGTCATGCCACTGCGGGTGAATATCGCGGGAAGGTGGGTGAAGACGCAAATCCGTGAGCCAGGAGACCTGCCGTCATAAGTTCATTCCAAGTCACGGGCGGGGATGCCCGGAACAGGAGACGTCGTGATTGCATCTTGCGCCCGCCAGCGCCTTATTCCATCTGCCATGTCCCGGTTTCGGATCGTCTCTGCCCGTGTTCTCACGGACTGAGCATCGACACATGTTCACATTGGTCTGCTTCTCGCCGACCGCTGACGATTTCGGGGACTATCGGAAATGACATTCAGTTTCAAACAGACGGTTTTTGCAGCCAGTTTTGCCGTTGTGGCAATGGCAACGGCGATGCCTGCGGCCCAGGCAGCCGAGACGACCTATCCGCTGACCTTAAAGAATTGCGGTCGCGACGTGACCTTTACCCATTCGCCAGAGCGTACGGTGTCCATCGGTCAAAGCACCACGGAAATTCTCTATCTGCTCGGCCTTGCCGATAAGGTCGTGGGCACCGCGGTCTGGATTGGCCCGGTCATCAAGGGCTATGAAGAGGCCAATGCCAAGATCGACCGTCTGGCCGATAACGATCCGAGTTTCGAAAGCGTGCTTGCCAAAAAGCCTGATCTCGTTACGGCCCAGTTTCAGTGGCATGTCGGCCCGGAAGGCATCGTCGCCAAGCCGCAGCAGTTCGAAGAGCTGAAAATCCCGGTTTACACCTCGCCTGCCGATTGCACCGGCAAGGACAATTCGGGCGGTGGCGATGGCGTGCGCCATTCCGTCTTCACCATGGACCTGATCTATCAGGAAGTGACCGAACTCGCGCAAATCTTCAATGTGCAGGAGAGGGGCGAAAAGCTCGTGGCCGATCTGAAGGCTCGCGAAGAGGCGGCACGCAAGAAGATCGCCTCTGCCGATGGCAAGCTGTCTGCCGTCTTCTGGTTCTCCAGTGCGGAGCTGGATATCGATCCTTACGTTGCGGGCACCAATGGTGCACCCGGCTACATCATGTCCGCGCTTGGCATCAAGAATGTCATCAACAGCGAGGAAGAGTGGCCGACGGTGGGTTGGGAAACCATTGCCAAGTCGCAGCCGACCTTGGTTGTTGCCGGTAAGATGGACCGCAGGCGGTTTCCGGCAGACGATATCGTGGTCAAGGAGAAGTTCCTGAAGGAAGACCCGGTGACGAGCCTGATGCCGTCCGTCAAACAGGGGCACATCGTCGCCATGGATGCGCAGGCGATGAACCCAACCATCCGCACCATCGAAGGTATCGAAGTTCTGGCCGACGCCGTCGTCCAGCTCGGCCTTGCAAAGTAAGCCATGCGTGCTTGTTTCATCTTCACCCGTGCCGCCTTGCTGGCGGTCGGGTGTCTGGCTCTGGCGCTCTGGTTCGGTGCAGCCATCGGCGAGACATCCATTCCCATGGATGTCGTCGCCAAGACGGTCGCAAACCGTGTGTTCCATGCGGGCTATCCGCTGGATGCCATCGATGAAGGCATCATCTGGAACTACCGCCTCAGCCGGGCGGTGGTGGCTGCCTGCTGTGGTGCGGCACTGGCCATGTCCGGCGTCGTGCTTCAATCGCTTCTGCGCAATCCTTTGGCCGATCCGTATATTCTGGGCATTTCGGCGGGTGCATCGACCGGGGCCGTAGGCGTTGCCATTCTGGGCTTCGGCGCCGGCATGCTGACTATGCCGCTTGGCGCATTTCTGGGTGCAATCGTGGCATTTGCGCTTGTCAGTCTGCTAGCCTTGCGGGCTGGCAGCGGCAACAGCGCCATCATTCTCGCAGGTGTCGCCGGTTCGCAGCTCTTCAACGCGCTGACCTCCTTCATCGTGACCAAAGCGGCCAATGCCGAGCAGGCGCGTGGCATCATGTTCTGGTTGCTTGGCAATCTGTCCGGCGTTCGCTGGCCGGATGTGTGGCTGGCCTTGCCTGTCGCGATTGGCGGTTTCGTCGTGTGTCTGTGGCATGCACGTGCGCTGGACGCCTTTACCTTCGGCTCTGAATCCGCCGCCTCTCTCGGCATACCCGTGCGCCGCGTCTATATCATTTTGACCGGAGTTTCCGCCTTGATGACGGCCATCATGGTGAGCATCGTTGGCTCCATCGGCTTCATTGGTCTGGTCATTCCCCATGCAGCGCGCATGATCGTCGGCATTCGTCACGGTCGTCTTCTGCCCGCTGCTGCCTTGACGGGGGCAGTATTCATGATCGCTGCCGATATTCTGTCGCGCACCATCATCGCAGGTCAGGTTCTGCCCATCGGCGTCATCACCGCCTTGTTCGGTGCACCCGCTTTCGCGCTCATTCTCAGCCAGCGACGGAGAGCGGTATGATGCTTTCAGCCCAGGATGTCTGCTGGTCTGCCGGTGGCGTGGACATCGTCAAAAATGTCAGCCTAGAGATCAGGCCGGGTGAATTTTTAGGGATCGTCGGACCGAACGGCTCTGGCAAGACGAGCCTCATGTCGCTCCTCTGCGGTATTCGCAAATCGAAATCCGGCGAGGTGACGCTGGATGGTAAGGCGATGCAGGACATGAACCGCCGAGACGTCGCGCGCTCCATTGCATTCGTTGAGCAACAGGCGGAAACGCAGGAGCGGATCAATGCGCGTCAAGCCGTAGAGCTTGGCCGCACACCGCATATCGGTGCCTTGTCGCCATGGTCGGCGCAGGATGATGCCATTGTGGATCAGGCGCTGCGAGATGTGGACGCTGAACATCTTGCAAAGCGCATGTGGCATACGCTGTCCGGCGGGGAGCGGCAGCGTCTGCATATTGCCCGGGCGCTGGCCCAAAAGCCCAACATTCTGCTTCTGGACGAGCCGACGAACCATCTCGATATTGGCCATCAGATTGCGCTTCTGCACCTGGTGCGCAAGCAGCGGCTGACCGTTGCCGCCGCCCTGCACGACCTCAACCATGCGGCCATGTTCTGCGACCGCGTCGCCGTCATGAAAGGCGGCAGGCTGGTTGCGCTTGGCAAGCCATCCGCCGTGTTCACCGTCGATCTGATCGGCGATGTCTTCGGTGTGGCAGTGGATGTCGAGCGTGAAGATGGCGACATCTGCCTCATCCGCTACCGCCCGCCCCGCGATGAGACCCTATCGAATTCAAGGACCGTCACATGAGCATTGTTCGCACGCTTTCTGCCAGCCTGTTTCTTGCCTGCCTCGCTTTCTCTCCGGCGCTTGGCGAAACATTCGAGGTGAAGATGCTCAATCAGGGCGAAAAAGGTTCGATGGTGTTCGAGCCGGATTTTCTTCACCTGAATCCGGGTGACAAGGTCAAATTCATCGCCACCAACAAGAGCCACAATGCCGCGACCATCGACGGCATGGTCCCGGAGGGGGCGATCGGCTTCAAAGGCAAGATCAATGAGGAAATCGAAGTCGCCTTCGATCATCCCGGCTTTTATGGCATCAAATGCTCGCCGCATTACGGCATGGGCATGGTGATGCTGATCAAGGTTGGGGACGCCACGCTTCCGGAAAGCTACAAGGCGATCAACCATCCCGCCCGTGCAAAACCGCGTTTCGATGCGTTGATGGCCACTGCCGAAGGCAAATCTTAAGCCGCCACACGACTTTGCGGGACGCGCATCCGTTTTCGGTAGCGCGTCTCTTGAATTGGGAAGGCGGCCTCCCACATCTGGATCAACCCGCTGGTCCGGGCCCCTCTGGTGAAAGTCTCGGCGCTTTCACGATGTCGGACCTTTTCCGATGTCTTCGCCGAGTGTGCAGAGGTTAGACCATGATTTCCGATATTGCCGCGTGGTTCATCACGCTTTTCGTTCTCAATCCAATCCAGGCTGATGTGCAGGAGCGCATGCAAGGCGTCAACGCGTCGGCGCAGTCCATTCAGCAGTCCCAGCAATGTATCGCGGCGCAGGGCCCAAAGCTTCTTCAACGCGCTGGTGAGGACCCGTCATGGGCAATTGCGACGGCGGCAGGCTATACGCTCGGCTGGACGTCACCGGTGCAGTTGCTTGATGCAAACGATCCGAATTGCGCCGAACTCACCCGCCTGTTGCAGGCCGGTGAGGGCGAAGAGGCGAATAGCTAAGGACTATCAAAAATCCGGCGGCCTGAGATATCAGGCCTTGCCGGATTGCCAGTTGCGATACCATTCCACGAAGGCAGCAACGCCGGTTTCGATGGTGATATCTGGCGCGTAGCCGGTCAGCGCCCGCAAAAGATCGGGCGAGGCGAAGGTGCGCGGCACATCGCCCTGTTGCATGGGCAGCATGGTGCGGATGGCTTTCTGGCCGAGTACGTCTTCCACCGTTTCCACGAAGCGCATCAGTTCCACCGGCTGGCCACCGCCGATGTTAACGACGCGGAAGGGCGCGTGTTTCGACAGCGTGTCGGTCACGCCGTCTTCGGTCACGCGGTTGTCTTCCGATGGTGGAATGTGGCTCAGCCTTACGATGCCTTCGACAAGATCGTCGATATAGGTAAAGTCGCGGCTCATCTTGCCTTCGCCGTAGATGTCGATGGGCTGGCCCTTCAAAATCGCATCCACGAATTTGAACAGCGCCATGTCAGGACGCCCCCAGGGACCGTAGACCGTGAAGAAACGGAAGGCCGTGGTCGGGACCTTGTGCAGATGGGCGTAGCTATGCGCCATCAGCTCCATGGATTTCTTGGTCGCGGCGTAGATCGTCATCGGCTCGTCGGCGCGGTCGCTTTCGGCGAAAGGCACTTTTTCATTGGAGCCGTAGATGGAGGAGGTAGAGGCCAGCAGCAGATGCTTCGGTTGCAGGTTCTTAGCCAGTTCCAGAATATTCCACGAGCCGATGAGGTTCGAGCTGACGTAATCCTTCGGGCAATCGATGCTGTAGCGAACACCGGCCTGTGCCGCGAGGTGGATGATCACTTCCGGCTCGGCCAGATCAGCGGCGCGGTTCAGCGCATCCGCATCTTCCAGCATGCCGATCTGGGCCTTGAAGCCGTTGGACCGGGCCAAAATGGCGTGGCGTTTTTCCTTCAGCGCAACATCGTAATATTGCGTCATGCCATCGAAGCCGACGACGAAATGGCCATCATCCAGCAAACGCTTTGCCAGATGAAAGCCGATGAAACCCGCCGTGCCGGTGATCAGATATCGCATGTTTTCGCCTTGCTTATGATGGACGGCCGATGCCGGCATAGGTGAAGCCGTGTGCGGTGACCTCATCCGGGCGATAGATATTGCGCAGATCCACCAGAACAGGTGAGGCCATGATCGACTTCAGCCGATCGAGATCGAGCGCACGGAACTGGTTCCATTCGGTCACGATCACCACCGCATCCGCACCCTGGGCCGCCTCATAGGGACCGGCGGCATATTCGATGCCTTCCATCAGCGGACGCGCATTGGCCATGCCTTCAGGATCGTAGCCCGTGACCTTGGCGCCCGCATCCTGCAAGGTCTGAACGACGGCAATGGCCGGGCTGTCACGCATGTCGTCGGTATTGGGCTTGAAGGTGAGACCCAGTACGGCGATTTTCTTGCCTCTGATATCCCCACCCACGGCAGCGATGACCTTGCGGCCCATAGCGCGCTTGCGGTTGTCGTTGACGGCAATGGTGGTCTCGATCAGACGGACGGGGCTGTCGTAATCCTGCGCGGTCTTTGCCAGTGCCAGCGTATCCTTGGGAAAGCAGGAGCCGCCATAACCGGGGCCTGCATGCAGGAACTTGGCACCGATGCGGCCATCGAGGCCGATGCCGCGCGACACATCCTGAATATCACCACCGACTTTTTCGCACAGATCGGCCATTTCGTTGATGAAGGTGATCTTCATCGCGAGGAAGGCGTTGGCGGCGTATTTGATCAGCTCGGATGTGCGGCGCGTTGTGAACAGCAGCGGCGACTGGTTGAGGTAAAGCGGGCGATAGACTTCCGTCATTACAGGCCGCGCGCGTTCATCGGAGAGGCCGACGACGATGCGGTCCGGGCGCTTGAAGTCATCAATGGCGGCACCTTCGCGCAGGAATTCCGGGTTGGAGACGACGGCGATATCGGCGCTCGGGTTTTCCTCGCGGATAATGCGTTCGACTTCGTCACCCGTGCCGACAGGAACGGTGGACTTGGTGACGATGACGGTAAAGCCGGTCACAGCTGCTGCGATTTCGCGTGCCGCGGCATAGACATAGCCAAGATCGGCATGGCCATCGCCACGACGTGAAGGCGTTCCCACAGCAATGAAGACGACGTCCGCATCGGCAACCGCGCTCTTGAGATCGGTGGTGAAGCTCAGGCGACCTGCCTTGGCGTTGCTGGCAACAATGACATCCAGACCCGGTTCGAAAATCGGGATCTGGCCGTTTTTCAGCGCCTCGATCTTTTCCGGCATCTTATCGACACAGATGACGTCATGGCCGAAATCGGCAAAACAGGCACCTGAAACCAGCCCCACATAACCAGAGCCAATCATTACAATACGCATCGAAAAACCTTTCGGGATCAAGGCGGACGATCGCTCGCCAGCCGCATTTGCGCGTCAAAACAGCATTTTGAGTAGCTGTTTATCCGCCTTCGTTGCCGGGGCCAAGCGTGCAGCATGTTTTCAACGGACGATTTCAAGAAATTGTTGTAAATGGAGCCGGCGACAAGGCACCACTGGGCTTGTGGAGCGTTCACCCACCATGTCTTCTGCTGCTTATTTCAGGAAAAACCGGCATCCATGATCCAGCAATCCAGCCTTTCGGAAATTTCACTCTGGCTTTCGCAGCAGGGCTATGAAGGGGTTGCTGAAGAAACCTTGTTGTCCGGCTTTTGCGAACGCTGCAATAAGGCAGGTATCAGCATCTCCTCTGCGCTGATCCTTATGGATACGCTGCACCCCGATTTCGAGGGGCATGCCTTTCGCTGGGACAGCCATAATGTGTTCGAATCCTCCAGCGTCTATGATTTCACCGATGACGGAGAGGCGCGGGAAGCCTGGGAAAGCTCGGTCTTTTTTCATCTCATCAAGGAAAATGCCCATGAGGCGCGGCACCGGTTTTTTCTCGGTGAAGAGACGCGATTTCCAAAGCTCTCCGAACTGAGAGATGCCGGCCATACGGATTATCTGGCGGCAGTCCACCGCTTCACGGATCGCGGTAGTATCGGGGAGATGAACGCCTTTTATTCGCAGTGGCTGACGCGCCACCCGGAAGGTTTTCACGATGATGAGCTTGCGGCCTTGCGCATGCTCTTGCCCACGCTGGCACTCGCCGTCAAGGCGGCCTGCTGTATGCGCATCATCGGCACGATCAGCGATGTGTATCTGGGTCGCGATGCGGGCCGAAAGGTCATGAGCGGAACGATTACGCGTGGCGAGGTCGAGAGGATCGATGCAGTCCTGTGGTTTTCCGACTTGCGGGATTTCACCGGCATTTCCGACCGGGCCGAACCGGACCAGATTATTCCGTTCCTCAACGACTATGCCGGTCTGGTCATCGATGCCATTCACGCCCATGGCGGCAGTGTGCTGAAATTGATCGGAGACGGGGTGCTGGCGATTTTCCGCGATGGCGATCAGCAATCGGGATGTGCTGCCGCACTGGCATCGGAAATCACCATGCGAACCAACCTCACCGTTCTCAATCATCGACGCCGCATGGAAGGACTGCCGACGACCGACGTCTATCTCGGCCTGCATGTGGGTGAGGTCTTCTATGGCAATATCGGCAGCCGCAACCGGCTGGATTTCACCGTGGTCGGTCCGGCGGTCAATATGGTCAGCCGCATCAGCGGCCTGTGCGCCTCGGTGGACCGGGATACGGTCATGTCGCGGGAGTTCACGGCGGGTTGCCCGGAAGAAATGCGCGGACTGATGGTGTCCATCGGACGCTTCGCGCTTCGCGGCTTTGCTCGAGCGCACGAGCTTTTCACCATCGACCCGGAAATCTGCTGACAGCCCGAGCGTTCCCAAACAAAAGGGAACGATTTTTGTGCTTTCATGCCTTGTCTACCAGCGATGTGAAGCGTAGCCAGAGGTGGGGGCTATCGTCACATCACCGTCATCAGCGCATTGATTCGATGCGAGGCGGTGGCCTGTTCTCCTGCCGGGATCGGTTGCCATGCAAAAAGGTTTTCTACTGGGGTTGCTCGCCTATGCCAGCTTTTCCTGTGGAGACGCCACCATCAAGTCGCTCGGCTCTCAGGTCAGCGTCTTCGAGATCGGCTTTTTCAGCATTCTGTCATCCGCATCGCTCATCTTCTTTCTGAAGCCGAAGGAAGAACGCTGGCGGCATTTCTGGCGCATGAGCAGGCCGTGGGCCGTGCATGGGCGGGCGATTTCCGGCCTGTTCGCGGGAATTCTCGGCATCTATGCCTTTACCAGCGTGCCATTGGCGGAGGCCTATGCGCTGATTTTCCTGTCACCGCTTTTCGTCACGATTCTGTCGGCGCTGGTGCTGAAGGAAGATATCGGGCTGTGGCGCTGGTCTGCGGTCATGGCTGGCATTGTCGGCGTGCTCCTGGTGGTGCGTCCCGGCTTCAAGACGCTGGAGCTTGGCCATTTCGCAGCGCTTTGCGTGGCCTTTCTGGCGGGGCTGACCATCGTTCTTTTGCGCTCGCTCGCCGGGCGGGAAAAGCGCACATCCATCATGGGAGTGCTCATCCTGTATGGCCTGACGTTCAACGGTATCTTGATGATACCGGAATTTCAGGTGCCGACGCTGAACCAGATCGGGGCTTTCATCGTCATCGGCATGTGCACCGCTGTCGGCCAGATAACCTTGCTGACGGCAACGAAGATTGCGCCTGCCAGCCAGATCGCACCTTCGCATTATTCCCAGATCCTCTGGGCGGTCGCCATCGGCGCGTCCTTCTTCGGGGAGTACCCGGATACGCTGGCGATCTCCGGTCTGGTCGTCATTGCATCGGCGGGGTTGCTAACGATGATGCGCGAAAAAATCCGTCTGGGATTCGTGCGCTGGAACCCGTTTTTCCGCAATCGTCTATGATCACGGGTCGCCAGCCGGTCTGCCCACTTCTTCCAGCAGCCAGTTTTGAAAAGCGCGCGCCAGCACATTGTCCTGCCGCCCTTCCGGCAAGGCGATGTAATAGCTGTTTTCCGTTTGCAGCGGCACGTCGAAGACTACATTCAGCAGGCCGGATTTCAGTTCCGCCTCGATCAGATATTTCGGCAGAAGTGCAAAGCCCAAACCGCTGATCGCGGCCTCGATGAGCATGGAAAACTGGTCGAAGCGACTGCCGCGATAGGCGCGGTCTGAGGCAAGGCCGATCATTTCAAACCACTCGGTCCATAATTTCGGGCGCGTGGTGACATGCAAAAGCGGGCCTTCCAACATGTCTTCATGCGTGTTCACGGCACGGGAGGCCAGAAGGGCAGGGCTAGCCACGGGCACGATGACCTCGTTGCACAGAAAGGTGCAGGTGCCGTGGGCCCAGACCGGCTGGCCGTAATGAATGGCGATATCGAAACCTTCCTCATCGAAATCGAAAGGCTGCGAGCGCGAGCCGACCGTTAGCGCCGTATCCGGACGAGCGGCCATGAATTTGTGCAGGCGAGGGGTGAGCCAGCGGCTGCCAAACGTGGGGAGCGTCGCGATGGAGAGAGAGGCGCTGGAGGAACCGGCGGTCACGGCGCGGACCATCAATTGTTCCGATTGCTGCAACAACCTCTGCACATCCGGCAAGAATTTGCGGCCTGCATCTGAGAGCACGACGCGGCGACGGATGCGCTCGAACAGCAACATGCCGGTCTGCGCTTCCAGATCGCTGATCTGGCGGCTGACGGCACTCTGTGTCAGGTTCAACTCTTCAGCGGCGCGCGTGAAATTGCCATGCCGTGCAGCGCATTCGAAGGCCTGCAAGGTGACGATATCGGGAACCAGCCGTCTGCGTGTGTCCATTCCAGTCTCGCATCAACCTACCCGCTTTCCTCATTTGAAAACGGCGCTTGAACCCGTATATGATCAGGAAAGAGAATGAAACGGGTATTGTCTGGCGTCAACCGCGATTGTTTTCGCCGCTTCAGAAAGACCCGGTGCAGCAACCCCCAGCCGGATTTGGCTTTTGGCATATCGCCACCGCAGCCGATCCCGCGTTTGGAACAACGGAGCCATTGTCATGAGCCAAACCACAACCAAGGTCGATGTCGTCAAGGAAGCCGCAGCGCTTCTGGCCAAGATGGGCGTTTCCCCTGAACTCTATCAGGGTGGCGACATGGCCTCGTTCAGCCCCGTCAGCGGCGAAGAAATTGCGCGTCTCGAAACGGTTTCTGCCGGTGATGTGGCTGCTATTGTCGAGACGGCAGATGCGGCGTTCAAGGCATGGCGTCTGGTGCCGGCGCCCAAACGCGGCGAACTTGTGCGTCTGCTAGGCGAAGAATTGCGCGCCTCCAAGGATGACCTTGGTCGTCTGGTATCGCTGGAAGCCGGTAAGATCCCATCCGAAGGTCTGGGCGAAGTGCAGGAAATGATCGACATCTGCGATTTCGCCGTCGGTCTCTCCCGCCAGCTCTACGGCCTGACGATTGCCACCGAGCGCCCTGGCCACCGCATGATGGAAACCTGGCATCCCCTGGGTGTCGTCGGTGTCATCTCCGCCTTCAACTTCCCCGTTGCCGTCTGGTCGTGGAATGCGGCACTTGCTCTCGTGTGCGGTAACTCGGTCGTGTGGAAGCCATCGGAAAAGACACCGCTGACGGCGCTTGCCGTGCAGGGCATTTTCGAGCGCGCCGTTGCCCGCTTTGGCGATGCGCCTGAAGGTCTCAGCCAGCTCATCATCGGTGACCGCACCGTTGGCGAAGCACTGGTCGATCATCCCAAAGTGCCGCTCGTCTCTGCCACCGGCTCCACCCGCATGGGCCGCGATGTCGGTCCGCGTCTTGCCAAGCGCTTTGCCCGCGCCATTCTGGAATTGGGTGGCAACAATGCCGGTATCGTCTGCCCATCCGCCGATCTCGACATGGCCCTGCGCGCCATCGCCTTTGGTGCCATGGGCACTGCCGGTCAGCGCTGCACCACGCTTCGCCGCCTCTTCGTGCATGACAGCGTCTACGATCAGCTCGTTCCGCGTCTGAAGAAGGCCTATGCGTCTGTCTCCATCGGCAACCCGCTGGAAACCTCCGCACTTGTTGGCCCGCTGGTCGATAAGGCAGCTTTCGACGGCATGCAGAAGGCGCTGGAAGAAGCCAAGGCTCATGGCGGTGTCGTCGCCGGTGGCGAACGTGTTGCTGAGGCTGGCAAGGACACAGCCTATTACGTGAAGCCAGCGCTGGTCGAAATGCCAAAGCAGGTTGGCCCTGTGCTGGAAGAAACCTTCGCGCCGATCCTCTACGTGATGAAATACAGCGATTTCGATCAGGCGGTTGCAGACCACAACGCCGTTGCCGCTGGCCTTTCCTCCTCCATCTTCACCCGCGATCTTCAGGAAGCCGAGCGCTTCATGGCGGCTGATGGTTCCGATTGCGGTATCGCCAATGTCAATATCGGCACATCGGGCGCGGAAATCGGTGGTGCCTTTGGTGGCGAAAAGGAAACCGGTGGCGGTCGCGAATCCGGCTCGGATTCCTGGAAGGCCTATATGCGTCGCGCCACCAATACGGTGAACTATTCTAAGGCGCTGCCGCTTGCGCAGGGCGTGACCTTCGATATCGACTAATCAGAAGAAAGATCGGCTGGCGAGGTATCTCGCCAGCCGATGATGTTTAGCCTATCGACATCAGGCTGGCATTGCCGCCCGCTGCCGTCGTGTTGACGCTGACGGAAACTTCCTCCAGCAGCCAGTTCAGATTGTAGGGCTGTTCGGTTCCCTGCAACGCCTCGGTCGTCGCAGCCTGAACCAGAACGAGCGGGCCGGGAAGCTCGGCAATCCGGGCATTCATCTCCCGCACCCTGTCAGCATCACCTTCTACCAGCGCACCGGCAAAGGGGCCGGATTTCGCCCAATCATCCGACCATGCGATGTGGGCTGCGACACTGGATGGAAGGCTCTTCAGCTCCGTTTCCAGACCGGTCTGCTTGTCGATTGCGACCGTGTTGCCGGTCGCAAGTGCCGCTGCCAGTTGGCGGAACAGCCCCTGCACCGTCAGCGGGGCTAGAAGAACGTGGCCGCGTGGATGCAGGGCGTAAAGATTGCGCTCGCCCACCGGGCCCGCAAGCTCCGTCTCGAAACCGAGGTCGGAGAGTTTGGCAGATGTACGGGTGGTTTCCGCCGCAGCCGTCTCGCCTTTCGCCTCCAGCCAGTTGGCGAAATCGGTGATGGAAGTATCGTTTTGCTGACCCTTGCGCTCGACAGTGGGCGCAGTCTTCGTCAGGCGGCCGAGATAGAGAGGACCGCCAGCCTTTGGGCCAGTACCGGACAGGCCGCGTCCACCGAAAGGCTGGACGCCGACGACAGCGCCGATGATGTTGCGATTGACATAGAGATTGCCCGCTTTGACACGCGACAGCACATGGGCAATCGTCGTGTCGAGGCGCGTATGCAGGCCGAAGGTCAGACCGTAGCCGGTGGCATTGATGTCATCGATCAGACGATCAAGCTTCTCACGTTTGAAGCGGATGACATGCAGAACGGGGCCGAAGACTTCGCGTTTGAGGTCGGAAAGCGACGTCAACTCGATGATGGTCGGCGGCACGAAGGTTCCCTTGTCGGTCTCACCGGCCAGCGTGATCTGCTCGATGCGGTTGCCTGACGCTCGCATGGCTTCGATGTGCTTTTCGATGTTGTCTTTAGCTTCCTGCGTAATGACCGGGCCGACATCCACCGATAGGCGATCCGTTCTGCCGATGCGCAATTCATGCAGCGCGCCCTTCAGCATGGTCAGCGTCCGCTCAGCCACATCGTCCTGAAGGCACAGCACGCGCAATGCCGAGCAGCGCTGACCGGCGCTGTCGAAAGCGGATGCGATGACATCGGCTACGACCTGTTCGGCCAGTGCCGAGGAATCCACGATCATGGCGTTCTGGCCACCGGTTTCGGCAATCAGCGGAATGGGTTGGCCTTCGCTAGAGACGCGCGCAGTCAGTTGTTTCTGAATGAGGCGGGCGACCTCGGTGGAGCCGGTGAACATCACGCCTGCTGTTTGGGAAGCGCCCACCAGCAGCGCGCCGGTTTTGCCATCGCCCGGCAGAAGCTGCACGGCATCTTCAGGGACGCCAGCCTCATGCAATAGCCGAATGCCTTCTGCAGCAATCAGCGGTGTTTCCTCGGCTGGCTTGGCCAAAACCGGGTTACCGGCAACCAGCGCTGCGGCCACCTGCCCGATGAAAATTGCCAGCGGGAAATTCCATGGGCTGATGCAGACGACCGGGCCAAGCGCCTGTTGCTGCGGGCCGAATGTGCTGCGGGCCTCGGCGGCGTAATAGCGTAGGAAATCGATGGCTTCGCGCACTTCGGCAATGGCGTTGGGCGCCGATTTCCCGGCTTCGCGCATGATGAGACCGAGCAGCGTCGGCAACTTTGCCTGCATCAGATCGGCTGCCTTTTCGAGGCATGCCGCGCGCTCTTCCACGCTGGTCTGCGGCCATGTGGATGCGGCGGCTGCGTCGAGTGCCTTCGTGACATCGTCTTCGCTCGGCTCGGTGACGAAGCCGACGATATCATCGAGGTCGCCAGGGTTCAGAACAGGTCGCGTTGAGCCTGTGGCAATGGGCGATGCGGCTTTCCATTCCGTCTCGGCGCTTGCGAAAAGCGCTTCGCTGAGTGAAGCGAGGGTGTCTTCATTGGCGAGATCGAGCCCAGAAGAATTCACGCGTGCGCCATAGAGGTTGGCTGGCTTGGAAATCTTGTCATGTTGGGCACCGGGTACAGCCATGGATTTGACCACCGCGACCGGGTCTTCCAGCAGGGAGTCGATGGCGACATTGGGGTCGGCGATGCGGTTGACGAAGGAGGAGTTCGCGCCGTTTTCCAACAGGCGGCGCACGAGATAGGCAAGCAGTGTTTCATGTGTTCCCACTGGCGCGTAGAAACGGCAGGGGCGGTCAAGGTTTTGCCTGCCGACAACTTCGCTGTAGAGCGGCTCACCCATGCCATGCAGGCATTGGAATTCGTAATCGCCGATTTTGAAATCGGGACCGGCGAGATGATAAATCGTCGCCAGCGACTGCGCATTGTGGGTCGCAAATTGCGGGAAGATCACGTCGCGGGCAGCGAGAAGTTTGCGCGCGCAAGCTATGTAGGACACATCCGTATGGACCTTGCGGGTGAAGACAGGGAAGTCTTCCAGCCCATCCAGCTGCGCCCGCTTGATTTCCGCATCCCAATAGGCGCCCTTGACCAGACGTACCATGATGCGGCGGTTGGAGCGGCGGGCGAGATCGATGATGTATTCCAGCACGAAGGGGCAGCGGCGGCTATAGGCCTGCACGACAAAGCCGAGACCCTGCCAGTTGCCCAGTTCCGGGTCGAGAGCGATGGCTTCCAACAGGTCGAGAGAAAGCTCCAGCCGGTCGGCTTCTTCGGCATCGATGTTGAGGCCGATATCGTAGCTTTTTGCCAGCAGCATCAGGGATTTCACGCGCGGCAAAAGCTCATCCATCACGCGCTGTGCCTGCGCGCGGGCGTAACGCGGGTGCAGCGCAGACAGCTTGATGGAAATGCCGGGGCCACCATAAACGCCGCGACCGGCAGAGGCCTTGCCGATGGCATGGATCGCCTGTTCATAATCGCGGTAATACCGCTCGGCATCCTTTGCCGTCGTCGCGGCCTCGCCCAGCATGTCATAGGAATATTGAAAGCCCTTCGCTTCCAAAGGCTTGGAGCGGTTGATGGCTTCGCCAATCGTCTGGCCGGTGACGAATTGTTCGCCCATCATCCGCATCGCCATATCCACGCCACGGCGGATAACGGGTTCCCCGGCACGGGAAATGAGCTTGGTCAGCGCAGCCGAAAGGCTCTTGTCGTTGACTGTCGAGGTCAGCTTGCCGGTGATGACCAGACCCCATGTGGCGGCGTTGACGAAGAGCGAACGACCGCCACCGAGATGCGAGCGCCAGTCACCGGTGGCGATCTTGTCGCGGATCAGCGCATCACGGGTGGCAGCGTCGGGAATGCGCAGCAGGGCCTCGGCAAGGCACATCAGCGCCACGCCTTCTTGGCTGGAGAGGGAATATTCCTGCACCAGACCTTCGACACCGGTGCCTTTTGCTTTGGAGCGCAGCGCCTGAACCAGCTTGCGGGCGGTGGTTCGGATCGTGTCGGCCTGTTCGGGCGAAACACTCGCAGCTTCCAGCAAGGGTACGATACAGTCAGGCTCGGCACGGCGATAGGCGGCGGTGATGGCTTGGCGAAGCGGGCTTTGCGGTCGCACCGGTGGAGCGAACCGCGCGAAAATCTCACCGGTCTCATTGGTATGAATTGTGTTTATCGTTGCTGCATGTTCCGCCATCGGCCCGGCCCCTGGATGTCTGTTTCGAGCGCGCGTTCTCGTCGCTCTTTTTTCAGCGCTCAGAATATCATTGCCTGTGAAATTGCTATGGCCTTATTTTAGCGATATATCAGGATAAAATGACTTATAATGAGTGATATAAAAGGCAAAATGGATGGCCAAAACATCAGAGACAGGCGATCTGGATCACTTCGATTTGAAGATACTGGAAGCGATGAGCGAGGATGGGCGCATGTCCATTCTGCAACTCTCCAAGCAGATTGGTCTTTCCAAGACGCCGTGTCAGACACGGCTGAAGCGTTTGGTGGATGAGGGTTATATTCTCGGCTTTCGCGCCATGCTCAATCCGGCCAAGCTTGGGCTTGAGCATATTGCTTTTACCGAAGTCAAACTGTCCGACACGCGGGAAAAGGCGCTGGAAGATTTCAACACAGCCGTTCGCAAGATCAAGGAAGTGGAAGAATGCCACATGATTGCGGGGGCGTTCGATTATCTGCTGAAAGTGCGCACCACAAACATCCGCAAATATAGACAGGTATTGGGAGAGAAAATTTCCAGCCTGCCCTGCGTAGCCAACACATCGACCTTCGTCGTCATGCAGTCGGTGAAGGATGTCGGAATGTAAAAAACGGCGCAGCCTTGGAGCTACGCCGTTTTACTGTCCTTTAGATGTTTAGCGCACCGCAGCCGCTGCGGTAACAGCCGTCATCTGGGCATCGGGCCCAAATTCGTTCTCGTCTTCGATGCCAAGCAGTTCCTGCAGACGAAGGCGGGCGCGGCTGACACGGCTCTTGATCGTACCCACTGGGCAACCGCAAATTTCAGCAGCTTCCTCATAGGCAAAACCGGATGCGCCGATCAGAAGAATGGCTTCGCGCTGGTCTTCGGGCAGTTTGGCAAGCGCCGTCTTGAAATCAGCGAGATCGACGGAACCATGCTGTTCCGGCGGCACGGACAGGCGAGACGTGTATGCTCCGTCCGTATCCTGCACTTCACGGCCTGATTTTCTGATCTGGCTGTAGAACTCGTTGCGCAGGATCGTCACCAGCCATGCCCGCATATTGGTGCCGGGTTGATAGCTGTCCTGCTTTGCCCAGGCCTTCATGATCGTATCCTGTACGAGGTCATCGGCCCGGTCACGCGATCTGATGAGGGAAATGGCAAAGGCGCGCAGATTTGGCAGGGCTGCCAGCATTTCGCGCTTGAAATTATATTCGTTCTTGCTCGAATCTGTTGCCATCATCCCCTCGAAGCTTTCGCGTTGTTTTCAGCTTCGTCGAGCTTTTCAAGAAGATCGAGAAATTTATCTGGAATTCCCTCATCCTGAACTGCATCATACAATTCTCGTAATTTTCGGGAGATTACGGCGCGACCCGAATCGGGAACCGTCGGCGGTGTTCCCTTGTCAGATGGATCCTGGTCCGATTGAAACATGCTCATGATTTCCGGTATTCCTTTGGTGACGTCGCTAGTAATGCGTGGCAAAAAAAATAGTTCCAGCCAAACGGAACTTTTTTTGAAACGCCGCGTTTTTTCGTTCAGGTTTGCGCTGCAAACCGCATGAACAGGGGAGAATTCCATGTCAGTTTCTACACGCATCGCTCCGCATCTGCCCTATCTCCGCAGGTTTGCGCGTGCCGTTTGCGGTTCACAATCAACTGGCGATGCCTATGTTGCCGCCAGCCTTGAGGCACTGATCGCAGATGTCAGCATTTTTCCGCAGACGAGCAGCGATCGCGTTTCGCTTTACCAATTGTTTGTCTCCATCTTTAGTTCCGTTACCATCAACATCAAGAATGATGAGAACCTGACCGGATGGGAAAAGCGCGCCTCTGCCAATCTTTCGGCTGTTCCCGCCGTGCCGCGCCAGGCGTTCCTGCTGACGACAGTTGAAGAATTCACCCTTGCAGAAGTTGCAGAAGTGCTGCGCGTGCCAGAAGGCGAAGTCAGCAAGCTGATCGACGAAGCCGCTTCCGAAATCGCCCGCCAGGTTGCGACAGATATCATGATCATCGAGGACGAGCCTCTGATCGCCATGGACATCGAGCAGATGGTAACCGATCTTGGCCATAACGTGACCGGCATTGCCCGCACGCACAAGGAAGCGCTCGAGCTGTTCCACCGCACCCAGCCCAAGATGATCCTGGCCGACATTCAGCTGGCAGACGGAAGCTCCGGTCTGGAAGCTATGAAGGAAATCCTTCAGATGACGACGCTGCCGGTTATCTTCATCACCGCTTTCCCGGAACGTCTGCTGACCGGCGAGCGCCCAGAGCCGACATTCCTCGTCACCAAGCCTTTCAACCCGGATATGGTCAAGGCCCTCATAAGTCAGGCTCTTTTCTTCAATGAAAGTTCACGCGTCGCCGCATAACTTGCACTGATTTTAAAAAGATTTTGGAACTCGGGTTCTTACCCGGCGTTGACGTCGATATGTTTTTTCAAGCATCGCGACCATCATCGCCGTTCCGCGTTAGGAGACAATATTGCATCGGCTGGCGTGGCATAATGCGGAGCGGGATGAGGGCGATCTGCACGATTCACTCGTGCTCGCACTGCTGGACTCTGACGAGACGGTTATGCTGCAAGACCGCGATAAGGAGTACATCTTTATCGCCAACCTCCCCGACGTATGGACCCTGCCGACGGAATCCGGGCAAGACCCGACCGATCTTACGATGTTCGGCAACGACCTTGCCGCCCGACTGGCCGAACTGAAGAAAGACCTGACCTCTGCGGGAAGCCGCGGCATGCTGGAAGTCAGCGCCGGTAAGGACCGTGTCTTCCAGTTTCACGTCTATTCCACCGTGAACATGTCCGGGCAACGGGTTCTCAAGACTACGATCAGAGAGATCACGGTCGAGCGGCGCCGCGAGCAATTGCTTCGCTCGCTTTTGCGGGAGGTCAGTCACCGTTCTAAAAATCTTTTGGCGATCATCCAGAGCCTGTCGGCCCAGACGGCGCGTTTCAGCTTCACCAAGGAAGATTTTCTGCGCAAATTCCGGGGGCGTCTGCATGCGCTGGCGCAATCCCAGGATTTGATCACCGATTCAGACTGGCGAGGTGCAGAGATTTTCGATCTCCTAAAGCAGCAGGCCGATCTTTATCTTCCGGAATATCCCAACCTGATAAAGATGGTTGGCGAAAATCTTCTGCTGAACCCCAATGGCGCGCTCTACGTGGGCCTGGCGTTCCATGAGCTGGTGGTGAATACCGTTAGCCATGGCGGCAATCTCTCTCGCCATCTTCCGATCACGCTCGATTGTCGCAAGGACGGAGAATTTTTCGAAGTTCGCTGGACAGAGCCTTTGGGTGGCGAGGCCGCGCAATCGGCTTCCGTTGATGGCGGCAAGAGAAGCCACTTCGGAAGTATCGTGCTGGAAAAGGTCGTGCCTGCGGCCTTGGGCGGTGAGGCGAGCTATAATGTCTCTGCTGACAATATCGACTATTTCCTGAAATTCCCGGCACCCCTTCCCACGTAATCCATAGCCGCGCGTCATAATGAAAAGGCCCGTGTGTTCACGGCTGCTATGATATGGCTACTCGTATTCTGGTTTGAAAATAGCCCTAAAACACAAAAGCACGGCTCCGTAGAGCCGTGCTATCTGTGGCAGGTTTTCAGGGGCAAAACCTGCATCGCCAAGCCTCAGGCGGGGACGGGGAGTGGCTTGGCTTGCTGTAACAACGTGACCGGTACCGGTTGGTTCCCGCCATGGTTCAATTTTATTCCAGCACCGTCGTATTTTTTTGCGTCAGAAAATGGCGCATAGGTGCGGTCAGTGTCCAGCGGAATCCCGCCTCACTATAATCCATTGATATATTGGCGGAAAATGAACTTTCCGCGTGGCGTTTGATGATCGTCGTGCCAAAGCCGCTGCGGGTTGGTGCAACCGCAGCGGGGCCGCCGATCTCGTTCCAATCGATGGTCAACTGGTCGTGATCGCCCTCGACCTTGCGTGTCCAAGACAATTCGACGGTTGCGGTCTTTCTGGACAGCGCACCGTATTTGATCGAGTTGGTGGTCAGCTCGTGAATGATGAGGCCGAAATTCTGCGCTGCTTCTGGCGACAGCATGAAGTCTTCACCGCTGAGTTTTACCTGATCGACGGCGGTGCCGAAGACATTCATATGTGTCTCGATCAGCTTGCGCATCGGCAGGCCCTGCCATTGCACCTCTGATAACGCGCTGATCGACATGCCGAGGCCGCGAAGCCTGTGATCCACTTCCTTCTGGAATTCGGGCACGGTGGTGTTTTCACGCGCAAGCTGGCGCATCATCGCCTGCACCAGCGTCAGCAGGTTTTTGGAGCGGTGAACCAGCTCGTGCAAAATGAGGTGAGTGCGGTCTTCCGCCTGGCTGCGGTCGAAAGACGCGTTGGACAGCGCCACGGCCACCTGGTTGGCCTCTTTGATCTTGGTGTCGATGGGCGCAACAATTTCGCCTTCACCGATGCGCTTTGCCATGTCCACCAGTTCACGGATCGAGCCGCGCAACTGACGACCAACCAGATAGGCGCCCGCGATGGCGATGATGACAAGCACGAAGCTGCCGATCATCATTTTACGCCATGTGCTGACCAAAGCTGACTGGCTGTTATCGGCGGGTCCCCAGATCACCGCTTTCCACGACCAGCCCGGAAGCTGGGAATAGGCATAGATAATGCCGTTCTGATCTTCAAAGCTGCCGCTGAAGGATCGCATCAGCCCGGTCGCGTCGCTGTGGCCGAAAGCGGTGCCCGCCGCAATCTCATCCGGCGCGCTGGAGGAAACGACGTGGCTGTCGGCATCCAAGATGGCAATCGACCAGCCGGGCGGCAGACCATCGGTGGAAATCAGCCCCATCAGGTCGCGGGCATTCTGGGTCATGATCAGGGCATCGCCCGCAGCGGATAGCGCGCGCGGCAGTGGCCGCATGACGTTGAACACCCATTCCTTGCTGGTATTGCCAAAGAAAATATTGGACACCGCTGTCCGCCCACCGGCAATCACGTCGGAAAGCTTGATATCAGGCGGCACATTGCCCAGCGGTTGCTCGAAAGGCACGCGGCTGTTCAGGCGCTGTTTTCCGTCGGCGGTTGCGATGATGACATAGAGCCCCTGCTTCTGGAGGCTCTCGCTCACTCGCTTGTGAAAAGCTGAGAGGTCGCCATCTTCCAGTTCCGGGAACTGCGAGAGGAGATTGAGCGAGGTTGCCATTTCCTGCAAACGGCGATCGATGTTGCGGCTGACGGCGCGGGCATCTTCGACCGCCTCGCGCTGAAGGTCGCCTCTCTCATCTGCTTCCAGCTTCAACATCAAATAGCCGACGAAGATAATCAGCGGCAGCGTGATTACCGTTGTCATAACAACGAGATAGACGCTTATCGGCGCAGTCGGAAAAAAGCCAGCAAGGCGTTGTCTTAGTCTGGAAATGAAATCGTTCTGCATTGTTTCGCTGGTTTCGACTGCTGCTCAAGTCATGGTAGGATGGGCGCAGAATGGCTGAAGCGGAGGAGCTTCGCAATCCCATTATATGCCCGAATAAACGTCATTTTCTGCTGTTGATCGTGCGCTAGATTGCCTAAAAAAATGGCGGAACTAATTCCGACCTGCCGTCGTTTGCAAACCAACAGGCTCACACAGAAACGGAAAAACCGTGGTGAGCAGGTTTCGAACGAAGATAATAAGGAAGGTACGAAATGAACAAGACACTCACCACGATCGTCACTGCCGCTCTCTTGGGTTCCACGACATTCGCACCACTCGCCATGGCACAGACAGCCGCCGAGCCAGCACCGGCTGCACCGGGCGCTGCCGCTCCCGCCACACCAGCCGCCCCTGCCGCACCGGCAACGACCGCTGCTACACCAGCAGCCAGCGGCAGCTACCTGACGGAACAGGCTGTAACGCAGATCAGCGCCAATGACTATATTGGTAACGCCGTCTACACATCTGCCGATGAAAGCATCGGTAGCGTGACGAACCTCATTCTCGAAGAAAATGGCGGCATCGTCGCAGCTGTTGTTGGTGTTGGTGGTTTCCTCGGCATCGGTGCCAAGGACGTGGCAGTTCCTATGGACAAAATCACCGTGACCCGTGACACACAGAGCGGCACAATTCGCCTGACGACAACGGAAACGGCTGAGTCCTTGAAGGCTGCTCCAGAATTCGTTACCATGAAGGACAAGAAGGCAGCTGACGGCGCCGCAGCACCTGCGCCAGCCAGCGATGGTGCAACGACAACAGCGCCGAAGCCGTAAGGTTTCCTGGGAGAGAGGAGCTACGGGAGTGTTCCTGTGGCGGAAACACCGGTCCAAAGGGCCGGTGTTTTTTATGCTGATGCGTTTGTTACATGCTCTCGTTGCGGGACGAATGCCAGCGCCATGCCGAGCGGATAATGTCTTCCAGCGTATATTGCGGCTCCCAGCCCAACACTTCCCGCGCCTTGTCGTTGTTGGCAACGAGCGTGGTTGAGTCGCCCTCGCGACGGTCGGTATATTCCACCGGGAAGGGGCGACCAGAGACTTCCGAGATCGTGTCGAGCAGTTCCTTGACCGTCGTTCCGGTGCCGGTGCCGAGATTGAGTTCGACGGTCTCACCACCTGCCAGCAGGTAATCCACGGCACGCACATGAGCGTCGGCCAGATCGAGAATGTGGATATAATCGCGCACGCAGGTACCGTCGCGCGTATCGTAATCCGTACCGAAGACCTTGAAACCTTCGCGACGGCCAAGCGCCGCTTCGATGGCGAGCGGTATGGCATGGGTTTCAGGCTTGTGCCACTCGCCGATCCGGCCTTCGAAATCCGCGCCTGCCGCATTGAAATAGCGCAGCATGACGGATTTCAGGTCCTTGTAGGTGCTGTAGTCTTTCAGCGCCTGCTCCACCACCCATTTGGTGCGACCATAGGGATTGATGGGTGCTTGGCGGTGGGTTTCGTCCAGTGGCACGCGTTCCGGCAGGCCATAGGTTGCGCATGTGGAGGAAAAGACGAAGGCCTTCACGCCTGCATCCATCGTGGCCGACAGCAGGGTCAGCGCGCCGGTGACATTGTTATCGTAAAAGGCCACCGGGTTTTTAACGGATTCACCGACTTCGATCAATGCTGCAAAATGCAGAACGGCTTCGGGCTTGTGTTTTGCAAAGACTTCATCGAGGCGCGCCCGGTCCCTGATATCGCCCTGTTCGAAGGGTCCCCAGCGGACGAATTCTTCATGGCCGTTTGAAAGATTGTCGAAAACGACTGGCTCATATCCACGCTCGGCGAGCAACAGGCATGTGTGGGAACCGATATATCCGGCACCGCCGACAACAAGGACTTTCTTCCGCATCCAACATTCTCTCCGTTAAACAGATGGTTGCAACCTGCGTAACATTTTGTCGGCAGAAGGGCAGCGGGAAATTATCGCGGATGAAAAAAGGAAAGCCGCCTTTGGGGAAAGACGGCTTATCAGATTGTCCAGATACTCGGATTACTTTTTCTTTTTAACCGTCGTGCGTGTCGCGATATAGCCGAGGGCCAATGCGCTCAGCAATGTCGTATAAGGGCGCGCCCTGAGTGCTCCGGCAGCCATGGCCTGTACTGCCAATGGTGCAGCCGCTAACGGAGCCAAGGGCATAACCGGCCTCGTAGCATAAACGCGGGGCCTGCGCATGATCGCCAGACTGACGAGCATGATGACGCCCAGAAGAAATGCGACGCCTGCAATGACCAGTGCCGCAGGTCCGGCACCGATTTCTTTCGCCAGATAGATCGAGCCACCGATGATCGCGGCAATGAAGGCGATGGCAAAAAATGCGCCTGCCAAAACCCAGAGCAGAAGCTTGGATTTTATGCGCCGTGTTACGAGTTGGCCTTCTCGCTGGGTATCGCCGAGATAAAGCAGCAGCGCTTCAATCATGATGCTGCCTTAGCGCCGGGTAACGAGGGCGATAAGGAAACCTGCGGCCACTGCAATGCCGAGAGACTGGAGAGGATTTTTCTGAACCTGATAGGTCAGATTGTCGTTCAGAGACTGAATTTCGTGGCGAACATTATCGACCGTTTCTTCGCCCGCAGCCAGCGCGTCATCGGCAACCCGGGTTGCGCGTGCCTTGACTTCGGAAGAAACACCGACGCCCAGAGCCTTTACGCTGCCTGCGAGGTTTGCGAGATCTTCGCGCAACTGTGTGAGCTGTGCAGCAACATCGGCTGCATCGCCGCCTTCGAGAGTTTCACGGACTTTGTCTTCCACGTTGCGAACCGTCGCCATGATGTTTCCTTTTCTGAAGTAATGTCAAAAACGCCGTGTCCACGGCTCACGCGTAGTTTCAAAACGTGCATGCCCTTGTTTGGTTCCGCATCTTTGCGGTGAGAGGAGAAAAAAGAACTCTGTTGCAGAATCTGTCCTGCGGGTTTGTTTTCCTGTCACAAGCATCATATAAGGCCCGTCAATCAGACCCGTCTTTGACTTCCATCAACATGTGATCCGCCAATGCTTCAGACGCCATACTATCTCATCGACAAGACCAAACTTCTTCGCAACATGGAGAAGATTGCCTATGTGCGCGAAAAATCCGGCGCGAAAGCTCTGCTGGCCTTGAAGTGCTTTGCCACTTGGTCGGTGTTCGATTTCATGTCGCAATATATGGATGGCACGACATCGTCGTCGCTTTACGAAGTGCGTCTCGGTCGCGAGAAATTCGGCGGCGAAACCCATGCCTATAGCGTGGCCTATGCCGATTACGAGATAGAAGAGGTCATCTCCAACGCCGACAAGATTATCTTCAATTCCATCGGCCAGCTGGAACGCTTCGCCGACAAGGCATCCGGCATCACACGCGGTCTGCGCCTCAACCCGCAGGTTTCCTCCTCCACCTTCGATATCGCCGACCCGGCGCGCCCTTTCAGCCGTCTGGGTGAATGGGATGTTGCAAACGTCGAACAAGTCATGGACAGCATTTCCGGCTTCATGATCCACAACAATTGTGAAAATGGGGATTTCGATCTGTTCGACAGCATGTTGTCGCAGATCGAAGACAAGTTCGGCATCCTTCTGGAGCGTGTAGAATGGGTCAGCCTCGGCGGTGGTATCCATTTCACCGGCGAAAATTATCCGATTGACCAGTTCTGCGATCGCCTCAAGGAATTCTCGGAAAAATATGGCGTTCAGGTCTATCTGGAGCCCGGCGAGGCCTCGATCACCAAGAGCACGACCTTGGAAACGACGGTGCTCGACACGCTGTTCAACGGCAAGAACCTCGCCATTGTCGACAGCTCCATCGAAGCGCATCTGCTCGATCTTCTGATCTACCGCGAAACGGCCAAGGTTTCTCCCAACGAAGGTGACCACCCCTATATGGTCTGCGGCAAGTCGTGCCTCGCAGGTGACGTGTTTGGCGAGTTTCGCTTCGAGAACGAACTGAAGGTGGGCGACCGCGTGTCTTTCCAGGACACGGCCGGTTACACCATGGTCAAGAAAAACTGGTTCAACGGCGTCAAAATGCCGACTATTGCCATCAAGGAACTCGATGGCACTGTGCGTGCCGTTCGTGAATTCGATTTTGCTGATTTCCAGCAAAGCCTGTCTTAACATCAAACCAAGCTCATCCCTGCGGGGATAAAGGGGGTATCACCTGAAATGAAGAAGAACGTTCTCATCATCGGCGCCGGTGGCGTGGCACAAGTTGTGGCGCATAAGTGCGCCCAGAACAGCGATGTATTGGGAGACATTCATATTGCGTCACGCACAGTTGATAAGTGCCGCAAGATTGTCGAGTCCGTACGCGAAAAGAAGAGCCTCAAGACAGATGTAAAGCTTGAGGCCCATGCGCTTGACGCGATGGATATCGAGGCAACGAAAGCCTTGATCGTGAAGACCGGCGTGCAGATCGTCATCAATGTCGGTTCTGCCTTCGTCAACATGTCCGTTCTTCGTGCCTGCATGGACACAGGTGTTGCCTATATGGATACGGCGATCCATGAGGATCCAACCAAGATTTGCGAAAATCCGCCCTGGTACGGAAACTACGAATGGCAGCGTGCGGCCGAGTGCAAGGAAAAGGGCGTCACCGCCATTCTCGGCGTCGGCTTCGATCCGGGCGTGGTCAACGCCTATGCGCGTCTGGCCAAGGATGAGTATTTCGACAAGGTCACCTCAGTCGATATCGTCGATATCAATGCCGGCAGCCATGGCCGCTGGTTCTCGACCAATTTCGATCCCGAGATCAACTTCCGCGAATTTACCGGTGTCGTCTATTCCTGGCAGAACAACCAGTGGCAGACAAACGAGATGTTTGAAGTCGGTCAGGAGTTCGATCTGCCTGTCGTCGGCAAGCGGAAGGCCTATATGACCGGCCATGACGAAGTGCATTCGCTGTCCAAGAACATGGACGGCGCAGACGTGCGCTTCTGGATGGGCTTCGGTGACCACTACATCAACGTCTTCAACGTGTTGAAGAACCTTGGTCTTCTCTCCGAAAAGCCTGTTAAAACCGCTGAAGGTCTGGAAGTCGTGCCGCTCAAGGTCGTCAAGGCCGTGCTGCCCGATCCGTCTTCGCTGGCGCCCGATTATGTCGGCAAGACCTGCATCGGCGATGTCGTCAAGGGCATCAAGGACGGCAAGGAAACCGAAGTCTTCATCTACAACGTGGCTGACCACAAGGAAGCGTACGAAGAAGTCGGCTCTCAGGGCATTTCCTACACAGCAGGGGTTCCGCCAGTTGCCGCAGCCATGCTGATTGCGACAGGCGAGTGGGATGTGAAGCAGATGGCGAATGTGGAAGAACTTCCGCCGCAGCCATTCCTCAACATCCTCAACCGCATCGGCCTGCCAAGCCGTATCAAGGATGAAAAGGGCGACCGCGCGCTGACATTCTGAGTGCGGAACAAAGCCTAGCTGAAACGAAGAAAAGCCCCGTTTTTCGGGGCTTTTTGCTGTTTGTCTTTGTTCGCAAGCTGCTTGGGAGGAGACTTACTTTGCGGCGCTTTTGCGCGCCTTTGGTTTGCTCTTTGCCGCCTCTTCCAGGGCAACGGCAGCCTGCACATCTGCTTTCTTCCGGTGGTTCGGCTTTGTGGCCTTGGAATTTTGAAGCAGAGAATATTCGTGTTTTGCCTGTTCCCAATGGTCTGAATCGCGACCATGCGGATGGCCTTCACTCTCCCATAGGGTGTATGCGCGCTTACTAATCCAATCGTCTGCTGAAACCTGCATATTGATCTCCCGTTACTACGTCATCGCCCGCAAAGGGCCGTCTGTGTGGTCCGGCTGGAACGCTGGACAGGAATTGGCGCCGGTATTTTACGATGTTATTACATGCCATGATTCGCCAATGCGTCAAGTAAAATTGCTGCACTGCAAGAACGCTATGGTTGTTGTTTCCTGAGCGATATCAACGTTCAAACAATCGGCTTGTTTCACAATGGCGCGATAAATGTTGCGTGATGCCGTCGGGAGCCTCACACTGTGCGCAGATGCAATCTGTGGGAGGAGGCATAATGCAGAGGGACGTCGCGACAGATGAGGTCATCATCGAGAAGAAGGGCAGTGCCGGGCTGATACGCCTCAATCGGCCACGCGCCATCAACAGTCTCAACGAAGCGATGGTAGCGGGCATGAAGGCAGGGCTGGATGCCTTCGCGCGCGATCCCGACATCACCTGCGTCGTTCTTTCCGGTGAGGGCGACCGTGGCCTCTGTGCGGGCGGCGATGTCCGCCAGATCTACGAAGCGAAGACCGCAAGCGAGACGGATCGAACCCGTTTCTGGCGCGAGGAATTCCCGCTGAACTACACGATCTCGAATTATCCCAAGCCCTATATCGCGCTGATGGATGGCATCGTCATGGGCGGCGGCGTCGGCATTTCCGCCCATGGCCGATATCGTATCGTGACGGAACGCACCCGTCTCGCCATGCCGGAAACCGCCATCGGCTATTTCCCGGATGTCGGTGCGACGTGGTTGCTGCCCAAGGCACCGGGTGAGACGGGAACATGGCTGGGCCTGACGGGCAAAGAGATTGGTGCGGCGGACGCGATTTATGCCGGTCTTGCGGATTATCAGATCGCATCCGAGCGCTTGGGCGATTTGGTGGATGCCTTGGCGGAGGTGTCATTCGCCGCTGACATAGGCGCTGTCATCGAAAGCTTCTCAAGCAGGCCCGAAATTACCGGCATCATCGCCGCCAATCGCCGTATCATCGACGCGGCTTTCGCCTTCGATTCCACCGAGGAGATATTTCACGCTCTTTCCGCGATTGACGATGCTTTCGCTAGGGACACACTCGCCACGCTGCAATTGCGATCTCCAACCAGCCTCAAATTGACGCTGCGGCTCCTGCGCCTTGGTCGAGACAGCTCCGGTCTCGTTGAATGCCTGGAGCGCGAGTTTGTGGCTGGCTGCGAGGTGCTGCGCAATCCCGACTTCTACGAGGGCGTTCGTGCGGCGCTGATCGACAAGGACCGCAATCCCAAATGGAGCCCGGACACTCTGGCGCAGGTGAAGGAGAAGCAGATCGACCGATATTTCGCTTCCACCGCCCCGCCACTTTTTCCAGATCATCGGCTCTGACGTCTTGAACCGCGCAACATCCGTTTTGTTAAAAGTGTCCTAGAAGCAAAAAATTCTAAGTTTGACTTGGGATGGAGAGTCTCGTTCCTCGCGGTAACCAGCCCACTTCCGTATCTTGCCGGTAGAATTTGGTGCTGTGGGGACTTTCATGAAACGGATCATGCTTATCGGTGCTGCTGTTGCAGCCCTTCTGTCGACCTCTGCCTTTGCGCAGGAGCCGAAGACGCTTCTCAACGCGTCCTATGACGTTGCGCGTGAGGTGTTTGCCGCCGAAAACGAAGCTTTCGTCAAAGCGCATCCGGGCGTGACCATCGACCAGTCGCATGCGGGCACATCCAAGCAGGCGCGCGCCATTGTGGAAGGTTTGGAGGCCGATGTTGTGACCTTTAATCAGGTCACCGACATTGATTTTCTGGTGAAGCAGGGTTTCGTTTCCGCCGATTGGCAGAAGAATTTCGCCAATGATGCGTCGCCTTTCTATTCCTTCCCGTCCTTCCTCGTTCGCGCTGGCAACCCCAAGAATATCAAGGATTGGGACGATCTCGTCAGGGACGACGTAAAGCTGGTTTTCCCGAACCCTAAGACGTCAGGCAATGCCCGCTATACCTATCTGGCTGCCACCGCCTACGCGAAAGAAAAGTTCAACGGCGATGATGCCAAGGTTCAGGACTTCATCAAGAAAATCTTCGCCAACACGCCTGTCTTCGATACCGGAGGCCGTGCGGCTACGACAACCTTCGTCGAGCGTGAAGTGGGCGACGTGCTGATCACCTTCGAGGCCGAGACACGCGGCATTGCCAAGCAATATGGCAAGGACAAGGTCGAAAGCGTCGTTCCCTCCGTCAGCCTTCTCGCGGAATTCCCCGTTGCCGTCGTGGACAAGGTTGTTGACAAACGCGGTTCGCGCGAACTGGCGAAGACCTATCTGGATTTCCTCTACACCGAGGAAGGCCAGCGCATCGCAGCGCAGTTCGGCCACCGCGTTCATAATGAAAAGGTCGCAGCCGAGTTCAAGGATCAGTTCCCGCAGATACGCCTCGTCAACGTCAATGACGTGTTCGGCGGCTGGGACAAAATCCAGAAAGAGCACTTCGCATCCGGTGCCGTGCTTGATACGCTTTACGGCAATCGTTAATCACTCGATAGAAGAAATGCCAAGACCCGGCGGGCCTCCCGCCGGGTCTCTCTTGCATGATGGGGGACGGGTTTGAGACGCAATGTTTTGCCGGGGCTGCGATTGTCGCTCGGCGTTACGCTGCTGTATGTCGGCATCATCGTCGTCCTGCCGCTGGCTGCCCTTGTTTTCAAGGCGGCGAGCCTTGGCCCTGCCGAATATTGGGCGATCATCTCGTCGCCACGCGCGGTCGCAAGCTACCGCGTCACCGTGCTCTGCGCCCTTGCGGCCACGCTGTTCAACGTCGTCTTTGGCCTGGCACTCGCATGGGTGCTGACGCGCTACCGTTTTCCCGGCTGGCGTCTGGTCGATGCCATCGTTGATCTGCCCTTCGCGCTGCCCACGGCTGTCGCCGGTATTGCGCTCACCGCACTTTTCGCCGGCAATGGCTGGTTCGGCTCGATCCTCGCCCATGCCGGTATCAAGGTTGCCTATACGCCGGTTGGCATCATCATCGCCATGGCCTTTACCAGCCTGCCTTTCATCGTGCGCACGGTGCAGCCGGTGCTGGAGGATCTGGACCCGGCGCTGGAAGAGGCGGCGCAGTCTCTGGGCGGCTCGGATCTGGAAATTTTCCGAAAGGTCATCCTGCCGCTGCTGACGCCTGCCATTCTCGCTGGCCTGTCGCTCTCCTTTGCCCGCAGCCTTGGTGAATTTGGCGCAATCATCTTCATCGCTGGCAATCAGCCGTTTTCGACCGAGATCACCTCGCTTCTCGTCTTCATCCGGCTGGAGGAATATGATTATCAGGCCGCAGCCGCCATCGCCTCGGTGCTGCTGATGACTGCCTTCGTCATGCTGGCTGTCACCAACTATCTCCAGACACGCGCCCTGCGCTATACGGTGAGGAGCTAGCCGATGAGTGCTCATGCCTCCCGTCGCAAGCCGCCACGCGTGGGTGACGCCCCCTGGGTGCGCCGCTCGCTGATCGCTTTCGTGCTGATCATAGGTGCCTTGCTTGTCGTCGCACCCTTGCTGATCATCGGCGTCGAAGCCTTTTCTCAAGGGTGGAAGACCTATACCGCGACGATCAATCACCCCGATACGCGCCACGCCATCATGTTGACGGTAATCACGGCGCTGATTGCCGTACCCGTCAATACCGCCTTCGGCATTGCCGCCGCTTGGGCGATTACCAAATTCGATTTCCGGGGCCGTCGCTTTCTGCTGGTCCTCATCGAAATCCCCTTCTCCATCTCGCCCATCGTGGCGGGTGTGGCCTATCTCTTCGTTTATGGCTTGCAAGGCCTGCTCGGTCCGTTCTTCGCTGCCTATGATATCAAGGTGCTGTTTGCGCTGCCGGGCATCGTCATCGCCTCCATGTTCGTCACGGCACCCTTCGTTGCACGTGAGCTGATACCGCTGATGCAGGCGCAGGGGCGCGATCTGGAGGAGGCTGCCACCTCGCTCGGCGCATCCGGCTGGCGCACGTTCTTTTCGGTCACGCTGCCCAATATCAAATGGGCACTGCTCTATGGCGTCGTGCTGTGCAACGCGCGTGTCATGGGTGAATTCGGCGCGGTGTCCATCGTCTCGGGCAATATTCGCGGCCAGACCAATACGCTGCCTTTGCATATCGAACTGCTCTACCACGATTATCAGGCCGCAGGCGCTTTCGCCTCGGCATCCATTCTCGCGGCTCTCGCCGTCGTCACGATCATTGCCAAGGTCGCGCTGGAAAAGCGCGGGGCAGGGCGTGGCGCCAGGAAAACCGCTGCCATGTCGGAGACAACTGCATGAAAATCCGCCTCCAGAATGTGGTGAAAACCTTCGACACCTTTCGTGCCGTGCGGGATGTGTCGTTGGATATCGAAAGCGGCGAGCTGCTGGCGCTGCTCGGTCCGTCCGGTTCAGGCAAAACCACGATCCTGCGCATGGTCGCAGGTCTTGAATATACCGATGGCGGCCAGATTTATTTCGGAGATGAAGACGCCACCAATATTCCGGTGCGCGACCGCGGCGTCGGTTTCGTGTTCCAGCATTATGCGCTGTTCCCGCATATGACGCTGCACGAAAACATCGCCTTCGGCATGAAAGTCTCCAAGGTCAAGCGCGACAAGGCGGCCATCGATGCGCGCGTGGACGAATTGCTGCGACTGGTGAAGCTGGATGGTCTGGGCGAACGGTTCCCGGCGCAGATTTCCGGCGGCCAGCGCCAGCGCGTGGCACTGGCCCGCGCGCTCTCGGTCGATCCCAAGGTTCTGCTGCTGGATGAGCCCTTCGGCGCGCTGGACGCCAATGTGCGCCGCGATCTGCGCCGCTGGCTGCGCGAAATCCACACCGAACTCGGCATCACCACCATTTTCGTGACCCATGATCAGGAAGAAGCACTCGATCTCGCCGACCGTGTCGTCATTCTCAATCAGGGTGAAATCGTGCAGCAGGGCACCCCGAAAGAGGTCTGCCGCCAGCCGAACTCATCCTTCGTCATGCGCTTCCTGGGCGATGCCAACCGCATCTCCGGCACAGCCCGCGCGGGCAAGGTTTTCGTCGGTTCAGCCGAGGTGCCCTTCGCCTACAGTCAGGCCGATGGCCCTGTCGATATCTACGCCCGCCCCAATGATCTGGAATGGGAAGATTTGCATGATGGCATTCCGGCCCAGGTAACTCGCGTGCTGGACCGAGCAGGCGACCGCCGCGTGATTGCCTCGACCACCGAAGGCGATCTGCTGGAATTCGATGTTCCGCCCGAAACGGCTGTTGAAGCTGGGGATCGGGGCCACATCGTCATTCGCCGCGCCAAGATTTTTCCGGCTGGTTAAATAGACAGTTCGAACGCCGTCTCAGCCAGCGCTTCGCCGTTCACCATCAGTTGTATCAGGTGCAGGCCGGGATAATGCTTGCGGGTGGTGAAATCGCGGATGGCGCGGCTGATGGACAGCGTGCAGCCTTCGCCCGGTTGAAGGCTCAGCTCTTTCCATTTGAAAATCTTGGGCGAGGTGCCGCCACCCTTCTTCACATAGTGGACAGCGTAATCGATCACCAGTTTCTGTGGCTTTTCGGATGTCGAGCGAAGCGATGCCGAAATCCGCACATTGCCGCCCAGCGGCAAAGCGTCCGGTGAGACCTGAAACGCCTCTATCGCAATATCTGCTTTTTCATGCGCGCCAAGATGCGCCAGCGCCGAGGCGTCGCCCTTCTTCACGAGGGTTCGCAGAGCCTGACGGATGATCCATGCGGTGTGCTTGTTCTCCTTCGGCCAAGTCGCGATACGCTCAAGAACCCATCGCGGATTGTCCTTGGTGATATCGTTCAGATGGTTGGCCACGGATTTGCGCACATAGAGCGCATCGTCGCTTTTCAAGTTTTCAAGAATGGTGGTGACGGGCGAGGGATCATCGATCAGTGCCTTGATCTGAAACGACCACGGCAAACGCGGGCGGCAACCTTCGCTCGCCAGTCGGCGCACATGTTCGTTTTCATCTCGCGACCACTCCTCCATCGTCGCCAGTGCGCGGGGCATATCAGCGAGGATGAAATGACGAATGGCGAATTCCGACGAGCCAAAGCGGGTGAAAAATTTCAGCGCTTCCATGGAGGCATCGAAATGCTCCAAGCCGTAGAGCGCTACATATTCCGAAAGGGAAATCGAGGCAAAGCCGTGGTTGATGCGCGGCGCAAGTGTCGTAAGGATTTCGAGATTGCGAGCGTAATCGCCGGGCAAAGTGGCATGAAGGCTGGTCGCCACCTGGCGCATGCGCTGCATGATGCCGAGTGTATCGAGGTTGGTCTCGGCCAGTGCCAGAAATGCCTGTTCATCGAAGGGTGGATAAACGGCTTTTGTTTCAGCGGCGATGGATTGCAGGCGGGCGCGGTTGAAGATTTCCTTCAGCGCGGGCGCTGCCGTATCGCTTGTCTCTGCCATCCATTCGCCTCATTGTTCACTCTTTGTTCGTTTAGCGAAAGTCTCTGATTTTTGCAAACGAAAAGCCCGGCGTCGCAAAACGCCGGGCTTTAAAATTTCAGCTTAATTCAGCTGAAAATCAGTTCATCTGGCTGACGAAACGAGTTTCCAGATATGCGCCAACGGCTTCCGAGCCACCTTCCGTGCCGTAGCCGGAATCCTTGATGCCACCGAAGGGCACTTCCGGCAGGGCAAGGCCGTTGTGGTTGATGGTCAGCATGCCAGCCTCGACCTGACGGCCAAGCTCGTGGGCGGTCTTGACCGAGCCGGTGAAGGCAAAGGATGCAAGGCCGAAGGGCAGGCGGTTGGCTTCCGAAATCGCGTCATCGAAGGACTTGAACGTGTTGACGATGGCAACCGGGCCAAAGGGCTCGTCGTTCATGATCTTGGCCGATGTCGGGACGTTGGCCAGCACGGTCGGTTCGAAGAAGTTACCCTTGTTGCCGATGCGCTTGCCGCCGGTCTTCAGTTCCGCGCCGTTGGAAACGGCATCCTGAATAAGCGCTTCCATAGCAGGAATGCGGCGCTCATTGGCGAGCGGGCCCATGGTCACGCCATCTTCCAGGCCGTTGCCGACCTTGACGGCCTCAGCAGCTTTGACGAAGCCGTCGAGGAACTGGCTGGCAACGCCTTCCTGCACGAGGAAACGTGTCGGTGCGACGCAGACCTGACCGGCATTGCGGAACTTCGACATGGCCATGATTTCGACGGCCTTTTCAATGTTGGCATCATCGAAAATCATCACAGGTGCGTGGCCGCCGAGTTCCATCGTGGCGCGCTTCATGTGCTTGCCGGCGAGTGCTGCAAGGTGCTTGCCGATCGGCGTGGAGCCGGTGAAGGAAATCTTGCGGATGACCGGATGCGGAATGAGATATTCGGAAATTTCCGCAGGTACGCCATAGACGAGGTTAACGACGCCAGCGGGAACGCCTGCATCCACGAAGGCGCGGATAAGTTCGGCGGGCGACGCCGGTGTCTCTTCAGGTGCCTTGACGATGATCGAGCAACCGGCAGCGAGCGCTGCGGAGAGCTTGCGCACGATCTGGTTGATCGGGAAGTTCCAGGGCGTAAAGGCCGCAACGGGACCGATCGGAACCTTGATGGCGAGCTGCGAGACGCCGGTGGCGCGGGCAGGAATGACCTGGCCATAGGTGCGGCGTGCCTCTTCGGCAAACCAGTCGATGGTGTCGGCAGCGCCCATGACTTCCATGGCAGACTGCGCCAGCGGCTTGCCCTGTTCGCGGGTCATCAGCCAGGCAATCGTGTCCTTGCGCTCACGCAGCAGGTCAGCGGCCTTGCGCATGATCTTGGAACGCTCATAGGCGGATGTTTCGCGCCAGACCTTGAAGCCCTTGTCGGCAGCGTCCAGCGCCAGATCGAGATCGGCCTTTTCAGCATGGGCAATCTGGCCGAGGATTTCGTCTGTTGCCGGGTCGGATACGGCAATGGTCTTGCCGGAAAGGGCATCGCGCCATTCGCCGTTGATGAGGAGCTTGACGTCGGGATAGCTGTGCATGTGAAATACCTTCGTGACTTGACCGACCGGCACGGTGCCGATGCTTGGCGTTTAACTGAGGTCTCGGAATTTACCGGCGCTGCATGACATGTCGTCCGTGCGGGACAATCGAATGCAGCGAAACCGGATATGGCAAATGGATTTGCCAGAGACGATGATGACATCTCTATATTAATTCGCACGACGGCGGTTTCAACCGGTCAGCCCATTAAAAAGTATTATTTATTTCGCAATGCAGCAAAGCCGGCGACGCATGGCCGCCGGTCTCTTGATCGTTCAATCTCAGAAAAACGCCTGAATGCCGGTCTGGGCGCGGCCGAGGATCAGCGCGTGCACGTCGTGCGTGCCTTCATAGGTGTTGACCGTCTCAAGGTTCTGCGCGTGGCGCATGACATGGTATTCGATTTGAATGCCGTTGCCGCCGTGCATGTCGCGGGCCTGACGGGCGATATCCAGCGCCTTGCCGCAATTGTTGCGCTTGACGATGGAGATCATTTCCGGGGCCATCTTGTGGTTATCGAACAGGCGACCGACGCGGAGCGACGCCTGAAGGCCGAGCGTGATTTCCGTCTGCATATCGGCCAGCTTCTTCTGGTAAAGCTGCATGCCAGCCAGCGGCTTGCCGAACTGCTTGCGGTCCATGCCATATTGGTGGGCGCGGAACCAGCAGTCTTCGGCGGCACCCAGCACACCCCAGGAAATGCCGTAACGGGCGCGGTTGAGGCAACCGAACGGACCCTTGAGGCCGGAGACGTTGGGCAGCAGCGCATCTTCGCCGACTTCGACGCCATCCATGACGATTTCGCCAGTGATGGAGGCGCGCAGCGACAGCTTGCCGCCAATCTTCGGTGCGGACAGGCCCTTCATGCCTTTTTCCAGCACGAAGCCACGGATCTGGTTGTCATGCGCTTCCGACTTTGCCCAGACGACGAAAACGTCGGCAATCGGCGAATTGGAAATCCACATCTTGGAGCCGCGCAGGCGATATCCGCCTGCAATCTTTTCGGCGCGTGTCTTCATGCCGTTGGGATCCGAACCGGCATCCGGCTCGGTCAGGCCGAAACAGCCGATCAACTCGCCGGAAACGAGGCCGGGCAGATACTTGTCCTTCTGCTCTTCCGAGCCGTAGGCAAAGATAGGGTAGATGACGAGCGATGACTGCACGCTCATCATCGAGCGATAGCCGCTGTCGATGCGCTCGACTTCGCGGGCGACGAGGCCGTAAGCCACATAGCTGGCTTCGGCCGCACCGTATTTTTCAGGAAGCGTCACACCCAGAAGGCCGGTCTGGCCCATCAGGCGGAACAGTTCGGGCTCGGATGTTTCAGAAAGATAGGCTTCGTTGATGCGCGGCAAAAGCTCCGATTGGGCAAAGGCCGCTGCCGTATCGCGGATCATCCGCTCGTCTTCGGTCAGTTGGTCTTCCAGAAGAAACGGGTCCTGCCAATTGAATGCTGTGCGTTCGCTCACGGTAAATCTCCAAAATTGCTGGTGTGATTATTGGCATTTGGCAGCATCGCGGCAAGCCATGTTTACTCATTTTGCTATTACAGATAGGAATGCGCGATGACCTCGCTCAGCCGTAAACTTCTGCCGTCAACCAGCGCTCTCGCCGCCTTCGATTCCGTGGCGCGGCTGGGCAGTTTTTCGCTAGCCGCCGATGAACTTTCATTGACGCAAGGGGCGATCAGCAGGCAGGTTCTGTCGCTGGAAGAACAGCTTGGCGTTCGGTTGTTCGATCGCGGCGCGCGCGGTGTTTCGCTGACCGCCGAGGGTCAGACCTATGCCAAGGCCATCGGCACAGCGTTGGGCGATATCCGTTCGGCATCCTTGCAGATTATGACCAAAACGCATGGCAACACGCTGAACCTTGCCATGTTGCCCACCTTCGGCACCCGCTGGCTGTTGCCGCGCATTCCCAAATTCGTGGCAGCACACCCGGAAATCACGCTCAATTTCGCCACCCGCATCGGCCAGTTCGATTTCGAAAAGGAAGGCCTCGATATGGCCATCCATATTGGCCAGCCGGACTGGCCCGCATCGGAAAGCACCTTTCTGATGGATGAGATGGTGGCGCCGGTGTGCAGCCCGTCTTTTCTGGCCCAGCATCCCATCGCCAAGGCGCAGGATATCTCGACCCTGCCGCTGCTGCATATGGCATCCAGACCCGGCGCATGGGACCACTGGTTCCAGAGCCTCGGGCTTGGCGCACAGAATGCACCCGCAATGCGGTTCGAGCAATTCTCCAGCGTGGCGCAGGGTTGCATCGCAGGTTTGGGTGTGGCGTTGATGCCGCTGTTTCTGATCGATATCGAATTGAAGGCCGGGCAACTGGTTGCCGCCTTCGATCATCAGGTTAAAAGCCCTAGTTCCTATTATGCGGTCGCGCCGCTCTCGCGCATCAACCATGCGCCTGTCGTGCTGTTCAAGCATTGGCTTCTGGCGGAAGTCGAGGCGTTTCGAGATGACGCGGGGCGATAATTTCGCCCTTGTTTGCGGCACTTAGAGCTTTCGCACAAAAATCCAGCCATCCCCGACTCGACAAAAACGAGCATTGGCCTTACGCTGATTAAACGTTTAATCATGCGGATGGACAGGCAATGACCTCGGGTCGTGCGGGTGCAAATTTGACGGCGATTGCTACGGCACTGGGTGTGTCGGCGGCAACCGTGTCCAATGCACTGTCCGGCAAGGGCCGCGTCTCTGCTGAGCTTTCCGAGAAAATACGCCTCAAGGCCGATGAGCTGGGCTATGTGCCAAGCGTGGCCGGTCGTGCCTTGCGTACCGGCAAGAGCGGCGTTCTCGGCCTCGTGCTGCCGGATATCGCCAACCCTCTGTTCCCACAGATCGCGCAGGCCATCGAGAAGGCAGCTGATAAAGCGGGCTACGGCGTGCTGATTGCCGACTCCCATGGCGATGTGGCCAAGCAGACGGACGCCATCAACCGGCTGATCGAACGCGGCGTCGAAGGCATGGTGGTCGTGCCGCGCCGTGGCACGCGCATCGGCAATGTCGATTGCCCGGTGGCGGTCATCGATTCACCCTCCACCCCCGGCAACACCGTTGCTGCCGATCATTGGGAGGGCGGCGTCCAGATCGGTCGTCATCTGGCGGAACTTGGCCACCGCAAAGTGGTCATCATCGGCAACAACCCTGACTCCAACGTGCAGAACGACCGCGTCGGCGGCATCCGCTCCGGCCTTTCCGGCGTGGCTGAAACCGAAACGCTGTGGATCGCATCTCTGGAAAAGCAGGATGGGGCAGGGTGCCCCTTGGGCGTTGCAGCCAAGGTCTCGCAGGGCTTTACGGCTTTTGCCGCCGTCTCCGATCTTCACGCGCTTCGCGTTCTCACCGAATTGCAGCGCGATGGTATCACTGTGCCCGAGCAGGCCAGCGTCACCGGTTTCGATGACCTCATCTGGGCACCTGTCGTCACCCCTGCGCTGACGACCATTCGTATGGACATGGTGCGGATTGCCGATCTGGCTGTCACCGCGCTGGTGCGCGCCATCGATGCGGAGAACCCGGCAGACCGCACTGCCACGGGCGGTGTCGTGGCGGATATATCAAAAGTTGCAATGGAAATGGTCATACGCCATTCTTCCGGGCCAAATAAGAAGAAGCAAATAGCAAACAAAACCTCGACAGCAGGAGAACTCACATCATGAAGAAGATCATTCTGGCATCTGGTACGGCGCTGATGCTGTCCATGGGTGCCGCTCAGGCGCAGGACAAGACACTGACTATTTCCGTCTATGCCTTCGCGCAGGACGAATTCAAGGAACTGGTCTACACGCCGTTCGAAGCCAAGTGCGGCTGCAAGCTGGTGGTGGAAACCGGCAACAGCGTCGAGCGTCTTGCCAAGATGGAAGCCAACAAGGCAAGCCCGGTCATCGATCTCGCCATCGTCTCCATGGCCGATGCGCTGTCTGCTGCCCGCAAGGACTTGGTCCAGAAGATCGATACCTCCAAGGTGCCGAATGTCGGCAAGCTCTATGACATCGCCAAGGACCCGAATGGCGATGGTATGAGCGTCGGCGTCAACTTCTACGCCACCTCCATCGTCTACCGCACCGACAAGATGAAGATCGATAGCTGGGCCGATCTCTTGAAGGACGGCGTGGTCGATCACGTTGCCTTCCCGAATGTCACCACCAACCAGGGCCCGCCAGCGCTCTACATGCTGGGCAAAGCTATCGGCAAGGATACGCCTGATCTTTCCGGCGCTATCGAGGCTGTCGGCGAAAAGAAGGACGAGATCGTCACCTTCTACGTCAAGTCCTCGCAGCTGGTGCAGCTGATGCAGCAGGAAGAAATCTGGGCCGCCCCCATCGGTCGCTTCTCCTGGGCACCCTTTACCAAGCTCGATCTGCCGCTGGCATGGGCAACGCCTAGGGAAGGCCAGACGGGCGGCATGAATGTTCTCGTGGTGCCCAAGAACGGCAAGAACGAAGACCTGGCGCTGCAGTTCATGGACTTCTGGCTTTCGACAGATGTGCAGAAGGCACTGGCCGAAAAGCTGGTCGATAGCCCGACCAACAAAGAGGTGAAGGTGTCGGACGAAGTGGCGAATAACATCACCTATGGCGATGAGACGGCGAAAAGCCTCCAGCTCATTCCCTCTGCTGCGACGCTGGATAACCGCGACAAGTGGTTGTCTGAGTGGAATGCGAAGGTTGGGCAGTAAGGACGGTTTGGGCGTGGGGGCTACGTGCTGACGCACGTCACCCCCCTCTGTCCTGCCNNCCTGCCGGGCATCTCCCCCTCAAGGGGGGAGATCGACCCGGGGCAACCCTTCCTCTTCCAGTGAACGTTGCGGTTGGACTGTGACGGCGCGCCCAGCCAATCTCCCCACCTGAGGGGGAGATGCCCGGCAGGGCAGAGGGGGGCTGGCACCCACCGAGAATAAAGACAAACACTCCATCTGTCCGCAGGCGGAGACATTTCAACACCGGAGAAGACTCCATGTTTCAAAACCGGGCTGAAGCTTTGGCGCTTGCCTTGCCCGCCGCGATCTTTGCGGCGGCGGTGTTTCTTGTGCCCGTGTTCATTCTGCTGTCGGAAGGTTTTCGCACCGCCGATGGCTGGACCTTTCAGGCCTATGTGGATTTCTTTTTCGATCCGCTGAACCGGGCCGTGTTCCTGCGCACGCTCAAGCTCGGCGCTCTTGTGACCGTTGTCTCGGCCATCATCGGTTATGCGGCGGCTTTCGCCATCGTCAACCTGCCGGCCAACTCAAAGGGCCACATGATCAACCTCGTCATTTTGCCGTTGATGATCTCGCCCGTGGCGCGCACCTATGCCTGGATCGTCATTCTCGGGCGCACCGGCATGGTCAACGAGTTGCTGAAGCTGGTGGGCCTCACCGATGCACCGATCCGCATTCTGTTTTCCGAAACGGCTGTCTTCATCGGTCTGCTGCAACTGTTTCTACCGCTGATGATCATCTCCCTCATCAGCGCGCTGGAAAACATGCCGAAAGACGTCATCGCCGCCTCGCGGGTTCTCGGTGCCAACTGGTTGCAGGTGTTCTGGAAGGTCATTCTGCCGCTGACCAAGGAAGGTCTTGTCGTTGGCGGCACGCTGGTCTTCACCGGCTCGCTGACGGCCTATATCACGCCCGCCATTCTCGGCGGCTCCAAGGTGCTGATGCTGGAAACGCTGCTTTATCAGCAGGTCACAGTCTCAAACAACTTCGTAGCGGCCAGCGTCATCGCCTTCATTCTGATCGTCATGAGCTTTGCGGCCAACATCCTGCTCAAGCGCATCGCCACGGCAAGGAACAAGAAATGACCCGGCACCTCTTCATTCCGCTCACGCTCGCGCTGGTCATCGGCTTTCTGATCGGCCCGTTTCTCATCATCGTCGCGGCCTCCTTTTCTGCGGGCGATACGCTGGCCTTTCCGCCGCAGGGTTTTTCCCTGAAATGGATCGCCAAGGTCTTCACAGTCGAAAGTTTCCGCGAAAGCTTTGTCATGTCGATGTTTCTTGCCATCGGAGGGACTTTCGCAGCGCTGATCCTCGGTGTGCCCGCATCCTACGCCATGTCGCGCTACAAGCTGCCCTTTTCGGAAACCATCCGCACCATCGTCTCGGCGCCAATCATCGTTCCCGGTATCATCGTTGGCCTGGCGCTGCTGCGCTACTTCGTCGTGCCCTTCGGCATCGGCATCACGCTGGCACTGTTTCTTGCCCATACAGCGCTGATCCTGCCCTATGCGGTGCGCGTCGTCTCGGCCAGCCTCACCAATCTGCGCTCGGATATCGAGGAAGCAGCGGTTCTGCTCGGTTCGTCGCGGCTGGGCGCCTTCTTCCGTGTGGTGCTGCCGAATATCAGGGGCGGCATTCTCTCGGCCTTCATTCTGGGTTTCGTGACCAGTTTCAATCAGGTGCCGGTGTCGCTGTTCCTGTCCGGTCCCGGCGTTCGTACCCTGCCCATCGATATGCTGGGCTATATGGAAATCGTCTTCGACCCATCCGTGGCAGCCCTGTCATCGCTGCTCGCCTTCCTGTCCATCGGCATTGTCTTCATGGCCGAACGTTTTCTGGGGTTCTCCCGTTATGTCTGATGCAAATTATCTCTCGCTCCAGAACCTGTCGCTGGCCTATGGCAATTCCGTTGCGGTCAAGGACCTCAACCTCGATATCCGCAAGGGCGAGCTTCTGGCGCTGCTCGGCCCATCCGGCTGCGGCAAGACCACGACGATGCGCGCCATTGCCGGGCTGATGCCTGTGGCTGGCGGCCGGATCGATCTTGATGGTGCCGATATCACCCGCGTGTCCGCTAACAAGCGGGCGGTGGGGCTGGTGTTCCAGTCCTACGCACTGTTTCCGCATCTGACGGTCTACGAAAATGTCGCCTTCGGTCTGAAGCTGAAGGGCATGAAAGGCGCGCCGCTGGACGAGAAAGTCGCCTCGGGCCTGAAGTCCGTTGGCCTCTCCGCTTTCGCCTCGCGCAAACCGGGGGAACTTTCCGGCGGGCAGCAGCAGCGCGTGGCGCTGGCCCGTTCCATGGTCATGGACCCCAAGGTTCTGCTGCTGGATGAGCCACTGTCGAACCTCGATGCACGGCTGCGGCTGGAAATGCGCACGGAGCTTCAGCGCGTGCAAAAGGCCACCGGCGTCGCCATGATTTTCGTCACCCATGATCAGGTCGAGGCCTTGGCGCTCGCGGACCGTATCGTCGTGATGAAAAGCGGTGCGATCGAGCAGATCGGCACGCCGGAAGAGATTTACAACGCGCCCGTCTCGTCCTTCGTGGCTGACTTCGTCGGCTTTGAAAACATCTTTCGTCTAGAGGGTGGATTGCTCAAGACTGATAACGGAAGCATCCCCCTTTCTGGCCAAGTTCCGAGTACGGCGGGACTGGCATGGAGGCCGCGCATGGTCACCCTCGGTTCAGGACCTTTCGAGGGCACCGTGCGCGGCACATCTTTTGCGGGCAACAGCCGCGAATATTTGCTGGACACACCGCTCGGGCCCATCAAGGCCGAAGTCGACGCTGCCCTGCCGGCGCATGACATCGGAACGCCCCTTGCCTTCGATCTGCCGATGGAAAAAGCCGCCAGCCTCAAGGTGTTCAGCTGATCATGGGCATCTGGATCGATACCGATATGGGGTTTGACGACATTGCCGCTATCATGGTGGCAACGGCGCATGGGCTCCAGATCGATGGCATTTCGCTGGTCTTCGGCAACGCACCGCTGGCGCAGGTTCGCCGCAATGCGGCAGGTGCTGCCGTTGCCTTTGGCTGGACATTTCCCATCCATACGGGGCGCGAAAACCCCGTTCTGGGGAGGCTCGAAACCGCACAGACGATCCTCGGCGATACCGGCATTCCCACCATCGGTGCTGGCCTGCCGGATGCTGCGGAACTGCCTAAAAGCGAGGCGTACGACGCGCTCCGTGCCTGGCTGGCGAAGGGTGACGGCGAAAAGTCCGTTCTCGCGCTTGGGCCCCTCACCAACATTGCCGCCATCTGCCTCGCGGGGCCCGATCTGGCCGCCCGCATCACAGACCTGACATGGATGGGCGGAGGCGTAACGGCCGGAAACCACACCGCCTCTGCCGAATTCAATGCCTTTGCTGATCCCGAAGCGCTGGCCATCGTCATCGCCCACGGCCTGCCCTTGCGGATGGTCGATCTCGATCTTTGCCGCAAGGTGACGGCTGCGCTCTTCGACGTTGCACCCATTCGCGTTGCTGGCGGCAAGAATGCCGGTTTGATCGCCGATATGCTGGAAGGCTTCATCAACATAGCCACCAGTCGCGGGCGTGATGCCATGGCGCTTTACGATCCCTGTGCAGCCGTGGCCCTTGTGGCCCCGGATTGCATCGGCTGGAAAAAAGCGCGCATCGATGTCGAGCTTCACGGCACGCTCACGCGTGGTCGCACCGTGGTCGAAGCGCGTGCCGCCCATGCGTCAAAATTCAATGCGCAATTTGCCGAAACGGTTGATGCTGCGCGCGCCAAAACCATCATTCTCGATGCCCTACGTCTGGAGGCCAGCCGATGAAAGAGCAGACCATTATCGTCGATCGCGACGGAATGAATGACGATACGTTGCGCGCCCACGCGGTTGCCGCCGCACGCGGAGATCGGCCTTTCGACATTCTCATCAGCGGCGGAACGCTGGTCGATGTCGTGACGGGCGAACTTCGGCTAGCTGATATCGGCATCGTCGGCCCGCTGATTGCCAGTGTTCACGAGGTCGGAAGCCGCAAGGATGCGACGCGCATTCTCGACGCCACGGGCGCCTATGTCTCGCCGGGGCTGATCGACATGCACATGCATATCGAAAGCTCGATGATCACCCCTGCGGTCTATGCCAAGGCCGTCGTTGCGCGGGGCGTGACCACCATTCTCTGGGACCCGCATGAATTCGGCAATGTCCATGGCATCGATGGTGTCTGCTGGGCCGCACGCGCAGCCAAGGGTCTACCGCTGCGGGCCATCATGCTGGCACCATCCTCCGTGCCATCGGCGCCGGGGCTGGAGCAGGCGGGTGGAGATTTCGATGCTTCGGCCATGGCTGAAATGCTGTTCTGGCCGGAAGTCGGCGGCGTGGCCGAAGTCATGAACATGCGCGGCGTCATCGAGCGTGACCCTCGCATGAGCGCCATTTTGCAGGAAGGCCTGTTTTCCGACAAGCTGATCTGCGGCCACGCCCGCGGTCTTGAAGGTGCCGATCTCAACGGCTTCATGGCGGCGGGCATCACATCTGACCATGAGCTGACGTCGGCTGCCGATCTCATGGCAAAGCTGCGCGCGGGGCTGACAATAGAGCTGCGCGGTTCGCACGACCATCTCCTGCCGGAATTCGTGGAAGCCTTGAACGCGCTCGGCCACCTGCCGCAAACGCTGACACTGTGCACCGACGATGTCTTCCCCGACGATCTCCTGAAAAAGGGCGGTCTCGATGATGTGGTGCGGCGTCTTGTGGGCTATGGACTGAAACCGGAATGGGCCCTGCGCGCCGCCACGCTGAATGCGGCCATGCGCCTTGCCCGCAACGATCTCGGCCTCATCGCCGCCGGTCGTCGGGCCGATATCGCGGTCTTCGAAGACCTGTCGCAATTTGTCCCACGCCATGTGTTGGCCAGCGGAACACCGGTCGCCGAAGCTGGCAAGATGCTGTTTGATCTCAATGAGATGGATGCCGCACCGCTGCAAAACTCGGTCAAGCTGACGCCGCGCTCCCCCTCCGACTTCAAGGTCAAGTCCGAAGGCAAAAAGGTCAAACTTGCCACCATCGACAAACCGCGTTTCACCCAATGGGGAGAGGCGGAAGCTGCCGTGGAAAACGGTTTCGTGGTGCCGCCGAAGGGCGCAACCATGATTTCCGTCACCCACCGCCACGGCAAGGCCGAACCCGTTACGCGCACCGGTTTCCTCACCGGCTGGGGCAAATGGGACGGCGCCTTTGCGACCACAGTCGCGCATGACAGCCATAATCTCACAGTGTTCGGCGGCAATGCGGCTGATATGGCCGTTGCCGCAAACGCCGTCATCAAATCAGGCGGCGGCATGGCCGTCGCATCCGGCGGCAAGGTCACGGCGCTGTTGCCGCTACCGCTCTCCGGCCTCGTCTCCGACGCAGGTCTGGAAGATGTCGCATCCGGCTTTGAGGCCGTGCGCGATGCGGTCGGCCAGATCGTGGAGTGGCAGCCGCCCTATCTGGTGTTCAAAGCCTGCTTCGGCGCGACACTCGCCTGCAATATAGGCCCACACCAGACGGATATGGGCATTGCCGATGTGCTGACGGGCAGGGTGATGGAAACGCCGGTGCTGGAGATTATCGAGTAAAGACTTTCGTCATGCTCGGGCTTGTCCTGAGTATCTAATCACGTTGAATGTCGGCGGTTTGTTAGATCCTCGGGACGAGCCCGAGGATGACGCAAGAGGAAAGCTTTTGCCTCTATTCCCCCGCCAACTCCTGCTCCACCAGCGTCGTCCAGAAGGCCACACCCGACGCAATCGCGTCATCGTTGAAATCATAGGACGTGTTGTGGTGCAACTCGCCGTCAACTGCAGGGCCGTTGCCGAGCCAGACATAACAGCCGGGAGCCTCCCCCGCAAAGAACGAGAAATCGTCACCAGCCGTTGAGGGTGGGAAGGTGGTTCTGGCCTTTTCGCCGAATACGCTTTGTGCCGCTTTGAGTGCCCGGCGCGTCGCATCCGCATCATTGATCACGGGCGGAATGCGGCGGATGAAGTCGTAAGTCGCCTCGATGCCGAACATGGCTGCGGTGCCATGGGCCAACCTGCCGATTTCCTCTTCCAGCTGGTCGCGGACATGGGCGGAATAGGCCCGCGCCGTGCCGCCAATTTCGACGATATCGGGGATGACGTTCAGCGCTTTCGGATCACCCGCCTGCACCGAACAGGCGCTGACGACAGCCGGTTGCAGTGGGTCGATCACGCGCCCGACGATGCTTTGCAGCGCTGCCAGAAAGCTTCCCGCCGCCGTGATCGGATCGCGCCCCAGATGCGGCTTTGCGCCATGGGTGCCAATACCCTTGAACGTCACGCGCCAGCTATCGGAGGACGCCAGTTGCGGCCCTTCGACCACGGCCATCTCGTCCACATCCAGCCCCGGCATATTGTGCAGTCCGTAAACCGCATCGCAGGGGAAGAGATCGAACAACCCGTCCTCCACCATCTGTTTCGCGCCGCCACGTCCCTCTTCGGCAGGCTGGAAGATGAAGTGAACGGTGCCGGAAAAATTGCGGGTCTCGGCCAGATGCCGGGCGGCACCCAAAAGCATCACTGTATGTCCGTCATGGCCGCAGGCGTGCATCTTGCCCGGAACCTTTGATTTATAGGGCCGCTCGGCCATCTCAGGCATGGCGAGCGCATCCATATCGGCACGAAGGCCGATGCGGCGTGTGCCATTGCCCACTTGAAGCGTGGCGACAAGACCGGTTTTTCCCAGTCCGCGATGGACCGTGAGGCCTGCATCTTCCAGCAGATCGGCGACCAGAGCGCTGGTGCGCACTTCCTCGAAGCCCAGTTCCGGGTTGGCATGCAGATCGCGCCGCAAAGCGGTTAAAAATGGCAGGTCTTCTGCGATCCGGTTCAGCGGTGTCATGCGGCATATCCTTTGATGGCAAGCAGTCATCTTTTTCTAGTGCAGAAGCCCCTTAAAATTAATAGGAACTCACTGGTAAAACCGAAATAATATCGCCGCGAAAGGAATGGTCATGAAGTCGCACGAGTTCTGGCAGGAAATGCACGCGCCCGGCAGCTTCGGTCTGGCAGGCCCCCATTCCAACTTCTTCCCTGTTACGCTCGATGATGGCAGACAGTTGCGCCTGCCGATCCGTCCGCTCGCCGATGGGGAACATGCGCTCGCATCGCTCATCGTCAATCAGGCGTCCTTTGTTGTGGTGGAAGCGCTGGCAGATGATTTGGCGGTAAAGCTTGAAACCTTTGACATAGATGTCATTGTCGGCCTGCCGACGCTGGGCTTGACGCTGGCGGCAGAAGTCGCGCGCCGCCTCGGGCACAGCCGGTATGTGCCGCTCGGAACCTCGCGCAAATTCTGGTATCTGGATGAGCTATCCGTACCCATGTCGTCCATCACCACGCAGCAGCAGAAGCGGCTTTATATCGACCCGCGCATGTTGCCGCTTCTGGAGGGCAGGCGGGTGGCGCTGGTGGATGATGTGATTTCCAGTGGCACCTCCATCATTGCAGGTCTGTCGCTTCTTGCGGGCTCGAACATCGAGCCGGTCGTCATCGGTGCCGCCATGCTGCAATCGGACAGATGGCGGGAAAGACTGGCGGATTTCGGTGCGCAATGGCCGGGCAAAGTGCATGGCGTTTTCAGCACGCCTATGCTGAAAAAGGCAGGCGAGGGTTGGCAGCCTTGATGCCTATCAATCGCCGGTAGGTGCGTTGTGGTCATTTTTTAATCCTGCACATTTTCTGACTTGCGAAGCTGGGAAAGATCGTCCTAGGATTAGCCATGACAGAAATAAGGGGTGACGGCGATCTCAGCGCCATCCTCGCGCGGTAACATTCCGGCGTCTGCCAAGCCCATGGTTTTCAACGCCTTATCTCGATGCCCCGCCTTTTGGAATTTCCTGCATGCAACTGGTCTTCGATGGTCACAATGATGTTCTTCTCCGCCTGTGGCGTAACAGCAAGAGGGGAGGCGATCCGGTCGCTGAGTTCATGCAGGGCACATGGGAAGGCCATATCGACGCGCCGCGTGCCAAGGCGGGCGGTCTGGCCGGCGGCATCTGCGCCATCTATATTCCCTCCGGTGATCTGATCCTTCAGGAGCCAGATGCGTCAGGGCATTACGTCACCCCGCTTGCCGCCCCGCTGGAACGCCAGCCATCGCTCGATATCGCGCTGGAAAAAGCCTCTATTGCGCTGCGTCTGGACCACGTTGGTGGCTGGAAGCTCTGCCGCTCGACTACAGAGATTCGCAAGGCCATGGCCGACGGCGTGTTTGCCGCCGTGCTGCATATGGAAGGCTGCGAGGCGATTGCTGCCGATCTCGATGCGCTGGATGTATTTTATGCCGCAGGTTTGCGCTCGCTCGGCCCGGTCTGGAGCCGCCACAATATTTTCGGCCACGGCGTGCCCTTCGCCTATCCCATGTCGCCGGACACGGCACCCGGCCTGACCGATGCCGGTTTCGAGCTGGTGAAACGCTGCAACCAGCTCGGCATTCTCATCGATCTCGCCCACATCACTGAAAAAGGCTTCTGGGATGTGGCAAAGACCACCGACCAGCCTTTGATCGCCAGCCATTCCAATGCTCACGTTTTGACGCCCGTCGCCCGCAATCTCACCGATAAGCAGATGGACGCCATCAAAGACAGCAAAGGCCTGGTCGGCCTCAACTATGCCGTCACCATGCTGCGCCCGGATGCGCGCGATGATGCCAACACGCCGCTTTCACTGATGGTGCAGCATATCGATTACATGGTCGAGCGGATGGGCATCGATTGCGTGGCGCTGGGTTCGGACTTCGATGGTGCGACGATACCAGCCGAAATCCGCGATGCCAAGGGCAACAATAATCTTGTTGCGGCGCTCAAATCTGCGGGCTACGCTGATCAAGACCTTGCTAAAATTTGCCGGGAAAACTGGCTGCGCGTTTTGGCTCAGGCATGGCACGAACCAGCCTGAGACCGAGTAGACACAAAGACACAAACAGGGGAAGACGATGAACAAATCGCTCAATAAAGCCGCCCGCATACTTGCCACCAGCGTGGCCCTTTCGATGCTCTCTCTCGCACCACAGGCCTTCGCGGCAACGCCTGCCGATACGCTGGTCGAAGGTTTCGCCATCGATGACATCATCACCCTTGATCCGGGCGAGGCGTTCGAAATCTCCACGGCTGAAGTCACCGGCAACACCTATAGCAAGCTCGTCTCCATCGACATCACCGACACGTCCAAGGTGAAGGGCGATCTGGCCGAGAGCTGGACGACATCGGATGATGGCCTGACCTATACGTTCAAGCTGAAGCAGGGCCTCAAATTCGCCTCCGGCAATCCCGTGACGGCAGACGATGTGGCCTTCTCCATGGAACGGGCCGTCAAGCTCGACAAGAACCCGGCCTTCCTGCTCAATCAGTTCGGTCTCAAGGGTGACAACGTGACCGAAAAGGCCAAGGCGACGGATGCCAACACATTCGTGCTGACTGTGGACAAGGCCTATGCGCCAAGCTTCGTTCTCAACGTTCTGACGGCAACCGTTGCCTCCGTTGTGGACAAGAAGCTGGTGATGGAAAAGGCGAAGGCCGTTACGCCAAGTGCCGATTACAAATATGAAACCGATTTCGGCAACGAGTTCCTGAAGACCGGTTATGCCGGTTCCGGCCCTTACAAAATCCTTGGCTGGAAGGCCAACGAAGCGGTCATTCTGGAGGCCAACCCGAATTATTATGCCGAAAAGCCAAAACTGAAGCGCGTCATCTATCGCCACATGAAGGAAAGCTCCGGTCAGCGTCTGGCACTGGAAAATGGCGATATCGACGTAGCGCGTAACCTTGAGCCCGGCGATATGGAGTCCGTTTCCAAGAAGGATGGCTTCACGGTCATCTCCGCGCCTAAAGGCACGGTCTATTATCTCGGCCTGAACCAGAAAAACGAATATCTGAAAAAGCCCGAAGTCGTTGAAGCCTTCAAATATCTCATCGATTACGAAGGTATCGGCGCCACCATCATCAAGGGCATTGGCGAGGTACACCAGACCTTCCTGCCAAAGGGCCAGCTGGGTGCGCTGGATGAAAACCCCTTCAAGCTGGATGTCGCCAAGGCCAAGGAATTGCTGGCAAAAGCTGGCCTGAAGGATGGCTTCACCGTCACCATGGATGTGCGCAACACCCAGCCGGTGACGGGTATTGCCGAGAATATTCAGCAGACCCTGGCGCAGGCCGGTATCAAGCTGGAAATCATTCCCGGCGATGGCAAGCAGACGCTGACGAAATATCGCGCTCGCCAGCATGACATCTATATCGGTGACTGGGGCTCGGACTATTTCGACCCGAATTCGAATGCTGAAACCTTCACCATCAATTACGACAATTCCGATGCAGGCAAGAACAAGACGCTGGCATGGCGCAATGCCTGGGACGTTCCTGAGCTGACGAAGCAGACGCAGGCTGCACTTCTTGAGAAGGACAACGCCAAGCGCGCCGCCATGTATCAGGACCTTCAGAAAAAGGTTCTGGAAAGCGGCCCGTTCGTGGTGATCGAACAGAAAACGGAAATTGCCGGTTTCTCCAACAAGGTCAAAGGTCTGAAACTCGGACCGAGCTTCGACACCAACTATGTCTTCCCGGTCTCGAAGGAGTAATCCGGCAGGATTGGTTCATTGAGCATCGTTGAGACATCAGCAAGGCCAAGGCGCGGCAAGAAAAGCCGCGCCAATACGCGCCTTCTTGCCATCCTTGGCTTCATCGTTACCGTTCTCACCACCTTTTTGGGTTTGATGGCGGTTACATTTTTCATCGGCCGCGTCATCCCCATCGATCCCGCTTTGGCGATCGTGGGAGACCGTGCGCCCGCCCATGTGGTGGAGCGCGTACGCGAGGAACTCGGCCTCAATCTGCCGCTCTGGGAGCAGTTTTTTATCTATATCAAACAGGCGCTTTCAGGGAATTTCGGCAACTCGGTGCTGACGACCAATCCGGTTTTTGAGGATATCAAGCGCTTCTTCCCGGCCACTATCGAGCTTGCCACCATCGGCACGCTGATTGGTGCCGTCTTCGGCATTCCGCTCGGTGTTCTCGCTGCCGTCAAGCGCGGCAGCATCATCGACCAAATCGTGCGCATCATCGGTCTCGTCGGTTATTCGGTGCCCATCTTCTGGCTGGGGCTTCTGGCGCTGCTGGTGTTTTACGCCAAGCTGAACTGGGTCGCGTATCCCGGTCGCATGGATATCGTCTATGAATTCACCTTCACCTCGACCACGGGCTTTTTCCTGCTGGATGCGCTGTGGCAGCGGCAATGGGACGTGCTGTGGGACCTCTTCCGCCACATCATTCTGCCCGCCGGATTGCTGGGCTATTTTTCGCTGGCCTATATCAGCCGCATGACACGTTCCTTCATGCTCAATGAACTCTCCCAGGAGTACATTGTCGCCGCCCGCGCCAAGGGTCTGTCGGAAACCCGCATCATCTGGTTTCACGCGCTGCGCAATGCCGCCGTGCCATTGTTGACGGTCATCGTGCTGTCCTATGCCGGGCTGCTGGAAGGCTCCGTCTTGACGGAAACCATCTTCTCCTGGCCGGGGCTTGGCCTCTACATCACCAATTCCTTGCAGAATGCGGATATGAATGCCGTTCTCGGCGGTACCATCGTGATTGGCGCTGTCTTCATCAGCATCAATCTCCTGTCCGATCTGCTCTACCGGACGCTCGATCCAAGGACGCGCAGCCGATGACGACAGCTTCGACACCACTAAAACCCTATAGCCGCGAATGGCTGCTCTCCGACCGGCCTGCCTCGCGCGGACAGGCCCGGCTCGGCCGTGCCTATGTCATATGGCGGCGGTTTTCGGAAAACCGGCTGGCACTGGCCGGGCTCGGCATTATTCTCGCACTGGTGCTGGTTGCCATCTTTGCCAACGTGCTGGCCCCGCATTCCGCCGTGCAGGGTGATCTGCGCAATGCCCGCCTGCTGCCGCCCGGCAGTGAAGGCTACCTTCTCGGCACGGACGATCAGGGTCGCGATATTCTCTCGCGCCTCATCCACGGTTCGCGGCTGACGCTGTTCGTGGTTCTGCTGGTTGCCATCATCGCCGCCCCCGTTGGCCTCATCGTCGGCACGGTTGCCGGTTACGCCGGTGGCTGGGTGGATGCCGTATTGATGCGCATTACCGATATCTTTCTGGCGTTTCCGAAGCTCGTTCTGGCACTGGCGCTGGTGGCGGCTCTGGGGCCTGGCATCGAGAACGCGGTGCTGGCCATCGCCATCACCTCATGGCCGCCCTATGCCCGAATTGCCCGCGCCGAAACCATGACCTTCCGCCATTCCGATTTCATCGCAGCGGTGCAATTGATGGGTGCGTCGCCGTGGCGCATCGTGATCAAACACGTCATGCCGCTCTGCATGTCCTCGCTCATCGTGCGTGTGACGCTGGATATGGCGGGCATCATTCTGACGGCTGCCGGTCTCGGCTTCCTCGGTCTCGGTGCACAGCCGCCGCTGCCGGAATGGGGCGCGATGATCGCATCCGGTCGCCGCTTCATTCTCGACCAATGGTGGGTTGCGGCCATGCCGGGCATCGCCATTCTCATCGTCAGCCTGGGCTTCAACCTGCTGGGGGATGGTCTGCGCGATGCGCTGGACCCGAAGGAGGCTGGCCAATGAGCGCGCCGCTTCTGACCGTCGAAAACCTGCGCGTCTCCTTTCCCACCCGCACCGGGTTGGTGGAGGCGGTGCGTGGCGTGTCGTTTACGCTCGGCAAGGAGCGGCTCGGCATCGTCGGCGAATCCGGCTCCGGTAAATCCCAGACCGGTCGCGCCATCATGGGGCTGACGCCTTCCTCTGCCAAAATCGAGGCGGATGCCCTGCGGTTCGGCGATATCGATCTGCTGAAAGCCTCGACCAAACAGCGCCGCAGCATCCGCGGCAAGCGCATCGGCATGATCCTGCAAGACCCGAAATATTCGTTGAACCCGGTCATGCCAATCGGTCGCCAGATCGTGGAAACCTTGCAGACGCATGAGCGCATCAGCACATCCGCGGCCAAACAGCGGGCGCTCGATATGCTGGAGGCCGTGCAGATCCGCGAGCCGGAACGCGTCTACGGGCTCTATCCACACGAAGTGTCCGGCGGCATGGGCCAGCGCGTCATGATCGCCATGATGCTGGTCTGCGGCCCGGAATTGCTGATTGCCGATGAGCCGACATCGGCGCTGGATGTGACCGTGCAGCTGGAAGTGCTCGGTATTCTCGACAAGCTGGTGCGCGATCGCGGCATGGGGCTCATCTTCATCTCGCATGATCTGCGGCTGGTCTCGTCCTTCTGCGACCGCGTCATCGTCATGTATGCGGGGCGTGTGGTGGAAGAACTTCAGGCCTCCAATCTGGACAATGCCCAGCATCCCTATACGCGCGGGCTGCTCAACTGCCTGCCGAAAATTGGCGATAACAGACATCCGCTGCCGGTTCTGGACCGCAAGCCGGAGTGGCGCGCATGACCACAGTTCTTTCCGTTAAAGACATGGTCGTGGATTTCGACGGCCATATCGCGCTGGATGGTGTCAGCATCGATGTCGCCCAAGGCGAATCCTTCGGCCTCGTTGGCGAATCCGGTTCCGGCAAATCCACGCTACTACGCGCCATTGCCGGTCTCAACCACTTCGATGAGGGCAGCCTCATGGTGGAGGGGCGGACCTACAAGAGCAAATTCCGCGAAAAGAGCTTCTACCGCGATGTGCAGATGGTGTTTCAGGACCCCTATGGTTCGCTGCATCCGCGCCAGACGGTGGATGCGCTGCTGCTGGAGCCGTTGACCATCCATGGGCTGGATGACAAGGAAGGCCGCATCACCCGCGCGCTGGATGAGGTCGGTCTTGGAACCGGCTTCCGTTTCCGCTATTCGCACCAGCTTTCCGGCGGCCAGCGCCAGCGCATCGCCATTGCCCGTGCGCTGATCCTAGAGCCGAAAATCCTGCTGCTGGACGAGCCCACATCGGCGCTCGATGCGTCGATTCAGGCCGAAATCCTCAATCTGCTGGAACAGGCTCGGCATGACCGAAACCTCACCTTCCTCATGGTCAGCCACGACCTCGGCGTCATCAGCCACATGTGCGACCGTCTGGCCGTGATGAAAAGCGGCAAGGTGGTGGAAATGCTGGATGTGGAAGCGCTGGAAAGCCGGAAGTTTCAGGCGGATTATACGCGGCAGTTGCTGGTGGCCAGTGAAGGGTTTGTCCGCGATTGAGGCGTGGCGGTGATGCTGCTATATGCCTTAATATTGTTGGAACGCGAATTTTACCAAGCCCACCGTCGTCATCCTCGGGCTTGACCCGAGGATCTAATCACGTTGCCAAAACCGAGAGGTGGATAGATCCTCGGGTCAAGCCCGAGGATGACGACAGAGAACTTGGCCTAGCTAAAAAATGACGGAAATAGGCAGGGGCGGAAAATCACCATGAATCTACGCGCATTGATGTATTTCGATGAGCTTGTCCGCACCAGTTCCATGCGGGCTGCGGCGGAAAATCTCAATGTTGCGCCAACCGCCATCAGCCGCCAGATCGAGAATCTGGAGGAATATTTTGGCACGCCGTTGGTGGAGCGGTCCAGCCGGGGCGTGACATTGACGGCGGCTGGAGAGCTTCTGGCGGAACGTGCCGGAAAGACGCTGCGCGAACTCGGTCACGTCCACCAACTGATCGATGACCTCAAGGGGCTGGAACGCGGGCGCGCTACGATCTATGCCAATGGCGCAACCGTCGCCAGCCTGCTGGCACCGGCGCTATCGCAATTTTCCCAAGCCTATCCGAAGCTTCGCTTTGAGGTGCATATCACCTCTGCTCGTCAGGCCATCGATGCGCTGGTCTCCGCGCAGGCCGATATCGCGATTACGCTGTTTGCGCCGAAGACATCAGAGGTCAAAATCCTTGCCAAGCGGGAGATTGGCTATGATGTCATCCTTCCCGCAGATCATCCCTTGGCAGCCAAGTCTTCGATTTCATTGAAGGAACTTGCCACTATGCCGCTGGCCCTGCCGGAAAAAACCTTCGCGGCACGGCAGGCGTTCGATGCGCTGTTTGCAGACTCCGATCTCGCCTTGGATCCGGTCTTCACTGCCAGCTCACTGGAACTGCTGAAAGAACTGGTGCTGGAACGCGCCGCCGCAACGGTGCTACCTGCCCTTGCTGTTATGAGAGAAATCAAGTCCGGCCAGATGGTCGCAATCCCGCTCAGCGGCGCAAAGGGCGTACGCACAAACATGGAGCTGTGTGTTGCGCCAGACCGTGAATTGTCCTTCGCCGCCGCAACGCTTGCTAGCTTTATCGAGACCTTTCTCGGCAACCTGCCAAAATAGGCGGTTGATTTTTACCCTTGATTTCGTGTAGCGATTTCCGCAACGCGCTGAACACAAAATGTTTGCGCCACTCGACCGGAGACGATGATGATGCGCAGCATGCTTTTGCAATCGGTAAACCTCACACGCCGCCTGGCCTTGGGCCTTGCCGTTGCCACCACGCTTTCAGCCATGCTGCCCGCCACGGTGGCTTTTGCAGCTGCAAAAAATTCCATCACCATCGGCATGGGCACAGAGCCTGCCGGGCTTGACCCGACAGCCGGCGCGAACGTCTTCATCGGCCAGGTCACCTGGCAGAATGTCTTCGAAGGCCTCGTCACCATCGACAGGGATGGCAAAATCCAGCCGCAACTGGCGGATAGCTGGGAGATTTCAGAGGACGGCAAGACCTATACGTTCAAGCTGCATGAGGGCGTGAAATTCCATGATGGCGAGGCCTTCGACTCCGCCGTTGCCAAGGCCTCGCTGGACCGGGCGCGGGGCGATGCCTCCATCAATCCGCAGAAACGCTTCTTTGCGGCCATCGCCAGCATCGAAACGCCAGATGCGACAACGCTCGTTCTGAAACTGAAGCAGCCCTCCGGCAGCCTGCTCTATTGGCTCGGCTGGCCCGCCTCGGTCATGGTCGGCACCAAATCCGCCGATGCCAACAAGACGACGCCCATCGGCACCGGCCCGTTCAAATTCGTCAACTGGGCCAAGGGCGAAAAGGTCGAGCTGGCGAAAAACCCGGATTACTGGAACAGGTCCGTGACCGTTGCGCTCGACAAGGCAACTTTCCGCTTCATTCCCGATCCGCAGGCGCAGGCCGCAGCGCTGAAATCCGGCGATGTCGATGCCTTCCCCGAATTCGGCGCGCCGGAACTGATGGGCTCCTTCGATGGCGATGCGCGGCTTGGCACCTTCATCGGCAACACCGAGTTGAAGGTCGTTGCGGGCATGAACAATGCCGTCAAACCGTTCAACGACAAGCGCGTGCGTCAGGCGCTGATGATGGCGGTGGACCGCGAAACCGTGATCGAAGGCGCATGGTCAGGCTTCGGCACGGCCATCGGCAGCCATTACACGCCCAATGATCGTGGCTATATCAATACGACTGGCGTCTTCCCGTATGATGTAGAAAAGGCCAAGGCGTTGCTGGCGGAAGCCGGTTATCCCAACGGCCTTACCTTCACCATCAAGGCGCCGCAGATGGCCTATGCCCAGCGCAGCGCACAGGTCCTGCAAGCCATGTTTGCCGAAATCGGCGTAACGATGAACATCGAAACCACGGAATTTCCCGGAAAATGGGTGTCGGATGTTCTCAAAGGCGCCAATTACGAAATGACCATCGTCGCCCATGCCGAGCCGATGGATATCGATATTTTTTCGCGCGATCCCTACTACTTCAACTACAAGAACCCGACCTTCAACGAGATCATCAAGAACGTCGAGCTGACGTCTGATCCTTCGCAGCAGGAGGACTTGTATAAGGACGCGCAGAAGATTTTGGCGCAGGATGTACCTGCACTGTTTCTGTTTGTGATGCCGAAGCTTGGGGTTTGGGACAAGAAGATTCAGGGGCTTTGGGAAAATGAGCCGATCCCGTCGAATGTGCTGACGGATGTGCATTGGGAAGAGTGATGGTGTGTTTGCCGTATAATGGCGGTGGGTGTGGTTTACCCCCCTCTGTCCTGCCGGACATCTCCCCCTCAAGGGGGGAGATCGACTCGTGGTTCGCTGTCGCCCATCTTGAACGTTGCGGATTGGGTGACGAAGGCGCGTCTTTCCGATCTCCCCACCTGAGGGGGAGATGTCCGGCAGGACAGAGGGGGGTAAACCCCACCCACCACCCTATAGACCGGGCACCCGCATGATCGCCCTCATCTCCAAACGCATCCTAACCCTCCTCATCACCCTGCTCGCCGTATCCTTCCTCATCTACTTCGTCATGGGCCTGCTCCCCGGCGACCCAGCCGCCATCATGCTCGGCACCTCGGCCAGTCCAGATACGCTCGCAGCGCTGCAAAAACAGATGGGCCTCGATCAGCCTCTCCTGCTGCGTTACCTGCAGTGGCTCGCGGCCATCGCGCGGGGCGATCTGGGGCAATCCTATACCTACGGCGTCCCAGTGGCCGGGCTCATCCTCGGGAGGCTCACGGTCACCCTCCCACTCGCGCTCATCGCCGTCGGCCTGTCCATCCTCATTGCCCTGCCGTTGGGAGTCCTTGCCGCGCGCTACAGAGGTGGCGTCATCGATTTTCTCTGCGGTCTGTTTTCCCATGCGGGCATTGCCGTTCCCGGCTTCTGGGTCGGGCTGCTGCTGATCCTTCTCTTCTCCACCACGCTGGGCTGGATGCCCGCAGGCGGTTTTCCCGGCTGGCAGGCGGGGTTTTGCCCGGCATTGAAGGCGCTGGTGCTTCCGGCGGTGGCGCTGGCCTTCTCGCAGGCCAGCGTGCTGACACGGGTGTGCCGCTCGGCCATGCTGGAGGTGATGGGTGAGGATTTTGTGCGGACCGTCCGTGCCAAGGGCATCGGTGAGGGGCCGACGCTGTGGAAACACGTTCTGCCCAATGCGCTGATTCCTGTCGTGACGATGATCGGCCTGCAATTCACCTTTCTGATCGCAGGCACGGTGCTGGTGGAAAACGTCTTCAACCTGCCCGGTCTCGGGCGTCTCGCCTATCAGGCGCTGACCCAGCGCGACATCGTCGTCATGCAATCGGTCGTGCTGCTCTTCTGCGCGCTGGTCATATCAATGAACTTCCTTGTCGATATGGCCTATCTGCTGATCGATCCCCGATTGCGGGCGCGTGCCGCATGAGACGTTTCAATCGCCGCAGTGCCACCCTCCTGACTGGCTCCATCATCACCGGCACGCTGCTCGCCATCGCGCTGCTCTCGCTCGTCTGGACGCCGCAGGTGCCGACGAAAATGCACATCGTCGCCAAGCTCAAACCACCGCTGGCGCAGGGCCTGCTGGGTACGGATCATTTCGGGCGTGATATTCTCTCAATGCTGATGGTCGGGGCGTGGAATTCTCTTTCCACCGCCGTCATGGCGGTTGCCATCGGGGCCACCATCGGCACGCTGGTTGGCGTGTGTGCCGCCGCACAACGCGGTGTCGTCGAAGCTCTACTGATGCGGCTCTGCGATATCATTTTCGCGCTGCCGCCCATCCTTTCAGCCATGATGCTGGGTGCCTTCATCGGCTCCGGTCGCTTCACCGCCATCGTCGCCATCGCCACTTTCATGGTGCCGGTGTTTGCCCGGTTGACCTGTGCTGCGGCGCTGCAATTATGGGCGCGGGATTTCGTGCTTGCGGCGGAAAGTCTGGGGCGGGGCAGGGGCGGCATTACGTTTACCCATATCCTGCCCAACCTCACCAACCTCATCATCGTGCAGGTCAGCATCCAACTAGGGCTCGCCATTCTCACCGAAGCGGGCCTCAGCTTCCTTGGCCTCGGCATGCCGCCGCCTGCACCCACCTGGGGGCGGATGTTGTGGGAATCGCAGACCTATCTGTCCGCCGCGCCATGGCTTGCCATCCTCCCCGGCCTAGCCATCGCCCTGGCGGTTCTCGGCTTCAATCTTCTGGGCGATGGTCTCAGAGATGTGCTCGACCCGAAAACCCGGCGATAGGGCTCTCCAACGACAATGTGAGGCGGATGTCGTATTGCTGCCGCCATTGATCTGCTACAGCGGGCCGTCATTTCGGAGTTTAGAACCCATGCTGCGCCTGTCGGACAATCCTGCTCTATCGGTCGATGATGCCGAGCCGACCCTAGCGGAACCTGCCGAGACCCCTGTCGGCCTTGTCGATATTCTGCAAGCGCTGGCGGGCGATGAAAGCCGTGCGCGCATCTCCGTCGGTGATCTTCTGTCTGCGATGGGTGATCGCGCCTTCGGGGCGCTGATGCTGGTCTTTGCGCTGCCCAACATCGTGCCCACACCGCCGGGCACATCGGCCATTACAGGCACGCCTCTCGTCTTCCTCGCCGCCCAGCTTTTCGCAGGCAAAAGCCCGTGGCTGCCGCGCGTCATTGCGGATCGCTCGCTGGCGTGCGAAGATTTTGCCCGTGTCGTGCAGAAGATCGTTCCTGTCTTGCTGTGGGTGCAAAAGCTGCTGCGCCCGCGCATGGAAGGCCTGCTGTCGCCGGTTTTTGAGCGGGTGATCGGCCTCATCTGTCTGCTGCTCGCCGTCATTCTGACCTTGCCCATTCCGCTCGGCAATATCCTGCCCGCCATCGCAATCTGTTGTTTTTCCTTCGCTCTTCTGGAACGCGATGGCCTGTTTGCGCTGTTGGGCGGTGTCCTCTCAGTTGTCTCGGTGGCCATCGTCAGCGGCGTGATCTATGGCATCACAAAGGCCGCATTTTATTTCGTTATCGGACCATTGTTGGGCTGAGCTTGCCTTGCCGCGTTTGACATGGGCGTTGAAAAAATGTCAGCACAGTGGGGATGATGGCGTAAGGGCAGGCATATGGCCAGACGATCCGAGACAGGTGGACGGCTAGACGACGCGGCGCGGGCCGGGTGGCTCTATTATGTTGCCGGTCGCACGCAGGATGAGATCGCCAGCGCCATGGGCATTTCCCGCCAGTCGGCGCAGCGCCTCGTGTCATTGGCGGTTGCCGAACGTCTGATCAAGGTCCGGCTCGATCATCCCATTGCCGCCTGCCTCGAAAAAAGCGAGGCCCTGCGCGAGCGGTTTTCATTGAAATATGTAGAGGTCGTGCCGAGTGATCCGGCGGGCGTGTCCTCCACTGTCGGCATTGCCGAGGCGGGAGCGGCGGAAATCGAACGCTGGTTGCGCAAGACCGATCCCATCGTGCTCGCCATCGGTACGGGCCGAACGCTGAAAGCGGCGGTCGATCAGCTGCCGCCGATGGAATGCCCGCAACACCGCATCGTGTCGCTCACCGGCAATATCGGGCCGGATGGCTCTGCTGCCTATTACAACGTCATCTTCAGCATGGCCGATGCCATCAAGGCCCGGCACTTTCCCATGCCCTTGCCGGTTCTCTGCTCGTCTGCGGAAGAGCGGGAATTGCTGCATGAGCAGTCCATGGTGCGCTCCACACTGGCACTGGGCGCCGCCGCCAATGTCACCTTCGTCGGCGTGGGCCAATTGGCAGAGGACGCGCCGCTCTGCGTCGATGGATTTCTTGAGGTTCAGGAGATGCGCGACCTGATTGCCAAGGGTGGTGCGGGCGAGATTTGCGGCTGGTCTTTCGATCGCGACGGCCAGTTTCTCGACACGCCGATCAATGATCGTGTCGCCTCCGTTCCCCTGCCGCCGCGCGAAACAAGCACGGTCATCGGCATTGCCCAGGGCAAGCAAAAATCACCTGCCATTCTCGCTGCGTTGCGCGGCGGGCTGCTCAATGGCGTGATTACGGACGAGGCTTCGGCTGAGTATTTGCTCAGAAACTGAGCAGAAATATCATTGTAAAACCAGTATGTTAGCTATTCCTTGTGCATCGCAGCGCAGGTAGGTGCTTGACTTCCGTCTCCCAAAAGTGAGTAATTGCCCTAGAGCAAAGCGAATGCTCACAAACTTCTTCTGGGAGGAAGATCATGACTTTGAAGACACTTCTGCTGGGCGCGTGCTCGGCTCTCGCCTTTTCGGGCCTCGCTTCCGCAGAAACGCTGACCATCGCCACCGTCAATAACGGCGATATGATCCGCATGCAGGGACTGACATCCGAATTCACCGCCAAAAACCCCGATATCAAGGTTGAATGGGTCACGCTGGAAGAAAACGTCCTGCGTGAACGCGTCACCACCGATATCGCCACCAATGGCGGCCAATACGACATCATGACCATCGGCAACTATGAAGTTCCGATCTGGGCCAAGCAGGGCTGGCTTCTGCCGCTCGAAAAGCTCGGCGATAACTATGATGTCGCTGACATGCTGCCATCGATCAAGGGCGGTCTGACTGTCGATTCCAAACTTTATGCCGCACCATTCTACGGCGAATCCGCCATGATCATGTATCGCAAGGATCTGTTTGAAAAAGCAGGCCTGAAGATGCCGGAAAACCCGACATGGGAATTCATTGGCGACGCAGCCCGCAAGATCACCGACCGTAAGGCCGACATCAACGGCATGTGCCTTCGTGGCAAGGCCGGCTGGGGCGAAAACATGGCCTTCATCACGGCTCTCACCAACTCCTTTGGTGGTCGCTGGTTCGATGAAAACTGGAAGCCTCAGTTCGATCAGCCTGAATGGAAGAATGCGCTTCAGTTCTACGTTGACCTGATGAAGGATGCCGGTCCGTCCGGTGCCTCCTCCAACGGCTTCAACGAAAACCTGACGCTGTTCCAGCAGGGTAAATGCGGCATGTGGATCGATGCCACGGTGGCTGCATCCTTCGTGTCGAACCCGAAGGATAGCAAGGTTGCCGACAAGGTTGGCTACGCGCTGTTCCCGACGCATGGTGAATTGAAGAACCACGGCAACTGGCTCTGGTCCTGGAACCTCGCCATTCCGAAGAGCTCGAAGAAGGCTGACGCCGCTGAAAAGTTCATCGCCTGGGCAACCAGCAAGGACTACACGCAGCTCGTCGCATCCAAGGATGGCTGGGCCAACGTTCCTCCGGGCACGCGTACCTCACTCTACAAGAACGCGGATTACGAAAAAGCGGCAGGCTTTGCAGCACCGACGCTGGCTGCGATGAACGCGGCTGATATCACCAAGCCAACGGTGAAGCCGGTGCCTTACACAGGCGGTCAGTTCGTGGCCATTCCTGAGTTCCAGTCGCTCGGCACAACGGTCGGTCAGTTGTTCTCGGCGGTTGTTGCTGGGCAATCCAGCGTCGATGATGCCTTGGCCAGCGCACAGTCCACGGCCACGCGCGAAATGACCCGCTCGGGATACATCAAGTAATCCTCCCGAAGATCGCCGTCCGGCCTCAAGGGCCGGGCGGCGGGTACTGATCCGTGAGACATAGCCTGTAAAAACAAAAAAGAACCCCCTCTGGCCTGCCGGCCATCTCCCCCACAAGGGGGGAGAAACCCTGTGGCCAAGGTCTCGATCACTCTCCAAATTGGGCGGCTGGGTTAAGCCCCTCCCCCTTGTGGGGAGGGGTTGGGGAGGGGTCTTCCAGAGCGCAGGTTCTAAAAATCGGGGAGGAAGCCATCCGATGGCGACGCAAAACACCAAGAACCTGGCGCGGATCATGATGGCGCCGTCGGTCATCCTGCTTCTGGTCTGGATGATCGTGCCACTGTCGATGACGCTGTGGTATTCCTTTCAGAATTACAATCTGCTGAACCCGGCCAATGTCAGCTTCGCTGGCCTGTTCAATTACCAGTATTTCTACACCGACCCGGCCTTCTTTCAGTCCATCTGGAATACGCTTGTTATCGTCGGTGGCGTGCTGATGATCACGGTCATCGGCGGCATCGGCATTGCGCTGTTGCTGGACCAGCCCATTTTCGGGCAGGGCATCGTGCGCATTCTGGTCATCTCGCCCTTCTTCGTCATGCCGCCGGTTGCGGCTCTCGTCTGGAAGAACATGATCATGCATCCCGGTTACGGGGTGCTGGCGGACCTATCAAGGTTCTTCGGATTTCAGCCGATAGACTGGTTCTCGCAGTTTCCGCTGCTGTCCATCGTCATCATCGTCGCTTGGCAGTGGCTGCCTTTCGCGACACTCATCCTGTTGACGGCGCTTCAGTCGCTGGATGGCGAGCAGAAGGAAGCCGCTGAAATGGATGGCGCAAGCTTCTTCAGCCGCTTCATCTATCTGACGCTGCCGCATTTGGCGCGGGCCATCACTGTCGTCATTCTCATCCAGACGATCTTCCTGCTCGGCGTCTACGCGGAAATCCTCGTCACCACCAATGGTGGCCCGGGCTACGCCTCGACCAATCTCGCCTTCCTCATCTATCGCACGGCGCTGCTGGGCTATGATGTGGGTGGAGCGTCCGCCGGTGGCATCATCGCCGTCATCCTTGCAAACGTCGTCGCCATCTTCCTGATGCGCGCCGTCGGCAAGAACCTCGATCGATAGGAGACAGGATCATGGCTCGTAAAGTCTCGACACGCTCCAAAATCGGCTTCACCATTGCCGCCTGGGTTATCGCGCTCCTGCTGTTCTTCCCGATCCTCTACGCCTTCGTCACATCGCTGAAGACGGAGCCGGAAGCCATTGCGGGTTTCAGCCTCTGGCCATCGGGCACGTTTGAAAACTACATCACCGTCAACACGCAGCGGGATTACTTCAAACCGTTCATGAACTCGGTGATCCTGTCCGTCGGGTCGACCATCGTGGCACTTCTGATCGCGATCCCTGCGGCCTGGGCCATGGCGTTTTCGCCCACCAAGCGCACCAAGGATATTCTGATGTGGATGCTCTCCACCAAGATGATGCCTGCGGTGGCAGTGCTGGTGCCGATTTACCTGATCTTCCGCAATGCCGGTCTGCTCGATACACGCATCGGCCTCACCATCATGCTCACCTTCATCAATCTGCCGATCGTGGTGTGGATGCTCTACACTTACTTCCGGGAAATTCCGGGTGAAATTCTCGAAGCATCCCGCATGGATGGTGCGTCGCTCTGGAACGAGATCGTCTATGTGCTGACGCCGATGGCGATCCCCGGCATTGCCTCGACGCTTCTTCTCAACATCATTCTGGCGTGGAACGAATCCTTCTGGACCATTCGTCTCACCACCACCAATGCCGCACCGCTGACGGCCTTCATCGCCTCCTTCTCCAGCCCGCAGGGTCTTTTCTGGGCGAAGCTGTCTGCCGCTTCGATGATGGCGATTGCGCCGATCCTCGTGCTTGGCTGGTTCTCCCAGAAACAACTCGTTCGTGGCCTGACCTTCGGCGCGGTGAAATAAGGAATAAGAAAATGGGCAGCATTTCCCTCAGAAAAGTTTCCAAGGTCTTTGGTGAAGCCAAGGTCATCCCCTCCATCGATCTCGATATCGAAGACGGCGAGTTCGTGGTCTTCGTCGGCCCGTCCGGCTGCGGCAAGTCCACGCTTCTGCGCCTCATCGCAGGCCTTGAGGATGTCACCGGTGGTCAGATCATCATCGATGGCAAGGATGTCAGCGAACGCGCACCGGCAGAACGCGGCCTTGCCATGGTGTTCCAGTCCTACGCGCTTTATCCGCATATGAGCGTGCGCAACAATATCGGCTTTCCCCTGAAAATGGCCAAGCTCGACAAGGCCGTCATCGACAAGAAGGTCAATGATGCCGCAAGCGTGCTGAACCTGACCGACTATCTCGACCGTCGTCCATCGCAACTGTCCGGCGGTCAGCGCCAGCGCGTTGCCATCGGTCGCGCCATTGTGCGCGAACCCTCGGCGTTTCTTTTCGATGAACCCCTGTCCAACCTCGATGCGTCCCTGCGCGGCACGATGCGGCTGGAAATTTCCGAACTGCACAATACGCTGAAGACGACGATGATCTATGTCACCCACGACCAGGTGGAAGCCATGACCATGGCCGACAAGATCGTCGTGCTCAATCGCGGCAATATCGAACAGGTCGGCTCGCCGATGGAGCTTTACAAGACGCCGCGCAATCTCTTCGTCGCGGGCTTCATCGGCTCGCCGCGCATGAACTTCGTCAAAGGTGCTTACGCTCAAGCCAAGGGTGCTGATACGGTCGGCGTTCGCCCGGAACATCTGCTGCTGTCCAAGGACAGCGGTGTGTGGAAGGGCACGGTCGCGGTTGCCGAACATCTGGGCTCCGACACGTTCATCCACATCAATGTCGATGACATCGGCATGATCACCGCCCGTGCCGGTGGCGAGTTTGCGTGTCAGCATGGCGATACCGTCTTCATCACGCCGGATGACAGCAAAATCCACAAGTTCGATAGCAAGGGTCTCGCCATCTAAGCGCAGACCGCATCGCCTCATGGCTGGCCGCATCAGCGACCAGCCTTCGCGATTGCTCCATGACAGGAAATTCGAGGATCGTCTCATGACATCAAAACTCTCGCTCGCAACGCTCGATCAGGTCAAGGCAACGGCCTCCGTTCCGTCCTATTCCCGCAGCGACCTTTCCGCCGGTATCGTGCATTTCGGCGTGGGCAATTTCCACCGCGCCCATCAGGCAATCTATCTGGACGATCTGTTCAACACCGGTGCCGATCATGATTGGGCCATCATCGGCGCAGGCGTTCTGCCATCTGACACCGTCATGCGCGAGAAGCTCGCGGCACAGGATTTCCTGACGACGGTGGTGGAGCAGGACAACAACCGCACCAGCGCGCGCGTCACCGCCCCGATGATCGATATTCTCAAGATCGGTGACACCGCAGCCACCATCGAAACGCTCGCCGATCCGAAAATCCGCATCGTCTCTATGACCATTACCGAAGGTGGTTATTTCATCGATGCGTCAGGCACGTTCAATCCGCAGCACCCGGCCATTGCCGAAGATGGCAAGAACCCAGCGTCTCCCAAGACGGTCTTCGGCCTTATCGTCGCTGGCCTGAAAGCCCGTAAGGACAAGGGTATCCAGCCCTTTACCGTCATGTCCTGCGATAATATTCCGCACAATGGCAAGGTTACGAAAAACGCCGTCGTCGGGCTTGCAGCACTCTCCGATCCCGCCTTTGCCAACTGGATCAGCGACACCGTTTCCTTCCCCAATTCCATGGTGGACCGCATCACCCCTGCCACGGGTGATCGCGAGCGCGATATTGCCCGCGATGATTTCGGTATCGACGATAATTGGCCGGTCTTCTGCGAAGAGTTCAAGCAGTGGGTGATGGAAGACAATTTCCCCGCTGGTCGTCCGGCGCTGGAAAAGGTCGGCGTGCAGTTCGTGCCCGAAGTCGCACCTTACGAGCACATGAAAATCCGCATCCTGAATGGCGGCCATGCAGCGATTGCCTACCCGGCAGCGCTTCTCGACATCCACTTTGTGCACGAGGCGATGGAACATCCGCTGATCCGCGCCTTCCTTGCCAAGCTGGAAAAGGAGGAGATCATCCCGATCATTCCGCCGGTGCCCAATACCGATCTCAACGAATATTTCGATCTGATCGAGCGGCGGTTCCTCAACCCCAAGATTGGCGATACCATTCCACGCCTAGCGCAGGATGGTTCCAACCGCCAGCCGAAATTCATCCTTCCATCCACGGCAGATCGTCTTGAAAAGGGTGATGATATCGTTGGCTTGTCGCTGGTCTCGGCGCTCTGGTGCCGTTATTTCCACGGCACGTCCGATAGCGGCGCAAAGATCGTCTTCAACGATGCCAGTGCCGAACGCCTTCAGGCCGCCGCCATCAAGGCCAAGGACGATCCGATGGCGTTTCTGGCGCTGGACGATATCTTCGGCGAGGTCGCCAAATCTGACCTTTTCCGCAAACGCTTCGCCCATGCCTTGAAGACGTTGTGGGAGAAGGGTACGGCTGAAACGCTTGAACTTTACCTTCAAAACAAACTCGTCAGCTGACAAAAAGAGATGTGCCATGCAAACCGGGAACGCGCCTTTGCTGATCTTTGATTGCGACGGCGTTCTCGTGGATAGCGAGCCGGTTTCCATAGCAGTGTTGATCGACATGGTCGCCCATCAGGGCGTCCAGATCACCGAAGAGGAAGCCTATCAGCGTTTCCTCGGCCGCAGCGTTGCTAGCATGACGGCGACGCTTTGGGACGAGTATGGTGTCGAGACAGATATCGATTTTCTCGAGCATATGCGCAGCGAACTCTTTCAGCGTTTTCGCGACGAGTTGAAAGCGATAGACGGAATGGCGGAGACGCTTGATCGCCTGTCCGTGCCGCGCTGTGTTGCGTCCTCCAGCCAGCCAGAGCGCATTCGCTATTCCCTTGGCCTCACCGGTTTACTGGACAAGCTCGAACCGCATATTTTCAGCGCGACGATGGTCAAAAACGGCAAGCCAGCCCCCGATCTTTTCCTCCACGCGGCAGGCCAGATGCAGGTGGACCCCAGCCATTGCATCGTCATCGAAGACAGCCCCGCCGGAATTACCGCTGCCAAGGCGGCAGGAATGCGCGTCTTTGCCTTCACCGGCGGCTCCCACGCCCGTTTCCCGGCATTTCGTGACCATATTGCCAGCCTGAAACCCGATCTGGTGTTTGACGCCATGCCGGATTTGGTCCAACTTGTGGCCGATCAAACTGCGCGGAGTTAGCGGCTGCGGGTGCCATCGGCACCCATGCTGAAAGGTCGCGATTGAGGGATGGGAATTTAGCTTGATGCGTCAACATCTTGTTGCTGTCGATGTCGGCACGGGCAGCGCTCGCGCTGGCGTTTTCGATGCGGGCGGCAGGCTGATTGCGCGGGCTACCCACCCCATCATCATGCAGCGCCCTAAGGAAAACCACGCCGAGCATGATTCCGCCGATATCTGGAATGCCGTCTGTTTCGTCGTGCGTCACGCCATGGCAGATGCCGCCATTCCCGCATCCTCTGTTGCGGCCATCGGTTTCGATGCCACCTGTTCGCTCGTCGTTCGCGGGCCGCAGGGTGAGCAAGTCACGGTCTCCACGACAGGCGAAGACCGCTTCGACACCATCGTCTGGCTCGATCACCGCGCCATTGCGCAGGCCGATTTTCTGAGCACCTCCGGCCACCCCGTTCTGGATTTTGCAGGCGGATCGATCTCCCCGGAAATGCAGATGCCCAAGCTGATGTGGCTAAAGAAACATCTGCCGGACAGTTGGGCCAAGGCCGGATATTTCTTCGATCTGGCCGACTTCCTGACATGGAAGGCCAGCGGTAGCGCGAAGCGCTCGAACTGTACGCTCACGGCCAAATGGAATTTCCTGGCGCATGAAGGAAAGGGCTGGAGCGAGGACTATCTCGAAATGGCCGGTGTCGGCGATCTCCTTGAGCGGGGCAACCTTCCCAAAGAAACAGTCGAACCCGGCCAGAGCGTCGGCAAGCTTTCCCCTCAGTCGGCTGAAGAACTGGGCCTAGACACCGGCTGCGAAGTTGCAGCAGGCATGATCGATGCTTATGCGGGTGCGCTGGGTGCGCTCGGCGGCAGCCTGCAATCGGATGTCGGCAGCAATGTCGCATTGATTGCAGGGACATCCAGTTGCCTCGTCACGCTGACACCAAAGCGCATGCCGGGCCACAGCCTTTGGGGGCCGTATTGGCAGGCGGTGCTTCCCGGCCATTGGCTGGTGGAAGGCGGACAATCGGCCACCGGCGCGCTGCTGGATCATGTTGTGCGCATGCATGCCGCAGGCGGTGAGCCCACCTCGGCGCTCCATGCCCGTATCGTGGACCGCGTGCTGTCTTTGCGCCAAGCGGAAGGCGAGATGTTTGCGGAACATCTGCATGTCCTGCCGGATTTTCACGGCAACCGCTCGCCGCTTGCCGACCCGCATGCCCGTGGCGTCGTCAGCGGGCTGACGCTCGACACCTCCTTCGACAGCCTCTGCCGCCTCTATTGGCGCACCGCGGTCTCCATCGCGCTGGGAGCTAGACATGTGCTGGATGCGATGGAAGGCTTCGGCTACAGGGTGGACACGCTGCATGTGACCGGCGGCCATGTGCGTAATCCCATTCTCATGGAGCTGTACGCCGACGTTACCGGAAAACGCATCGTCGTCCCGGCAACTGCCGACGCCGTGCTGCTCGGCACGGCCATGACGGCGGCATCTGCGGGCGGTGTGCATAAAGGATTGGCGGCGGCTGGTGTTGCCATGTATCCGGGGGGAGAGGAGCGCCGCTCCGACAAGGCGGCGGGCCGTTACGACCGCGACTATCGGCGGTTTCTCGCCATGTACCGACATCGTCAGGAACTGGAAGCGATCTAACAAGCAAAGACGTTAGAGGCCCTCAATGCTCGTGTTCACACAGGGCATGGTTCGATAGCGCACGGATCACATAACAATCCTCGATCGAATGACCGTCGCAATGGGAGACGATCCGCTCCAGCTCGTGTTCCAGCTTCTTCAGCTTGGCGATCTTTTCCCGCACGCTCACCAGATGATCGGCGGCGATGCGATCTGCGCCATCGCAGGGCATTTCGCGGTGCTGGCTGAGCGCGATCAGCTCGCGAATGGCATCGATGTTGAGGCCAAGGTCGCGGGCATGGCGCACGAAGGCAAGCCGTTCCAGATCGGTCTTTTCATACCGTCGCTGGTTGCCTTCTGACCGTTCCGCCGCGCGCAACAAGCCCATCTGCTCGTAATAGCGAATGGTCGGCACCTTGACGCCGGTGTGTCGCGAAAGATCGCCGATGGAATACATGACCGCTCCTCATATCTATAGCTTATAGAGATATAGATATGAGGAGCGGTTGGCGCAATGAGATGCAGGGCGTCGTCAATTACTTGGTCTGCAAACCATCTACCGTGTCTGTCGTGCCTGACGATCCGGCAATCTGGTCGATGCCAAGCGCACGCTCGATCGCCTCTTTAATCATATCCTCTATCGCCTGACGCTCTTCCGGCGGAAGCGCAGCCAGTTTCTCCTCTGTTAATTCCAAATCCCCCAGCACGATGGCACGGATTTTTTCTGCAGGCGTCATTTCCGAGAATTCAGAAATTCCTCGGTGAGTGCCTTGGATTTCGCATCGAGAGTCTTTTGCTTGTCCTCGATGGTCTCCGGCTCTTTTTTACTGTCGAGTTCCCATAAAGCGCTGGAAATGGACACGGTGGAGGTCGGCCCCTGGTAATCCCACAAGGACACCGGACCAGTTTGCTCCTCCGTGTCCGAGGCTTGTTCCTCGAGCGCGAACTGGAATTGTGCGCCGGGTTCGTCATCGGCTTTTTGGCCTGCGTATCCCAGATAATATTGGTCGGACGAAGGGACTGGATAGACGGTCATGCAAACTCTCCCTTAAAATTTGAGAGTTGAGTCATGCCATCGTCAGCTTGCGCAAAAGTTGTGTTTTGAATGGATTGCCTGTCGCAACTCTATGATATAGTATACCCCCCTATACTATATGGAAGAACCTCATGTCACACACCATCCAGAATAAAGACAAGCTGCTGGCCCGCACGCGCCGCCTGAAAGGGCAGATGGAGGCGGTTGAGCGGGCGTTGGAAGGCGGCAAGCCCTGTGGCGAGGTGCTGCAACTGCTGGCGTCCGTGCGCGGTGCACTGTCCGGTCTGACGGGGGAGGTGATGCTGGAGCATCTGCACGAACACGTCCTGCACGCCGAAAACGAAGACGAGCGTGCGCGCGCCACGGAAGAGCTGGCGCAGGTTCTCAAAACTTACATTCGATAAAGGTGCGCCATGACCGCAACGACTGACCATTCCCACGCATCCGGCACGCATAGCCACGTCTTTCTCGGCGAGAACCACGATCGCAACGAGCGCCGGGTCTGGGCGGTCATCGCCTTGACCACGGCGATGATGGTGGCGGAAATTGCGGCGGGCAGCTGGTTCGGCTCCATGGCTTTGACGGCTGATGGCTGGCACATGGCGACCCATGCTGGCGCGATGCTGATTTCGGCGCTCGCCTATCTCTATGCCCGCCGGCAGATCAGGAACGCCCGTTTCACCTTCGGCGCCGGGAAGTTCGGCGATCTCGCCGGTTTCGCCAGTGCGGTCGTTTTGGGCGTTGCGGCTCTGATGATTGCCTGGGAAAGCCTGCTGCGTTTCTTTTCGCCTGTCGAGATCGATTTTAATCAGGCCATCGCGGTTGCTGCCATCGGCCTCGTCGCCAATCTCGTCAGCGCATGGCTGCTGAAGGACGACCACCACCACCATCATCACGGTCATGAACATGGCAGCCACGCGCACCATGGAAGCCATGCCCATCATGGCGACCACGCTCACCACGACAATCATGGCAGCAAGGACAATAATCTCCGCTCTGCTTACTTGCACGTTCTGGCAGACGCGCTGACATCGGTTCTCGCCATCGTCGCTTTGCTGCTCGGCAAATGGAACGGCTGGACATTCCTCGATCCCGCCATGGGCATTGTCGGTGGCATCGTCATTGCTCGTTGGTCCTGGTGTCTGCTGCGCTCTACCGCTTCCGTGCTGGTGGATGCAGCCCCTGAAGCGCAGGATTTGTCGCAGGAAATTCGAAGTGCTGTCGAAACGGCGGACGAGCGGATTACCGATCTGCATGTCTGGCAGGTGGGGCCGGGGCATCATGCGGCCATCGTCGCCATCAAGTCGCCGTCACCGCAAGCGCCGTCATTCTATCGGCAGAAACTCGCAGCGATCCATGAACTGTCGCATATTACGGTGGAGATCGATGCTGCCCATCCGGCTTGATCGGTTTCTATGACAAGCACAGCACGGGGAGTTTGGTGCACGGCGTCATAATGCAAGCCGCAGAGAGTGAATGTGGAGCGGCGCGAAAACTTTGAGCGCGGCCTCTTCATCAATTAATCAACTGTTAATCAAAAATATGCTTGCTGGCCACGTAAACGCAGTGTGGGCAGTCTGAGTCGTGCAGAGATCAATGTTCCGTATAGGCTTGACGAAGCCAGGCGCTGTCCAGCGGCATGGTCGCTTCGATCGTGCTCTGCGTGGCAGGCGCGTCTGCGGTCGCGTCGCTGTTGACGGTCCAGAGGACATTGGCAAGCGACGTGGATTCAAGTGCATTCACGAAGGAAATCTTGCTGCCGCTAAGGGCGGCCTGCTGCTGCTCGGGCGCAACCGATTCCGTCTGTCTCTTTTCAATATGGTGAGAGCGGCTTTGATGCGCAGAGCCGCCGATATTATTATCGATATTCATTGCAAAGCCTCTTCCAAGATCAATTAACGATTTATTAACCGCTGAACCTTGTGCGAAACTTGCGTGATTGCGTTTGATGCCAGTTCTTCGCTTGACAGCATGGAAAGTGCTGCTTCGTTTTCGCATTTTGGGGTTGCAAAAGCGCGAAATATGCCCGTGCGAGCCGATTCCCTTACGTCAGTTGCCCTCCGCAACGTGAGTCGCGGAGGGGTGAGTCGGGGATCAGGCGATCTTCTTTTCCGTTTCCTCCGGCTCAGGCGCTGCCTGCTCCGTCGGTTCCGCTTCCTGCGTTGCAGGCGTCACCATGGCGGCCACCAGCGTTTCGATGCCGATGCTGCCGACCGGCTTGCCGTCTTCGTCCACCACATGGGCGGTGGTCTCGTTGGCATCGGTCATATCGCGGGCGATGTTTTCCAGCGTGTCCGTTTCCAGAACCGACATGCTCTCGGGCGCTGTCATGACCGGGTCCATCACGGTGGTTGCCTGCAACACGCGGCCACGGTTCACGTCGCGCACGAAGTCGCTGACATATTCGTTTGCCGGGGACAGAATGATGCTCTGGCCATCACCCTGCTGCACCATCTCGCCGTCTTTCAGGATTGCGATATGGTCGCCCAGCCGCAGCGCTTCGTCCAGATCGTGGGTGATGAAGACGACGGTCTTCTTCAGTTCCTGCTGAAGGTCCAGCAGCATGGTCTGCATATCGACGCGGATCAGCGGGTCGAGCGCGGAATAGGCCTCATCCATCAGCAGAATGTCGGCATCATTGGTCAGCGCCCGGGCAAGGCCCACGCGCTGCTGCATGCCGCCGGACAGTTGGTTGGGGTAATAGTCCTCGTACCCGTCGAGGCCGACCCGGTTCAGCCAGTAACGGCCTTTCTCGATGCTCTCCTTGCGCGATACGCCCTGAATATCCAGACCGTAAACGCTGTTCTCCAGCACGGTTCGGTGCGGCAGCAGGCCGAATTTCTGGAACACCATAGCGGTCTTGTGGCGGCGGAAATCGCGCAGGTCAGAGCCGCTCATGGAGCAGATATCCTGCCCGTCATATACCACTTCACCCGCCGTCGGCTCGATCAGCCGGTTGATGTGGCGGATCAGCGTGGACTTGCCGGAACCCGAGAGCCCCATGACCACGGTAATCTTGCCGCCGGGCATGGTGATGTTGATGTTGTTGAGGCCCAGAACGTGATTGTGCACATCGTTCAGTTCGCTCTTGCTCATACCGTTTCGAACGGCCTCGAGATGTTTCTCGGGGTGCTTGCCGAAAATCTTGTAGAGATTCTTGATTTCAATGCCGTTAGCCATGTTGCACCTCGCGGTATTTCTGCAGACGCTTGCCGAAGGCCTGGCTTGCGCGGTCAAACATGATGGCGATGGCCACCAGCGCAAATCCATTCAGAAAGCCGATTGTGAAGAACTGGTTGTTGATGGCCTGAAGCACGTTCTTGCCCAGCCCGCCGACGCCAACCATGGAGGCGACAACGACCATGGCAAGCGACATCATGATGGTCTGGTTGATGCCGGTCATGATGGTGGGCAGCGCCAATGGCAGCTGCACATTGAACAGCTTCTGGGTGTTGGAGGAGCCGAAGGCATCAGCCGCTTCCAGCGTTTCCCGGTCTACCATGCGAATGCCCAGATTGGTCAGGCGGATCATCGGCGGTACGGCATAGATGACGACCGCAATCAGTCCCGGCACCTTGCCGATGCCGAATATGACGACAACGGGAATGAGATAGACGAAGCTCGGCATCGTCTGCATCACGTCCAGCGTGGGATTGATGAAGCGTTGCAGCCGCTCGGACCGCGCCATGAGAATGCCGAGCGGCAGACCGATGATGACGGCGATCAACGTCGCAATGGCCACGATGGACAGCGTCGTCATCGCATCGCGCCATAGGCCGACAAAGCCGATCAGACACAACGAGACAGCCGTGCCGAGCGTGATGCGGATGCTGCGTCCGGCCAGATGCACCAGCGCCAGCAGACCGAGAAATATGACGATCCAAGGCGTCTGAATGAAAAACCGTTCGGACGCATTGAGAAACATTTGCAGCGGATGCACCACGGTATCGATGATATCGCCGTAGCTTCGAACTAGATCGCGAAACCCGTCATCAATCGTCTTGCGTGCCACGCGCATGGTGCCGTTGGAGAGGGCCGGAAACTTGCACAGCATATCCGGCAGGATGTTACAGAGGGCCATTATTGTTGTTTTCCCTTGTTGATTTAGGACGGTACATGCCGGGTTGATACGGAGTTCGCGGCATACCCCCCTCTGTCCT
>UCLB01000004.1 GCA_900473205.1 Hyphomicrobiales bacterium
TGTCGTTGTCAACAAGGGTGTTCTTTTTTGCAGACTTCAGAACCGGATAGATTTTGGCAGACATGAATTCCTCCTCGAGAACGCATCGCGTCTTTTGCAATTACCGGAGACTCCTTTTCTCCAGTCATGTGCCAGATTCATAGCAGTTCAGTGACCTCAGGCAATTAGACAAAGGTCATTTGTTGCGCAAAGAATTGCATTTCTGATGCAATGGAGCTATAGACCGCTCATATCCCGGAAATCAGTGGTTAACATCCACGGCCCGCGCCCCCGGAGCGGACGGACAGAAGGACTGTATCTATGGCTCAAACACTGCTCATGCCGAAAGCGACGGCCGTCTGGCTGGTGGACAACACCGCGCTGTCGTTCGATCAGATCGCCACGTTCTGCAAGCTGCATCCGCTTGAAGTTAAGGCTATTGCCGATGGCGAAGCTGCACAGGGCATCAAGGGTCTCGACCCTATCTCCACCGGACAGCTTTCCCGCGATGAAATCGCGCGCGCCGAAGCCAATCCCAATCACAAGATCAAGCTTTCCGAACCGAAGGTTCGCGTGCCTGAATCCAAGCGCCGTGGTCCGCGTTATACGCCGGTTTCCAAGCGTCAGGATCGCCCGAACGCCATTTTGTGGCTGGTGCGCAACCATGCCGAACTGAAGGACGCGCAGATTTCGCGCCTCGTCGGTACGACCAAGTCCACCATCGAGCAGATCAGAGACCGTACCCACTGGAACTCGGCCAATCTGACACCGATGGACCCGGTCACACTTGGCCTTTGCAGCCAGATCGATCTCGACCTCGAAGTCGAGCGCGCATCGCGCGGCCGTCCGCTTCCAACCCAGGAAGAGCTGGACGCGACGCTGCAGCCGGCAGCAGTGACCGAAAGCCTCGGTTACAATTACGAGCGTGAAGAAGAAAAAGAAATCGACGCCAACGCCGTTTTCGCCAAGCTCAGCTCGCTCAAATCGACCCGCAAGGATGACGACGAAGACGACAATTACTGATTTCGGTATTATCGATCAGCACATAAAAAAGCCCCGGCATCGACCGGGGCTTTTTTGTATCTATGTTTCGAAGGCTTTGACGATCAGGCCGACTTGGCGGGCATGGACAGAACAGGTGCACCGGTTTTCTCGTCATCGTTCAGCAGACCTGAGGCCCGCAGCAGAGATGAGAAGCGACCGCCGCGCATGCTCAGCTCATCGAAGGTACCCTTCTCGATGATGCGGCCATTATCCATGAACAGAACCAGATCGGCATCGCGGACGGTGGAGAGGCGGTGGGCGATGATGAAGGTCGTTCTGTTCTTGCGCAGGGCATCGACAGCATCTTTCACCCGGGCTTCGGTTTCCACGTCGAGCGCGCTGGTTGCTTCGTCCAGAACGAGGATCGGCGCATTCTTCAACACGGCGCGGGCAATGGCGATGCGCTGACGCTCGCCGCCGGACAAACGGTTGCCGCGTTCGCCCACCTGCGTCATGTAGCCGGTGTTTCTGCTGTCGATGAAGTCGGTCGCAGCAGCTGCGGCAGCAGCCTGAGCGATTTCGTCATCGGTTGCACTATCGCGACCCAAGCGGATATTGTCGCGAATGGAGCGGTTGAGGAGACCGGCATCCTGGAAGACGGTGGCGATGGAGTGACGCAGAGATTGACGCGTCACGTTGGAAATATCGGTACCATCCACCAGAATCTGGCCGCCATTGGGATCGTAGACCCGCTGGAGCAGATTGATGAGCGTGGTCTTACCCGCACCAGTAGGTCCTACGATGGCGATCGTCTCGCCGGCATTGGCGGTGAAGGACACGTCATGCACGCCCTGCTTGGTGTTGGCAAAGCCAAAGTTGACGTTGCGGAATTCCACCTTGCCGGTGACGTTGCCGAGTTCGATTGCGCCTGTCGGCTCTTCACGGTCCTGCACGGAATCTTCCAGCTTGAAGAAGTCCACGAGCTTGGCGCGAGCCTCGAAAATCTGAGTGGCGAAAGCGCGGACCTGGTCCAGACGCCCGATCAGCAAGTTCGCAAAGCCGATGAAGGCGATGATGTCACCAACACGCAACTCGCCGTTCTTCACCAGGATGGCACCGACGATGAGGATGATCATCATCGAAACCGAAGAGGCGGTCCGGTTCAACGCACTTGCAAAGGCCCACCAGTCCAGAACCGGATATTGCGCGCTGAGAAGTCGCTCCGTAAAGGACTTCAGCGCTTTGGTTTCCGCTTCGATGCGGTTGTAGCTGTGCAAGACAGAAACGTTGCTGATCGAATCGCTGACGTGGGCAAAGACCGTGTGGTAATGCTCTTCAACCGATGCCTGACCTTCCTTGGTCCGCTCCATTACCCACTTGCCGATAAACCAGTAGACGACGCCCAGCGCCATCAAGACAAGGCTGAGACGCAGGTCCATGGAAATGGCTGTCGGGATGAGAAGAATCAGCGCAACGAATGTCGCAAGATGGGTACGCATGAATTCCAGCCAAAGGCCGAACAGCGTTTCACTTGCGCGCAGAAGCGTATGTAGCGCATTGGACGTGCCACGCTGGTGATGCCATGAGAGCGGCATGGAGATGATCCGGCCGAAGGCTTCCGTCAGCAAAGACGCGCGGCGTCCATGGGCCAACCGGTCTGCCTCACGCGCGACTGCGACATAGGCGACCGTGTTGAACAGGGCAAACGCTCCCCAGAGGATGAGGATATTGACCGGGATAGAGCCGGATGACAGTCCGTCGATGATGCGTCCGAACAGCACCGGCTCCGCAATGGTGATCGCTGCAAGAATAATGTTTGCGACAACGACGATGGTGACACGCCACTTGTTGTTGGCGAGGTAGCGCAGGGCGCGCGTATAAACCTGAAACAGTGTCAATTCCGAAATCCTGTCTTCATGTCCGTCGGTCAGCGCTCGTTTCGAGCGTGATATGACTGCATCCGCTTCACAAGCGACGCAGATTGAGCAAGTCGTTGTTTTATCGCTTTTTCCACATGAATGCGCGCTTAACGAAGCGGGATTCGAGCGGATGTGATGCAAAAAAACTTGATGTCGCGATTGTGAGGCCGCAACGGCGCGGCAATATAAGATTTCGCGGTATGGTTTTAATCTTTGATTACCTTATAAGGTAGAACCTGAATGGGCGAGTGATCCGGGCAGCATGGGGTCAGGGCAGAGATCTCATTTGATACAAACATCGACGCTATTTCATTTCTTCCAGGGTATTCGCTTCAATGCACAATGTTTTTCAGTTTTTGACTCAGTGCGACGAGGCAAAAACCGAGGACCGGTTTCTCTCAGCCTTTCATGATTTGATCAGCCTTCTCGGCTTTAATTTCTACCGGGTGGTGCGGCGGGACGCGGAGGATTTGACCTTTACCGGCAAAGTTCTGGCGGAGCATCTGCCCGCAGGCTGGACAGAGGCCTACCACGCCAAGAAATACGGCAATATCGACCCGGTCAAGCGCACGCTCGGCCTGTTGCACCGGCCATTCCGCTGCCGCGATGTGGTGGGGCTTTTGCCGCAGGCGACGCAGCGCAAGCGGGCGGCGAAGCTGTTTCAGGATGCGGCCCGGTTCGGCTTGCGCGAAGGTTATGCCTTTCCCGTCCATGGTCGCAGCGGCTTGCTGGGTGGCGTCTTCATTCTCGGCGATGGCCGCCTGTTCTCCGGGCCGGAACTGTCGATTGTCGATACGGCCATGCGCACCGCCTTCTGGCGGCTTCTGGAGTTTTCCGGACAATCCGAAGAACTGCTGTCGATGCCCGATCTCTCCGTTACGCAGCTGACCCGGCGCGAGCTGGATGTGCTGACGCTTTTAGCGCAGGGCAAGACCTCGCCTGACATCGGCAAAAGCCTCGCTATTTCCAGCCACACGGTGGATTGGTACATCAATGGCATACAGCGCAAGTTCGACGCCAGAAACCGCCAGCATGTGGTGGCGCTAGCGCTTCGACACGGCATCATCTCCTGAAACGTTTCCGCCTGACGCGTCCGAACGGACATCCGCAAAAACGCCCTTTCCAACCGTGACGTTTACTGCTTAATTTCGCGGTGCAGCATATATGTGTGCCTGCGAGGTTTGGGAGGCCGTCTTGAAAATATCGAAAATCCTTGTCGCCAATCGTTCGGAGATTGCGATCCGTGTGTTCCGTGCCGCCAATGAGCTTGGCATAAAAACGGTCGCGATCTGGGCAGAAGAAGACAAGCTTTCGCTGCATCGGTTCAAGGCGGATGAGAGTTATCAGGTTGGCCGTGGTCCGCATCTCGCCAAGGATCTGGGACCGATCGAGAGCTATCTTTCGATCGAGGAAGTGATCCGGGTCGCCAAGCTTTCCGGTGCGGATGCCATCCATCCCGGTTACGGCCTTCTGTCGGAAAGCCCTGAGTTCGTGGAGGCCTGCAACGAAGCGGGTCTGATCTTCATCGGGCCGACGGCAGATACGATGCGCCGTCTCGGCAACAAGGTTGCCGCGCGCAATCTGGCAATTTCCGTCGGCGTGCCCGTCGTTCCCGCAACCGAACCGCTGCCTGATGATATGGCCGAGGTCGAGCGCATGGCTGAAGAGATCGGCTATCCCGTGATGCTCAAGGCCTCCTGGGGCGGCGGTGGTCGCGGCATGCGCGCCATCCGAAAGAAGGAAGACCTTGCCCGTGAAGTGACGGAAGCCAAGCGCGAGGCTAAGGCTGCCTTCGGCAAGGACGAAGTCTATCTCGAAAAGCTGGTGGAACGCGCCCGCCATGTGGAAAGCCAGATTCTTGGCGATACCCATGGCAATGTCGTGCATCTGTTCGAACGTGACTGCTCCATCCAGCGGCGTAACCAGAAGGTGGTCGAGCGCGCGCCTGCGCCTTATCTTTCGGAAGAACGCCGTCAGGAACTGGCCAATTATTCGCTGAAGATTGCCGGTGCCACCAATTATGTCGGGGCTGGCACAGTCGAATATCTGATGGATGCCGATACCGGCAAATTCTACTTTATCGAGGTCAATCCGCGTATTCAGGTCGAGCACACGGTGACTGAAGTCGTCACCGGCATCGATATCGTCAAGGCGCAGATCCATATTCTCGAAGGCGAAACCATCGGTACGCCGGAATCGGGTGTGCCGGCGCAGAAGGACATCCGCCTCAACGGTCATGCGCTTCAGTGCCGCATCACCACTGAGGACCCCGAGCACAATTTCATTCCGGATTACGGTCGTATCACTGCCTATCGTTCCGCTTCGGGCTTCGGCATTCGTCTGGATGGCGGCACGTCCTATTCGGGCGCGATCATCACCCGTTATTACGATCCGTTGCTGGTGAAGGTGACAGCCTGGGCTCCGCAGCCTGACGAAGCCATCGCGCGCATGCATCGTGCGCTACGCGAATTCCGTATTCGTGGCGTGGCGACGAACCTCACCTTTCTGGAAGCCATTATCAGCCATCCGAGCTTTGTCGGAAACACCTACACCACGCGCTTTATCGACTCGACGCCTGAACTGTTCGAGCAGGTCAAGCGACAGGACCGCGCGACCAAGCTTTTGACCTATCTGGCCGATGTGACGGTTAATGGCCATCCCGAAACCAAGGGACGTGTTAAGCCTGCCGCCAATGCTCCGGCGCCCATCGTTCCCTATATCGACCAGCCGACACCTGACGGCACCAAACAACTCCTCGACAAGCTGGGTCCGAAGGGTTTTGCCGAGTGGATGCGCAATGAAAAACGCGTGCTGGTGACCGATACGACCATGCGCGACGGGCACCAGTCGCTGCTGGCAACCCGTGTCCGCACCCACGACATCGTCCGCGTCTCCAGCGTTTACGCCAAGGCCTTGCCGCAGCTTCTGTCCCTGGAATGCTGGGGAGGTGCGACCTTCGATGTGTCCATGCGCTTTCTGACGGAAGACCCGTGGGAGCGTCTGGCGCTGGTGCGTGAAGGTGCGCCGAACCTGCTGCTGCAGATGCTGCTGCGCGGCGCAAACGGCGTCGGCTACAAGAACTATCCTGACAACGTCGTCAAATATTTCGTTCGTCAGGCGGCAAAGGGCGGCATCGATCTGTTCCGCGTCTTCGACTGCCTGAACTGGGTGGAGAATATGCGCGTCTCGATGGATGCGATCTCGGAAGAGAACAAGCTCTGCGAAGCGACCATCTGCTATACGGGCGATCTCTTGAATTCCGCCCGCCCGAAATATGACCTCAAATATTACACCAATCTAGCCGCTGAACTCGAAAAAGCGGGCGCGCATATCATCGCCGTCAAGGATATGGCGGGCCTGTTGAAGCCTGCCGCCGCGCGGGTTCTGTTTAAGGCACTGCGTGAAGCGACCAGCCTGCCAATCCATTTCCATACGCATGATACGTCTGGTATTTCCGCAGCCACCGTGCTTGCGGCGGTTGAGGCGGGCGTGGATGCCGTGGATGCCGCCATGGATGCGCTCTCGGGCAACACCTCGCAGCCATGCCTCGGCTCTATTGTCGAAGCGCTGAAGGGCACGGAGCGCGATACGGGTCTCGATACGGAATGGATTCGCCGCATTTCCTTTTATTGGGAAGCGGTGCGGGGCCAGTATGCGGCCTTCGAGAGCGATCTCAAGGGACCGGCATCCGAAGTCTATCTGCACGAAATGCCGGGTGGCCAGTTCACCAATCTCAAGGAGCAGGCCCGCTCGCTTGGTCTCGAACGCCGCTGGCACGAGGTGGCGCAGACCTATGCGGACGTCAACCAGATGTTCGGTGATATCGTCAAGGTGACACCGTCCTCCAAGGTGGTGGGCGATATGGCGCTGATGATGGTTTCCCAGGATCTGACGGTGGCCGATGTCGAAAACCCGGACAAGGAAGTTTCCTTCCCGGATTCGGTCGTCTCCATGCTGAAGGGCGATCTCGGGCAGTCGCCGGGCGGTTGGCCGGAAGCCTTGCAGAAGAAGGCGCTGAAGGGTGACAAGCCCTATACGGTTCGTCCCGGCTCGCTGCTGGAAGATGCCGATCTGGATGCAGAGCGCAAGGAGATCGAAACCAAGCTGGAGCGCTCGGTCGATGACTTCGAGTTTGCCTCCTACCTGATGTATCCCAAGGTCTTTACCGATTTTGCGCTGGCGTCCGAGACCTATGGCCCGGTCTCGGTTCTGCCGACGCCCGCCTATTTCTACGGTATGCAGGATGGCGAGGAACTGTTTGCCGATATCGAGCGCGGCAAGACGCTCGTCATCGTCAATCAGGCGTCATCCGGCATCGATGACAAGGGCATGGTTACGGTGTTCTTCGAGATCAATGGTCAACCGCGCCGCATCAAGGTGCCGGATCGTGCCCATGGTGCCTCCGGCTCTGCCGTGCGCCGCAAGTCCGAACCCGGCAATGCCGCCCATGTGGGTGCGCCGATGCCGGGCGTCATCTCCCGCGTCTTCGTCAATCAGGGGCAGGATGTGAAGGCGGGCGACGTGCTGGTTTCCATCGAAGCGATGAAGATGGAAACGGCGCTGCATGCGGAGCGCGATGGCAAGGTGGCCGAAGTGCTGGTCAAGCCGGGTGATCAGATCGATGCAAAGGATTTGCTGATCGCTTACGGAGAGTAAGCGTCACCTTCTCTATCGCCACGAAAAAGCCCACCGGATGGTGGGCTTTTTGCTGAATAGATGTTTTTGAGACGAACAGATCAGTTCTGCGTCAGCGGCGAAATCAGCACTTCGACGCGGCGGTTCTGGGCGCGGCCATCGGCGGATGCGTTGGACGCAATCGGCTGTGATGGGCCAAAGCCCATGGTCGAGATACGGCGCTGGTCTACGCCACCACGCTCGCCGAGATAGTTGGCGACGGATGCAGCGCGGCGCTCGGACAGGCCCTGGTTATGAGCAAGACTACCGGTGGAGTCGGTGTGACCGTTGATGTCGATATAGGTCTTGTTGAACTTGTTCAGCACAATGGCGACCGAGTTCAGCGTTGGGTAGAATGGCGGGATGACCTGATCCTGATCCGTGGCGAAGGTGACGTTGGACGGCATGTTGAGAACGATGCTGTCGCCACGACGCGTGACGGAAACGCCGGTTCCCTGAAGCTGCTGGCGAAGTTCGGCTTCCTGATTGTCCATGTAGCCGCCGATGGCGCCACCGGCCAGCGCGCCGATACCGGCACCGATCAAGGCATTGCGACCCTTGTTGCCGCCACCGATGGCCAGACCGCCGACCGCACCTGCGAGCGCGCCGATACCAGCGCCGCCCGCCATATTCGAGACCTTCTGCTCACCCGTATAAGGGTCGGTGGTGGTGCAGGCGGAAAGATAGGTTGCGGCAAGCGCAAGAACGACAAACTTCTTGATCATGAATTCCAGTGCTCCGTGAGTTCACGTTACGTAAGACAGATGAATTTCGGCATTTTCACGGTCGAAACCTACTCCGCCGCATCCTTTTGGCCAAAACGCTTTTCGATGTAGTCGATGACCAGCGCCTCGAAATCCTTGGCGATATCGGGGCCGCGCAGCGTCAGCGCTTTTTCTCCGTCGATGAAGACGGGAGCCGCCGGGTTTTCGCCGGTGCCGGGCAGGGAGATGCCGATATCGGCATGTTTGCTTTCGCCGGGTCCGTTGACGATGCAGCCCATGACGGCGACGTTGAGCGCTTCCACACCCGGATATTTGTCGCGCCAGACCGGCATGTTCTTGCGCAGGTCGTTCTGAATGTTCTGCGCCAGCTCCTGAAACACGGTGGATGTGGTCCGTCCGCAGCCGGGACAGGCTGCGACGACGGGAACGAACTGGCGAAAGCCCATGACCTGCAGGAGTTCCTGCGCGACCTGCACTTCACGGGTGCGATCACCATTGGGCTCTGGTGTCAGCGAGACGCGGATCGTATCGCCAATGCCGTGTTGCAGGACGTAACCCATGGCGGCGGATGAGGCCACGATGCCTTTCGAGCCCATGCCCGCTTCGGTGAGGCCGAGATGGAGCGCGTGGTCGGAGCGTTCTGACAGCATGGAATAAACGGCAATCAGATCCTGCACCTGGCTGACTTTTGCCGAGAGAATGATGCGGTTGCGGGGAAGGCCGATATCTTCGGCAAGCTCGGCGGAAATCAAAGCGGACTGGACGATGGCCTCGCGCGTGACCTGACGGGCGGACAGCGGAAAGCCCTGCTCCTTGTTCTTGTCCATCAGGGTTGTCAGAAGCTCCTGATCGAGCGAGCCCCAGTTGACGCCGATTCGCACCGGCTTGTCATAACGGATCGCCATTTCGACGATATCGCCGAACTGCTTGTCCTTCTTGTCCTTGAAACCGACATTGCCGGGATTGATGCGGTATTTGGCCAGCGCTTCGGCGCAGGCGGGGTGATCCGCCAGCAGCTTGTGGCCGATATAATGGAAGTCGCCCACCAGCGGCACATCCAGCCCCAGCCGCATGAGCCGATCACGGATTTTCGGAACGGCAGCAGCGCTTTCATCGCGGTCGACTGTGATGCGCACGATTTCGGAACCGGCACGGAACAGGGCCGCCACCTGCTGCACGGTCGCATCAATATCGGCCGTATCCGTATTGGTCATGGATTGCACCACGACAGGTGCACCGCCGCCGACGATAACGCCACCGACATCGACAGCAACGGAGGCGCGGCGCGGCTTGGGATCAAAATCGGCGTGTGACGTCATGGTTTTCTCGGACAATTGCGGTGAAATCTACTCTTTCAGGTGGAACAAGGCGCGCGCCTTGTCAACATCGAAGCGATCAACTCCTATTTTACCGCAATCATGGCGAAATTCGAGACTGCGTGAGGATGAGGCCTCAGAGTTTCGCAAATTACGCCATCTATTTTGTGGCGAGCCGCCTCAATGGCCGCTCGCGCCATCCGCATGGCGCGCCAGTCTGGAAAGCGACAGCACCACCAGATGCAGCACGGGCAGACCGATGAACACGGCGGCAAGGCCGGTATGTTCGGCAATGAAGCCGATGGCCGATGGCGCGACCAGAATACCGGAGTAGCCCATGGTCGTGACCACCGACAGCGCGATGCCCGGTGCCATGCCCGGCATGTTGCCTGCCGCCGAAAATGCGATCGGCACCATGTTGGAAATGCCGATACCGGCAATGGCAAAGCCCGTAATGGCGATGAAAGCATTGGGGGCAAAACCGGCAATCAGCAGACCGACGATGGATATGGTCGAGCAGAATTGCAGAGTACGGACGGCACCGAATCGGTCACGCACCAGATCGCCTGCAAAACGCATGATGGCCATGGTGAGCGAGAAGGCCGCAAAGCCGAAGCCCGACAGGGTGATGGACGCGCCGAGTTCATTGCGCAGGTAAAGCGCTCCCCAATCGAGAATGGCACCTTCCGGGATCATCGAAAAAAGTGCCATGATGCCGATGATCCAAGGAAGCGGTGTCATGGGCAGGCCACCCTTGGGGCGTTCTTCTTCCGGGTGGGGGCGATCCGCCTGTACCCGTGGCCATGCCACGGCAAGCAGGGCAGCGGCGATGATCGTGACGGCGACGGCGTGGCCGTAAATGCCGGTTTTGGTGATCAGCAGACCGCCAAGACCGGCACCGATCAAGCCGCCCAGGCTCCAGAAAGCATGGCAGGACGACATGATGGCGCGGCGCATGCTGCGCTCCACCACTACGGCGTTGGCGTTCATGGCAACATCCATGGCACCCGTCAGCCCGCCGAAGAGGAAGACGGCGATGACGCCAGCCCAGAGCGAATTGGCGAGCGTGATCAACAGCAGCGTCGGCACCATGATGAGAGCGACGCTCAAGGTCACGGTTCGCGAGCCGAGGCGACCGATCTGCGAACCGGCAATCGGCATGAAGGAGAGGGAGCCGAGGCCGTAAACAAGGATGACGAGGCCCAGCGTGCTTTCGCTGAGCGCAAAACGCTTGGCGAATTCCGGGATCATCGGTGCCCAGGAGCCCATCATGAAACCGTTCATGAGAAACAGCAGCGCGACGCCAAGGCGCGATCTGGTCATATAGGGAAGGCGGGCGGTCGTTGGCGTTTGCGTGGCAGTTCCGGTCATCGCGACTGGTCCTTCGATCATTGCTTGATAGGGTTATGCGCCGGAATTCGATCCGGCCTGATGAATGGTGACACCGCTGGCGGCGAAGGAATCGATCATCGCGTGATCGGCATCTTCTTCGACAACCAGTGTCAGCGCTGCGGAAAGCGGTGAGACCTGAAACGGTGCCGCCGCTCCCAGCTTTTCGGAGGTGATGGCGGCCAGCGTTTTGGCGCTGGTCTCGCAGGCCAGCCGCTTGAACACGGCATCCTCATAGATATCGGCGCAGAGACCCCGATCCAGCGTCAGGCCGCAGACGCCGACAATGCAGAGATCAGGCCGAATTTGCTCCAGCTGGCGAATCGCGGTCGTATCGATGGCCGCACCCACCGCCGGATCGACCCTGCCGCCGATCAGAATGAGTTCGATATCGGCATTCCCGGCAAGTTCTGCGGCGATGGCTGGCGTGTTGGTGATGACGGTGAGTTTAACGCCCGGCGCCAGATGTTTTGCAACGGCCAGGTTGGTAGAGCCAGCATCGAGAAAGACTTTCATGCCTTCGTTCAAAAACGAGGCGGTTTTCTTGCCAAGTGCGGCTTTGCGATCCGGCATTTCGCCGATGCGAGTTTTCAGCGGGACCGTGGTGCCTGACGCAAGTAAAGCGCCGCCATAAACCCGCTCACACTCGCCCCGTGCCGCCATCTCCCGCAAATCGCGCCGGACTGTGTCTTCCGATACGTCAAAGGTCTGCGCAAGCTCCTGCGCCAGCACCCGGCCATGCTGCTGCAATTGCGCGTAAATCAGAGCCTGTCGCTCGCTGACAAAATGATCGGTCTTGGACATCGTGACTCAATCGGAGAAATCGTGCACAAACACGCATAACCCGGCAAGAGACGTTTCTCAAGCGAAAAGTGGCTTGCTATGAGTTGGCCTTCGAATTCGCGAAACGTAAGCCTGACGCATGATGCGCCCTGCGATTACGCCAGAATGCTGTCGAGGGCTGAGACCAGGCGCTCGCATTGTTCTTCGGTGCCGATGGAAATACGCAGGAAATCGGCAATGCGCGGCTGGTTGAAGTGTCGTACCAGAATGGCCCGTTCGCGAAGCGCCGTTGCCAGAAGTTTGCCTTCCCAGCCAGGCTTTCTGGCGAAGATGAAATTGGCCTGAGATGGCAGGATGTCGAAGCCTCGTACTTCCAATTGCTCTGACAGCCATGCCCGGTTTGCGATGAGCTTATCGCGGTAGGTAACGAACCAGTCCTCATCCTCGATCGAGGCGATGGCAGCGACCTGGGCAAGGCGGTCCAGCGGATATGAATTGAAACTGTCCTTCAACCTTTACAGTGCTTCGATCAGTGGACGCTGCGCAACCGCGCAGCCGATACGCATGCCCGCCAGCGAACGCGATTTCGAAAAGGTTCTGACGACGATGAGATTATCGTGGTCGCGGACGAGCGGTATCGCGGTTTCACCGTCAAAATCGACATAGGCTTCATCGATTGCCACCACCTGATCGGGATGAGTGACGACAAGGCGTTGGATATCGGAAAGCGGCAGACCGATTCCGGTCGGCGCGTTGGGATTGGGCAAGATGATGCCGCCGCAGTCGATATGATAATCGTCTATCCGGATCGAAAAGCTGTCATCGAGCGGGATGGTCTTCGTCTCGATGTCGAAGAAGCGGCTGTAGGTCGGATAGAAACTGTAGGTGATATCAGGATACAGAAGCGGCGCGTCATGCTTCAGCAGGCCCGCGAAGATGAAAGCCAGAACCTCATCCGAACCGTTGCCGACGAATATCTCGTCCGGTGAAACACCGTGGTAGGCGGCAAGCGTTTCCTTCAGTTTTTTGGCCGAGGGGTCGGGGTAAAGCCTCAAATTGTCATCTGTTGCGGTGCGGATCGCGTCCAGCGCGCGGGGCGACGGGCCCCACGGATTTTCGTTGGTGTTGAGCTTGGTGAGGTTGGCAATGGCTGGCTGTTCTCCCGCCACATAGGGGTGCAGCGTTGCGACGATGGGAGACCAGAACTTGCTCATCTCAACTCTTTCTTTCTGCGACGAAGCGCGCCGTCTCGATGAGAATCTCCGCGCGGTCACCATAGGGTGCCAGCAGGCCCGTGGCTTCTTTCACCAACTCACGCAGGCGGGTGGTTGCCCAGTCCGCACCGCGAAGGGCGACGAGGGTGCCTTTGCCGCGGGCGGCGTCCTTGCCGGTTGCCTTGCCCATGGTGGCGGCGTCGGAGGTGAGGTCGAGGAGATCGTCGGCGAGCTGGAAGGCAAGGCCGATCTTTTCACCGAAATGGCGCAACCGCTGGCGCTCGGCGGTATCGCTGCCAGCAATGATCGCACCGGCTTCGCAGGCAAAGCGGATGAGCGCGCCGGTTTTCATAGCCTGCAATGTAATGATGCCGTTTTCATCTGGCGCATTCTTCTCGGCGGCCAGATCGAGCGCTTGGCCGCCTGCCATGCCGCCAATACCGGCGGCTTTTGCTAAGGCCAGCACAAGTGCGGCCTTGCGGTCATCGGGCAGGCTGGTGTCGGGGGAGGCGATGATATCGAAGGCGAGTGTCAGCAGGCTGTCGCCCGCCAGAATGGCTGTGGCTTCATCGAATTTCCTGTGAACCGTGGGCTGGCCGCGGCGCAGGTCGTCATTGTCCATGGCGGGCAGGTCGTCATGAACAAGCGAATAGCAATGCAGACATTCCAGCGCTGCGCCGACATGCAGGGCGGCTTTCGCATCGCCGCCCAAAAGTGCTGCTGTTTCGATGACTAGAAAAGGACGCAGCCGCTTGCCGCCGTTCAGAACGCCGTGGCGCATGGCTTCCAGCAGGTTTTGCGGGCGGGTGATCTCGTCGGCACGTGCACTGCCGGACAGGAGTTCGCCGAGCAAGGCTTCGGTTCTTGCCGCATTGTCGCGCAGCCGCATCTCGAATGTCATCTTGCCAGTTTCCTTACCCTATCAGGTGACGATTGGCTCTTTCGCATGGGGAAAAATGGCTGGCAATCGTTTTTGTGAGGACGATGTGGAACTTCGTTATCGTCAGTAGCCTTGATGCGTCATGCGGAATATGAAAGGCTTTGACCAACAGCCAAGTGGGGGCAGGTTTTTTGAGCAGCACGCCGGATAGCGAGACGGATTATGAAACGCTCGCCGAAAGCGGGAGTAAACCGAAGGTGGATGTTCGAAGCCTCATCAGACGCGTTTTGCTGGTCGTCATCGTCCTGCTGGCTCTGCCCTATCTGCTGATACCGGTCTATGCTCTGCCCTTCATGCGCCCGGTTTCCACCTTGATGCTGGCTGATCTGGTGACGTTTCAGGGCTATGATCGCCGCTGGGTGCCGCTTGAAAATATTTCTCCGCGCCTCGTCCAGTCGGTGATGATGTCCGAAGACGGTCAGTTTTGTTCTCACTCAGGCGTGGATTGGGGGCAGATGCAGACGGTCGTCAGCAGCGCTTTGGATGGCGAGGCGACACGCGGCGCCAGCACCATTCCCATGCAGACGGCGAAAAACCTGTTTCTCTGGAATGGCCGTTCCTTCCTTCGCAAAGGGCTGGAATTGCCGCTAGCAGTGGTGTCCGATTTCGTCTGGTCGAAAAAGCGGATGATGGAGATTTATCTCAACGTCGCCGAATGGGGACCGGGCATTTACGGTATCGAGGCGGCGGCGCAATACCACTTCAAGGTTCCGGCCTCGAAGCTGAGTTCCAGACAGGCCGCACTTCTGGCGGTAGCGCTTCCCAATCCGATTGACCGCGTTGCCAGCAAACCGGGTCGGGGAATGCAGCGGCTGGCGGGGCTCATCGAAAGACGAGCCCGCGCTTCTGGCAGCTATGTTGGCTGCGTGCTGAACTAAACGATATTCATTTTAATCAGATTTTGCGTCATACCGGATAGATGCCTGCGGTGTGATCGATATAGAATTTCGCGTCATGTTTCTGGCACCATTCTTCCAGCTCCCGCCTCAAAATTGGCCAAAGCTTTTTAGCCCAGTCCGGGGCACGCCGCTCCCATTCTGCTTCCGTTGGAAGGTAGACAGAGAGTACACCGATTGGCATTTCCAGAACGAACGAGCCGCCGTTCCCCGAAACTACCAATTCCTCTTTCCAACGTGTTTGAAATTGAAACGATTTCTCTGTCATCTCGACCAATCAAACGCGGCCTGCCTGCGCTGAACTGAAGATCATCCCTTCTTGAAGATGTAGTCCGTCTCCTGCCGCAGCGTTTCGCCGGGGCGCAGAATGGCGTCGGGGAAGCCTTCGTGATTGACGGCGTCAGGCCAGATCTGGGTTTCCAGGCAAAAGCCTGCGACAGGTCCGTAATGGCGGCCATCGAGGCCCGGTACGGCGACATTGAGCTTGAAGGCCGAATAAAACTGTACGCCCGGCTCGGTGGTGTGGACATCCATTGTGATGTTTGAGGCAGGAGCATAGACGCGCGCGACTTTGCGCTTTGCCACGCGCTGGGGCGAGAGGCAGAAATTGTGGTCGTAACCGACCTGCTGGCCGTTTTCTTCGCGCCGCATCGGGGTGGACTTGCGCAAGTCGAAGACGGTGCCATCCACCGGTCGGATTTCGCCGGTCGGAATCTGCCGTTCGTCCGTTGGCAGATAATGATCGGCAGCGATTTCGATTTCGTGGCCGAGTGCAGATTCCGCGCCATCCAGATTGAAATAGGAATGCTGGCAGACATTGGCGAGCGTCGGCTGATCAGTGGTCGTCTCATAGGCGACCGACAACACGCCACCCTCGCGGATCGTGTAGGTCGCGGTGATTGCGCAATTGCCGGGATAACCGGCGCGGCCATCGGGATCGACGATCTGCAGTACGACATGGCTTGGGCCATGTTCCATGATCAGCCAGTTGCGTTTGCCGATATTGTCGCTGCCGCCATGAAGGTGGGTGACGCCTTTTTCGTTCAGTTCCAGCTGATAGGCCTTGCCATCGATGGAGAACTTGCCACCGCCAATGCGATTGGCGTTTCGGCCCGGTGTGGCACCGAAATAGGAAGAGTATTTCGGGTAATCATCGAACTTGTCGAAGCCGAGAACGAGGGGCGGCTGGTGGCCTTCAAGGCGCAAATCCTGAATGACGGCACCCCAGGTCATGACATGTGCGGTCAAACCACCTGCGGAAATCGTTACGCGCTCGACTTTCTCGCCCGTAGACGTAAATCCGAAATTTTCCCGTGTACCGGCTTCGCTCATCGTGTCACTCTCCCAATCGATAAAACAGGGCCGGACGTTGCGTTATTTTTCGGCCCTTCGCAATGGCCGAATTAGCCTCGGTCTTTTCCGATCTCATCCAGATCGTACGAGGTCGTCTGGTAGATCTCGTTGATCCAGTTGCCGAAAAACAGGTGGGCATGGCTGCGCCAGCGGTTCAGCGGTGTCAGTTCCGGGTCGTTATGCGGGAAATAATCATGCGGCAGCTTGATCGGCACGCCCGCATTGGCGTCACGGAAATATTCGTCGGACAGCGATGTGGAATCATATTCCACATGGTTGAACATATAGAGCCGCTTGCCCTGCGGTTCGTGCGCAAGGCACACGCCCATCTCTTCGGATTCCATCAGGATTTCCAGTTCCGGGTGCTGCTCGATGTCGGCGCGGCGCACTTCTGTCCAGCGGGACACGGGCACCTGAAAATCATCCGAGAAACCGTTGAGATAGATGGAGGACGGGCTGAGATTGCGGTGGCGATAAACGCCGAAGGCCTTTTCTTTCAGCGCATGTTTCGGCACGCCATGGAAATGGTAGATGGCGGCCATAGCGCCCCAGCAGACATTCAGTGTCGAATGAACGTTGGTCTGCGTCCAGTCGAAAATCTTCTGCATTTCTTCCCAGTAGGTCACGTCTTCATAGGGCAGCGTTTCCACGGGTGCACCGGTGATGATGAAGCCATCGAACTTGCGGTGGCGCACCTCTTCCCATGTCTCGTAGAAGGACAGCAGATGCTCTTCCGGCGTATTCTTGGCGCGGTGACCGCCGATGCGTATCAGCGACAGTTCCACCTGTAGCGGTGAGGCGCCGACAAGGCGGGCCATCTGGATTTCGGTCTTGATCTTGTTCGGCATGAGGTTGAGAAGCCCGATCTGAAGCGGGCGAATATCCTGCCGGATGGCCGCTGTTTCAGTCATGACCCGCACGCCCTCATTTACGAGGGTCTCAAAAGCGGGCAGCGTATCGGGAATCTTGATTGGCATTTCCACACTCACTTCCGGCGGTGCCAAGGTCACCGCGAAACAAAAAAACCGGCAGCGAAATCGCAACCGGTCCTGGGAAATTGCCTGTTTCCTCGGTCCTTTAGCAATTTCTTTAAAGTGGCTGCAAGCCGACCGGCAAATGACCACTGGCAGGTGTCATAATCCTGTGCGGGCAGAAAATCAATATCGCTGTCTTATCCGGCGTTTCGGCCTTTCCATCCGCCACCGTTCCGGGCTATGGCAGGGGCATGACGACCACCCACTTCACCATTCTGCTCGGCGGCACCATTACCGTCACCGACCGCCTGCAAAAGGCGGTGGCGGATACGCGCGTGATTGCGGCAGATAGTGGCATGCGCCACGCACAGCCGCTCGGTCTCACACCGGAATTGTGGGTGGGAGATTTCGATTCCTCCGACAATGCCCTGCAACAGCTTTGGCCCGGTGTCAAACAACAGCCCTTTCCTGCCGCCAAAGGCGTGACGGATGGAGAGATCGCGGTGACCGAGGCGCTGGCGCGCGGCGCAACGCGGCTGACGCTGGTCGGTGCGCTGGCGGGCGAGCGGTCCGACCATGCCGTGTTTCATCTGCTCTATGCCGTCTCGCTTGCCGAGAGCGGTGTAGACCTCGTGCTGACCTCCGGCGAGGAAGAGGCCTATCCGCTGCTCGAAGGTGAGCGCGCGCTTGATCTGCCAGCGGGATCGCTGTTTTCCGTGGCCGGTTTTACGGCGCTCGATGGCCTCGATATTGAAAATGCCCGCTATCCTCTTGCGGACTTCGCGCTTGCTTTCGGCTCGTCGCGCACTATTTCCAACGTGGCGGAAGGGCCTTTGCGCCTTCGCCTCAAAAGCGGCAAAGCCATCGTGCTTGCCCGTCCTTACGATTTGACCGGAGCCTGAACCCTTGGCACCCCCCATTCTGAAACTCGACGATATCAAGCTGACCTTCGGCGTTACCCCGCTGCTCAATGGTGCCAATCTGCAAGTGGAGCCGGGAGATCGTATCTGCCTCGTTGGCCGCAACGGTTCGGGCAAATCGACGCTGATGAAAATTGCCGCCGGTCTGGTCGAAGCGCAGTCGGGCGAAATCTTCCGGCACCCATCCGCGACGATCCGTTATCTGGAACAGGCGCCGGATTTTGCCGGTTTCGAGACGGTGCAGGCCTATGCCGAAGCGGGTCTCGGGCCGGGGGACGATGCCTATCGCGTCACCTATCTGCTGGAACATCTGGGACTGACGGGCCAGGAACATCCATCCAGCCTTTCGGGTGGTGAGGCGCGTCGTGCCGCGCTCGTGCGCGTCATGGCCCCGGAACCTGACATTCTGATGCTGGACGAGCCAACCAACCATCTCGACCTGCCGACCATCGAATGGCTGGAAAGCGAATTGCAGCAGACGCGCAGCGCGCTGGTTCTGATTTCGCATGACCGGCGTTTTCTTGAAAAAGTCTCTACCGCCACCGTCTGGTTGGATCGCGGTACGTCGCGTCGCCTCAGCCGCGGCTTTGGCCATTTCGAGGAATGGCGCGACAAGGTGCTGGAAGAGGAAGAGCTGGAGCAGCACAAGCTGGGCAAGGCCATCGAGCGCGAAGAACACTGGATGCGCTATGGCGTCACCGCGCGCCGCAAGCGCAACATGCGCCGTGTGGGAGAGCTTCAGGCCATGCGCGCCGAATATCGCGGGCACAAGGGGCCAACGGGCTCCGTGCAGGCGACGGCTGCGGAAGGACGCGAATCCGGCAAGCTGGTGATCGAGGCCGATACGATTACCAAGTCCTACGGTGAACGCACGATCGTCGCGCCGTTTTCGCTTCGCGTGCATCGCGGTGATTGCATCGGCTTCGTTGGCCCCAACGGTGCGGGCAAGACGACGCTTTTGAAGATGCTGACGGGTCAGCTGGAGCCGGATAGCGGCTGGGTCAAGCTCGGCACCAATCTGGAAATTGCGACACTCGACCAGAAGCGTGAGGATTTGAACCCCAACGATACGCTGGCGCATTATCTGACCGATGGTCGCGGCGAAAACCTGTTGGTCAATGGCGAGCTGAAACACGTCACCGGCTATATGAAGGATTTCCTGTTTCAGCCCGAGCAGGCGCGCACGCCCATTCGCAATCTCTCGGGCGGTGAGCGCGCGCGTCTGATGCTGGCGCGCATTCTGGCGCGGCCGACCAATCTTCTGATCCTTGACGAACCGACCAACGATCTCGATATCGAAACGCTGGATCTGTTGCAGGAAATCGTCGCCGGTTTTTCCGGCACCGTCATCCTCGTCAGCCACGACCGTGACTTCCTCGACCGTACCGTGACCTCGACCATTGCGCCCGCCAACCCGGACGCGCCTGACGGACGCTGGATCGAATATGCGGGCGGCTATTCGGACATGATGGCGCAGCGCAAGGGAGCCTCGGACGAGAAGCGAAAGGCCGAAAAGCAGGAAAAGGCCAAGGCTTCCGCCTCGTCCGGTTCCGCTGCCGAGCCTTCGAAGGCGAAGGGCAAACTCTCCTTCAAGCAGAAATTTGCGCTGGAGAATCTGCCCAAGGAAATGGAAAAGGCGCAGGAAGAGATCGCCAAGCGCGAAGAGAGCATGGCCGATCCCAATCTCTTCGCCAAAGACCCGACGGCCTTCAACAAGCTCGCTGAAGAAATGTCGAAGCTGCGGCAGAAGCTCGAGACCATGGAAGAGGAGTGGCTGGAGCTGGAAATGCTGCGCGAAGAGCTGGAGAGCTAAAAAGCAATTCCACGTGTCGGATTTTGTGCGTGTCATCCGTCTTTGACAGGAAAGCCTATTTGGGCTTTCCTGTTGTCTTATGGAGGAGCCAGACATGCGTATGATTTTCGTCAACCTGCCGGTCAAGGATATCGAGACCTCGAAGGCCTTTTTCACCGCGCTGGGTTTCAGTTTCAATCCGGAATACTCGGACGAGCGCACGCTGTGCATGATCGTCGAAAAGAATATTTTCGTGATGCTGCTTCAGGAAGATCGCTTCCGCGATTTTATCAATGGCGAGATTGCCGATGCCAGCCGCACCAAGGAAGTTCTCACCTGCCTGTCGGCTTCGAGCCGTGAGGAGATCGACCAGATGATCGCCACCGCACTGTCATCCGGCGGGGCAGAGTGGAAGCCGGTGCAGGACCATGGCTTCATGTATGCGGGCAGCTTTCAGGACCCGGACGGCCATGTCTGGGAACTGGTGCATATGAGCGGCCAAAGCTGACGCCGGGCCTGATAGAAAGCCGGCTTGCAAAGCGTTAGCGCTGCGATTACATCTTGCCTTGATCTAACGGGGTGCTTTGTCCTTTGCGGGACAAGGCTGAGAGGCTCTGCCAACCCGAAGAACCTGATCCGGTTAACACCGGCGGAGGGATTAGACGGCTTCCATCCATGGCGCCCTATTCCCGTTGTCATTTCGAGGAGGTGCTGTTGATGTATCGTCGTATTTTCCTTCATTCGCTGTTGGCTACGTCCCTGTTGCTGCCTGGCCTCGCCATGGCGCAGGAGAAGAAGACGCTCACCGTCTACACCTATGAGAGCTTCGTTTCCGAATGGGGACCGGGCCCGAAGGTCAAGGCCGCTTTTGAAGAGACCTGCAACTGCACGGTCAATTTCGTCGGCGTGGCCGATGGTGTGGCGCTGCTGAACAGGCTGAAACTGGAAGGCCCCGGCTCCAAGGCCGATGTCGTCGTCGGTCTCGACACCAACCTGATTGCCGAAGCCAAGCAGACCGGATTGTTCGAGGCTTCGGGCGTCGATGCATCTGCGGCAAAGGTGCCGGGCGGCTTTCAGGACGATGTGTTCGTGCCTTACGATTACGGTCACTTCGCCGTAGTCTACGACACGCAGACGATGAAAAACCCGCCCAAGAGCATGAAGGAACTGGTGGAGGGCGATCCATCGCAGAAAATCGCCATTCAGGATCCGCGCACCTCGACGCCGGGTCTCGGCCTGCTGCTCTGGGTGAAATCCATTTATGGGGACAAGGCGCCTGAAGCATGGGCGAAGCTCAAGAACCGTGTTCTGACCGTCACCCCCGGCTGGTCGGAATCCTATGGTCTCTTCACCAAGGGTGAGGTGCCGATGGTGCTGTCCTATACGACCTCGCCCGCCTATCACATGGTTGCGGAACACAGCGAGCGTTATCAGGCGGCTGCCTTCGAAGAGGGGCACTATATCCAGATCGAAGTGGCGGGCATCTTGAAGAATGCGCAGGAACAGGCGCTGGCGAAACAGTTTCTCGCCTTCGTTCTCACCTCCGGTTTTCAGGATGCCATCCCTGAGAACAACTGGATGATGCCTGTTGCCGCGACGTCTGCACCCTTGCCGGATGCGTTTTCCAAGCTGGTACAGCCAACCAAGACGTTTCTGATGTCGCCGGAAGAGGTGGCGAAGAACCGCAAGGCCTGGATCGATGAATGGCTTGCCGCCATGAGCGTGAAGTAAGCCCGGTCGTCAACGATCATGATCGAGCGCCGCGATAGTCGCAGGTTTATCTACAGCGGAGCGGTGGCCTTTGCCGCCGTTCTTCTGTTCATGGGCCTTGCTGTCGCGGCGCTGCTGTCTTTCGATACGGGTGCCGCTTCCGCAGCCCTGTTCGATGCCTATACGTTGAGAATTTTGCGCTTTACCCTGTGGCAGGCAACGCTTTCCACGGTCTTTTCCATTGTGCTGGGATTGCCGGTGGCGCTTGCGCTTGCCCGGCAGAGAGATTTTCCGGGCCGCATCTGGATCATCCGCCTGATGGCGGTGCCGATGGGATTGCCTGTCATTGTCGGTGCGCTGGGGTTGATTGCGATCTGGGGCAGGCAGGGCATTTTCAATACGCTTCTGTTATCGGCAGGGGCGGAGCAGCCTTTCAGCATCTATGGGCTGTCGGGCATTCTCATTGCCCATGTCTTCTTCAATCTGCCGCTGGCCGTGCGGTTTTTTCTGGCCGGGCTGGAGCGGGTACCGGGGGAATATTGGCGTATGGGGGCAAGCCTTGGTCTGGGCCCCGTTTCCACCTTCCGCTTTGTTGAATGGCCAGCCGTCTCAAGGTTGCTGCCAGGTGTGGCGGGGCTGATCTTCATGCTCTGCGCCACCAGTTTTACCCTTGTTCTGCTGCTGGGTGGTGGGCCTGCGGCAACCACGATCGAGGTCGCGATCTATCAGGCGCTACGTTTCGATTTCGATCCCCCGCGGGCGATTGCGCTGGCACTGATGCAGATCGTCATGACGGGGATTCTTCTGGCCTTGCTGGCGCTTTTGCCATCGGCGGATGCGGAGGCGCAGACGCAGGGTCGAGCCGTGAAACGGCTGGATGGCGAAGCGCTGGGGTCGCGCCTTTGGGATGGCGGGGTCATTCTGCTGGCGCTGATCCTGGTCGGGTTGCCGCTGGTTGCTGTTGCTGTATCGGGTATTTCTGCCGATCTCCTACGGCTGTTGTCCGCCCCCAGCTTTCGGCAGGCGGCTATGACCAGTCTTTTGATTGCGCTTATCTCGGCATCGCTTTCGCTTGCCGTCTCCGTTGCGCTCATTCGCGCCCGGCAGGCTATTGCAATGCACAGGCAGGCTGGCTTTGTGCTGAGAACATTCTTCACGGCGATGGGCACGGGGTCATCTCTGGTGCTGCTGGTGCCGCCGGTGGTGTTGGGAAGCGGCTGGTTTCTGCTGCTGCGATCATTTGGTGACGTGGCGTTCTTTGCGCCGGCGCTGGTTGCCGCCATCAATATGCTAATGGCACTGCCCTTCGTCATGCGCGTTCTCGAACCCGCCTTCATCACCCATCAAGCCCGCAGCGGGCGCCTGTCCGCCAGTCTTGGCCTTGCCGGTTTCTCACTGTTTCGTCTTGTTGACTGGCCGGTCCTGTGGCGACCAGCGGCGATGGCATTTTCCTTTGCCATGGCGCTTTCGCTTGGCGATCTCGGTGCGGTCGCGCTGTTCGGATCGGAAAGCTTCGTGACTTTGCCCTGGCTCGTCTATAGCAATATGGGCAGTTACAGAACCAATGACGCGGCGGGTTACGCCTTCATTCTCGGGGTCATCTGCCTTGTTCTTGCAGCAGGTGGCGTGTCCCGTCAGTCATCGAAAGCGGTCGCATGAATGCGCAGGAGTGGGGCGCACGCCTCGATAGGGTCAGCCTGAAACTCGGCCATCAGGATTTTGCGCTGGATTGCGGCTTTGAGCGCGGCAAGGTGACGGCGGTTGTCGGGCCATCGGGATCGGGAAAATCCACGCTTCTCAACCTCATCGCCGGGTTCGAAGCGCCGGATGCTGGCCGGGTTTTGATCGACGACCGCGATATGGTCGGCTTTGATCCTTCAGAGCGGCCGGTGTCACTGATCTTTCAGGACAATAATCTTTTTGCCCATCTGGATATCTTCACCAATGTCGGGCTGGGCGTCAGCCCGTCTCTTAGACTTTCCAGTGAAAATAAGGCCGCCATCAAAGGCGCGCTGGAGCGGGTGGGGCTTGGCGGTTTTGAAAAACGTCTGCCTTCCACGCTGTCCGGCGGGGAAAGGCAAAGGGCAGCGCTTGCCAGAGCCCTGGTACGCCAACGGGCGGTCATGTTGCTGGACGAGCCTTTTGCGGCGCTCGATCCCGGTCTGCGCTCCGGCATGGCGGTTCTTTTGAAAGATCTGCATGAAGAGATGAAGAACACCATTCTTCTCGTCACCCATCATCCGGACGATATTCGCCGTCTGGCGGATGGGGTGGTCTTTCTGTCCAACGGGCAAGTTCTCTATCAGGGTCGCACGGAAGCCTTCTTTGCGGCGACGCATGTGAATGAGATCAGAACCTTTCTGACTGTCTAGGCTGCTCTGCCTAACAGTCGGCGTGGTTGCGTCACAATTTCGACGCGGGTCACTGGCAAGTCATGCGAAATCACAACGTCGATGCGTTATTTTTGCACTTGCGCATTTTAAACAACTGCTTGAAAACTATGCGAACAATTGTTCCTTTTGAAATATTTTCACATGATGGATCGTTTTCTTTGTTCGCGCATTCAACTGCCCCTAGGGGTAATATGGTATTCTGGTCTGCAATTAACGGATGATCAGGAACGTTAGGAGCAGACGAGCAGGATGATGACGTGTGTGAAGGCCCCGCAGGGCCACACCTCCGGTCAGAATGTATGGCGCAGGGGCAAGGTGGTAAGGCGCGCGGTGGCATTGGCGACCGCTGGCTTTGTCTTGTCCTCTTGCCAGTCTCTGTTCAGCCCCTCCTATCAGTCGACGCTCAAGCCGTCCGACAATCCGCAGACCGTGGAGCAGGTGCAGAAGAACGATCCGCGCGCGCAGATGGGTGCCCGCGAGCATCCGCGCATCGTGGCGAGCTATGGCGGCGAATATCACGACGACAAGACCGAACGTCTGGTCGCCCGCATTGCCGGTGCGCTGACAGCGGTTTCGGAAAATCCGCAGCAATCCTACCGCATCACCATTCTCAACTCCCCTGCCATCAACGCCTTTGCGCTGCCGGGAGGATATCTCTATGTGACGCGCGGACTTCTGGCGCTTGCCAATGATGCGTCGGAAGTGGCTGCGGTTCTGTCACATGAAATGGGTCACGTTACCGCCAATCACGGCATCGAGCGCCAGCGCCGCGAAGAGGCGGAAGTCATCGCCAGCCGTGTCGTGGCGGAAGTGCTTTCCAGCGATCTCGCAGGCAAGCAGGCGCTTGCACGCGGCAAGCTGCGCCTCGCTGCCTTCTCGCGTCAGCAGGAATTGCAGGCCGATGTCATCGGCGTGCGGATGCTGGGTGAGGCGGGTTACGACCCCTATGCCTCGCCGCGCTTCCTGGATTCCATGGCGGCCTATGCACGCTTTACCTCCGCAGACCCCGACAGCGACCAGAGCCTCGACTTCCTGTCCAGCCACCCCAATACGCCGCAGCGTATCGAGCTTGCCAAGCGGCATGCCCGTGCCTTCGGTCAGGAGGGACAGGTTGGCGACAAGGGGCGCGACTGGTTCCTCAACGGCATCGACGGCCTGCTATATGGCGACAGCCCGCAGGAAGGCTATGTGCGCGGCAATACGTTCCTGCATGGAACGCTCGGTATTCGTTTCGATGTGCCTGATGGGTTCCAGATCGACAATAAGGTCGAGGCAGTTCTGGCGACTGGTCCGGGCGAGATGGCAATCCGTTTCGATGGCGTTGCCGATCCCAAGCAGACGAGCCTTGCCAATTATCTGACCAGCGGCTGGGTTGCCGGTCTGGTGCCGGAAACGGTGCGCGAGACGGAAATCAACGGCCTGCCTGCAGCGACAGCGCGCGCAACAGCCGATAAATGGGATTTCGACGTCACCGTTATCCGCGTGGGCCAGCAGATTTTCCGCTTCCTGACGGCGGTGCCGAAGGGCAGCGCGCAGTTGGATAGCGTTGCCAATGTGCTGCGCACCAGTTTCCGCAAAATGACGCCGAGTGAAATTGCTGCGCTGAAGCCGCTGCGCGTGCGCGTCGTCACCACCAAGCCGGGTGACACGGTCGCCTCACTGGCAGCGCGCATGATGGGCACTGACCGCAAGATCGAGCTTTTCCGGGTGCTGAACGCAATGAGCGCGACATCGGTCATACAGCCGGGCGAGCGCGTGAAGATCATAGCCGAATAAAAAACCCGGCCTTTGAATTGGCATCCGCTGGACTATGCGGGAAACCAATTCAAAGGCCGGGTTCTCTAAGACAGAAATGGAAGACGCTTATGCGGCTTCGTCTTCCTGTGCATCTTCTTCTTCAACGGCCTTGCCGCGCTTCGGTCCCTTGTTGAGGTTCACCTCAACCAGACGAACGGCTTCCGTTTCGGACATTTTGTTGACGGCGGCGATTTCGCGCGCCATGCGGTCGAGAGCAGCTTCGTAAAGCTGACGCTCGGAATAAGACTGTTCCGGCTGGTTTTCGGCGCGGTAGAGATCGCGAACCACTTCAGCGATTGCGATCAGGTCGCCGGAATTGATCTTGGCATCATATTCCTGCGCGCGACGCGACCACATGGTGCGCTTTACACGAGCCTTGCCCTGAACAACCTTCAGTGCGCGCTCAACGAAATCCCCTTCGGAAAGCTTGCGCATGCCAATGCTGACAGCCTTTGCTACCGGAACTTTCAGGCGCATCTTGTCTTTTTCGAAATCAATGACGAAAAGTTCGAGCTTCATGCCCGCAACTTCCTGTTCTTCGATTGTCGAAATGGTACCGACACCGTGAGCGGGATAAACGATCGCTTCGCCGGTCTTGAAACCGTGACGCGCTGGAGATTTTTTCTGCTGGGTCGTCATTCGTTCTAAAAACTCCCTGTTACATACACCCGGGGGTTTCCGGGGGTCGGGTCGGTCAGGCCCGGATGAGACGGGGGAAACCGTCAGGTGACTTCGTACTGGTACAGACGTGCGCTCAAAAATAATTCATCTCGCAACCCGCAGGTCGACAACACAAACAATCGATATGTCACGGAAACCGCGTGCAAGTGATGAGTTGCTTTCGTGGTGTTTTTGGGCACGCAAATGCCACGCTGTGGATCAGTTTTTCTGGTCTACCACAAAAATACGTGGAAATCAATAATTTGCTTCTACCGTGACTATGGCGTCACAATAGGGTCGCCCGGTCGTTAACAGAAACGAGGCAATTGATACTTTCTAAAATGGTCTGCGCGGCAGGAAGTTGCAATTTCAATCGAATAAATTTTGCCTACCTCGTTTAAAGCATTGATGCCCACTTAAACTATTCATAATTCCGCGCCAATATCCGATTCGATTTTGACGAAGACGACGATATTTTTCGATTTTCTTCACAAACCCTCATCCTTCGGGAGGAAAAAAGACAAAATGGGCTACCGGAACAATCCAAAACGCGACAAACAACTCGAAAAATCCAAAAAACTGGCGGAAGCATCCGGTGCGCCGTTCATAGACCCGGCGATCGTCTTTGGACGCGCCAGTACCGACGATATCCAGTATTATTCGCCCGAAATGCTGGCATCTGCCGCCCGCCATACGGCAGAAGAACTTTCGCGTTGGAAAAAGGATAAGCCCTATATTGGTATTTCCCAAGTAGAGGGTGTCGCGCCGCGTGATGTTCCGGTCACTGTTCTGACAGTCATCGGACGCAACATGCCCTTTCTGTACGATTCCGTCATGGGTGAGGTCACCAGCAGCTACCGCAGCCTCTATCTCGCTGTGCACCCGATCATGGTGATCGATGCCAGCGTGGCGGGGGGATATCGACTGGCTGATCCCGAGAAGGACGCGCCGGAAGACAATGTCAGCCTGATCCAGCTTCACATTGCGCCGGTGGCGGCGCAGGCGGCTGAGACGCTTGAGGAAAAAATCCGCTTCGTTTTGTCGCAGGTGCAGTCTGCCTATAGCGACTGGAAGCCCATGCTGGCCAAGCTCGACGAGGCTTTGGAAGAGTTGAAGGAGCGCGGCTCCAGCCGTCGCAAGTCCGAACGCAAGGAAGCGGTGGCTTTTTTGGAGTGGCTGCGCAACGACAACTTCACCTTCCTCGGCATGCGAGACTATAGCTATTCCGGTCAGGGCAAGAACGCCAAGGTGGAGCGCGGCGAAGGCAGCGGGCTCGGCACGCTGACCGACCCGAATGTGCGCGTGCTGCGTCTCGGCAAGGATGCGGTGACGACGACGCCGGAAATTCTGGCCTTTCTCGATGGCCCGGATTTCCTGATTGTCACCAAGGCCAATGTGAAGTCCATCGTCCACCGCCGCGCCTATATGGACTATATCGGCATCAAGCGTTTCGATGCGGATGGTAACGTCATCGGGGAATTGCGCATCGTTGGCCTGTTTACGGCCACGGCCTATACGCATTCGGTCAAGCAAATCCCGCTCCTACGTGCCAAGGTCGCCGAGGTCGAGCATCATTTCGGCTTCGACCCCAACAGCCATTCTGGCCGCATTCTGCACAACACGCTGGAAGCCTATCCGCGTGACGATCTTTTCCAGATCGATACTGATCTTCTGATCCGCTTCATCGAGCAGATCATGGAACTGAGCGACCGCCCGCGCGTGCGCGTGCTGCCGCGCATCGACCGTTTCGACCGCTTTGTGTCCGTCATTATTTTCGTGCCGCGCGAAGAGTATAATTCCTATGTCCGTGAGAAGATCGGCGAGTATCTCGCCCAGGTCTATGACGGCCATATCTCCGCCTATTACCCAGCCTTCCCCGAAGGCGCTGTGGCCCGCGTGCACTTCATCGTCGGTCGGACCAACGACAAGACACCGCGTGTAGCGCAGGACAGGTTGGAAGACGCCGTCGGCGATATCGCGGCGCGCTGGATCGACCATTTCGTGGCACTTTCTCCTTCCGGCGCACCGGTTCTGGATGTCGATCAGGCCTATCAGGAAGCCTTTACGCCGGATGAGGCGATTGGCGATATGGCGGATATTACCGCCACGGCAGGCGGGGAGCCGGTGCGCATCGAGTTCTACCGCCGCGGGGATCAGTCCAATGATGTTCTATCGCTGAAAATCTTCCACCGCGACGGCCATCTGCCGCTATCCCGCCGCGTTCCGCTTCTGGAAAATCTCGGCTTCAGCGTCATCAGCGAACGCACTTTCGATGTCGGCGTTGTAGGTGGCGATGAAACCCGCACCATCGTTCTGCACGATATGGAACTGAAGGTGCAGCAGGGCGTGAAGCTCGATCTGGGCGTTTATGGTCCCCGGCTGGAAGAGGCGTTTCTGGCGGCCTTCCATGGCACCGTCGATAATGACAACTTCAACCGGCTGATCCTTGCCGCGGGCCTCAGCGTGCGCGACGTGTCGGTGCTGCGCGCCTATGCGCGTTATCTGCGCCAGACGGGCATCGTCTATTCGCAGGAGCATATTTCCGACACCCTGTTCAAATATCCGGCGATTGCGGCGAAGATTTTTGAGCTGTTTGCCCATGGCTTCGATCCGAAGCTGGGTGAAAAGCCGCGCCTGCGCAAATTGTCCGATCTGCACAAGGCCATCGAGACGGCACTGTCGGGCGTTCCCAATCTGGATGAGGACCGCACCCTTCGCCGCTATGTCAATGCGGTGGATTCGACATTGCGCACCAACTATTTCCAGCGCAACGAGGATGGATCGCCAAAGGCAATGCTGGCCTTCAAATTCGATCCTAAGCTTCTGGATGGGCTGCCGGACCCAAGACCGTTCCGTGAAATCTTCGTCTACGGCACAGAAGTCGAAGGCGTGCATCTGCGTTTCGGCAAGGTAGCGCGCGGCGGTCTTCGCTGGTCGGATCGCGGGCAGGATTATCGCACCGAAGTGCTGGGTCTCGTCAAAGCTCAACAGGTCAAGAATGCGGTGATCGTGCCTGTGGGCGCCAAGGGCGGTTTCTTCCCGAAGAACCTGCCGGTTGGTGGCAACCGCGATGAAATCTTCAATGCGGGCAAGGATGCCTACAAGACCTATATCCGCACCCTGCTGTCGATTACTGACAATATCGTTGGCGATGATATCGTACCGCCTGCAGATACGCTGCGTTTGGATGGTGACGACCCCTATTTCGTCGTTGCTGCGGACAAGGGCACGGCAACCTTCTCCGACACGGCGAATGGTCTGGCGCGTGAGGCTGGTTTCTGGCTGGACGATGCGTTCGCCTCCGGCGGTTCTGCCGGTTACGACCACAAGAAGATGGGCATCACCGCGCGCGGTGCGTGGGAAACGGTGAAACGGCATTTCCGCGAGATGGATACCGACATCCAGACAACGCCTTTCAAGGTGGTTGGCGTGGGTGACATGTCCGGCGACGTTTTCGGCAACGGCATGCTGCTGTCGGAAAAGATCGAGCTGATTGCGGCATTCGATCATCGCGACATCTTCATCGATCCGACGCCTGATACAGATAGGTCCTTTGCCGAGCGCAAGCGCCTGTTCGACCTGCCGCGCTCCAGCTGGCAAGATTATGATCGCTCGACCCTGTCGCAGGGTGCGATGATCATTTCCCGCGCGGAAAAATCCGTGACACTGACGCCGGAAGCGGTGGCTGCCATCGGCATCGACAAATCCGTCGCCACGCCGTTCGAAATCATGACGGCGATTCTAAAGGCTCCTGCCGATCTTCTTTGGTTCGGCGGTATCGGGACCTATGTGAAGGCGGCGGTGGAGACCAATGCCGAAGTGGGTGACCGCGCCAACGATCCGATCCGTGTCAATGCGACGGAAGTACGGGCCAAGGTCATCGGCGAAGGGGCCAATCTCGGTATCACCCAGAAGGCACGTATTGCCTACGCACTTGCCGGTGGCCGATGCAATTCCGATGCCATCGACAATTCGGCGGGCGTCAATTCCTCCGACGTCGAGGTCAATATCAAGATCGCTCTGGCGTCTCCCGTCAATGATGGCCGTCTGACATTGCCCAAGCGCAACCAGCTTCTGGCCTCCATGACATCAGAAGTGGCGCAGCTGGTGCTGCGCAACAATTATCTGCAATCTCTGGCGATTTCGCTGACCGAGCGTCGCGGTACCGAAAACCGGGAGGAACTCGGCCGTCTGATGGGCGCGCTGGAGGGCGCTGGGCAGCTGAACCGCAAGGTGGAAACCCTGCCGAACGATGCAGAGTTCAGCGAACGTTATGCTGCGGCCAAGCCGCTGACCCGGCCTGAAATCGGCGTTCTTCTGTCCTATGCCAAGCTGACGCTGTTCGATACGCTGGTGGCCAGCACCTTGCCGGATGAGCCTTATCTCCAGCATCTTCTGACGGATTATTTCCCGAGCAAGATGCAGAAGACGTATGCTGCCGATATCACCGGCCACCGCCTGCACCGCGAGATCGTTGCGACCTCGCTCGCCAACCAAGTCGTCAATCGCGGCGGGCCCGGCTTCGTGCAGAAGCTGGTCGATGCCAGCGGTCTGCTCGCGCCTGCGGTGGTCAAGGCTGCGATGATCGTCGAGGATGGCTTTGGCCTGAAGCGCCTGTGGAGCGAAATCGACAAGCTGGACGGACAAATCCCCGGCGAGGTCCAGAACGGCCTTTACGCCAATGTCGCACGCATCTTTACCGACGCGACACGGCTCTATCTTCAGACGACGTCAACGGCGACGGGGTCGATGGTGGACGAAATCGAGGGGCTGAAGACGGCTATCAAGACGCTGTCGCCAGCTGCTGCCAAATACAAGGAAGAGATTGGCTTCAGCGAGATCGAGGGTGTCGCACCGGCATTGATCCGTGAGTTGGAAACGCTGTCGCTGCTGGTCTATGTCCCGGAAATCATGCTGATTGCGGAGCGGGCAAACACCACGCTTGCCCGCGCTGCGGAGAGCTATGCGGCAGTATCGGCCACCTTCCGTGTGGCAAGGCTTCTCGATGCAGGCCAGCGCGTGACGCCAGCCGATCATTATGAAAGCCTTGCGCTGCTGCGCAGCCAGGACCAGATCGCCTCCTCGCGTCGGCGCATCGTCATCTCGGCCTTGACGGAACATGCCAAGGAAAAGAACCCGGTGCAGGCCTGGTATGCGGCAGATCGCGTGCGCGTCAACCGCATTGTCTCCGAACTTGGCGGCTTGAGCGATAGCGGCGAAACCAACCTCGCCCGTCTGACGGTTGCCGCCGGATTGCTTTCGGATATAGTCCAGGCACGAAACGTCTGATATCAGACACCTGACTGCCCGGCGTCATAGCCGGGCAGTTCAGCTTTTGTTGAAACGGCCGAAAGGGTGACGAATGGCCTCCTCTTCCCTTGAGACCGGAGAAACCGTGACGAAGCGTGGCATCTGGGGCTGGATGCTGTTCGACTGGGCGGCTCAGCCCTTTTTCACCGTCGTGACCACCTTTATTTTTGGCCCCTATTTCGTTGCCCGGCTGACGGCGGACCCGATTTCCGCCCAGACGACGTGGAGCAATATGGCGACGATATCGTCCGTCATCATCGCCATTTTCTCGCCCATCCTCGGCTCGATTGCCGATCAGTCCGGATCGAGAAAGCCGTGGATCGCCTTCTTCGCGACGCTGAAGATTGCAAGCCTTGCGATGCTGTGGTTCGCCGCACCGGGATCGCCGATCATCTGGCCCGTGACCTTCATGATCATCGCGTCGATTGCCGCCGAATTTTCCATCGTCTTCAATGATTCCATGATGCCGCGGCTGACGACACCGGAAAATGTCGGGCGTATTTCCAATACGGCTTGGGGCCTCGGCTATCTGGGTGGCATGGTCGTGCTGATCTTCGTGGTGTTGTTTCTAGCCGCCGCACCGGGCAAAGGCGTGACGATCCTCGGCATTCCGCCGCTTTTCGGGCTCGATGCCGCTGCGGGGGAAGATGCGCGTATCACAGGGCCGATTGCCGCCGTCTGGTACTTCATTTTCATTCTGCCGATGTTTTTCTACACGCCCGATGTGAAGAAGGGTCTGCCGCTTGCCAGCGCCGTTCGCTCCGGCCTGTCGGAATTAAAGGCAACTTTGAGAGAGCTTAGAGGCCGACCCGCCATCACCCGGTTTTTGATCGCGCGCATGCTCTATCAGGATGGCGTCAACGGCGTCATCATTCTGGGCGGCGCTTTCGCAGCCGGTCTGTTCGGCTGGGGCACGATGGAAATCGGCATTTACGGCATCATTCTCAATATCGTGGCGATAGGTAGCTGCATTGCCGCAGGCCGGGTCGATCAACGTCTGGGCTCGCGCAACACGGTGCTGATCAGCCTTACCCTGCTGGTTCTGGCCACCATCGGCATTGTCTCAACCCAGACAGATTCCACACTGTTTGGCTTGCTGACGCTGCCGGTCGGCAGCAGTGAAGGGCTGTTTTCCACCGGTGCCGAAAAGGCCTATCTGGTCTATGGAATATTGATCGGCATCGCGTTTGGCCCAGTTCAGGCGTCGTCGCGATCCTATCTTGCGCGCAATATCACGGTTGCCGAGGCAGGCCGGTATTTCGGGATTTATGCGCTGTCGGGTCGCGCCACCAGCTTCATGGCGACGCTCTCTTTTTCCATCGTCACCTATGCAACCGGCTCAGCGCATCTGGGCATGGCGACGCTGACGATTTTTCTCGGCGCGGGTTTCCTGTTGCTGATCGGCGTTCCCGAAAAGGCGCGTGTCGTTCAGAGCTGATCGAGCTTGGTCTGAAGCGTACGCAGTTGCGCTTTCAGCTCATCGATCTCCGACGCATCAGGCTTCTTGGCTTCCTTCGGCACAGGCGGCATGGGGAAGGGTGTGAACACCTGCATGGCTTGGCGGAAAAGCTCCGTATTGCGCTTGACCTGCTCTTCCATGAAGCCGAACGGCGTGGAAAAATTCTTCGACACCGATGGGTCGCCGAAAGCCTTGGCCATATGGTCCTGCATCTGGCTTTGCTGTTCGGAGAAGGTTTTCATCGAATGTTCGAGAAAGGTGGGCACGACCATCTGCATCTGGTCGCCATAATAGGAAATGAGTTGCCGCAGGAAGGCTGTGGGCAGAAGCGTATTACCCGTCTTGGCTTCCTGTTCCACGATGATCTGCGTCAGAACCGCATGGGTAATGTCTTCTGACGTCTTGGCATCCTGAACTTTGAAATCCTCACCACGCTTGACCATCTTTGCGAGATCTTCCAGCGTCACATAGGTGCTGGTGCCGGTATTATAGAGCCGCCGGTTGGCATATTTCTTGATGATGGTCTCGCCATTGTGTTTTGCCATGCTCGCCTCCTCGCGATGCTGGTGTCTTCTTTTTATCAGGTGTTTTTGCTCTTCCCGTTTTTAAGTTTATGCTCAAATCAGGCTGTCTGACAAACGGTTTGTGCAATGCAACAGTCAAATTTTTGCGCAGCATTTTCGGTTTTTACTCTCGTGAAAGCGCAAAGCCTGCTCCTTCCACTTCCCTTGGGCGCCTTGCAATACGGTTTTTGCATAGGGTTATTACGCAACATGATTTGACTTGATTTCCAAGCTTTGCCAGTCTCGCGCCGCAACATGGGAGGTTTCAATGCCGTCTTCGTCAATCGTCATCGTCAGCGCTGCACGTACGGCAGTGGGCTCTTTCAACGGCAGCTTTGCCAATACGCCAGCGCATGAACTGGGTGCCGCCGTCATTCAGGCCGTGCTGGAGCGCGCCGGTGTAACGGCGGGCGAAGTCGATGAAGTCATCCTTGGACAGGTACTGAGCGCAGGCGAGGGGCAGAACCCGGCACGTCAAGCGGCGATGAAGGCGGGCATCCCGCAGGAAGCCACCGCGTTTGGAATCAACCAGCTTTGCGGCTCTGGCTTGCGTTCCGTAGCGCTCGGCATGCAGCAGATTGCGACCGGCGATGCGTCGATCATCATTGCTGGCGGTCAGGAATCCATGTCCATGGCACCGCATTGCGCGCATTTGCGTGGCGGCGTGAAGATGGGTGATTTCAAGATGGTCGATACCATGTTGAAGGATGGCCTTACGGATGCCTTTTACGGATATCACATGGGCATCACCGCCGAAAACATCGCCCGCCAATGGCAGCTTTCCCGCGATGAACAGGACCAGTTTGCTGTGACATCGCAAAACCGCGCCGAAGCCGCGCAGGCGGCGGGCCGCTTCGCCGATGAAATCGTGCCCTTTGTGATCAAGGGACGCAAGAGTGATGTTACCGTTGATGCGGATGAATATATCCGCGCCGGTGCTTCGCTTGATACCATGTCGAAACTGCGCCCGGCCTTCGACAAGGAAGGTACGGTTACGGCTGGTAACGCCTCCGGCCTCAATGATGGCGCTGCCGCCGTGTTGCTGATGACGGAAGCTGAGGCCGCCAAGCGCGGTCTTCAGCCGCTGGCGCGCATCGCGTCCTGGGCAACCGCTGGTGTCGACCCGCAGATCATGGGCACCGGCCCCATTCCCGCATCGCGCAAGGCGCTGGCCAAAGCGGGCTGGTCTGTTTCCGACCTCGATCTCGTTGAGGCCAATGAGGCTTTTGCGGCGCAATCCTGCGCGGTGGTGCGTGATCTTGGGCTGAACCCTGAGACCGTCAACGTCAACGGCGGCGCGATCGCCATCGGCCACCCGATTGGCGCATCGGGCGCGCGCGTTCTCAACACGCTTCTGTTCGAAATGAAGCGTCGCAGTGCAAAGAAGGGTCTGGTGACGCTGTGCATCGGCGGCGGCATGGGCGTTGCCATGTGCATCGAAGGTCTGTAACCGCGCCATCATCATTATGCCATTTTGAAATCCTTGTTTTCGCGCGTCATTATCGCAAAACCGCTGCGCATTTTTGCGCGACATGCGCTAAAGGCTGACCGACACGAACAAAGGAGGCCTTGATGAGCCGGGTTGCGTTGATAACAGGCGGTACGAGCGGCATCGGTGCTGCCATCGCCAAGGCATTTCATGCTGCGGGCTACAGGGTTGCGGTCAATTACGCCTTCACAGAAGATCGTGCTGCGCAGTTTCGCCGGGAGACCGGCATTCCGGCCTATTGCTGGGATATTCGCGACTATGATGCCTGCGTGGCGGGCATTGCACAGGTGGAAAAGGACATCGGTCCAGTGGAGATTCTGGTCAACAATGCCGGGATTACCCGCGATGCCATGTTTCACAAGATGACGCCGCAGCAATGGCGTGACGTGATCGACACAAATCTCACCGGCGCGTTCAATATGACCCACCCCGTATGGCCGGGCATGCGCGAGCGTGGTTTCGGGCGGATCGTCAATATCTCATCGATCAACGGTCAGAAGGGGCAGGCGGGGCAGGCCAATTATTCGGCGGCGAAGGCTGGCGATATCGGGCTGACCAAGGCGCTGGCGCAAGAGGGTGCTTCGCGCAACATCACCGTCAATGCCATTTGCCCCGGCTATATCGGCACGGAAATGGTACGTGCCATTCCCCAGACCGTTCTGGATGAGCGCATCCTGCCGCACATCCCGGTCGGACGGCTGGGTGAACCGCAGGAAATCGCGCGTTGCGTTCTGTTTCTCGCCTCCGATGATGCAGGCTTTATTACAGGTTCGACGCTGACGGCCAATGGCGGCCAATATTTCGTGTGAGATGATTGCCCTGTGTATAGCGCAGCCAAAACGGTAAACTTTCCGTGATCATGCTGCGGTGATTTTGCCACGCTGACGAAAACTTGAACGGTGAACTCCACATGGAATTTTCGCCTAACCAAATGAAAATACGATGATTTTCGTTAAGTTTAGAACGACTCTAATATGTGAGGATCTTCAATATTAGATGTTTTTCTTGACAGCAACTGTCTCCTTTTGGTTTAAGAATGAAAACAACGTGTTGCGTCACACAGGCAATGATCCATGCTCGTTTGCAGCTGCAATTACATCACCGATAACGATATTCGCGACGTCATCAACGAGATGCTCGATGAGGACTGTTGGCAGTTGATCGTGCCTGCAAAAGTGTACCACGCAATGTCGAAGCGTGGCCGTTGCTGTGGCTGTTTCCCCACCGTTGTCGAACTGATTATCAAGACCACAGAAGAATATCATGCACGTCGGCACTCGACGGAAGCCGATGTTTTTGATTTTATGTCCCGCCTGAGACAATTGCATGAAGACAACAGGAGAGCGGACATTGAAAGGCGACACAAGAGTCATCGAGCAGCTTAACGAGGCATTGTTCCTCGAACTCGGTGCAGTCAACCAGTATTGGCTGCATTACCGACTGCTGAACGACTGGGGCTACACAAAGCTCGCCAAGAAAGAGCGTGCCGAATCCATCGAAGAGATGCAGCACGCCGACAAGATCATCGACCGTATCATCTTCCTGGAAGGTCACCCGAACCTTCAGACCGTTGCGCCGCTGCGTATCGGTCAGAACGTAAAGGAAGTTCTGGAAGCCGACCTCGCTGGCGAATACGACGCCCGCACGGCTTACAAAAAGTCGCGCGACATCTGTCATGATGCGGGTGACTATGTTTCGATGAAGCTGTTCGAAACCCTGCTTATCGATGAAGAAGGTCACATCGACTTCCTCGAAACCCAGCTCGACCTTCTGAACAAGATCGGTGAGGCCAAGTACGGCCAGCTCAACGCAGATTCTGCCGACGCTGCCGAATCCGAATAAGACGATCATTCTATTGAAAAAGGCGGCTCTCGGGCCGCCTTTTTTGTTTATTTGTCCGAGAGGTGTCGAAACTCTGCGACGACCTTTTCGTAAACGCCGCGCTTGAACGGCACGATCAGGTCCGGCAGGCTTTCCATGGGTTTCCAACCCCAGTCATCGAATTCCGCCGTGTGGCTTCCCGGCGGTGGGTTGATCTGGATTTCGCTCTCGTCACCTTCGAAGCGGAAGGCAAACCAGCGCTGGGTCTGGCCGCGATATTTGCCGCGCAGGCCGATGCCGATCAGTTGCGGCGGCAGGTCGTAATTGATCCAGTCAGGCGCTTCCGCCAGAAGCGTGACCGTCTTCATGCCGGTTTCCTCGTAAAGCTCACGAAGAGCCGCTGGAAGCGGGTTCTCGCCCTTGTCTATGCCGCCTTGCGGCATTTGCCATAGCTGCGGGGAGCCATCGAATTCCGAGTTCTCAGCCGAAATACGCCGCCCGGCCCAGACGAGCCCCTCTGCGTTCAGAACCATGATTCCCACGCAGGGGCGATAGGGAAGATCGTCTGCCTTGATCGTCATCTCGAACCTCTTCATTGAACAGGTGAATGGCTTACTGCGCGGCCTGCTCGGAGACAAGCGCGGAAACGCCTACGACCTCGATGCCGCGTCCTGCTGCCTCCACAGACCATTTGGAAATTGCGCCGATGCTCTCATCGAAGGCGGAGGCGACGCCGATTGCGGAGCCGTTACGGCGCGCGATACGCTCCAGATCGTCCAGCTTGCGCAGGATGGCGTTTTCGTTCACCTGATCGTCAAGCTGCAAATCGGCAAAGCCTGCCGGTGCCGAGAGCGCCTTGGCAATGGGTGCGCTTTTCGACTGGGCTGAGGAGCCATCGTCCAGGAACAGCAGGCCGCGCGCGCCGATATCGCGCATGACAGGCTCCAGCGCCTTGTCTTCAGCCATGAAGCGCCCGCCGAGATAATTCATGATGCCGGTGTAATTGGTGATCTTGGCCATGGACCGGTGCAGCCGTTCCAGATTGAGCTTGGCGGGATCGGATGCCAGCAGCGTATCTGGTCCCGGATTGGTGCCGGGATAACCGAAGGGTTCGAAGGGAACTTGCAGCAGGATTTCGTGGCCCTTGCGGCGGCTTTCCTGCATCCAGCGTTGCAGGCTGTTGCCGCTGGCGGCAAAGCCGAGCGTGACTTCCGGCGGCAGATCGCGGATGGCCTTTTGCGTTCCGGTCTGGCTGAGCCCCAACCCGCCGACGATGATGGCGATGCGCGTGCCTCTGGCGCCTGACCACGGTCGGGCATATTGCTCCATCGGGCGCAGACCATCGGCACTGACTTTCGGCAGCCTGCCAAAGGCAGAATCTTCCAGCAAATCCTCATTGGGCTGGGCGGCGATGCGGATGTCCTGCCCGTAGGTCTGGCCACTCATCAGCACCGGGCCATCGGCGTCGCGCGTGCGCGGTGAGAAGACCGAAACGACATTGCCATCCGGCATGGTGTTTCTTTGCACATTGGCGCCAGAGCGACCGCTCTGCGGCGAGAATGCACCGCCATTTCCAGCGCTGCTGTCTGCTTTTGCAGTCTCGTCCGGGGTCGCCGTCGTGTCGTTTACAACAACATCAGGAGCAGTGGAGTTCTTCTCCAGATTGCCGGGAGACAGAGCGGTGTAAACCGAAAGGCCGCCAATGCCGCCGATAACAACAACGGCCAGAGCCGCAAGCGCAGAAAAGCGCCGGAACGAGCCGGCGCTTTTTTTTCTCTGTCGACCCATGAGCGGTTTGCGCAGGTCTGAAGGCAATGAACTATCCGTGACTGACTGCGAGCGGCGAAGAAGAGCAGCGGCTTGAGCCGATGCGCCTTCATCTTACTGCTTGTTGACGACAGCCTTTTCAGGGTTTGGCGGGAAGGACGGATCCGTCTTGGTGCCGTGGAACAGGTCCAGCGCATAGTTGAGCTGGATATCGTCCTTGGCTTCCGGCGGCACATAGGCTGCAGAGCCCGAACCTTCTTCCGTCTCGCTCTGGCCCTGAATATGGCCACGCAGGCTGGATTCGCCTTCGGCACGCACGCGTCCCTGAAGCTCTTCCGGCAGCGGCTGGTCCACCTTGATGTCAGGCGTGATGCCCGTGCCCTGAATGGACTTGCCCGATGGCGTGTAATAGAGCGCCGTCGTCAGGCGAAGCGCACCGGTATCACCCAGCGGAATGATCGTCTGAACGGAGCCCTTGCCGAAGGAACGGGTTCCGAGAACCGTCGCACGACGAAGATCCTGAAGCGCACCGGCCACGATTTCAGACGCGGAGGCCGAACCGCCGTTGACGAGAACGATAACAGGCTTGCCGTCGGTCAGATCGCCAGCCGTTGCGTTGAAGCGGCGGGTTTCCTCGGGGTTACGACCGCGGGTCGAAACGACCTCGCCGCGCTCGAGGAAGGCGTCGGAGACGTTGATGGCCTGATCGAGAAGACCGCCCGGATTGAGGCGCAGGTCAAGGACGTAGCCCTTCAGCTTATCGGCTGGAACGTCTTCCTTGATCTTCTTGATCGCCTTTTCGAGATCGTCATAGGTCTTTTCGGTAAAGGAAATGACGCGCAGATAACCGACATCGCCACCTTCGACACGCGACTTGACGGCACGCACGGCAATGATTTCACGCATTACGCTGATGTCGAGCGGCTTGTCGGCGCCCTGACGGATGATCGTCAGCTTGATCGGTGTCTTGACCGCACCGCGCATCTTTTCCACGGCTTCCTCGAGCTTCAGGCCGCGAACTGGCTGACCGTCGATCTCCGAGATATAGTCACCGGCGAGAATGCCTGCCTTGGCAGCAGGTGTATCGTCCATCGGCGAGATGACCTTGACCAACTCGTTTTCCATCGTCACTTCGATGCCGAGACCGCCGAATTCACCCTTGGTCTGGGTGCGCATGTCGGTGGCATCCTGCGCATTCAGGAAGCTCGAATGCGGATCGAGCGAGCTCAGCATGCCGTTGATGGCGTTTTCGACCAGCTTCTTGTCGTCGGGTGGCGTCACATATTGAGCACGCACGCGTTCAAACACGTCACCAAAAATCGACAGCTCCTTGTAGGTCGAAGGACCGGCAGCCTGTGCCGGCATGCTTGCCGAGTAGATAACGCTCATCGCCGTGGCACCCATAAGTCCACCGATGAGGAGAAGTGAAGCCTTACGAATCATTGCGCGCCCTTCCGGTATTTTTTGCGGTCCACCAAGGTTGAGAATCAACCGGTACGCCGTCTTTCCTGAATTCAATGTAAAGCGTCGGCCTGTCAGTTTCCAGCGCCAATGCAGCGGCACTTGCCACTCTTTTTGCGCCCATGGAGGCAATGGGTTCACCAGAGAACACAAACATGCCCTGCCTTGTCCTCACATTGTCCATGCCTGTCAGCACCAGATGATAACCGTCACCGGCATTGAGAATAATCATGCGGCCATAACTGCGAAATTCCCCGGCGAAAACGACGAACCCATCAGCAGGCGCAGTCACCAGTGCTTCGGGGCCGGTTGCAACGACGATACCCTTGGAAAAATGCCCTGTTCCGTCGGCATCACCGAACTTTCGCAGCACATCGCCAGTGACCGGCATGGCCAGTTTACCCTTCAGACTCGAAAACGGATATGCGGGCGCAATGCGGTTTTTATCGGGCATTCCGGCGTCGGTTTGGGCCTGTACTTTATCCCGTTCGGACTGCGATAAAGCGGCCAGTCTTTCCTGCTCCAGGCGCTCTTTTTCTTTTGCCTCACGCACCGAGGAAATCTCGCTTTCAAGCGATGAAACCAGCCCTTCGAGACTGGTCGCCTTGCTCGCAAGTTCTTCAGAACGCTTGCGTTCTGCCTCCAGCTCGCTGGCCGTCTGAGTATTGCGCTTCTCGTTTTCGAGCCGCAGAAGATCGAGCCGCTTTTCCTCTTCGAGGCTCGCGGTCATCGTGTCTGTCAGCTGTTGTTTTTCGCCCGCGATAGCCTGGCGCAGGTCGGTCAACTCTTTGAGAGCAGAAACCAGCTTGTCGGTCTCCGAGCGGATGCCCGGAACGACTGCGCCCAGCAGAATGGCGCTGCGCACGGATGCCAGCGCATCTTCCGGCGAGACGAGAAGGGCAGGGGGCGGATTGCGGCCCATGCGTTGCAGCGCAGCCAGCACTTCTGCCAGCACACCGCGCCGTTCTCGCAGGGACGCCTTGACCTCATCTTCGCGAATGCCAAGCTTGGCAAGGCGGTCCTCGCCATCGCTGATCTTGGCTTCCAGATCCTTGCGACGCGCAGCCGAGGCGATCAACTCGTCCTTGATGCGGGCCGTATCCTGATTGAGTGCTGCAATACTGTCTTGCAGCTGACGGGATTTGTCTTCGGACAGGCCGATACTATCGACCAGTTCCTGCAAATCCTCGCGGTTCTGGTCACGGCGTTTTTCGAGCGCATCGAGATCGTTTGGCTGTTGGGTCGCACCCTCTGTCGTGGCTGGCACGACGTCTTCCTGAGCCCATGCGCGAAGAGCCGGATAGGCGGCGACCATGCAGGCAGCAAGGATCGCACCCGAAAGGGTCGTCCACCTGTGTCTGCGGGGTGCATCTGCCATGGAATATGTCTAACCGTCGAAAAGATTGGCGACCATACGCTGCTTCGGCGCGTCGCGCCAAGAGGGTCATCACCGGACTAGGCAATATGATGGCCGGATTTGTGGCGAGATGCGGCGCCGGGAAACTTTAAACGCGGTGATAGGGATGGCCCGAAAGGATCGTCACCGCGCGATAAAGCTGTTCTGCAATTAGAATTCGCACGAGTTGATGCGGCCATGTGAGTTTGCCGAGACACAGGGTGGCGGAGGCCTTGTCGTAAAGCGATGGGTCCAGCCCATCCGCACCGCCTATGGCGATCACCAGATCGCGCTTGCCGCTATCGCGCATGTTGCCGAAGAGATCGGCAAAGGCCGGGCTGTCGAGCGCCTTGCCGCGCTCGTCGAGAAGAATGAGGGCTGCGCCGTCAGCCAGATGTTTTTCCAGCATCGCAGCTTCCTCACGCTTGCGCGTTTCGGCGTTGGAAGCGCGGCTTTCCGCCACCTCTATGACACGGGAAAATTCGAGACCGATGGCCGGTCCCGTTTTGGCGAAACGGTCCAGATAGCGCGACGCAAGATCTTTTTCAGGGCCGGATTTGAGCCGTCCCACCGCAAAAATCGAAATCCGCATTCACACATCCATCCATATCGCAAACTCAGTCGTTTGCGTATCTATCAGGACAGGCTGCGGATTTCTATGCGGCCGATGCGGCGCATCGGCCTTGAAACCGCATCAATGCAGCGTTTCTTCCTCGATGTCAGGGGCGGCCCACATCTTTTCGATGTTGTAGAACGCTCGGACTTCGGGACGGAACACATGGATGATGACATCGCCTGCGTCGATCACGACCCAGTCACCGGCTTCTAAGCCTTCGACGCGGGAGTGACCGAAGCCCTCATCCTTCATATCGGAGATGAGATGCTCGCAAATGGCCGAGACATGCCTGTTGGATCGCCCGGAGACTACGACCATGTAGTCCGCAAGCGCCGATTTTCCGGCAATGTTCAGGTAAACGATATCTTCTGCTTTGGAGTCCTCTACGCTTGCGAGGACGGTTCCGAGGGCACGACGGGCAGCATCAACGCCACTCTCCATGCTCTTTGGGATAGCGCTGAAAGCTCTTCCCTTGGTGTGTACTGTTGTCAGTGGTTTCCCTTTCCGAAATGACAAACCAGATACTGTGCAGCGATTCTTCACGCCACAGAGTAAAGTTGGCATCAAAGCGTTAAGTTTTCAAGATGTGGGGACGCAATCCGCACGTCATACTTTATCTATGACCGTTGCGCAGCGCCGTGGAACTGAGCGTCGAACGCGGTCCGTGGATGAAAACCCAGGCGGGCGCGGTCTTGGTCCACAAAACACCGGCATCGTCTTCATCCACCCGCGCATGGCTGAAAGCCTGCGCCATGGTGGAGGAGAGATAGGCCAAAGTCGCGCCGGGCCGGTCGATGACGGCAATCGGGAAGGTTTCAGCGATCTTGCGCCACTTCTGCCAGCGATGGAATGTGCGCAGATTATCCGCCCCCATGATCCAGATGAAATGCACATGCGGGTTTCTGGCCTTGATCTTCGCCAGCGTATTGGCCGTGTAACTGATGCCGAGCGATTGCTCGAACGCCGTGACCTTGACGCGCGGATCGCTGATCAGCTTTTCGCAAGCCTCGATGCGGGTTTTCAGCGGCGCAAGCTCCGCCTTGTTTTTCAGTGGATTACCGGGTGTGACCATCCACCAAAGCTGGTCGAGGCCGAGCCGTCGCAGGGCGATTTCGGCAACCAGCGCATGGCCCGCATGGGGTGGATTGAACGACCCGCCGAACAGGCCGATGACCATGCCGCGCTCCGTATGCGGCATGGTGAGGTGGTGCTTGTCCAGACCGGTATCGTCAGTCACATATCATGTCCGCGTCTGGCCGGTGCCATGCACACGGTATTTGAAGGACGTCAACTGTTCGACGCCGACAGGGCCACGCGCATGCATTTTGCCGGTGGCGATGCCGATTTCTGCGCCCATGCCGAATTCACCGCCATCGGCGAATTGCGTCGAGGCATTGTGCAGCAGGATGGCGGAATCGATTTCGTTGAAGAAACGTTCGACCACGCTGGAATCTTCCGCAATCACTGCTTCGGTGTGATTGGACGAGTATGTGCCGATATGTTCGATAGCGCCGGAAATTCCGTCTACCACTTCCACCGATATGATCGCGTCAAGATATTCCGTGCGCCAGTCTTCTTCCGTCGCGGCTTTCACGCCTTCGACGGCTTTCTGCACGATCTCGGAACCACGTACTTCGCATCCGGCATCAAGCAAAATTCGGACCAGTGGTTCGAGATGCGTCGATACGGCAGCGGCATCGACAAGCAGCGTTTCCGCAGAACCGCAAATGCCGGTGCGACGCATCTTGGCGTTCAGCACGATGTTTTTCGCCATATCAAGATCAGCGGATTGATCGACATAGACGTGGCAGATGCCTTCCAGATGCGCGAAGACCGGAACGCGCGCTTCAGACTGCACGCGCGCAACGAGGCTTTTGCCGCCGCGTGGAACGATCACATCCACCGTGCCACCAAGTCCGCCGAGTAGACTGCCAACGGCTGCGCGATCCGTGACGGGCACGAGTTGGATCGCATGCTCTGGAAGTCCCGCGATCTTCAAACCTTCCACGAGGCAGGCATGGATAGCACGCGATGAATATTGCGAATCCGAACCGCCGCGGAGGATCACGGCGTTGCCTGCTTTGAGGCATAGCGCGCCGGCATCCGCCGTCACGTTTGGGCGGCTTTCATAGATGACGCCGATGACGCCAAGCGGCGTGCGAACACGTTCGATCTTCAGGCCGTTGGGCCGATCCCAGGCAGCAATGATCTCACCCACGGGATCGGCAAGGGCTGCGATGGAACGAATACCCTCGGCAATGCTTGCGATCCGTGCATCGTCCAGTTTCAGCCGGTCGATGAAGGAGGCGGCAACGCCTGAACTTTCGGCGGCAGCAAGGTCTCTGACGTTGGCTTCGAGAATTCTGTCTTTCGACGCCTCGATGGCAGAGGCCATGGCCAGCAAAGCGCGGTTTTTCTGATCCGCGCTTGCGATGGACAACGGTCGCGAAGCAGATTTTGCCTGAGCGCCGATGGACATCATCAGCGTTTCAACATCATGGCTCTGCTTCACGGCCTGTTCAGGCATCGACTTCATCCTTCTTCGTATCGTTTATTTTGACGGAGATACCCGTCATCACCAGATCGTCGCGATGGATCATCGCGGCGCGACCGACATAACCGAGGATCGCCTCGATCTCGTTGGACTTGTGGCCGTTGATCTGCCGTGCCTCTTCGGCGTCGTAACCGGCAAGACCACGCGCAATCTCGCGGCCCTGCGCGCCCATGATGGCAACTGCATCACCGCGGCCGAAATTGCCCTTCACCAGCGTCACGCCAGCAGGCAGAAGGCTTTTTCCGGCGTAAAGCGCCTTTTCCGCACCGGCATCCACATGCAGTTCACCGGCAGGCTGAAGCTGCCCGGCAATCCAGGTCTTGCGGGCAGTGACGGGGGTGCCCGATGGTGCAAACCAAGAGGAGCGTGCGCCGTTTTCGATGGCTTTCAGCGGATTGAGCGTTTTGCCGGATGCGATGATCATGCCGCAACCGGCTGCTGTCGAAATCTTGCCTGCATCGATCTTGGTGCGCATGCCGCCACGCGACAGTTCCGACGCAGCGCCGCCTGCCATGGCTTCGATCTCAGGCGTGATCTCTGCAATGATTTCCAGAAACTGCGCATCGGGATCAAGATGCGGCGGTGCGGTGTAAAGCCCGTCAATGTCGGATAGCAGGACCAGAAGGTCCGCGCCCGTCATGGTGGCCACGCGTGCTGCCAGACGGTCATTGTCACCATAGCGGATTTCGGTTGTCGCCACGGTGTCGTTTTCGTTGATGATCGGGATCGCACCGATCTTGAGCAGCTGGTTGATGGTCGCGCGCGCGTTAAGATAACGACGACGCTCTTCCGTATCGGACAGCGTCAGCAGAATTTGTCCCGCGACGATCTCGTGCTTGGAGAGGCTTTCGGACCATGCCCGTGCCAGCGCGATCTGGCCAACAGCCGCCGCTGCCTGGCTTTCTTCCAGCTTCAAGGCGCCGGAGGGCAGGCCAAGAACGGTGCGACCCAGTGCAATCGCGCCTGACGATACGACCTGCACATCCGCGCCGTTCTTTTTCAGCGCTGCGATATCCTCGCAAATCGCATCCAGCCAGTCCGTTTTGAGGCCGCTTTTGCGGTCAACCAGCAGGGCAGAACCGATCTTTATGACGATTCGGTGGTGTTTGCCGAGAGGTTTTCGCGCCGATGTCATAGGCGGTCATCTCCATCCTCGATCTCGTCTTCGACTGGCATGGAACGGTCAGGCATGGCGGTGCTGCCGCCACGGCTGTCGGATACGATGATGTCGCGAAGCTCACGAAGGGCTTCCAGCATGCCGATATGGGCTGCGGCAGACAGAAGAAGCGGTGGACGGCCACAGGCCTTTTCCAGTTCCTTTGCCTTCTTCTTCAGCTCTTTTTCGTCGAGAACGTCGATCTGCGAAAGCGCAACGATTTCAGGCTTTTCCGTCAGCCCGCCGCCATAGGCATCAAGCTCTTTCTTGACAGTCTTATAGGCCTTGCCGACATTCTCTTCCTGCGCCGAAACGAGGTGCAGCAGCACGCGGGTGCGCTCGACATGACCGAGGAAGCGGTCGCCGATGCCGACACCTTCATGCGCGCCTTCGATCAGGCCGGGAATGTCGGCCAGAATGAATTCGCGTCCATCGATGGTGGCGACGCCGAGGTTCGGGTGCAGCGTGGTGAAGGGATAGTTGGCGATCTTGGGGCGCGCGCGCGTGACCGTGGCCAGGAAGGTGGACTTGCCCGCATTGGGCAGACCGACCAGACCGGCATCGGCAATCAGCTTCAGGCGAAGCCAGACCGTCTTTTCCTCGCCCGCAAGGCCCGGGTTGGCATGGGTCGGCGCCTGATTGGTGGAGGACTTGAAATAGGCATTGCCGAAACCACCGTTACCACCCGCGGCTAAGCGGAAACGCTGGCCTTCCTTGGTCAGGTCGATGATCAGCGTTTCGTTGTCTTCTTCGAAGATTTGCGTTCCGACGGGCACGCGCAGAACAACGTCCGCGCCCTTTGCGCCGGTGCGGGTCTTGCCCATGCCGTGCTGGCCGATGGTGGCCTTGAAGTGCTGCTGGAAGCGGAAGTCGATCAGCGTGTTGAGGCCATTGACGACCTCGACCCAGACGTCACCACCGCGTCCGCCATCGCCGCCGTCAGGGCCACCGAACTCGATGAACTTTTCGCGCCGGAAGGATACGGCACCCGCGCCGCCATCGCCGGAGCGAATATAAACTTTTGCTTCATCGAGAAATTTCATCGTCTTGGCCGTTCTGTCAGCTTAGTGGCAATTCCAGCAAAGGTTTGCGGTCTTGCTTTTTTAAAAAAGGATCTGCCGATCCAAATATAGGCGCAGGCTCTCAAGGTCAAAGATTATCGTGGCGTGAGAGCCGATAGAGCAAGGCCGGTTTGCGATGAAACCGGCCTCGTTTCGATTTCTTCACGGTCGGGCTGCGCGAAATGCCTCTGCGGTCAGTGCGGTATCCAGATGCGTGACCATGCTTGCCCGGGCAACAGCATAGACTTCCTTGCATCCGTTGATGTGGAAACCGAGCTTGTCCTGCACGCGCAACGAGGCAGGATTGTCGGCAAACACGCCGGAATAGAGCACTTCGCCGGGCTTGCGCTCGAAGAAATGCTTAACGACCGCCGCCACGGCTTCGGTCATGTAGCCCTTGCCCCAATGGGCACGACCGAGCCAATAGCCAAGACGCCACTCGTCATAAAGCCGTTCGATCGAGACGACGCCGATCAGCGTGTCATCACCGCAGGTTATGGCAAAATCCCAGTCCGGCAGGGTGCCGGACGTGCGAAGGATCAGCCATTCCAGCGCATCCTGCTTGTAATAGGGTGCCGGGACCCGCGCCAGCATGCGCGTGACCTCAAAATCGCTGAGAGATTCGGCAATGCTGCCCGCATCCGCAAGGCGCTGCGGGCGCAGCACCAAACGGTTGGTCTTCAATGTCGGGCAGGGGCTTTGCGAAGCCGCTGTCACGGCGGCTGGAGACCGCATCGATTGAGCCGTCCTCATCGCATATCTCCCCAGCTTCTGAGCGATACCCATGTCTTGCGATCCAGCCTGTACCATTCGACCGGAACCATGCCGCCAAGCGCCAGCGAACCGACCATGCCGGAACCCTGAAGCTGAAAACCGCACTTTTGTATGACGCGGCGCGACGCGATGTTGGTGACGCGGCAACGGGCATCGATCTGCTCGATGTCCCGCGTGCGGAAGGCCATGTCGATCAAGGCATGGGCGGCTTCGGTGGTGTAGCCGTTGTTCCAGTAAGGTTCGCCCAGCCAGTAGCCCATTTCGAGCGTCTTGCCGTCTTCGTGCGGTTCCAGCCCGCAGCAGCCCATAAACTCGCCGTTCTCCATGCGGGTAATCGCATAGACGCACTTGCCAATCTCGCCCACTTTTGCACGTCGCACGAAATCCGCGGCATCTTTGGCCGTGTAAGGGTGCGGCATACGCGACACCATGGTCGCAATATTGGCGTTGTTGGCAAGATGGGCAAGGGCGTCAATGTCTTCTTCGTGAGGCGCGCGCATAACGAGCCTTGACGATAATAAGACGGGGCAATCGCTCCTTGACCGATCGGGTCTCGGCCGTTCTTCGGGTGACCGTGATTGGTCTACCCTTAACAATTCAGCTTGCATGGTTCAGTCCCTCCATGAGGTTAAGAAAAAAGGGGAGTTGGGTGGTGCCCCAACTCCCCTTTTTTGTGACTGAACCTGTTACGTCTCAGCCGGGTCATTGGGACACCGGCTGCATATGACGCTACCGGCTTATTCTGCTGCTTCCGCTTTCGGTGCCACAGACACGTATACGCGGCCATTGCCCTTCGTGCGGAAGGATACATTACCGGCGGTAAGCGCGAAAATCGTGTGGTCCTTGCCGAGACCGACATTGGCGCCCGGATGCCACTGCGTGCCGCGCTGGCGCAGAATAATGTTGCCTGGAATGACAGCTTCGCCGCCGAACTTCTTTACGCCAAGGCGCTTGGAGTTGGAATCGCGACCGTTACGCGAAGAACCACCAGCTTTTTTATGTGCCATTGGATTGCTCCTTTAAACCTAGTTTCCCGTGTCGCGCCGATTAGGCAGCAACGATTTCCGTGATGCGGACGACGGTGTGATGCTGACGATGACCGCGCGTACGCTTGGAGTTCTGACGACGACGCTTCTTGAAGGCGATGACCTTCTTGCCGCGATTGTGTTCGACAACTTCGGCCTTGACCGTTGCGCCTGCAACGAAAGGTGCGCCGAACTGTGCGTCAGCGCCAACGCCGATCACGAGAACTTCGGTGAATTCTACAGTTGCGCCAGCGTCTGCTTCCAACTTTTCAATTGTGAGCACGTCGTTGGCCGCTACGCGGTACTGCTTACCGCCGGTCTTGATGACTGCGAACATTTTTTATCCTTTCATGTTCGTTCCGGCTCTGCGCGCAAATGCGTGCTGGCCGTCTTTTTATCAGTCGAATAGCGGGGATTTGGGAGGTTCGAGACCTCTTGAAACCCTGCCGGTGAAACCGCTTTTGACAAAGCGATGCAAACAGAAGGCGCAATACGCCATCAATTTGCGTGTGGGATATGCGAGGAGGCCGTTTCTGTCAAGATCATGAGAGCCTGAAAAATAACCCTGATGCGCAAGATTCTGGGGCGATTTTGCTGCTTGTGGCAAAGAGGCCTCGAAATTTTTGCGGCAAGGGTTTATATGGGCCTCACAACAAGGAGCAGAAATGGCCCGCATAGACAAAACCGACGATTGGCGGGATCGCCACGCGCCGACAATTTCAGCGTTCGAATCGCTTGCCATCGAGGCATATGGCCATCTGCCGGAAGAGTTTCGCGCACTGACCAAGGACCTCGTCATCGAGATCGCGGATTTCCCGACCGATGAAGTGTTCGAGGATATGGCACTCGAAACGCCGTTCGATCTGCTCGGCCTGTTCGAAGGTCGCGGCATCTCCGAGCGTTTTACCATGGAAACCGGCGAGATGGTCAACCGCATCACGCTCTATCGTCGCCCTATTCTGGACTACTGGGCCGAAAACGAGGAAACGCTGGGCGACATCATCACCCACGTCCTCATCCACGAAATCGGCCACCATTTCGGCCTGTCGGATGACGACATGGAGCGCATCGAGGAAAGCGCCGACGAGGCAGCGACGGATCGTTGATCCGCCGTTGCGTCACCGTTTTGGGCCTTACTGTTCGCCCAGCTTCATATCCGGGTGGTATTCCTTACCTTCGACAGTCTTGATGACCGGCTGGCCGCAATGCATGACGCCTGTTGCCGCGTTGAAAGCATAGGTGGGGGAGCCAGCCAGTTCCCAGCCCTTGTTGAGAGCTTCGGTGACGCGGTGGCAAAACTTCGCGTCGTCGGGACCGGTGATGAAACGATAGACCTTCATGGTTTTTCTGCCTTTCTCTGATCGATGATCTCAGCCATTGCCACGAGCCTTTCGGCCTGGCCGACATGCAGCCTTTCGATCATGCGTCCGTTGGAATTGATGACGTTCAATCCCACAGATTCCGGTTTTGCGAAAGCCGCAATAATCTCGCGAGCCTCTTCCACTGCCTCCTGCGCAGGCGCGAAAGCCTTGTTGGCTGCATCGATCTGGGCGGGATGGATCAGCATCTTGCCATCGAAGCCCATGGCGCGGCCCTGCTCACATTCTGCGGCGAAGGCATCGAGATCGCGAAAGTCATTGGAGACGCTGTCGATGACATCGAGCCCATAGGCACGCGCCGCCAAAACGGCCTGCATCAGCCATGGCACGAGATACATTCGGCGTGGTTCAGCGGGAACACGGGTTTCCTTGCGCAGATCGTTGAGACCGACCACGAAGGCGCCGAGCCGGGCCGCTTGCGTGTGCGAGGATTCGGCAATGGCTGCGGCGTTCAGGACACCCTTCGGCGTCTCGATCATCGCCCAGATTTTGATATTCTCCGGTGCGTCGGCTTCTGCCAGAAGCTCCGCCACATCCTGAATATGGGAAGGCTGTTCCACTTTCGGCAAAAGGATCGCACTCGGCGCGCATTCCAAGGCCGCCTTCAAGTCCCGTTGCCCGACATTGGTCGAAGTGGGATTGATGCGGATGATGGTTTCGCGGCCGGCCAGCGGTGTCTCTTTGAAGAAGGTCAGGAGATTGTTTCGCGCTTCGTCCTTCAAATCGGGTGCGACCGAATCTTCCAGATCGAAAATGACGCCATCGCAATCCAGCGCCTTGAGTTTTGCAAGTGCGCGCAGGTTTATGGCAGGCACCGACAGAAGCGAGCGGCGTGGGCGAACAGTATTGCTAAAATAAAAATCGGCCATGCCGCACTTGTGTCAACCTTTTGTGACATTCGCAAGCAGATAGGCGATGTGCATCCTCTTGCAAGCAGCGCAAAGAAGGCCCACATTCGTTTGGACAGAAAGGTTTGAACCATGCAGGGCATTCGTACATTCTTCATCGTGGCTTCCAGCATCGCAGTTCTGGCTCTTGCCGCTCTTTTCACCGCATCCTTGACGGTTGCACTGGTGGGCACCTTGGCCGTGCTCAGCGCGGTCCGGCTCTTTTCGGCCCGCCTCAAACCAGCTCCCATTCCCGTCAATCCGCGCCATCGCGAACAGCAGAATATGCGCGTGTGGAACGACGGTCGCGGTACCATCATCGACCTCTGATCCAAGACGTCTTTCTATAGCCGTCTGAGATTGGTCGCGGGCTCCAAGGCGAGCCCGTTCCCTTTGCGATTTCCGACACGACGCCGATATTCGGACAGTTGTCTTGAGCGCAAAAATCTTTGCTGCTCCGCTAATGGCAACCGCATCGCTACAAACCCCTAGAAATCAGTGAAGCGAATTTATGCAAACCGGTGCAGCGGATGACGACTTTCGTCGTATCCGGACATGTCGTGTTGCAATGCCGTGGCTTTCAAAGTATCGACATGCCAGTTCAACCCACCTAATCGAGGGAAGCGAATGCGTATCGATGCAATTTCTATCGGCAAGAACCCGCCGGATGACGTCAATGTGATCGTCGAGGTGCCGGTTGGCGGCCACCCGATCAAGTACGAGATGGACAAGGAAGCGGGCGCTCTGATCGTTGACCGTTTCCTCTACACCCCGATGACCTATCCGGGTAACTACGGCTTCGTGCCGCACACGCTTTCCGAAGATGGCGATCCGATTGACGTTCTGATCTGCAACACACGTCCGCTGGTTCCCGGCTGCGTGATCAATGTGCGCCCCATCGGCGTCATGATCATGGAAGACGATGGCGGCAAGGACGAGAAGATTCTCGCCGTACCAGCGCCAAAGCTGACCCAGCGCTACGACAAGGTCCGCAACTACACCGACCTGCCGGAAATCACGCTGAAGCAGATCGAGCATTTCTTCGAACACTACAAGGATCTGGAGCCCGGCAAGTGGGTGAAGATGGGCGGCTGGCAGGATGTCGACGTTGCCCGCAAGCTGATCGTCGAAGCCATCGAGCGCTACAAGGCTCAGGCCTGATTTAAGCCTTGAGACCAAATAGAAAATCCTCCGGCTCGGTAATCGATCCGGAGGACTTTTTTGTTTGTCGGTATCGCTGAGGCTCAGGCAACCAGCGGGTAGATGGTGTTCCACATCAGCGAGCGGATGAAGAAGATGATGAGTAGCAGAATGATCGGCGAGATATCGATGCCGCCAAGATTCGGCAGAATGCGACGGATGGGCCGCAGAGCTGGTTCCGTGACGTTGTACAGGAAGCTGCCAATCGCGCCGACGAACTGGTTCGAAGAATTGATGACATTGAAGGCGTAGAGCCAGGAGAAGATCGCGCTGGCAATCAACACCCAGGTGTAAAGGTTCAAAGCCAGATCTATTGTCTGAAACAGGGCAAGCATCAATGTCTCCATTCGTTGTTGGATGACATTTAGACATTAGCGCACCAACCGGCAAGTGGGGCGTGTATCGACAAGCCCTGTAAAACAAGGCAAATCACGCGCCCTCATAACAACCCAGAAGAAGATCGCTCGGGCGTTGGATCAGGCAGCACTGCCGCGACCCACCGTGACGTGTTCAATGATGGGGCAGGGCTCGTCGATCCCTGGTCTCAACATGTATCGATTTGGATATCCGTGCCATTTTGAAGCGATTGTCATCCACGTTGGTCCTAAATGTCAGGCGGCCTGTGGATGTTAAATCTTCATTAACGATCGCGTGAGGGCATTTCAGATTTCCGGCCATTTGGCTGCATCGAACCATTAAAATGCGAGCAACCCATGAAACGGGCTGATTCGATTTGCTGAAGGTGTTCCATGATGGATTCAGATGACAGTGCTACGCCTTTCTCATGGCCTGCTATCGGTGCGGGCTTTAGCCAGCCCTATAGCGTTGGTGTTTCCAGACATTTGCCCGCTGTGTCCGCTGTGCAGGCGGTGCGCACGCAACTGACCGACTGGGGCCAGCCTGTCCATGAGGGCGCGCGCGTCATCGCTGCTTCGCCACAGGCGGCGGGCAGAAGCTATGAGGAAATTCCGCTGACCATGGAAGTGGTGATCGGTCAGGCGCAGCTTCCCGTTTCCGCACTCATGTCGCTGACGCGGGATCAGGTCATTCTGCTGAACAAGCGGTTTGGCGATCCGGTGGAGATCAGGGTCAACGGGCAGATGATTGGCCGGGGTGAGATCGTTTCCGATCACCACGACAACATCATCGGCGTCAAGCTGACGGAAGTATTGCGCAGTTAGAACGTTTCCATTTAACAAGGAAGCGCTCTAATCCGCTTATCTCTGCGGCACGCCATCGAAGACCATATCGAGAAAATGCGATAGCCAGACCCGCAGGGCGGTATCGAACATCATGCGGCCTTCCAGATGTTGGCTGCCGACCTGCGCGTTGGGCATGCCGAAGCGTTCTGCGCCACGCACCACCCAGCTCTGCATCATGGCGCGGGTGAGTTCTGCGTGGAATTGCAGGCCCCAGGCGTTTTTGCCATATCGAAATGCCTGATTGGGGTAGGTCTCGCCCGATGCCAGCAGATCGGCGCCATGGGGCAGTTCGAAGCCTTCCTTGTGGAAGTGATAGACCATTTGCGGCCAGTGCTTCATCAGAAGCCGGCCCTTCTCCGTGGTTTGCAGCGGGTACCAGCCGATTTCGACCTTGCCCTCCTTATGCGGCTGAACCTTGCCGCCCAGATGTTTGGAGAGCATCTGCGCGCCGAGGCAGATGCCGAGGAAGGGCTTGTTTTCCTTCAGCGGCACCTTCAGCCAGTCGATTTCCGTCTTGATGAAGGGCTCTGGATCGTTGGCGCTCATCGGGCCGCCGAAAATCACCGCGCCTCTATGGTCGGCAAGCGAGGCGGGCAGGGTATCGCCCAAGGCCGGACGGCGGACATCCAGCCGGTAGCCTTTTTCGACCAGCATCTGGCCGACCCTGCCGGGTGTGGATCTTTCCTGATGGAGGACGATCAATATGCTGTTTTGTCTGCCCTTTTGACAGGATGGGTCAAACAGCATCTTCTTGTTTTTCGCTTTCTTCAGGGATGTTCTTATGGGTCGCCGCCTGCTGACGCTGCAGAACGCGGTCACGAACGGACACGCCCAGAAGATCGGCCACACGCCAGATGACGTGGTCTTCCATTTCGTTGCGCTCTCCATCGGCATAGACGATGTCCCAGAGGATGCCGATCAGCTCGATGCGCTTTTCCTCGTCCAGATGGCGGCGGATATCAGCGGTGAAGCGATAATAATCAACCGCTTCGCGGCCTGCCTCACGGCCCGCTTCCATCAAGGCGTCCAGCTTGCCGGAACTGAGCTGGTAATGCTCCTGAAGCAGTTCCCGCAGGCGCTGGCGTTCCACCTTGGAAACGGTGCCGTCTGCTTCCATCACCTGAAAACAGAGCGCTGCGATGGCGACCGGCAAGTCATCTGGCGGAAAATCCTTGGACGATCCGCTTTGGGTGAGGTTCTGGAAAAACGACTGGATATGTTCGAACATGGCTTTCCTTCAATCCGGTCAAAACAGTTTCAGGCGCGTTTTTTCGTCCGGCTCCAGGTTGGGCTTCTTCACACCCGGATCGTCCGGTAAGCCGCCAAAAAAGGCTACGGCTTCCGGCTGTTTTTCGCCACGCTTTTCGTCAGCGGGCTTGGCGATATCGCTCTTCGGAGCGACCGCCTTTTCGACTGCGGCCGGTTTGCTTTCAGCCACGATCACCGGTTCGGCCTTCACCGGCACGGGAATCTCGATGATCTTCTCACGGATCTCTGGCTTGGCAATATCGGGCAAGGAGGAAATCGCCTGATCGACGCTCACATCCTCGACAGGGCCTTCGACCTGGCCAAAGGGCATTTTCCATTCGAAGGCATCCAGCCGTCCGGTGACGGGTGACGCGGGCAGCCATTTGTCCGAAACGATGCCATCCGCGACCCAGGCGTGGTCACGCGGCGCGCGCAGGGCCTGTGACATCCAGTGGCGAATGCGACCTTGGTCGCCCGTTTCGGCTTCCTCGATATCGGCCATCAGCAGGAACACGCTTTCGCGTGGCTCAATCCGTGCTGCAGCTTCCGCCTTGGCGCGGGCGCGGGCAAAGTCCTGTGCATCAAGGGCTGCTTGCGCAACAGCGAACAGAGCCTCGACATTGTTGGGTTTCAGGCTTTCCAGCCGCTCGGCGCGCTTGAGGCGATCCACCGCGGTATCGCCGCTACGGGCACGGACATAAAGTTGCGCGATCTGTGGGTGAGGCTCGATTTTCCAGACCGGCTCCAGAACCGCAGCAGCCTTGCGCAGATTGTCTTCGCGCAGATAGGATTTTGCGGCAACGAGCGCGGCGGGCACCAGAGACCTGGAGAGTTTCAAGGCCTGCTTGGCATCTTCACGCGCAGCCTTCGGATCACTTTCGAATTTCTCTTCCGCCTTCGCCGTCAGCAGCACAGCTTTCAACCGTTCGGCTTCGCCGCGGTCTATGACATGTGCCGCCTTCTGCTGATCGAGCAGACGGATAGCGTCATCCCACTGGCCGCTGCGCGATTTGCTTTCCAGCGTCGCCTGTGCGGCCCAAGGCAGGTAAGGCGCATTCTTTGCGGCATCCTCGGCATATTCCAGTGCCGCTTCATTGGCGCCCTGGCGACGGGCTTCCATGTAGAGGCCGCGCAAGCCAAGTTCGCGGGTCTCAGGGTCTTGCGCCATCGCTTCGAATTTGCGGCGGGCGGCATCATATTTGCCTTCGATCAAATCGGCCTGCGCTTCCAGCAAATGGATCAGCGGTTCCTGATCGGCGCTGAGCAGGCCTTGCGTGCGCGCCGTCATTTTGCGGGCGAGAAGGGCGTTGCCTGCACCGGCAGCAATGAGCCCGGTCGAAAGCGCCTGATAGCCGCGATCCCGCTTGCGGGCGCGGAAATAGCGGCGTGCCGCGTGAGGTGAGTTCCAGACCGTGTTGAACAGCCACCAGACGATCATGACGGCTGCAATCAATGCCGCGACGATGGAGGCAGCCACCATGAGGCTCATCTCGATCAACTGGCCTTGCCAGACGATGGACAGAACGCCCGGGCGATCTGCGAGCCATGAGAAACCGAAACCGATGAGAAGGACGATGACGACGAAACTGATGATCTTTGTCATGTCTTACCCCTGCTGGCCGGTGCTGCTGATGGCGCGTGTCAGCGTGCCGTTCACCAGGTCTTCGACCTGAACGCGGGCATCGAGAGACTTTTTGAAGTCGGCGGATGCGGCCTTGGCGGGCTCAGGCAATCCGTCCCATTCCAGCGCGGCACCTTTGAGGTCGCCATTCCGCAGCTTGTCTTCCATACGGGCAATCTTTGCCTCCGGTCCTTCGCCTTCGACATTGCCGACGGGGCGAACCTTGACGAGAGAAAGAGCACTTTCCGTCAGGCGGTCAAAAATACCCTGATTGGGATCGGCCTGATTGAGCGAGCCCAGCATGGCATTGGCGACATCGGGGAAATTGCGGGTCAGTTCCGCGCGGGATGGGACACCGGTGTTGGCAAAGGGCCGAAGCGATTGAATGGCCGGATCATTCGGTGTGACCTTCGACAGCGTGTCGAGTTCGGTCAGGAACGGCCCGCCGCGATCAATCGCAGCCTTGAGGCCCGCCGAGGCAATGGCGCGTGCGACTTCGATATCGTCGCGCGGCTCGTTGATCTTTGTTTCCGCAGCACTCAGGCGGCGCGTCAGTTCGGCATTGGCCGTATCCTGTGCCGACTTCTCAGACTGGAGGGTCGAGACCGTGCTTTCCAGCGCGCTCACCTTGTTTGCGAGATCGCCACCGCCGGACGCGGAATTTTCCAATGCAGCGAGACGGGTTTCCAGTGCCGACGTATCTGCCGTGGCCTGCGGCGCGTTGGCGATCTGCTCACGCAGATTTGCGACCTGCGTCTTCAGTGTCGCCAGTTCATCCGACGAGCCCGCATTTCCGGTAAACGGCGGGAGATATCCGGCATATTGCATGCTGCCTGCGGCGAGCAATGCGATGAGGCCTCCGACGATGCCAGCGGCAAGCAGGCCGGAATTTCCGGGACTTTTTTCAGTCTCGGTTTTCGGCTTGGTCGTGGCGCTTGTGAAGGACTTGGTTTCAGTAGCAGATTTGGAAGGCTCAACCTTGGGCGAAGAGGACGCCGTCTGGCTTGGCTTCGGCGGCTCTGCCTTGAAGGGAGGAACAGACGACGTCTTGGGAGGCTCTTGCGCGCCAGCGGGCTGAGCTTTCACGTCATCCGTCTTGTGAATATTCGGTTCAGGCTCGATTGGCTTTTTGACCTCTTGGTCCCAGATCGGCTTGGGGTTTTCCTTCGGGGTATCGACGGCTGCACTTTGTGCAGGTGACACGTCCTTATCGAGTTCAGGCTTGGCAGCGTTGTCCGCAGCAGCGGCGTCCTTTTCCTTGCCGATTTCCTTCACGTCCTTAGCGTCCAGGTCAATTGTGACCGACTCGGCGTTGGACTTGGAGTGGCGTGGCGGCTTTCCCGATACCATGACAACCTCATTCTGCCTGCATTTCCCTAAACCTAGTCAGTGATAGCGGCAAAGGAAAGGGGCAAGAGGGAATTAGGTTCCCGCCTTCGTGTCCAGAAGCGCGAAGATTTCAGCCTCGCTGGGTGTGGCGCTGGCCAGGGCTGCGTGGCGAAACGCTTCTGGAATATGGGAAACGACCTTGGTGCTGATGCAGATGAATTTACAGTGATCCAACGACACGGAAACGGCTTCGGTTTCCAGCAGCGCAAAAAAACGGCGTGCAGCCTCGGCGGAGTAGAGAAGGACGGCATCAATTGCAGCATCCGCCAGCAGGTTTTGAAGCTGCGCCTGATGCCAGTCGATGGCCTGCATTTCATAAATCTCGGCGGATTCGAACGGAATATTCAGAGATGACAGCCGGTCTTCGAAACCCGCTTCGCGCGGTTTTCCGGCAAGATAGAGAAGTGAATTGCCTTGAGGCAACGTCTCGGCAATCAACTGCGCCAGCGCGATCCCATCGCTCTTGCCGGCAATGACGTTCCGAAAACCCGCGTCTCGCGCTGCCTGCGCCGATGCTTCGCCGACTGTGAAAAAAAGCGTGTCCAGCGATTGAGCGTTAAGAGTATCGCCTTCCGTCAGCACACGAATGGCTTGCGCGCTCGTTACGGCGAGTGCGGCGGGTTGTTTCGATAGCGCCTCTTTTGCCACCTGGGTGAAATGGACAGGCTGCGTGAGCGGTAGCAGGACGGGCTCATGCCCGAGCGCGCGCAACAGTTCCGCCGTCTTTTGTCCCGATGCTTGCGGGCGTGTGACGACGACGCGCATGGTCAGGTCCAGCCTTCGAAGAAGCCGGTTCCGGCAGCGGCGCGCACCCGTTCGCCCGCCTGTTTGCCAAGCTCCAGAGCCTGCGTGCATTTGCCTGACATTTCGACACTATGTTCCGTCCGTCCATCCGGGGTGAGGATGAGGCCGGAGAAATGCAGCTCGTCACCATCGCAGGTGGCGTAGCCGGCAATCGGCGTGCGGCAGGAACCGTCCAGCACCGAGAGAAATGCACGTTCACAGGAAACGGCATGATAGGTGGGACAGTGGTTGATAGCGGCGAGCAGATCGCCGACGCGGGTATCGCCAATGCGGCTTTCGATGCCGATGGCACCTTGCGCCGGGGCGGGCAGGAAGTCCTTCGTTTCCAGAAGCTCGGTTGGTACGTCGGCCATATCCAGCCGCTTCAGACCAGCAAAGGCGAGCAGCGTTGCATCGGCCAGGCCGTCTTCCAGCTTGCGCAGACGTGTCGCTACGGCACCGCGAAAGAGAATGACATTGAGGTCCGGTCGCACGCGGCGGATCAGCGCCTGGCGACGCAGCGAGGCGGAACCGACGGTTGCGCCATGCGGTAATTCGATGAGTTTGGGTGCGGCGCGGCCAATGAAGGCATCACGCACATCTTCACGCGGAAGAAATGCCGAGAGATAGAGACCATCAGGCAGTTTCGTCGCCATATCCTTGGAGGAATGCACGGCGAAATCCAGATCGCCGGAGAGAAGCTTTGTTTCCAGTTCCTCGGTAAACAGGCCTTTGCCACCGACCTCGGAGAGAGCGCGATCCGCGATGCGGTCGCCCTTTGTGGAAATCGGCACGATCTTGAACATGTCAGCCGCAAGACCATGGGCCGCCATCAGGCGATCACGGGTTTCGGTGGCCTGTGCGAGTGCAAGAGGGCTGCCGCGTGTGCCGATTCGGAAAGGTTTTGTTTGCATCCGCTTCTATCCATTGTTACCGGAGGTGTTCGTACCCAAGTTTCTGAAGCACCGCAATCAACGAACCCGCTGATGACCCCCTTTCTTCGTATCCTCGGCATAGAGACAAGTTGTGACGAAACCGCTGCATCCGTGGTGGTTCGGCATGCTGACGGCCGTGGAGAGATCGTCTCCGACGTCGTTTTGTCGCAGCTGGAAGAACACAGCGCCTATGGCGGCGTGGTGCCGGAAATCGCCGCGCGCGCGCATGTGGAAGCACTCGATACGCTGGTCGAGGAAGCGCTGGCGGGTGCTGGCGTCACACTTGCCGATATCGATGCCGTTGCCGCAACCTCCGGTCCGGGGTTGATCGGCGGGCTGATCGTGGGGCTGATGACCGGCAAGGCGATTGCCAAGGCGGCGGGCAAGCCGCTTTATGCGGTCAACCATTTGGAAGGCCATGCACTGACGGCGCGGCTGACGGATGGCCTGTCTTTTCCCTACCTCATGCTGCTTGTGTCCGGCGGACACACCCAGCTCATCCTCGTGCGCGGTGTCGGCCAATATGAGCGTTGGGGCACGACCATCGATGACGCACTGGGCGAAGCCTTCGACAAGACGGCGAAGCTTTTGGGGTTGCCCTATCCTGGTGGGCCTGCGGTTGAAAAAGCAGCAGCAACCGGCAATGCAGACCGCTTCCCGCTGCCGCGTCCCATGGTGGGTGAAGCGCGGCTTGATTTTTCCTTCTCAGGTCTGAAGACGGCGGTTCGCCAAGCTGCGACAGCCATTGCACCGCTATCCGATCAGGATATTGCCGATATTTGCGCATCGTTCCAAAAAGCCGTGTCTCGTACGTTGAAGGATCGCATCGGTCGCGGTCTGCAACGGTTTCTGGATGAGTTTCCAGAGGTGGACGGCGGACCATCCCTCGTTGTAGCGGGTGGCGTTGCCGCCAATCAGGAAATCCGCCGCACGCTGCAGGATTTGTGCGACAAGCACCGTTTTCGTTTCATCGCACCGCCCTTGCAACTGTGTACTGACAATGCGGCCATGATTGCATGGGCCGGGCTCGAGCGGATGGCGCAGGGCATGGAGCCTGACAGTCTTGATGTCCAGCCGCGTTCGCGCTGGCCGCTGGATGCGCAAGCGCAAACGCTGATCGGCTTTGGCAAGCGGGGAGCAAAGGCATGACGGAACGCGAAAAGATCGTTGTCATCGGCGCAGGTGCTTTCGGCACGGCCATTGCCGTGGTCGTTGCGCTGGAAAACCGCCATGACGTGACCTTACTGGGACGTGATGCCGCCCTGATGGCGGATTTGCGGGAAGATGGTGTGCATGATGCGGCGCTGCCGGGCATCTCCCTGCCGGATTCGCTGCACTATTCCGCCGAGCCGGATGTTCTTAAAGATGCTGGCGTCGTTCTCTTCGCCATGCCATCGCAGGCGCAGGCGGATGCGGCCCGCCATTACGGTCCTTACCTGGCTAATGATGCCATGGTCGTGACCTGTGCGAAGGGTATCGACCGCTCTTCCGGTCAGTTGCTCACGGATGTGCTGGAGCATGAATTGCCGCATCACCCCGTCTGCGTCTTGTCCGGCCCCGGTTTTGCGGCGGATATTGCCAAGGGGCTACCAACAGCAATGGCGCTTGCAGCTGCTGACGCTGCTGTGGCCGAGCGGCTGGCGCAGACGATTTCCGGGCGCACCTTCCGGCTTTACGCATCGACGGACCGCATCGGCGTGCAGCTGGGCGGCGCCCTGAAGAATGTGCTGGCGATTGCTGGCGGCATTGTTGAAGGCGCAGGGCTTGGCGATTCGGCGCGGGCAGCGCTGATTTCGCGCGGGCTGGCGGAAATGTCGCGGCTTGTGGTGGCCATGGGTGGTCAGGCGGATACGGTTCGCGGCCTTTCGGGCCTTGGCGATCTGGTTTTGACGGCGACCAGCCATCAATCGCGCAATTTGCGCTTCGGTATTCTGCTGGGGCAGGGTGGAGAGCCCAGCTCTTTCCATGGCGGGCTGGTGGAAGGCGCTTACGCTGCCTCGGTCGCCTCACGCCTTGCCGATGGTCTTGGGATTGAAATGCCGGTGACGGACGCCGTTGCGGCGATCATCGATGGCAAGCTCGACATCAAAACCGCCATTCAACAATTGATGACACGGCCCATCACCACCGAATAGGGCCTCTTGAGAGGAGATCGAAATGCTGTTTGCCTTCATCTGCAAAGACAAGCCCGACCATCTGCATGTGCGCATGGAAACCCGCCCCGTTCATCTGGAGCATCTGAACAAGCTCAATGCCGAGGGAACGCTGAAAATGGCGGGTCCGTTTCTGGATGCCGAGGGAAAGCCGAATGGCAGTCTCGTGATTGTGGAAGCGGCTGATATCGATGCGGCAAAGGCGCTGGCTGATGCGGACCCTTACGCCAAGGCTGGCCTGTTCGAAAGCGTCGACGTGAAGCCCTATAATTGGGTCTTCAACAATCCGGGAGCGTAAGAGCAATGGCGAATTACTGGCTTTTCAAGTCCGAGCCTGCCACATGGTCGTGGGAGCAGCAGAAGGCCAAGGGCGAGGCTGGCGAAGAATGGGGCGGCGTTCGCAACTATCAGGCACGCAACAATATGCGCGCCATGAAGATTGGCGACAAAGGCTTCTTCTACCACTCCAATGAAGGGCTGGAAGTCGTCGGTATCGTTGAAGTCTGTGAGTTGTCACAGCCGGATTCGACGGCTGAAGGTGATGCGCGCTGGGACTGCGTGCACATCAAGGCCGTTTGCGACATGCCCTCGCCGGTGACGCTGAAGGACGTGAAGGCCAACCCCAAGCTTGCCGAGATGTCTCTCGTCACCTCCATGCGACTTTCCGTGCAGCCGGTGTTGCTGGAGGAATATCTCGAGGTTTGCCGCATGGGCAAGCTCGACAAGCCGCCGCGCTCGCCGGACTGAGCCGATTGAAAACCGATCCGGGCGTCTTCATTCAGGCCAACACCACCATCATGGCCCCGCCACATGTGCCGGAAATCCGGTTGCATCTGGCAAGCGAAGCGCATGATCTCTGGCTGAAAACGGAAGATGAATTGCAGGAGATCGGCCTGCCACCGCCATTCTGGGCTTTTGCCTGGGCTGGCGGCCAGGGGCTTGCCCGCTATGTTCTCGACCACCCGGATGTGATTGCGGGAAAGCGTGTTGTGGATTTTGCCAGCGGTTCCGGGCTGGTTGCCATCGCCGCCGCCAAGGCGGGCGCTGCAAGCGTGATCGCGGTTGACATCGATCCATGGGCAAAGACTGCGGTTTTGCTGAATGCTGCGGTCAATGATGTGCAGCTTCAGTTCTCAGGCGAGAATATTGTCGGGACTGAGATAGAGGCAGATGTGCTGCTGGCGGGCGATGTGTTTTACGACCGCGCATTTGCAGAGCGCCTGATACCATGGTTCTCTGCTCTGGCGGATCAGGGCGTGTGCGTTCTGGTAGGCGATCCCGGCCGCGCCTATCTGCCCAAAGAACGATTACAGTCCTGCGCCACCTATCAAGTGCCGGTAACGCGGGTGCTTGAGGACAGCGACGTCAAGAAGACCACTGTCTTGCAATTCGTCTGAGCCTTTCTTAAGGGCGGATGACACAAGCGCCTGCTTCATAAGAGCACTCGGCACCCGCTGTCTTCCTGTTGACGTGAATGATGCGAGGTCTCACCGGTTCACGGGTGGCTGTCCTGCCCCCGTTGCTCCAGCGGTCCATGGAAAAATAGATCCCGTTACCTCTGTCACGAATTCCGGCTATGCCCCCCGCATATGTGCCAATGCCACCGATATAGGATGGCAGTCCATCTCCGCCATAAAAGGAGTGGTCCTGATGCCTATGACCATGTTTATGGTTTGAATATCCATAAGCATCGCCTGCCGCCGCGTTTGAAACACCCGCCACAGAGACAGTAATTGCTGCTAGGATGACTGCGATTCGGGTCGATAACATGACGTTTATTCTCCGGATTTTATAGGCTAGCGCAACGCGTAAAGCGTCATAAATATTTACGTAAACGTAAGAAAAATTCTGCTCCAGCAATTGGAAACGCTGAATATTTTATTTTTGATCCAGAAAATTTGGAAGATTCTTCAATACACAATCGATTAAATTCGATTCGACAGTCAATTGTGCTTGTGGTGATGGCCGCGTGCGATTAAAGGTCGCGCTTGGTGCAATGCACATTCCTTCGTCATGTGCGTTGTTTGGGGGCGCCCGCAATTCGGGACGCAGGAAACGCCGTGAGGTCCATATGGCGAATACGACAAACAATCGGCCTTTGTCGCCGCATCTTCAAATCTACAAGCCTATTCCAACGATGATCGCGTCCATCGTGCATCGTGTTACCGGTGGTGCGCTGTATTTCGGCACATTGCTGGTTGCCTGGTGGCTCATTGCGACGGCATCCGGCGTCGATGCTTACAGCTGGGTCCAGTCGGCCATGAGCTCGATCATCGGAAAGCTTGTTCTGATCGGCTATACATGGGCGCTGGTCCATCACATGTTGGGTGGCCTTCGCCATTTCATGTGGGATCTGGGTCACGGCTTCGACAAGCATTTCACCACGAAGATGGCCAAGGCGTCCTTCGTGGCTTCGATCTGTCTGACCGCGCTGATCTGGGTCATCGCCCTGATCGTGCGCTGAGGAGATATTACCATGGATATGCGTACACCTCTCAATAAGGTTCGCGGTCTTGGCTCTGCCAAGGAAGGCACGGAGCACTTCTGGCGCCAGCGCGTCACGGCGGTTGCAAACGTACCGCTGCTGATCTTCTTCGTCGTCTTCCTCGTCATGTATGGCGGTGCACCCTATGAACAGGTGACGGCTGCGCTGTCGAACCCGCTGGTTGCGGTGATCATGGTGCTTGTCGTCGTCTCCGGCATCATTCACATGAAGCTCGGCATGCAGGTCATCATCGAAGACTATATCCATGCTGAAGTGCCAAAGCTGGTCCTTCTCATGCTCAACACCTTCTTCTCGGTGATCATGGCTGGTCTCTGTCTCTTCGCCGTTCTGAAAATCGCATTTGCAGGATAATCCGTCATGGCACCCAACAGTTCACCTTCTCAGAACGGCAAGGCCTATACTTACGTCGACCACTCCTATGATGTGATCGTCGTTGGTGCCGGTGGCGCGGGTCTTCGCGCGACGCTCGGCATGGCCGAACAGGGCTTCAAGACAGCCTGCATCACCAAGGTTTTCCCGACCCGTTCGCACACCGTTGCGGCGCAGGGCGGTATTGCCGCCTCGCTCAACAACATGACGCCGGATAGCTGGCAGTGGCACCTTTACGATACCGTCAAGGGTTCCGACTGGCTGGGCGACGTGGACGCCATGCAGTACCTCGCCATGGAAGCGCCAAAGGCGGTCTATGAGCTGGAGCATTACGGCGTGCCGTTTTCGCGTAACGCCGAAGGCAAGATTTACCAGCGCCCATTCGGCGGACACATGCAGAACTACGGTGAAGGCCCGCCGGTGCAGCGCACCTGCGCTGCCGCCGACCGTACCGGCCACGCCATTCTGCACACGCTCTATGGCCAGTCGCTGCGCAACAACGCCGAATTCTTCATTGAATATTTCGCGCTCGACCTCATCATGTCCGATGATGGCAGCCGCTGCACGGGCGTCGTTGCCTGGAACCTCGATGATGGCACCATCCATCGCTTTACCGCCAAGATGGTCGTTCTGGCGACCGGCGGTTACGGCCGTGCCTACTTCTCGGCCACATCGGCACATACCTGCACGGGCGATGGCGGCGGCATGGTTGCACGCGCTGGTCTTCCGCTTCAGGACATGGAATTCGTTCAGTTCCACCCGACCGGCATCTACGGCGCAGGCTGTCTGATTACCGAGGGTGCGCGCGGTGAGGGCGGTTACCTCGTCAACTCCGAAGGCGAGCGCTTCATGGAGCGTTATGCGCCATCCGCCAAGGATCTGGCCTCGCGTGACGTCGTCTCGCGCTGCATGACCATGGAAATCCGTGAAGGCCGCGGCGTTGGCAAGAACAAGGACCACATCTTCCTGCATCTTGATCACCTCGATCCAGCCATTTTGCACGAGCGTCTGCCGGGCATTTCCGAAAGTGCGAAGATTTTCGCAGGCGTGGACGTAACCCGCGAGCCGATCCCGGTTCTGCCGACGGTTCACTACAATATGGGCGGCATTCCCACCAACTATTGGGGTGAAGTACTCAATGCTGATAGCGAAAACCCTGAGCGTATCCTCCCCGGCCTGATGGCTGTGGGTGAAGCCGGTTGCGCCTCCGTTCACGGTGCGAACCGTCTCGGCTCCAACTCGCTGATCGACCTTGTGGTCTTTGGCCGTGCTGCCGCTATTCGTGCAGCGGAGGTCATCGATCGTGCGAGCGCTGTTCCGGCGCTCAACGTAGCTGCTTGCGACAAGATCATGGATCGCTTCGACCGTCTGCGCAACGCCAATGGAAGCACGCCGACTGCCGTTCTGCGCGACAAGATGCAGCGCGCCATGCAGGACGATGCCGCCGTGTTCCGCACGCAGGAATCGCTGGAAAGCGGTTGCAAGCGCATTTCCGCCATTTGGAAAGAGCTGCCCGACATCAAGGTCACCGACCGCTCCATGGTCTGGAACTCTGATCTGGTGGAAACGCTGGAACTCGAAAACCTCATGGCCAACGCCATCACGACGGTCTATGGCGCGGAAGCCCGCAAGGAAAGCCGCGGCAGCCATGCTCGCGAAGACTTCGTGGACGGTCCGTTCGGCGGTCGCGACGACGTGAACTGGCGCAAGCACACGCTGGCCTGGGTCAACGAGCAGGGCGACGTGAAGCTCGATTACCGCCCGGTTCACACCGACCTTATCGCTGAGGGCATCGATCTGCAGAAGATCGCGCCCAAAGCTCGCGTCTATTGATTTGAGAGGAATTGGACATGGTTGAACTTGCTCTTCCCAAGAACTCTCAAATGACCGAAGGTAAGGTCTGGCCAAAGCCGGCAGCCGCGAAGAATGTTCGCGAATACCGGATTTACCGCTGGAACCCTGATGACGGCCAGAACCCGCGTATCGACACCTATTACATCGATGTCGATGATTGCGGCCCGATGGTTCTCGATGCACTTCTGTATATCAAGAACAATATCGACCCGACGCTCACGCTGCGCCGTTCCTGCCGTGAAGGCATTTGCGGTTCCTGCGCCATGAACATCGATGGCACGAACACGCTGGCCTGCACCAAGGGCATGGAAGAAATCAACGGCACCGTTAAGGTCTACCCGCTGCCGCACATGCCTGTCGTGAAGGACCTCGTTCCCGATCTGTCGAATTTCTATGCGCAGCATCGCTCCATCGAACCCTGGCTGAAGACGGTGTCTCCGACGCCAGCCAAGGAATGGAAGCAGAGCCATGACGACCGCCAGAAACTGGATGGTCTCTACGAGTGCATTCTGTGCGCCTGCTGCTCCACCTCCTGTCCCAGCTACTGGTGGAATGGCGACCGTTATCTCGGTCCAGCCGTTCTGCTGCAGGCCTATCGCTGGCTGATCGACAGCCGCGACGAAGCCACCGGCGAGCGTCTTGATAACCTCGAAGACCCCTTCCGTCTTTACCGCTGCCATACCATCATGAATTGTGCACAGGCATGCCCCAAGGGTCTGAACCCAGCGAAGGCAATTGCTGAAATCAAGAAGATGATGGTCGAGCGCCGCGTGTAAGTGCCGGTCTCGATTGATGAAAACCAACAGGCCGCGACTTCCAGTCGTGGCCTGTTCGATATAAACGACCTGAAATTTTCGGTAAAATTCGACTGAAATTGCAATTATCGCGTCATCGGCTTGTGTTAGCTAATAGTTTGGTAATAATTCAGCCGTTTTGTGTAGACATGGTCTTGCCGAAGCAGAGAATCGGGAGCTTGAGATGCAATTCAGATATGTGGTGACGGGTCTTGCGGTCGTAATGAGCCTTGCCGGTTGCCAGCGTACCTCTTACGATTACAACAATAGCGGCCCCAGTGGTAATCCCGGTTATACGCCGCCGCTTCAGGCCCAGCCGGTGCCCTCCGTTCAGTCCGGCGCCCTGCCGCCGCCAGGTGGTTCTGCACAGTTCCCGACAGCGCCTGCCAATGCCGCACCCGGTGGCACGAACGTGGCGTCTGCTGCTCCGGCTGCTGCCATGGATGTCACCAAGGAAGCCATGGTTGGCAACTGGCGCGTGTCCAATGGCGGTGCAAGCTGCGACATGTTCCTGACGCTCACCAATCTGGGCAGCGGTTCACGCGGCGGTACGCGCGGTTGTGCGGGCGAACTGTCCTCCATGGGTTCATGGGAAGTGTCGAACAAGATGGTTCAGTTCAAGAACCGTGCAGGCGATACGATCGGTCGCGTCTACAAGACGGGCGACACGCGTTACGATGGCACGACCAACAGCGGTCAGCCACTCAGCCTCAGCCGATAATTTAGTTGCGCGGGCAGCGGTCAACGTTGCTCGCGTCTGAGGCGCGTTCATGAAGCCATTACCGGACTACAATCACAGCGTCGTTGAGCAACTTAACGCTTTGACCGCCTCTGGCGAGCTGAAGGCCGACGCCGCACAGATGGATGTGGCCGCCCAACTCGACCGTATTCTGACCGATCTCAAAATCCGCAAGCCCGCCAAGAAGAAGAGCGCGCTGGGCTGGATGTTCGCCAAAAAAGCCGGACCCGCTGCAACCATCAAAGGTCTCTACGTCGAGGGCAGCGTGGGGCGCGGCAAGACGATGCTGATGGATATGTTCTTTCAGCTGGCGCCCATCGAAAAGAAGCGGCGCTGCCATTTCCACGAATTCATGGCCGATGTTCACAATCGTGTGCATGCCCATCGTCAGAAATTGAAGAATGGCGAAACCAAGCAGGCGGACCCTATTCCACCGGTCGCCGCACAGTTGCTGGCCGAGGCGGAACTGCTGTGTTTCGACGAGTTTTCGGTCACCGATATTGCCGATGCGATGATCCTCGCTCGCCTGTTCACCGAGCTTTTCGCCAATGGCTGCGTGCTGGTGACGACGTCCAACGTCTTGCCCGACAATCTCTATAAGGACGGGCTCAATCGCAGCCTGTTTCTGCCCTTCGTGGATTTGCTGCAGCAACATGTGCAGGTCGTTACACTGACCAGCCCCACCGACTATCGGATGGAAAAGATCAAAAGCCTGCCCGTCTATGTCACGCCGCTGGATGATGCTTCAGACAAGGCCATGGACATGGCATGGCGTCAGCTGACGGAAGGTCATGCCGTCGCACCGACGGAAATCGCCATGAAGGGCCGGTCGATCCATGTGCCCCGCGCGGCGGGCAGGGTCGCGCGCTTTTCCTTCTCCGACCTTTGCGAGAAGCCGCTCGGTGCATCGGATTTTCTAGCCATTGCCGACAGGTTCGATACGATCTTTATCGACCACATCCCGTTCCTCAGCGCCGATAAGCGCAACGAGACGAAGCGTTTCATCATCCTGATCGATGCGCTTTACGATCACACGACAAGACTGTTTGCTTCCGCTGCTGCCATGCCGGAAGATTTGCTGGGCAAGCGCAAGGGCACGGAAGGCTTCGAGTTTGACCGGACAGCGTCGCGCCTGTTTGAGATGCGAAGCGCAGATTATCTTGCTCTACACAATGAGAAACGCCAGGCTGCGTGACAGTTTTATAACTTAATATCTTACGTTTACGTAAGAATTTTATGATCTAAACGATTGAAAAAACTGAGCTCAAAAGAATCTGTTGCCATTTCGGGCCAATAAAGCTAAGTCGAGTGCGACAATTTAAAGCCGCCATACATCCGCGGCGAAATTGAATTGAAGCTCGAGAGGAAGCATTCGATGTCTCGCAAAAAGATTGCACTTATTGGTTCTGGCATGATCGGCGGCACGCTGGCGCATCTGGCCAGTCTGAAAGAACTGGGCGATATCGTCCTCTTCGACATTGCTGACGGCATTCCGCAGGGCAAGGGTCTGGATATTGCCCAGTCCGGTCCGGTTGAAGGTTTCAATGCCAAGCTGACGGGCGCTTCCGACTATGCTGCCATCGAAGGCGCAGACGTCTGCATCGTGACCGCCGGTGTTGCTCGCAAGCCTGGCATGAGCCGCGACGATCTTCTCGGCATCAACCTCAAGGTCATGGAGCAGGTCGGCGCTGGCATCAAGAAATATGCCCCCAATGCTTTCGTGATCTGCATCACCAACCCGCTCGACGCCATGGTCTGGGCTCTCCAGAAGTTCTCCGGCCTGCCGAAGAACAAGGTCGTCGGCATGGCTGGCGTTCTGGACAGCGCGCGCTTCCGTCTGTTCCTGTCTGAAGAGTTCAACGTATCCGTTCAGGACGTAACGGCATTCGTTCTCGGCGGCCACGGCGATACCATGGTGCCTCTGGCGCGCTACTCCACCGTTGGCGGCATTCCATTGACGGACCTCGTCAAGATGGGCTGGCTCACTGCCGAACGTCTGGAAGAAATCGTTCAGCGCACGCGTGATGGCGGTGCTGAAATCGTCGGCCTGCTCAAGACCGGTTCGGCCTATTACGCACCTGCTGCTTCGGCCATCGAGATGGCCGAGTCCTACCTCAAGGACAAGAAGCGCGTTCTGCCAGCTGCGGCCTATCTTTCTGGTCAGTACGGCGTCAACGACATGTATGTCGGCGTGCCAACGATCATCGGTGCAGGCGGCATAGAGCGCATCATCGAAATCGAACTGAACAAGGACGAGGAAGCTGCCTTCCAGAAGTCCGTCGGCGCGGTTGCGGGTCTTTGCGAAGCCTGCGTCAACATTGCTCCGTCGCTGAAGTAATTGCCTGACGCATCGGCACTGAACCGCAGTCGGTTTTGTAAGGCACGATGCGTAGATTCAATAGTTTAGAGCGTCCTTCTGCGTTTGAGGACGCGGGGCGCTCTAAGTGGCTACAAACAGGGATTAATCCATGAATATTCATGAGTATCAGGCCAAGGCTCTTCTGAAGGGCTATGGTGCGCCGGTGGCCGAAGGGGTTGCTATCCTCAAGGTCGAAGAAGCCGAAGCGGCTGCAAAGCAGCTTCCTGGCCCGCTTTACGTGGTCAAGAGCCAGATTCATGCTGGTGGTCGCGGCAAGGGCAAGTTCAAGGAACTCGGTCCCGATGCAAAGGGCGGCGTTCGTCTGGCCAAGTCCATCGAAGAAGTCGTTTCCCACGCGAAGGACATGCTCGGCAACACGCTGGTCACAGCGCAGACGGGCGATGCTGGCAAGCAGGTCAACCGCCTCTACATCGAAGACGGCGCAGACATCGACCGCGAACTTTATTGCTCGCTGCTGGTCGATCGCTCGGTCGGTCAGGTTGCTTTCGTGGTTTCCACCGAAGGCGGCATGGACATCGAAGCTGTTGCCCACGACACGCCTGAGAAGATCCACACCATCGCCATCAACCCTGAAACGGGTGTGACGGACGAAAATATCGCTGCCATCTCCAAGGCTCTGGAACTGTCCGGCGCTGCTGCTGATGATGCCAAGGCACTGTTCCCTGCGCTTTACAAGGCGTTCAACGAGAAGGACATGGCTCTTCTCGAAGTGAACCCGCTGATCGTCATGACCGACGGCCATCTGCGCGTTCTCGACGCCAAGATGTCCTTCGACGGCAACGCGATCTTCCGCCATGACGATGTCAAGGCGCTGCGCGACGAGACCGAAGAAGACGCCAAGGAAATCGAAGCCTCCAAATGGGACCTCGCTTATGTGGCGCTCGATGGCAACATCGGCTGCATGGTCAATGGTGCCGGTCTTGCCATGGCAACCATGGACATCATCAAGCTGTATGGCAAAGAGCCTGCAAACTTCTGCGACGTCGGCGGTGGCGCTGGCAAGGAAAAGGTTGCGGCTGCGTTCAAGATCATCACGGCTGACCCGAAGGTTGAAGGCATTCTCGTCAACATCTTCGGCGGCATCATGAAGTGCGACGTCATCGCTGAAGGCGTTATCGCCGCGGTGAAGGAAGTTGGTCTGAAGGTTCCTCTCGTCGTGCGCCTTGAAGGCACGAACGTTGAGCTGGGCAAGAAGCTTCTGAACGAATCGGGTCTTGCGATTACGGCTGCTGACGACCTGGACGATGCGGCCAAGAAGATCGTTGCGGCGATCTAATTTGAAGGACCGGAAATAATGTCTATTCTCGTAAACAAAGACACGAAGATCCTTGTTCAGGGTCTGACCGGCAAGACCGGCACGTTCCACACCGAACAGGCGCTTGCCTATTACGGCACGCAGATGGTCGGCGGTATTCACCCGAAGAAGGGTGGCGAAACCTGGACCGGTTCGAAGGGCGAAAGCCTGCCGATCTTCGCTTCCGTTGCCGAAGCCAAGGAAAAGACCGGTGCAGATGCATCCGTGATCTACGTTCCGCCAGCCGGTGCCGCAGATGCGATCATCGAAGCCATTGATGCGGAAATTCCGTTCATCACCTGCATCACCGAAGGCATTCCTGTCATGGACATGGTTCGCGTCAAGGCTCGCCTCGACCGTTCCAGCTCGCGCCTGCTCGGCCCTAACTGCCCAGGCATCATGACGCCGGAAGAGTGCAAGATCGGCATCATGCCGGGCTCGATCTTCCGCAAGGGTTCTGTTGGTATTGTGTCGCGCTCCGGCACGCTTACATACGAAGCTGTGTTCCAGACATCCAACGAAGGCCTCGGCCAGACGACTGCTGTCGGTATCGGCGGCGACCCGGTCAAGGGCACCGAGTTCATCGACGTGCTGGAAATGTTCCTCGCTGACGAAGCCACGCAGTCGATCATCATGATCGGCGAAATCGGCGGCGCAGCAGAAGAGGAAGCAGCACAGTTCCTGATCGACGAAGCCAAGAAGGGCCGTAAGAAGCCAATGGCTGGCTTCATCGCAGGTCGTACCGCTCCAAAGGGCCGCACCATGGGCCACGCCGGCGCTGTTGTTTCCGGCGGTAAGGGTGATGCGGAATCCAAGATCGCGGCCATGGAAGCGGCTGGCATCAAGGTTTCGCCTTCCCCGGCACGCCTTGGCAAGACGCTGGTCGAAGTCCTCAAGGGCTGAGCTCGCATCAATTTGGCAGCGGGCAGGGGTCGGAAACGGCAGCCTGCCCGAAGCCGCAAGAAGAAAGACTGACGCCTGAAGGTGAGAACACCTGAAAGCGTGAACTAAAGCGGCAGACCGGAAACGGTCATCAACGGGATTGAGGAGGCGGGCGAATACGTCCGCGAAAACACAATGGCAAGGCAAGAAGCCAACGAGCAGTTTCAGATCACGTCGTTTCTAGACGGCGCGAATGCGGCCTATATCGAGCAGCTCTACGCCCGGTACGAGGAGGATCCGTCCTCCGTGTCTCCAGAATGGCAGAGCTTCTTCAAGGGGCTTTCCGACAATCCTGAAGATGTGAAGGCTGCAGCGAAAGGCGCTTCCTGGAAGCGTTCCAACTGGCCGATCGCCGCCAATGGCGATCTGATTTCGGCGTTGGATGGCAACTGGGCCACCGTCGAAAAGGCTATCGAAAAGAAGGTTCAGGCCAAGGCGGAAGCCAAGGGCGCTGAAACCGGCAAGGCCGTGAGCGAGGCAGAGGTTCTTCAGGCGACACGCGACAGCGTCCGCGCCATCATGATGATCCGCGCCTACCGCATGCGCGGCCACCTGCATGCCAAGCTCGATCCGCTCGGCATTGCCAGCGCAGTTGAGGATTACAATGAGTTGTCGCCGAAGTCCTACGGCTTCGAGGAAAGCGACTACGACCGCAAGATTTTCATCGATAACGTCCTTGGCCTCGAATATGCCAGCGTTCGCGAGATGATCGAGATTCTCGAGCGCACCTATTGTTCGACGCTCGGCGTCGAGTTCATGCATATGTCGAGCCCGGAAGAAAAGGGCTGGATCCAGGAACGCATCGAAGGCCCGGACAAGGGCGTTGCCTTCACCGCTGAAGGCAAGAAGGCGATCCTCTCCAAGCTGGTCGAAGCTGAAGGTTACGAACAGTTCCTCGACGTTCGCTTCAAGGGCACCAAGCGTTTCGGTCTCGATGGCGGTGAATCGCTGATCCCGGCACTGGAACAGATCATCAAGCGTGGTGGTCAGGACGGTCTGGAAGAAGTCGTTCTCGGCATGGCCCACCGTGGTCGTCTGAACGTTCTGACCAACGTCATGGGCAAGCCGCACCGCGCCGTGTTCCACGAGTTCAAGGGCGGTTCGTTCAAGCCTGACGACGTCGAAGGTTCTGGCGACGTGAAGTACCACCTCGGTGCGTCTTCCGACCGCGAATTCGATGGCAACAAGGTTCACCTGTCGCTGACGGCCAACCCGTCGCACCTTGAAATCGTCAACCCTGTCGTCATGGGCAAGGCCCGCGCCAAGCAGGACCAGCTTGCCAAGTCGTGGGATGGCGATACCATTCCATTGTCCGAGCGCGCGAAGGTTCTGCCGTTGCTGCTGCATGGCGATGCCGCTTTTGCCGGTCAGGGCGTGGTTGCTGAAATTCTCGGCCTGTCCGGTCTTCGCGGTCACCGCGTTGCCGGTACCATGCATTTCATCATCAACAACCAGATCGGCTTTACGACCAATCCGGGCTTCTCGCGCTCGTCGCCTTACCCATCCGACGTTGCCAAGATGATCGAAGCGCCGATCTTCCACGTCAATGGTGACGATCCGGAAGCGGTGGTCTATGCGGCCAAGGTTGCGACCGAATACCGTATGAAGTTCCACAAGCCTGTCGTCATCGACATGTTCTGCTATCGCCGCTTCGGCCACAATGAAGGCGACGAGCCGTCCTTCACGCAGCCGAAGATGTACAAGGTCATTCGCGCGCATAAGACCGTGGCGAATATCTATGCGGAGCGCCTGATTGCCGAAGGTCTGTTGACCGAAGGCGAATTCGAAAAGATGAAGGCCGACTGGCGCGCCAATCTGGAGCAGGAATTCGAAGCCGGCCAGAGCTATAAGCCGAACAAGGCCGACTGGCTGGACGGTCAGTGGTCCGGTCTGCGTGCCGCCGACAATGCCGATGAGCAGCGTCGTGGCAAGACCGGCGCCCCAATGAAGCAGCTCAAGGAAATCGGCCGCAAGCTGTCGACCATTCCTGAGGGTTTCAAGGCGCACAAGACCATTCAGCGCTTCATGGAAAACCGCGCACAGATGATCGAGACCGGTGAAGGTCTGGATTGGGCGATGGCGGAAGCCATGGCATTTGGTTCGCTGGTCGTAGACGGCCATAAAATCCGCCTGTCCGGTCAGGATTGCGAACGTGGCACCTTCTCGCAGCGTCACTCGGTTCTCTACGATCAGGAGACGGAAGAGCGTTACATTCCGCTGGCCAATCTCGCGCCAACGCAGGCTCGCTACGAAGTCATCAACTCGATGCTGTCTGAAGAAGCCGTTCTTGGTTTCGAATATGGCTATTCGCTGGCCCGCCCGAATGCGCTGACGCTGTGGGAAGCCCAGTTCGGTGACTTCGCCAACGGTGCGCAGGTCGTGTTCGACCAGTTCATCTCGTCGGGTGAACGCAAGTGGCTGCGTATGTCCGGTCTCGTCTGCCTTCTGCCGCATGGATATGAAGGTCAGGGTCCAGAGCACTCGTCCGCTCGTCTGGAACGCTGGTTGCAGATGTGCGCCGAAGATAACATGCAGGTCGCCAACGTCACGACGCCGGCTAACTACTTCCACATCCTGCGCCGTCAGGTGAAGCGCGACTTCCGCAAGCCGCTCATCCTGATGACGCCGAAGTCCCTGCTGCGCCACAAGCGTGCGACGTCTTCGCTGACGGAACTGGGTGGCGAGTCCTCCTTCCACCGTCTGCTGTGGGACGATGCCGAGGTCATCAAGGACGGTCCGATCAAGCTCCAGAAGGATTCGAAGATCCGCCGCGTCGTGCTGTGCACCGGCAAGGTCTATTACGATCTTCTCGAAGAGCGCGAAAAGCGTGGCATCGACGACGTTTACCTGCTGCGCATCGAGCAACTCTATCCGTTCCCGGCCAAGGCGCTCATTAACGAGCTGTCCCGCTTCCGCAACGCCGAGATGGTCTGGTGCCAGGAAGAGCCGAAGAACATGGGTGCGTGGTCGTTCATCGACCCTTATCTGGAATGGGTTCTGGCGCATATCGATGCCAAGTACCAGAAGGTTCGTTACACGGGTCGTCCGGCTGCTGCATCGCCTGCAACGGGCCTGATGTCCAAGCACCTCGCGCAGCTCGCGGCATTCCTGGAAGACGCGCTGGGAGAGTGAAATCTCTCCCACACGCACCCTCGCAAAACAGATATCTGATGAAACGGAACTAGATCATGGCCACTGAAATCCGCGTACCAACCCTCGGCGAGTCCGTCAGCGAAGCAACTGTCGGAACATGGTTCAAAAAGGTTGGCGATACCGTCAAGGCTGATGAGCCGCTGGTAGAACTGGAAACCGACAAGGTAACCGTTGAAGTTCCAGCTCCTGCCTCCGGCGTGCTGACAGAAATCGTTGCTCAGAACGGTGAAACGGTTGGTCTCGACGCGCTGCTCGGCCAGATCGCTGAAGGTGCTGCCGGTACCGCTTCGGCTGCGCCCGCCGCCGCACCGGCAAAGGCTGCCGAGCCTGCTGCTGCTCCGGTACCTGCTGTGTCCGCTGCTCCTGCTGCAAGCTCCATGCCGCCAGCACCGGCTGCCGGAAAGCTGCTTGCTGAAAACAATCTGTCTGCCGATCAGGTCGATGGTTCCGGCAAGCGTGGCCAGGTTCTGAAGGGTGACGTTCTCGCTGCTGTTGCCAAGGGTACGTCGGCTCCAGCCGCAGCCCCTGCTGCCGTTGCTGCACCTCGTCCAGTTTCTGCCGAAGGCGATGCCGTTCGCGAAGAGCGCGTGAAGATGACGCGCCTGCGCCAGACGATTGCACGTCGCCTCAAGGATGCGCAGAACACAGCCGCCATGCTGACCACTTACAATGAAGTGGACATGACGGCGGTTATGGAACTGCGCAATCGCTACAAGGACGTGTTCGAGAAGAAGCACGGTGTCAAGCTCGGCTTCATGGGCTTCTTCACCAAGGCCGTGACCCACGCGCTGAAGGAACTGCCTGCCGTTAACGCCGAGATCGACGGCAACGACATCATCTACAAGAACTATTGTCACGTCGGCATGGCTGTCGGTACCGACAAGGGTCTTGTCGTTCCTGTCATTCGTGATGCCGACCAGCGTTCTATCGCTGGCGTTGAAAAGGAACTCGGTCGTCTGGCCAAGGCAGCCCGCGACGGTTCGCTCGGCATGGCCGACATGCAGGGCGGCACCTTCACCATCACCAATGGTGGCGTCTACGGTTCGCTGATGTCTTCGCCGATCCTGAATGCACCGCAGTCGGGTATTCTCGGCATGCACAAGATTCAGGAGCGTCCGGTCGCCATCGGCGGACAGGTCGTAATCCGTCCGATGATGTATCTGGCGCTCTCATACGATCACCGCATCGTTGACGGCAAGGAAGCTGTAACCTTCCTCGTTCGCGTCAAGGAAAGCCTTGAAGATCCTGAGCGTCTGGTTCTCGATCTCTGATCGAACTTGCTTTTTCAGTCAGCGGGGTTTCAAGTGAAATCCCGCTGAAATTGTCTCAGGAGCTTGCTCGTGCAACCCACCTTCCTCGCCGCATCACCGTTTCTGCCCCTCGTAGGGGTCAGTGTGCTTATTCTTATGGTGCATATCGCGCTGCAGGCAATGATCGCGACGAAAGAGCTCGGAAGCAGCTGGAATGCCGGTCCGCGTGACGACGGCAAAAAACCGCAGGGCAAGCTTGCTGGCCGTGCAGAGCGCGCAGCCTCGAATTTTCTCGAAACCTATGTCGCCTTTATCGCTCTGGCCTTCGGGGTCATCATGGCTGGTGATCCTGCCGGGATTGCTTTGATTGGCGCATGGATCTGGGTTGTCTGCCGCATCGTCTATATCCCGCTCTATCTGGCCGGCATCCCCTATGTCCGGACGCTGGTCTGGATCGGCTCGATGATCGGGCTTCTGCTCATGCTGTTTGTCTTGTTGTTCTGAGGGCAGTCGATGCACCAATATCTCATTGAACTTGCATCTCTCATGGCGATCTTCGCTTTCGCCATCGTGTCCCCAGGCGCCGATCTCGCCATGGTCATGCGCCAAGCGATGACGCACGGACGCCGTGAAGCCATCATCACTAGCTTTGGTGTCGGCACCTCGTTGATGTTCCATGTGACCTACACGATCCTCGGGCTTGGCCTGATCATCTCGCAGTCCATCTACCTCTTCAACATCGTCAAATGGCTCGGCGTCGCCTATCTCATCTATATCGGGATCAAGGCTTTGCGCGCGGGCAAGATGGAAATGCCCGAAGTCGATGGCGATGATGTCGCGCAGAAGAAACGCCAGTCCGGCTTGAAGGCCTTCACGCTGGGTTTTGCCGCCAATGCGCTCAACCCGAAACCGGTCTTCTTCTTTCTGTCGATCTTCTCGACAGTTGTGCATGCCCATACGCCGGTCCCGATCAAATTCGGCTATGGCTTCGTCATGGCAAGCTGCCTCATCCTCTGGTTCGTCGGTGTCAGCATGTTCATGACGACACCGCGCATGCGCGCAGCCTTTTCTCGCGCCAGCCAGTGGATCGACCGCACCAGCGGCGTGGTGTTCATCGCGCTGGGTATAAAACTCGCAACGGAAAAATCGGCGTGATCCAGAGTACTGGAGAGATGGATGGTTACGATAAAAGGACCCAAACGCGCTGAAAAGATTTGTTCGTGAAATTGACGTTCAAATGCCTTGGACTAATTCGATTGCCGGTTTGCTGGCTGTAATGATTGGACGTTTCCTGTGATTTTCAACGGAGTAAAATTTTTTGCTGCCGCCGGGGCGACACTTTTGTTGGCGACAGGCTGCAAAGATGAAGAGCGATTTGATCCTGCGAAAATTTCTTCGAACCTCGGAGTTTTTACACAGGCATCCAGTTCACTCTCTGAACGTAGGTTGATAGAAGTCCCGATTGGCGAACTAACGCTGCCTGACGGGAAGTTGGTGTCGTTGGATCCGTTGGTTCAACCAGAAAAGAAGCCATTCACGCGGGTTGTAGAGCCTGGATCCTATCCCGTATCTTTCATACGAAGTGCGAGCGAACACTCTCGGCCAGCGTTTCTTGTGATCCGATTTTCGCAAGCGCAGGTCAAAAAATTTGAAATCGCTACCATTGAAGGTCAGGATGTCGCCACACTAAAGGATGACGAATTCTTCGGCATTGGCGTTGATGCGGGGATCGCTGGTTTCGCTAATGCGGGCTATGGCGCTGCGCGAGCCAAGTTCGAAGCCGCCGAACAGGAAAAGCCGGGCAGTCAGTACAGCAATTATTACGACGATGTGATTGCTAACGCGATGCCAGGTAAAGAGGCTGACGAATTTGCAGTGGACCACCCCCTAAAGGGTGAGGATGGCGCCGCTGCAATGACGCAAGCTGGTTGGGGTGATGGGTATTATCCTACGTTCTGGGGATTGGATAAAGATAATAAGCCTGTCCTGGCTTTCATCGAGTTTTTCGTCATCACTGATGGCGATGGCCGCTCGGATGCAGAGAAAGAAGAGGCGGCAGCGCTTTCCAAAATGACAGTGGAGCAACAAGCGGACAACAAAGCGGCCTTCAAGGCCCTTGAGGCAGGTGATGATGTCGCTTTCGAGAAATTCCTTGTCGAGAAACGCATTACGCCCAAGGACTATATTTTGGGTCGGGGCGGCTCTTTCCTTCTAGAAGCTATTCGCCAGGATCGCCCTGCCGCACTGCGCGCGATGCTGGAAGCTGGTGCAGACGACGCGCCAGCACCAAGCGACCAGTTTCTAAGCAAATCATACTCAGCCTTTGCGCGGAGCATGGACGAATACGCCGCCAAGGCAAAGGCCGAGGGTAAGAGCATGCCTGCTCCCCGGTCAAAAGAACTCATGGGCGTCGTTGCGGAGCTTGAAAAGCGCCCCGGCACGTCCGATCAATCGAAATCAAGCACTCAGGAATAGGAAATAGCTATGGCATATGATGTAGTTGTAATCGGCACCGGCCCGGGCGGATATGTTTGCGCGGTCAAGGCAGCGCAGCTTGGTTTGAAGGTTGCCGTTATCGAAAAGCGCGCGACCTATGGTGGCACCTGCTTGAACGTAGGCTGCATTCCATCCAAGGCCCTGCTGCACGCATCGGAAGTCTTTGCGCATGTCGCCCATGGCGTCGATAGCCTTGGCATCGAGGTTGCTGCTCCGACCTTGAACCTCGACAAGATGATGGCGCATAAGGATGGCGTGGTGAAGGCCAATGTCGATGGCGTTTCCTTCCTGTTCAAGAAGAACAAGATCGACACCTTCCAGGGTCTCGGCAAGGTCGTGTCTGCTGGCAAGGTTTCCGTGACCAACGATGCGGGTGAGGTTCAGGAAATCGAAGCCAAGAACATCGTCATCGCGACTGGTTCCGACGTTGCGGGCATTCCGGGCGTGCAGGTCGACATTGATGAGCAGGTCATCGTCTCCTCCACGGGCGGCATTGCGCTCTCCAAGGTTCCGGAAAAGATGATCGTCGTTGGCGGTGGCGTTATAGGCCTCGAGCTCGGCTCGGTCTGGTCGCGTCTGGGCGCCAAGGTTACGGTCGTCGAATATCTCGACAATATTCTCGCTGGCATGGATGGCGAGCTGTCCAAGCAGGCGCAGCGTCTGTTTGCCAAGCAGGGTATCGACTTCAAGCTGGGCGCGAAGGTCACTGCCGTTGAAAAGTCCGGCGATGGCGCCAAGGTTGTGTTCGAGCCGGTCAAGGGCGGTGCGGCTGAAACGCTAGACGCCGATGTCGTGTTGATTTCCACAGGCCGCAAGCCTTACACCGAAGGTCTTGGTCTGGCGGAAGCGGGCGTCGTTCTGGATAGCCGTGGCCGCGTTGAGATCGACGGTCACTACAAGACCAATGTCGAAGGCATCTACGCCATCGGCGACGTGGTCAAGGGCCCGATGCTGGCGCATAAGGCTGAAGATGAAGGCGTGGCTCTGGCTGAAATTCTTGCCGGTCAGCACGGCCATGTGAATTATGATGTCATCCCCGGCGTCGTCTACACCCAGCCGGAAGTTGCCTCTGTCGGCAAGACGGAAGAGGAACTGAAGGCTGCCGGTATCGAATACAAGGTCGGCAAATTCCCCTTCACCGCCAATGGCCGCGCACGCGCCATGCAGGTTACCGACGGTTTCGTGAAAATCCTGGCTGACAAGGAAACGGATCGCGTTCTCGGCGGCCACATTCTCGGCTTCGGCGCTGGCGAGTTGATCCAGGAAATTTCCGTGCTGATGGAATTCGGCGGTTCGTCGGAAGATCTTGGCCGTACCTGCCACGCGCATCCGACCATGTCTGAAGCCGTGAAGGAAGCAGCGCTCGCGACCTTCTTCAAGCCGATCCATATGTAATATCCGATGTCCAGCAAAAGGCCGCAGACCCGTTTCCGGGCTGCGGCCTTTTTGTGCCTGATCGCAAGTCCTAAACGCGGATGGCGTGCAGGTATTGGAAGTGCCTGTCATATTGCGCCAGCACGTCCTGAATGAGCTCTTCCTTGGTAAAGCCCATCACGTCGTAGTCCTGTCCGCCGTCTGAAAGGAACACCTCGGCCCGGTAGTAATATTCGGCCCGTTTGCGGCTGGATTGGCTTTCGAAGAAGCTGTAGCCCGGCGTCTCGTAGCGGCGCATGCGGATGCCATAAATGAACTCTTCTGCTTCGCCCGGCGTGACAGTCAGTTTTAGCCTGTCGTCCTTATTGTCCAGCTGCGAGGTGAGGGATCGTTTCTCGAGTTCAAGGGCAACGGCTTCCAGCGCAGGTGTTGCAGTTTCCTGCATGAAACGGTCTGTCTCTGCCTTGCCTGGATGGTTGAGAATGCCCTGCAACTGTCTTTGCCAGCTGGCAGACTGGCGCGGCCTCAGGCTCTGAACGAGTGCGTTCTGGCGCAGGCCCTCGCGTTGCAGACCTTTCCACAGACCCCAGCACATCAAAAGCATGACGAAAGTAAAGGGCAGGGCTCCGGCGATGGAAGCTGTCTGAAGCGCATCGAGACCGCCTGTCGACAGCAGGATCGCGCCGATGACGCCGGAGACGATGGCCCAGAAGACGCGCCGTGCTGTCGGTCCATCTTCACGACCGCCGGAGGTCAGCGTATCGATGACGAGCGCGGACGAATCCGCACCGGTGACGAAGAAGAACACGATCAGCGCCATGGCAAACCACGACACGTAGACGCCAAGCGGAAACTGTTCGAGGAAAACGAAAAGCGCGAGTGTGACGTCGTTGGCTACAGCCTCAGAGACTGCTGTGGTCGCGCCCGTCAGGTGCATGGAAAGTGCCGTGTCACCGAACACCGTCATCCAGGCAAAGCTGAAACCGGCTGGCACCAGCAGCACACCGGCGATGAATTCACGGATGGTGCGGCCACGGGAAATGCGCGCGATGAACATGCCGACGAAGGGCGACCATGCGATCCACCAGCCCCAATAAAACAGCGTCCAGTCACCCAGCCATTCGCTCGGTCCCTTATCGGGTGCATAGGCATACATGTAGAAGGTGCGCAGAACGAAGTGGTCGAGATAGGCACCGAGGTTCTGCACGAAGGCGCGCAAGAGGAAGGTCGTCGGGCCCATGACGAAGACGAACAGCATCAGGGCCACCGCCATCAGCATGTTCAGGTTCGACAGAAACTTGATACCCTTGTCGAGACCGGTTGCGACAGAGACGGTGGCCATGCCGGTGATGACAACGATCAGCGGCAACTGGATCCAGAAGCTGATCGGCCAGCCAAGAACGTGGTTGAAACCGGCATTGACCTGAAGCACGCCCAGCCCAAGCGATGTCGCCACACCGAACAGGGTGCCGATGACCGCAAAAATATCGACGGCATTGCCAATTGGCCCGTAGATACGGTCACCGATCAGCGGATAGAGCGCTGAGCGCATGGTGAGCGGCAGACCATGCCGGAACGAGAAATAGGCAAGCGACAGGCCAATGACCGCATAAACGGCCCAGGCGTGCAGGCCCCAGTGGAAATAGCTGATTTCCATCGCGGTGCGCGCCGCATCGATGGTCGCTGGATCACCCGTCGGTGGTGCAGTGAAATGTTTGACTGGCTCCGCCACGCCAAAGAAGACCAAGCCGATGCCCATGCCTGCGGCAAACAGCATCGAGAACCATGCGCCGTAACTGTAATCCGGCTCGGAATGGTTCGGGCCGAGCTTGATGCGTCCATGGCTGGAAAAGCCGAGATAGAGCATGAAGATGAGGAAGACGGCGACCGAGAGCAGGTAGATCCAGCCCAGTTCGGTCACGATCCAAGATTGCGCAGCGCTGAAGACCGCGGCAGACCCTTGCGGTGTCACGACACCGGCGATGACGAAAAGCAGTGTCAGTCCAACGGACCAGAAGAAGACGGGTTTGTTGACACCCTCTGTCAAACCCACGCGCTTTTGCTCTGGTGGTTGCGGTTCAGCCATGCCTTGTCCCCTCGCAATAGATGTTCAAGCACCGCTTGCGCGGCGCTATGCGAGGAATGAATGAACCGCACGCCAGTTGGTTGCATGGCGCGGCCTAATTTTTATTTAGAATAGTCTAATTTTACAGTGGGTTAGGCGATGCTGCCTATCGCACAGCTGTGAGCGTGAAGCCCTTTTCGCGCAGCAGTTCGATAACGCCAACCTTGCCGGGCAGGTGCAAGGCCCCCACAGCCATGAACACATTGCCCTTTTCCAGATGCGGCGCAGCGCCATTGGCCATGACATGGTTGCGGTCATCGATGATGCGCTGTTCGAAGGCTGCATAACCATCCTGCGTTTGTGTATCCTGATTGGGATCGATGTGCTTCATCATCGGCATGATCATGCCGACATTGCCCTCGAGATAGAGGTCGATCATCGTCGTCATGACATCATTCATCTTGTCGCCAAGCTGCAGCATGTCGATCAAAGACTGGATGTGAAAGGACATGGGCAGTTCGGAAATGGCGGTGACCTGCTCCAGCAGCGTTTCAAGACCAACCAGCTGCTTGCCTTCGCTTAGGGCGTCCTTGGCGAGTTTCATGTCCAGAAAGCTGGCGCCCTGAGCCTTGCGGGCGAATTCACAGGCCGGAAGCGCAACGAAGCTGGACAGAATCCATGGCTTCATCTTCACCACGGCGTTAAGCGGAATACCGCGCTCTTTCAGCCCGCTTTCCAGCTTTGCGATATCGTCTTTCGGCAGCATATCGGTAATGGATTTGCCATCGAGGAACATGGTGAGTTCCGGCTTTGCCAGAAGAGAGGCGGCGGCCTGCTTTTCGCTGGTGATCTCATCCGATTCGACGATGACCGTCGCCGCTTTTGCAAAGGCTTCGCTGGCACCCTTGGGCATGCCCACCACGCGCGGATCGGAAATATGCATGGTGCCGAGAAGCCATGATGGCTCAACGCCGGCCTTCTCGATCTTCCAGAATGTGGCTTCGCCATTCGGTATCTGCTTTGCATCGGCCAGAATGGCGGCATAGCGCGCCGGATCGGTCTTCTGCATGTCGATGAGCAGATTTGAGCCTGCGCAAACGATGGGCTGCTCAGCCGCATTGGCTTCGCTCAGCGACAGCAGGGTTAACAGTAAAACAGCAATGGCTGCGAAATGCAGCGAGGCCAGCAGCCACAACAGCGCATCGCCAAGACGGCCCATCAGCAGCGATGTCAGGTTTTGAGGCCTGGAAAGAACGATCATCGAATCACCCCGGTTTTCTGCCAACGCTTATAAGGGTGCGGATTTGCACGGACGGTTAACGTCTTTGGTTAACAAGATGTTACCGGTTGTTCCTTTTTAAGCATGGGTCGAAACATCGTTGACGATGTATCAGGCGCGCGGATGCGCATTGTCGTAAATCTCAAGCAATCGCGCCGTATCGACCCCGGTATAAATCTGTGTTGTGGACAGGCTGGCATGTCCCAGCAATTCCTGAATGGTGCGAAGATCACCACCGCCCGCCAGAAGATGAGTCGCAAAGGAATGGCGCAGCGCGTGCGGCGTGGCATTTTCCGGCAGGCCAAAGGCACCGCGCAGTTTTTGCATTTCCCGTTGAATGATCGCTGGCTGAAGTTTGCCACCGCGCGCACCGAGAAATAGTGGCTCGTCCTCCGCCAGATGGTAGGGACAACGCGAGCGATAGGCCTCGACCGCTTCCAGAACGACGGGAAGCAGCGGCACCAGCCGCATCTTGTTGCCTTTGCCGGTCACGCGCAGGCTGCGCGTTCCACTGGTCAGATCGGATGCCGTCAGTCCGAGCGCTTCTGAAATACGCAATCCGCATCCGTAAAGCAGTGCAAGCACGGCGGCATTGCGCGCGGCAATCCATGGTTCTTCGGAAAGCTGTGCGTCAGCCGTCGTTATCTTCAGCGCCTGCCGGTCCGTGAGCGGTTTGGGCAGGGATTTCGGCTGCTTGGGTGATCGCATGGCGGTCGCACCCGCCGCGTTGACGAGGCCCTTCTTCTCCAGATGCCGCAGGAAAGATCGCAGACCGGCAAGATGCCGACCGAGCGACCGGGCGCCGGCACCCTCTTTTCGGCGAGACGCCAGAAAGGCACGCAGATCGACGGGTTTCAGCTTGTTGATATCGGTGAGGCGGGTGGAATTGCCGAGATAGCCGGTCATGAACATCAGAAACTGCCGCGTGTCGCGCTCATAGGCTTCGAGCGTATTGTCCGCCAGCCGCCTTTCGCCCTCCAGCGAAGAGAGCCATAGCTGCCGCTCTTTCAGAAGCTCCTGATCGGCAAAGGTGAGGATGTCATCCAAGGCATATATCCCGTCGTTGATGGACGAACATAGACCCATGCCCTCTGCATTTGGTTAAAATGCGAGTAACGCATGGACGAATCCTGCCTGCCGAAAATCGATTTCGATTTCTGGACCGATGCGCTAAAGGTTCCCTTTCCCGTCTCCAGAGGGCATTGTCGCCAGCATCATGGCAAACGATTCGACCGATTTGTTTGGGGCGCTGTTCGATCAGCGCAAGCCCGCTTCGTCCGACCCTGTCGCGGCCGTACCCGTATTGGTGCCTCTGCCCGCGCCGGGGCCATATAGCTATGCGGTGCCAGAAGATATGGTGGTCGAGCCGGGCTCCATCGTGCAGGTGCCGTTGGGCCCGCGACAGGTCATCGGTGTGGTCTGGGACAAGAGCGATGGTAATGCCGTGGATCCGAAGAAGCTGCGGCCCATCACCAAGTCCTTCGATTGCCCGCCCATGCGCGAGGAAATGCGCCGCTTCATCGATTGGGTTGCCACCTACACGCTCTCGCCGCCGGGGCTGGTGGCGCGCATGGCGCTGCGTGCCCCCGCCGCCTTCGATCCAGAACCGATGATCGAAGGCCTGCGCCTGACGGAAGCGCGTCCTGAACGGCTGACGCCTGCGCGCGAACGGGTGCTGGAGCTTGCCGCAGAAGGGCACGACTGGACCAAAAGTGGCCTTGCCAATGCGGCTGGCGTGTCTTCAAGCGTCATCGATGGTCTTGCCAAGCTGGGTGTTTTTGAAACCGTATTTCTACCTGCCCCTGCGGTGGTGGCGGAGCCTGACCCTGACTATGTCGAGCCACGTCTGGAAGGCCCGCAGAAACAGGCGGCGTCCGAAATTCTGGAGGACGTAAAAAAGGGTGGCTTTGCGGTTTCGCTGATCGATGGCGTGACGGGGTCCGGCAAGACCGAGGTCTATTTCGAAGCCGTTGCCGAGACCTTGCGGCAGGGCAAACAAGTGCTGATCCTGCTGCCGGAAATCGCGCTGACGGCCTCGTTTCTGGACCGTTTTCAGGATCGGTTCGGCTCCAAGCCCGCCGAATGGCATTCGGATCTCTCGCCGCGTATGCGGGAAAAGGTCTGGCGGCAAACGGTGACGGGGGAGGTGCGTGTCGTCGCCGGTGCGCGCTCGGCACTGTTTCTACCCTTCGATAATCTCGGCCTTATCATCGTGGATGAGGAGCATGACCCCGCCTACAAGCAGGAAGACCGAGTCTATTATAATGCCCGCGATATGGCGGTCGTGCGCGCCCGCATCGCGGATTTTCCCGTCGTGCTGGTGTCGGCAACGCCATCGGTGGAAAGTCAGGTCAACGGCACGTCAGGCCGCTACAACACCATTCACCTGCACACGCGCTTTGGCGATGCGGCCATGCCGGACCTGCATCTGGTCGATATGCGCCGCCACCCACCGGAACGCGGCGGTTTTCTGTCGCCAGTGCTGTTGCGCGGCATAGCCAAAACCATGGAGAAGGGTGAGCAGTCGCTGCTGTTCCTGAACCGGCGTGGTTATGCCCCGCTGACCTTGTGCCGCGTGTGCGGCCACCGCTTCCAGTGCCCGCAATGTTCCAGCTGGCTGGTGGAGCATCGTTTCCGCAGTCAGCTCCAGTGCCATCAGTGCGGCCACAATCAGCCGACGCCCGACCATTGCCCGGAATGCGGCACCTTCGATCATCTGGCGGCCTGTGGCCCCGGCGTGGAGCGCATAGCCGAAGAGGTGGAAAAACACTTTCCCGAAGCGCGGACCATCGTGCTGTCTTCCGACCTGATGGGCGTCAAGCGGCTGCGGCTGGAGCTGGAGGCCATCGTCAAGGGCGAGGCGGATATCGTCATTGGCACGCAGCTGGTGGCCAAGGGTCATAACTTCCCGCTGATGACGCTGGTTGGTATTGTCGACGCCGATATCGGTCTGGCAAATGGTGATCCGCGTGCGGCGGAGCGCACCTTCCAGCTTCTGTCGCAGGTCACAGGGCGCGCGGGCCGAACGGGCCTGAAGAGCCATGGCCTGTTGCAAACCTATCAGCCGCAGCATCCGGTCATGCAGGCCATCGTCTCTGGCGATGCCGCAGCCTTTTACGAGCGGGAAGTGATCGAGCGGGAAAAGGCCCTGCTGCCGCCGTTTGGACGGTTGGCCTCCGTCATCATTTCCGCCGATACCCGCGCGGAAGCCGAAACACATGCGCGTGGTCTGCGTGCCTCTGCGCCTCCAGCTTCCGGCATCATGCTGCTGGGCCCCGCCGAAGCGCCGCTGGCGTTGATCCGGGGGCGTTACCGCTTCCGGCTGCTGGTCCATGGCAAACGAAACTCGGACATGCAGTCCTTCATGCGCGCCATGCTGGGCAATGGGCCGAAGGAGCGCGGATCGATCCATGTGCAGGTCGATATCGATCCACAAAGTTTTCTCTGACCTTCTTTCGATGGCCTGTCCTTCATGCCATAAGGCGGGCAGGGGAACACTGATTTGGGGACTATCATGGAATTTTATTTTCCAACGGAATTTGGCGAGCAGCTGGCCTTCGGTGCCGCAGCTGTTTCCGCCATCATCGGGCTCGTCATCATGTTTGCGCCGGGCGTGACGTTCCGCCTGTTCGGTCTTCAATATCTGGGTGAACGTCGCGACGGCCTCGTTCTTTTGCGGTCCTCTCTGGCGGGTTTCTATCTCGGTTTCGGAGCCACCGCGCTGCTTCTCGCGCAGCCCATGGTCTATCTCGCTTTCGGGGCGTCTTTTGCGCTTGCGGTCTTCGGTGCGGTTCTGTCGATTCTCTCCGACGGAGGCGCAACAATACGAAATTGCTTACTTCTGGTTGTGCATGCCGCGCTGGCTGCCTTGCCGCTCATGTATGTTTTCGGAATGGTCTGAGAGGGCGTTTGCGTGAATTTTGCCGCTCTTATGAGCGCCAGAGGCATAATGTCGCAAAATTTAACGTCATCCCTCTTGCCCAAACGACACTTTCCGTTACTACGCGTGTTGCGAGTCCCGGCTTCCTATGCTAGACGGACCGCGAAATCGAGATAAGGCAGGGGGGAATTCCGGCCTTTTTCGGGGAAATTGAAACGATTTCAAGAATTTGGTGGAGCTGGTCCTCAGCTTGGCTTTCTTGGACGATTAGCAGGGAAAAAGTGCCCGTGGCAGATACCTCCCATGGAACATCCGGTGTAGCGGAAAGGTATGCGTCGTCGCTTTTCGAGCTTGCTCTGGAAGCGGGTGTGATTGAAGCGGTCGGTGCCGACCTCGACAAGTTTCAGGCTATGCTTGATGAAAGCGCAGATCTGAAGCGTCTGGTTGCGAGCCCGGTCTTTTCTGCGGAAGAGCAGTCTAAGGCTATTTCCGCAATCGCTGAGAAGGCTGGTATCTCCGGTCTGGCTGCGAATTTTCTGAAGGTCGTTGCGGGCAACCGTCGCCTGTTTGCCGTTCCCGGCATGGTCGTTGCTTATCGTGAAATCGTTGCCGCTCATCGCGGTGAGATCACTGCCGAAGTTACTTCGGCACATGCGCTGGACGAAGCGCAGGAAACTGAACTGAAGGCGGCGCTGAAGGGCGTTACTGGCAAGGATGTGAAGGTCGTGCTGACCGTCGATCCTTCCATTCTTGGCGGTCTCATCGTCAAGGTTGGCTCGCGCCAGACCGATACGTCTCTTCGCACCAAACTTTCCACCCTTAAGCTTGCACTGAAAGAGGTTGGCTGATGGATATCCGCGCCGCGGAAATTTCCGCAATTCTAAAAGACCAGATCAAAAATTTCGGCAACGAGGCAGAAGTCTCGGAAGTCGGCCAGGTGCTTTCCGTCGGTGACGGTATCGCCCGCGTTTACGGCCTCGACAATGTTCAGGCCGGTGAAATGGTCGAGTTCCCAGGCGGCATTCGCGGCATGGCACTCAACCTCGAAAACGACAACGTCGGTGTTGTTATTTTCGGTTCCGACCGTGACATCAAGGAAGGCGACACCGTCAAGCGGACTGGCGCTATCGTTGACGTTCCTGTCGGTCCAGAGCTTCTCGGCCGCGTGGTCGACGCTCTCGGCAACCCGATCGACGGCAAGGGCCCTATTAACGCAACACGCCGTTCGCGCGTTGACGTCAAGGCTCCCGGCATCATTCCACGCAAGTCGGTTCATGAGCCCATGTCGACCGGCCTCAAGGCCATCGATGCTCTGATCCCGGTTGGTCGTGGCCAGCGCGAGCTCGTCATCGGCGACCGCCAGACCGGCAAGACAGCTATCATTCTGGATACGATTCTGAACCAGAAGGCTATTCACGACAACGGCCCCGACAGCGAAAAGCTGTACTGCGTTTACGTCGCTATCGGCCAGAAGCGTTCGACTGTTGCCCAGTTCGTGAAGGTTCTGGAAGAGCGTGGCGCTCTCCAGTACTCGATCATCGTTGCCGCAACCGCTTCCGATCCTGCTCCAATGCAGTATCTGGCCCCGTTTGCCGGTTGCGCCATGGGCGAATACTTCCGTGACAATGGCATGCATGCGCTGATCGGTTACGACGACCTTTCCAAGCAGGCTGTTGCCTACCGTCAGATGTCGCTGCTTCTGCGTCGTCCTCCGGGCCGCGAAGCCTATCCTGGCGACGTTTTCTACCTGCACTCCCGTTTGCTCGAGCGCGCCGCCAAGATGGGTGACGATGCTGGCAACGGTTCGCTGACGGCGCTGCCTGTCATCGAAACGCAGGGTAACGACGTTTCCGCGTTCATTCCGACCAACGTGATCTCGATCACCGACGGCCAGATCTTCCTCGAAACCGACCTGTTCTATCAGGGTATCCGTCCGGCTGTTAACGTCGGTCTGTCGGTTTCGCGCGTTGGTTCTGCTGCTCAGATCAAGGCCATGAAGCAGGTTGCCGGTTCGATCAAGGGCGAGCTTGCCCAGTATCGTGAAATGGCAGCATTTGCCCAGTTCGGTTCCGACCTCGATGCCTCCACACAGCGCCTGCTGAACCGTGGTGCACGTCTGACCGAATTGCTCAAGCAGCCACAGTTCTCCCCGCTCAAGACGGAAGAACAGGTTGCGGTGATCTTCGCTGGTGTGAACGGTTACCTGGACAAGGTTGCTGTTGCAGACATCAGCAAGTTCGAGCAGGGTCTGCTGTCCTACCTCCGCTCGGAAGGCAAGGACATTCTCGACACCATCCGCACGGAAAAGGCTGTTAGCGACGACACCAAGGGCAAGTTGAAGACTGCTCTTGAGAACTTCGCCAAGTCTTTCTCCTGATTAGCCTCGTGACTGGGACGGATAACGGATGCCTTCACTAAAGGATCTGAAAAACCGCATTGCCTCCGTAAAGGCGACGCAGAAGATTACCAAGGCGATGAAAATGGTCGCCGCGGCGAAGCTTCGGCGCGCCCAGGAAGCTGCGGAGGCCGCCCGGCCTTACTCGCAGCGCATGGGTGCCGTGCTTGCCAATATCGCTCAGGCGGTAGAGGCAGACGTTGCTCCGGTTCTGATGACCGGTACGGGCAAGGACGACGTGCATCTGCTCGTCGTCTGCACGGCTGACCGCGGTCTTTGCGGTGGTTTCAATGCTCAGATTTCCCGCTTTGCCCGTGATCGCGCTCGCAAGCTGATCGCGCAGGGCAAGACGGTCAAGATCATGACTGTCGGCAAAAAGGGCTACGATAGCCTGCGTCGCGAATTCTCGTCCAATATCATCGAGCGCATTGAACTGCGTGACGTGAAGCGGGTGGGTTTCGAGAACGCCGATGGTATCGCCAAGAAGATCATTGCGCGTTTCAACGCCGGTGAGTTCGACGTCTGCACGCTGATCTATTCCGAGTTCAAATCGGTCATCAGCCAGATTCCGACAGGTCTGCAGCTTATTCCTGCTGCGGCTCCTGCGGTTGAGGTCGAGCAGTCTGCAAAGACGGCGATTTACGAATACGAGCCGGATGCGGCTTCCATTCTGGAAGACCTTATTCCGCGCAACATTTCGGTTCAGGTTTTCCGGGCTCTGCTCGAAAACGTTGCTGGCGAAATGGGTGCCAAGATGAGCGCGATGGACAATGCCACGCGCAACGCCGGTGAAATGATCAACAAGCTGACGCTTTCCTATAACCGTCAGCGTCAGGCTCAGATCACCAAGGAACTGATTGAAATCATTTCGGGCGCGGAAGCGCTCTGAGGTTAAGGAAAGAGGGTAAGGATAATGGCTAAGGCAGCTACCCCCAAGAAAACCGCAGCGATCACTGGCGCGACCGGCAAGGTTACGCAGGTTATCGGCGCTGTTGTCGACGTGGCGTTCGAAGGCGACCTGCCTGCGATCCTCAACGCGGTCGAAACTGACAATAACGGCAACCGTCTGGTTCTCGAAGTTGCGCAGCACCTCGGCGAAAACGTTGTTCGCACGATCGCCATGGACTCGACCGAAGGTCTGGTTCGCGGTCAGGCCGTTCGCGACACGGGCGCTCCAATCACCGTTCCTGTCGGTCCTGAGACACTCGGCCGTATCATGAACGTTATCGGCGAGCCGGTTGACGAAGCAGGTCCGCTGGTTACCTCCGGCAAGCGCGCCATTCACCAGGAAGCACCATCCTACGTCGAGCAGTCGACAGATGGCCAGATTCTGGTTACCGGCATCAAGGTCGTCGACCTTCTCGCACCTTACGCAAAGGGCGGTAAGATCGGCCTGTTCGGCGGCGCCGGCGTTGGCAAGACCGTTCTCATCATGGAACTGATCAACAACGTCGCCAAGGCGCACGGTGGTTACTCGGTATTTGCTGGCGTGGGTGAACGTACCCGCGAAGGCAACGACCTTTACCACGAAATGATCGAGTCCGGCGTGAACAAGCATGGCGGTGGCGAAGGGTCCAAGGCTGCACTCGTCTACGGCCAGATGAACGAACCGCCAGGTGCGCGCGCTCGCGTTGCTCTGACAGGTCTGACCATCGCTGAAGACTTCCGTGACAAGGGTCAGGACGTTCTGTTCTTCGTGGACAACATCTTCCGCTTCACGCAGGCTGGTTCCGAAGTGTCGGCTCTCCTGGGTCGTATTCCTTCCGCTGTGGGTTATCAGCCAACGCTGGCAACCGACATGGGCCAGATGCAGGAACGCATCACCACCACGACCAAGGGTTCGATCACCTCGGTTCAGGCCATTTACGTGCCTGCCGACGACTTGACCGACCCTGCACCGGCAACTTCCTTCGCCCACTTGGACGCAACGACGGTTCTGTCGCGTTCGATCGCTGAAAAGGGTATTTACCCGGCTGTTGACCCGCTCGACTCCACGTCGCGCATGCTCGACCCGATGATCGTTGGCGAAGAGCACTATGAAGTTGCCCGTAAGGTTCAGATGACCCTGCAGCGCTACAAGGCTCTCCAGGACATCATCGCCATCCTCGGCATGGACGAACTGTCTGAAGAAGACCGTTTGGCCGTTGCGCGCGCTCGTAAGATCGAACGCTTCCTGTCGCAGCCGTTCTTCGTGGCTGAAATCTTCACCGGTTCTCCGGGCAAGCTCGTGGCTCTCGAAGACACGATCAAGGGCTTCAAGGGTCTCGTCAACGGCGAGTACGACCACCTGCCGGAAGCTGCTTTCTACATGGTCGGCTCGATGGAAGAAGCCATCGAAAAGGCCAAGAAGATGGCTGGCGAAGTCGCCTGATAATCGTCAAAAAGGCGCGTGGCTTTTTCACGCGCCTTTGTCCGTCGCGCAACAAAAAAGAAGTGAATAGCCATGGCCGACAGTTTCAAATTCGAACTTGTTTCTCCGGAGCGTCTGCTTGTTTCCGAAACGGTCACTGAAGTTGTCATTCCGGCCACGCTTGGCGAAATGACGGTTCTGCCGAATCATGCGCCTGTCATGACCACGATCAAGCCCGGTCTGGTGACGGTGAAGTTCGTATCCGGCGAGACACACAAATACGTTGTCTTCGGTGGTTTTGCGGATATCGTTCAGAGCGGCTGCACCTTGCTTGCCGAGTCTGCGACGCCTGCCGACGACATCAGCCCTGATGACTTGCAGAAGCGTATCGATGCCGCCCGTTCGGAAATCGAAGAAGGCAATCATCACCACGAGCATCTGACCAAGCTCGAAAAGCATCTCTACGAATTGACGAACCTGCATGAGGTTCTCGTCGCCGCTTGAAAGCACCGGGCGGGTTCGTAAGAACGACTGCCCACAAAGCGGAAACTTCAAGCGGCCTTCTGGCCGCTTTTTGTTTTTAGGATGGGATGATGCCGGAAATCAGCGTTGCGCCGAAGAACGTTCGAGACGCCACGCTCATGTGGCATGGTCGTGTTTGGCTCGCGGTCCCCCTCTGATTCTCGACCACCCTTGATGTCCATGCCGCCCGGCTCAACTGCTTATCCGTTTTCTACCAAGTGAGGTTTTGATATGTCGAACCCATCAGCCTATCGAGCGGTGAAGCGCATATCGCGGCGCGATGGCGTCGTTTCCCTTGGAAAGCGGGAGGCCCCGGAGGAAGTGCCGGTCGCCTTTTCCTATGGCGGCTCGACCCATGCCGTGATGATGGCATCGCCTGTCGATCTTGAAGATTTCGCCGTTGGTTTCAGCCTGACGGAAGGCATCATCGACAATCCCTCACAGGTTGACGAGATCGAAATCCTCCAGACCGAACAGGGCTTCGACGTTCAGGTCACGCTTTTCGATGAGCAGGCGGATGCTTTGCGCATTCGCAGGCGTCACATGGCCGGGCCTGTGGGTTGCGGCCTGTGCGGGATCGAATCCATAGAGCAGGCGGTGCGACCCATTCCAGACGTCTCGCAATTGCGGCTTTCGCTGAGCGCCGATGATCTTGTCGCTGCGATGGAGGCACTCCATCAGGCACAGCCGATCTTCCGCCAGACCCGTGCCGTGCATGGCGCTGGTTTTTACACGCCCGAGAAGGGATTGCTTGCGGCGCGGGAAGACGTGGGACGCCACAATGCGCTGGATAAGCTGGCGGGTGCTGTTTTACGCAGCGGTCAGCATGGGGCCTCGGGTGCCGTCGTCGTCACCAGCCGCATCTCGGTCGAGATGGTGCAGAAGGCGGCCATTCTCGGAAGCCCGATCTTGGCTGCCGTCTCTGCCCCTACGGCTCTTGCCATCGAAACCGCAGAGAAGGCGGGCATGACGCTTGTCGCACTCGTGCGTGGAGACGATCTGGAGATATTCACCCGCCCGGACCGGATCACAATCGACGGCTTTGAGGGCGAATTGCCGGGGTAAAGGTCAGCATTCGTTTTGCTTTCCTCAAAGGCTTTGATATTCGTCAGTTCAATAATGGGCGCTGGAGTTTCCAATTCGGAAGCCGCGCATCTCCATGCAAATATCTGACGAGCCGCTCTCCTGTTGCGGTTTCGGGAGAGCCACATGCAGCATGATCTGATCTCGAAAACGCGATCCACCGCCCCGGAAACCGATTTCGGCCCCTGGCTCGCCAAGGCTTCCCTTCTCGTCATCGATGACGAGCCTGGCATGCGCAATTTTTTGATGCGGACGCTGGAAACGCGCTGTGCCTTTGTCGATGAAGCCGCCGATACGGCTGAGGCGACGCGCAAGCTGGATGAGCGACATTTCGACATCGTCATCCTCGATAATATCATGCCGAAGAAAACCGGCCTCGAATGGCTGGCCGAACAGAGGGCAATCGGCTTTTATGCCGATGCCATCCTGATGACGGCCTATGCCGATCTCGACACGGCGATTCAGGCTATTCGTGCCGGTGCTGCCGATTTCGTGCTGAAGCCGTTCCGCTCCAATCAGATATTGAATGCAATCTCGCGGGCGCTGGATCGCTCCAATCTGCAGCGGGAAAATTCGGCGCTGAAATACCAGCTGCAGACCGCGTCGGACCACATATTCCTGCGAGACCGTCTGGTGGGCAGCTCCGCCACCATTCAGCAGACGCGCGATATGATCAGCCGCGTGGCTCCCTTGCCGACGTCGGTTCTGCTGACCGGTGAGTCCGGCACGGGCAAAGAGGTGCTGGCGCATTCCATCCATGATCTCTCCGACCGATCCGGCAAACCCTTCGTGCCGATCAATTGTGCGGCCATCCCTGCAGATATGCTGGAAACGGAATTGTTCGGCCATGTGAAAGGTGCGTTTACGGGAGCCGAAAGCCGACGCGAGGGCCTGTTCCTGCATGCGCAGGGCGGAACGCTGTTTCTGGATGAAATCGGCGAGATGCCGATTGCCTTACAGAGCAAACTGCTGCGGGTCATCGAAGACCGCAAGGTCCGCCCGGTCGGCGCGGAGCGGGAGGTACCCATCGACATCCGCTTCATCTTCGCCACCAATGCGGATCTGGCGGCGGATGTGGAGAAGGGGCGCTTCCGGGCCGATCTCTTTTACCGGATCAATGTCATGCAAATCTATCTCGCACCGCTGCGAGATCGTGAACATGACGTGGTAGAGCTGACGGAGCTCTTCATGCACAAGCTGTCGCAACAACTCGGCATGCCGCCGGTTGTCATCGATGACACGGTGCGGGCCATGCTGCTTGCCTATCATTGGCCTGGCAATGTGCGCGAGCTGCGCAATTTCATCGAGCGCAGCCTGATTCTCGGTCGCTTCCCGCTGGATTTGCGCGGTGGCGCTTCTACGTCTGCGGCTTCCGGAACTCTGGAGGAAGTGGAGCGACGGCATATTCTCGCCGTCTTGAACGAGGTCGCGGGTAACAGGGATGAAGCGGCGCGGCGGCTTGGTATTTCCCGAAAGACCATAGACCGCAAGATGTCGTTCTGGCATGGCTGAAAAACCGGGCATCGCCACCTTCTTTGGGCCTTTGCGGTCGGTGCGTTTCCGGCTGCTGGCCATCGCGCTGTTGCCGACACTCGTCATCCTGCCGCTGCTGCTGGGCGTGACCATGGTGCGCTGGAGCGGCAAATTCGATGCGCTGCTGATCACCAAGGTCAACAGCGACCTAACCGTGGCCCATCAGTATCTCGCGACCATTCTGGAAAATACCGGTGAGCGGCTGGAAGCGATCAGCAATTCCGCGCGGATTCGCGAGATCGTCAGCAAGCAAGACCAAACCCCATTAAAAAGATTTCTGGAAGAAAACCGGGAAAAGCTCGGCCTCGATTTTCTTTTCCTCGTGGATGCCAATGGCAATGTGTCGGCAAGTGCCGGCACGGATGCGGGCAAGACCCGTGTGGACTGGCCAGTTCGCGCCGCTGCCCTCGGCGGCAAAGCATCCTATGCGATGGATATTTTTTCGGAGCAGGATCTTGTCGCGCTATCTCCGTCACTGGCGCAGAGAGCCCGTCTCGATCTCGTGCCGACACCCAATGCCCATCAGGAAGACCGAACCGTCGAAACGCGTGGCATGATGATCCATGCTGCGAGCCCGCTGCGCTTGCCAGGCAGCCCGGCGCTGGCATTGGTGGGTGGCAGGCTGCTCAATCAGAATCTCGATTTCATCGATACGATCAACGATCTGGTCTACAGGCAAGCCAGCCTGCCGGAAGGCAGCCAGGGCACGGCAACATTGTTTCTGGATGATGTGCGCATCAGCACCAATGTCCGCCTGTTTGAAAACCGCAGAGCGCTGGGAACCAGGGTTTCGGAGGCGGTGCATTCCGCAGTTCTTGGCGCCGGTCAGGTCTGGCTGGACAGCGCCTTCGTCGTCAATGACTGGTATATTTCCGCTTATGAGCCGCTGGTCGATAGCTATGGCAAGCGTGTCGGCATGCTCTATGTCGGCTTTCTGGAAGCACCCTTCGCGCAGGCGAAATATGAAACGCTCGGCTCCGTCATCGCGGCCTTTCTGGGTATAACGATCATCAGCATTCCCGTGTTTTTGCGCTGGGCGAGGGGCATCTTCAAACCGCTGGAGCGCATGACGCAGACCATCTCGCAGGTCGATGACGGTGATCTCGGCGCACGCACGGGCCTGCCGCCCACGGGTGACGAAATCGGCCAGGTGGCCGTGCATCTGGACGAGTTGCTGGAGAGGCTTCAGCAGCGCGAAGGTGAGCTTCGGGCCTGGAATGAAGAGCTGAATGTGCGCGTCGAGCAGCGGACGCAGGAATTGCAGCTCGCCAATCTTCGTTTGGAAGCAACGACCAAGCAGCTCGTCATGTCGGAAAAACTGGCGACCATCGGTGAGATTACCGCAGGTGTGGCGCATGAGATCAACAATCCCATTGCCGTTATTCAGGGCAATCTGGAAGTGGCGCGCTCGATGCTCGGCAGTCAGGCAAATGTCGCAAAGACCGAATTCAATCTCATCGATGAGCAGGTGGATCGCATCAGCAGGATCGTCGGCAAGCTGCTGCAATTCGCCCGGCCGGAAGAGTTTGCCGGTTATGTCGAACGCCAAAGCCCCGAAACCGTGATTTCCGATTGCATGCCGCTGGTCAAGCATGTGCTGAACCGCGCGGGTATCGAGGTCATCAGGCAAGACGATGCGACCGGTCTTCTCGCGATGAACCGCACGGAGCTGCAACAGGTTCTCGTCAACCTCATCGTCAATGCCGCTCATGCCATGCCGGAAGGTGGCACATTGACGCTGAGCAGCGTCGATGAAGAACGTCACGGTTCTCAAGGCGTCGCCATGACCGTGGCAGATACGGGCGTGGGCATGAGCGAGGATGTGGTGGCGCGTATCTTCGACCCTTTCTTCACGACGAAACGTCAGGAAGGTACGGGGCTTGGCCTTTCCGTCAGTCAGATGCTGATCGCGCGCCAGGGTGGGGAGATCACCGTGGAAAGTTCGCTCGGCGCTGGAACGGCCTTCACCATCTGGCTTCCGCAAGCGCTCTAAGCGGCATTTCAGTTCGTTAGAACATGGCGAAAAGAAAGCGGAATTGTGGACATTTTGTCGCGATGGGCGGGACATTTTGTCTCATGCGCAGATGCGGTTTTTCTTATCCTTTTGATAAATAACAATTTCCAGTCTGGCACATGAATTGCTGGAGCGTAAGAGGCAACACATCAGGCCCCTGCGTGAGAGCGTCCCATAGAAGGAACCGCCGCGCATCTGGGCCCGTGGGCTTGGGACATTGTTTCGGACGAATCAGGGCGCGGTCAGCACAGTTCAGCTGCAGGCCGCGCCCTGAAACCCGAGGCTAACAATAACATCGAAATTCACGGCTATTGCGGTGAATGGAGGGACACACAATGACTGCGACCAACGAAACGCTCTCGCCAGTGGCTGCGGGTGCCGGTCTTCTGGACCGTGAAAGAATTATCGCGAAACCTGGCTTCAACCGCTGGCTGGTTCCGCCGGCAGCACTGGCCATCCATCTTTGCATCGGCATGGCTTACGGCTTCTCGGTGTTCTGGCTGCCGCTCACCAAGGCAATCGGCATCACCTCGACCGTTGCCTGCGCCGATCTCAACCTGGCATCCGCCCTGTTCACGACGACCTGCGACTGGCGCGTCAGTGACCTTGGCTGGATCTATACGCTGTTCTTCGTGCTGCTCGGCTGCTCCGCGGCCATCTGGGGCGGCTGGCTGGAGCGCGCTGGTCCGCGCAAGGCAGGCTTCGTCTCCGCCATCTGCTGGTGCGGCGGCATGACCATTGCGGCCATCGGCATCATGACCCACCAGCTGTGGCTGATGTGGTTCGGCGCCGGTGTCATCGGCGGTATCGGCCTTGGCCTCGGTTACATTTCTCCGGTCTCCACCCTGATCAAGTGGTTCCCGGACCGTCGCGGCATGGCAACCGGCATGGCTATCATGGGCTTCGGCGGCGGCGCGATGATTGGTGCACCGCTTGCGGATGCGCTGATGCGTCACTTCCGCACCGATGTTTCCATCGGCGTCTGGGAAACCTTCCTCGTCATGGCGGCAATCTACTTCGTGTTCATGATGGCTGGTGCTTTCGGCTATCGCATTCCGCCAGCAGGCTGGAAGCCAGAGGGCTGGACCGCACCTGCGGCGAAGAACTCGATGATCACCACCCGCCACGTTCACCTCAACAATGCGCACAAGACCAAGCAGTTCTGGATGATCTGGCTGGTTCTGTGCCTTAACGTTTCGGCTGGTATCGGCGTTCTCGGCATGGCTTCGCCTATGCTTCAGGAAATCTTCGCCGGTTCTCTGATCGGTCTTCCCGATGTGAAGTTTGCTGACCTGACGCCTGAACAGCTGGCTCAGATTGCAGCCATTGCCGCCGGTTTCACCGGTCTGCTCTCGGTCTTCAACATTGCCGGTCGCTTCTTCTGGGCGTCGCTCTCCGACCGTATCGGCCGCAAGGCCACGTACTTCACCTTCTTTGCACTCGGCATCGTGCTTTACGCGTCGGCTCCGTGGGCGGCAGGTCTTGGCAACAAGGCGCTGTTCGTCGGCATGCTCTGCATCATCGTTTCGATGTATGGCGGTGGTTTCGCAACCATCCCGGCTTACCTCGCAGATATTTTCGGCACCCAGTTCGTCGGCGCGATCCATGGTCGTCTGCTAACGGCTTGGGCAACGGCTGGCATCATCGGTCCGGTCGTGGTCAACTACATCCGCGAAGCCCAGATCGCTGCGGGAATTCCGCGCGCGCAGGTCTATGACTTCACGATGTATATTCTGGCCGGCATGCTGGTTCTCGGCCTCATCGCCAACCTCATGGTCAAGCCGCTTGCAGAAAAGTGGTACATGTCTGATGAGGAAGTGGCAGCACTTCAGGCCAAGACGTCTGCCGCCAGCAGCGGTCCAACAGGCTCCTTCGGCATCGGCAAGGGCGGCTTCGACGCCAAGGCTGCGATTGCCTGGGCTGTCGTCGGTATCCCGATCGTCTGGGGTATCTGGATCACCCTGCAGAAGACATTCGTCCTGTTCACCTGATAGGATGTTTCCATAAAGATAGGCCCGCCGGACTGGCGGGCTTATCGAAAGACGAAAAGCCGCTTCATGCGGCCTTTTGCTTTTGCAGAATGATTTCCTGCGCATAAGTGCGCGCCTGCTGATCGGCGGCAAGAACGTCTTCAATCGTCTGCGCCGAGCGCCCGTCATTCATGCGGTCCATGACGATCTCAACGATATCAGCCATATCGAGAAAACCGATCTGCCCGTCTACGAAAGCGTGAAACGCACTTTCATCAGCCGCATTCAGCACCGCACCCTGCGCACCGCCGCGTTCCAGCGCGGTTCTGGCCAGCCTCAGTGCCGGGAAGCGCGTCTCATCGGGCGCCTCGAAATCCAGCCGTGCGAGCTTGGCAAAGTCCAGCCGCTCGACATCGATCTCGCCACGGGCGGGATAGGTCAGCGCATAGGCGATGGCTGTGCGCATATCCGGGCAGCCCAGCTGCGCGATGACCGATCCATCCGTATAAGCCACCATGGAATGAATGATGGACTGCGGATGAATGATGACCTCGATCTGGTCAGGTGTCAGATCGAAGAGATATTTCGCCTCGATCATTTCCAGCGCCTTGTTGAACATCGAGGCGCTGCCGATGGAGACCTTCAGGCCCATCGACCAGTTGGGGTGGGCGCGGGCGATATCTGCCGTCACGCCCGCCATCTGCTCGCGCGTGAATGTGCGGAAGGGACCGCCGGACGCTGTCAGAACGATGCGTTCGACATTCGTCTTGTTGGCGGGTTCCAGGCACTGGAAAATGGCGCTGTGTTCGCTATCGACCGGGATCAGCTGACCGCCGCCCTGAGCCACGGTGCGAATGAAAACGTCACCGGCGGAAACGAGGCATTCCTTGTTGGCAAGCGCAATGTTTGCTCCACGGCTGGCCGCCGTCAGCGTTGGCTCCAGACCCGGTGTTCCGGCAATGGCTGCCATCACCCAGTCGGCCTCCATGCCTGCGGCTTCTTGCAAGCCGCTTTGGCCTGCTGCAACGGAAATATCGCTGCCCGCCAATGCGTCTTTCAGGGCCTGGTAATTGCTGTCTTCCGAAGTCACGGCAAGGCGGGCACCGACGGCGCGCGCCTGTTCGGCCAATAGCGCGATATTGCCCGCACCGGTCAGCGCCATGACATCGAACCGCTCCCGCCCGCCAAGCTGGCTTATGACGTCCAGCGTGCTGGTGCCGATGGAGCCGGTGGAGCCCAGCACGGTCAGTTTTTCGGGTGAATTCGGGCCCTGCGGGTGCGTCATATCGATCCGGTTCTTCTCAATGAGGTCATCGAAGCGTTTACAAGTCAAAGATGAGCATAACAAGGAGAAAGCCGCACTTGTGTTTGCCTTCCTGCGCCCACATATTTCAAGCAGTTGAGGCACAGGAACGGTATGCGGCGCTTTTTTGTTTCCAGCGGTTGGATTTTCGCAGCCACCTTCGTTCTGGTGCTGGTCTTCATTCCTTTTGATCCGCTGATTTCACAGCGCGCCCAGGCGCTTCCCGGCCCGATTGTCGGCTTCAACAATGCGATCACCGATTTCGGCACGTTTCGCTGGATGCTCTACAGCACCAGTCTTCTGGCAATCATTGCCTATATCGCGGCGCGGGTGCTGGCGAGCAGTTCCTACGGCAGCCGGATAAGAACGGCGTGGCGGCTTTTGCTGTATTTCTTTCTGACGATTGGCACCGCCAGCATTCTCGTGCATCTGCTCAAATTCGTCATCGGTCGCGCGCGGCCTGAATTGCTGATGCAAATGGGTGCCTATAGCCTTACACCTTTCACCGGCGACAATCTCTATGAAAGCTTTCCATCCGGCCATTCTGCGGCGGCGGGCGCGTTCTTTGGCGCATTCCTGATGCTGGTGCCGCGCTTCCGCTTCGTTTTCATCGCTCTCGCCCTGGTCATCGGCGTATCGCGGGTGATCGTTGGCGCACATTATCCAAGCGACGTGGCAGCGGGGCTTCTTTTGGGAACATGGACGGCAATGGCCTTCGCCTTCATCTTCGCGCGCTCCGAGTGGCTGTTCCGCTTCGATGAACATGGCTGGCCGCATCCGAAAAACGCACCACGCCCCGCCCTTTGAGCGGTCGCAGGAGGATCGCCGATGGAAAATAGGGACATGGAAGCGGTGCGGTCGATCAAAACGACCGTCGTGATCGCAGGCGGCGGGCCTGCCGGGATGATGCTTGGGCTACTTCTGGCGCGGGCCAATGTGGATGTGACAGTCATCGAAAAACACAGCGATTTTCTTCGGGATTTCCGTGGCGATACCATCCATCCCTCGACACTAGAGATCATCGAGCAGCTGGGCTTCATCAAGGAGTTTCTGGCGCTTCCCCATACCGAAGCAAGGCAGCTGCATGCGGAGATCGGGGATCAGAAGGTGACGATTGCCGATTTCTCGTGGCTGCCGGTCAAGAACCGCTTCATCGCCTTTATGCCGCAATGGGATTTCCTCAATTTCGTCGCCGGGAAGGCCGGGCAATATGAGAATTTCCGATTGCTGATGAGCGCGCCGGTCACGGACCTGCTTCAAACAGGCGGCAGGGTTCACGGGCTCAAGGTCGAGACGCCGGATGGTCCGCTCACCATCGAAGCGGATCTGGTGGTTGGCGCGGATGGGCGCAATTCCGTCATCCGGGACAAAGCAGGGCTGGAGATTGAGCGTTTTGGCGTGCCGACCGAAGTGCTGTGGATGCGCCTGTCGAAACAGCCGGGTGATCCGACCGAAACCATGGGCCATGCCGGGCCGCAACAGGGTTTCGTGCTGATAGACCGTGGCGATTACTGGCAGTGCGGTTATGTGGTGCGCAAAGGCTTTTTCGCGGACATCAAAACCAAGGGGCTGGAGGCCTTTCGGGAGCGGGTTGCCGAAGTCTGCCCGCTGCCACGTGAACGCCTGTCGGAGATAAAGAGTTGGGATGACGCCCAGCTTTTGACGGTGCGCATCGACCGCTTGAAACAGTGGTGGAAGCCGGGGGTGATCTGCATTGGCGATGCTGCCCACGCCATGTCGCCGATTGGCGGTGTGGGCGTCAATTTGGCCATTCAGGATGCGGTGGCAACAGCGAATGTTCTGGTCCCGGTTCTATCGTCCGGGCGGTCCATCACCGATGTCGATCTGGCCGCCATCGAGAAACGCCGCTCCTTCCCCACCAAAGCCACGCAGCGCCTGCAATTGATGATGCGCAGCAAGAACAAGAAAGATCAGGCGGATGCAAAACGGGCAAAGGGGCCGCCCGCCTTCGTCCTCGCCATCATGCGTTTTCCGCTGCTCGCCCATTTGGCAGGCAGGCTGATCGGGCTCGGCTTCCGACGGGAAAAGCTCAAATATTGATGCTACGGAATCACCGCTCGTCGTAGAGGCGGCGCAATATTCTGGCGGTCCCAGCTGCGCCATCCAGATCGAGATCGATCTTGCCCGGCTCCGGCAGTTTCAATGCCTCGTCAATGGCCTTTGCCATGGATTGCGGTGATATGGCGCTTTCTTCCAGCACATGGGCGAGGCCCAGTTTCGCCAAGCGGGACGCGCGTGCGCCCTGCTCCGTCTCTCCGCCTGCCGCAAAGGGAATGAGCAGCGAGCGGCATTTCGCCTGCAGGATATCGCAGACCGTGTTGTAACCCGCCTGTGAGATCGACAGTTTCGCGCCCGAGAGAAGGCTGGCAAAATCCTTGCGGAACCGGAAGACCGATATTCCATTGCCAGCCTGCGCCGAAATCGCCTCGAAATCCGCCTGCGGCATGTTGGGCCCGGTGATGAGGCACCAGCTTTTGACCTGGTCGATCATGGGGGCGGCGTCGAGTGCGGCGCGGATCAGCGTCGCTCCAACCGCTCCGCCACCTGCTGAAACCACGACATCGAAACGCTCCTTCGGCGGTTCTGGCTTGGAAGGGGCGACGAGCCCAGTATAGACGATGCGCTGGCTGATCTGGTCGGCCAGCGGAAAGGTGTCTTCCAGCCGCACGAAGTTCGGGTCGCCATGCACGAGAACGGTGTCGAAATGCGTTTTGACGAGCGCAATGGTTTCTTCGTCGCGGCCGGGCTTGGCACGTTCCTGCAGGATATCGCGCAGGGATGTCATCACCAGCGGACGCTCCAGGCTGTGTTCGATGGCACTCAAAAGCGGCATGAGTTCGAAACGCACCTGTCTGCGGCCAAAGGGAAAGGCTTCGATGATGACGATATCGGGCCGTGCTCCGCGATAGGCACCCAGCAGCATGCTCGTACGATCATCCTTGAAGGCATCATCCACCGGCTTGCCTGTCGCATCCACCAGCCCGGAAAAGCTGCCATCGCTGACGGCAATCGGCGGCAGTTCGATGTGGCGGATGCCTTCGCCCGGGAAGCCGGGAACAGGCGTGCCGCCAGTGACCAGTGTCACGTCGAAACCATCCGCTACGAGCGCGCGCGCCACCCTGCTTGCACGGGCGATGTGGCCGATGCCGAGAAGGTGCTGAACGTAGAAAAAAACGCGAGGCGCGGATTGTGCGAGGGTCAAACGGCTTTCTCCCATTCCTGCTCGAACAGAGCCTTCAGTTCGGAAATGCTGTTGCGGTGATCGAACGAGGTGCGCACGCGGTTTTCCGCAGCCGCTCCAAGACGTGCCCGAAGGCTGGGATCGGTGATCGCCGCTTGCAAAGCCTGCGAAAAAGCAGTCGCATCTTCCGGCTCCGTCAGCAATCCGTTTTCCCCATCTATGAAAAATTCGGGAATGCCTGAGATGTTGGTGGAAATGCAGGCAAGGTTCTGGCTGGCGGCTTCCACCAGGACATTCGGGAGCCCATCACGATCGCCATCGCTGGTAATGCGGCAGGCAAGTGCGAAGAGATCGGCTTGCCGATAGTGTTCCAGCACCTGTTTCTGATCCATGGCACCCGTCCAGACAATACGGTCGGAAAGGCCAAGTTCGTCTGCCAGCGCTTTCAAAGTGCCCAACTCGTCACCGCCGCCGATATGGGTGAAGCGCCAATGCAGCGACGCGGGCAAAGCGGCGAGGGCACGCAACAGAATGTCGATTCCCTTTTTCTTCACGGCGCGACCAACGCTGAGAATGCGCACCGGATCATTGGGATCGGAGCCATCGCGCGGGGCACGCGGGCCTTCGAAATGGGGAAAGCGTGTGAGATCGAGGCCGTGATAGCTGAGGTGCACCGTTTCCTTGTCGCTTGCGAGATTTTGCAAATGCCTGAAACCGCTCGCGGTGCAGGTTACAGCCCAGCGGGCGCTATCGAGCTTGCTGGCGAGATCGCGGTCGCTGGAGGTCCAGATATCCTTGGCATGCGCCGAGATCGTCCAGGGAATGCCGGTGATCAGATGTGTATAGGCGGCAACCGAGGCGGGGGTGTGGATGAAGTGAACATGCAGCCAGCCTGCATCGGTTGGCCACTCATGCGCCAGCACGGCAGCCTGTCCAAAGCGGCGAAAGCGGTTGCGGGTAAAGTCATGGCGCAGATCGTGGAGAAAACGACGAAACGCCAAGCCGAATCCAGGCTTGCGGCGACAGGCCCAGAGCGCTTTCAGCACCCGCAACGGCTCCTCATGCAGATATTCCGGCAGGTAGGTCACGTTGGCACGGATTTCATCATGCACGGGGTGACGTTTTTTATCCGTCGGGCGGCGCATGGAAACGAGTTCCAGCTCCAGCCCTGCCTTTTCGAGGCCCAGAAGTTCCTGCGCGATGAAGGTTTCCGAAAGGCGCGGATATCCTTTCAGAAGAACCATGATTTTCTTTTTGACGGTCACGATATCCGCGTCTCTTTCTGAAATCAGGCAGTAGCGGGAAGAACTTTGACAGCATCTTCCGGCTGAAGCCACTCGGCGATGCGTCTGGAAATATTTTCCAGCCCGTCGAGCTTGAGGTCTTTGCCATTGGCCGAAGGTGGGGCGCGGTGGAGCAAACCCTTAAGCGCCTGCGCCATCTTCTTCGGGTCTTCCGCTTCCTCGGGTAGCAGCATGTCGAACAACCCGAGTTCCGACGCACGGCTTGCCCGGATCAACTGCTCTTCACGCGGCACGATGCGCGGTACGATGAGGGCTGGCTTGTCGAAGGAGAGGATTTCGCAAACCGTATTGTAGCCGCCCATGGACACGACCGCCTTGGCGCCCGCAACGATATCTTCCATGCGATTATCGAATTCGATGATCTCGATATAGGGAATATCGGAGGTGTTCTGCATGAAGCGCTGGCGCTGTTCGCCCGGCATATAGGGGCCGAGCACGATGAGCGCCTTTTGCGTCAGTTCCGGGTCGGCCTTATAGGCATTGATGACATCGTCGATCAATTCGCTGCCATCGCCGCCGCCGCCGGTGGTCACCAGAATATAGTCGCCATCTGTGCGCTGAGACGGGTTTTCGGACTGCGTCTTCGAGCGTTGCAGAAAGCCGACGAAATCCATCTTGTCGCGCACCTTGGACGGCACATCCAGACCCATCAGCGGATCATGAAAATCAGGCGGACCATAGACCCAGACGTGATCGTAATAACGCTCGATCTTGCTCAGGACATCATTGCGCTTCCACTCGGCTTCCAGAAGCTGCGGCGCGTCCATCACGTCGCGAAGACCAATGACGAGCTTGGTGCCTTTTTCCTTGAGATAAGTCAGCGTTTCCTCCACCTCGCCGCGCAGGCCCATCGGCTCCTTGTCGACGATGAAGATATCCGGCTGGAAGCTTTCGGCTGTGTGGTAAATGATCGAGCGGCGCATCTTCAGCGTTTCCTGAAGATCGATATGCCTGTCGAGCGACGTATATTCACCGTTTCTGAGCTTGATGACGCTGGGGATTTTGACGAAATCGACCCGGGCGCGATAGTCGAAAGCGCCGGCGATGGTGGCGCCAGAGATGATAAGGACGTTGAGACCGCGATAATCCTCCACCAGTGCATGGGCGATGGTGCGGCAGCGGCGCAGGTGCCCAAGCCCGAAACTATCATGGCTATACATGAGAATACGGACATCGTTCAGACGGGTACTCACGGGCGGCACCTCTTGTCCAGGCTCTGATAGCGTGTCGTATAGGGTCGATATGTCACTGGACGGTCCGTGGTTATTTAAAGGGATCTGCCGCATCACGTAGTCCATCGCCAAAGAAATTAAAGGCCAAGATGACGAGCACCACCGGCACGGTGGGCAGAAGAAGCCATGGATATAGGGCAATCACGCTCACACTTCTCGCTTCTGTGAGCAGAATACCCCAACTTGTGATCGGCGGGCGAAGGCCAAGACCAAGGAAGCTGAGTGCCGTTTCGCCCAGGATCATGCCCGGAATGGTCAGCGTTGCGGAGGCAATGAGATGCGACATGAAGCCGGGAATTAGATGCCGCCCGATGATACGCGGGGTACTGGCTCCCATCAATTGGGCGGCCAGAACATAATCTTCCTCACGCAGCGCCAGCAGTTTGGAGCGCACCGCGCGCGCAAGGCCGGTCCAGTCCAGAAGGCCAAGAATGAGGGTGATGCCGAGATAGACAAGAATGGGGCTCCAGGTCACCGGCATGATGGCGGCAAGCGCCAGCCATAGTGGGATGCTGGGGATCGATTGCAGCACCTCGATGATGCGCTGGACGATAAGGTCGAAGACGCCGCCGCGATAACCGGCGAGACCACCGATCACGATGCCGAGAACGAAGCTCATGGCGACACCGAAGAGGCCGATTGTCAGCGAAATGCGGGCGCCATAGATGATGCGCGAGAGAACGTCGCGACCCAGACGGTCTGTGCCCAGAAGATACATCTGGCCACCTTCAGCCGGGCAGACCAGATGCACATTGCTGTCGAACAGGCCCCAGAAGGTATAGTTATCGCCGCGGCAGAAGAAGCGGATTTTCTGCACATCCGTCGGCACGTCGGTGTAGACGCGCCGCAGGTTTTCCATGTCGAGGCTCATGCTTCGTCCGTAAACGAAGGGACCGACGAACTGGCCATCATGGAAGAGATGGATGGCCTGCGGCGGCGCATAGATGTTTTCGACGTTGCGCGTGTGCAGATTGTAGGGTGCCAGAAATTCGCAGATCAGGATCGATAGATAAACGAACAGCAGAAACGCGCCGGAATAAACCGCCAGCTTGTGCTGCCGAAACTGCCACCACATCAGCTTGAACTGTGATGCCTTGCTGAAGGCCGCAGCACCAGAGGTCGTTGGCTCCACCAGATTGGGATCGAAAGGCGCAGTCGATACATAGTGCGGCAAGGGTTCGCCGGGCTTTGGAATGGAGGAGGTCATTTTATGTTACCACCCCCAAAGCGGATGCGCGGATCGAGAATGGCAAGCGCAATATCGGAGATAAGCACGCCGATCACCGTCAAAAATGCGAGGAACATCAGGAAGGAACCGGCCAGATACATGTCCTGACTTTGCAGCGCGCGGATCAGCATCGGGCCGGTCGTTTCCAGCGATAGAACGACGGCGGTGATTTCTGCGCCGGAGATGATGGCTGGCAGAATGGAGCCGATATCCGAGATGAAGAAGTTGAGCGCCATGCGCAGCGGATATTTCGTCAGAACCTTGAACGGATGCAGGCCTTTGGCGCGTGCCGTCACCACATATTGTTTCTGCAACTCATCCAGCAGGTTGGCCCGCAAACGGCGGATCATGCCTGCGGTTCCCGCTGTGCCGATGATGAGAACCGGTATCCAGAGATGTTCCAGAATGGACTTGAACTTGGCCCAGCTCATTGCCTGGTTCAGATACTCACGGTCCATGAGGTGGCCGATGGAGGTGCCGAACCAGATATTGGCAAAATACATCAGTATCAGCGCCAGCATGAAGTTGGGAATGGCGATGCCCAAAAGCCCGAGGAATGTCAGGCCATAATCGCCCCAGCTGTATTTATGTGTGGCGGAATAGATGCCGATCGGGAAAGCCAGCACCCATGTCACGATGATGGTGACGAAGGAGACCAGCATGGTCAGCCACAGACGGTCGCCGACGACCTCGTTGACGGGCAGCTGGTATTCGAAGGAGAAGCCGAAGTCACCCACCAGCATGCCGGTTGCCCAGCGGAAATAGCGGATCGGTGCCGGTTGATCGAAACCATAGCGGGCGCGCAGTTCCTCGATTTCGGCCAGATTGGCGGTTTCGCCCATGGCCCGCATCTCTGCGACATAGCTCTCGAAATAATCCCCCGGTGGCAATTCGATGATGGTGAACACCAGCATCGAAATCAGGATGAGAGTGGGGATCATCACGAGCAGGCGCCCTAGAATATATCTGAGCATGTCATGCGTCTCCGTCGTACCAGAACGCGTCTGGCATATAGACACCGAGATAGGAGGTGGGTTCGAAACCGTAGAGCGCCTTTTCCGGCACGTTGCGCATCTTCGTCACATGCACGATGGGCTGCAGCGCGCTGTTGACGATGCCGATGGAAAAGACCTGCTGGGAATAGATGCTCAGCATTTCCAGCCAGATATCGCGGCGCTCTTCTTCCGTCACGCTGCGACGCCATTGTTTCAAAAGCGCGAGCAGATGTGCGGCTTCCGGCAGATCCGGTTCCTTGCCTTCACGCCCGCCCGAGAGGTAATGCACACCCCAGACCGGCCATTGAAGCTGGTCGTCACCCGTGGGGGCAAGGCCAGCAGGCAGCATATCCGGTGTCGGCACGGCATTGTCCATGCCGAACCAGACCGACATCATGACTTCGCCGCCCATCGCGCGCTTGCGGAAGACATCGCGCTGGGTTGGTCTGCTGGACAGCGAGATGCCGATTTTGCGCCAGTGGTCGGTTACCAGTTCCAGCACATCCGTCTCCAGCGTGCTTTCGCCTGCGGTTTCAACGATGATATGGGCCGCGCGTCCATCTGGCAGCAGGCGAATGCCTCGGTCGTTGCGGGCCGTCAGACCCAGTTCGTCCAGCAGCGCATTTGCCATGGTGGGATTGAAGTCCGACCATGCCTTGGCAAATTCCGGGCGATACAGCGAACTTTCCGGCAGAACCGTATCGGCGCTTTCCTTGGCCAGACCATAGAAGCAGACCATATTGATCTCATGCCGGTCGATGCCAATAGACAGGGCGCGGCGCATGCGCACGTCGCGGAACAGATTGCGCCAGACATCGTCGCCGCAATTCAGGTTCGGCAGCAGACAGACACGCGAACCCTGGCTGCGTGTCCACAGATTGACCTTCAGCGGGTAGCGATCTTCCGCATCCTTCAGGAAGGTATAATCGTTGAAATCGAGCCCCATGAACTGCAGGTCGCTATCCCCGGACGCCGTCTTGGCAGCAATGATTTCCGATGAGGTGACATTCAGCAGGAAGCGGTCGAGATAGGGCAGTTGCAGGCCGTTTTCATCGACGCGGTGGTAATAGGGATTACGCTCGAAAATGAACTGTTCGGCAGGCGGCGCGGTGATGTTGCGCCATGCGTCGAGCGTTGGAAGATCGGGGTTTTCCGGGCGAAGCTGCCGCGACATCTTGATGTGCAGGCTGCTCCAGTCATCCACCTTGTTCTTCTTGATCAGCTTGGCGAGCTTTTCCGGAGTCTGATATTTGATGTGGAACTGCTTCATATAGGCAGCAGGCAGAAACAGGCGCGCGGGCGAGGCACCGGCAAGCTTGGCCAGAAAATCCGGGTTCGGCCCTTCCCATGTGTAGCGAACGCTCAGGCGGTCAACGACCTCCACTTTTGGAGGTTTTTCATAGACCAACAGCTCGATTGGCGGGCCGCCCTTGTGGATTTCTAGGTTGAGCGCCACGTCCTCCCAGAAATAGCGGAAGTCCTCGGTCGTGAAGTCGCTGCCATCTGACCATTTGTGGCCATCGCGCAGTTTCAGCGTGAATATCCGCTCCTCATCGACCGTATAGCTTTCCAGAATATCCGGTTGGAATTCGAACTTCTCGTCGTAACCGACAAGGCGTGCATAGCTGTTGATCGGCATCAGGCGGATATCGCGCTGGCCACCAATTAGCATACGCACGGAGCCACCGTGTTTCCCAGGCTCACGTCCAAGGTTTTTCAGGTTCATCACGCGGGGATTTTTCGGCAGGCGCTGATCGACGGGTGGAAGATCGCCTTTCTCGCGTTTTTCCTTGAGGAAATCGGACTCCGTATAGGCCGCCAGCGCTTTCCAGGGAGCGAAGACGGAGGCAAGAAGGGCAAGTGTCGTTCTGCGCGTGATCACGAGCGTAACTCCGCAACATCCACATTTCCATTGGCCAGCACGAGGTGACCGCCACCGAGATCGGCGGTGATGAGCCCGCTCTCATCGCTGTCGCGGAACTGCTTGCCCCAGTCGAACTTTCCGGTGGCGCTGATCTTGGCGATTGTGCTGAAATCGAGTGGCCTGTCCAGATCCGGGAAGGGAACGGCGGCCAGCAGGGATTTGGTATAGGGGTGGACGGGGTTGCGCATCAGTGTCTCGCGCGGTGCCAGTTCAACGATCTTGCCTTCGCACATCACCGCCACACGGTCGGCCATATAATCCACCACGGCCAGATTGTGCGAGATGAAGAGATAGGTAAGGCCGAGGTCTTTCTGCAAATCCTTCAGCAGATTGAGAATCTGCGCCTGCACCGAAACGTCGAGCGCCGAGACGGGCTCATCGCAGATCAGCAGTTCAGGCCCGAGCGCCAAGGCTCTGGCGATGCCGATACGCTGGCGCTGGCCACCGGAGAAACTATGCGGGTACCGGTTGAGCGCGCTGTCTCCCAGGCCGATGGCTCTCAGCAGCCCACGCACTTTTTCGGCGCGGTATTTCGCGTCGCCGCGACCATGGATTTGCAGGGGTTCGCTCAGAATATTGCTGACGGTCATGCGCGGCGAAAGCGAGGAGATCGGGTCCTGAAACACCATCTGTATCTTCGTGCGCAATTCACGCAGATCACCATCTCTGGCATTCATCACGTCGATATCGCCATTGCGGCTGTGGAATGTGATGGAGCCTTCATCCGGGCGCACGGCGCGCATCAGGATTTTGCTGACGGTGGTTTTGCCGCTGCCGCTTTCGCCGACAAGACCCAGACATTCGCCGCGACGAATCTCGAAGCTCACGCCATCGACGGCTTTGGTCGTGCTTGACTTGCCTGAGGTAAACCAGCTGGATTTGCGGGTGGTGAAGGTTTTGCTGACATTGTTGACGCTCAGGAGAACACCATCTGCCTTGTCCACATGTGTAGATTTCTTGCCGATTAGGCTTTCCTTGTCGACCACCACTTCGCGAAGCGCCTTCAGCCTTTCGCCGGGCTTCATGTCGAAATGCGGCACGGCGGCCATCAGGCCCTTGAGGTAGGGATGGGCCGGGGCACGGAAGATTTCATCGACCGGTCCTGCCTCCATGATTTCGCCCTGGTAGATGACGGCGACCTCATCGGCAATATTGGCAACAACGCCAAGATCATGGGTGATCAGCAGCATGCTCATGTTGAGCCTGCTTTGCAGGTCGCGCAGCAGCTTGAGGATTTGTGCTTGTATCGTCACATCGAGTGCGGTCGTCGGCTCATCGGCAATCAGAAGTGCCGGGCGGCAGATGAGCGCCATCGCAATCATCGCGCGCTGCCGCATGCCGCCGGACAGTTCGAACGGATACATGTTACAAATCTTGGCCGGATTGGAAAAGCCGACGAGATCAAGCGTTTCTTCAAGCTTCTCCTGCCGCTCCTTCGGCGTCAGAACCGAATGAATTCGCAAGGCTTCATCGATCTGGTTGCCGATGGTGTGCAGCGGCGAAAAGGACGTCATAGGCTCCTGAAAAATCAGGCCGATGCGGTTTCCGCGAATGGCCCGCATGGGCTTGCCATCTGGCTCCAGCTGCAGCAGATCGACCGCTCCGCGTTCCGGACGTGCCGGGTCGGAAAACAGGATGCGGCCGCTGACCTTTGCGGTGCGCGGCTGAATGCCCATGATGGTCTGGCCGATGACGGATTTACCAGAGCCGGATTCGCCTACCAAGGCGGTGACTTTGCCCGGCAAAATACGAAGGCTGGTGTTTCTGACGGCATCGATTTTACCGCCCATCAAGGAAAAAGAAACTTGAAGGTTTTCGATACGAAGCAAATCGGCGCCTGAACTCATGCCAAGGGTGTCCTCACCGTTTCTTATTTTGCCTAGGGCAGTTATTTAAGGGCCATGTACATCACGTTATCGCAGGCCTGTAGTTCTGTCTATGCTCCTGAAACATCGAAAACTTCAGGATGTTCCGAATGTCGCAGGCTTGCGTGAAAACATGTATTTGGAAGATGTGTCCGAGTTATTAAACCCAGAGGAAGCCACCATGCCAGACAAGGCTTATTTCGATGGAAAACTGGCTGAGGCGCGGCAATTGCTGGCGAATAAAAATTTCAGCGACGCGCGCGATATTCTCGATCAGCTTTCGCGGGAGAGCGACCGGCATCTGATGGGCGAGACGACTGTGCTTGGACTGCCGCGCAGGCTTCATTCCGCTTTTCTCCGGCTTGCCAAAGCTGAAGGCAATGCGGTCAGCCGCACCGGATATCAATATCTGCTGGTGCCCCCACCGGACGTCTTTGCGCCCTATGGCCGTTTTTCGACGGAAGAGCGTCGGTTGATTGCAGCGAAGAACCGCCAAGCCGTGCCGAAATGCATTCACCAGATATGGATCGGCGACAAGCCGGTGCCGGTATCGACGGGTGCATGGGCGGACCATGCGAAGACGAACGGGCTGGACTATATCCTGTGGCGGGAAGCCGATCTCGAGCGGGAGGGGATAAGCTCAAACCCGATCTTCGCGAGAATGCTGGCGGATGGAGACTATCCCGGTGCGGTGGATGTGGCGCGCTACATCATTCTGGCGAAATTCGGCGGCATTTATCTGGATTGTGATTTTTACCCGGCGCGCGACGATCTCAGCTTTTTCGACGTCTTGCCGATGATCGGGCTCACGGCCTTTGGCGAAGATGTGCCGCGCAAGACGGGGCAGGGCACCCTGCTTCTGGCCAATTCCTTTATCGCCGCCCCGCCCGGCCACCCTGTCTTTAGCCGGATGCTGGATGCGTTTCCGGAAATCCTGACAACGCTGCCGAAGGCGCCGGCATGGTGGGCAACCGGTCCCCTGATTTTCACCGTGGTGGCGAGGGCGGGCTCGGTGTCTCTGGCCGCGGCGCATTTCGTTGCGGCTCTCTTGCCGGACCGGGCACCTTTCAGTGACGTTGAAGCGGCGCGCGCCCGCGCGGATGCTGACGACGGTCTGCTGATTGCCTGGAAATCATGGTGACAGCCATTGGCGCGAAGATCGCCAGCGGCAACCGGGGTGACTGGCGGTGAGTGTGAAGAGCGAGCGCAGAAAGGCCCAGACACTTTCATCGTGATCGAGATGGTGGGTGAGTATCCCCGTCATACCGCCGGTTTCATGTGCCTGTCGCATACGTTCTGCCGTTTCCGCAAACAGCAGATCATGGTCTTTGCCACCGCGTGTGCCGCGCCAGTCTATGACATCGACATGGGTGTTGAGGAGCGGAAGACTGTTCGCAGCTTCGGGGCCATAGACGGAGAGGGCCTTGTAGCCCAGTTGCGGCAAGTGCTCGATCACCGCCTGATCGATGCGGTTCCATGGTGGCACCAGCATCGGGACGAAACATGAGCCGTACAGGGATTGCAGTTTGGTCAGTCCTTGCTGCAATTCTCCAAGCACTGTCTCGAGCGGCCTGTGTAATGCAAGCTCGCGCTTTTTCTCGTAAGGTCCGGCATGGTTCTGGTGCGCCCAGCCGTGGACGGCAACATCAATTGCAGTCGTCTGCGCAAGCCGCTTTGCCAGCGCCTCGCCGGTTGGCTCTGGAATGACGGCCAGCGTCATGGGGATCGCGAACTGCTCGGAAAGATCGAGCAATCGGTCCAGCGCTGGGCGCGGCGCTGTCGCGTCGTCATCCCGCAACCAGAAATCCGCGACGATGTTTCTGCTGGCGAAATTATCCAGCGTTTCCAGAAGCAGTTTTTCACTCATGATGTCTGCTCCGGCAGGTTTTGGATAATGGCGCTCAGTGTGACCGCTGCGTTTTCAAGCGAGCGTTGGACAGTCGCGAAATGGCGGGCATTTGCTGCCATCGACTGACGCAGATCGTCATCTCTCATCAGCCTCGCCAATGCGTCGGCATAGGCTTCGATATTGCCGGGTTCGGTCAGAATGCCGGTTTCACCATCCATCACGACCTCCGGCACACCTGCGATTCGTTCGGCAATGACAGGCAGGCCCGCCGCCTGTGCCTCGAGATATGCAAGCCCATAGGCTTCACCATGCCCCGGCCAGACATAGATGGAAGAGCGGGAGAGAATGCCGGCAATCGCTTCGGGAGTCTGCTCGCCATGCCAGATGATGCGGCTATCATCGAATGTGGCGAACAGGCCTTTGACCGTCCCACCTTCCGGTCCATCTCCGATGATGTCCAAGGTCCATGGCAAATCATGCGGCAGTTGTTTCAACGCCTCGGCCAAAGCCCGGTAGCTGCTGAGCTTGTCGCCCGCTCGCATCATGGCAACGGTTGCTAGGCGATAGCGGGTGGGGGAGGGAGCGGTTTTCGTAAACGCCGATGTATCGATGAAGGGTGGTAGCATGGCGCGACGGATATTCGCCTCCGCCTTTGACAGCCCGTCCCGGTCTCGCTTCGTGAAGCAGATATTGACGGCAGCGAAACGCAGATCGGCAAGGAGTGCCGCCTGTATCTCGCCCCAGCCCATGGCATTTCGCTTTGGTGAATAGGAAGCCTCGGCGGTGACATAGGCGATGTTGAAGCGTTGGCAAAGCTCCGGTCCCAGAAGGTCTCTCGCCTTGTAATAGGGATGGTAGCAGAACCAGATATCAGGCTTGCCTTCGCGGTCCCATGCGGTGGCGATGCGTTCGCGCTCCGTCTCCGCTGCCTGTACCAGTTCGCGGTGTTCTTCCCCGTCCAGGTCGCGCATGAAACTACGGAGCTCCGACACGACTGCCACCTCATGCCCGCCCATCTGCATCGCCTTCATCAACTGGCGTGCCATCAGCCGGTCACCGGAGGGGACGGGATGGTTGGGAGATTTCAGCGGGGAGTAGAAGGCGATTTTCATCTGTCCGTTTTGCTTTGTCGCTCAAGGCTTCGTCAATGGGAATTTGCGGTGGCCAAACCTTGACACTGTGGCTGTTCTCGCCCAACTGATGGGCATCTCTTTCCATGCGCGGGGCGCAATCAGCTTTGACTTCCTCTTCAAACGCACAGCAACTTTTAGAGCTTATCCGGTCGAAAAAGGCCAAAGCAGGCGTCATCGGCCTCGGTTATGTCGGTCTGCCGCTGGCTATGACCATTGCCCATTCCGGCTTCAAAGTCGTCGGCTTTGACATCGACCCCGGCAAGATTACCGCCATCGACGCCGGTGAAAGCTACATCGAAGCGGTCTCACACGATGTTTTGAACGACGCGCGACAGGATGGCGGCTTCGTCGCAACCTGCGATTTCGCGCAGCTTGCCGATTGCGATGTCATCGCCATCTGCGTGCCCACACCGCTGACGAAGTATCGCGATCCCGATCTTTCCTATGTGGAAAACACCTGCCGGGAAATTGCCAAGACGCTGCGCCCCGGCCAACTCGTGGTGCTGGAATCCACCACCTACCCCGGCACCACGGATGGTGTGGTGAAAACCATTCTAGAAAAGACCGGCCTCAAATCGGGCTCGGATTTCTTCCTCGGCTTCTCGCCTGAGCGTGAAGATCCCGGTAATCGCGATTTCCAGACCTCGACCATTCCCAAAGTCGTATCCGGCGATGGTGCGGATGCGGCAGAGATGATGGTGGCTTTTTATGGCGCTGTCGTCAAAACCGTCGTTCCCGTCTCTACCAATGCGACGGCTGAAGCGGTGAAGATTACCGAAAACGTCTTTCGCGCCGTCAACATCGCCCTCGTCAATGAATTGAAGGTCGTTTACGAGGCCATGGGCATCGATATCTGGGAAGTCATCGATGCGGCCAAGACCAAGCCGTTTGGCTACATGCCCTTTTATCCGGGCCCGGGTCTCGGCGGTCATTGCATCCCGATCGACCCATTCTATCTGACGTGGAAGTCGCGCGAGTATGATCTTCCCACCCGCTTCATCGAGCTTGCAGGCCAGATCAATACCGGCATGCCGCGCCACATCGTCAGCCGTTTGGCAGAAGCGCTGGATATTCATCGCGGCAAGGCGCTCAGCCGATCGAAGGTTTTGATTGTGGGCCTGGCCTATAAGAAAAACGTGCCGGATATTCGCGAAAGCCCTTCGCTGAAGCTGATCGAACTCATCATCGAGCGCAGCGGTGAGCCGTCCTATTTCGACCCCTATGTCTCTGAAATTCCGAAGACCCGCGAATATGGCGATCTCTTGGGGATGAAGTCTGTCGCATGGGACAAGCAGACGATCAGCGCTTTCGACGCGGTGCTGGTCGCGACGGATCACGACAATATCGACTACCAAAGCCTGAGCGAGTGGTCGCCGCTGATCATCGATACGCGCAATGCCTTTGCAAAGCGTGGCATCGTCGCAAGCCACATCATCAAAGCCTGATGGAAGAGAAGAGATGAGCAGACTGGACAGCTTCATTCGCCGCCTGACGGCGCAGCGGGACATTCTCAACCATGTCCATGCCGATCTGAACCTCCCAGCGGGCAATCCCGTCATGGAAATCGGGCTTGGTAATGGGCGCACCTTCAATCATCTGCGCGAGCTTTTCCCGGATCGTCGTATCGTCGCTTTCGACAGGGCCATGGGTGCGCACGCCTCTTCGGTGCCTGATGACAATGATCTGGTAATCGGTGAAATCGCCGAGACGGCGCAGGCCTATGTCGGCGTTGAAGCGGGCCTCGTGCATGCCGATATTGGTACCGGCTATCCTGAGAAGGATGCCATCACACTCACATGGCTGCCGCAGCTTGTGGCGGGAATGTTGGCCAAGGGCGGTGTCGCCGTCAGCGGTCTTCCATTGGAGGAGAAAAGCCTCAACCCGCTGCCTATCCCGGCCTCTGTTCCCGAAGATCGGTACTTCCTCTACCGGAAAATCTAGAGCGCTTCCTTGTTAAATGGAGACAGTTCTGTTGGTTCAAACGGGATCGACTGCTTGTCCGGACGGCGCGTGCCGTAGCCTTAGCATACGGCCAAGCCGTCCGGGCAAGCAGACGGCCCGTTTCAACCAACCCGAAGGGCCGGGCATATTTCCGCCAGGGCTAAGGCGATCGGCTCGACCGTACCTTTGGGTATGCCCTTCGCCGATCGCCTTAGCCCTGACGAAAATCTGCTCCGGCAGAACGTTTCCATTTAACAAGGAAGCGCTCTAGGCTGGTAGAAAAATCTGGCTTTCGGTCTCTGAGATCAGAAAGATTTTCATCTGCGAGCTTTTGCCGCGAATGGGAATCGTGCGGCTTTGCAGCGTTTTGACGTCATGGCCGGATTGCCGCAGCACGGGTTCTGAAACGACGATGGCCGTGTCGAATTCCTTGGCCGCACTTTCCAGCCTGCTGGCAACGTTGACGGTGTCGCCAATCGCCGTGAGGTTCTTCGCGCCGCCATAACCCATGACGCCGACGATCGAAGGGCCTGCGTGAATGCCGATGACGATGCGCAGCTTCACCGCAAACTGATTTTCCAGCTCTTCGTTGAGCGTTTCTATGTTGCGCAGAATGAGCGCTGCGGCTTTCAGTGCATCGCGGCTTGCCGTTTCCTTGTTGCCCTCAAGGCCGAACAGCGCCATGGCGCCATCGCCAATGAATTTATCCAGCCGTCCGCCCGCCTGCTCCACGGCTTGCCCCACCACGGTGAAATAGCGGTTGAGCAGAAACACCATATCATAGGGCAGGCGCGCTTCTGACAGAGCCGTAAAATTGCGAAGATCGCAAAACAGGACGGCGATTTCTTCCTCGCGGCCGGGGCGGATCGGTTCGCCGCTGGCTGGAATGTCGCTTTGCTGTTTGGACGCCAGCAGCAAGGCCACGTTGAGATTATGCTTCGGACGAAGCTGGCAGGCGAGCCGCACGTCGGAATCGGCATGGATACGCTGAAGCGTCGCGCGCTCCATCGAGGATGGTTCCGGCAGAGGCCCCTGCGTCTCGATGATCCGCACCCGGCAGGTGGAACAGCGTCCCTTGCCGCCACAAGCCGAAAAATGGGCAACATTGCCGGAGCGACTGGCTTCCAGCACGCTGAGCCCCGCAGGCGCACGCACCATCGCGCCGTGATCATAGCGAATTTCGATGGAGTTTGATCTTTGCCGCAGACTGCGTACACCACGCAGAACGAAGACCAGCAGAACCGCTCCGCCGAAGGTGGCCTTTGCGGTTCTTGTAAAGGTGTCTATGGCTGCTTCAAGCTCGGCCTGATTGGCATGCACAACACGCGGCGGCGGGGGATTGTACTCCATCTCCCGGCCCGCATCGCTGAAGCCTAGAAGAGCAAGGATTGGCATCAGCACGGCCACCGTCAGCAGATAGGGCGAAATGCGCTTGTACCAGTCCCGGTAGCGCAGCCAGAAGAATATTCCCAAACATCCGTGCAGCCATATCAGCACCAAGGCTACGCTTTGGCGCAGACCGAGGAGAGGGTTACGGATCCAGAAATTGTAAATGACGGTCTCATAACCGACATCGATGCCATAGAGCATGCGCGACAGTCGTATGCCGCTGGCATGGTCGATGATGAGATAGGGTATGATGAGCCCGATGAAGATTTGCAGCGCTTCGCGCACCGGCATTTTCAGCGTGCGGCGGACATAGATGGAGCGCAGGACCAGTAGGATATGGGTCAGAACCGCGCCATAAAGAATGAGGCTGCTGAGAGGATTGAGCCAGAGAAGGCTAAACCACATGCGCCCATATTCGGCGGTTTCTATCGAGACCAGCGCCAGAGCGTGGTTCGACAGATGCGTGAAGACGAAAGATAGCATGATGAGGCCGGACAGCAATCGTGCACGCCTGAGCGACGTTTCCGACACGATATGAGCCATGCTTCCTGTCTCCGGTTGGCTATGTTCACCATGGGGCAATGTGCCAGGGGAGACGTCCCTGCAGAAAGCCGCTCGCTGCTATACTCTAATGCTTTGAGAAGCAGAATAGATCAATGATCACGTCATCGGCATTTTGAAACGCGTGCGACCGCTGGGCCCGACGCGTCTCTTCAAAGCTCTATGGTCTGGCCGTCCCATGCGGCGAAGGCACCGGCGAATTCCTTTTTCGCATCCGCTTCGATGATTTCAAGCTCGCCGTCCGTGCGGAAAGGCGCGTGATGGATGAGGCCGACGCTTTTGGCATTGGCGTGCTTGGCCAGAAGAACGGCCTGCTGCCATGAGGAGTGGCCGTAACCGCGATAGGTTTCCATCTCGGCATCGGTGAAACATGCGTCGTAGAGAAACAGGTCCACATTGTCGATCAGCTTCAAAACCGACTTGTCCAGCTTTCCGGTCTCGTGCTCCGTATCGGTGATGATGGCGAAGCTGCGGCCCTGCCAGTCGATGCGGTAGCCGATGGCATTGCCGGGATGGTTCAGCATGCCTGTGGTGATGTTCAGTTCGGGGTGAACCGGCAACACGTCACCCGCCTTGAAATCCTTGGTGATGATCTGGGCGCAGCAGATGTCTAGGGGAGCGGGGAACCAGGGCGGGCTCATGAATTCGGCCAGCATTTCCCGCGTGGTTTTCTGCCCGGCAAGATGGCCGGACCATATGCGCACATCGTTCTCACGATTGAAGAAGGGTTTGAAATAGGGGAAGCCGACGATGTGATCGTAGTGGCAATGGGAGAAGAACATGTTGACATCACCGATGCCCTCAGCCTTCAGCGCCTGACCGGCGGGCAAGAGGCCCGAGCCCGCATCGAACAGCAAGACGTGGTCTCCGCACCTCACTTCGATGCAGATCGTGTTGCCACCATATTTTTGGAATTTTTCTCCTGAGACGGGAAGCGTTCCTCTTGCTCCCCAGATCTTGACCCGAAATTCCTGTTTATTGTCCCGACGATGATCGTCGGAATGCAACGCCATGATACACCCCAATTTACCACGAGCGCCCCAAGCTCCTCCTATGGGCACCGTGCTATCTTTCCTGTCTTTGCCCCAGCCTTCCGGGAGACAGCTTATGTCTCCGCCATTAGTACGCCCAGCATTTCAGTTTTATTACAATAGCACCACTTTTATTTTTCTTTCGAATAATGGCGCTGGAGAATGGTGTTTCTTTTAAGCGTTGGATCCCGACCGCGCTTTGCTGAGTTCCGACGTCGTCTGTGTCAGACGTTCGGCCAGCACACGCATCACCTTGATCGTTACATCGGGGAAATCGGACATCAGCTTGAAGAATTGCTCCTTGCCGATCCGCAGTGCTTCCACGGACGTCGAGGCGCGCACGGTTGCGGTTCTGACGCTGTCGCAGAGAATGGCGATTTCACCGACGATGGCGTTGCCGCTCATTTCGGTCAACTTTATCTGGCCGGACGGCGAGTCTATCAGCACATCCACCTTGCCTGTCAGCAGTACATAGGCAGCATCGCCAAGATCACCCTGGCGGAACAACTCGTCCCCGGCATGGTAGGAAACCCGATCAGATGCAAATGCCAGCAACTTCAGCTTGGAAGGTTCCATTTCGCTGAAGAAGGGAACGCGTTTCAGCATCTGAATTTCGTCTTTGAAAAGCATTGCCTTTTCCTGTCCGTGTTCCAGTTCGATCGCCATACACTACGCTGCGATCATTTCTTTGAATGTACCGTTTTCTTCCGAAAGAGTCTCGTATGTTCCATCTGCGACCACCGACCCATGGTTGATGACGATAACACGATCGAACATTTTTGACAGTGACGGGTTTGAGAGCACCCATAGCACGCCGGGATTTGCACCGTCGCTCTTCAGGAAAGCCATGACATTATCGACGATCTCCTGTTGCAGGCGATGGTCGAGACCGGGAAGCGGGCGATTGAGGACGTAATAGTCCGATTTTCTGATCAGCGCGCGCGCCAGATTGAGCTTCTGCCGCTGCAACGGCCCCAGTCGCTTGCCGCCTGCGCCAAGGTTGAATTCAAGGCCGACGGCCAGCACCTTGTCATAAAGGCCCTGCTTCTTCATCGCATCGGCAACGATTTTCGTGATGCGGCGGGACGCATCGGCATAGCGATGGCTGATCTTGCCGAACAGGATGTTGTCGAGAAGGCTGGTCGATGTCGCATATTTTTCCGGATCATAGGGCTCGATCCAGCTGCGCAGGTCATCCGGCAGTTTTTCGTGGAACATGTGGCGCACTTCCACGATCTTATCCATAACCTCCTGCGTCAAAAGGCCGAAACGCTGGCGCGGTTCGATGTAGAAGAAGCTGAGCCGCAACATGGCGCGCCGCTCCGCCTCTGTCGCATCCTTGTATCCCTTGCCCTGAAGGCGCTGCAGCATCTGCTGATAGCCGGGAATATCGTCCGCCGTCATGAAGGTGAGCTGCTGGAAGAAGGGGTGGTCGGGCGGCAGGTCGCTGAAGATTTCAACGACGTTTTCGGCAATCGTATAACCCATGGCGAACAGGGTTTCGGACAGGCCGGTGCCGCGCATCAAAGAGCGGAAATAGTCGCTGTTGATGATCATGCTACTGCCGGTCGCGGAATCGCGCATCGTGCCGAACATGATGTTTTCGCCGACCGTCGCCTCGGCATTGTAGCTGTTGGGCTCAAACGGCACGATCAGGCCACTGAGATTTTCCTTTTCTAGCTCCACGCGCAGCGCCTGACGCAATTCCACGATCCGCGCTGCCAGATGCAGCTCGGTCAGGGGGTCAATGGATGAGCGCAGCGCAAAATCGAGAACATCCTGCGAGAGCTGAACCGTATCGAGGACCGACAGCATGGCTTTCAGGAATTTTCCCTCTTCATCGCTTCCGGCGGGGCTGGATCCATAATCGATCCAGTCGCTGTTGATATCGATATCGGGATTTTGAGCGAGTTTGGCTTCGCGGATCTCCCATTTGCGATGTTCGAGTTCGGCACCTTCATACTCACGCGGCTTCAAAGGGGCGTGTTTCAGGCCGTAAACGAGGTTTTCCTTGAGGCTGTCATGGAAGAAATAGGTGTCGGCAGATACATAGGAGATGCGCCGTCCGGTGACGGATTCCGGCAATTCGTGAAGGTCAGTATCCCCGAACGTTATCTTGCCTGAGGTTGGCCACAGGGTTCTGCCCAGTGCATCTGCCAGCGCTTCTGCCCCCGAGCCGCCGACGATTGCGATGCTTTCACCCGGATTGATGGTCATGGACGCCTGATCGAGAAGACGCGTGCCGCTATCGTCGTCCAGCGACAGCCCGGCGACAACGATAGGGCCGGTAATGGCCGCTGCCGCTTCCGGCGAAAGGGCCTGAATTTTCGAGTCGATCATGGTGGGTGAATCGAACTGCTCGAAAACCTGCTCGTATTTGACCTGAACGTCCTGACGGGCCTGATCCCAGTCGATCAGTTCCTTCAGCGGGCCGGGAAGTTCTTTGTAAGCGTTGATCACGGCCACCAGCTGACCGACATCGAGGCTGCCGCGCAGCGTCAGATAACCGCCCAGCGCGTAGAAGAAGAAGGGTGTCAGCTGCGCCAGAAAGTTATTGATGAATTTGACGATGAACTTCCACTGGTAGAGATCGTAGCGAATCTTGAAGATTTCGCCGAGCCGGTGGGCAGCATCCGCTCTTTCGTAATTGGATGTGTCATAGGCGTGGATCGTGCCGATGCCATCGACCATTTCACCGATACGGCCTGCCAGTTGCCGGGCGCTCAGCTGGCGCTGTCTGCCGAGTTCGATCAGGCGACGGCGCATTTTGGGGATGATGCCGACCTGAATGGCGGCCATGAAGGCGGCAATCAGGCCAAGCCAGAAATTCTGCACGAGAATGAAGAAAAGCGCCGACAGCGCCTGTCCGCCCAGAAGGGCGGGCTGGACGAAGGCGTCACCGGTAAAACCACCCAGCGGCTCGACCTCATCCTTGATCATGCTGGAGATTTCCGCGCCTTTCACACGTTTGAAGTGGGACGGGGGAAACAGCAGAATACGGTCGATCAGCTGGAAGCGAATGCGGCGCAGGAGACGCTCGCCGAGGCGGCCCTTATAGGTGTTGATGTAGTATTTGAAGAGACCGTTGATGATGACGAGTGCCAGAAACGTCAGGCTCAGCCCCATCAACATGCCAAGGCGGGTCAGTTCGATGCCCGGAAACAGCGTGATCTTCCCCATATAGGGCAGATCGAGCGTCAGATGCATGAAGAGCTGCGTGGAGTTCACGCCCTCGAAACCATCCCCCTGTATCGGGCCGTTGACGATCTGTTTGGGCAGGTCAAAGGCGAGGAAGTATGGGATCATCGAAAACGCGACGATCAGCAGAATGAAAAGCTGCTGCCGCCGTGTGTGATTCCAGATATAGCGGGTTAAACTTTTTTCCATGTAGGACTTCTGTGCCTTGCCAGACTGGAAGGTAATTGATGTTTTCGATTGCGTCAAAGCCGCTCTTGAATGCAGGCAGATGTCGTTTCGAAAATGGAGAGAGTATGCGTGCTGCGGTGAACGAAACGGAACATGACGCCCAGGATCGGCGTGGTCCATTTAGTCACGAATTCGGCTGAATACGAGCCTTATAGCGCATTTCTTCAGAAACGAAATACACGGCTGCTGCCAAGCGCGCGAATTTCGCCCTTCGGCGCATCTGCTGACTGCTGGTCCAGGGGTATCAGTTCTATGCGGCGGCCCTCATCGGGGGGCAAGTGGAACCAGTCCTCAGCTGGCCGAAAGCTTTCCGCCGCAATGTGCACGGACTGTGCAAAACGATCGGTGGTGAGATGCGCGATCCACCGATCGCCCTCGCGCGTCACTTCGGCCTGAAGCGTGGCGGAATGCATGGCTGTCTTGCGGCCAGTCGGAAAATGAAACGCGTCTGCCAGAAGCGCGCCGGTTTGCTGGTCGATCAGCCGCGCAACCGTCACATCGTGAGAGGGTGGGCCGAAACGATAGGTATAGGTGGTATCGAAGAACGCGCCGAACAAATCCGTGGCGGCGATCTTCTGTTTCCCGCGTGAAGCCAGGTTTAGGGCGCGCCTGCCGGTCACGACAGGCTGGAGACCATCCCGCAGGCAGGTGATCTCGACGACGGCGTCCACATCATCAGGGCTTTCATTGATGAGATGGATATCGAGGCCGTTCGTACCTTCATCCAGAAGCGTGATCTGTAGCGGGCGGAAGGCACGCTTCAGCCCGTAATAGGCGGCCTTCGGTTCTCCCGTCGCATCGATCACGCCCCAGCCGGGGCCGGGCAACAGATCCTGCAAAGTCCAGACCAGAGCGCCCTGACAGGACGAACCGATGCGACGCCATTCCGCGAATGTCGCTTCCATGACTTCAGCGCTGACAGCGCGCGAAAGGTCGAGATATCGCTCACCATCCTCTCGGCGCAGGGTGGATGGCTCCACCTCGTAGAGCAGCTTGAGATAGTGATCTCGTACATCCTCGAAATCCCACGACGCACCGCGATCTCGAGGCACGTGGGCTTTCCATTGCGGATCGTGCACCGGCTTTGCGGGCAAGTGCTTGTCCAGCGTGCGTTGCTGCGGGACATTTGCGAAGGCGAGGCATTCTCCGGCAAAGCGCAGATCGGCGCGGCGCGCATCCTCCAGCGGTCGGCAATAGGCGCCGACACCGTAATAATGCCCGACTTTCTCGTTCGGAACGAATGGCAGGGCTCCACCAAAAGGGGAGTTGGGGACATAGGCGATATCAGGCCGCAACCGCCGGACGTGGGCGGGCAGGATTTCTTCCGTCAGCGGACCTTTCCAGAACTGTTCGGTTAGCCCTAGCATCGCCCCCTGCTGGTACATTTCGCTACCGCCGCACAGCACGGTCAGCGATGGGGAGAGTGCCGTATTCTTGAGAAGCTGCCAGATTTCCGCTTCGATATGGGCAAGGAATGCCTCATCCTTAGCCGGATAATCGAAATTCGCCAGCATCATGTCCTGCCAGACCATCAGGCCCAACTGGTCGCAAAGCCTGAAAAAGTCTGGCGTCTCGTAAGCCATCGTGCCGCCAATGCGGATCATATTCATGCCAGCCTCGGCGGCCAGTCGAAGCCAGGGCTTATAATCGTCGGCGGTGCCGGGCAGCCGCACGATATCGGCATTGGTCCAGACCGCACCCCGGCAGAAAATCGGCTCGCCGTTGATGTTCAGGCCAAAGCCTTTGCCATCCGCGCCGTTGTCGATCTCGATGCGGCGAAACCCGGTCTTGCCGAGAGGATATGTCTGCCCTTCGATGCGAAGAGCGACGTCATGAAGGGCAGGCGTGCCATGCGTCGCGGGCCACCAAGGCGCAATGTCCGCCAATCGCAACTGACCTTCAAAGGTGCCATCGCCTTTTGCGTCCATCCTTCCGGAATAGCCTGCGCAATGTATTTCGACCGCCGACACATCTCGTTGCAAGCGGACAGCCAAATGCAGAACTCCAACTCCATCGGCCTCCAGTTCCGATCGAGATGAAAGCACGTCGAAAACGCGCTCGCTCTCGCGGATCACGCGGATAGGGCGCCACGGGCCAACAGCGTGGATCTCTGGGCACCAGCCGGGCATGTGGCCAAGCGCCGTCGTTCTGACCAGCCGCAGGCCTTGCGAATTCATCATCTGTGGACGCCAGCGTGCCCGTGGGCCGGGCCGTTCCAGACGGGGTGCAAGGGCGCGAAAACAGATGGCGAGTTCATCCGCGCCGGTCTGATCGAAAGGGATATCCAGCGCTTCGAACATGCTGGTGGAATGGGCGAGAAGTTCTCCATTGAGAAAAACCTCCGCAATCGTCGCCAACCCTTCGAAGCGCAATCTGGCGGGCCCTATGACATCCGACACCAGTGTCAGCCGGTACCACGCGTCCTGTGTGTTCAAGGGCTTCGGGTTGAGCCGATCAAATTTTCCGAGCGTTTCCAGCGCTTGTGCGACAGTGCCGGGAACGGGTGCCGTCATCTCTTCGGCATCAATGGGAATATCGACCGGCGTCAGATAGGCATCGGGTTCCGTCAGCGTCAAGGTCCATCCCTCGCTGAGCGATTGGCCATTCGCAGCGTAGAAAACGGATGCTGCCGTCACGCCGCCTCGCTTGTGTTGCTGAGCCTGCTCTCCAATTCCGCCATCATTTCGTCCCAGGCTGCGATGGCCGGGTCGAGCACAGTCGCCAGTGTATCAAACTTGCGGCGCGCAATCGCACGGGCAAGCTGGAATTGTACGGTTTTTGACACTTCCGAAATGCGAAGCGCGCGGGCCGGTGCCTGGCCAAAGCGCTGTTCACCACCCAACCAGTCCAGATGGCTGGCGGCCAGTTCGAAATTGGCGCCGAGCTGGCGAAGCGTGTTGAAGGCATATTTATGGAAAAAGCCGAAGGGCCGGTCGGCCACTTCTTCCACCTGCGCTGGAAAGACTTGAGCAAAGGCCTTGATCGGATTGCTCCTCGGGCGTCTTTCGAAATGCTGAAACAAAAGCCGGTTCGCTGCTCTCAGCCTTTCTTTGTCGCCAACAGGCTTTTCGGGAAATTTCGCGAATTCCGTATAGGGCAGAAAGGGAAGATCGTCTTCTGTCAGATGGTGCTGGAAAATACCGGAGAAATCATCGCCTTCCAGCGCGCAGTAACCGGCATTGTGGAAATATTCCAGCCTACGGTTTTCCAGATCCATCCGGTTGATGGCGATGGTGGTCTTGCCATGTTCTTTGCGATAGGCGGTGCCGTGCGTATCCGGCATGTAGAAACTGTCCATCTCGATCAGGCAGATGCGGCCGCGCTGCAACTGCGTTTCGATATGGCTTTCAAGCCTGTCGAAGATCGCCAGTTCGGTGACCCGGATGCCATAAAGCGCCTCCAAATCTTCCAGCGGCACTTTGAAGAAGGTGAACTGGTCGCCCTCGAAATCCTGTGTCAGCGTAAAGCCGAGCATGGCTTCTGGCGTTAGATTGCTCGCGGCCAGAAGCTCGATCCATAGATCGACATAGCAATTGGTTTCCGGCCACATGCGCTCCAATGAATGAAGCGGATGTTGAAAATAGGTATCAGCGCTCAAGGCCGGAAAAATACTCGTCATGCCGTCCTCAGCCCCAAAGCGTGTCCCGCACCGACTGCGGCCATGCTTCCACATCCAGTCCGTGTTTTGCAAACAGCGCCAGCGCAATGCGCTCCAGCCCGAAGCCGACGCAGGCAGTATGCGCGACCGCGCCGTCCGCAAGGTTGAGGCCCCATTTGGCTCCGAATGCATCCTGATGATAGTTGAAGCTCATGCAGGCAGTCTGGTTGGTCGTGGATGTAACCGGGATCAGCAGTTCGAATTTCAGGTTCTGGTCACGCTGGTTGTTGGCCAGCATCTTGCCCGCGCGCCCGAAGAACGGGTCGTTGGCGATATCGATCTTAACATCGAGACCGATTTTTTCCATCATCTCCACGCCGCGATCCATCCACAGCTGGCGGAATTCCGTGACGTCGCTTTCCGTGCCCATGCGGACATATTCGCGCATGCGAAACAGTTGCTGCCGTGCCGGGTCCTTGGATGGTTCATGGCGGAAGCAGTAAGACTGAATGTCGTAGAGACCGCCATTGTCAGGCAGGTTGCCGCGCTTTGCGATGGTTGGATAAAGCGGGTAGCAGGCCGCAGGCGTCAACACGATATCGGTGATCTTCTGGTCTTTCGTCCAGTCGGCACCTTCATCCATGCTTTTCAGCAGGCTGACGTGGTCCAGCTCGCAGCCGCAGAAGGAGTGGACTGTGCCCGCCAGTTGCGGAAAGCTTTTCATATAGCCGCTTTTTTCGAAATAGGCGCGGTTGATGCCGGGCGGGAAGCGGATGGCCTCCGCCTTGTCACCGCCGCCGACCTTGTCGACCAGACGCTCAAAAGCGACGATCACGTCTTCGAACTGGCCGCTGCGGCCATAAAGTCCATCGACGCCGGTATCGATCAGCAGGCCCTTGTCGAACAGGCGATCCAAAAACGTAGTTTGCATGTCCATGGTTTTATCCTGAAAGGCCAGAGTTTATATCGAAAGACTTGTGTCCTGCTTCTGAACGAGCAGGAGATTGGCGGAGTTGCTGAGAATTCTGTCGTTGGAGATCATCAGCTGCGCCGAATGCGCATCGCGCAGGTGCCGTCCGAGACTGTAGGGCGTACCGTTTTTGTAGCCCATGATGCCGCAGATCAGCATGGCGTGATTGATGATTTCCAGAATGGTTTCCGACGAACAAATCTTGACGTTGTTCATGGCAATGGCAAAGCCCATGGACATCAGCCTGTCCGGGTCGGACTTGGTGTCCTCATAGGCCTTTAGACCGGCAATGACGTTGGATTTGACGATCTGGAGCTTGTTGGACACTTCCGCCAGACGGATGGCACCGGGAGGGGCCACGCCGGGGGATTTGCGCGCCGCTGCGCGCACGAAAGCCTGCGCTCTCAAAACGGCGTCGGCTGCAATGCCGTACCAGACGCCGCTCCACAAAAGATGCGAGGTGGCCAGCATGGATTGCGCCGCGATTTCCGCAAAAGGCTTGGGAAAAATTTGTTCAGACGGCGCTTTGCCCTTGAACAGGAAGCCATCGGAGCAGGTGCCACGCATGCCCAGCGTGTTCCAGACATGGGTCTTCTCAAGGCTGTACTGGTCTTTCAGAAACACCGTCATCACCTGATCGGCAGGCGCTGCATCGGCATGCGCGCGCGAGGTGATGAGAATTGCATCCGCTTCGCTGCCATAGGAAATGACGGTCGCGTCCTTTTCCAGCGTGCAGATGTCGCCATCCACATGGATGGCGCAAATCGAGTTGCGCAGATTTCCGCCAATGCCGCCTTCGGTCGTGGCCGAGCCGATCAGCAATTGTTCGGCAGCCAGACGCCGCATGAAACTTGTGTGCCACGCGCTTTCCTCGCCATGTTCCACAAGGCTTGAGGCCTTGATCTGGTGCATGGCAAAGATCATCGCGGTTGCGGAGCAGGACTGGCCGAGAATGCAGCAGATATCGGCGATCTGCCTGAGATCGGCGCTTTCGCCGCCCAGATGAACGGGAATCTGAATGCCGAGCAGGCGCTCGGCCCGAAGGGCGTCCACCGCCTCTTTCGGAAAACGTGCTGCTGCGTCCACATCGTCCGCATGCTGGGCGGCGATGGAGGCGACACGCGTTGCGCGTGCAGCCAGCGTCGAATCCGGTAGGGCGACGGACACGTTCATTATGCCGCCTCTTTGCCGTCGAGAATGGCTTTTACCGTGTCTTCGATGGCCTTGATGCTGGCGAAAGACTTGCGATTGAGCATGCTGTCAGGAAATTCGATGTCGAAAGCATCTTCAATGCCCAGCATCAATTGTACTGATGCGAAAGAAGAAAGTCCGGCTGCATAAAGATCAGCTTCGTCAGCAATTGTATCGACAGGCACAGGGAGCTGGCCGAATTTCGACAGTATTTCACGAATTGTTGAATTCATTCTCAATAGTCTCCCTCAGATAGAGCGTCATCATAACGCATTCTTGGAGTTAATCGCGAAAAAATAACATTCCAATAAATGGCGAGGTTAATTTGTGGTGACTTCCCGCCCTTATGAAACATACCGCAGATGCCAACTTGACAAAACTCCATGTCAGGTTTTTGATTGAGGCATTCACCAGGGGGGTCCCGGCAAGGGGCTGAGATACTGCTAGAGCGCGCAGTGACCCGTTGAACCTGATCCAGTTCATACTGGCGTAGGGACGGTGCAAACGCGGGAACAGCAGTTCGGCCTTGCCGAATCCGTCGCTATTCGTCCCGTGGTTTTTCGTCTTCATGCTCGAACTGGGTCTCCACTGTTTTTGCTTTGGAGCCTCACGATGAACATTGCCGCTAAAAATCTCTCCCCTGTCGTTACCACAGGTCCGCTGCCCGCTTCGACCAAGGTCTACAAGCCCGGCATCATCCACCCGCACATCCGCGTTCCCATGCGCGAGATCGCAGTGCATCCCACGGCGGGCGAACCGCCGGTTACGGTCTATGATTCCTCCGGTCCCTATACCGACCCGTCTCACGCTGTCAGCATCGAAGGCGGACTTCCGCGTTTGCGTCATGACTGGGTTGTCGCGCGGGGTGATGTGGAGGCTTACGATGGTCGTCACGTCAAACCGGAGGACAATGGTTTCGCGACGGGCGAGCGCCTGACGCCGGAATTTCCGCTGCGCCACCAGCCGCTGAAAGCGAAGGATGGCAAGGCAGTAACGCAGCTTGCCTATGCCCGCGCCGGTATCATCACGCCGGAAATGGAGTTCATTGCCATCCGCGAAAACCTTGGCCGCGAAGCTGCCAAGGAAAAGCTGGTGAGGGATGGCGAAAGTTTTGGCGCCAATATCCCCGATTTCGTCACGGCGGAATTTGTGCGCCAGGAGGTTGCTGCGGGCAGGGCGATCATTCCAGCCAACATCAACCACCCCGAGGCAGAGCCGATGATCATCGGTCGCAATTTCCTCGTCAAGATCAACGCCAATATTGGCAACTCGGCGGTGACCTCCTCCATGGCGGATGAGGTCGATAAGATGGTCTGGGCCATCCGCTGGGGTGGTGACACGGTGATGGACTTGTCCACCGGCCGCAACATTCACAACATCCGCGAATGGATCATTCGCAATTCGCCGGTACCGATTGGAACCGTGCCGCTTTATCAGGCGCTGGAAAAGGTCAACGGCATTGCCGAAGACCTGACCTGGGAGGTGTTTCGCGATACGCTGATCGAGCAGGCCGAACAGGGCGTCGATTACTTCACCATCCATGCCGGAGTCCGGCTGCATTACATTCCGCTGACCGTTAATCGCGTTACCGGCATCGTTTCGCGTGGCGGCTCGATCATGGCCAAGTGGTGCCTGCATCACCACAGGGAGTCTTTCCTCTACGAGCATTTCGAGGAGATTTGCGACATATGCCGGGCTTACGATGTGTCCTTTTCGCTGGGGGATGGTCTTCGCCCCGGCTCGATTGCCGATGCCAACGACGCGGCGCAGTTTGCCGAGCTGGAAACGCTAGGTGAGCTAACGCAGATCGCCTGGGCCAAAGATTGTCAGGTCATGATCGAAGGCCCTGGCCATGTGCCGATGCACAAGATCAAGGAAAACATGGACAAGCAGCTGAAGGTTTGCGGCGAAGCGCCCTTCTATACGCTTGGGCCGCTGACAACGGATATCGCGCCGGGCTACGACCACATCACGTCAGGCATTGGTGCGGCGATGATCGGCTGGTTCGGCACGGCCATGCTTTGCTATGTTACGCCCAAAGAGCACCTCGGGCTGCCAGACCGTAACGACGTGAAGGTCGGTGTCATCACCTACAAGATCGCCGCCCACGCTGCCGATCTCGCCAAGGGGCATCCGGCGGCGCAAATCCGTGACAATGCGCTGTCGCGCGCCCGCTTCGAATTCCGCTGGGAAGACCAGTTCAACCTGTCGCTCGACCCGGAAACGGCAAGGTCTTTCCACGATGAGACCTTGCCGAAGGAGGCGCACAAGGTCGCGCATTTCTGCTCCATGTGTGGGCCGAAATTCTGCTCCATGCGCATTTCGCACGATATCCGCGCCGAGGCGCAGAAGGAAGGTCTGGAGGCCATGGCACAGAAATTCCAGCAGGGCGGCGATCTCTATATGCCCTTGGAAAAGCCGGTGGCGGGGGAATGAGATGCGCATTCTCATCAAAGGAGCAGGCGTTGCCGGTTTGACGGCTGCTCTTGAACTTGCCCGCCACGGGATGGAGGTCGCAGTTTGCGATCTCGCCAACCAACCGGGGCGCGGTGCGTCCTGGTATGCGGGCGGCATGCTGGCCCCCTGGTGCGAGCGCGAAAGTGCCGAGGAAGCCGTTGTCACACTCGGCCAATTGGCGCTGGACTGGTGGGACGAAGCGACGCCGGGGCTGGTAAAACGCAACGGCACGCTGGTCGTAGCTCCTGCGCGGGACAGGTCAGAGCTTTTACGCTTCGCTTCTCGCACCTCAGGCTATCGCTGGGTGGATGAGGATGAGATTGCGGTGCTTGAGCCGGATCTCACGGGGAGATTCCGGACCGGACTGTTCTTCGAAGGCGAGGGGCATCTCGATCCGCGACTGGCTCTCTCGGCACTGTATGACTGTCTCGTCTCGATGGGCGTCCGCTTTCACTTCGGCGGCGAGGCGATGGATGAAGGTGAATTCGATCACATCATTGATTGCACCGGCGCGGCGCAGACCGGCAAACTCACCGGCCTTCGCGGTGTGCGTGGGGAAATGCTTTATCTTTCGACCGGTGAGGTGACGCTATCCCGTCCCGTGCGGCTGCTTCACCCGCGCATTCCGCTTTACATTGTGCCGCGGGAAGCGGGGCGTTTCATGGTGGGCGCGACGATGATCGAAACGGATGAGGCGGGACCGATCACCGCCCGTTCGATGATGGAACTGCTGAACGCGGCCTATGCGCTACACCCCGCTTTCGGGGAGGCGCAGATCATCGAAACGGGCACCGGTATCCGTCCCGCCTTTGCCGATAATCTGCCCAGCATTCGGGAAGATGGCGGCACGCTGTTCATCAATGGTGCCCATCGGCACGGCTTCCTGCTGTCGCCAGCCATGGCGCGACAGGCCGCCGAAATCATGATGTCAAAGGAGGTTTCCCATGAAAATTCTCGTCAACGGGCAAGAGCATGACCTTGCTGCCGACAGGCTTTCGCAACTGCTGACCGCGCTGGATTACGAAGGCGACTGGCTGGCAACAGCGGTCAATGGCGATCTCGTCCATGCGCAGGATCGCGATGATTTTCGGCTGAAGGAATTCGACAGGATAGAAGTTCTTTCACCCATGCAAGGAGGATAGGCGATGTTGAAACTCTATGAACGCGAGGTTGGATCACGGCTGCTGCTCGGCACCGCGCGTTATCCTTCGCCCGCCGTTCTGGCGGATGCGGTGCGCGCCAGCAAAACCGATATTCTGACGATCTCTCTGCGACGCGAAACAGCGGGTGGCAAGCAGGGCGGGCAGTTTTTCGAGCTCATCCGCGAACTGGACCGCTACATTCTGCCCAACACCGCCGGTTGCCACACCGCCAAGGAAGCGGTGCTGACGGCTAAAATGGCGCGGGAGGTGTTCAAGACCAACTGGATCAAGCTGGAAGTGATCGGCAATCACGATACACTTCAGCCGGATGTCTTTGCGCTGGTGGAAGCGGCCCGCATTCTGAGCGAGGACGGTTTCGAGGTGTTTCCCTACACGACCGATGATCTGGTGGTAGCGGAAAAGCTTGTGGATGCCGGATGCAAGGTTCTGATGCCCTGGTGCGCACCCATCGGCAGCGCCATGGGTCCGCTGAACATTACCGCCTTGCGCTCCATGCGCGCCCATTTCCAAGATGTGCCGATGATTGTCGATGCCGGGCTTGGACGGCCTTCGCATGCCGCGACCGTCATGGAGCTGGGTTACGACGCGGTGCTGCTCAATACGGCTGTAGCCGGTGCGGGCAATCCGGTCATCATGGCTGGCGCCTTCGCAAAGGCGGTAACGGCTGGGCGAGAGGCCTATCTCTCGGGCATGCTGGAGCCGCGCGACATGGCGGTGCCATCCACACCCGTTATCGGCACGGCGGTGTTTTCCTGAGCCGTTGACAAGATGAGGTGACGGCGGGATACCGGCAGGCATGAGCCTCAAGAGGTACCCAGACATGTACAATCTGTTGACCGATATCGATGGTGTGGCTATCGGCCATGCCACCGATCTCCAACTCGGATCGGGCGTCACTGCTATCGTCTTTGACGAACCGGCCATCGCCTCCGGCTCTGTTCTTGGCGGCGCACCGGGCGGGCGGGATACAGCACTGCTCGATCCGTCGATGACGGTGGAGGCGGTCGATGCCCTGGTGCTGTCGGGCGGTTCGGCCTTCGGTCTGGATGCGGCAGGCGGTGTGCAATCGGGCCTTCGCGAGATCGGGCGTGGCTTTGCTGTCGGCGCGACCCGCGTTCCCATCGTGCCGCAGGCGATCCTCATGGATCTGCTGAATGGCGGCAACAAGGATTGGGGCCTGCATTCACCCTATCGCGACATGGGTTATGAAGCTTTCAAGGCCGCAGCTCATCAGCCCTTCGCGCTTGGCAGCGTGGGGGCTGGCACGGGCGCGACCACGGCGACGCTCAAGGGTGGGCTGGGCTCTGCCAGCGCCGTTACGTCTGGCGGCCATAAGGTTGCGGCTATAGTCGCCGTTAACGCCATGGGCTCCGCGACTGTGGGAACAAGCCAGCATTTCTGGGCTGCCCCCTTTGAGCGTGACGACGAATTCGGCGGCCTCGGATTGCCGCCGCAGTTTTCTCCTGCCGACAATGCCATGCGCATCAAAGGCGTAACGCTAACGGCAACGACGATTGGAGCGGTTGTGACCGATGCCGTACTAACAAAAGCGCAGGCGCATAGAATTTCGATCATGGCGCATGGCGGGCTAGCCCGGGCCATTCTGCCGTCGCATCTCGCCAGCGATGGTGACACCATGTTTGCCGCTGCGACCTGTCAGAAACCGATGAATGCCGCGAGTGACTTTGCCGAACTTTGCCATCTTGCGGGCTTGGTCGTCAGCCGCGCCATTGCACGCGGCGTTTATGAAGCCACGGCTTTACCGCATGAGGGTGCGCAAAAATCCTGGCGGGATCATTTCGGAGCCCGTGCCGAATGAGCGATCAAACCGAGAAAACGCCACTGAAAACGGTTCTGCGGATCGATTTCCCACCGGGCGACAGGCTCGGGCGGGGAAAAATCCAGCTGATGGAATTGATCGCCTCTACCGGCTCCATTTCCGCTGCCGGGCGGGCCATGGATATGTCCTATCGCAGGGCATGGTTGCTGGTGGATGCGCTGAACCATATGTTCAAGGAACCGGTGATTGAATCCCAGCGCGGCGGCAGTCAGGGCGGCGGGGCAAGCTTGACGGCCTTCGGGCAGGAACTGCTGGAACGTTATCGCGGCATGCAGCAACGCTTGAACGATACGTTGAAAGCCGATCTCGACTGGCTTGAGGCGAACAGACAGTCCGATCAGTAAGGGTCGAGCGCAGCCGATTTGATGATGGCAAAGATCGGCTTTCCCGGCGCCAGCGCCAGGCGTTCGACCGACAGTTTGGTGATGCGCGACGCGATGATATCGCCACCGCAATCAACCTGCACCATTGCCATCCCATCTTCTGACAGCGCGATCTCTGCAATCCGGCCTTCCAGAATGTTGAGCGCGCTCAGACCCTCGGGTTTCACTGTCGCCAGCATCACGTCGCGAGCGGGAATGTGGACGCGAACACGGTGTCCGACATCTGCTGATGGTGCGGGAACCTGCAAGGCCACTTTGCCAAGCCTGATCGTTGCGAGACCATGTGCGGAATCAAAACCTTCCACCCGACCGGATAGGATGCTGCCGATCTCCCGGCGCTCCAGATGTGCAGTAAAAGCAGGGCGTGAGAGGATTTCCGCTGCCGGGCCTGAAACCTCGACCCTGCCATCCTTCATGACCACGATCTGGTCTGCTAGGCGCGACACTTCGCTGACGGAATGGCTGACATAGATGATCGGAATTTTTGTCTCGTCGCGCAGCCGCTCCAGATAGGGAATGATCTCAGCCTTGCGCGCCTCATCAAGTGCGGCCAGCGGCTCATCCATTAGCAGCAGACGCGGCGAGGACAGAAGCGCACGGCCAATCGCCACACGCTGCTTTTCTCCGCCGGAGAGTTTTTCCGGACGGCGCTTTAGCAGGTCTCCGATGCCGAGCATCTCGATGATCTTTGTACTTTCGGTGTGCTCGCCCGTTTTGCCAGCGAACCAGCGACCATAATGCAGGTTCTGTTCGACGGTGAGATGGGGAAACAGGCGCGCTTCCTGAAACACGGTGCCAAAGCGGCGTTTGTGGCAGGGGATGAAGAGCAGTTTGTTGCTGTCGGCCAGCGCCGTTCCGTCAAACGTCAAAGTACCATGATCGGGCTTCGTCAATCCGGCGATGATGCGAATGACGGAGGTTTTGCCGGAGCCGGAACGTCCGAACAGCGCGGTTACGCCTTTGCCAGCGGTAAGGTCCGCGTCCAGCATAAAGGCGCCTAGTCGGTGTTTGACAGTGAGCGTCAGCGTCATTCCGCATTCACCCTTTTGCCGACGATGCGCGCCAGATACTCCGAGGCCAGCAGCGCGACCATGGAGATAGCGATGGCAACCAGTGTCAGCCGCATAGCGCCCGCATCACCACCGGGAACCTGGGTGAAGGTGTAGATGGCTGCCGACAGGGTCTGCGTCTCGCCGGGAATGTTGGAGACGAAGGTAATGGTCGCGCCGAACTCTCCCATGGCCTTGGCAAAAGCGAGGATCATGCCCGCGATAATGCCGGGCAGGGTGAGCGGCAGGGTGACGGTGAGGAACACCCAGAGCGGGCTAGCGCCCAGCGTGCCCGCCGCTTCCTCCAGCTTGCGATCCACCGCTTCAATCGAAAGGCGGATGGAGCGCACCATCAGCGGAAAAGCCATGATGGCGCAGGCCAGTGCAGCGCCCGTCCAGCGAAAGGAAAAGACGATGCCAAAATACTGATCGAGAAACTGTCCGATCACGCCACGACGTCCGAAAGTGACGAGAAGAATGAAGCCGGTGACAACGGGAGGCAGGATGAGCGGCAGGTGCACGATGCCGTTGAGCAGCGATTTGCCCCAGAACTGGCCGCGCGCCAGCGCCAGCGCGATCAATATGCCGAAGGGAAGGCTCGCGAACATGGCAATGCTGGACACCCAGAGGCTCAGGCGTATCGCCGTCCATTCTTCCGCACTAAGGGTAAGCCAGTCCAATACGCCATTCCCGTCAAAAGGTGATGGCTCCGACGATTGCCGGAGCCATGAGGATCGTGAAAGCCGATCTTACTTCAGAATGGTAAAGCCCTGCTTTTCAAAGAAGGGGGCGGCCTTGGCCGATTTAAGGAATTCGAGGTAGGCCGCCGCTGCCGGGCTTTTGGATTCCGACAGGATGGCAACCGGATAGATGATCGGATCGTGGCTGTCCTGCGGGAAAGTGCCGACGATCTTAACGCCCTGGTCGGCGGCAGCATCGGTCTGGTAGACGATGCCATAAGGGGCCTCGCCGCGAGACACGAGAACCAGCGCTGCACGAACGCTTTCCGCACCCGCAACCTTGCTTTCCACGGAAGACCAGACGCCGAGCTTTTCAAGCGCGGCCTTGCCGTATTTTCCGGCCGGAACGCTATCGACCGCACCCATGGCCAGCTTGCCATCACCGACCAGCGTTGCAAGGTCGAAGCCCTGTTTGATGTCGACCGGCGTCGCCTTATCGGCAGGGGCCACCAGCACCAGACGGTTGCCCAGCAGGTTGGTGCGCGTGTCGTCCTTGATCAGCTTTTTGCCCGCGACATAGTCCATCCATGCGAGGTCTGCCGAGATGAAGAGATCGGCGGGTGCTCCCGCCTCGATCTGTTTGGCCAGCGCCGAGCTAGCGGCATAGGACACCGTGGCCTCATTGCTAGTTTCCTTTGCCCATTCCGCATTGGCCGCATCAAGCGCATTTTTCATGCTGGCTGCGGCAAAGATGGTGACCTTGTCTTGGGCGAATGCGGGTGCAGACAGGCCAATGGTTGCGACCACTGAGCCGATGACGGCTGCCAGAGTGGTTCTGATAAGAGTGCGACGAAGAATTCCCATGCCCTTTGGCCCCTTTTAGCGACATATCCTGATGAATATATCGAAGCTGTTTAGACGGCGGGCATTATATTTTCAAGGATATATCGATAGATGCGAAACAAGGCATTCGCTCAAGGCTTAATTGGTCGATTCTTAGATGCGCTCACCCGCAAAATGTGCGATCTGCGCGCCCGCCTCATAATAGGCTTCCTTCATGGCACGGAAGCTGCGGGCCTGTGGGTCCGTGACGGGTAGGGGCAGGGCGTCCTCGTCGATCTCGCCTGCAACATGCGCTGCAAGCGTTTTGCCGAATACCGTTCCCGGCGCGATGCCGCGGCCGTTGTAGCCGCAGAAGCCGACGACGTTTTTTGCGAATTTGTGGAAGCGCGGCACGGAATCGTCGGTCATGCCGATCTGGCCGTACCATTCACATTCGAATTCGATCTCACCCAGTTGCGGAAACAGCCGCTTCATCGCGCGCTTGGCCCAGGCGGGGTGCACGCTGGCACCGGTGTTGCGCAATGCGCCGACACTGCCGAAGACGAGGCGTCCCGCTTGATCCATGCGGAAGGAGGAGAGGACTTCGTTGGTGTCCCAGCATCCTTCGCGGTTCGGCAGAATGGTTTTGCGCAGATTGTCGCCCAGCGGTTTGGTCGCGACGTTGAAATAGGGCAGGTAGACCTGCTCTTCGCGCATGATTTTCCAAGGGCCAGTGCTATAGGCCTCCGTGGCGACGATGATCCAGTCTGCGCGGACCGATCCCTTTGCGGTCTTGACCACCCAGCCATCACCGTCTGGCTGGCTGTCGATGACCGGGCTCGAGGTGTAAATCGTTGCGCCCGCCGTCTGTGCCGCGTTTGCGATGCCACGCACATAGGCCAGCGGCTGCAGCGTGCCTGCGCGTTCATCCAGCAAGGCGCCGCTATAGGCGGACGAGCCGATACGGTTGGCCGTTTCCTGTGCGTCTAGAACCCGAACCGGGGCTCCGCGTGCGGACCATTGCGCGCAGCGCTCACGGATTTCGGCCAGCCCCTTATCACCCACGGCGCAATGCAGCGTACCGTTCTTTTCAAGCTGGCAGTCAATCTGGTGTTTTTCGATGATTTCGCGCACGAGGAACGGTGCGTTGCCGAGAAGATCGAGAAGGCGTTCGCCATAGACGGGGCCGAGAACGTTGGGCAGTTCCTTCGGCATGACCCACATGCCACCATTGATCAGACCGACATTGCGGCCAGCACCACCGAAGCCGATCTCCTTGCCTTCCACAACGATGACGCGGATGCCGCGCTGTGCCAAATGCAGGGCTGCGGACAGGCCGGTAAAGCCGCCGCCCACCACGGCCACATCGGCCTTCTCGTGGCTTTCGAGCGATGTGGTGACAGGTGGTTTCGGCGCGGTTTTTTCCCAAAGGCCGTGAGAGCGCGGATCATTATACATCGAAGTCACCCAAGGACGTGGACGGCATGTGCTGCGCCATGTGTGAAGAGATGGCGGCCGTTTTCATCTGTTATCAAGACAGATTAGCCTTGGTCCTTGCAAGTGAATACCGACATCTCGTCATCATGTCATGCCGGGCGGGAATGTGGCTGCTTGTCACAAGATGCGCAAACAGGCTTGAAACACACGCCCGGCTGCGACAATAGTGCAGCACGCGCGCAGGGCGGTCTGCCATGTGTGCATCTTTCAATTCGTGACGGGAAACAGATCATGAAGCCCATTTTCGTTCAGCTTCAATGCACGCCCGGCAAGACCTATGACGTTGCCGATGCAATCTACAAGACGGAACTGGTTTCCGAGCTTTATTCGACCAGTGGGGAGTTTGATCTTCTATTGAAGATATATGTTTCGCCGGAGCAGGATATCGGCAAGTTCATCAACGAAAACATCATCAGCATTCCCGGCATCGTGCGGTCCCTGACGACGCTGACATTTACCGCGTTCTAATAGCGGTTTCAGACATACGAAAGGCGTTGTTCCTGACGGAAGCAACGCCTTTTTTCTTGCTTTTCAATCTTCGCCAGACCGCTTGGTCTGATTGCCATAACGCCGTTAATCATCAAGCGTTGGATCAGACCAGCGCAGCGACGTTGCGGTCACGCACGAGGTTGCGGATCGCCAGGCGCACATCGTCGGCGCTGTCGAAGCGCTGTTCATCGAGATCATGAACGTGAAACTTGACGGCGATGAACTTCAGACGGTTTTCGTCCGGTACGACGATACCAACAGGTTCGCCTGCGAATTCAATAACTTGCTTTTGCATCATACATACTCCCGCTGTGGCTTCTGACACAGCATTTCGTCGAATCGAATTTTGAAAGAGGGGGTGGACCGTTAGGTCACATTCGACAGCAGCGGGAACACATGGCTGTGTATCCGGCACTCACAAACCGCAGACCTAGGATCGCGGCAATGCGTTTCGATTTAGACATGACACTCTCCCTGCGTTGGTGTTGACCCGGAATACCGGAGAATCGCTCTCCAGTTGAATCACTGATACTCCGGATTTGCGGCGTAATCAATGATTATCAATATAGGTAGAATATTTTTCTTTATGATGACAGGATGGGGGCGGAATTGTGAAATTTTTGTTTCCCTGGGCCGGTTGCGTCAAATGCCCTGAAAAACCGCAATTTCCCGCGTCGGCTTAATCCGCAGATGGCGGGTAGAGGTGATCCCTGCCGTTGAAATCGGAAACAGAGTAGCAACCCTCGGGCTGTTTCGTCGCCGCATTCTGACCGATGACGGCTTTTCCATGTCCGCCCGGAATGTCAAGCACGTAGGTCGGCTGGCAAAGCCCCGAGACATGCCCGCGCAAAGCGACAACGATTCGCTGCCCCTCTTCTATCTCCAGCCGGAAGTGGCTGGTGCCGGGGGCAAGGTCGGGATGGTGCAGATAATAGGGTTTGATGCGCGTTTCCACGAAGGCGCGCATGAGGTCGCCCAGAATGCGCGGATCGTCGTTGATGCCCTTGAGAAGTACCGACTGGCTGACCATAGCAATCCCAGCATCGATCATCCGCGCGCAGGCCGCCCGCGCCTCATCCGTCAATTCGCGCGGATGGTTGGCGTGGAGTGCGACATAGGTGGCCTTGCCGCTGGCTTTCAATGCGTCCACCAGTTCCGTGTCGATCCGTTCGGGATCGACGACCGGTACGCGGGTGTGGAACCGCACGATTTTGACATGCGGTATGGCCTTGAGGCCTTCCATTATGACCGAGAGGCGACGTGGGGACAGCACAAGCGGATCGCCACCGGTGAGAATGACCTCCCAGATTTCCTCATGCGCCTGGATATAGGCGAGCGCTGCCGACAGTTCCTCACTGCTCATCGTGCCATTGCCCTGCGGCCCGACCATTTCTCGGCGGAAACAGAAGCGGCAATAGACCGGGCAGATATGCACCGCCTTCAGCAGAACCCGATCCGGGTAGCGGTGGACGATGCCGTGGACGGGGCTGTGCGCCTCGTCGCTGATCGGATCTTCGCGCTCTTCTGGCGTTTGAATCAGTTCAGCGTCGCTCGGAATGAACTGCAATCCGATGGGGTCTTGCGCATCGTCCGTATCGATCAGCTTTGCGACGGTTGGCGTGACCGCGACAGCGTAACGCTCGGCCACCGGACGCAGGCGCTCAAGAGCACCCGCGTCGATCAGCCCTGCCTCAAGCAGGTCTTCTGCCGATTTCAGGCTGCGCGCGCTCATGAGCCGTAACCCGTGACAGGTGCCCACATGACGAGATCAATGCGCGGTGCGCCGGTTGCCAGCATCACCAGTCGATCAAAACCAAGGGCAATGCCGCTGGCAGCGGGCATGATATCGAGCGCCGCCAAAAAGTCCTCGTCTATCGGATAGGTTTCGCCATAGACGCGTTGCTTCTCGCCCATTTCCGCGTCAAAACGACGGCGCTGTTCGGCGGCATCCGTCAGTTCCCCGAAGGCATTGGCCAATTCCACGCCGCAGGCATAAAGCTCGAAGCGTTCGGCAACACGGCTGTCTCTGGGGGAGCGGCGGGCAAGTGCCGCTTCGCTGGTCGGATATTCATCGAGGATCGTTGCTCGACCGAAGCCAAGCTTCGGCTCGACGCGTTCCACGATGACGCGGCTGAACATATCCGCCCAGCTATCGTCATCCGCCACGCGGATACCGGCTGCTTTCAGTTTTGCGGCCAGATGCTCGCGATCGGTTTCGCCGCTCTGGTCGATGGTCGCCAGAAGATCTATATTGCCGTAGCGCTGGAATGCCTCGGCAATGCTCAGCCTCTGCGGCTCAAGAAAGGGATCAACGCTTTGGCCGCGATAAGTGAAGTTTTTTGTCTTCGCCGTTTCGGCTGCCAACGCCAGCAACTCGGCACTGTCCTGCATCAGCGTCTCGTAGGTCTCGCCAACGCGGTACCATTCCAGCATGGTGAATTCAGGGTGGTGCAGGGACCCGCGCTCGCGATTGCGATAGACATGGGCAAAGCAGTTGATGCGCTTTTCACCCGCCGCCAGCAGTTTCTTGCAGGCAAATTCCGGAGATGTGTGCAGGTAAAGCGGGGCTTGTTCGCCGCTGGTGGTGATGCCCGTTGTCGCAAAGGCGTGCAGATGGGCTTCATTGCCGGGAGAAATCTGCAGGGTTGCTGTATCGACCTCTAAAAAATCGCGCGCTGCAAAAAAGCCGCGCATCGCCGCCTGTATGGCGTTTCGGCCCAGCAGAAACGGGCGACGATCCAGATGGACATCGGGCGTCCACCATGCGGACGTTGTGTCGGGGGTCGAGCCCATGCGCTGCGTTTCCTACGGTCAACTGGTTGGCGCGACGGACGAAAACATGTGGTTCGGGTCGCTGCCGCTTCTGTCTTTTATCGAATTATCCGAAAACCGCCGCACAGTTTTCGGTTCCATGCTGTTGAAGGCTGGCAATTCCCGCAAATTTAGGATAGTTGCGCCCCAGAAAACATACATAACGTCCATCGGGTCGGTGCAGCCGCGCGGTCCTTTACGACGCATTTCATTGAGTTACAAGGAAATCCTATGGTCAAGGTTATCGCCTCATCCGTCCGCAAGGGCAATGTTATCGACGTGGATAGCAAGCTTTATGTCGTTCTCAGCGCCAACAACTTCCACCCCGGCAAAGGCACGCCTGTTACGCAGGTCGATATGCGCCGCATCTCGGATGGCGTGAAGGTATCGGAGCGCTGGCGCACGACCGAGCAGGTCGAGCGTGCCTTCGTTGAAGACCTGAACTTCCAGTTCCTCTACGAGGACGGCGAAGGCTTCCACTTCATGAACCCTGAAAACTATGACCAGGTTGTCGTGGATTCCGAAACCATGGGCGACCAGAAGGCCTATCTTCAGGAAGGCATGACCTGCGTTCTGTCCATCCACGAAGGCCTGCCGCTTGCCGTTGTCCTGCCGCGCCATGTCACGCTGGAAATCGTTGAAACCGAACCGGTCGTTAAGGGCCAGACGGCGTCTTCTTCCTACAAGCCTGCGATCCTGTCCAACGGTATCCGCACCATGGTCCCGCCGCATGTCGACGCTGGCATCCGCGTTGTTATCGCGACGGAAGACAATTCTTACGTCGAGCGCGCGAAAAACTGATTTCGCGACTATCGTTCTATTGAAAAAGCCTCGGAGCGATCCGGGGCTTTTTGCTGTCTGAGCGACATGAAAAAGTACGACATAAAAAAATCCCGCAACTTTCGTTGCGGGATTGATTGGATCGAGACGCTGATGGCGGCTCTTACATGCCCTTTGGCGTGTTGGCTGCCATGACGGCGTTCGACGATGTCGTCGGGCCGCCGACGGCGTAACCGCCACCCAGTGCGATGCTCAGAGAGACGTAATCCTGCGCAGTTTGCTGAACGGCCGTTGCGAGGTTAGCCTGTGCTGTCGAGACCTGACGCTGCGCATCGAGAACGTCGAGCAGGGAAGACGCACCATCACGGTAGCTTGCAGTCGCGAGCGAGAGAGCTTCCTGATAGGACTTCACGGTTCTGCGCAGGGCATCTTCCGTCTGCTTGTCGCGGGTTACAGCAGCAAGTGCGTTTTCAACTTCCTCGATACCGTTGAGGACGGTCGATTTCCAAGCCAGATACTGTTCACGCGCAGAGGACTTGGCGATATCGACATTGGCGCGAAGGCTGCCACCATCGAAGATCGGCAGAACAAGGCTTGGGCCGAAGGACCAGGAGTTCGATGTGCCGCGCGAACCGTTGTTGGACAGGTTCACGTAGCTTGGCGAAATCGAACCGCTGATGGTGATGCTTGGATAGAGTCGCGATTCCGCAACGCCGATTTCGGCAACAGCGGCTGCGAGATTGCGCTCTGCCACACGAATGTCAGGACGGTTGCGAATGAGATCGGCTGGAATACCTGTGAGCGGCGTCTTGCGGGCGACAGGCTGATGTGAGCCGCGCTGCAACTCGACCACCAGCGACGATGCTGGCATGCCAAGCAGTGTGGCAACGCGATGCGCTGCCTTGCGGAAGCTGGTTTCCAGACCCGGCATGTCGGCAAGCGTCGAGTTGACCAGACCTTCGGACTGAACCACGTCAAGGCGGGATGCCGCACCGGCTTCCAGCTGAAGCTTGGTCAGATCCAGCGTTTCGCGGCGAGACTTGAGGTTCTCACGGGCAATGGCCAGACGTTCCTGATAATAACGGACGTCGATATACGCCGAAACGACCGACGAAATCAGCGTCAGGCGCTGAACGTCTGCGGTGGAGTAGGCGGCGTCGAGCGAAGCAGCGGCGCTTTCCTTGGAGCGGCGATACTGACCGAACAGGTCGAGCAGCCAGGACGCATCGAGGCCACCGCTGGAGGTGTTCTGGACGCTGCGGTTCGTGCTTGGGAAGCTGCCCTTGGTCTGGGACGTCGTGTGGCTGGCAGAGCCGGTGAGGCTTGGAAGAGCGCCAGCACCTGCGACGGTGATCTGCGACTCGGCCTGGTTGATACGCTCGAGTGCCTGGAGAACCGTCAGGTTCTGCGCAAGGCCGGTCGATACATATCCGTTCAGGCGGCTGTCATTAAACGCGTTCCACCACGCAACGGTCGCAACGTCGCCGTTGCTGGCCTTTCCGCCTTCGGCAAATTTGTTCGGAAGCTGAATTTCCGGTGCCTTGTGGTCCGGGCCAACAACGCAACCCGAAAGCAGAAGCATGGTGAGAGGAATGGTAGCGCGAATAGACAGCATGAAGTTATCCCAATTTATTTTGGCGCACTCGGCACCCTCAGTCAAAACGAGCCTAGCTGCGTGCTGAAGAAAATGCGGTTCATAATCGCAACATTTCTATCAGCGTCTTTCTGCTTTGCTAGCATATTTTTGGTTTGTTAACGTTTAGATAGGCGTCGAATAATGACGAAAAACGATGGAATGAAGAAAATTCCGAGGAGTGTTGCAGAAAGCATACCACCCAGAACGCCTATACCGATCGCATTTTGCGCCGCAGAACCCGCTCCGCTGGCAATCGCCAGAGGCACGACGCCCAGAATGAAGGCAAGCGATGTCATGATGATCGGCCGCAATCTCAATTTCGCAGCTTCGAGCGTCGCGTCCAGAAGTGACAATCCGTGCTCCTGTCGCTCCTTGGCAAATTCCACGATCAGGATCGCGTTCTTCGCCGCAAGACCGATGGTCGTCAGCAAACCCACCTTGAAGTAGACGTCGTTGGACTGGCCGAGGAAATGCGCAGCCAGCAAAGCGCCAAGCACGCCCACCGGAACGGCCATGATAACGGAAAACGGGATGGACCAGCTTTCATACAGCGCTGCAAGGCACAGGAAGACGATCAGAACCGACAGCGCATAGAGCATCGGTGCCTGCGAGCCGGACAGTCTTTCCTGATAGGAAATGCCTTGCCACGCGACCGTATAACCGCCGGGCAGACTTGCCGTCAGCCGTTCCATTTCATTCATCGCATCACCGGATGCGACACCGGGACCGGCGGCACCCTCCATGGAAATGGCGCTCGTCCCGTTATAGCGGGCAAGCGTCGGTGGACCGTTGATCCACGACACTTCGCTGAAGGACGAGAATGGTACCATTTCACCGCTGGTGTTTCTGGCGTACCAGTATTTCAGGTCTTCAGGCTGCATGCGATAAGGCGCGTCACCTTGAACATAGACCGGGCGCAATTCACCATTCAGCGTGAAGTCGTTGACGTCACGGCCTGCGAAGATGGTCGACAGCATCAGATTGACCGATGCGAGATCGACGCCCATGGCACCCATCTTCTCCTGATCGAGATTGATCTTCATTTGCGATTCGTCATCGCGGCTGTTGCTGCGAAGCGAGCTAAGATTGGGGTTGGTGCCAGCCAGCCGGATCAGTTCCTTGGAGGCAGCCGTCAGCGCATCGGTACCGTTCTTGCCGCTATCGACCAGATACATCGAAAAACCGCTGGAGTTGCCAAGACCTTGAATGGCCGGTGGCAGAAGGGCAAAGACCTGCGCATCGCGCAAGCCGAAGAAGGCACCTTGCGCCCGTTGCACGATGGCTGCCGCATGGCTTGCGGCGTCGGTGCGCACGGAGAAGTCCTTCAGCTTGGTAAACACCATGGCGTTGTTCTGGCCGGAGCCGGTGAAGCTGAAGCCGAGAACGCCGAAGACAGATTCGACATTGTTGCCTTCTTTTTCAAGATAATAGGCTTCAACCTGCTTCACCACGGCATTGGTCCGCTCGATGGTCGAACCCGTCGGCGTCTGGACAATGGTCAGCAACACGCCCTGGTCTTCCTGCGGCAGGAAGGATGTCGGAAGGCGCGTGAAGAACCATGCGCAGCCACCTATGACGACCAGAAACAGAATGGTCACACGGAGCGGACGATTCAGCAGATATCCGACGCTGGAAACATAACCGTTTGTCGTCCGGTTGAAATTGCGGTTGAACCACGCCGCCGGACCGCTCTGCTTTTTCTCGTGATTGATCGGCTTCAGCATGGTGGCGCAGAGCGCTGGCGTCAGAACGATGGCGACGACAGCGGAAAGCAACATGGCTGAAACGATGGTGACCGAGAACTGGCGATAGATAATGCCGGTCGAACCGCCGAAAAACGCCATAGGGATGAAGACGGCGGTCAAGACGAGGGCGATACCCACGATTGCGCCGGTGATTTCACCCATCGATTTTTCGGTCGCTTCCAGCGGCGACAATCCTTCTTCGGACATGATGCGTTCGACGTTTTCAACGACGACGATGGCATCATCCACCAGAAGGCCGATGGCCAGAACCATGGCGAACATGGTCAGCGTATTGATGGAATATCCGGTTAAAGCCAGAATGCCGAATGTGCCCAAGAGAACGACTGGCACCGCAATCATTGGAATGAATGTGGCTCTAAGGTTCTGGAGGAAGACCAGAAGCACGACGAAAACGAGAATGATCGCTTCGATCAGCGTGTGAACCACCTTCTCGATGGAGAGCGTCACAAAAGGCGTCGTGTCGTAGGGATATTCGATGCTTACGCCTTCCGGCAGAGAGCTTTGAGCCGCCGTCAGCACGCCCTTGACGCGGGCGGCTGTGTCCAGCGCGTTTGCTCCGGTCGCGAGGTTCACGGCGAAACCAGCCGATGGTCGGCTGTTGGAGCGCGAGTCTCCGCCATAGCTTTCCTGGCCGATTTCGATACGGGCAACGTCGCTCAGGCGAACGGCCGCGCCATCCTTCTCGACCTTCAGGATAACGGATTCGAAGTCCGCAACCGTCGTCAACTGGCTTTGTGCAGTGATGGTAACACTAAGCTGCTGACCGACCACGGCAGGCAGAGCGCCGAGTGAACCAACCGAAACCTGTGTGTTCTGGCTTTCAATCGCGCCTGTCACGTCCGATGTCGTCAACTGGTATTTGTTGAGCTTGAACGGGTCGAGCCAGATACGCATGGCATATTCGGAACCGAACACGTTGATGGAGCCGACACCTTCCAGTCGCTTGACCTGATCTTCCAGCGTGCTGGAGAAGACGTTGCCGAGATCTGCGGAACTGCGCTTTCCATCGGTGGAAATCAGCGCACCGACCATCAGAATACTGGATGTCGAGCGGCTGACATCGACGCCCTGCTGCTGAACCACATCCGGCAGCTGCGATTGAACCAGCTGCAATTTGTTCTGCACCTGAACCTGGGCAATATCCGGCATGATGCTGTTGCCGAAGGTCAGCGTCACGGACGCGCTTCCGGTCGATGACGTGGAGGTCATGTAGGTCAGGTCATCGAGACCGGTCATGCCGTCTTCGATGACCGTCGTCACCGACTTCTCGACCGTCTCGGCGCTCGCACCATTATATGTGGCGCTGATGCGCACGGTGGTCGGTGCGATATCGGGATATTGCGAAATCGACAGGGTCGAGATGGCCAACGCGCCGCCAAGCATGATGACGATTGCAATGACCCACGCAAAAACGGGGCGCCTTATGAAGAAGTGGGCCATATGAACTGCGCCTTACATATTGCAAAATTTTGAGCGGAAAAACACGAGCTTACTTCGCTGCCGGCTGTGCCGGTTCGGCGGGCTTTTGAGCCGTTACCAGACCGCGTTCATCAATCGTTGCTTCAACAGGTGCGACGGTCGCGCCTTCGGTAATCCACTGGAAACCGTCGACGATCAGCTTGTCGCCATCCTTGACATTCTCCGTCACCAGCCAGGAATTGCGGGATTCCTTGCTGGTTGGGAAGATGCGCGTCTCGACCTTGTTTTCAGCGGTCACGAATTTCGCGGTCAACTCGCCGCTGGCATTTCGCGATGCCGCACGCTGCGGCAAAAGGAAGCCTTTTTCGCTGCCGATGGTCAAAGTCGCGCGCACATACATGCCCGGCAGGATGACGTCGTTGGGGTTCTGGAACAGCGCGCGGATGGAATAGGTACCCGTCGTTTCGCTGACGGCCATGTCGGCCATATCGACGACACCGTTCTGCGCATATTCTGTGCCGTCTTCCAGCGTCAGGTGAATGCCAGCGGTGGCGTCACGCTTGCCGAGCTGCCCCGAAGCAATCGCGCTTCTGAGACGCTGAAGATTGGTGCTGGATTCCATCAGGTCGATGTAGATCGGATCGATGCGGCGAAGCGTGGTCAGCGCCGAGGTCTGGTTGGCCGTGACAACGTTACCGATGCTGAAATTGGTCGAGGAGGTAATGCCGTCGAAAGGCGCGCGGATCTTGGTCAGATCGAGATTGATCGTTGCCGTTTCCAGCGTTGCCTTAGCCTGTGCGACATCGGCCTGCGCCTGCGCGAGCGTCGTCTTGGCGTTTTCATATTCGATCTGCGTCGCGCCGCTGTTCACCAGCCGCTCATAACGGGAAAGATTGGCCTGCGCACCGGGAATGCTTGCCTCAGCCTTGGCAAGACTTGCCTGCGCCTGGGCGACTTCCGCCATATAGGTGTCGTCATCGACCTGATAGAGAACGTCGCCCTGCTTGACTTCGCTGCCTTCCTTGAACGGAATTTCGCGGATGATGCCGGTGACACGCGGGCGGATATCCGCCGTCTGGAACGCACTGGCGCGACCAGGCAGAACGGTGGTCAGCGGATGCTCGCTCGTCTTCATGGTGATGACGCTGACAGGGGATGGCGGGCGCTGACCGCCCTGTGCCCCTGCCTGCTTGTTTTCGCTGCTGTCACTGCAGCCTGCAATGACGCCCGCCATGAGCAATGTGGTGACTAGAGGTGTAAGACGTCTTTTCATTGTTTTTCTCATGTTCAACGGGCAAATTTTAGTAGCGTCGCAGTGCAAGGCAAAAATCAGGGCATGAATGGTATCGTGTTTTCGCTCAACTGACTGGCTGGAGCCGCAAGGCTCAAGAAGAATAGGACAAGTGACGTATAGTCGCTATCGTCACTTATCAATCCCGTTTCGCAGTGCAGCATCGACCAGTCGGGTGAGTTCATCACAGCGTGTTGCCAAAATGTCGATGTCTTCATGGGCAATCAGCGCAGGGTGCAATATGCCTGTCAAAGCATAGAGCGCCGTAAGAGCCGACTTTTCCACATCCGTCTCGGCATAAATGCCCGTTTCAATTCCATCACTGATAATATTGGCCAAGAGGCCGGTGATGACATTCTCATAATGGCGACCGCACGCAAGCTCTCTTTTGGCGGTCATCAAAATCATTTCGAAAATATAAGGATTGTCGTTCAGGTCGCGGCGATGGTTTTCCATCAGGCTGCGTGCAAGGTGGCGCAGTCTTTCAAAAGGGGGATGGCTTGCATCCAGCGGATCGAGCTTCTGCTCCAGCAGCCGGATCTGCTGGAGAAAAATCGCATCCACCAAGGCATTCTTGGAGTGAAAATGCTTGAAGACATTGGCGGGTGACATGCTGAGCGCTGCGGCAATATCCGCAATCGAAACGGCACCAAAGCCGCGCGCACGAAAAAGCTGCTCGGTCATGGCGAGAATATCGCGGCGCGTCTCTTCGGCAGAACGGCGAGGGCGGGTTTTACGCCCAGTCGCTTCGTCTGGCCGTGACGGTGATGTCTGACCGCTTGCTTTCGCCAATATCACGCTCCCTGAAAAAAGGGCTCCAAATTCTTCCGCACCCGTTCAAGCGGCGTGGCCTCGCTATCATCCGGCTGGAAGCTCTGCCCGGTAATGCGCTCGAATGCTTCTATATAGACTTTGGACGTCTGAAGCACGAGGTCATCAGGAATTTCGGGAATATCGTCCTTATAAGGGTCGCAGCGCTCCGCCACCCAGGCCCGTACGAAATCCTTGTCGAAGCTCTGCGGGCGTGTGCCGTTCTGGAAGGCCTGTTCATAGCTATCGGCAATCCAGTAGCGGCTACTGTCCGGCGTGTGGATTTCGTCGGCCAGGATGATGGTGCCGTTTTCGTCGGTGCCGAACTCATATTTGGTATCGACCAGAATAAGGCCTCTCTCGGCGGAGATTTCCTGTCCGCGTTTGAAGAGGGCAAGAGCATAGGCAGACAGCGTCTGCCGCTGTTCTTCGCTCAGCAGTCCCTTTTCCACGATCTCTGCAGGCGTCAGAGGCTCATCATGGCCGCCATCGAATTCCTTGCTGGTGGGGGTAATGATCGGCTCGGGCAAAACCTGGTTGTCCTTCAGGCCGTCCGGGAAGGTCACGCCATACATGTTGCGCTCACCCTTCTTATAGAGAGTGAGGATGGACGTACCCGTCGTTCCGGCCAGATATCCGCGCACCACGATCTCGACCGGCAGAATATCCAGACGTTTTCCAATGACGACATTCGGGTCGGGATAAGAAACGACATGGTTCGGGCAAATGTCTTTGGTCTTTTCGAACCAGTAATGTGCCGTCTGGGTCAGAACCTGGCCCTTATAGGGAATGCAGGTCAGTATGCGGTCAAAGGCGCTGAGACGATCCGTGGAGATGATCACACGGTTGCCATCGGGCAGATCATAATTCTCCCGCACCTTGCCGCGATAATATTTGGGAAGTTCGGGAATGACGGCTTCTGTAAGAATGCGCACGGGATATCCAATCCTATAGTATAGCAATGACCGGCATGGATGACCGGGGGACTGTCTACCCTATCGCATGTTTCAGAATGCAGGACCAGTATGGGCTTTTCGGGCGCTTAAAGACCCGCCCACAGGCTGAATATCAAAATTACCCAACGAAACCAATGACCTATCAAATATGTCTATTTTTTTACAGGTGTGCTGTTGACTTGTTTGGGAGG
>UCLB01000024.1 GCA_900473205.1 Hyphomicrobiales bacterium
CCGATAAGATCACCACGAGTCGACCTCCCCTCCTGAGGGGGAGCTGCCGGGCAGGGCAGAGGGGGGTAAGCCCCACCCTCAGTTCCATCGCATCAGAAAATCTTCGAGAACTGATCGATATTCTTCGCGTCGTACACAAACGGATCTGCCATGGCGGCCTCACTGTTCTCACCGACCTTGATCTTGCCCATGCGACCGGCTTCGATCTCGGTGCCCGGCTTGCCATCCGCATCACCCTTCACAAGGTGGTAGGCGATCTGGGTGGCGGAATAGCCGAGGTCGATGGGGTTCCAGATGGCGAATTCCTTTGTGGCACCCGACTTGATGGCACCGGCCATTTCGGATGGAAGGCCGAGACCTGTCACGAAGACCTTGCCGATTTTGCCCGCATCCTTCACCGCCTGAGAAGCCGCCAGCACGCCGACCGTGGTCGGTGCGACGATGACTTTTACATTTGGCTGCGATGTGAGCAGGCCCTGTGCTTCGCGGTAGCTCTTGTCGGCCAGGTCATCACCATAAACGGTGGTCACGAGGTTGAGGCCGGGGAAATCCTTCAGCTGCTTCTTCATCTCGTCGATCCAGATATTCTGGTTCGTGGAGGTGGTGGTGGCAGAGAGAATAGCGAAATCACCCTTGCCGCCTTCCAGATGCGCGGCTGCAAGCTGCAGGCACATCTTGCCGATCAGCGCGTTGGAGGATGGGTTGAGCTGCAGAATGCGACCTGCCGGTGCAACACCGCTATCCCATGAGATAACCTTGATGCCGCGCTGTGCAGCCTTCTTCAGCGCTGGCACAACCGCATCCGGGTCGTTGGCGGAAATGGCAATGGCATCGACGCCCTGCGCGATCAGCGAGTTGATGACCTCGATCTGGCCTTCGGCTGTCGTCGTCGTCGGACCGGTATAGATGATCTCGACGCCGCCGAGATCCTTGGCGGCTTCCTGCGCACCCTTGTTGGCCGCTTCAAAGAAGCCGTTGCCGAGCGATTTCACCACCAGCGCGATCTTGATGTCTTTGGCCTGCGCCATGCCGCCAAATCCGGCAACGCCGATGGCGACGCTGAGCGCCAGTGCCCGGCTCAGTTTTCTGCGTGTCAGTTTCATGTTGGTTCTCCTCCCGATTAAACCCTATTCCCGCTGCGGTGCTCCTCAAGCAACCGAAGCGGAATCCTCCTCGTCCGGTGGTCGCGGCACTTGCGCACCCGCAACAGCTCCGGCCACGATCAACGTCACACCCGCCGCCTCCACCATCCGTGCCGCCTCGTCGGAAATGCCCTCATCGGTAATGATGGTGGAGACATTTTCCAGCGGGCAAAGAATGAGGCTTGAGCGTTTGCGGAACTTGGAGCTATCGATCATCACGATCAGCTCTTCCGCCTGCCGCATCAATTTCTGTTCGCTCTGAATGACGAGCGCATCCGACTCCATGATGCCGAGCGCGCCAACACCCTGCGCGCCGATGAAGATGCGCCGCGCATAAAAATTGCGGATCGCGTCATTTTCGAACGGCGACAAGATCAGGCTCTGGTCGCGATAGATCGCGCCGCCGGGCACACTGACATTGCATTTGGAATGCTTGACCAGATGTTCGGCAATGGCAAAGGAATTGGTCATGACCTGCAAACGGCGGGCCGAGAGATAATGCACCATCTGGAACGTCGTGGTGCCACCATTGATGATGATGGCATCGCCTTCTTCGCAGAGATCGACCGCCTTGCGTGCAATTGCGCGCTTCTTATCGATGTTGACCGATTCAGACACGCGGAATGGTCTCGCTGCAAGATTTCCAAGCTGTGGCGGATGCACCGCTTCGGCCCCGCCACGCACGCGCCGCAGCTTTCCCTGAACGTGCAAAGACGCGATATCCCTGCGGATCGTCGCTTCGGAAGCGTCCGTCAACTCGGCAATATCCTGCACCGTAACCACAGGCTTTTCCTGTATGGCGCTTAGGATAATGCGATGTCGTTCGCTTTCGTGCATGGGGTCCTCCTGAACATCAGTTATTCGTAAAGTTTTTACGTTGTCAATCAAGTTCGATCAAAATAAACAATGCTGCAACGCACAATGAAAATATATGATCGTTTATGATTGACATTGCGCTTTTGATTGCGCGATATCTCCCGTCAATGGGAGGCGGGCTGGTTCGATACGTCCGCGAATAACCGATATGGGAGGATATTGCGATGGGACAGACCCGTCTTCTCGACAACCGCTGGGATGATGCCTATGCCGCAAAGCTCGATGAGCCCGGCAAGCTGCTCTATCGCTCCAACCTGTTGGGCGCAGACAAGCGCATCACCAATTACGGCGGCGGCAACACCTCGGCCAAGGTTCTGGAAACCGACCCGCTGACGGGTGAAAAAGTCCGCGTCATGTGGGTAAAGGGTTCCGGCGGCGATGTCGGCACCATCAAGCTGGATGGCTTCGCCACGCTCTATCTCGACAAGCTGGAAGCCTTGAAGGGCATCTACAAAGGCGTGGAAGACGAGGACCGCATGGTCGGTTTTCTGCCTCACTGCACCTACAATCTCAACCCGCGCGCCGCCTCCATCGACACGCCTTTGCACGGTTTCGTGCCGTTCGATCACGTCGACCACATGCACCCGGATGCGATCATCGCAATCGCCGCATCAAAGAACTCCAAAGAATTGACGCAGCAGATTTTTGGTCACAATATCGGCTGGCTACCCTGGCGTCGCCCCGGCTTCCAGCTGGGTCTCGATCTCGAAGCCTTCGTCAAGGCGAACCCCCATGCCAAGGGCGTGGTGCTGGAAAGCCATGGCCTGTTTACGTGGGATAATGATGCCAAGCGGTGTTACGAGTTGACGCTGGAGATCATTAACAAGGCCATAGAATGGTTCGCCAAGGAAACTGAGGGCAAGACCATCTTTGGTAGCGCGGTTGCCAAGAGCCTGCCACCGGAAGAACGCCGCGACATCGCGGCCCGTCTGATGCCGGAAATTCGTGGCCGTATTGGCCGCGAGGAGCGCAAGCTCGGCCATTTCGATGATCAGGATGCGGTACTGGAATTTGTTAACTCGAAAAATTTGAAGCCGCTGGGTGCGCTCGGCACATCCTGCCCGGACCATTTCCTGCGCACTAAAATCCGCCCGCTGATCCTCGATCTCGATACGGAAAATCCTGACGTCGAGAAGGTTCTAGGTGGTCTGGACAAGGCGCTGGAAGACTACCGCGCTGATTACACGCGCTATTACGAGGCGTGCAAACACGATAATTCTCCTGCTATCCGCGATCCTAATCCCGTCATCTTCCTCATCCCCGGTGTCGGCCTTCTCTCGTTCGCCAAGGACAAGGCGACGGCACGTATTGCCGGTGAGTTCTACGTCAACGCCATCAACGTCATGCGCGGTGCGTCCACCGTCTCGGAATATCAAGGCCTGCCGGAACAGGAAGCTTTCGACATCGAATATTGGCTGTTGGAAGAGGCAAAGCTTCAGCGCATGCCGAAGCCTAAGAGCCTGGCTGGCCGCGTAGCCTTCATCACTGGCGGCGCAGGCGGCATTGGTCGTGCGACGGCGGAGCGCCTGGCCAATGAAGGTGCCTGCGTGGTATTGGCGGATATCGATGAAGGCGCTTTGGAAGCCACCAAGGGTGATTTCGAGAAGCGTTTCAGCACCGATGCGGTGCGCAGCGTCAAGCTGGATGTGACGAAGGAAGACGCGGTTCTCGCAGCTTTTACCCAGGCGAGTGTCGAATTCGGCGGTGTCGATATTCTGGTGTCCAATGCGGGCATCGCGTCCTCGGCACCGGTCGAAGAGACGACGCTTGCCATGTGGAACAAGAATATCGACATTCTCGCCACCGGCTATTTCCTTGTCTCGCGGGAAGCCTTCCGCCTGTTCCGTCGCCAGAATCTCGGTGGTAACATCGTCTTCGTGGCGTCCAAGAACGGCCTCGCCTCATCGCCCAATGCATCGGCCTATTGCACGGCAAAGGCTGCGGAAATTCATCTTGCCCGCTGCCTTGCGCTGGAAGGGGCCGATGCCGGTATCCGCGTCAATACGGTGAACCCGGATGCGGTTCTGCGTGGTTCGAAAATATGGAATGGGGAGTGGCGCGAACAACGCGCGGCATCTTCCAAGATCGAAGTCACAGATCTGGAAGAACATTACCGCAAGCGCTCGATGCTGAAACTAAATGTTTTTCCCGAAGACATTGCCGAAGCGATCTATTTCCTCGCTTCGAATGCCTCGGCGAAATCCACCGGCAATATCATCAATGTGGATGCCGGCAATGCGCAGAGTTTCACCCGCTGATCGCGGGTGAAAGACCTCTTATCGGCGCAGGATAACCCAGATGGCGTGAATGATGCCGGGGATATATCCGCACAGCGTCAGGAGAATGTTGAGCCAGAACTGCAGGCCAAGGCCGACCTGAAGGAAGACGCCGACTGGCGGCAGGAAAATGGCTAGTAGAATGCGAATAACGTCCACGATTGAATATCCCGTCTGTTTGTTTCCAAGCACATAACGTGGGGAGCGCGGAATTGGTTCAATCGCGGGAGGCGAGGAACGGGAGGACAGCATGACCGAACTGAAAATAGCGGCGGATATCGTCGATCGCGAGAATGAAAAGCGCGGGAGCGCCCATCAGGCGGATTACGAAGCGCTGGGCGCACATCTGGCGCGCCGCAATATCGATATCGAGGCGATCACCGCGCAGGTGTCGAACTTCTTCGTCGCGGTTCCCTCCTGGGGTGTCGGCACCGGCGGCACGCGCTTTGCCCGTTTTCCCGGCAAGGGCGAACCACGCGGCATTTTCGACAAGCTGGACGATTGCGCCGTCATCAACCAGCTGACGGCGGCCACCCCCAACGTCTCCTTGCATATTCCGTGGGACAAACAGGATCCGAAGACGCTGAGAGCCCATGCCGATGCTCTCGGCCTCGGTTTCGATGCGATGAACTCCAACACCTTTTCGGATGCGGAGGGGCAGCAGCATTCCTACAAGTATGGCTCTCTGAGCCATGCCAATGCGGCAACGCGCCAACAGGCTGTCGATCACAACATCGAATGTATCGAAATCGGCAATGCCTTGGGATCCAAGGCGCTGACGGTGTGGGTGGGAGATGGCTCCAACTTCCCCGGCCAGAGCAATTTCACCAAGAGCTTCGAGCGCTATCTCTCAGGAATGGCGGAAATTTATAAGGCTTTGCCGGATGACTGGCGCATCTTTTCCGAACACAAGATGTATGAGCCTGCCTTCTATTCGACGGTGGTGCAGGATTGGGGTACGAACTACCTCATCGCCAACACGCTTGGCGAAAAGGCTTTTTGCCTTGTCGATCTCGGCCACCATGCGCCCAATACCAACATCGAAATGATCGTCGCTCGCCTCATCCAGTTCGGCAAACTCGGCGGCTTCCATTTCAACGACAGCAAGTACGGCGATGACGATCTCGATGCTGGCTCCATCGATCCCTACCGCCTGTTCCTCGTCTTCAACGAGCTGGTGGATGCAGACCATCGCGGCGTCAAAGGCTTCCACCCGGCCCATATGATCGACCAGTCGCACAATGTCACCGACCCCATCGAAAGCCTCATCTCAAGCGCCAACGAAATCCGCCGCGCCTATGCGCAGGCGCTTTTGGTGGATCGCGCGGCTCTGGATGGTTTCCAGCAGGAAAACGATGCACTCATGGCATCCGACACGCTGAAGCGCGCCTACCGGACCGATGTCGAACCCATTCTGGCCGAAGCCCGCAGAAGATCAAATGCGGCAATCGACCCCATCGCCACCTACCGTGCCAGCGGCTACCGCGCGAAGGTCGCAGCCGAACGCCCGGAATCCAAAAGCGGAAGCGGCGGCATCATCTGAAGCCATCTGCGAGCGCGTAAAACCTTAACAAACGAAGGCACGCAAAGGCGTGCCTTCACGCTTTCATAACCAAATATGTCCGCCGTTAAAGAAATGTGTTTTTCGCCCCATCATCATCACATTCACGCTTATGTTAGCGAGGCATGAAGAAGCCAATAGACAGATCAGGCCTGATATTCGTCGCGCTGCTATGCGTGCTCGTGGGCATCGTAGTCAGCATCGCCTTCCTAAACGGCGACAGGCAGCTTTCGCCGCAAAGTCAGGATGGGACGTTGATACCGAGGACGACTGTTCAGCCGCAGCAATAGTGCTTGCAGCTTTTTGTTATGCGTATTTCCGTTCGGAGAGGTGATACGGCTCCACAAGGCAATCGGCTGGAATGCCCCATTCTTTATGTAGCTTGTAGATCATATCCACGGTAAGAGCGCGTTTCCTGTTCAGGACTTCTGACGCCCGTGAGCGTGAACCGAAAAGTGCGGCAAGATCACTCTGCGTCCGCCCGGTCATCTCCATATGTGTTTTGATCAACTCCACAGGCTCAGGCGCATCGATGTGGTAATGCTTTTCCTCAAAGGCTTCGATGAGAGTAGCAAGCACGTCGAACCTGTCGGCGTCAGGCGTTCCAAGATCAGGTGGATTGTCGAAATAAGGGCCGATCTCTGCAATGGCCCATGCAAGATCAGCATCGTTTTTGATGGCACGAATATTGTCCATTACACTGTCTCCGGGTCGATCTGGTCATAATCCTTGTGGGTGCCGATAAACTTGATCAAAACGCGTTTGTAAGCATATGCGACATGGACAATCAGGCGATATTTATTGCCCGAAATATCGAAGATGACGCGGTTATCCGAAACAAAATCCACCGTCGCACCAAACGCAGTTTTTACGTCCGAAGGACCGTTCCACTCTGCCTTGCTGACAATAGCATACCACGTCTTCAACGGCGTTTCGGCTTGCGCATGACGCTCCCAAAACAGCTTCAATGTAGACTTGGCGATGATCTGCATAGTGACGGCTATAGCATATTCCCAAATCGGGAACAATACTTAATTCCCAAATCGGGAACTTGGGTGAAATCACTTTATCCGCATATAAGCGGGCAAGCATATGGATGCAAAAGCGATGATTAAGTGAAGCGCGGTGGATAAAATGGTGCCGCTTGCAGGACTCGAACCTGCGACCCCATCATTACGAATGATGTGCTCTACCACCTGAGCTAAAGCGGCTTGCCGGGCGCCGAATATGTGTCGGCGCGGCGTATGGCGGGCTGATACAGGCATTGGGGATGGATTTCAAGTCTTGAATGCCGGTTCGATAAAAAATCCGGCATCTCATCCCCACACGCTGTATCAAGCCAGAATGCGGGCCTTGGCTGCTGCATATTCTGAGGCGAGGCGGTCAACGAGGGCGGAGACGGGCTCTACGGCCTTGACCGCACCCACGCCTTGGCCAGCCCCCCAGATGTCCTTCCAGGCTTTTGCGCCGCTCGTTGCTGCGCCGAAATCCATTTTCGAAGGATCAGCAACGGGCAGGTTGTCGGGGTCCATGCCCGCCGCAATGATCGAGGCTTTCATGTAATTACCGTGAATGCCGGTGAAGTAATTGGAATAGACGATGTCGCCAGCCTGCGCTTCCACGATGGCCTGCTTGTAGGCGTGAGACGCTCTTGCCTCGGTGGTAGCAATGAAGGGGGAGCCGATATAGGCCATGTCTGCGCCCATGGCCTGTGCCGCGAGGATCGCGCCGCCATTGGCGATGGCGCCTGCCAGCAGCAGCGGCCCGTCGAACCATTCGCGGATTTCCTGTACCAGCGCGAAGGGAGAAAGCGTGCCTGCATGCCCACCCGCACCGGTCGCCACCGCAATCAGCCCGTCTGCGCCTTTACGAATGGCGGAATTGGCGTGGCGGTTGTTGATGATATCATGCAGCACGATGCCGCCATAGGAGTGGATCGCGGCATTGACTTCCGGAACCGCACCCAGCGACGAGATGACGATAGGCACCTTGTATTTCACGCACAGGCCAAGGTCATGCTCCAGCCGCTTGTTGGAGGTGTGGACGATCTGGTTCACCGCAAAGGGCGCTGCCGGTTTTTCAGGGTTGGCGGCATTATAATTGGCCAAGTCTTCGGTCATCATCGCCAGCCACTCGTCCAGCTGGCTTTCCGGGCGGGCATTGAGCGCCGGAAACGCGCCGACGACACCCGCCTTACATTGTGCCAGCGTCAATTCTGGATGGGAAATGATGAAGAGTGGTGAGGCAACCACCGGCAGTCGAAGATTGTCCCTGAGTATGGACGGCAGCATGTTTCCTCCCATGAATGACGTTTACGCGCACGTAAGATGTAGCGAAGCCGGGAACGGATGAAAAGCAAAAAAGCATCGAGTGTTGTTGCGGCGTGGCGGCCTGCCACCGCGCTCCATTGTGTAACGCGTTGAAATCTCGCTGGAGCGAGTGCGTTCATAAGGGGAGACCGCACGAGGATGCCATTCGATGAGCCGATCCTGCCATGGCGATGTTTTCCCCAAGCCATTCCAATATTTAACGGCTGTGTCTCTTGCGGTTGGGCATGCGAGAGGTTACCGAATCGTAAACGAGCATCGCGCAACGTCGCCGGAATGCCGTTGCGTGCCTTCGGGTGCATAAATGATGCTCTGAATGACGTATCTGCGCATCGCGCTTTCCGAAAATAGACGTAATTTTCGGGCCAATGCGCTGAGCCTGTCGGATGGCAAAGAAAAGGACCGGTAGTGAGCGGACTGGAAACGGCAATCAGAAATGCCCTTGAGAAATCGGACAGATCGAGCGCCGAGGTTCGGGCACGCATCTACCAATCTTCCCGGCAGGCGCTGGAAGCGGGTCTGCGCAAGCAGGGTATAGACGACCCCACGGTCGTGGCGCAGCAGCGCCAGCGGCTGGAAGTGCTGATCCATGCCATCGAGAGCGAAGAGCGAAACCGCCTGTTGAGCGTGGTGGAAGATCACGTTCGGCGTGAGGCGGCGAGAGCTCCCGCACCACCGCCGCCACCGCAGGTCCGGCCATCGGTCACATCTCCCGCCCATCCAATGGACGATGAGGACGATGTTTTGCCTGTCGAGGCAGAGGTCCGTGGCGATCTGCCGGATGCAAAGCCAGCTGCCGCTGACATGGGTGATTTTCGTGCCGAGCGCGGCGTGGTCGCGCCGGATGCCCGGTCTGTGCCCGCAGATGCGGCGTCGCTTGCCTTCACGCCGGAGCGTGCCGCCAAGGCGCGGCGCAAGAAGGGCCTCGTCGCTCGCCTGTTCATCTATTTCACTCTGCTGGCCTTTATCGGCTTCGGCGCCTGGTGGGTCTACACTTCCGGTATTCTGCTGAGCCCAGCAGACCGTGATACTAGCGTTCCCAATCCGCCGCCGGAAGTGCAATCTGAAGATTTCACCGGCACCGAGGCGGCACCCCAGCCGAGCGTCGAGGCCGGTCGCGGCTTTTCCGAAGACTGGCAGGAAGTTTTCAACGCCGAGCGCGGCAATAACGGCATCCAGCCCGGATCGCTTGCCGCGGTCGAGCCCATCTCCACAGCTGCCGGGAAAGCCGTGCGCCTCACATCGCGTGTGGCGGAAGCGGATGGTAATGTCAGCATCACTGTTCCCGCAGATGTGTTGCGGGAAATGGCGGGCAAATCCTCAACCATTTCCGTCACACTGCAATCCTCCAGCGACCGGCAGACGCAGCTTTCCATCAGCTGTGATTTCGGCAGCCTCGGCGATTGCGCCCGCCACCGCTTCACGGCGACACCCGAGCGGGCGGATATGCTGATCAACGTCAACTTCGACCGGACGCTCGCCCCCAATGCACCGGGGCGCATCATCATCAACAGTGATATCGATGGCAATGGACGCCCGGTCAACCTCTACTCGGCGCGGATTTTGCCGGGGGAGTGATGCTCCGCTAAAGCCTTTCCCTCATTGCTGTGACAAGCACAGGAATGAGGGATCAGGTTGGCTTACTTCAAGAAATCCGGCCCGGACCCCAGAATCTTGTCATCGATCTCGCCAATCACCTTCTTGTCCTTGCCCTCATAATCCAGCGATTTCAAAATGTGTTTGATGAGGTTGATGCGTGCGCGGCGTTTGTCGTTGGCGCGCACCACGGTCCAAGGGGCGTCGTCAATGTGGGTCTTTTCCAGCATCTGATCGCGCATAGCGGTGTAATCGTCCCACTTGGTCAGCGCGGCAATGTCCATGTCGGAGAGCTTCCAGGCCTTCAGCGGGCTATGCCGCCGGTCATGGAAGCGGTCGATCTGGGTTTCGCGGCCCGTATCCAGCCAGAATTTGAACAGATACGTGCCTTCATGCACCACCATTTTCTCCAGCCGCGGCGTTTCTTTCAGGAAGCGCTTGTGTTCTTCGGGCGTACAGAAGCCCATTACCGGCTCCACGCCTGCGCGGTTATACCAGGAGCGGTCGAACATGACGAATTCGCCAGCCGTTGGAAAGTGAGAGATGTAACGCTGGAAATACCATTGCCCGCGTTCGGTTTCCGTCGGCTTGGACAGGGCGACGACACGGGCGGAGCGGGGGTTGAGATATTCCTTGATGACCGAGATCGCGCCACCTTTCCCAGCAGCATCGCGGCCCTCGAAAACAGACAGGACGCGCTTGCCGGAAGCCTGAAGCCAGTATTGCACCTTCACCAGTTCGATCTGTAGCGCTTCCAGCGTCTCGTCATACTCGTCGCGGTTCATCTTCTTGTCATAAGGAAAGCCACCGGCGGAAAGCTTGTGGTCTTCCACCCAGTCCGGCAAGACCGGATCATCTATGTTGAAGATGCGGGTTTTTCCGTCGATCTTGAGTTCGACCGAACGGTCCTTGGCGTTTTCGCTCATCATGGCTCCCTGGGTACTGCCGTTTGAGTTCGGCGTTGGTGCAATCAGCGCATATCCACCACGGAATATCAAGAAGACCCGCCTGTGCGGCTTTTTGGCAACCGTAAAAGATCAAGCTGTGGGAAAAGACATAGTGATGAATCTCTGTCATGAAAGAGCGATAAAAGGGACGATACGCTGATTTTCGGCGTAAGAGCCTGTCTGGATATGCGGCGGGCAGATCCGTCCGATATTTTCAGGCGGACTCGCAGAGGAAAGCAGATGGCAATGGCAGTCACGGAAAGCGGCAGCACGTTTGGGCGGTACTGGCACGGGCTTCGCCGTAGCTGGCTGCCCATTCTGGTCGTCACCCTGCTGGCCATCGTCACGCTGACGGAACTGCGCACTCCCTATGTCCCGCTGGCGCTATGGCTGGGCGCGGTGCTTGCCATTCTCGCCATCAGCTCCGGTGCCACGGTCAAGCCGCCCAAGCGGGTGGCCGTGCCTGAGATCGATGAGGAGCAGGCCGTCAGCGAAAGCCTGATTTCCGGCGTGCGCTCCGGGCTTGCCGTTCTCGATACGCCGGTTTTCATTCTGGATCGTAACGCCAGCGTTCTGTTTGAAAACAGTGCGGCAGAACGGGCCTTTGGCGCGCTGCCGGTCGGTTCGCATATTTCCGGCCGTCTGCGCTCGCCCGGCCTGCTGGATGTGATCAGGGAAACCATCGCCACCGGCCAGCCTAATCAGGTCGAACATTCCGAGCGTCTGCCGTCCGAGCGCGTTTTCATCGTCCGCATCGCACCGGCGGCAGCGCAGGAACAGGCGGGGCCACCGCTTTATATCCTGTCCTTCCGCGATGTGTCCGAACTGCGCCGCATAGATCGCATGCGCAGCGATTTCGTCGCCAATGCCAGCCACGAGCTGCGCACACCTCTGGCCTCGCTGCGCGGCTTCATTGAAACCATGCAGGGCCCGGCGCGTGATGATCCCAAGGCGAGGGAGCGGTTTCTGGGTATCATGCTGGATCAGGCAACCCGCATGAGCCGCCTCGTGGACGACCTGATGTCGCTGTCGCGGTTGGAGCTGCGCGCCAATATCGCGCCGGACCAGAAGGTGGATCTCGTACCGCTTCTTGGCCATGTCAGGGACTCGCTGCTGCCGCTGGCCGAAGAACTCGACATTGCCATCAACCTTCACGTTCCCGAAGGAAAGGTGGAGGTGACGGGCGACCGTGACGAGCTGGTTCAGGTGTTCCAGAACCTCGTCGAAAACGCCTGCAAATACGGCCAGGATGGCAAGGTGGTGGATGTTTTTCTGCGCACGGAAGCGGGAAAACCCGTTGAAGTCGGCGTCGTGGACAAGGGGCCGGGTATTCCCGCAGAGCATGTTCCACGCCTCACGGAGCGCTTTTATCGGGTCAGCGTGGCGGACAGTCGCTCCAAGAAAGGCACTGGTCTCGGGCTTGCCATCGTCAAACATATTCTGACGAGACACCGCGCCCGCCTGATTATCCGCTCGGAGCTGGATGTCGGAACGGACTTTACCGTGCGTTTTTGACATACAAGTCTCGCTATGCGTGCCGACGAAATAAATAATTATTTAAAATCAGATATTTGAGTTGTCACAAATACTTCATTGAAGTGACATAAAAGGATGGGGCAAGACTGGTTAAGAAGAGGCCGCCGGGGCAGCCCAGTTTTGGGCAAGCGGGTAAAAGCGACTGCCGGCAGCGTTCACAAAAGCCCACCATGGGCCCCATACGGGAGAGTAAAATGAATATCGTTAAATTGTCCGCAGTAGCCCTGGTGGCTTCCGTTGCCTTTGCAGGCGCCGCCGCTGCTCGCGACCAGATCCAGGTTGCCGGTTCCTCGACGGTTCTGCCATACGCAAAGATCGTTGCTGAAACTTTTGCTGAAACCTTCCCTGACTTCAAGGCTCCTGTTGTTGAGTCCGGCGGCACGGGCGGTGGTCTGAAGGCATTCTGCTCCGGCGTTGGTGAAGGCACCATCGACATTGCAAACGCTTCGCGCCCAATCAAGGCTGACGAACTTGCAGCTTGCAAGTCCGCTGGCGTTACCGACGTTCAGGAAGTCAAGATCGGCTACGACGGCATCGTTTTCGCCATGGACAAGTCCAACAAGGACGTCAAGCTCGAGCCTAAGGACCTGTACCTCGGTCTGGCTGCTGAAATCGTCAAGGACGGCAAGCTCGTTGCCAACCCTTACAAGAAATGGTCCGAAATCAACAAGGAACTGCCTGATGTAGCAATCGCTGCCTACATCCCTGGCTCCAAGCACGGCACGCGCGAAGTCTTCGAAGAGAAGATCATGGCTGACGGCTGCAAGGAAGCCAAGGCAACCGACGCCATCAAGGGCCTCGTTGCAGACGCCAAGCAGGCTGCTGCAAAGTGCATCGCAGTTCGTAAGGACGGCGCTGCTGTCGACATCGACGGCGACTACACTGAAACGCTTGCTCGTATCGATGCCAACAAGACCGGCCTCGGCGTATTCGGCCTCGCATTCTACGAAAACAACAAGGACAAGCTGAAGGTTGCAACCGTCAGCGGCGTTGTTCCAACAACTGAATCCGTTGCAAGCGGCAAGTACCCTGTTTCCCGCCCACTGTTCTTCTACGTCAAGAAGGCACATGTCGGCGTTATCCCGGGCCTCAAGGAATATGTCGAGTTCTTCACCTCTGACGAGATGATCGGCCCTGACTCCCCGCTGGCCAACTACGGCCTGGTTGCTGCTCCTGAAGCCGAGCGTAAGGAAATCCGCGCTCAGTTCGAAGCTGGCAAGATCATGTAATCATTCTGGAAGGCGCGGCGACATCGTCGCGCCTTTCGTCCATCTTTCTGTTGTTAAGGCGCTGTGTGGGTTGACAGTTCCTATTTATCGTATGACCAAGCGGCCGATAAATAGGATGTATCAACCCGGAATGCCTGAGCCAAAATTAGGGAAGACGGCACCTGTCGCAAAACCATCGAACTGCAAAAGGTTCGACGCGGTTTTCGATGATCCGATGTGCAACAAAGCTGCCTGATACCGCATCTCTTTCTGGTGCGCCGAGGAAAGTCTCCATGAACACACCCATTATTTTGCTGATATTGGCGCTGATCGGCATAGCCAGCTATGTGCTGGGTTCACGCCGTGCCGTCGCCTTGGCGGGCGGTCGTCCGTCCTCCATGCATTCTCGTGCAGGCTATCATGGCTCCTATGTTCTCATATGGGCTGTTCTGCCTGCTGCATTCATTTTGGCACTCTGGCTCATCATCAGCCCCATGATTGTCACCGCGACTGTCCGGGGTGAGTTTCCCGATGACATCAAGGCGCAGTCCGAGGCCCAACAGAGCCTTAGCTACGGCATGGTCGGCTCGATTGCGCGCGGTCTTCAACGGCTGACGTCGGAAGAGCTCGCGCAGGCCAAGGCCGATCCGACAACTCTTCGTCCGCTGCTCGGCTCCAAGGGTGTCGCCATTGCTGGCGATCCGCAGCCCTACATGGTCGAGGCGGCTGAAACGCTCAACACCATGACGACGGCCAGCCGCCTTGGCATGATCATCATTGTTCTAGGTTCGGCAATCGGTTGCGCGATCTACGCCATGCGCGGCATTGCGCCTCGCTTCCGCGCCCGCAATAATGTCGAGAAGGTCATTCTGGCGGCACTGCTGCTGGCATCCTCCATCGCCATTCTCACCACCATCGGCATCGTTTTGTCGATGCTGACCGAAGCCATTCAGTTCTTCAACATGGTGCCAGCCTACCAGTTCTTCTTCGGAACTGTATGGGACCCGCGCTTTGCCGCTGCCGGTTCCACCGAAAGCGCCGGTCAGTTCGGTCTCATTCCGCTTCTGGCAGGTACGCTCTATATCGGCTTCGTGGCCATGCTGGTTGCCGTGCCGGTTGGTCTGTTCTCGGCCATCTACATGGCGGAATATGCCAGCCCACGCTTCCGCTCGGTTGCCAAGCCGCTTCTTGAAGTGCTTGCCGGTATTCCGACTATCGTTTACGGCTTCTTCGCCCTGACGACCGTCGGTCCGTTCCTTCGCGATATTTCCTCGCAGATCAACGGTCTGACAACGGGCGACTACACCAACTTCATCCAGGCGCAGAGCGTTATCACTGCTGGCTTCGTCATGGGCATCATGTTGATCCCATACGTGTCCTCGCTGTCCGACGATATCATCACCGCCGTTCCCCGCACACTGCGCGATGGCTCGCTGGGTCTTGGTGCAACGCGCTCGGAAACGGTCAAGAAGGTCATTCTGCCAGCGGCCCTTCCAGGCATCGTCGGCGCCATTTTGATGACCGCCTCGCGCGCCATCGGCGAAACCATGATCGTGGTTCTGGCCGCCGGTGTTGCCGCCCGCCTTCAGCTCGATCCGTTCGAGCCGATGACGACGGTAACGGTCAAGATCGTCAGCCAGTTGACGGGCGACCTTGAATTCACCTCGCCGCAGACACTGGTTGCCTTTGCGCTTGGCATCACCCTCTTTGCCATCACGCTTTGCCTCAATATCTACGCGCTCTATATTGTGCGCAAATACCGGGAGCAGTACGAATGACCGACGTCGTTACTCCGGGCTTTACCGCCCCAGCCGCAACGAAGAAGGTCCGTCGCGATATCGGCATCAAGCGCCGTTACGCCGCCGAGCGCCGCTTCCGGACTTACGGCCTTGCCGCCATCTCCTTCGGACTTCTGTTCCTGTTCCTGCTTCTCTGGTCCGTCGTCGGCAAAGGCTATACGGCGTTCCAGCAGACCATGATCACCGTGCCGGTCGAGTTCTCGCAGCAGATCATCGATCCCGACAACGTCCGTGCCCAGAACCCTGCCAAGCTGGTGACCGCGAACTACCCCGTGGTTGCCCGCAATGCGGTGGCAAAGGCACTCGGCGTGTCCCTGGATGACCGCGATGGCCTTCGTGCCGTCAATGCGATGATCTCAGACAGCATCCGCGGACAGCTGCGTGATCTGGTGGTGGCCGATCCTAGCATCGTTGGAACCACGCGCACCGTGGCGCTCTTGGCTTCTGGCGATCTCGACAGCGTGGTCAAGGGTCAGGTCGATGTGTCCGTCAATGAGCAGAACCGTCGCATCTCCGACCAGCAACTCGCCTGGGTCAAGAAACTGACCGAAGCGGGCCAACTGGCCAAGGAATTTAACACCGGCATCTTCTTCAACGGCGCATCCAGCCGTCCGGAAGCCGCAGGTGTCGGCGTGGCGCTGATCGGCTCCTTCTACATGATGCTGATCGTGCTGGTTCTGTCTCTGCCCATCGGTGTCGCCGCTTCCATCTATCTGGAAGAGTTCGCACCGAAGAACCGCCTGACGGATCTCATCGAGGTCAATATCAACAACCTCGCTGCCGTTCCGTCCATCGTTTACGGTCTGCTCGGCCTGTCGGTCTTCATCAACTTCATGGGCTTCCCACGCTCGGCCTCGCTGGTCGGCGGTTTCGTCCTGACGCTGATGACATTGCCCACCATCATCATCGCCACCCGTGCGGCGCTGAAGGCGGTGCCGCCATCCATCCGCGCCGCTGCCCTTGGCCTTGGCGCATCGAAAATGCAGACCATCTTCCACCATGTGCTGCCGCTGGCCATGCCCGGCATTCTGACCGGCACCATCATCGGCCTGGCGCATGCCCTTGGCGAAACCGCACCGCTGCTGCTCATCGGCATGGTCGCCTTCGTCGCGAATTATCCGACAACGCCGATGGACCCGTCCACGGCCCTGCCGGTGCAGATTTACATGTGGGCGAACGAAGCAGAACGTGCCTTTGTCGAGAGAACATCAGGCGCTATCATCATCCTGCTTATGTTCCTCATCGTCATGAATGTGGGAGCAATCCTGTTGCGTCGCCGCTTCGAGCGTCGCTGGTAAACAGTACTCAAGGAAAATCGGGTCACCGGTTTTCCAGCCAGCATGCGATGTAACAAACACCGGGAGCTTGAGGCTATGAATATGTTGTCGGAAGCAGCAGTTGAAAAGGCGCTGGACAAGAAAATGAATGAAGTAACATACAAGATGATCGGCAAGGACGTTTCCGTTTATTACAGCGAGAAGCGTGCCCTTTACGATGTGAACCTCAACGTACGTGAAAACACCGTGACGGCGCTCATCGGCCCGTCTGGCTGCGGCAAGTCCACCTTCCTGCGCACGCTGAACCGCATGAACGACACCATCGACAGCTGCCGCGTTACCGGCAAGATCACGCTCGATGAAGACGATATCTACGATCAGACGATCGACGTGGTGGAACTGCGCGCCCGCGTCGGCATGGTGTTCCAGAAGCCGAACCCATTCCCGAAGACGATCTATGAAAACATCGCCTACGGCCCGCGTATCCATGGTCTGGCCCGCAACAAGGCGGATATGGATCAGATCGTCGAGTCCAGCCTTCAGAAGGCCGGTCTGTGGAACGAAGCCAAGGATCGCCTGCACGAATCCGGCACCGGCCTGTCCGGCGGCCAGCAGCAGCGTCTGTGCATCGCCCGCGCCATTGCGGTTTCGCCAGAAGTCATCCTGATGGACGAGCCCTGCTCGGCACTGGACCCGATTGCAACCGCCAAGGTCGAGGAACTGATCCACGAGCTGCGCGCCAATTACACCATCGTCATCGTTACCCACTCCATGCAGCAGGCAGCCCGCGTGTCGCAGCGCACCGCCATGTTCCATCTGGGCCATCTGGTGGAAGAAAACGACACCGACAAGATGTTCACCAACCCGGACGACCAGCGCACGCAGGACTACATCATGGGTCGCTTCGGCTGATCTGACGCTGGTTCAAACCCTTCGCATGGCACCGCTTGAGCCCGGCCGGGCTTGCGGGCCAGTGCATCGAAACTGGAGACTTCGAACATGCCGACACATTCCCATATTATGTCCGCCTATGATGATGAACTGAAGTTCCTCACCCGCCGCATCGCCGAAATGGGCGGTTTGGCGGAGCAGATGTGCGCCGATGCGGTGCGCGCTCTGGTCAATTCGGATGCGGCGCTGGCCCAGAAGGTCATCTCTGACGATACGATCCTCGATCATGCCGAGCGTGAGATTGGCGACAAGGCCATTGTCACCATCGCCAAGCGTCAGCCTATGGCGTCCGACCTGCGTGAAATCATCGGTTCGCTGCGCATCGCTGCCGATCTGGAGCGCGTTGGCGATCTTGGCAAGAACACCGCCAAGCGCGTCATCGCCGTTGCCGGCACTGGCGTTCCGCGCAAGCTGGCCCGTGGTCTCGAGCACCTGTCGGAACTGGCGCTGGTGCAGCTGAAGGAAGTGCTGGACGTCTATTCCACACGCTCCGCAGAAAAGGCGCAGGCCATCCGTGAGCGCGACGAAGAGATCGACGCCATGTATACCTCGCTGTTCCGCGAGCTGTTGACCTACATGATGGAAGATCCGCGCAACATCACCACCTGCACGCATCTGCTGTTCTGCGCAAAGAACATCGAGCGCGTTGGCGACCATGCGACCAACATCGCGGAAACCATCTACTACATGGCCACCGGCAGTCAGCCGGAAGGTGAGCGTCCGAAGGACGATAGTTCCAACACGCTCGGTGCAGTAACCGAGTAAGTTTTACAGCATCGGCACTCCAGGAACGGAAACGATCTTTGGAGTGCCGGTGTGTAGATCAACAGGCCAGAGCGTCCGTGATGCGTTTAAATCAACGCATGGCGCTCTGGTAAGACTGGCGGAGTCCCAAGCCTATGGTGCCGAAAATCGCAGTTGTCGAAGATGAAGAGGCTTTGAGCGTTCTTCTTCGTTACAATCTGGAATCCGAAGGTTACGATGTCGACACCATTCCCCGTGGCGACGAGGCGGAAATCCGCCTGCAGGAGCGGACGCCGGATCTGCTGATCCTGGACTGGATGCTGCCGGGCGTTTCCGGCATCGAATTGTGCCGTCGCCTGAGAATGCGCCCCGAGACCGAGCGCCTGCCAATCATCATGTTGACGGCACGCGGTGAGGAGAGCGAGCGCGTGCGCGGACTGGCCACGGGTGCTGACGACTATGTGGTCAAGCCTTTCTCCACGCCGGAACTGATGGCGCGCGTCAAAGCCATGCTGCGCCGCGCTCGTCCGGAGGTTCTGTCGTCTGTTCTGAAATGCGGTGATATCGAGCTGGATCGCGAAACACACCGCGTTCACCGCAAGACCCGCGAAGTGCGCCTCGGGCCAACCGAATTCCGCTTACTGGAATTCCTGATGGTCTCGCCGGGCCGCGTCTTCTCCCGCTCGCAACTTCTCGATGGCGTCTGGGGTCACGACATCTATGTGGATGAACGCACCGTAGACGTCCATGTCGGCCGTCTGCGCAAGGCGCTCAACTTCTCCAACATGCAGGATGTAATCCGCACCGTTCGTGGCGCGGGCTATTCCATGGAAGCCTGATAGGCGCCCATTACTGATCTTTCGCACAACGCGCGCTATTGCCTCACCGGGTCAACGACGCGCGTTTTGTATTTTTGCGCAGCTTAGGCAGGAATGTCTACGGGAAGGGGAGCGGTCTCCAGCCTGTCACGAAGATATATTTTTGACCCATTTAGACCGCTTTGCGCCAGAAGTTGCGGATGGAAAGGGGAGGCGGGGATATCCGCTTGCCGCGCAGTTTTCCTGAGTAAAAACAAAGGGCAGGTACATTTCCAAAATTGAAAGTCCATCAAGGATTATTATATTTCTGAAGAGGCTGCTGCGTTGCAAGATAAACGCTCATTTCAATGATCTGAAATTTAAAGTTTGACTATCCGGCCATAACCCTCTATCACTGGTTTATCGATATTTTGCTTGCTGAGCTTTGGTTGCCGCGCGATTAGCACCGCGTTTTGAACTAACCCTTTCCTTCAAAAAAATCGCTATACTCGCACACAGGGCGTCAGTTCTGTGATCTATAACTTATGCTTTGAAAGGGTTCATTATGACCACAGGCACAGTAAAATGGTTTAACTCCACCAAGGGCTTCGGCTTCATTCAGCCAGACAACGGCGGCACAGACGCATTCGTACACATCTCCGCTGTAGAGCGTGCAGGTATGCGCGAAATCGTTGAAGGCCAGAAGCTGAGCTACGACCTTGAGCGCGACAACAAGTCGGGCAAAATGTCGGCCTGCAATCTCCAGGCTGCTTAATACGGACTCCGCTTTCCTTTGACCACGGATGTACTGGCACTGTCGAAAGCATGAGACCAAGCGAGGTCAGGCACGTTGCCTGGCCTTTTTTTGTGCCGCCCGGCGGTACAGGCTTCGGACACCGCGCCCATGGGCGCAAACGCTCCGGGCCACTCGATCCACCCCGCAACGGCGTTTTTGGAAATCGATCCCGATTTCGGCTGATGCGACAGGAAGGAAATTCCATGTCTGAAACACACAGCAAATCTCGCCAGCAGGCGGAAATCGCATTCGGTGAAACGCAGTCGCAGTTCTTTGCACGCGGCCACGCTGTTGATGAACTCAATTCGATTGCCCAGGCGCGTGATGAAAAGACGCAGCGCCTGCGTGAAGCGCGCCTTGCCAAGGAGCTGCAAGACAGCCTGGCACCTGCCAAGACCCCCGCAAAGCGTGCCAAGAAATCCTGACCCTGATGGGTATGGCACCTCAACTGGAATAGAGACTTGAGAAACAACAAAAACGTTAAAAACAGTGAACTGACCGACCGCCGCAGCGCCGCTGCAGAGGCCAAGGCTGCCCTTCTCCAGGCCTATAAGGCCGCAAAGGAAGCTGCCGAACCCAACCGGGAAGCCAAGCAGGCAGAACGCATCGCCGTGGCGGAAGCCCGCGAAGCGCGTCGTGCCGAGCGCGAGCAGCAGAAGCGCGAAGAGCAGAGCCGCCTCGAAGCGGAACGGCTGGCACATGAAGCCGAGCTTGAAGCCGCTGCGACTGCCGAAGAGGACGCCCGCAAGCTGGCCGATAAAAACCGCGTCGCCCGCGTCATCGAAGATGAGGCCGCCCGCAAGGCCGAGCGCGACCGTCGCTACGCCAACCGCAAGGCCCGCCAGGGTTAAAGCTATCTGCCATGATCCAGCAGCCATTCGAATGAAGGGCTGCGATCTGGCAGGATGGACCTGTTGTCATTCGTGCTTGCGGGAACATTGGCGGTTAAGCCGCCAATCAGAGGTGCCCTTGCATCTCCGCGCAGCTATTGCGCCTCGCAGAACTGTTCTGAACGTTCTGCAAAATTGCTTTTCCTAGATACGTGAAATCCTGTCACAAAACTTCCGTTTCATGGAAATCTTGTGTCATTGCAAGCAGGCATAGCTCAGCAGTTTGTAAGAGCAGATGGCGCCATAAGGCTATAAAAGCCGCGCCCAATATCCCGAGAAAGATAGAGCAAGCTTCATCGCTTTTGGCCGCGTGCGCAACTGGCGTGAAATTTCGGCCTATCAAAGCGATGGGCAGGTGTCGGCGCCTTAGTTGACGTTTGTCGATCCCATCGATCGTTGTCTCTGACTTCTTCTGTTGATTGCAGACATTAAAAAAAGCGGGCCAATCGACCCGCTTTTTTATCTCTTGCAATATGTCCGCTGCCCTTAAGCGCGGCGGCGTTCGCTTACTGGCTGGTAAGCCATCTTCGCGTGGAACTTGCAGTAAGGCGAGGACTCCGAAGCTTCGCAGCCGCAGAAATGGAAGTCGTCCTTCAGCGGATCGCCGACTGGCCACTTGCAGGTGCGCTCGGTCAGTTCCGTCAGCGTCAGGCGCAGCGATGTTGGCAGCGAAGCATTGCTGACTGGAACATATTCCAGAACCTGTGCCGTATCGATGTCCAGATCGTCCTTCAGCGCGGTGGCGCCAACGGTGCGGGGTGCGGGGCGTACCGTTGCTGGGCGGGCTGGAAAGTTGGTTGCGCGGGGTGTCGTAGGGGCTGCGGGGCGCTTGGCGGCAGGGCGTGAGGTTGCAACCGTGCCACCGGCTTTTGCGCGGCCTGGCAGGTTCAAACGGTGGACCTTGCCAATGACGGCGTTACGGCTGACGCCGCCGAGCTGGGCTGCGATCTGGCTGGCGCTCAGCCCTTCGGACCACAGTCTTTTGAGTTTCTCGACTCGTTCATCCGTCCAGTTCATACTGCTTCTCCGCTGGTCGCGCAGGCAGAATCCTTCTACGATGCCGTGGAGCGAACCACGCGCAGAATATCCGCCAGATTGTAGGTGACTAGGTCCGCCGCTTGCAGTCTAGTAATTGAGAGTTAACCTAATCGTAGGCCGACTCCGTGACAAGAGTCGGGAGAATCATCTGGAATCGATTTTCCGGTTTTCCCCAACTTGCTGCGTTCGTGAGTCAGAAAAGCAACACTTTGTAGGTCAGTAAAATCGCTCTACCAAGGCTTGAGAATGCCTGACAATGCGGACATTTGTTGACATCCCGGAATGAAGTGACAATAGTGCGCTCGCACGACAGGAAATACCCGAAGCCGCCGCGAGGCGGCATTTTTGATTTTCAGGCACGGAGCAACCGGTAAGCCCTATTGACAGCGCCTTTGCGCAGGGAGTGATGCAGCCATGGCCGACGCCGCGACCCAAAGCGGATCATTGTTCGATACGTTTTCCAGAGCCCCGTTGCGCTTCGAGCGAGGAGAGGGCGTTTGGCTCGTCACCGAGAGCGGCGAGCGATATCTGGATTTCGGTGCGGGCGTGGCGGTCACTTCGGTTGGCCACAGCCATCCGCACATGGTGGATGCTCTCAAGTCGCAGGCGGAAAAGGTCTGGCACCTCTCCAACCTCTATGAGGTTCCGGGGCAGGAAACGCTGGCCAGACGTCTGACGGATGCAACTTTTGCGGATAAGGTCTTCTTCACCAATTCGGGTGCGGAAGCGCTGGAATGCGCCATCAAAACCGCGCGCCGGTACCATTATACGCATGGCAATCCGGAAAAATTCCGTATCATCACGTTTGAGGGTGCGTTCCACGGTCGTACCCTGGCAACCATCGCCGCGGGCGGCCAGCCGAAATATATTGAAGGCTTTGGCCCCAAGGTCGAAGGTTTCGATCAGGTGCCGTTCGGCGATCTTGAAGCGCTGAAAGCGGCCATTGTGCCGGAAACCGCAGCGCTACTGATCGAGCCCATTCAGGGTGAGGGCGGCATTCGCGTTGTCGATCCCGATTTCCTGCGCACGCTGCGCGCGCTGTGCGAAGAGCATGGCCTGCTGCTGATTTTCGATGAGGTCCAAACTGGCGTTGGCCGCACTGGCAAGTTCTTTGCCTATGAATGGTCGGGCGTCGCGCCGGATATCATGGCCGTGGCCAAGGGTATCGGCGGCGGCTTCCCGTTCGGCGCGTGCCTTGCAACGGCAGAAGCCGCATCCGGCATGACGGCTGGCGTTCATGGCACGACCTATGGCGGAAACCCGTTGGCCATGGCTTGCGGCAATGGGGTGCTGGACATCGTTCTGGCCGACGGCTTTTTGCAGCATGTGCGGGATGTCGCGCTGGTGTTTCGTCAGGGGCTGGCCTCGCTGAAGGATCGCTTCCCCGACGTGATCGAGGAAATTCGTGGAGAGGGCCTGTTACTGGGCGTCAAGGCTAAGGTGCCGTCTGCCGACCTGCTGCATGCCATTCGCGCCGAGCATCTTCTGGGCGTTCCCGCTGGCGATAACGTCATTCGTCTGCTGCCGCCACTGGTGGTCACGGCAGAGGAAGCACGCGAAGGCCTGGCACGTCTGGAAAAGGCTGCGGAAGCACTCACCACGAAATTGGCGAAGAGCGCCTGAGGGGCGCATGTTCAGGCCAGCGTCGATAAAGACGCGGCCTGCATCGATGGGACAGCATAAAAATGGCATCAGCAAAACATTTTCTAGACCTTTCGGCCGTCGGTTCGGAAGACCTACGGGTCATCATGGACGACGCACGCGCTCGCAAGATCGCCACCAAGAATGGCACGGCGGAAAAGCCGCTGGCCGGCAAGATGCTGGCGATGATTTTCGAAAAGCCGTCCACCCGTACCCGCGTTTCCTTCGATGTCGGCATGCGCCAGCTGGGCGGCGAGACGCTGTTTCTCTCAGGTACGGAGATGCAGCTGGGCCGCGCCGAAACCATTGGCGATACGGCCAAGGTGCTGTCGCGCTACGTGGATGCGATCATGATCCGCACCACGGATCACTCCCGCCTGCTGGAGCTGGCCGAACACGCAACTGTCCCGGTTATAAATGGCCTGACGGACGACACCCATCCCTGCCAGATCATGGCCGATATCTTGACCTTCGAAGAGCATCGCGGCCCGGTCAAGGGCAAGACGATTGCCTGGACGGGTGATGGCAACAACGTGCTGCATTCGCTGGTCGAAGGGTCCGCCCGCTTCGGTTACAAGATGAACATGGCTGTGCCGATGGGCTCGGAGCCGCATGACCGCTTCCTCAACTGGGCGCGCAACAATGGCGGCGAGATCATGCTGTGCCACGATGCGGAACGCGCGGTCGATGGCGCCGATTGCGTCGTCACCGATACCTGGGTCTCCATGAACCAGGAACACAAGGCACGCGGCCACAACATCTTCCAGCCCTATCAGGTCAATGCGGCCCTGATGGGCAAGGCGAACAAGGATGCGCTCTTCATGCATTGCCTGCCCGCCCACCGCGGCGAAGAGGTCACGGATGAGGTCATCGATGGCCCGCAGTCGGTGGTGTTCGATGAGGCGGAAAACCGTCTTCACGCACAAAAGGCCATCATCGCATGGTGCATGGGCGTCATCTGACGGGACCGCGCCTGAGCGCTTGAAATTCAGGCGTGGCTTCCTATTTCTAGCCCAGTTCAATGCCGCCGTTTGCTGAAAACGGCGGCTTTTCATCAATTGTTCGCCGCATGATGGCCCAGCACTGCTTTGCTTTCTGAAAGAAAGCGGGGCAGAAAGCACAAAGCTGTTTTCGGACAATCTGCCGTTTTAACGAAAGTTAAGGCGGCGGAGTGGTTCCGTTTTCATCGTCCCCGGTCTATCTGTGCAGTGCGAACATAATGCCTGCCGGTCGGCGCCTTCTCGGTCTCGATCACCCCGCGTGGTAGCGCGGGCAAGGCGTCAAGGAGTTAGGATATGGCAGACGCAACGGTACAGCTGGACGAACTCACATTTGCTGGCGATGACAAGGTCGTTCCCTTTCAGGTGGACGGGCTGGATGTGCGCGGTCGCGCCGTGCAGGTCGGCCCGCTGTTGAACACCATTCTGGAGCGACATGAATACCCGCCGGTCGTTGCCTGTCTTCTGGCAGAGGCCGTGGTGCTGACAGCGCTTATCGGCACGTCGCTGAAATTCTCCGGCAAGCTGACACTCCAGACCAAGGGCGATGGCCCCGTGGATCTGCTGGTCGCGGATTTTTCCGCGCCGGAAAACATGCGCGCCTATGCCCGCTTCGATGAGGAGCGGCTGGCCGAAGCCATGGCTGCGGGTCAGACTTCGCCCGAGCAACTGCTCGGCAACGGCATCCTCGCCTTCACCATCGATCAGGGCGTGGGCATGCAGCCCTATCAGGGCATCGTGCCGCTGGATGGCTCGTCGCTGGAAGACATTGCAGGCGTTTATTTCCGCCAGTCGGAGCAGTTGCCCACCCGTGTGCGCCTCGGCGTTGCCGAACTCTTCGACCGCGACGGCGATGGCAAGCCGCGCCACAACTGGCGCGCGGGTGGCATCATCGCCCAGTTCCTGCCGCAAGCGCCGGAACGCCTGCGCCAGCGTGATCTGCACGGCGGCGATGGCGACGAAGGTGCGGCTGAATATTCGGAAGACGATGCATGGACGGAAGCGGTTGCCCTGATCGACACCGTCGATATGGACGAGCTGACGGACCCGCAGGTACCCGCTGAAAAGCTGCTGTTCCGCCTGTTCCACGAACAGGGCGTCCGCGTCTATGAACCGCAACTGATCGTGGATCGCTGCAATTGCTCGCGCGACAAGATCAAAGGCGTACTGTCAGGCTTTTCCGCAGAGGAAATTCACGACAGCCAGGAAGACGGCGTCATCTCCGTGACCTGCGAATTCTGCTCGACGACCTATCATTACCCCGTCGAGGAATTGTCTATCGTCAATTAATGAAAAAGGCGGGATCAGCTCCCGCCTTTTTTAATTCAAAACCCGCGTCAAGCCCGGGCTGTCCAGAGAAAATGCCGGTATGGCGACGATGAAGACTTCGCCGGTGTCCGCCTGCATTTCATAATGGCCGAACATCATGCCGGATGGTGTGTCCAGCGGGCAGCCGGAGGAGTATTCGTAGCTGTCACCTGGCTTGAGATGCGGCTGTTCGCCAATCACGCCGGGGCCGGAGACTTCGTCCACCTGGCCGTTCTCATCGGTAATGTGCCAGTAGCGATTGACCAGCGTCACCGCCAGATCCGAATTGTTGGAAATCACGACTGTGTAGCCCCAGACATAGCGATTGTCGTCCGGGTCGGACTGCTCTTCAAGATAATAGGGGTCGACTGTGACCTCGATATCTCTTGTCAGTGCACGATACATTCACAGGGCCCTAAGTAATTGCTGTTCAATCATTCTAGACTACAGGCGCGTGCCATCGTCAAGAAAGTGTAAAGCCATATTAGCTGTACTTCACAGAACAGTCGCGCATTTCGTCGGTCAGGGATAAGATTAATGGTAAATGCCGGTGATTACAGCGTGTTAGCGCCACGATCACCAGTCTCTTGGATATAGGTCTATCGCAGATCAATTAAACATTTCTCTGCAAAATGCGTTTCACGATCCCGCAGTTGTGACCGACAGGGAAGGGGCGGCCCGGTAAATCTCCGGACCGCTTTTTATATCAGGCGGAAACCTTGGCGAGCGCTGCTGCGAAGTCTTCCAGCAGGTCGTCTGTATCTTCGATGCCGCAGGAAAGACGCAACGTGCCGCCGGAAATGCCGAGCTCAGCACGCGCTTCATCTGTCAGGTTTTTGTGCGTCGTCGTGCCGGGATGCGTAATCAGGCTCTTGGCATCGCCCAGATTGTTGGAAATCTTGACGACATCAAGCGCGTTCTGAAGTTGGAACGCCGCTTCCTTGCCGCCCTTCAGTTCGAAGCAGACCAGCGTCGAGCCGCCGGTCATCTGCTTGGCAATGATATCGGCCTGCGGATGGTCGGCGCGACCGGGATACACAACCTTGGCAACCTTGCCCTGATCGGCAAGGAAATCGGCAATCTTGCCCGCATTGGCCGTCTGCTGGCGCACGCGAAGCGGCAGGGTCTCGATGCCCTTCAGCAACGTCCAGGCGTTGAAGGGAGACATGGCCGGGCCGGTATGGCGGAAGTAATCCTGAAGCTCTTCCTCGATCCACTTCTTGTCGGAAAGCACGACTCCACCAAGGCAGCGGCCCTGACCATCAATGTGCTTTGTCGCGGAATAGACGACGATATGAGCGCCCAGTTCCAGAGGCTTCTGGAAAAGTGGCGTGGCGAACACGTTGTCGACAACCACTTTCGCGCCGATCTGGTTGGCCAGTTTTGCAACGCCTGCGATATCCACCACTTCCAAGGTCGGGTTGGTAGGGCTTTCGAGGAAGAACAGTTTGGTGTTCGGCTGGATCGCCTTTTCCCAATTGGCCAGATCGCGACCGTCGATCAGCGTGCATTCGATGCCGTATTTCGGTGCCAGCGTCTCGACAACCCAGCGGCAGGAACCGAAAAGCGCGCGCGCAGCGACGATGTGATCGCCAGCTTTCAGCTGGCACAAAATGGCGGCGCTGACAGCAGCCATGCCGGACGCCGTGGCGCGGGCGTCTTCGGCGCCTTCCAGCAGGCACATGCGCTTTTCGAACATGTCGTTGGTGGGGCTGGCGTAACGGGCATAGATAAAGCCCTCCGTCTCGCCCTTGAAGCGGGCTTCCGCCGCCTCCGAACTGTCATAGACGAAGCCCTGTGTCAGGTAGATCGCTTCAGATGTCTCGCCATATGGAGAACGCAGTGTGCCGCCGTGTACCAGCTGTGTTGCCGGGCGCCATTTCTTGCTCATGTCATCACCTTACAAACAAAAAAACCGGCCGCAAAAGCAGACCGGTTACAAGCACCCGGTCTTTTTAGCCACTTATTTAACGTGGCTGCAAGCCGACCGGCCAAATCACCACGGGATAAGATTGCCTTAACTCCGTTAACGACTTGCGTCAATGCTTTCCTTTTGGTTTTGTCGCCGTGAAAAGGGATGATGAAACAATGACGAGAACGACGGGCATATTGGCGGATGGTGCGATCCGGGAACTGTTCGGCTCTGGCCAGCTGAAGAGCGAACGGGCGTTGGATGCCGACCAGATTCAGCCTGCCAGCCTCGATCTGCGTCTGGGTGCGAAGGCTTATCGCGTCCGCGCCAGCTTCATGCCTGGTCCTTCCACCAAGGTCATCGAAAAGCTGACCCGCCTCAGCCTGCATGAGATCGATCTCAGCGAAGGTGCGGTGCTGGAAACCGGCTGCGTCTACATTGTGCCGCTGATGGAGAGCCTTGCGCTCCCAGCTGCTATGTCGGCCTCCGCCAACCCGAAAAGCTCCACGGGCCGTCTTGATATCTTCACCCGCGTCATCACCGATTACGCGCAGGAATTCGACAAGATCCCGGCTGGCTATAACGGCCCGCTCTATCTCGAAATCAGCCCGCGCACATTCCCCATCGTCGTACGTCAAGGCTCACGCCTGTCGCAAATCCGTTTCCGCATCGGCCATTCCGTGCTCAATGAGGCGGAATTGTTGAGCCTGCATGAAGCCGACACGCTGGTCGCCAGCGATACGCCTAACGTTTCCGGCGGCGGCATAGCCTTGTCGATTGACCTGCAAGGCTTTGGCGAACATGGCCTGATCGGTTATCGCGGCAAACATCACACCGCCGTGGTCGATGTCGACCAGAAAGCCGCCCACGACGTGCTGGATTTCTGGGAGCCGATCCACGCCCGCGGACGCGCAGAACTCATACTCGATCCTGATGAATTCTACATCCTCGTATCGCAGGAAGCCGTCCACGTTCCTCCGCTTTACGCCGCCGAAATGACCCCCTTCGACCCGCTGGTCGGCGAATTCCGCGTCCACTACGCCGGCTTCTTCGACCCCGGCTTCGGCCACGCCAGCGCCGGCGGCACCGGCAGCCGCGCCGTACTCGAAGTCCGCAGCCACGAAGTTCCCTTCATCCTGGAACACGGCCAAATCGTTGGCCGCCTGGTCTACGAACACATGCTCACCAAGCCCGAAGGCCTCTATGGCACAGGCCTAGGCTCCAACTATCAGGCCCAAGGCCTCAAACTCTCCAAACACTTCCGCGCGGAGTAACCGCAAAGCTTGACAGTCCACCAGAACTGTCAGACCTTCACTAGGCGCGGGTGTAGCTCAATGGTAGAGCAGCAGCTTCCCAAGCTGAATACGAGGGTTCGATTCCCTTCACCCGCTCCAGCTTTTGCGGCTGCGCTGCTCGCTCGGGTCACCACATCGCCCCGGCCAGCGAGTTAACTGGCAATTACTACTTCTTACGCTAAAATTACATCTTCCCGTTGAGTTTACGCGCAACGCATGCTTCCATGCTGTGGAATTCCTTTCCGTCGATGCCAAGTCGCAACTCGAGAGGCCCATGTCTATTTCAGATAGGATATTTCGTCCGTTCGAAACGTTGATACGGCCGCTGGACATTCCCTTTCGCGCGTTGCCATCCAAAGGCCCGGTCGCAGTTCTGCTGCACTTTATTTCGATGTTTCGCGGTGTCCTGATTGCTTTGGCTTTGTCGTCCATGGCCATGGAAGCCATTAATTTGTCGATCATCTGGGGATTGTCCGCCATTGTCGATGGCGTGACGGCGCAGGGCGCGGCTGCTTTTCTGCAGAACGAATGGGCTTTGCTCGTTGTTCTTGGCTTGTTGATCTTTCCGGCCATGCCGATTGCATCATTTTTTCTCAATACATTGAATTCTCACACGCTCGGTATCGCGATGCCCGCGGCCATTCAGTGGCAGGGGCACAAGGCGGTCGAGCGGCAGGATCTTGCGTTTTTTCACGAGCTCTATGCCGGGCAGGTCGCGTCTCGCCTTTCGCAGGTGTCGTCGGCGGTGCAGCAGCAGATCATCAACGCATTTCAGGTCGGACCGCGTTTTGTGCTGCAGATGGTCGGGTCACTCGTTTTGCTTGGGGCACTGTCCTGGCAATTGGCATTGCCCGTCTTTATCTGGATCGTGCTGAATGTCGCCCTTGCCATTAAAATGGCACCTGTCTTTACAGAACGGTCGAGGCAGTCCGCTAAGCAGAAAAGCCTCGTTTCCGGTGCGATTACCGATCTTTACAGCAACATGCAGATGATCAAGCAGTTTGCTGCCGAGGATAGCGAGGCGGGAGCGGTACGTCGTATCCTGAGTAAGGCTGTGCATACACAGCACCAAGAACAACGTGTGTTCCGCCTGTCCGAACTGGTGGTCGTCGTGCTGAACATGGCGTTGTGGCTGGCAATACTGTCTTTGGGCTTTTCCGGTTTGATCAGGGGTGCCATCTCCGTCGGCGAGTTCGTCGCTGCGGTCTACATTCTGCAACGTCTATCGGGTCATACCTTCACCTTCCTGCAAATGGGCCAGCAGATATTTCAGGCAATCGGCACGATAAAGGATGCCATGCCTGTCATGACAACACCGCCGACGATTACCGATAAGGCGGATGCGAGCGAGCTGCAGGTTTCGAAAGGGGAAATCAGCTTTGATGGTGTCCGTTTTGCCTACAAGTCCGGCAGGCCGGTGGTCGATGATCTGTCATTGACGGTCTCTGCTGGCGAGAAGGTCGGCCTTGTCGGCTTATCGGGAGCGGGAAAGACGACGCTGGTGAACCTGCTTTTGCGTTTTTACGATATTCAGGATGGAGCTATTCGTATCGATGGTCAGGATATTCGCGATGTCACGCAGGTCAGCCTTCGCCGCAACATCGGGGTGATTGCGCAAGATGTCGCTCTGCTCCACCGTTCGGTCGGCGACAACATCCGTTACGGACGTCCGAATGCAACGCAGGAAGAGATCGAACACGTTGCGACTATGGCCAAGGCCGATGTGTTCATCACCGACCTGACGGATAATGAAGGACGGAAGGGATATCAGGCATTTTTCGGAGATCGCGGCATCAAGCTGTCTGGTGGCCAACGCCAGCGGGTCGCCATTGCCCGTGTGCTGTTGAAAGATGCTCCTATTCTCATTCTAGACGAGGCAACATCGGCTTTGGACAGCGAGTCCGAGGCCGCCATTCAAGACAAGCTTAATCTTGTTATGGAGGGAAAGACGGTCATTGCCATCGCTCACCGTCTGTCCACCATTGCCAAAATGGACCGGATCGTGGTGTTGGATCGGGGCAAGATAATAGAAGAAGGACGGCCGGAGGCGCTGGTGGAGCAGGGCGGATTGTTCGCACAACTCTGGAACCGTCAGATGGGTGGTTTTATTCCGGAAGACTAGACTGCTTGCGCCGAGAGTCGTGCTCTCCCATCGACGAGGGCTGTAGTTTTCTCCGGTTAGCCCATCAAGCAGCAAATTTGCACACCGCATTAGCATGTTACGCTGTTCCGCTGACCATTCGCATGAGCAGGCCGTCAGCAGCATTGTTTGCTTATCTTTCTGGCTCTGGAACAAAAGCCGCTCAAGTTACGTTGGTTTTCCGAATAAAGAAAAGGAATTACCAATGTCTAAGATGGTAAAAATAATTTCTGCCTTTGCTATCTGTGCTGGTTTCTCGGCAATTACTGTCATGCCAGCGCATGCCTTGAGCGTCATCGCTCCGGCATATGAGGGGCAGGCGCAGACGGAAAATACCTATAGTAACCCGCCGGTTGCCTTTACGGGCAGCAAGGGTGAAGCTGCCAGTGGTGCTGGTTTTTCGCTGTCAGAGCAGGAAATCATGCATGTTCGCTGGTGTGCGCAGAAATATACATCTTATCACGCGACAGATAATACCATCGAAGCAGCACATGGCGCGCGAACGGCTTGCAAGTCTCCTTATTGAGTTGGGGCCGTTTGCGTCATAATCAATTGTGCGAAATATAACTTAAATTGTACTTGAATTCATTTTAGTTTTTCTTAGCCGCAGGCTTATGTGGCGTTTTGTTCCAGACGAAGGGCTTATATTTGAGCTCATAGACGGCACGCCAAGCCGCCACCGATAGCATGAGCCAGTAAAGCGGAGTTGCCAGCCATTTTTTGCCGATGAGGCCGCGTTCGTGTTCGATCATGGCGCGTATACCCATCAACAGGAAGATGGTGTAGCTCGCTGCAATATTCAGCAAGTCCACTACAAATAGGGCCAGTTGCGAGGCGGGGATTGAGCCTATGCCTTCCAACAGCATCGTTCGGCTCATAACGAGCAGATAGAGAATGAACAGCGGATGCGTCAGCGATGACAGCAGCATGCCTCCGATCAGCAGATGGAAGACCATATACGCTTTCCATCCCATCTCCCGCGCAACGCGCACCGGCGAGCGCATCATCACCAGCCAGCTTTGTAGCCAGCCCTTGAACCAACGGGTGCGCTGGTTCAGCCAGACCAGAATATCGGTGGGGGCGTCCTCCAGCGTTTGGTAGCTGATGACGTCTGAATAATAGCCGAGCCGATAGAGGCGCATACCGAGATCGGCATCCTCCGTGACATTGTAGGGATCCCAGGCGCCGACGCTGCGCAGGACCGATGTGCGGAAATGGTTGGATGTTCCGCCCAGCGGCAGAGGCATTTTCATCCGCGCCAGCATGGGCAGCATGCGCCGGAAAAGGGCGGAATATTCCAGCGAGAAGGATGAGGTAATCCAGGAAACATGGGCATTGCTGATGATAAGCGGTGCTTGCAAGCAAGCCAGCTTGTCGCAACCGCTCTTAAACCGTGTGTAAGCCTCCCGCAACTGTCGCGGATGCGGCCTGTCCTCGGCATCATATACGGCTATGAACTCTCCACGCGCACCTGCGAGCGCATAGGTCAAAGCCTTTGGCTTCGTGCGTGGCAGGGACGGCGGCACATGGACGATTTCAATGTGGATGCCGGGGTCAAGCTGCTCGATTGCCGCTATGGTGGAATGATCGTCCGCTTCGCATACCAGCTTGATGTCCAGCCTGGATTTCGGCCAATCCAGCCGGTCCAGCGCCGTTACAAGCTGCTCTACAACGGCCTCTTCCCGGTAAAGCGCGACCAGGATCGTATAGATCGGTAGCTGCTCTTGGCTCGATTGCTCGACCAGTTTCAGGGTCCGCCGATCCGGTTTGGTGCGCAGCGGCACAAGCCGAAACAGGACGGCGGCCATGTAAAGTGCTGCGGTAAAAATATGCAGAAGCTGGAAGGTCAAAGACGGTGAAAGAATGAACGAACCACAGAGACATGTCGCACCGACGCCCAGCAGAAATCCCTGTTTTCCGTGCAGTGTGATGCGCGCTGAATGAAGCGGTGTCGCATCGAATAATGAATTTACCGTCTGTCGTGTTCGTCTTTCCGCACCTGCCCGCCACACGGCAGCGCGAAGTGCCGATGGCGTTGTGACAACGAGATCGGCAGCAATACCGGGTGTGACCTCCAGCGCATGTTTCAGCCGTTCGATACTGCCAATATCAGGAACGATGGCGATATAGGGTTTGGTATCCTTTGGAGACAGGCGGACCATCCGCGCTTCCAGCAATTGAACATCGAGCGAGGGTGTATCGACAACGATGCCTCCATCCAGTTCGGAAACGAATGGCAGCCGCAAGAAACGAGCGAAAGCGCCAAAATATGCGGTTTCCGTTATTATCTTGCTCGCCAGAAGCTCAGCTTCGAAGGTCGACCCGTTGGCAAGCGCGCGGGACGTAAACTCCTCGATATAGGGTTTCCCCAGTCCAAGGGTTTTGAGAAAGGCAGCTTCATCGGTCTCTGCCACCGTGCTATCGAGAAATGAAAATGGATCGTCCTCAAGCGGGTCAAACACAATTTCGCCCTGCACAAGGATCGCATTTCGCGATTCTTGTGTATATTCGTCATAACGCGACATACACGTACCCATCCACCTAAGCGGTGGTGCCCCAACAATTCCCCGCGGCGGATCATATACATGCGCTTCCAGGTTGCACCCTTTAAATTAACGGGTATTTTCACCTCTTTCTTGTGCGCGAGCATTTTTTTTACGTCACATTCCCTACGTGCTGAAGAGTTGGCCAGCGGCGGACGCTTACCCGTGCTGTTCGATGCGCAGGAACGCTTGCCTGGCGCCGACTTATCGACCGTGCCGCGCGTGCGCTTTTTGATGTCGGTGGATTTTCCGCCTTTCAATTTCACTGATCAGGATGGACGGCTGGTGGGTTTCCATGTCGATCTTGCCCGCGAGATTTGCGCGCAGCTGAAGATCGAGAGCAAATGTCAGGTGCAGGCGCTCCCCTTTGATGAGCTGGAAGCAGCCGTCGAAATGGGAGAGGGCGAGGCTGTCATGTCGGGCATCGCCTCCAGTGGAGATTTGCGCAAAAGCTTTAGCTTCACGAGGCCTTATATCCTTCTGCCAGCACGCTTCGCCGTCAATAAGTCTGCAAAGCTAGAGGGCCAGTCGGCCACTGCACTCGCTGGCAAAAAAGTCGGCGTCGTTACCAATTCGCGTCACGAGGCGATGCTGAAGGCATTTTTCCCGACGGTGCTGGTCAATGGCTTTGATGGTTATGAGCCCATGTATGAGGCGCTCAAGACAGGCAAGGTCGACGCGATCTTTGCCGATGGGCTGCGGCTACCCTTCTGGGTTTCGGGCACCGCATCGGATGGCTGCTGCAGCCTGTTTGATGGCCCCTATATGTCGGATCGTTTTCTCGGCGAAGGCTTGTCCATCATGACGGTCGATCCCGAAAACAAGCTCGTTCCTGCTTTCGATCAAGCGCTGGCGGCGCTATCGCGCAATGGGCGGCTGGAAGAAATCTACCGCCGCTATTTCCCTTATGGGTTGTTCTGAGCTGCTACTGGCTGGCCCAGATGATGCGGGCCACCCACTCCACATCCGCCAGATCGAAGCTGCGATTGGGATGTTCAGGATTGAGCGAAAATAGCTCAATGGTCTTTGCGGTCTGGCGGGCCAGAACCTTGGCCATCACCTCGCCATCGCGGCTTTTCACCACCACGCGGTCTCCGCGCCGAACCTGCGCACCAGGCTCCACAATCAGCACATCGCCATCACGGTAAAGCGGCATCATGCTGTCGCCCTGCACTTCCAGTGCGTAGGCACCTGCCTTGTTGGCGGGAGAGGCGGGAAAGTCCACCACGTCCCAGCCCTGACCTGCGGGAAAACCACCATCATCGAAAAATCCGCCGGAACCGGCCTGGGCAAAACCGATCAGGGGAATGGCGCCCGTCTGGGGTGGAAAATTGCCGTCGGGCAAGGCGTTTTTGTTCGCATGTCCCATGGCAAAGCCGAAGAACTGGTCGATCGTCGCGCCGGTTGCTTCGAGAACCTTGGAGATGGATTCTGTCGATGGCCAGCGCTGGCGCCCATCCGGTCCAACCCGCTTGGATTTGTTGAACGAGGTCGGGTCCAGCCCTGCCTTGCGCGCCAGTCCGGAGGGCGTCAGCTGGTTCCGGTCGGCAAGCGTATCGATCGCACTCCAGATATTATCGTGTGACAGCATGGTTAACGGCCCGGGTGGAGCGGCGTCGTCACGCGGCTCTTTTGTATCATCAGAAATTTAGCCAAACCGGAACCAACAGTAAAGTAAAAAAGGAATAAAATCCTTAAGCGACAAGCGTCGGCATATTGATCTTGGAAAGTTGAATGACCGCCTGGGTGCGGCTATCGACTTTCAGTTTCAGCAATATCGCAGACACATGCGCCTTGATCGTGGCTTCGGAAACGCTGAGCTCATAGGCGATCTGTTTGTTCAGCAGACCTTCGCCCAGCATGCCCAACACCCGGCTTTGCTGCGGGGTCAGGGTCCGCAGCCGGTTGATGAGATCGGCCATGTCAGGATCATGCTCCTGCCCGGACTGACAGGACGCCGGTATCCAGACATCTCCCTCCAGCACGGCACGAATGCCAGCGCGCATATCTTCGGTGCCAGAGGATTTGGAAATAAAGCCGGAAGCACCAAGTTCGATTGCGCGGCGCATGGTGGCCGGGTCGTCGGTGGCGGAGACGATGACGATGGGCAGGCTGGCAAATTCCGCCCGCAGCGCCATCAAGCCGGAAAATCCGCTGACACCGGGCATGGCAAGGTCCAGCAGCATCAGGTCGGCATCCGGCTGGTTCGCTGCCGCAGCCTTCGCCGCCTCGAAATCCCCCGCCTCGATAATGCTGTTGCCGCCCTCAAGCCCCGTCACCGCCTGGCGCAATGCACCGCGGAACAGGGGATGGTCGTCTGCAATGATGATGGTGAGTTGTGACATGCCGCGCCCCCTCCCAAGAGCATTTCATGTTCGCCTCATTTTTGGCGGAGTTTGATCTCGCGTCAAGCACCGGCAAGCCAAGGATTGCGTGAATATCGTGGCAATACAAGCTTTAGATTGCGATGGAGGCCTTCCGGGCGTCGTCAACGCGCAAAAATCTGCGTGAGGCGATGGACAAGCGCTGGCATTTGCGGCAAACCGCCCGCAGTGAAGGAGACGCCATATGAGTGAAACGCCCCCGATCATCAGCAATCCCGTTATCTACAAGATTGTGCCGACTGACCTTTGGCGAGACGCCAAAGAAGCGGGTGTTTTCAAAGGCGCGGCCATCGATCTTCAGGATGGCTACATTCATTTCTCCACCGCAGCCCAGGTCAAGGAAACCGCGCAGAAGCACTTTGCCGGTCAGGACGATCTCCTGCTGGTCGCCGTCGATGGTGGCGCGCTGGGTGACAAGCTGGTGTTCGAAGTCTCACGCGGTGGCGATCAGTTCCCGCATCTCTATGCGCCTTTGCCCTTGGATGCGGTCTTGTGGGAAACGCCGCTGACGCTTGATGATGATGGTGCCCACCAGTTTCCGGAGATTGCATGATGAGCGGAATTTTTTCCTCGATCGGTCGGCGCGGCCTGTTTCTGATGGACCCGGAAGTGGCCCACGGCATGTCGATTACCGCGCTGCGATCAGGCTTCATCCCCACCTGCATGGTGCCGCACGATCCGCGCTTGCAGCAGACGGTCGCGGGCCTTGTTTTCCCCAATCCGCTCGGCATGGCGGCGGGTTATGACAAGAACGCCGAAGTGCCCCGTCCGCTTCTGAAACTCGGCTTCGGCTTTACCGAAATCGGCACGGTCACGCCGCGCCCGCAATCGGGCAACCCGAAACCGCGCATCTTCCGCCTCGTGGAAAACGAAGCCGTCATTAACCGCCTCGGTTTCAACAATGAGGGACATGCGGCAGCACTCGCACGCCTCATCGCCGCCGGTCTGCGCGGCCTTGTCGGCGTCAATATCGGTGCCAACAAGGATAGCGAAGATCGCGTTGCCGATTACGTGAAGGGCATCGAAACCTTCGCCTCCGTCGCCTCCTATTTCACTGCCAACATTTCCTCGCCCAACACACCCGGTCTGCGGGATTTGCAGGCGCGGGAAAGCTTGTCGGCGCTGTTGAAAGCGGTGCTGGAAAAGCGCGATGCTGAGGTGCAGAAGCTGAACCGCTCGCTGCCGGTGTTCCTCAAGATCGCACCCGATCTGACCGAAGAAGGGCTGGACGATATCGCCGCCGAAGTGCTGGCCCATAATCTCGATGGCCTCATCGTCTCCAACACTACCTTGTCCCGCGAAGGCCTGCGCCCCGGCCAGAACAATGGCGAGGCGGGCGGCCTTTCCGGCAAACCACTCTTCGACCTTTCCACCACAGTTCTCGCCAAAATGCGCAAACGCGTCGGCCCCGCTCTGCCCATCATCGGTGTGGGCGGCGTGTCATCGGCGGAGACCGCGTTGGAAAAAATCCGTGCGGGTGCGGATCTGGTGCAGCTCTATTCATGCATGGTTTATGAGGGACCAGCTCTGCCGGGCCGCATCGTGCGCGGACTGTCAACGTTGGTGGAACGTGAGCGGGTCGGGAATGTCAGGGAGCTGCGGGATAGTGGTGTGGAGAAATGGGCGGTGCGGGGTATTTGAGTTATTGAGCGCAGAGTGTGGGGCTGGACCCCTCACTTGCAATTTCTAACATTTAAGCCCTTACGGGCTAAGATGTTGAAATTGCTTTCTCTCCCACAAGGGGAGAGATAAGGCGGATGTGGTGCTGCTTGCTCCCTTACCTCTCCCCTTGTGGGAGAGGATAGAAAACCTCGATCTTCGCGAAGCGAAGTCTTAGGTTTTCTTGGTGAGGGGTTTGCCACGAGCACAACCCATCACCGACACAGCACCATCGCCCAATAAGGCCTGTTCTTCGCCGCCGCATCATAAGCAACCGCCACACCCAGCCCGCCATAATTCCCTAGCATATTCTCCAGATGATGCGGAGACCCAATCCACGCCTTTACCACGCGCTCGACCGTGTCCTGCCCAGCCGCCACATTTTCAGCCGCAGGCAGGGGAACATTGCCATCCCTCATGCGAATGAGAAAGCTGTCGGTGAGGCCGATGAGATGCGCCATTTTCTGCGCCTTTACCATGCGGTTGGCCTGAAACGCAGCGGCCTGTTGCGCGGCGCTGTTGGCGGAAAGGGCGGGCAGACCCTTTGAACGGCGAAGCTCGTTGACCATCGGAAGCGCCGAGGCCGTTTCATCGCGGGTGCCAGCCGTCACGCCCTTGTTGGTGGGCATGGAAACGCAGGCCGATAGCAGCGTGCCGGTAGAGACCAGCACGAAGCCGCGCCGTGAAAATGTCATCAGGGAATGTTGGGTCATATCAGCGGCGGAAGCTCAAAAGGCGAAGAATGATGAAAACGGGGATGACGATGACAGCACCCGCCAGCAGATAATCGCCAATGCTGCCCAAGGCGCGGAAGCCGCTATGCCAGAGGTCGAGGATGAAATCTCTGACGCCATAGATGATGTTCCACGGTGTCAGTCCGAAGACTGCCATGACGAAGCCGACGATCAGCGATACGACCAGCAACTTTATGATCGTGCGCGCTACACTGTCACCCAGCACCTTATCCACTTCACCCGCCATCTGCAAAATCTCCTGAATTCAGCCAAGACATAGAAAGCATGGTGCCTCTATGCAAGCTTTCGCGCTTCGCATGCGCGATATTTGCCGCTGCCATGAAATAGGACTTGAGTTTTTTTATGGCTTGATGAAAGACAGCCCACCTCTTTCAGGAAAGCGTGCATGGCCCCACACCAGTTTTCGTCCGGCGATGCCATCGCAGACCGGCGCGCAGATTACGCCCGCATGCTGGCCGAAGGCGGAGATCACGCCGCCGCTGCCGAACTGATGGAGCAGGCGCTGGAGCTGACACCATCATGGGCGGCAGGCTGGGTCCAGCTGGGAGACTATTGCGACAAGGCGGGGCAGAGGGACAAGGCAATTACGGCCTATGAGACAGTCGATCGGCTGGACTCCGAGGGGATTTTCGCAGCCCCATTGAAACTCGCGGTGTTGGGCGCCGCTGAAACCCCTGAACAGCCACCCAGCGCCTATATCGAAGGCCTGTTCGATGATTACGCCGACCGTTTCGAAACATCGCTGGTGGAAAAGCTGGACTATAGCGTGCCACAGAAACTGGCAGCGTTGATCGAAACCGCAAGACCGGCCAACGGCCAATTCTATTGCACTGTCGATATCGGTTGCGGCACCGGCCTGTTGGGTCTCGAAATTCAAGATTGGACACAGCGGCTCGAAGGTTTCGACATCTCCACCAATATGCTGGCCAAGGCCGAAGAAAAAACCATCTACCATCATCTGGCGCAGGCCGATCTTTCGCTCCCGGCGGAAACATCCGGCCTCTTTGCCGATGACCTTCCCCATCGCCGCGCCGATCTGGTCGCAGCCGCAGATGTGATGATGTATCTCGGTAGTCTGGAAACCGTCATGCCGCTGGTTTTGGCGCTGCTTACACCGGGAGGCACCTTCGCCTTCTCGGTCGAAGATGCGGGCGATGAGGAAGGCTTCGTCCTCCAGCCGTCCCTGCGTTATGCACATTCGGAAGCCTATGTCCGCACGCTGTTGGAGGCATCTGGCCTTCAGGTGCTGGAAACACGCAAAACCACCATTCGCAAGGACGCCGGAAAACCCCTCTTGGGCATTCTGTTTCTTGCCAGAAAACCTGGCTGATCTTTTCGTTTCTTGCCTTTTTATCGATAGGTCAGCCTTGCTTACATATCGTTGTTGAAACCGCTCGTGTTGCAGTGCAAAATAAGCCTTGTCGAGCGATCCATCACGGCAGATGCGAAATGCGACGACGCTTATTCACATACATTGACAGTTCCATTTCGGGGTAGCGCGCATGGCATTCACGAGAAGCGTTTATGGCATGTGGAGTGCCGATCCGGCCAAGCATGCGCCAGTGGAAGACATTCAGGGCATCGTCACCGGCAGCATCGTCTCGGCGCTCGGTTTCTACCTTCTTGCCAAGGTCGGCCTGCTTACCGGCGGCACGGCGGGCGTGGCATTTCTTCTGCACTATGCCTTTGGCATCAGCTTCGGCCTGCTGTTTTTCCTCGTCAATCTGCCCTTCTATTACCTGTCCTTCCGCCGTCTGGGCCTTGCCTTCTCGTTCAAAACCTTCATCGCCATTGGCCTCGTGTCGGTGTTGACCGAAGTAGAAAGCCGCTGGATGGTGATTGAAAGCATTAATCCTCTCTGGGCGGCACTGCTCGGCGGTCTTCTGTTGGGCTACGGCCTTCTGGCGCTTTACCGCCACCGCGCTAGCCTCGGCGGCATCGGCATTCTCGCCATCTATATTCAGGATCGTTTCGGCATCCGCGCCGGTCTCATCCAGCTCGCCTTCGATAGCTGCGTCATGATCGCAGCCTTTGCCGTCATCAATCCCGAAACGGTGCTTTATTCCATCGTCGGCGCCTTCGTGCTGAACCTCTTCCTTGCCATCAACCACCGCTCGGATCGCTATATCGTTGTACGCTGATCTCTAAGGCCTTCTTTTTCGCCCGTGTTTCACTACTTTAGAGCAGTGAAACACACAGAGTCCCCCATCTCCGGCGTCGATGTCGGCACCTTGCCTCTCTCCTTCCAGAAATGGTTCGGCGAAAAGGGCTGGAACCCGCGCGCCCATCAGTTGGAATTATCCGCTCGCGCCCGATCTGGCGAAAACATGCTGCTGATTGCGCCAACCGGCGCGGGCAAGACGCTGGGCGGCTTCATGGCCTCGCTGACCGATCTCGCAGAACGCGGCAAGGTTCCACCCGGCTCGGCCTTCGTCGGGGTCCACACGCTCTACATTTCGCCGCTCAAAGCACTGGCCGTCGATATCGAGCGCAACCTGATGAAGCCGGTGTCGGAAATGGGTCTGCCCATTTCGGTCGAAACCCGCACCGGCGATACGCCGCAGGCCAAGCGCCAGCGCCAGAAGCTGAAACCGCCGGATATTCTGCTGACGACGCCCGAACAGGTCTCGCTGTTGCTCGCCAACAAGGAAGCCGAGCGCTTCTTCAAAGACCTGAAATATGTTGTGCTGGACGAGCTGCATTCGCTCGTCACCTCCAAGCGCGGGCACCTGCTGTCGCTGGCCATTGCCCGCATCCGCAAACATGCGCCCGCCATGCGCACCATCGGCCTGTCTGCGACGGTGGCTGACCCGATGGATCTGCAACGCTATCTCAGCCCGCAGGCGGAGGGCGAAACCACCGCCGGTCTCATCACCGTCGATGGTGGCGCAAAGCCTGATATCGCCATTCTCGGCACGGAAGAGCGCATCCCCTGGTCCGGCCATTCGGCGCGTTACGCCATGCAAGACCTCTATCCAGCCCTGAAGGCGCACAAGACGACGCTGATCTTCGTCAACACCCGCTCGCAGGCGGAGCGCATCTTTCAGGAACTCTGGACCATCAACGACGACAATCTGCCGATTGCGCTACATCACGGCTCGCTGGATGCGGGCCAGCGCCGAAAGGTGGAAGCGGCCATGGCCGACAACAAGCTGCGCGCCGTCGTCGCCACCTCCACCTTGGACCTTGGCATTGACTGGGGTGATGTCGATCTCGTCGTGCATGTCGGTGCGCCGAAGGGGGCGAGCCGCCTTGCCCAGCGCATCGGCCGCGCCAATCACCGCATGGACGAACCTTCCAAGGCCATTCTCGTGCCCGCCAACCGTTTCGAGGTCATGGAATGCCGTGCGGCGCTCGACGCCAATTATATCGGTGCGCAGGATACGCCACCCATCGCCGAGGGTGCGCTGGATGTGCTGGCCCAGCACGTACTCGGCATGGCCTGCGCCGAACCCTTCGATGCCGATGACCTCTACCGCGAAGTCACCACCGCCTCGCCTTACGCCGACCTGCCGCGCGAAACCTTCGACCGCATCGTCGATTTCACCGCCACCGGCGGCTATGCCTTACGTACCTATGAGCGTTACGCCCGCATCCGCCAGACGAAGGACGGCCTGTGGCGCGTTTCCAATCCGCAGGTCGCGATGCAGTATCGCCTCAACCTCGGCACCATTGTCGAGGCGGCAGAACTCAATGTCCGCATGGTCAAGCGCAATGCCAAGGGCACCATCGGGCGCGGCGGCATGTCGCTCGGCAAGGTCGAGGAGCATTTCCTCGAGCAACTGGTGCAGGGCGATACCTTCCTTTTCGCGGGTAAGGTGCTGCGCTTCGAAGGCATCCGCGAAAGTGAATGCCTCGTCAGCCAAGCCTTTTCCATGGACCCGAAAATCCCCTCCTATGCGGGCGGCAAGTTTCCGCTTTCTACCTATCTGGCCGACCAGGTGCGCTCCATGCTGGCCGATCCCGCCCGCTGGCACGCCTTGCCGGATCAGGTGCGAGACTGGCTGGCAATCCAGAAGGAAAAGTCGATCATTCCCAAGCGCGACGAGCTGCTTGTCGAGACCTTCCCCTTCCGCAAGCGCTTTTTCATGGTCATGTATCCCTTCGAGGGCCGACTGGCGCACCAGACACTCGGCATGCTCCTGACCCGGCGGCTGGAGCGGGCAGGGGCCAAGCCCATGGGCTTCGTCGCCACGGATTATTCGCTCGCCATCTGGGCGCTGGAAGATATCGGCCTGCGTCTGCAATCAGATCGTCTGTCGCTGCCCGATCTGCTGGATGAGGATATGCTGGGCGATGATCTCGAAGCATGGCTCGACGAATCCTTCATGCTCAAGCGCACCTTCCGCAATTGCGCGATCATCTCAGGCCTCATCGAGCGCCGCCATCCCGGCAAGGAGAAGACCGGGCGGCAGGTCACGGTTTCTGCTGATCTTATTTATGACGTTCTTCGCAGCCATGAGCCGGACCACATCCTGCTGGAAGCCACGCGTCGCGATGCGGCAGCCGGACTTTTGGACATTGGCCGTCTTGGCGATATGCTAAGGCGAATCAAGGGCCACACCACCCATTGTGCTCTGGAGCATGTCTCGCCACTCGCCGTACCTGTCATGATGGAAATCGGGCGCGAGACGGTGCCGGGTCAGGCTCTGGACGATGTGCTGGCCGAAGCCGCCGATGAGCTGATTGCGGATGCGATGTCATGATGCATCCGCCTAGAGGATATGAAGGACAAAACCGAAACGTGCTGAGCCGACTTGCCCTGAGCGACAAATTTGCCACCGGCTTCGAATGCCTCGGCTCGGAAACCGCCATCAACGGCGTCGCTGGCTGGTGCGATCCGCTGGGCGGGCTGTATCTGCCAGACCTCTCGCTGCTGGTCGTCTCTGACCTGCACTTGGAAAAGGGTGCGGCGTTTGCCCGTCGCGGTCGCCTTCTGCCGCCCTATGACACTATCGCTACGCTCAAAATCCTGTCTTCCCTGATCACCCGCTACGACCCGAAGATCGTCGTCAGCCTCGGCGATAATTTCCACGATCGCATCGGCTCGCAGCACCTGCCATTGCCATTGCGCGATCTCATCAAGGACATGGCGAGGGGTCGCGAATGGATCTGGATCAACGGCAACCATGACCCGGATGGAACGGTGGATTTGCCGGGCTCATCGTCGGATGAAATGTTTTACGGCAATCTCGTCTTCCGGCATGAGCCGAAATTGGGCGCATCCTTAGGTGAAATCGCTGGCCACCTCCACCCCGCCGCCACCGTCCGCCGCCGCGACAAATCGGTGCGCCGCCCGTGTTTCGCCACGGATGGC
>UCLB01000043.1:0-10178 GCA_900473205.1 Hyphomicrobiales bacterium
CAAGGCAGAGGGGGGTAAGCCGCGTCCGCTGTGGCTAATTTACGAAGGTAGGAACTACCCCACCTTCGCCAACCCCTCCCGAGGCGCATAATACTGCCCGAACCGGTTGGCCAGAAAATCCGCCAACCCGATATCCTCCTGTTTCACAAAGCCTTTCTGCGGCAGCTTGCCTTGGCTCAGCAAATCCAGAACCGTCGTAATGCCGGCGGCGGTGGTGATCTGGATGGCGCTCATCATGCGGCCGGAGACGGGGCCGGCGTAGACTTTGTGGGCGTAGGTTTCCTGCATGAAGCGGCCATTTTTGGTGCCGCAGACGGTGACGAAGACGATGACGACATCCTGCATGGTGGCGGGCAGGGCGTTTTCGAAGAGGTCTTTCAGCACATCACGACGGTTGCGCAGGTTGAGGTCGTTGAGCAGCGCCTTCATGATGGCGACGTGCCCGGGATAGCGGATGGTGCGGTAATTCATGGTGCGCACCTTGCCCTCCAGCGTGGCGGCCAGTGTGCCGAGGCCGCCTGATGTGTTGAAGGCCTCGTAGGTCATGCCGTCGAGCGAAAATTCCTCGCGCTCTTCCAGTGCCGGAACGGCGGTGAGGCGGCCCTCGACGATGGCTTCGCAGGGCTCGATATATTCGTTGATGAGCCCGTCCGTGCTCCAGGTGAGGTTATAATTCAAGGCGTTGGACGGATATTGCGGCAGCGCGCCGACGCGCATGCGCACGCTATCCAGCTTATCGAAACGGGAAGCGAGATCGGCAGCGACGATGGAGATGAAGCCGGGCGCAAGGCCGCATTGCGGGATGAGCGCGCTCTCGGACATTTCGGAGAGTTTCTTGACCTTGCGGGTGGATTCGACGTCTTCGGTGAGGTCGAGGTAATGGGTGCCGACGGCGACGGCGGCTTCGGCAATGCCCGCGGTGAGGTGAAACGGTGCAGCGGAGAGGACGGCGAATTTATCCTTTAGCAGCGCCTGCAGGCCGAGGCGATCGGTGATGTCGACGATCTCGGTATCGACCCGCTCATGGCCGGGAACGTTGGCGAGCTGATCTGCGGAACGGTCCGCGACGGTGACGCGATAATCGCCTGTGACGGCGAGCATCCATGCGATGGCAGAGCCGATATTGCCTGCGCCGATGATAACGATGTGTTTCATTCTGTCCCCCTTGAGAAATGCTATTGAGGTAACAGAATGCCGCTTTTTGCACACGATTCGTAGCTTCACTTTGCGCGAAAGAACGATTAGAATTGTGCATATCGCCAAAAGGATTGTGCATAATGCTAAGTGAAAAAGATCGAGCGTTGCTTTCGCTGCTGGGCGATAATGCGCGCATGCCGGTGGCGGAACTGGCGCGGAAACTCGGCCTTTCCCGCACGACAGTGCAGGCGCGCATCGAGCGGCTGGAGGCGGATGGGGTGATCTCCGGTTACGGCATCAAGCTGTCTGACGCCTATCTCTCCGGGCTGGTGCGAGCGCATGTGCTGATTACGATTGCGCCCAAGGCGCTGGCGGGCGTGACGGCTGCCCTTGCCGCCATAAAAGAGGTGACGACGCTGCACTCCGTCAGCGGCAGCTTCGACCTGATCGCCATCTTGACCGCTCCTTCGATTGCCGATCTGGACAGATTGATCGACGACATCGGAGCGCTGGATGGGGTGGAGCGGACGCTGTCTTCGGTGATTTTATCGACGCGGATTTCGCGGTGAGGGTGGGCGCGTCTGTTGCTTAGGCCCGCTTGAGGTCCTCGACTTCTTCCGGGTGTTTCTCCAGCATGCGGAAGAGATTGATGACGGCAGGCGTAGGCGTCACCTTGCCGGTTTCATAGCGGGAAAAGGCATTGTGGCCACCACCGGTGAGTTTCGATGCTTCCGCCTGATTGATGCCGAGCTTTTTACGGATGCGCCGCAACTCCTCACCGGTGGAACGGCGGGCTTCCAAGACCAGTGAATCGCTTACCGCAGCGTAGCGCTCAGCGCTTGGTTGGTCATATTCGATTTCGCCGCAGGCAGGGCAACGAAAGCCGGACAGGCCGTCGACATCGATAACCAGGCCGCGATGTTCGATACGGTGGGTTGCGTTTGAAAAGGCGCTCATTTCTGCGCCAGAATCGCAGCACATGCAGATGTCGCTCATGACTCCAACTCCTTGAATTCTATGACCAATGCTCCGTTCATTCGAAGCGTCAGCTTGATGTACGCTCTGCCGTCGGGGGTATCTGCATGGTAGACATCCTGCCAGACGGTGTTGTCGCTATGGGTTGTCATCGACTTATAGAGACACTTTGCATTGAGCCCACAAATGACGTCGATCATTTCGCCAACCGTCAGGTCCATCCGCCGCCCGCCATCGATGGCGGTTTTGGTGAATGCTGCCGCGCGGCGCTGTTTTACGATGGCGATAATGGTCTTGAGATCGTAATGAGCGAGGCGCTTTTCCATAACTCATATTACCCTTAAAGGGTAATTTTGCAAGATGGCATCTTTGTGGTGGCCCTGTCTCACACCGGGTCCGTGCTTCCCCGTTTCGACTTGAAAAACATCTTCAGCCGCTGAATTTCGGCGGGTGTCCAGCCCTGTGGTCGGGTCACTTCCAGCCATGCGTCGATGTAGTGTTCCGGGGCGTAGACGTGGCCGTAGCCCATGGGGGCGGTGGTGGCGGCGGCGACGTCGAGGAGCAGTTGCAGTTCTGTGACGACGGGGAACCAGCGGAAGGAGGAGGAGACGTCGCGGCCGCGCGGTTGCTTCATCCATTCCGGGCGGCGGTAAAGGGCGGCGGTTTCGAAGAAGGTGATGGGGTCGCTGGCATATTGCAGGTAGACGATGCGCATCGGCCCCCAGGGCTTATCCGGCATATGGGCGTTGGTGTATTGGTCCGCAAAGCGGATGACTGAGGAATCGCGGAATTTCGGCAGCCAATAGGGTGAGCCTTCCGCACGGCCTGATGTGGCCATGCGCCATGTGGGGCTGGAAAAGGGCGGGCCGCTCCACAGCGCGCCCTGGAAGGGATCTGCCAGCACATCGTAGAGATCGGAGGATTTCTGGCTGTTCAGCGCACCGAGGCTCAGGCCGTGCAGGTAGAGCTTGGGGCGAGTGTCCTTGGGCAGTGTTGTCCAGTAGCTGTAGATGGCTTCGAAGAGTGCGCGGGCGGTTTCCACGCCGTAATCCGGCTCCGTCAGAAGCGCGATCCAGCTGGAGAGATAGGAATATTGCACGGCGACGGTGGCGACATCGCCATTGTGCAAATATTCAAGCGTATCAATGGCTTCCGGGTCGATCCAGCCGGTGCCGGTGGGGGCGATGACGACGAGGGTTTCACGCTCGAAACCGCCGGTGCGCTTGAGTTCTTCCAAGGCGAGTTTGGCCCGGTCCGCTGGTGTGGCCCCGGCATTCAGCCCGGCGTAAACGCGGATGGGCTCCATGGCCGGGCGGTTGGTGAAGGCGGAAATTTCGGCGCTGTGCGGGCCGGTGGCGACGAATTCGCGGCCACGGCGACCGAGCGATTCCCAAGTCATGAGCGAGGTTTCGCTGCCGGTTTTCATGGGGTCGGAGGGGCGCGGCACATCGGGTTCGATGAGGCTATCCACCTGTTTCAGCGAGCTATCCATAAACCGCAGGCCGACATCCACCACCAACCCGTTGAGCAGCAGCACGGCGATGATGACGGCGGCGGCAATGCCGACGACATTGGCGAGCGGACGCGGCAGAAACCGGCGGCTGCGCAGGGCAAACAGCCGCCGCACGATCTGAAACAGGCGCCCGAAGCCGATGAGAAGGGCAGAGACGCCAACGGCGATGGCCCCGGTTTTGATGCGGTGGGCGCTGTCCAGCGGGTCAAGCTCCATCAAGACACGAATGGAGTTTTGCCAAGTCGCCGCCTGCCACAGAAAGCCGAGGGCAGCGACGATTGCCGCCAGCGAGATGACGAAGAGAATGCCGCGCTTATCATGCCGGGAGGGCTGCGGCAGGCCAAGATAGATGGCGATATCCTTCAGAAAAACGCCGATGAGATACCCAATGGCAAAGGAAAATCCGCACAACACGCCCTGCATGACGAAGGTGCGGGGCAGCAGCGATGGCGTGAGCGAAGCGCACAGCAGCACCGTGCCGACGACGATGCCGGTGCTGGACAGCGGCATGACCAAACGCCTGATCCACCTCAAGATTCTGCTTCCTTCCCCGGTTGTTTGTTGAGGCAGTGTAGTATGGCGGCGGGGTGCGTGGAAGGAAGGTGGAGGAATAAATTTTGCGATGAATAGGAATTTAATCCTTGACGGCGTGACGGTGGTTTGGTAGTGTTTGGGTATAGTCGGAGAAGTGTGGGTGGCGGGGTTGGTAGCGGGTTTGCTGCTGGACCTTTGGGTGGGGCTTACCCCCCNNCCCCCTCTGTCCTGCCGGACATCTCCCCCTCAGGTGGGGAGATCGGCTAGGCGCTTGCTCCGCACTCCATCCGCAGCGTTAGAGATGGGCGAAAGCTAACCACGATTCGATCTCCCCCCTTGAGGGGGAGATGCCTGGCAAGGCAGAGGGGGGTGGCGTCTTGCGCAAGCATTTGACGTTCTTACCAGCAGGCAAACCATGACATCGATGCTTGACCAAGACCTCTCGCTCTACCGCGAGTGGCCGCGCACGCCTGTTTACGCTGATAATCCTGCCGTGCTGGAGTTGAAATCCGCGCCGCCGGACAAGGCGAGCGATGATTTGTGGCATCTGCTGAACGAGATGACCGCTGAAATGCGGGAGCAGTTTGAGTTCTTTCGCTGTCTGCGCGAAGGGGCAGGTGCGGCGCTGGATGAGGCGGCGGACGATGCGGTGGGGAAGGGGGCGCGGGCCGATGTGAAGGCCGCGACCGATGCCATGTCGCTGATTGTGCGGACGCTGGAAAAGATCGATGCGCTGCAACGGCAATTGGCCCGCGATCGCGAGGCGGCGGCTGAAGACGCGGCGGGAGCGCAGGATTATGAGGACGCCGTTGCATTCTTCCAAAGGCGCATCGACGACCTCGTCCGGCAAAAAGTGCGGGCAAGGCTTGCCGCTGCCGGTGTTTCGCCGGACGAAGACCCGGCTGAAGCCGGAAAATGAGGCAGGGCGGGCGGGGGTGATCGGCTCTCCCGTTCCTGACATTCGCAGGCAGGAGATTGCGCAAGGCATGGCAGCGCCGCTGGCAGAAAAATACCAACGGCAGCACATTGCCCGCTTCAACCGCGACTGGCGCTTCGTGGGAAACCACCCGCAGCAACAGCCGGATGGCGACTGGCGCAACTGGCTGCTGATTGGCGGACGGGGCTCTGGCAAGACCAGAGCCGGGTCCGAATGGGTGCATCTCATCGCATCATCCAGCGACCGCTCCGATCTGCGCATTGCGCTGGTGGCGGAAACGCTGGGCGATGCGCGTGAGGTGATGATCGACGGCGTCTCCGGCATCTGCCGGGTGGCGCGGTTCAGGCGGCCGGATTTCGAGGCATCGCGCCGCAGGCTGATCTGGCCGAACGGGGCAATGGCGCAAATCTTCTCCTCCGAAGACCCGGAAAGCCTGCGCGGACCGCAGTTTCATTTCGCATGGTCCGACGAGCTGGCGAAGTGGCGCTATGCGCAGGAAACCTGGGACATGCTGCAATTCGGCCTTCGCCTGGGTGACAATCCCCGGCAGCTGATTACCACCACGCCAAGGCCGATACCGCTGTTGAAGGCGCTGATGACTGACCCGGGCAGCCGGGTGGTGCGGATGCGCACCCATGACAATGCCGACAACCTCTCGCCGGGCTTCATCGATGCGATGATGAAACGTTATGGCGGCACGCGGCTGGGCCGGCAGGAACTGGATGGCGAGTTGATTGCCCAGCGCGACGATGCGCTGTGGAAGCGCGCCGATCTGGAAGCGATTTTCGATGACAGGCCGGAAACTTTGGCGCGGATCGTCGTTGCGGTGGACCCGCCGGCGGGCAGCGGCGAAGGCTCCTGCTGGGGCATCGTGGTGGCGGGCATCGGCATCGATGGGCGGTTCTGGGTTCTGGCGGATTGCTCCGCCGAGGGCGCGACGCCTGCGGGCTGGGCGCGAGCGGTGGTTGCCGCCTTCCGCCGTTTCGAGGCCGACCGGGTGGTGGCCGAAGTAAACCAAGGCGGCGAGATGGTGAGCGCCATGCTGAAAAGCATCGACGCCAACCTGCCCATTACCATGGTGCGCGCCAGCCGCGGAAAGTTTACCCGCGCCGAACCGGTTGCTGCGCTCTACGAGCAGGGCCGGGTGCGGCATGCGGGGCGGTTCGAGAAGCTGGAAGACCAGATGACGGATTTCGGGCCGGATGGACTATCTTCCGGCAAGTCGCCAGATCGGCTGGACGCGCTTGTTTGGTCGCTGACGGCGCTGGCGATGGAGACAATGGCCGAGCCACGGGTACGGGGGATGTGAGGGGGTGGCTCCGGTGATTATCTCTCCCCTTTTGGGAGAGAAAGCGATTTCAACATCTTAAGCTTGGCGTAAGTGTTAGAAATCGCAAGTGAGGGGTCTATGCTCGGCGCAAGCGGCGGACCCCTCACCTGAAAAATCTATGACTTAGCTTCCAGCTAAATCATGATTTTTCTTCCTCTCCCACAGGGGGAGAGGTAGCTGCGGCAATCTTCATGCGTTCACCAATGACGATTTTGTAGCAGATATCGTGAAACGCAAACGCCCGCGACGGCGTAAAGCGCATCACGGGCGGTTTCAAACTGTTTAGCAACGGGCGGGCTTCATGCCCTCACCAATCACTTCTTCGTAGACTGGTCCGGCTTCTGCTGTGTGCCGACTTCGCGCATCTGGCGCCATTCGCTTTCGAGGCGGTCGTAGGTGGTCTGCGGAATTGTTGCTGTCATGGCATTCCTCCTTGGCGGTTGGGCGCTGCGTTTTGCGCGGTGTGAAACCGAGTAAGCGGGCGAAAGTTCCTCAATTCAAGGTAAAATTTTCTCTTAAAACGGTTCGCATGAATTAAAATCGATTAAGATATTTTCAAATCGATTTAGGTCACGCGCGCTGACATGTGGAAAAACGGGGGCTTAGCCACCCGTCATTCAGAAAGGTCATAATGGTGATCGACAGGCAGCGGTTTTTTGCGGCGATTCGGGCAAATCCTTTCGCGGGTCGGTTGAGCGCAAAGCAGGTGCAGGGCACCGAACTGGTGCTGACGGAATTCGGAAATCGGGCGCCCGGCGCAGACCTGCGGCACCTGGCCTATATGTTGGCCACGGGGTTTCACGAGACCGCAGGCACCATGCAGCCCGTGCGCGAAACGCTGGCGGCGAGCGATGATGCGGCGATCCGCATTCTGGACCGGGCCTATGCGGCGGGGCGGCTGGGGCAGGTGCGCACGCCCTATTGGCGGCGGGATGCAGACGGCAAAAGCTGGCTGGGCCGCGGGCTGGTGCAGCTGACGCACCGGCGCAATTACGAGGCGATGTCGGCGGTGACTGATATCGATCTGGTGGAACGGCCAGAGAGGGCGATGGAGCCGGAAGTTTCTGCCGCGATTCTGGTGGAGGGCATGCTGCGTGGCAGTTTTACCGGCAGGCGGCTTTCGTACTCTTTTAACTCATCCCGCGCGGATTGGGTTGGGGCGAGGGCGATCATCAACGGCAACGACAGGGCCGAGCTCATTGCGGGCTATGGTAGGTCATTCCACGCGGCGCTGACGGCAAGCCGGATTGAACCGCCAGCAGTGGGATGATAGGCGGTTTTCACCCAAGATTTTTGCATGACAGGTGTTTTTATGATCCGCCACATCGTTTTCTTCACCGTGCCAGAAGCCAACCGCGACGCTGTGCGCAAGGGCCTCTCAGGTCTCACCGCCATTTCCCACGCGCTGAAGCTTGAGATTGGTGAGAACGTGAAGAAGGACCAATGGGGTAATTCTGTGGACTTCATCGTCTACGGCGAATTCGAGAATGAGGCGGCACTGGCGGCGTATAAGGCCGACCCAGCCTATGAGCTTTCCACCAATACGGTGAAGCCGCTGCGGGAGACGCGGGTGGCGGCGGATTTTGATAGTGATAGGGCGGTGAAAGAGCCGATTGAGTAGGTTATGTTTGAATGCTCTTTTAAAAAATGATTGAGAATATATCTCTGAAGATATATATGAGGTGGTAGATGCCTTACGTCGTACGTTTTCACGCTGATTTCATACCGGAGTGGAAGGCGTTTGATATCGGGCTGAAAGAGTTGGTAGGCGAGGTGCTCGACCATCTCGAAGACGAGGGACCGTTTCTCGGGCGACCGGGAGTAGACACCCTGAACGCCTCCAGACATCCGAATATGAAGGAAATCAGAGTAAGGCACGGCAGACAGATCTGGCGGTTTGCATTTGCTTTTGATCCTAGACAGAATGCAATCATTTTATGTGGCGCGGATAAGCAGGGTGTAAACGAAGCGAGGTTTTACCGGCAGCTAATTACCAAGGCCGACGACCGTTTCGATATCTGGCTAAAAGAGACAAAGATATGAGCGACGACTGGAAAACCTTGAGGGCGCAACTGCCTGACGATGTGCAGCGGAGGCTGGATGCCAAGCGTGAGGAACGCCGCCTTGGAAAGGCACTTGCGGACGTGCGTAAAGCCATGAAGGCGACTCAGCAAGATGTGGCAGCCGGGGCAAATACGACACAGAATGCAATTTCGAAGATTGAAAATGCAGACGATGTCCTGCTTTCATCCGTTGTCCGATACATGCACGCCATTGGCGGCGGAGTGGAACTGGTGTTGAAAACAGCGGACGGAAAGGCGCGACGCGTCGATTTCGATCCGGGTATCGATGTGAAGACTATTGTTTCTGTCTGAAACTGTTGGCCCCAAAATCTCTTTGGCAAATCTGTTGTAATGCCGCTCTAATTCGCCGTATCAGGCACTAGATACCCCAAAATTCACAATGCTTCGTTCGCTCGCCAATTTCTATGCGGGCTTTCGGCGTTTTCATAAGGGATCATTCCATGCGATTTTTTGGTTCTCTGCCGTGGCGGCGCCCGGTGGGGCGTGAGGTTGTGCGCGAAGAAAAGGCGGCGGGTGGGTTTCTGGTGCTGCCTGGCGAGGCGGGGCGGGCGCATTGGTCGGGGCGCGGTTATGGTGCGCTTTCCCGCGAGGGCTTCATGCGCAACCCGGTGGCGCACCGGGCGGCGCGGATGGTGGCGGAGGCTGCGGCTTCCGTTAGCTGGTTGCTGTATGAGGGTGACGACGAGATTGGCGAGCATGCGCTGTTGCGGCTGCTGGCGCGTCCCAATGGGCAGATGAGCGGGCCGGATTTCTTCGAGGCGCTTTACGGGCATCTGCTGCTCTCCGGCAATGGCTATATCGAGCCACTGATGGTGGGCGAGCGGTTGCGGGAGCTGCATCTGCTGCGACCCGACCGTGTCAGCATCATCGAGGGGACGGATGGCTGGCCTGCGGCGTTCGACTACCGGGCCGAGGGCCGGGCGGCGCGGCGGATTGCGGCGGATCGGGATGGGCTGGGGCTGCTGCATCTGAAGCTGTTCAACCCGCTGGATGACCATAACGGATTTTCACCGCTGGCGGCGGCGGGGGCGGCGCTGGATTTGCACAATGCGGCCAGCATCTGGAACAAGCGGTTGCTGGACAATTCGGCAAGGCCTTCTGGCGCACTGGTCTATCAGCCCAAGGAGGGCGGCAATCTTTCCACCGACCAGTACGAGCGGCTGAAGCGGGAGCTGGAGGAGGGGTATGCGGGGGCGGTGAATGCCGGGCGTCCGCTGCTGCTGGAAGGTGGGCTGGACTGGAAGAGCATGGGGCTTTCGCCCAAGGATATGGACTTCATGGAGGCGAAGAACGGGGCCGCGCGCGACATCGCGCTGGCACTGGGTGTGCCGCCCATGCTGCTCGGCATTCCCGGCGACAATACCTATGCGAATTATCAGGAGGCCAACCGGGCGTTTTATCGGCTGACGGTGCTGCCGCTGATCAACCGCACGGCGGCGAGTTTGTCGGCTTGGCTTTCGCCATTGTTCGAGGGTGCGTTGCGGCTGGAGCCGGATCTGGACCGGATTGCGGGCTTGTCTGGCGAACGCGATGCGCTTTGGGCGCGGGTGGGGGCGGCGGGGTTCTTGAGTAATGAGGAGAAGCGGGAGGCGGTGGGGTATTAGTTTGGCGTTGCTTCATATTGGGCGGTGGTGGGTGTGGTTTACCCCCCTCTGTCCTGCCGGACAT
>UCLB01000043.1:10202-36189 GCA_900473205.1 Hyphomicrobiales bacterium
TGCCGGACATCTCCCCCTCAGGTGGAGAGATCGACTCGCGGTGGCCCCTCAGCCATCTCCGATGTCGAGATTGAGGTGGGTGTTCGCGCCCAGCTGATCTCCCCCCTTGAGGGGACATGTCCGGCAGGACAGAGGGGGGTGAGCCACAAGCACAAGGCTATCGAATGTGTTCGCCTCTCGCGACGTTCCACCGTTGAACCACTTTCTCAACAACCGGAATCCATCTGTGAAGGGTTTCCCTCAACCGATTCCAATGACTCGAGAAAAGCGCACACATCCTTACGGCGGGTGCAGGGCAGCCGCTGTGCAACTTATTCTACTCTAACCCGGAATGATTACCCATGTCTGAATTTGCCAATGAGGGCGGCATTTGGGCTGCTCGATTTACCGGGGCGGTGGCGGGAGCTGGCGTTTCGTTGATCTATCTTCTGCCCCAGACGCACCGCGAGGCGGCGAGCCGGTTTCTGACGGGGCTCGCCTGCGGCATGATCTTCGGCGGGCCGGTGGGGGTGTGGATCGTCAAGCGGCTGGATATTGCCGATGGGCTCTCCGGTCAGGATGTGATGCTGACCGGCTCCGCGGCCGCTAGCCTCTGCGCATGGTGGGGGCTGGGGGTGATGGTGCGGATTGCCGAGCGTTATGCGGCGCGGCCCAGGGGGTGATCGTGGCTCGTTGATTTGTTGGGCTATTCAAACGTCGACGACTATTGCGAGATGTTACCGTCGTCCTTTTTTTGAAGGGTTTTCTGGTAGCGGCTCCAACTCTTCCTCGGTTAGTGATCCATTCAGCCATTGAGAGATTTTCTGCAGTCGTTCTACAACACGGATTCGTGCTATATCTACTGCAATTGCAGCATTTCTAAAGTCATTGGCGGTCCACACTTCAGCGGCTGGTGCGCGAAAATCCATCGGATTGCCAAACGTCATCTCAAATGCTTTGATTCTAGAGGGTGTATTTTGTCGCGATACGGCCATTTCTAAAATGGCTTTTGCGTCCGCCTCGGAAAGTTTCGATCCTCCCTGTCCAGTCGCGATGCGCATGAGTATTTGCGTTTCTTCTTCGATCTGTCGATGGCCTAAAAGCTGCGAAAAAGCTGCGTGACCGCTCAATCTGTCCGCAGGGTCAGCAAGAAGCAGTGCATTTGGTATTGCTGGACATTCACCCCAAATACGGTGTGCGAACGCGTTGCGTATGTCATAAATTGGTTTTAAAAAATCATGTGCCCACTTGATCGTGCGCCATACCAGTGGGCGTCCCGTCCGTTCTGCAAATAGGCGGCTGTAGTGCGCTTTGTCTTTGTCATTCTTAAGCATTTTGAATGCAGTCTCAATCGCTAGTAATGAGCCGCTTCCATGCTGTCCCACAGCAACCCTTAAAATCTCAAGATCAATTAAAGAAGCTGTTCCGATTACATGCGCTACAACAGCGCCGAATTTGGGAAACCTCTCAAACGGCGATGCCGTTTCGGTAAAATACACTCCTTCCGGCAATTCACTTAGGGTAAATGGTTTTGGGATTATGATATCATGTTTGTCTGAGGTAGTTTCATGAGTGTCACGTTCAGATAATTTGGCTGCGACAGCTACGCGAAGTTGTTCTTCATCCTCGTCCGGGCCTTCATAAGGCGGAAGTTCAACCGGACCATCGGCAGAGACCGTGATTGGGTCCGGGAACCGCGTTACGCGGGGCGCCGTTGCGCCGTGGGGAAGTATGATGGTGACAGACCAGCCATCTTCTAGTTGAGTCGGTTCGCAGACTATCAAATTGTTTTGAGGCAATGACGCGTCATATGCAGAGGGATCGAACGCCTCTCCGTTGATGAGAAGCGTATCTCCACGTTTTTGCAGGTCCAAGCGATCATCCCGCCGCTGAGGTGAGAACTTTAGGTGAAACGTAGTCATCCTCTTCCTTTCGAAACTGCCCATTGACTCGCGACGGCAACCTGAGGGTGAGTTAGCGGATTGACGTAGTCAAGATAACTTGTCGTCTATCCAGCTCAAATCCCCACACATTCATTTTTCTCGAAAAAATCGCAGGAGATTTTCATGCACGTTTATCGCGGGCCGCGGCCTGCTACGCGCAAATTTGCCAGTCTGGAGCTGCGCGGCATTGCCATTGATGGGGTGTTTTCCGGTTATGCCAGCGTGTTTGGCGAGGTGGATCTGGGGCGCGATGTGATCGAGCCGGGGGCCTTCAGGCGATCCATCGAAGAGCGCGGGGCGGCGGGTATTCGCATGCTGTACCAGCACGACCCTGCCCAGCCCATCGGCGCGTGGCGGACCATTCGCGAGGATGAGCGCGGGCTTTATGTCGAGGGGGTGCTTGCGCCGGATGTGGCGCGGGCCAAGGAGGTACACTCGCTGATGAAGACGGGTGCGCTGGACGGGCTGTCCATCGGCTTCCAGACCGTGCGGGCAGGCAAGGCTTCGCGCGGCGGCATTCGCCGCATTCTGGAGGCAGACCTTTGGGAAATCTCCGTCGTGACCTTTCCCATGCTGCCATCTGCCCGGGTTTCCAACGTCAAGCAGGCCAGGTTTTTTCGCGACCGGGAGACGGAGCTGGTGCGGACGATGCGCCGGGCTGCGAAGAGTTTGGCGGATGGAAGTTTTCGGCGGTGACTCTTCCCCGTCATACCGGCCCTAAGCCGGTATCCAGTTCGGCGCGTCTGCGACGAGAAGGGTCTTTTACATCGCAAGCGCGATGCTGCTGGCCCCGGATCAAGTCCGGGGTGACGGCGGGGAGGCGGGCTTCGTCTTTCAATTTAAAACAATCAACAGAGGAAAACCACATGACGGAACAGACAGTTGCACCGCAGATCAAGGCCGTGCCGGACACTATGACGGCGGCGTTTGATGATTTTATGGAGGCGTTCGAGGCGTTTCGCGAGACCAATGACGAGCGGCTGGGGGATATCGAGCGCAAGATGGGCGCAGATGTGCTGACCCGCGAAAAGCTCGACCGTATCGACAAGGCGCTTGATGACAACAAGAAGGCGATGGATGAGCTTTCGTTGAAGAAGGCGCGGCCTGCGCTGGGGCGCAAGGGTGCGGCCAATGCGGAGACGGAAGAGCACAAGGCGGCGTTCGAGGCCTATATTCGCCGGGGTGACGAGGGTGCGCTGCGTGATCTGGAGGCAAAGGCGTTTTCCGGCAGCGCGGGTGCGGATGGCGGATATCTGCTGCCCAACGAGACAGACAGCGATATCGGCAGACGTATGGCGGTGGTGTCTCCGATGCGTGCGCTGGCCACCGTGCGGCAGGTGTCTGGTGCCGTGCTGAAAAAGCCGTTTGCGCCGAGCGGCATGGCCACCGGCTGGGTTTCCGAGACGGCAGCACGACCGCAGACCAACACGCCGCAGCTTTCCGAGCTGACCTTCCCGACCATGGAGCTGTACGCCATGCCGGCGGCAACCCAGGGGCTGCTGGACGATGCCGCTGTCGATATCGAGGCGTGGATCGCCTCTGAAGTGGATGTGGCCTTTGCCGAGCAGGAGGGCACGGCCTTTATTTCCGGCGATGGCGTGAACAAGCCGAAGGGGTTGCTGGCCTATGACACCGTGGCGAATTCGGCCTGGGAGTGGGGCAAGATCGGCTATGTGGCGACGGGCGCTGCGGGCGCATTTGCCTCTTCCGGGCCGCTGGATGTGCTGATCGACACGGTCTATTCGCTGAAGGCCGGGCACCGCCAGAATGGCAGCTTCCTGATGAACCGCAAGACGCAGTCGACCTTGCGCCGGGCGAAGGACAATACGGGCAATTATCTGTGGCAGCCGCCAGCCTCTGCTGGGCAAGCGGCACTGTTGATGGGCTTTCCTGTGGCGGAAGCCGAGGACATGCCGGATGTGGCGGCGGGCAGCACGGCGATTGCCTTTGGTGATTTCCGCGCGGGGTATCTGGTGGTGGACCGCACGGGCATTCGCATTCTGCGCGACCCGTATTCGGCCAAGCCTTATGTGCTGTTTTATACGACCAAGCGTGTGCGCAATGTTAGCATTGTACACATTTTAAGAAAAAGGCATTTTTTAAAAAAACGAATAAAAACAGCTGCTTGAACTAAATCATTGCTCGCCCTGAAAACTCAACGGCTTTAACTCTGAGTTGTAGAAGCAACTTATAGGAGTTAAGTAAATGGGTTTTAAGGTCTGGGGTAAGATCGATGGCAAGCGTTTCGAACAAGTGTTTTCAAGCGTCGCGGAGTGGCGTGCAGAGCGCAGCATGATTGAACGTGTTGCAGCAGTTGTTGTGTTGGGAATGGCGAGTGTTGAGGTGGCGGCGTGAATATCCTGCTTACCCCAGAACTACGTGCGCAGCTTCTCCACAATAACGAAACGGCGCGGGACACAGACATGGTACCGGTCGTAAAATGGTTTGCGCCATGGGGTGGCGCGACATGGCTGCTTACGGAGATGGAGCCAGATGGAGACACATGCTTTGGCCTGTGTGATCTGGGTCTTGGTGAGCCAGAACTCGGCTATGTCAGCCTGAGAGAGATCATGACGTTCGAAGGGCCATACGGTCTGCGGATCGAGCGGGATGAGCATTTCAATCCCACAAAGCCGTTGTCGGAATATACCAAAGCTGCGCGGCGTGACAGGCGAGTAACTGACGTTTAGGTGATCAAGGACTTCAAAGAAGTTGAATCCCTGTCTATAGACGGGGTTTATCTTTGAAATGCCATACAGGAACCGGTTATTTGAAAAAGTTCACTCAGTTTTCCACGCACTTAGCCATCGCTACACTGTTGCCGCTGGCTGCCGTTGCAGCGCAAGATTTTCCGGCGCGTAAGGCGGGTCTTTGGGAAATCAAATCGAAAGATAACCCTTTCGCAAACTGGACGACCTGCATCGGGGCTGGCAAAGACAACTTTGTAGACAGCGATGTTTGGACGGACTTCGGCAAGGAATGCAAGGTCGTTACGTCCAAGAAAAATGGCGCTGGTCAGACGCTTGTCGCGAATTGCGAAGCAGCAGGAACCGGCAAAGTCAAACTGACCGTCGATTATTCCGGAAACTTTGAAAGCGCGTATAGTTTTAAGTCGATAAGCGAGTTCAAAGATAGCGGTGGCAATATCACTCGTCAGGTTTTCAACGTTAAGGCCACTTATCGTGGCGAATGTCCTGCCGACCTTGGCCCGGGCAAGAAAAAGATGCAGCGACCCTGATTACGAGCGATTTAGTTATCGTTGTCGCCGGGCAGTTTGGCAGGTTCAACTTCGGCCAAGCGCTTCAGCAGGATGCTGAAAGAATCGTCAGTAGGCACGGTTTGAGATGAAGCAGATCGCGAGGTCTGCTTTATCATGTCGTGACTGAGATATCTTGCCAGTCGATGTGGCTGGTTCTGCATGAAATTTCCCTTGGTTCCCCGGCTACTAAATGACGAGGTCAACTTTAGGTTCCGCTCAAATAGGGACTTAAGTCCTAACCCGTTGCGAACACGATGAGAAAACTCAATGGCGAGGATGGTCCTGAGCGCCCGATTAGCGCTTCATGATAAAGCCCAAGCAGTGGAGCATCTGCTTGGGCTTCGTTCGTAAGGAGTAAAACATGGCGTGCTTTACCGGATATTATGTCACGGTTTAATTTCGTTGCGCCCGCATCGCGTCAAGCTGCAACTGCATCACCCACTGTTCTTTGGTGAGAATGCATTTCGATGTCGCACCTGACAATTCGCTGGGTGTTGCACGTGGCTTGCGTTGGATCAGATTGGCGTCGAATGCTAAATTACCGGCTTGCCAAGGCAACGTTTCGTCTATCCGGCAAAAGCCGCCACTCGCATATCTCACGTAGATTATCTGGATGAGGTTGGCAGTGCGGACAAATTCGTTGAAGTCGTCTTGCGTCAAGTTCCATGGCTCACCACGGCTATAGTGACGGACGGCGCGGAGGGAGCAAAAAACGCTTTCGAATTTGGTTTGCTTGGGCATGGTTGCCTTCTTGAAATGCTGGTAAGACATCATTGCCCCACCAGCTGAGCAATCGAGACCACAGACCGGGGTTTGGATTAGTGATCCGCGTTATTTACTCCCGCCATTCACGTGCAGGCGAGGGTAATAGGATGATTAGACCCATAAAGATAGAACAGGCATTACACTGACGAAGTAATAGATTGATTAGATCCATATACATATATGTATATGGACCCAACCAGTCCATCATTTCATCAGCGCAAAGCGCTGGCGGCTTCACGCATCGCTTCGCGTTTTTCGTTGGCACTCAAATCCGCTCATCTCTGCTACTCGCGGTCGCTTGCGCTCCTTCCGAATTGGGAAGTGATTACTTGTCTGTTGTCTGCGACGCTTGTGGTCGCTCCGCTCCCGGTTTCCGTTTGGGTTATTGAGTGTGTTGTCTCCGACGGGTCAGGGTTTCCGTCTGGCACTTCGTGAGGGTTCCGTTTTGGGGTTTAGTGAAAAACGCGCAGCTCGCCAGCCGTAATCCACATGCCGAAAAACGGGCTGGAAACACGTCAGAGAGCGTCACTGGCTGCGTCCGTGCGGTTCCAGCAACAAGGCGCTTGCCCTACGCTGCCGCGCTGTACGGCGCTCTATGGCTGGTTCTGAATGTGCAGAAAAATATCGCAAATCCGAACCGTTGGCAGTAACATAAATAAATCGGCAGCAATGCCAATGTTATCTCCAATAACATGGACCCGGATCGACGCTCAACACGATCCGGGTCAATTCATTTTAATAATGACATCGTAAGAGCCACTATTTTATACTGAACAAGTAAATACAGAATACAGCGTTGTTGAGCCAATCGCTGATAATTATTGGAGATATTTTATGAATTGCTCACCAAAGCCTATCAAGGCGTCGGCTATCGACGTCATCCGTGCTATCACAAAGCAATCTGATCCTGTTGCAGTTTCCGCAGCTGTAGATGCTGCGCTTCTCGCACAGTACGCGAATGCACGCACCTATCAGCTTCTCAAGAAGCGCACGTTCAATCTATCACCCGAAGAGTTCTTCGCGCTTATCACTCCAAGCCGCCGCCAGCGTATGGAGCAGCGCATGGCTGAAGGCCGTTTTGAGCCTTTCATGAAATCCAACTACGGCTACGTCCTGACATGGAAATCGCGCACGGCGTTCAAAGCTGGTGTCATGGATGCGTCCACAGCCTGCTACCTCAATCGCGAAGATGCCGAACGCGCATGTCAGTTTCGCCCGGGTGACGAACACACCGATGGCAGCAAAGACCTAATCCGCAAGTCCCGCATTGGTAAAAAAGCCAGCGATGCAACGCGAGCAAAAATGTCTCGCTCGAAGGTGGGCAAGAAGCTTGACGCGGAAACCTGCGCAAAAATCAGCGCTGGTCTGAAAGGCAAAGCCAAGTCTCCAGAGCAGATTGAAAAGATGCGTGAAGCTGCAAAGGCCCGATGGGCGAAGAAGCGTGCAGAGCAGAGCCGTCCGTAACAAAGGGGCGGTTCCAAGTGTCAGACGCCATAAACCGCCTCAAGTTTGAAAACCTAATAAATACGGACAGAAGAAATACAAGAAGGAGCAAACTCCCATGAACCGAATAGAAGCTGGCTCAATCACTACATGCCAATGTGCAAGATGCGTCCAATCGCGCATGATGTGCGTAGCGCCGCGTTGCAAATCAGACGGTTATCCAACGGCACAACTCCCAAGCAAATCAATTGCACAACAATTCGTTTCGAACATCGATGATGACAGAAATCTGAGTGTTGCTATTGAAGACGCGGTCGCAAGATTGACTGCTGCCATGGAACTCCTCGCGAAGAGTATGGCGGAGTATCGCAATGGCTAAGAAAGGTCAGAAGACGAGCGCAGATACACGCGCAAAGATGGCCGCTGCACACACGGCACGTTGGGCAAAGATCAGAGAGAAGATCGCCGCTAGTGAAGCTTGCACCGCCACATCAAAGAATGAACACGATCAGCACGTAACTGATAACTGCCATCAGCGTTGCAACACAGTCAGCTGGTGGTCACGCATCGAGGCATTTGTGCGAGGTGCGCGATGAGCGATACAACAGTTTTCAATATCAATATTTTCATCGGCCTCGACAAAGAAGAAAATCCAGAGCCTCCACAAGACGCGGCACCGGCTGCACCGAAACGCCTTGACCCAATCTCGGAATTGAAGACAGCAGCGAGTTCTATCGTGCTGCAATACACGGTGCGTTTTCAGAACTCGAATATTCCATTTCTCGATTTCAGCCGTGGTGATCGCCGCTGGCTTGGTCTGCTTTTGCAAGACCTTCAACGCATCTACATCGCAAGTCCAACTGATGCTGTGATCATGGGCACTAAGGCTTCCGTTCGCAATCGCTATCAGCAGGCGCAGACATGGCAGGAGTTTATCGATGGGATGGTCGCAGACAAAGTGACCAAGGGTTTCGATTTCACCGCAGGCCAGTTGAAGCATTTGCCTAAGCTGATCGAGGCGCTGAGCAAGGGAACGAAACTTGCTGGCTGTGGTCGTCTGGAGTTCGTTGATGAGAATGGGAAGGTACTTTGATGAGCACCTATGAGCCGATCATCATCAACGGCAAGACAGTGTTTGTCCCGGTCAATCAGCAAGCCCAACCAGTCATTCCGAAAGATCCGGCGAAGGGCAAGGCATCCTACGCGAAGCATGTCGGTCGCCGCAAAGGCGAGCGAAAGCGCTGGTACTGATGCTGGCGGGCATTTTGCCGAGCAAATGGGTGCTGCTCTTATTGGCAGCGCTTATTACCGCCTGCATATTCTTCGATCAGCGCAACGAGATTAATAAGGCCACGCTTCGCACGACCCAGACCGAACTCGCGCAGGCTCAGCGCGATCTCAAAATCCAGACGCAAACGATCAACGCCTTGCAGCGTGACGCAACCGTGCAAGCTGAACTGATGAAGCAGGCGAACGCGGGTATTGCCGCAGCTAGAGAACAGGCGCTTGAAGACGCACGGGCGCTCATGCAGCGCGATCTTGGTAAGGAAGCAAACGTTGACGCTCTGGCCCTGCAGACCGCCGTCAACGAGCAATGGCGGCGCTACCTGCAAAATATACGGCTTACCAGCACAAAGTAACGCTTTTTAAAATCGACCATCAGTGCGACACCATAGAATTCAGCCTGTTAACGAGAACGCATCTTCTCCTTCATCTCTTCAATGATTTTAGGTGTTTGCAGGCGGATCTTCGCAAATGCATCATCAAACACTGTTTGCAAATGTTTCGGCGGAACGGCGAGCCACGCAGCGGCAACAGGCATGAAGCCCTCGATTACATCAAGCGGTCCTTCAAATGCTTCAGCTGATCGGGCATACCTCAAAACGTCTATCATCGCCGTCAAGTCCTTTGGCTTGATCTCATAGTCCAGCCGGTGGGCAAACTTGTTGCGAATAGTGTTCAGTTCAATAATGCCAGAGCGGACAAATGACGCGCTCGATCCAGTTTTCGGCAGCATGAGCGATTTCGCGTGGAAGCTAAGGCGCATCTCGGCGATCTCTTCATGTCCGAAATGGTTCTCAAGAAAAAGATTTAGGAAATGCTCGACTACGAGATGCGCCCGCAATACTCGGCCAATCGTGTCATGCTCTCGGCTGGAAAGAGAAATGAATGTCTGGTTGACGTGGTCGAAATGCTCTTGAATTTGATCCCAGTGAGGCAAAAGCATTTCTATTGTCTCGTCGAAACCCTCTATGTCCCGCATTTTTATCTCCATTCTGCGTTCAGGAGACCATCGCAGATAGGCATTTCTTGAACAAGACTTGTCGTGAAATCCAAGGTACAAACGCAAGCATTTCAATTCTTCGACAGCCCCTCGATAGGGATGGTCGGAGTATTGTACTGGCCGATTGCGTGGGCAGTTGATTGCAGCTTAGCCATTAGGTCAGGAATGTTTCGTGGTTCGATTTCGCGCCACGAAACAACGATCTTCCCAATCGGAATGCCTCGTCCGTCACGAACCCCGCATTGCAGCATTTCAACGCTGCCCATTTGCTTCATGCTGGCCCGTAGATAAGCACTGGTAAGCTGGTCACGCGTCCAGCGTCCGCATTCAGTCACTCCCGGCTTTGGGAACAGAACCGCGTTTGTTTCCGCTGCAATGCTGTTAGGAATTTTCTGGAATTCTTCGGTTATGTAGGCGATGCCCTCGCGCACGTATGGGCAGTGGACGTTGGCGTAATTGAACGGCACTCCACCAAGACCATAACTGCCGTTGCTGAACGTCCAGAATGTAGCACGGTCGGCACCAAACTCCTCCCCGATCTCATCGACCGCCGCGCATGTTAGCGCGTCACGCGGAATGCTCTCTTGCAGTCGCTTCGCCTCTTCTTCGGGTGGGATGGGCACAGTGATTGGCTCGATGAGCGGCTGTGTTGTCGTGATCTTTGATGCGAGGCGATCAGCTATGTCGATGATTTTAGAAGGGTCGGAAAAGCCCACGTAAACAAGCATTCCAAGGGCCGCGAACAGGCCGATGATGTTGATCGCAAGAAGCGTGTAGATGGGCTTCGCTTTGAATGTGTCAACGAACGACGCGAACGCCGTAGATAGGTTAGAGAAGTCCATGCACTGCCTTTAGATATCTGGATCATCCAATATTTAAAGCCAGACAGCGCTTTGAAGGGTCATACGGAAGGGATGGGTAAATACTGGCAGAACAAATAACAAGAAGGCCAGTCAAATGCCCGACTACAAGAACAAGCTTGAAGAGCGCGTACATAAGCAGGTTGGACCTGACTATCAGTATGAAGCTGAGTGGATCACTTACACGATTCAGAAGCGCTACAAGCCAGACCTAACCCACAAAACAACAGCCGACATTATCGAAATCAAAGGCCGGTTCACGGCGGAAGATCGTGCAAAGCATAAGGCTGTCAAGCAGCAGCACCCACGCCGCAATATCACAATCGTTTTCCAAAACCCCGATGCGAAGCTGAGCAAGACCAGCAACATCTCATATGCGGACTGGTGCGACAAGAACGGTATCGCGTGGAGGAAAGCATGACGTTCGATTATTTCGTGTCAGTTGATCCCGCCGCAGTCCGTGAAGCTGAAACCGCAATCTTCCTCACAAGTGACGAACACAATTTCGGTTTAGGCCCGTTGTTCGAAATCGAGAGCGAGGATGAAGATTTCGGAATTGCCGGTCTGGATCATCTTCGCAAAGCAATCATCGCAAGCCGTGTCTATCGTGCGCTCAGCGGCATGAACTGGAATAAAGTGAAGAACATCATTTACGCCGACGACAAGTGTGGAGCAATCGTCGAGTTTCCAAGCAAGGAAGCTGCAATGCTGTTCAAACTCTCACAAGGAGGCACAGCATGAGCCAACAACTTTTCAAGCATTTCAATACGATCAGGGAGCAGAGGCAAATCCTGAATGACTGGTCGGCGTGGGAATACGATCTCAATGAGTATTGGCAAACCATGGACTTGTTTCCGCATCCAATCTCAACCTGCTTCAAGTTCATCAGTCAGGATTTTCAAGCGTATCTCGCTGTCATGCACCTGAACTTGGATCGGGCAGAGAAGCGGCTCAAGATCGCAGCAAGTATTGGCGGTGTTGTGGAAATCACTGACAGCCCACTGGCTCATGACATGCAGCTGGTAAGCTATCCTCGTAGCGCAAACGCATCACTCGGGAACAAACATCGCGTCCGCGACAACATTGCCCGTGTGGACTTCTACGAGCGCTTTGGCCGCATGACAGATATCGCCGCAAGCAAGTTGACAATCCAGCTGACAGATAAGCCTTCGAGTTCAGCTTCCACGCAGGACTTGTCCTTCGCATTCCTCAACCCGCGTTTCGATCCGGTAGTGGTCCTGAGTTTCGAGGATAAGGCCGACGCAATGCTTTACAGGCTTTCAGTGGCATGATTTGAATTCCCCTGTCGAGCGGATGGGGGAATGATTTGTTTCGTTACGGTACTACGTTTGTTGTTGGCGCTGGTGCGAGCGCCGAGTTTGGTATGCCTGTGGGAGCCGACCTTGCAAAAATGATCCGCAAGAGCGCATTGCTCAAAAATCTCAATAGTGAAAAACCGACCTTCGGTGATCAGACATTTTATGACACATTGAAAAGGTTATGGCCCAACGCGGTTGACCGAGAGAAGCCGATCGCCGCCGCGGAAGCTATCCACCATGGCGTCCTAACCGCTGTCAGTATTGACGCGTTCATTGACCGATTTCACGATGATGAGTTTATCCCTCTGGTCGGTAAGATGCTGATTGCGCTGGAGATATCGAAGGCCGAAGCTCAAAGCAGTTTGTCCAAGCAATATTGGACAAGCCTGCAGGCAAGCTCCATGTTTGTAGACAAGAACACTTACGGCCGCAAATTGATTAATCCAGATGATACTTGGCTTGGTCAATTCACGCGAATTCTCTTCGATGGGGTGAGGAACCCACAGCAGGTCGGTGCGGGCATCAATATCATTTGCTTCAACTATGACCGTTGCATCGAATACTATCTCCGCACACAGATTGCCGCAGCATATCGAATGTCTATAAGTGAAGCTCAAGATATTGTGAGGAAAATCAATATCATTCACCCATATGGAACGCTAGGTGAATTACCCTTAATGCCGAACGCTTACGGCGACCAAATTCTGGAGTTCGGCGCGGAGCGCGATGAATATTTCAAGCTTGAAGACATTGCTAAAACCATCAAGACATATACGGAGCGGCAGCATCAACCCGATGTCATCAAACGCATCCACGACGCCATCGCGCACAGCAACGTCTTAACTTTTCTTGGATTTGGCTTCAACAATCAGAACCTTGACCTACTTCGGGTTGGCAATCTCGACAACGTGTACAGCGCTATCAAACACAGGCCGATCTACTCCACCGGCAAAGGTATTGAGAAGCAGGTCGAAAGCACAATCAAGCGACGTATTTTGCAGTTGCTGTTTCCAAATGAGAAGTCTCATGAAGGTATCAAACACACTGTTCAGATTGAATACGGCCAAACGTGTTCTGAACTTCTTTACACGCACAACATGAACCTCTCGTCATTCCAGCAAGCGTATTTTGCGGTGGATGAGCAGATGAACGCAACTATACCGATCAGAGTGCGGTCACGTGCCGAAAGCGCAGAGGATTAAAGTGGATCATCTACCTAAAACAAAGGCGTCTATTGAACAGCGAACGATGATCGTGGTCTTAGTATACGTGGTGGTCGTCGTTGTTGCTCTAACATTCCTTGGAGTTAAGGGCCTACTCAAGAAAAGCTTGATTGACGAAACGGGCCTGAACATGCTCGGAGACTTCACTGCAGGCTTTTTCGCGCCTCTCGCTTTCATCGGTTTAGCTGGTGCGTTCTATCTACAGCACCAACAACTTAGTCTCGCAAAGGCACAAAACGACGCTAATGAGTTGAGGCAGGCGAAGCAAGCCATAGCGGAAGAGAATGCCGCGCGTTTGAACTTCGCCGCCACTCAGGCAAATTATAAGGTGGCTTTATATGACAAGAGAAAAATTGTTTATGATCAATTAGTGAAGTTGCACGCTTTCAATCAAAACATTGATAATAAACTTCATGAACATCTCAAAAAGGCTGTTTTCGATGCAAGGTTTATGTTTCCGGAAGAAATATACGACTGGCTCAAACAGCTGATGGAGGATGCAAGCAGAGGTGCTTTTCTGGATACGACAACCAAGGAATACGAAAGAAGAATGAAAGGAATTGGCGCGATTTCTAGCATCCAAGAGTCCGATGAGATGGCTGAAAAATACGAAGAACTTAGCGCCTTGCAGGCGAGTATTTTTGAAAGATTATTGAGCGAAAGTATTTTCCAGCGCTTTGAACCCTCTATGCGGCTGCCGAACTATATTGATTACGAGAGAGCAAAGTCTATCGATGAGAAAATAAATGTGGAGTAATCGTGCCAATGGACACAGTGCGTTGTTTTACGCGATTGTTGGTACAGCGGTTTACGTCCTCGTCCTCGTTGTTCTGCATGGAGAATTAACGGATTTACCTGGAAAAATTGCCGAGCAGGCAAATCTCAATCTGCTCGGTGACAGTGTTGGCGGGCTCACCGCGCCAGTAGCGCTCATATGGCTGGTTGCAGCGGTCGTAACGCAGAGCCAAGAATTGAAGCTGACAAAAGACGAACTCGCGAAAACAGCTGGCGCGATGGATGAACAAGTAAGATTGATGAGAGAGCAGTCTGAGGTTCAGAAATCAGTAGCGATAGCGACGTATAAAGTGAACTTATTCCAAGAGCGGTTCGCCTTGTACCAGTTCCTTAACGAGTACGTCGACAGTCTATATGGAAATGTTAGGTTTGACACCGTTCAAGACGTAAGAAAGCATATTCAACAAATCAGATTTGTTTATGGTCCAAAAGTATACGATCAGGGCAGCGAATTTTTTAGATTAATATTATCGCTAAGGAATAACCTTGAATACTACGAGAATACCTTCGGTGGATATCCGTTCAGAAACGACGACGGTGAATTGACCTTTTTTCAAAATGGTCCTGAACACGAACAAGAAGCTAGAGTTTACGAAATAGACGCACAGTTGTCTCAGTTAGTGGAAGAGATGAAGTATGGTCGTTTAATTCTAGCGATGAGGGCCGCTCTAGAATTAGATTCGGACATCGATTTGGGGGCGGATCAACGTCAAAACAACGCTACTTCCGAAACACAAACAACGATGTGATTTTCAACACAGAAACTCACAAAGCCGCACAGAACGCGCAGAAATCCGAAGACTGCGTATGTTAAGCCTTTGTAATAAAAGGGCAACCGAAAATTTGAAAAGACTTGGCTGACGCTGCACCAGTGGGTTTAGAAATCAACCTATCTTTGCGGCTGCGAAGTAATTTTTTTGGCACTACTGACAACGGACACTAATCGAATGTCAGAGGGTGCAATGCAACCAGTACAACCACAGAAGTTCGTCGCTTACTATCGTGTGTCCACGCAGAAGCAGGGCGCAGAAGGACTTGGTATTGAAGCGCAGCGTGCGGCGGTGAAAGCGTTCGCCAATGGCAATGTGATTGCGGAGTTTACCGAAGTTGAAAGCGGCGGTAAAAACGACAGGCCGGAAATCACAGCAGCATTGGCCCATGCAAAGTCAAACAAGGCCACGCTGTTGATTGCGAAGATGGACCGGCTATCGCGTAACAGCGCGTTCATCAACAACTTGCTGGAAGCTGGCGTGGATTTCATCGCAGCGGATCAGCCACACGCCACTCCGTTGACCATTCGAATCCTAGCAGCGGTGGCACAAGAAGAACGTGAGCAGATCAGTAAACGGGTGAAGTCAGCACTGGCCGTTGCGAAACAGAGGGGCGTGAAGCTTGGCGGCGCTCATCAATGCAAATTGGATAAGGCGGATTACTTCGCCAACGCACTCACGGAAACAATCAGAGCGCTCAAGGAAAGCGGTTTTGAAACGCCAGCAGCGATTGCGCGTCAGCTGAACAAGATGGGCATTACGACACCGCGTGGAGCGCAGTGGGGCGCTGGACAGGTAGTGCGATTGCTGCACAGGTTAAGCGCTGAATCAAAACGGAATGACGTTGGGTGAGTGTGTTGAGATCATTGAAAGGATATTTTGCCTCGCAGCTTGGTCAAGATCATTCCAAAAAACTGTCTTCTCAAGGCTCGGCACATCTTCGAATTTTTCAAGTTCTCGCTTCTTTCGGTCGAGCACCAATACGTGATCGTCGTTGTATCTGAGTTCCCATCTGTTATCACCTGAGACCGTCACTGCGGTTCCTGAGCGTCCCGTGTTTGCTAGAACAACCGCTCCTGGGCCTACCGAAGGCCGCTGTTGACTGAGTGATACCGCAATACTATCAAGTTTTCTCTCTAGCAACGTAAAGCGGGCATCGTCCTTAGTGACTTCACCAGTAGGCAACGCGGCTTTCGTCAATTTCATAAGTTTCACGAGGGAAAATATCTGATCCTCGTCGTCGGCACCGTTCACGGTGTCAAGTATAGCGGCTCTGATGGAATCCCTCGCGGCGAGTGTATTGGCAATCCTCAGCGAATGATCGTACTCGATGTCCCGAAATCCAGAGAGATCAAAGATGCGTCGAGTCTTGTCGTCTTTGATAAGAACGGTCGGTTTGTCGAAAGCCTGACGTATCCCGTATTCAAAAAGAACGTTTGGATTGCTCGTTGAAAGGTCGCAAATGCATAGGTCAGCCGTAGCCACCTTCGTGACGACCTCAAGCTGGATCATGTGCGCCGAATTGCTCGAAGTCGCCAGTGAACAAGCGTAGCCAGCAGACGTTACGGCTGGTTCGATAAGTTGCTTGTACACCTCGTTGAAGTGACCGGTAGGATAGCCGTCTACGTCTGATATCGGCATGATGACAAAGCATGTCTTCGTTGCCTTGACAGGCTCAGCTTTTTCTTCTGCGTGCTTTGTGACCATAATCTTCTCCAGCGCTAATATAGACTAGACCGGGAAAAATATCTCACGCAACTGAAATCTTCGGTTGTCCTGATTCTTCAAAGGCTATTGATCGGATAGCACGGCAGCAATAGCGCTGCTGGTGCAAAGGTAGATCGAAGATGACTAACGCAATTGAACTTCTCAAGTCCGCAGCAACAGCCGGAGTAATTGGCGGTCAGAGCGCAATCGATATTTTCTACGGCAAACTTGAAGAACAGAAAAAGTTTGCGGCGGAAGTAAAGGATGGCAAGGAACACAAGACACGCAGCCTCTGGTTCAGAAAGGATCGCGATGGCTACGTGGTTCGCATCGGACGCGCCGCGCATGAGATTGCAGGTTCTCGCTTGTTCCGCGCGAAGGACTTGGACGCAGTGGTCGAAATCCTGACAGCTGCAAAGATGGCGGTCGAGCAGGACAAGAAGTTGCAAGAGGCTATCGCCAAGCACTCGGCTGATCGCAGCGAACGCCTCAAGGCGGGCCGAGCGAAGAAGAAGGCCAAGTAATCGAATACTCCGCTTGCGCAATCGGAGTGGCCTCGGCAGCAATGCCGGGGCTTTTTGCTCATTGCCTGTCCTTGACCTTCACAGGACGCCACACGATGCGCTCTGGCACTCGGTCAAAGCCATCAGGCTCCAGCGTAATCTCACACGCGCCGGGACTACATTGCTCGCACCTGAACTTCATCGTGCGGTAGTCTCTGTGTCTGCCGTAGACGCCGGATAGATCGCTGGCAAAAGCCTTGGCCTGTCGCTTGCATTGCCTGCAAGTTGCGACAACCATCATTCGTTTCTCAGCGGCATATCCAAGGCTTCGGTCGGGCATAAAGCAAAATAGAACGTAACAAGAACACGTGCAACTGGATTCATGCGCAGCTGATGCGCGGCGTATGTGCCAGGCCAAGCCTCAGAGCAGTCAAGGAAGCGCGTGAAGGGTAGGGCGCAAAGCAACTGTTACGGTGGTAGCAGCGCTAGCGGACGAGCCTCCTAAGGTGTTTTAGGGCGCACGCACGCACTACCCCCCTGTGGTTACCGCTAAAAACTCATATGTACGTTTGCCTGCTGATACGATTTTAAAATCGTCCGATCACTCAACGACCGGAGGCTTTCAGTCGTAATATTTCAGCTTCCAGAGAATCGCTTTAGGTTCTGTTTTGAAGGACAGGCTCAGGTAAGCCAAAGGTTCACTTTCATACCGATCCGATGTGATGGTGTTCACAATTGCTGTCCCACCAAACTCTTCAAGCGGCTCCAAAACCGGAGCGATGACCGTTTCAAGAGGAATGCCGTTGTAGGTGCATTCGTAATAAAATGGCGAGATATTGAAATGCCGCTTCTCACCACGACCTTTCAAATAGGACATGGATTGCTTGATCATGCTCATCGCGGTTGTAAGTCCGGAAACCGAGGGAGGATTGTAAAAAGTCCAATTCATACCGGCAATCTTGTTGCCAAGCACGCCAGTCTTTCCGCGATAGACCGAATACGAACCGTGTGTTTCATCGTAGCAGCGGCGGGAAATATCTTCTTCCACCTTAGACCATTCGATAGGCCGTGAGAAAAATTTTGATTTGGTTTCTAGAATCATCATCTTAGTTCCATTATTTTTTTGACGCTCGTATAACGAGAATTGTTTCCATGGTGTGAATGCCCGGAGCTTTCCGGGCATGTCAGTGATCATGGTTTCGGATTTGCCAACTTCCAAACCATCAGGTTGATCGTTGGGTCCGCATGCCAAGCCAGAAGCGCCTCTAGATTGTAATCGCGCTCGTCCTTGAGGCCAGTGGTGGCGTCCAGATGTCCTTTGTTAAGGCTGTTCCACTTTACCACATCAATTGCTCCTCCGGGGCCGACAGCCGCGCTTAACGCAACCCGGTTCTTTTCTTCAAGGCGCTCGACTTTAGCGTACGCGTCCAGGTACTTTTTCAACACGGTTTCTACAGCGCTTTTCATCATTTTTTCCTTTTATTCACTTTTGTCGGTGCTTCCGTGAAAGCTTCCCAACTGATCTTTGGCTTGATCTTTCGCGCGCGCTTTGGCTTCACTTCTTTCGGCAACGGCTGGAATGCGCTGTGATCGATTCTCATAGTGCTGCCTTCAATTTTGAGGCTTGGCAGCAAATGCGGCACAAGCATCCATGTAGTCGGTGATCTTACTCACCTCGTCATCGGATAGGTTATTCACGACGTCTTGCGCGATCCGACTGGCAATGGCGTGTTGATCATTGACGAGCGCCATGATGATATCCAACGCTTGGTGTTGCACCGAAAGATGCCGTGCAAGTGCATCGTAAGCAGCGATCCGTTTCGCCTTGAGTTCTGTCGGGAATGCAGCCGGGGTCATGGCCCGGAAGCCTCGGGTATTGCTCATTTTTGTTTCTCCTGAAATCATGGGTTGGCGATCAGCGGTGGTCATCACCACCGCTGTCGCGTCGAAATGTTGTTTGATTACCGGGCTGCTCGTCTGATTGCAGACAGCACGTTCCGTTCAGCAGTGTATCGGCTGGAACCATCACCCTTTACACAGTGTGGCGCGATCCCGCAGAACTGGCCCTTCACATAAAGATGCAGGTGGCGTTTTCCGCGCCTGATCTCGAAATCGCCAGTCCTTTCCAGCGCTGAAAGAAGCCGCTTCGGTACTTGATGCCGAATACTCATGCTTCACCCAGGCCAAACTCGTCTACGATCTCGGAAGAGACTTTTTGTCTATCATCGCCTTTGAATCCGAGCAAAGTCATTCCAGTTGCTGGATCTTGCAATGTGCTGAGCAGCAACTCGCCAGTTGCCTTTCGCTGACAAACGAAATGAACGATATTGTCAGCGGGATTGATCCAGCCCACCGAGTAATTGCCATCGTTCATCTCGTTCCAGACGAACTTGTGGCCGGAAACTGAGATGATGTCACGGATCGCGACAAAATTAGGAAGTGTGTCGAAACGACCATGAAGAATGGTTGCAGTGAGATTATCCATCGAAAAACCTATAGGAAATAGCCAGACACTATGTCTCGTCAGTTTTACTGACGGAAACCGCTCATTCGGTTCGATCTAAACAGGCTAGCTGTAGGCCAGCATGATGAGCGTCTTAGTGTTGCTTTCCTTATACTTGCCCACATCATGGTGGGCGGTTGGGTTTGTTCGATCTGAGGCTCTTATACCTAGGCAGATACTGCCGTGTCAAAATAAAATTTACAAAAAGACGACCGTAGACATCACTTTTTTACAAAGTTGTTGAAATTCAATGATTTGCGAAACGTAACTCGAAAATTTTCCATTGGAACGGCGAGATTCGAAAGATTTTTGACAAGTGCAAAACCCAGTGCAGTGCATTAATTTAGGTTGTCTAAAGCTTCTATTACGTACTCGTGCCTTCGATCACGTTATGCCGAGCATTTGTACGGGCTAAGAAATCACCAAAACCATGCTTGACGTTCATGTCGATCTTCTGCTCCTGCGCAGCGGCAGAAACATTATAGGACAGGATGCGACTGGATGCTTGCAGACGGACCATTTCGTTCGTGCTGTTCATGGCGAGGTCGTAAAGGTTGTCGAGCATTTCCGGCGACATGTACGCGGCTTTTGTTTTAAGCTCTGGTGATGTCGGCGGGCGACCGTTCGGATTTCCAGACTTGCCTTTTTGAAGCCGATGGCCTTCAAATGGTCATGCGTGGCTTCGTCAACCTTGATTTTCTTTTCTTTGTCTTTGACTGCCATTATTCCTCCAACAGTGTGCCGCCTATTTGGCGAACAAAATCCTGCGCATCGGTGTCGTGCAGGAAGTTGATGCGGAAGTGATCGCTACTGGTTTCGTAAATATCGTATTCGGTGATGTCGTTACGCTCTAGCCAGCCGCCATAACGATTGATCACCCATTGTTTGACAGCAGACAGCTTCAGGTCAGGATCGATTGCTGTATCAGGGTTCTCTTCGAACCAACCGATTAGTTCGCCACGCTTCCATCCTGTGGCGATATTCATGTGTACTTTCATGTCGTGATTACCTTCTCGTTGTTGGCCAGCGAATTCCAATTATTTACGCTGTCTGATCGATAAATTGCCCCAAATGCCCCCGGGAAACGGGCCGATGCTCGTTTGAAGCATTCAATTTGATGTCACTGGTAAATATCCGGTCTTAAACTACCGGTTGATTACTAATGGCAATGACAAAGGAGCAAGAAGCGCAGTTCGACGCGCTGCTCGACATTTATCGCAAGGATATTCCGGCGTTCGCGCTCGACATGTTCGGCTCGCAGCTGCGCCCAAAGCAAATCGAGTTCTGCAACGCATTTCTCGAAAACAAGCGCGTCACGTTCAAGGGTGGCGTTGGCTTCGGCAAGACGCACGTTCTTGCGGTCGTGGTGTGGTGGGCTCTGTTCTGCTGCAAGGGCGATACCAAAGTCAGCGTGTTCGGACCCACGCAAGACAACCTCACCAACGGTAGGCGAATACGCCAAGGACAAGGCTATAGACGCTGCAATGAGCGCAGCTGGTGAGGGCGCGGGCATGGTTGCTGCCAAAGCAGGCCAAGCCATCGCTGCGCCCATTAAAGCGAGATGGGCCGGCAAGGCAATGGACGATGCCGCCGCCAAGCAGTTGGCGAAGGATTTTGCAGATGAAGGCATTAAGCCGACCGCAGGCACTATCACGCAGAACCCCAAAACGCTTAGGGCTGAGGCAAACATTGCCGCACGTAACCCACATAGTCGCGTGGTCAAATGGATGACAGGAATACCGCAAGCGCAAATGACAAAGGGCGGCATTCGAGATCACATCAGCTGGTTGCGCAATTTCAGTCGGGAAGCACTTCGCGCTGGCACAGATGATGGCGAGGCCCTGCACAACGCAATCAACGATTACCTCGCAGATAGCGGGATTGAAGACCAAAAAAATAAGAAATCCGATTAAATACCGGACAGCACCAAAACAATAATAAAAACAAGGTGGTGATCGATGGCAGATATCTCTGCAAGCAACTGGAATGAACAGGACGTACTGAATAATAGTGCTGCCCCAAACGGACTACCGAAAGGTGCGCAACCTAGCGCCGTGCAGCTGGTAACAACTGATACACGAGGCGCGGTCAAACGCTTTTGGAACCGCATCAATGCCTTTTATACGACCACCGGAACTGCTTCTGCACTCATATTGACGATGCAAATGGCTCCAGCGGGCTATGTGAAAGGTGAGCGCTTAGCGTTCTTCTCCAGCCAATCAAACACGGGTGCAATGACCCTCAACGTCAACGGGCTTGGAGCGAAATCAATTCTACAACAGGATGGCGCTGCATTGGCCGCAGGGCAGATCGTAGCTGGATCGGCAACGACTGTAATCTACGATGGCGCTGCTTTCCGCCTTGAGAACTACGCGAGCAATCCGAAATTCAGCGGGACGATAAGCGCGGATGCTGTTGCGGCTACGACGATGACAGCGACAACATTTACCGGAACGTATTCAGGCAATGGAGCGGCACTAACTGCATTGAACGCCAGCCAGTTGACGAGCGGCACGTTGCCAAATGCCCGTATCAGTGGCGCTTATGATGGCATTACGACGCTTGCCCAGACTGGAATGCATACGATTTCGACCGGTGGCGAAGCGCTCAGATTGATATCGCCAAACGACGCGTCTGATCCGTTTATCACATTCTTCAAAACGATTGATGGAGTAGCCACCCGTCAGGCTTACATTCAGTCAACAGATGGCACTGGTGGGGGCATCTTAATCTACAACGAACGCGCATCTGTTGAAGGCACCGGCCTCAATGGCATCGTGATCCGAAACACTGGCGGTGTCGATGGTCTAGGACATCGAGTAGGTTCGACCACTAATACGGTCTGGACTAGCGGTAATCTTCCTACCCCGGCAGTTCAGGCAACGCAGATCGTTGCAGGCAACGGTCTATCAGGTGGCGGTACGATAGCGGCAAACCGTACAATTACCCTTGGCACACCCGGTACGATAACGAACACCTCAACCAACACGGTTTCGGCTACTTCGCATACCCACGAATTAGTCATTACGGCAGCTGATATCACGGGAATTCTTGGCTTTCTCCCCGCAAACGTTGCTTCCCCTGCATTCACAGGGACACCAACCGCACCTACTCAATCTATCGGCAACAACTCCACACGTCTCGCAACTACGGCGTTTGTATCAGCTGCAATTGATAACGCTGCTGCTGCGAACGGCATTTTCTATAGCGCTCAGACGAACTGGACAAACGGAACTCGTGTTGCAATCCCGCATACTTTGGGTCGCGTACCAAAAATGATGGGTTGGACGCTCGTTTGTACGGTTGCGAATAACGGCTACACAGTCGGCATGACTACACACCCGTTTACCACCGACAAATCAAACAACGATGGTAGTGGCGTCGTTTACGGTGGTTACATCTATGCGGATGCGAACAACTTTTACGTTACACCGGGACCGCATGGACAAGTCATTCAATCAGCAGCAACGGGCGGTCAAATGACGGCGGTCAACACGCAATGGCAGATTATTGCTTACGGCAACTAATCCCCAGAGGGGACCAGTGCTGGCTAATCATATCGAAGTGTTTGGGGACGGGCACGAAAACTTCGGTCGAATGAGTCACCAACAGCGACCGAAGCGATTAGCCAGCACTGGCTTGTCACGTTACCGGGGGAGGGCTCGGTGACTGTCATCTCTAGTGGGCTTTAGATGACACCAGAGTAATCAATCAGTGAGAAAATGGTTCCGCTACTTTTTGCGGAGGCGTTGTATTCGCACGCTCTTTGCGCGCAAGTTGATCACAAACGAATGATCCCAGTGAGACCAAGACGTGCCATCTCGGCTTCGGCGAATTGGACCGCTGCCGCTTCATCCTCATAAGTGGTCGTGGTCGCAGCACCGTCTTCAATGACGCGCACCGTCCAGAGTTCATTGAAGAAGAACAACTCGACGGAGTTACCAATAACGTTCTCAATCCGGTCAAATAGGTCTGCCATTTCCCCTACCTATCGTAATGCGGAGCGGTATTCTAGTACGACATATATAGCGTACGGTAGCGTACAAAACACAATCAAAAACTCTTTTTAGTTAACTCTCATAAACCCTTAATTAGTGAACTGAATATTAGACGATCAGCCGGAACGATGCACTCACAAATTGGTTGGACCCACCGTGAGCATCTGCGAAGGCGTTATGACCAAGTACTTCTTTCACATCACGTACAGGAACGAGACTGCCCTTGACGAGTACGGGAGCCATTTCTCGACACCATATCGAGCGATTACAGAAGCCGAGTTGAACCTGCTAACTTTTGCCTTGGAGGCAAAGGTAAGAGGCAAGTCGGTCCCACAGAAGGTCGTGATTGTGGAAGATGGCATTCCACGCAAATTCGTCGCTATGAGAACCACGGACGATTAGGTGCTGACCAAGCGAAACAGCCGTTGGCGTTTAACGACTGCTGTCCAACAGTCAGGCGATTGCGGCCCTGACTGTATCCCCCGATTGGTCAGCGGAGGAATTGATGAAGAAGATGGTGCGCAAGAGCAAGCGAAAATAATCACGCCGCAGCTCGAAGTTTTGAATGGGCCTCTTTAGCCACCGTTATCTGACTTTCGGTCGCTCCATCGGTAAGAAGCATCTCTCGAATTTCATCCCAAGGCTGCTCGATATTGTTGAGTGTTATGATCCGAGTGCCAGCACGGTCGAAAAGATAAATCCGGGTGTAGCCTGCGACGTAAATTGTTGCAGTCTGTAGCGCGAAATCGACCTGTATTTGAGAAACGAAACGCTTGATCGATTGCGCGACCTTGGACCGGCTTACGAATATCTCTTCGTCGGTACCAGTCTTCCACAACGCGCGCTCCGCAGCGATTGTCTCGCTCACATCATGAAGTTTGCTGGCTTGGTCGTCAATCGATCCAATGGCCGCACGAAGTTCGTTCGATTTAGCTTTCAACTGCTCGATCTGTCCGCGAAGCTGTCGGATGCGTGCGACGAATTCCAAACGTGTCTGGTCGTCGTCCGCAAGTTCTGCCATCGACATCGCATTCTTGCGGCGCTTTTCGAGATCGAGCAGATCGTCATCGACACCTTGGGCTTCCTCTACCAAGACATCACGCTGCACGGACGTCTTGGTGACGCCTAGCTTACTGTCGAGATAGAAATCGGTCACGTGATCTAGAATACTGTTTTCCAAATTCGTGTACGGAAACATTTTCTTAGGGCCGGGACACGTTTTGTCCTCGTAGCGGGTCTTGCAACGGTAATACTGGAAATCATTTCTGGTCGATCTCACCAAACCCAGGCCGCCATCGCAGTGAACACATCGGGTGATCATCTGGAATAGATTCGCGTACTTTAGACCTTTCCGACCTGTCCTAGCGACTTGTGAACGATTCCGTTGAACACGCCAGAAAATTTCTTCACTGACCGCAGCTGGATAATACTTTGGAATTGGATCGCCCATAGGCACGAGTTTGCCATCAACCGTATCATGGACTTGCAGCGTGCCAATTGCGGTTTCGTTTTTCAAAATGCGGATCACGGTTGTTTCCCACCATTTCGAACTGCTGGCTTTTAGCGGAGCCGTGTTTGCCTCATTCAGCAGACGAGCGATTTTTAAGGGTCCGACGCCCTGATCGGCTAGTTCAAAAATTTTCTGAACTGTTTTAGCGTGTTCATTTAGCGTGAACTTGCAGTCCTTGCTTCCTTGAAATCGGCTCTGATCGATCCACCCCACGCATTGAGGTAGAAAGCGAGGGAGGCCAGCGATCATGTCCTTTCGTAAAGCATCTGCATTCTTTTTGCTGTTGTAGGATTTTCTCGCACTTTCCTCGTGACCACGGCTCATGATGGTCAACGAGATAATCATTTGCGTGAAATCACGCCCGCGTTCGTACACCTGTCTATCTGTCAGCGTGACGATTTTTATTCCAGCTTGAAGCAGCGCTATGAATTGCGCCTGCGCGTCGATTGGTGTCTGTCGGGATAGGCGGTCGAGGTTCTCGACAAGCAGATACGAACCAACGGCAATTTGGCCCGTTGCCACCAAATCGATGAACCGGCCTAGCGCACCAGACTTAACGTGATCGCCGTGATAACCGGATTTACCAAGATCGCGTAAGCTGTCGTCTAAATCTAAGCCATGCTGAGCCGCATATGCTTGCGCAGCTTCTAACTGCCGTTCTTCACCTCTGCCTTTGCGCTGCTCTTTTGTTGAAATTCGGATGTAAGAATAGGCTTTTGTTGGCATTGTTAACTCCGCGTACTGCACCTTAAATCGTGCCCCTTAACGCTATGTGTATAATGCACACAAAGCGCGTGGGCGGTGGGGTGCAGAATTTTGAGGCGGTGAAGCTGGTGAAATTTGCGGCTAGTTGAGTGGTGATGTCTGATTTTTGAGTGTCAGGGCGCGGCGAGTTACCTCTCCCCTTGTGGGAGAGGAAGAAAAATCATGACCTTAGCAAAGCTAAGTCATAGATTTTTCAGGTGAGGGGTCCGCCGAGGGTGCGGCAGACCCCTCACTTGCGATTTCTAACACTTAAGCAAGCTTAAGATGTTGAAATCGCTTTCTCTCCCACAAGGGGAGAGATAACCCAGCGGCGCCCTCGATATCGATTTTTCACTATCGCCCGTGGCTTACCCCCCTCTGT